>JAGHRD010000003.1:0-510906 GCA_017744045.1 Tropicibacter sp. R15_0 | reverse complement strand
TACAACACCGTCAGGCCGCACAGCGCATTAGGCTATCGCCCACCCGCGCCAGAAAGCATCGTTCCGATGGACCAGAGGCCGACGATGCACTAACAATCAAACTGGACCACCCGATGGGGGCACGCCATGGTGACAGAGGTCAGCTACACCGATCATCTACATGGCAAAGCGTCAGAAATGACGGTCACAGTGCATGACAAGGATGGGTGGTGGAAGTCGAGCTGGTATCCAGAGATTGGCAGCAAAATGCAGTTGACGATCTTTGATGCTGAGCAGCGAAAACTGCCCTGTGGCTTGTTTGAGTTGGACCAGCCCAATGCCTCGGGCGGGCGTGACGGCGACTTGATGACAATCAGCGGGTTGGCCGCGCCGGTGACAAAGCCGCTAAGGACGCAAAAGACGAAAGCCTATGAGCGCATCAATCTGGCTGATGTGGTTCATGAAGTGGCGGGCAGGGTTGGACTTGGCGTCATGGGTGAAATCAACGACTTGTTTTTTGAGCGCATCACTCAGCGCCGCGAGCGCGATCTGGAATTTTTGAAGCTCTTGGCCAATGAGACCGGGCATTATTTCAACCTGCGTGGCGACTTTGTGGTGTTCACCAGTTTCAAATCTGTTGACGGCCGCAAGGCCTCGCTAGAGATCCCGAAGGCTGACGTGATCAGCTATGATTTCTTCTTTGAAAGTACCGGCACCTATTCCAAGGGCGAAGCAAAATACCTTGACCAAAACAAGGGCAAGCTGACCCGGTATGAAGAGGTAGACCCGAAGATCACCACCGGCGATGTGCTCAAGATTTCCGGCGAGCGGTTGGAGAGCCTGGCTCAAGCCGAAGCGCGGGTGAAATCGGAGCTGCATCGCGCCAATCGTGGCAAGTTTTCCGGCTCTTGTGACCTGGTCGGAAACGCTCTGGCGGTTGCGGGCAATACGGTCAATCTGACTGGCTTTGGGCGCTACGACGGCAAGCGGCTGATTGACAGCTCAACCCACACTCTGTCGCGTGACGGTCATGAAGTTTCTTTGGAGCTGGTCGATGCGCGCGCGTGAATATGAGGCCAATAACACTAACAAGCGCGGCATTGTGGTGCGGCGAGACCCCGTTAAAAAGCGGGTGCGGGTTCAATTCGAAGATGAGGACGAGGTGGTTTCTCATTGGATTGATGTTTTGGCCAGATCGGGCGGAGAAACCGCGACATTTATGATGCCCAATGTGGGGGATGAGGTGTGGTGCGCCCTGGACGCCAGAGGTGAGGCCGGGTGTTTGATCGGGTCTCGATACAATGACCAGAGAAAACCGCCTTTTGGCTCAAATGACGATATTGGGCTGGTTTGGGACGGCGGGGCTGTCCATGTCAATAAGGCCACCGGCGCAGTGACGGTTGAGACCAATGGGCCGGTTTCGGTCAAGACGTCCGGGGCGCTGGTTTTGGACGCTGAGACAATCACGCTGAAAGCGGATGCTGTCAAAATTGATGCGGATGTGCTGACAAACAAAGACGTCAATATCGGTCATGATCACAAGCACGAAGATGTCATGTCAGGAAGCTCATTGACTGGTGAGCCGACATGAGTGAGCAATGTGTGAATTTCTGCATATAGTAGTTGGTTATTAGGAACTAGGCTTTCGCGCAGAATCAGTTCAAGTTCGCTTTGACCGGTTTACGCCGCTGTTTCAATTAACTAAAATCTTGAAAAAAATGAGGTGTGTATTGAGGCGGCCACTTTTTTCGAACCAGAAATTTCCATTTCGTCGGTTCATTCTAACTTTGTCAAAACGTCCGTTTTTGTACTTCTTGTGCGCTGAAGTTCTAATTTTAGGCCACTGGGCAGAATGTGTGTTTGGAAACGACTATTTTAGACGATCTGGTGCGGTGATTGCATTGCTTGCGTTAGCCCTGTTGTGGTTGTGGCTTCACTATGGGAAAGCTCTCGAAGTCACCGAGGTTTATGTCAAAAACATGCAGAAGCAATCTTCCATAGGCAAAGACGGAGACTGGAGCACCAGACTTAATCACTTGGCTCGCCAAAATCCTAATGTGCCGCAGAAACATTTACTCAGCATTGTAGCGAGTGAGTACATCGCAGTCACTGAAGGTCCTAAATTAACTGCCGATCTCAGAGAAGTCACTCACTCGTTGGGGTTTTCTCAAATTGAGGTCGCAGCAGTTGGTACAATCATTTGGGCATTTGGCGACCTATTTGTGTAAAAACATGGGACCACGCCGTCTCGTATACCAATAAATGTAAACAAAGTTTCTTTTGTGGAAACCCTTGGTGACGCTGCAACTAGGATCTTCGCCTGTAACAAACCAACCCTTAGCCGTCGGCTGATTTTTCAGCGATCTAGAGCGGACATGTGTCCGCCTTTTTTGTTGGGCCTGCCTGCCTATCACCTTTGTATGCAGGACAAATACGACATTCCTTTTAAGCACTGGTCGCTCAAGGTTGGGCGCGCTGATCCGCAAACGGGTGAGCGGCCAGCGTTTTGGGGTGAAATTGTCGCTGGGTTGGATGATCTGACCCAAAGCATCACAAACCTTATCTTGACCCCGCTTGGTTCGGTGCCAACCGAGCCGCTCAAAGGGTGCGATTTGCAGCCCTATATTGACCGTCATCCGAATATTGCCATCCCGCAAATTCAACGGGCGATTTGGGATGCAATTGCCATGTGGGAGCCGCGCGTCACAGTTTCTGTCGTGCGGGTTTATGAGGCCGAATATGCGCGTTTGGTGGCGGAGGTTCATTGGCAACCCGTTGCCGGTGTCCTGGATGATCAGCAAATTTTGACCGTGCCATTGGTGGCGGGTGAGGAGCGTTTGGCCTCATGAGCTTCATGCCGACCACTCTCACTTTAGAGCAATTGCGCGCCCTGCCGGTTCCCAATTTTGGTCAGCGTGATCCCGTTGCCATCAAGGCGCAATTGATCGCCAAATTCGAGGCGATTTCTGGGCGCAAAATGTATCCGTCGCAAACGGAAAGCTTTGTCATTGATTTGATGACCTACGCGCTGGCGAATGTTGGTGAGGCGATCCAGACCGGCCTTTTGCAGAACCTGGCTATCTTCGCCGAAGGTGAGCATCTGGATCGTATCGGGGCCAATGTTGACACCTATCGCCTACTGGCGCAGTTCGCGCGCTCTGAGGTCATGTTCTCTCTGGCAGAGGCGCATCATCAGGCGGTGATTGTTCCGAAAGGAACGCGGATTTCGGCAGGTCCTGAGCTGGTGTTTCGCACGGATGCCGAATTGGTCATTCCGGCTGGGGAAGTCGCCGCGCCGGTCGCCGTAACCGCGGTCGGTGCGGGTGTTGCCTTCAATGATTTACAGATCGGCCAGGTTGACGATTTGCTTGACCCGATTGCCTATGTTGAGAGCGTGTCGAATACGCAGATCACGGCGGGCGGCTCGGAGCGAGAACGGGACGGGGCGTTTCGCGCACGGGTTCTGAATGCCTTTGAGCTGGTCACGCGAGGCGGCTCACAGCAGGCCTATCGTGTCCTGGTCAAGGCCGTGCATCCCGACATTGTTGACGTTGAAGTGACACGCCCGCAGCCAGGTCATATTCACATTTATCCCCTCATGAATTCAGGGGCAGCGCCACAGGCGATTGCGGATGCGATCCTTGCCTATCTGGACCCGGAAACCATGATCCCGATGGGGGATTATGTGACCATTCATGAGGCGGTTTCGCAGGTCTTTGATGTGAACATGACGATCCGCGTGGCTCCTGGTTATCTCGCCTCTGTTGAGGCTGAAAAAGAGCAGCGTTTGCGGGCGAAGTTTGACGAATGGGGGCAGGTTTTGGGGTCCCAGGTCTCCCCGTCTGCTTTGATTGAAGCGGCGCGCGCCATGGCGGGTGTGGTCGGGGTGGATGGCCCTGACTTCGAATTCACAGATCTCCCATCGACGCATTTCGCGGTGATCGGGAATTTCAACGTGTCAGTGGTTGAGGCTCCAAATGTCTAAGTCGCTGATCCCGCTTTCTCTGGTCCCCCCTGGTATCAATGATGAGCGCCAGCGCGCCCTGGTGCAGGCCTTTGGTGAGACGTTGGCCGAGCTGGATTTGACCAAGCTGAGCCTGGTTGACCCCATGACCGCTGACGCCCGTGCCTTGCCGTACCTGGTCCGCGCGTTTTCGGCGCAGGAATTCGTTGATCCGAATTTCCCGGAACATGTTCAGCGCCGCATTCTGAGCGAGATTTGGCGGCTCAAATCCTTGCAGGGATACACAGCCGGTGTGCGTTTGGGGCTGCGCCTATTGGGCATGCAGATGCGCATCACTCAGTGGCATGACATGCAGCCCATGGGCGTGCCGAATACCCACGAAATCACCTTTTTGGTGGGAGAGGCGCAGTTTGACGAAAACGCGGTGCTTGGCCCACGCACCTTGAGCGCGGCGCGGCGCATGATCGACGTGACCAAGCGTTGGTCGCAGGAAAGCAGCGTCCGCGTTGGCGTGAATATAACCGGCGGCATCGGTGTCACAGCGGCGGCGCAAGCGCTGCAAGTGGCGCGCGGACGTGGTCAGGCCAAGCGGCCATCCGCCTTTGCAACGCCTTTGCGCCTGGTCACAGCGGCGACAACGCTGGGCGTCACGCGCGCGAAAGGGGGCGCAAAACGCCCCACCGAGTTCAAATCCGGGCTGGGTGCCACTTCGGCGGTGCAGGTGATCGAAATCCACAGAATTACGGCAAAGGCAGCGTGAGGACACATGTCACATTTTATCCAACCGGTAATCACGGATGCAGGGCTTAACGCCATTCTCTCTGCAAGTTCTCAGGGGCTGGAAGGCAACATAACCCATATGGCCTTTGGCGACGGGGGTGGTGCTGGATACGAGCCTGGAACGGGGGCTGATGGGCTGCGCAATGAGCGCTTGCGGGTTGCCGTTGGCGGCGGCGAACGCACCGGGCCAGCGACGATCACGGTGCAAGGCCATCTGCAAGCATCGCCGGAGTTTTGGGTGCGCGAAGTCAGCTTTGTCTTGGATGATGGCACACATCTGGCCATCTGGTCGGATGAGGCCACGCCGCTCATGTTCAAGACGGCAGCCGGGGAGGTTGTGGTGGCGTTCACGCTGGCGCTTTCAGGCTTGCCCGACAATTCCGTCAATGTGGTTGCGACCGGCCCGGATGTGAACGTGATCTTTGATCGCGAGTTCGCGCTGGTCATCGCCAACCAAGCCAAAATCACCCGTCAACAATTCCACCTGGTCGAAGAGTTCCGCAAGGAACATGGCCGCTATCCCGGAGCGTAAACATGTCGAAAGAAAACACAGAAATGCTGGCGGCGTTGGGCGCGTTGCATGACGATATTGCAAGTAAAATCCCCCAGATTGACGCGCGCTTGCAAGCCATCCTTCCTAGCTTGAGCGGGGCCATGGGCCGGAAGGTGTTTGTGGACGCGGCCACTGGTGATGACGTTGACGGTCTTGGGACCGAAGAAAGCCCGGTTCGGTCTCTGGATGGGGCGGCAAAGTTCATGATCCCCGGCGGCGATTACTATGTGTCTCTCAAGACTGACCTGGTGGTTGACAGCTATGTCGCAGTGCCTGCCGCATCTTTGACTTTGGCATCCTCTGAAATCGGCGTGAAGCGCCGCTTGTCCTGGGCACCAGAAATCGACGCGATTGACACCCGCGCGCCTGCCATCACGTCGACCGGGCGCAATTGCACAATTCTGTGCCGCGATCTGCGCCTGGCCACAACGCAAGTCTCGGCTCATGTCACGCCGCGCGGCATGTTCTATGGCCGCACCAATTTGTTTGTTGATTTGTTCAACTGCGAAATGGAAGTGCCTGCCGGTGCAAACCACGCCTTCCTCAGCGGCAACGCGCTTTATGCCTTCTGGCTGAACGCCGTAACCGTCCCGGCTGAAATGGCTGGTCTTTGGGTTGACGGCTACGCGGCAGGCACAGACCCGGCAACCGTTGGTCGCCTTCTGGCCGCAAACACCACCCTCTAAAACCGGAGAAACCAATGTTTGATTTTAAGAAGCCCAATGGCGCGATCTTGCGCAACGCCACTGTTGAGGCGGCGCGTGCAAATGGCGTTTCAGAAGATGAAATCGCCGTGGTTCTGAAAGCCGAGCGTAAGCGTTTGGTCAGCGAGGAATGTCGCCGCCGGATTTACGCGCATGCGTCGGCTGAGGCTCAAACCAATATGGGGCTGGCCGTGGGCGTAATTGGTGCCAAGACCGCGTCCAATCGTACCGATGCGGAAGTTGCAATCTTGGCTGGAGCCACAGCCGCACTTGGCTGGGTTCAAGCCATGCGCGCGGCCAACACTGCCCTGATTGAGGATGCCGGGACTGATTTTCTGGATGATGCCGCCTGGCCTGAAATCCCTGCCGAAGCGGCGCAAGTCGCCGCCAGTTTCTAAGGGGGCAAGAATGCCTGATCTGTCATGGTGCAAAAAGGGCGGCGCGCGTGGTTATGTGACCGCGCAGCCCGTGCCTTGGCAGATCGGAAAGAAGGATAGCGGGTGGGAGCTACTGGTACCCGCTGGCCGCGAATTTGAAAGCTCTGTCCCGCGCCAATTGGGGTGGCTGTTTTCGCCGGATGATCCCTATTTTCTGAAAGCGGCCTGCATCCACGACTATCTTATTGAGTGCGGGTATCGCCGGGCCTTTGCGGACAGCCAGTGGTTTGAAGCGGCGCTGAGTGAGCAGGCCCCGGAGCTGCGCGCACGCCTGGCCTATCAGGCCAGGCGCTTGCGTCTTTTCACCATTTGGGCCGTCGGCCGGAAACGCCGGAAATGACGATGGCCGATTCCGCCAACTTCCCTTTTGACGATGCCAGCTCGGGTGCAGTGTCATGACCTATCCGGGGGGCAAAAACGGGGCGGGCATCTTCCAGCGCATCATCAATCAGATGCCGCCTCACAGAACCTATATTGAGGCGTTTTTAGGCTCTGGCGCAGTGTTGCGGCGCAAGGCAATGGCCGAGCGAAACATTGGCATAGACCCCAGCAACAAGGCGCATAGTCTTTGCCTGGCGGAATGGCCCCATGCGCACCTTGATTTGAACCTGTTTGAAGGCTCTGCCCTGGACCTTTTGCCGACGCTGGAAACGCTGGTTTCCAAGGCGCGATTGATCGACCAGCCCGATACCCTGATTTATGCCGATCCGCCCTATGTTATGGAGACCCGCAAGGGGGGCGATCTATATGATTTTGAGCTGACAGATGATGACCATATCCGGCTCTTGGAAATCCTCATATCCGCGCGCTGCATGGTGATGATTTCCGGCTATCGCTCGGGTCTTTTTGACGAGGCTTTGGCCGGGTGGCGGCGCATTGATTACATGGCCAACACACGCCAAGGGATGGCCGCAGAAAGCCTTTGGCTGAACTTCCCAGAGCCAAGTGCTTTGCACGATTATCGCTACCTCGGGGATGACTATCGCCAGCGTGAACGCATCAAGCGAAAACGCCAGCGATGGGCTAGTAAATTCGCCAAGATGGACCGTCTTGAACGCCTGGCCGTCATGTCCGCATTAACTGAGGTGGCCGGACCCGTGTCCGCCTCCGTTCCCGCCAAAAATGACGATGTTTGAATCACGCATAGTCAGGAATGGCGGGGAAGGGCCAGTTTGTCCGCATGAGACATCGACTTGATGAGAAGGGGGAAAGCCTCCGCGCTAGGATCAGTGGTCGGCTTACCTCAAACTTGATCCCCAGAAGGGGAGGTCACAGGGCGCTGTAACGCCCTGCAACACGGGGCCAAAATCTCACAATCAACCCCGCCGACCAAAGAAGCCTTATGGCCGCTCCCACCCTGATCAGGGTGCGGTCCAAAGACACGAAAATGACGATGATTGAAAGCGAAAACTTGACGCCGGTGGACCCGGTATTGCCGGTCGCGCCTTACCTTGGTGGGAAACGCAATCTGGCCAAACGCATCACGGCAATTCTGGATGGCATCGAGCACAAGACGTATGCCGAGCCATTTGTGGGCATGGGCGGGATTTTCCTTCGCCGTAAAATGCGCCCGCGCGCCGAAGTGATCAACGACTACAGCCAAGAAGTCAGTAACCTGTTTCGGATATTGCAGCGCCTTTATCCGCAATTCCTACAGCTCTTGCGGTTTCAGATCACCACGCGGGCTGAATTCAACCGCTTGGCGGACACAGATCCGGCCACGCTCACCGACATCGAACGCGCGGCCCGGTTTCTTTACATGCAACGCACAGCCTTTGGCGGGAAAGTTTCCGGGAAACACTTTGGGGTCAGCAAGGACCGGCCTGGGCGCTTTAATTTGGTGACGCTTGAGCCAATGCTTGAGGACCTGCATGCCCGTCTGTCTGGTGTAGTGATCGAATGTCTCGACTATTGTGAATTCATAGCCCGCTACGATGGCCCGGACACACTGTTCTATCTGGACCCGCCTTATTGGGGTTGTGAAGATGACTACGGCAAAGACATGTTCGACCGAAATGAGTTCGTCCGCATGGCCCAACAGCTCAAAGGCATCAAGGGCGTTTCCTCATGTCGATTAATGACGTTCCCGAAATCCGCGAGACCTTTGGTGCGTTTGAGCTGACGCCGGTTTCAACGACCTATTCTGTTACCAAGGCTGGAGAAGCACGGGGCGCGCGGGGGGAGTTGTTGGTGAGCAATTTCATTCTCGAAATGCACATGAAATAGCAATCCTGGAGGACTTCAAAGAGGCCGGTGTCCGCCTATCTCTGGTGCACAAAAATTGGAGAAGAAAAATGGAACAGTTGATAGCTGAAATTGCAGAGAAACACCTGCGCCTTGAAACGTTGGAAGAGCAAAGGTCAGACCGTTTGGACTTCAAGGAACACGCGGTGTGGAACATCAAAGCCGCTTTGGAAGCCGCCTATGCGGCTGGCGCAGCAAGCACCAAGCTTGAGGCTGTGACCCGTCAATAGAATTGAATTCAACTTGTCTGCCCTGGCTGGTGCTCGGGCAGACTAAATTACCCAAAGAAAGTGTCGCGGAGCAATAAAACATGAGTGACGCCGCCCCGTTTTCCAGAAACTACCGGATCATAGTTTGCCCTAAGTGCAACGGTTCCGGTGTCGAGGATCGCCGCAGTATTTATGACGGTGTGACCACGGTGCGGCGATGCCAAACCTGTGGAGGCGAGCGCGTGGTCGAGGAGCGAACGGTTGTGACGATCAGCAGGGTTGAAAAGGTCAAAGCTGGCGACGATTGGGTTTAGTTTTTGGCTGCATGTACGATGTGCCGAAGAGCGTTCTTCGGCGCATGGAGGTTTTCGGGACAAGCAGCCCTTTCACTACAGATCAAAGCTGGAAATCACTGCAGCCGCTTTTTTACGCAACTCAAGCTCTTCCTTTTTCTTTTTGTCTTCCTCAAGGATTATCTTTATCGACAGTTTGATAGGTTCAAAGGCTTGTAAGCACCTGTCCTCGGACAGCTCATGTATGCCCTTGCTGAGGATCGAATAAAGCCGCCTGTTTTCGAACAGGAAGTCGGGTATGTGACCTTGAAGGAAGCAAACTTTCTCATCCATTTTAAGATGTTTAAAGTCATCTTCTTGCCAGCCCTCCTCTTCCTTAAAGGCTTCAAAGCGGCTGTAGATGAGACGTTCAAATATGCGACGTAGGTAAACAAATGAGCCGATGCCAACTCCGTGTGCCGCCAAGCCTATAGCCTTATGCAGTTCAGCTGCGTCATCTTTCTGCAAAATGCTTCGATAGGTTGAAGCTTCGTCGTTGGCGATGTCAGCCAGTGAGGGACTTTGGCCGACTTTTATGGCACTTGTCTTTGACAAGAATACCCACAGCCAAATTTTGTGCGACTTCTCTCGGGCGCAGCTCATATTCACCGCGCTATAGCCAGTGAAATTCTGCATAATATAGAACTCTTCCGAGTGTGTATTTGCGAGATCCATGGTTGCATTCCCGCAGTGAAAAGTCGTTTCCTTTCTGCAAGCGGGGCAGTGACCATCTACTGTAAAGGCACGTTTTCCATATAAAGTAGCGCGCAGAATGTTATCTTCCGGTAGTGTAACCTCTGTGTAGAGAGGCGTTTCGAAGATGAACTTTTTTAGAGTAACCATCTGAGACTTTCTGTTGAAAATGATTGTTTGAAGTTTATCAGCTCACCAGGTCCGATGCTACCGCAGTCAGTGCTTTCCACTGAGGACTTACCGCAGATATGGAATTACGCAGAGCAGACGTTTTCGTTTTGGTAGGGCGAGGTTCTGATCCTAGCACTATGAAAGTCGGAGGCTCAACTCGGGCGGGAGAACTCTAGTACTTGTGCCTGCGGGCGATCTTAGGAGCTGGCTGTCGATCTGTGCCGTTAAAAATCAGATTTCGTGTCTCAAAGGTAGCGCTGATCTGTCTCAAAGCTGCCGCCGAGCCACAGTGATGACGAAATGGTCAAGGCGGTCACCGGCCACTCAGGCGTCGAGATGCTGAAAAAGTACGGTGGGCCGATCCGGCAAAGAGAGCTCGCGAAGCGCGCTCAAGAGGCAAGAAATCAAATGGAACGAAGCAAGACCGAAACGTGAAAGTTTCAACGGTTGTTTCAAAAATGGCGGTGAAGGAGAGTAAGGATGACGCAAGTCATTGATTTTATTGGAGGCGAGTACCGGAATCGAACCGGTGTACACGGATTTGCAATCCGCTGCGTCACCACTCCGCCAACTCGCCAGAGTGGAGGCCTGATTAGGCGGATGCGGCGGTGAGGTCAAGCGGATATCTTGGCAAAAACGACTGATGATGAAAAATAAGGTCACGCTGCCGCATAAGCTAAGATTGAACGCGCTCGGTCATTGCCGCGAGGAAGCAAATGTGGCACAACCATCCTCAAGTATCTGAACGAAAGAGTTTAGTGCATGACAGACTTTGCCACCCGCCGCCGCATGATGGTTGACACACAGGTTCGTCCTTCGGACGTGACCGAGTTTCCGATTATTGAATCCATGCTCACCGTTCCGCGTGAGAAATTTGTTCCCGTGGAAAAGGTCGAAGCGGCCTATTCCGGTGACCATGTTGAGCTTTGGTCTGGCCGTCATCTTTTGGATGCGCGCCTGTTTGCCAAGATGTTGGAGGTTTTGGACCTGACCAATGACGACTTGGTGCTCGATATCGGGGCAGGTCTTGGCTATTCCTCGGCCGTCATCGCCCGCATTGCCGAAGCGGTCATCGCTGTCGAAGATGATGAGGCGCAGGTTGCCGAAGCTCAGAGCCTTTTGAGCGACAATCACTCAGACAATGTTGTTTTTCACACCGGTTCGCTGGCCGATGGCGCAGCCGAGCATGGCCCTTATGATGTCATCATCATCCAGGGCGGTGTCGAGGTTGTTCCAGCGGCGATTGCCGATCAACTCAAGGAAGGTGGCAGAATTGCCTGCATCTTTATTGAGGATGCCCTTGGAACCGTGCGCGTCGGACATAAGTTAGAAGGCGAAATCGCTTGGCGCCACGCGTTCAACGGAACGGCTCCGGTGCTCAAGGGATTTGAAAAAGCAACAGAATTCGCCCTGTAATATCAGGGGGACAGGGGGCAGAATGACCTTTGGGTTTAAACGGTTTTGTGTAAGCGGCGCGATGGCCGTATCTGTTTTGGTCTCCTCTGCCTCGGCCAGTTGGGCCGAAAACCTGGCGGATACGCTGGTTGCGGCCTACAAGCATTCTGGTTTGATCGAACAGAACCGGGCTGTTTTGCGCGCCGCTGATGAAGGCGTTGCCCAGGCCATGGCGGATTTGCGCCCTGTATTGTCCTGGTCTGCCGGCGTGCAAAGGACGTTTGGCAAAGCGAGGAATTACCAGCAAGTTGGCGAGGTTCCCGCAGCTCTGCCATTTTTGCCCTCGACGCCCATTCGCGATTACCGAACCACTGGTTTTGCCTCTCATGAGGCGACATTGCGGTTGCTTGCGTCTCTGACGCTCTATGCCGGTGGCAGCAACCGGCTCAAGGTCGAAGCCGCCAAGGAAACCGTGCTGGCGACGCGGGCGGATTTGTTGGCTATTGAGCAGCAGGTTTTGTTCCGTGCGGTTGGTGCATTTATGGAAATGCGACGCGCCTATGACACGGTTGCCCTGCGTCAAAATGGCGTGCGGGTCATCCAACAAGAGGTGCGGGCGGCCAAAGACCGTTTTGAAGTTGGCGAGGTCACCCGGACAGATGTGGCTTTGGCCCAGGCGCGTTTGGCGCAGGGGGAATCGGCCTTGGCTGCCGCCAAAGGGCAGCTTGTGATCGCGCAAGAGGAATTTCGAGCGGCAGTCGGACGCAAACCGGGCAATCTGCAAACGCCCAAAGGCGCACCGCGCTTGCCGCGGTCTGTTGATGCCGCCAAGAAACTGGCGGTTCGGTCTCATCCTGACATGATCTCTGTTCAGCACCAGGTTGCTGGCGCGGAATTGGCCATCAAAATCGCCGAAGCATCGCTCAAGCCGCGCGTGACTCTGGATGGCAGCTATGGCGTGACGACAGATGATGACGACACCAATCGCTATACGCGCTCGGGCTCGATCGGTTTGAACGCGACTGGGACAATTTATTCCGGTGGCAAAATCCGCTCCGCCGTCCGTCAGGCTCGTGCCAATCGTGATAGCGCACGCGGCGGGCTGCATGTGGTGCGCCACGCTGTGATCCAGAATGTCGGTAATGCCTATGTCCAATTGGACGTGGCCCGCGCCAGCCGCGAGGCGTTTGAGGCGCAGGTCCGCGCGGCTCAGGTTGCGTTCCGTGGTGTGCGCGAAGAGGCCAAGCTGGGCGCGCGCACGACTCTGGATGTTCTGGATGCAGAGCAGGATCTGATCGATGCACGCACCAACCTGATTTCCGCACAAGTAGATGAAGTTGTGGCCTCCTATGCCATTCTTGCATCACTGGGTCAGTTGACCGCTGAGGCGTTGCACTTGGACGTGCCACAATATGATGCGGCTGAGTATTATAACTTGGTCAAATCTGCGCCATCTGCGACTTCAAAGCAGGGCAGGGAGCTGGATCGCGTGCTTCGTGCGATGGGAAAAGAGTAACTTTTTCAGCATCTGTTGTCTGAATCAGGCTCACCGGGTACAGTTATGCCCGAGGCGAGCGTGGTACAAAGAATGACCGACCCTGTTACGAATGTAGAAATTGAGGACGTTCTGTCCTCTATCCGACGGCTGGTATCGGATGATGCGCGGGTTATGAAACCTGTGCAAAATCCCGTGAAACAACCTGAAAAACTGGTTCTGACGCCGGCATTGCGGGTGAGCGATGATGATCTGGCACCTGTGTCACACGAAGACGCGGATGACACAGACGATGCCCCGCATTCAGACGCTGACACAGCCGAATCGCAAGATGATGATGCCCCGATTCTGTTGACGGATCTGGCCCCCCTTGTGGAAGAGGCCGCGCCGGAGGGGGTTGCTCTTGATGATATCGTCGAAGAGCAAGATGTAGAACCTGAGAGTGACGAGGCTCATTTAGACGTCGAACCGGATGAGCCTGCAGAGCCTGAGATTGCCGAAGACGCTGACGAGGCGGCGGCTTCGGCAGTGGATGAGCTGAAGGCCGAGTTGGAGGACGAGGCTGAAACCGCCGTTGAAGAGCTGATTGACGACGGGGCCTTGCTGCAAATCGTAGAGCAAGAGGTTGGCGAAGCCCTTGCCGAAATGGTCGCTTCATATGACGTGGAGGCCGAAGACCTAGATGCGGCTGAGGAGGTAAGCCAACCGGACAGCTATACGCAGGCCGCACAGATTGAGAACCTGCACGAAGCTCTGAATGACGTCCTGGGCGGAGAGGCTGAGGAGGTGGACGGTCAGGGTGAGGAGGTCGAGCCGCCGGTTTCTGCGACTGATGACAGCCTTGAGGATAAGATCGCCGCGCTTGAGGCCTTGGTCGGTCGGGATCACGCCCAGGATTGGGAACCAGAGGGGCCCGCTACCGATGCCGAGGCCCCGATATTTCAGCGTTCATCCGAGGTCTTGGATTGGCAAGACGCAGCAGACGCGGATCAAGATGCCACTCAGGATAATGTTCACGACGATGTTCAGGCGGCTCGCGCAGAGGTAGAGCAGATGCCTGGGGCGGAGGCGGCTGACATGGCGTCCGCAGAACCTCTAGCAAATGCCGATAACCTGACGATTGACGAAACCGTTTTGCGCAGCATGGTGTCAGAAATTGTGCGTCAGGAATTACAGGGCGCGTTGGGTGAGCGGATCACTCGAAACGTTCGCAAACTTGTGCGCCGCGAAATCAATCGTGTGCTGATGAGCCAGGATTTCGATTAAACCTGAGCGCGGATCTATTCCACGCAGTATCGGTGAAAACCAAGACTCGTTGACAAGAAAAGATGAAATAAAAAACGCGCCCAAAATGGGGCGCGTTTTTTGATACAGGAAAACCCTGGAAAATCAGGCGGCTTCTGCCTGCTGTGCTGCATTGCGGCGCTCGCTCTCTTCGCGCGACAGCGCGACAGAGGTGCGGACACCTTTGGACACAAATTCCATCAAACCAGAAACAACACGTTCGTTCGGATCAATACCCGCGCAGGACAGCACTTCGCGACCATCGCGCGAGCGTGCCCAACGGGCGATCTGTTCCGGACCATTGCCGTATTTCTTGTCGTCAGCGATTGCGTCGTCTAGGGCAGCCAACACCACTGCTGCGAACAGCTTGCGAGCGCGATTACCTTGCTCTGCATTAAAAGCGGTGCCGTCAACGAAATCTCTCATATCTCGACCTTTGATTATTGCTCTTGTCTTTTTCGGCGTGAGGGCGTGTATGACCTATTCATACCGATTCGGGTACCCCATAGTTGCATAGCACCCATTCCGTTAACGCATAGCTTCGAAAAGGCGACCACGACATATCGTTGCCTTGCTTTGGCGGAACCTGCCAGATATAGGATGCGTCAAAGTTTCATCAACCTTTTGACAAGGTTTTGCTATGCCAAAGATCAACGGAAATGAAATCCGGCCCGGAAATGTACTTGAACATAACGGCGGCTTGTGGGCCGCTGTCAAAGTCGACCATGTGAAGCCCGGAAAAGGCGGTGCTTTTGCACAGGTCGAGCTACGCAATCTGCGCAACGGTTCCAAGCTGAACGAACGTTTCCGCAGCGCTGACAAAGTCGAGCGCGTGCGCCTGGAACAGAAAGACATGCAGTTCCTTTATGAGGATGCCGGTCAGCTGATCTTTATGGATACCGAGACTTATGATCAGGTTCAGATCGCGTCCGAAATCCTGGGCGACCGCCGCCCGTTTCTGCAGGACGGCATGACCATCGTTGTGGAGTTCCACGAGGCCGAAGCGCTGAACGCCACCGTGCCGCAAAAGGTCACCTGTGTGGTCGAAGAGACCGAGCCAGTGGTCAAAGGTCAGACCGCGGCGAACAGCTTTAAACCGGCTGTGCTGGACAATGGTGTGCGCATCTCGGTTCCGCCATTCATCGCGCAGGGTGAATCCATCGTGGTGAACACCGAAACCATGTCTTATTCCGAGCGCGCCTGACCTCGGGGACCGCGCGCAAATCCCCCGAAAAGCTGGGGGAGTGGGATTGAAAAACAAAGCCTCCGGCACTTGGCCCGGAGGCTTTTTTGATGATTGTGATCAATCCGACCCTAGATGAGGTGCTGCCGCTGTTCCGCGCGCTGCACAATTTCCACGTGTGTCTATCACCGCATATTTATCATGCCGAAGGGGCGGATGAGGTCTATCTGGATATCTTGCGCTCTGCCTTGTCAGATGGGGGCAAAATCTATGCGGTCGACGCGGGCTGGGGATTGGTGGCTTACTTGCTCGCTTTGCAAGAGGACCGAACGCAGAATGGCCTGCGCCGTGGCGGTCGTCGGATCAAGATCGACCATCTCTATATCGCCCCGACCCATCGAGGTTTGGGTCTGGGGCAGCAACTGGTCGCTCGGATGGAACAGAACATGCGGGATCAGGGGATCAGGCGGTGGGTTGTGTCCCAGGATGCGACCAACTTACCTGCGACGGATTTCTATCGCTCGGTCGGAGCGGTGGACCGGGCTTTGATGTTGGAGAAATACCTGTAGGGGGAAGGGGCGCTGCCCCGTCCCGAGCAGGCTCGGGACTCCCCGGGATATTTTGGGCCCAAAGAAACCCAGGGGTCAGTTTGTGTAACGCAGCTTGGCGCTGCCCGCCTGCATGTCGCCTTTGGCGCGATCAAAGCGCAGATAGGCGATGGCGCGGTTGCCGGATTGTGTGAACAGGGTGCCTGCCGGTTTTTCGCCGGCCAAAATCTCGGTTCCGGCGGGGGCGTCGCCCTCAATCTCCACCACGGCCAGACCTTTGCGCAGCTCGGTCTTATGCTTCATGCGCGCGGTGACCTCCTGGCCGACATAGCAGCCTTTCTTGAAATCGACCCCGTTCAGCTGTTCGAAGCCGGCTTCGAGGATAAAGGTATCAGGGGTCAGCTCGATGCCGCTTTGTGGAATGCAGGCGGCGACGCGTAGGGCGTCCCAGTCAACGTCTTGGCCGGGTTGCCCATCATAGGCGCGCCAGCCCAAAGTTGCGTGGCGCGGATCGGCAAAAGCGCCCTCTGGCGCGTCGCCCAACCCGCGCGTGACCGCCAGATCCGTTTCTTCAATCGTCACGTCTGAGCGCAGTTTATACATGCTTAGCGCCTGGATCAGCCCCGGTGCGAGATCGGTTGCAACGTCGAGCAGAATCGCATCAGCCTCGGGCACCAGAAAAAAATCGGCGCGGTACTTGCCTTGGGGGGTCAGAAGGGCGGTGTAGACCAAGCCCTCTGTCAGCTTTTCCACATCATTGGTGACCAGCCCCTGTAGAAAAGCCGTCACATCCTTGCCGCTGAGGCGCAGCACTTTGCGTGTGGTGTCGCTCATGATCGTTTCCTTCTGTCCGTGATTGCCATATAGGCCGGGAAAGCCCAAACGAACAGACCCCATGCGCGCCCCAATCTCCGTTATCATCCCGACCTTGAATGCCGCTGATCGGTTGCCGCTTTGTCTGGCGGCGTTGGGCGAGGGGCTATCGGCGGGATTGATCCGGGAATTGGTGATATCTGACGGGGGCTCAACGGATGGCAGTTTGAGGATTGCCGAGGCCGCCGGGGCCACCATCGTCACCGGAGAAGCATCGCGCGGCGGGCAGTTGCGGCGCGGGGCAGGGGTGGCAGAAGGGGCGTGGTTGCTGTTTTTGCATGCGGATACGGTGCTGTCCGAAGGCTGGACGTCGCATATCTCGGCGGCTTTGGCGCATGACGGGGCCTATTACGGGCGTTTGCGCTTTGATGCTTCTGGGGTGGCACCGCAAGTGGTAGCGGGCTGGGCCAATCTGCGGTCTCGCGCCTTTGGCCTGCCTTATGGTGACCAAGCGCTGCTGATTGACCGTCAAACCTATGAGCGTCTCGGCGGGTTTGCTGATATTCCTTTGATGGAGGATGTGGTGATGGCTCGTGCGCTCAAAGGGGGCTTGATGGGCTTGGACTTCCATGCGGTGACTTCGGCGGAGAAGTATCAACGTCAGGGCTGGCTCAAGCGCGGAGGGCGCAATCTTTGGACGCTGGCCCGGTTCCTGACCGGGGCCAAGCCCGAGGATCTGGCGCGCGCTTATCGAAAGTGATCTTGGGGTCTTGACCCTAGCCTTGATCAAACTGGAGCCTGCACAGCTCTGCATAAGCCTCGCCCTTGGCCAGCAACTCTTCATGCGTCCCTTCTTCGATCGCGCGACCATGATCCATGACCACAATCTTGTCGGCATTGCGAATCGTGGCGAGGCGATGGGCGATGACCAGCGTTGTCCGACCGATGGCCAGGTGATCTAGTGCGGCTTGCACTTTGGCCTCGGATTGGGCGTCGAGCGCGCTGGTCGCCTCATCCAGCAAGAGGATCGGGGTGTCGCGCAGCAGGGCGCGGGCGATGGCCACCCGCTGACGCTGCCCGCCAGACAGGTTGGAGCCACGCGGCCCAACCCTGCTGTCGAGCCCGTTTTCCAAACGCGGCAGAAAGTCGGTGATCGAGGCGGCTTCAAGCGCGTTTTGCAACTGTTCTTCGCTGACATTGCGGTCCAGTACGATGTTTTCGCGCAGGGATTCGTCAAACAGCAGCGCCTCTTGGCTGACGACCGAGATCATGCCGCGCAAATCGCGCAAGCTCATTTCTGATGGGGCGATGCCTGCGATCTCGACCCGACCATCCTTGGGGTCGACCAAACGGGTCAACAGGTTGAGAACGGTGGATTTCCCCGCCCCGGATGCGCCAACCAAGGCGGTGGTCTTGCCCGCCTCAGCGGTAAAGTTCAACCCGTTCAGGATCTGGGCATCGCCGTAATCCAGGGTGACATCCTGCAACCGAATGCCAGGCACGCCCTGCGGGGCACTCACTGGTCGATCGGGGTCGCGCAACTGTGACGGAGTTTCGAGCAACAGCTTGATCCGCTCAATCGCCGCCGCCGCCATTTGCCAGGCCCCACTGACCGCGCCCAGCCGGCGCAGCGGTTCAAACATTTGACCAATGGCGGTGAAAAAGGTCATGAACTCGCCAACGGTTTTTTCACCATTCAGGATCTCGCCACCGGCCAGGTACAGAATGCCGAAAAAGCCAAGCCCGGACATGATGTCGATCAGCGTCGGCAAAGAGGCCTGCCCAGCCGAGGCCCGCACTTCGGTCCGAACTCGGCGTTTCTGCAGCTTGGCATAGCTCTTGGATTGATAGGTCTCGAGTTGGTTGAGCTTAACCGGCAGGATTCCGTGAAAAACCTCATTCAGCCGCGTGGATTGGTCGGCGGCGACCTCGCGGGCATGGCGCGAATTGCGTCTGACGTAGCGTTGCAGGAACGCCGTGGGGCCGATCATCAGCGGAAGGCCGATCAGGGCGACCAGGGTCCAGACCCAATCGGTCCACAAGGCAACGGCCAACAACGCAACAAAGGTCACGGCATCGCGGCCCGCGCCCGTCACCAAGGTCCGCCAGACTTTGGCGATGCCCGCCACGTCGCCATCCACCCGTTGGATCAAATGGCCCGGCCCATGGGCGGCGTGGAAATCCACGTCGAGCCGCATCAGATGGGTCAACATGTCCTGTCGAATATCCGCCATGGACCGCTGTGAGATCGCATTCAGGATCACCTTATGCGCCATGCTGACCAGGCCGCGGCCCACAAAAATCGCAAGAACGGCAAGACCCACCCAGATCAGGGCGCTCTGATCCGCGCCAAGAAAGACATCGTCAAACAAGGGCTGCATCATCAAGGCGAAACTGGCGGTCAGCCCGCCTTCAAGCGCCATCAACCCGCCAGCCAGCAACAAAAGCCAGACATAGCGTTTCAGGTAACGGGTCCAAAGCCACCGAAACAAGGGCCAGCTTGCGGCCTCTACGTTTGGCTTGGATGGCGTGTCAGGCATTGGTCTGCCCAGGGGTCATCAGATTTTTGGCAATCTCGAGTTCCGGCACCTTGTTGTCCCAGCCTTCCTGAATGGGCGTAGCGGCATATTCGGTGCGGATCCAATCTTCGAACCCGATGTCACCCAGTTGCAACCGCGCTTCGTAGACACGCAGGATATAGTCTTGCACCCCGGTTTTGGTAAAGTCGAGATGGATGTATTTCAGGCTGAGCTGTTCCTTGGCTTCCTGAACGCTGGCCCCTTCGAAAATCATCAAATACATCGCCGCAACAAATCCGGCGCGATCAGCCCCGGATTTGCAGTGAAACATCATCGGACGTTCGGCTTCGCGCAGGGCGTCGATCACCGGGATGATCTTTCTCGCCGAGGCCGCGTTGCGCGCCCAGAGTTTGGCATTGACCAGGGTCAGCCCCAACTGTTCGCAGCTCTCTTTTTCAAAGAGGTAATAGGAAAATTTGTCTTCGCCACGCAGGTTGATGACGGTTTTGATGCCCATCTTGGCATATTTTTCAAACCGCGCATGGGTGGGCTGGTTCGAGCGCCACACATTTGGGGCAACTTCAAAAAAGTTGGTCCAAAAGACGCGCAGAAACGCATGATCGAACAGGTGATAATGCAGCTTCGCCCATCGCCGTCCCGATTGTGTCGAAATATCCTTGCCAAAGGAGCGGCGCAGGCGGCGCTCGGCATCGTCGAGTTTCGTCCAGAGTTTCGCCAGCATCATTCGTCCCTTAGCTTCAGATGCGCGGTTTAAGCCTTGCGCGCGCAACTGGCAAGCATTCGCGCTATTGACGATCCCTAACGCAGCGGTACTCTGCCCCAAAGTTGCCAGGGCCGATTTGTCGGGAATGGTCGCTGTTTCAAAGGATTTGCCAATGTCACTTGCCAATGGGCGCCTTCATATGGCCCTGCCGGGGCCTTCTGTCATGCCGGATGCGGTTTTGCAGGCGATGATGCGGCCTGCGCCGGATATCTATTCAGATGAGTTGCGGGTGCTGACCGAGGGTCTGGTGCGCAATCTGAAATATGTCGCTCAGACGCAGCACCAGGTGGCGATTTACATCGCCAATGGCCATGGCGTTTGGGAGGCCTCGCTGAGCAATGTCGTGCAACCGGGTGACAAGGTTCTGGCTCCGGTCATGGGGGTGTTCGGCTTTGGCTGGGCGGACATGGCGCAAAAGCTGGGGGTTGAGGTCGAGTTGATCGATCACGGGCGTCAGACGCCTATTGATCCTGAACAGGTGCGCGCGGCGCTTTTGGCCGATAAGGGGCAAAAGATCAAAGCTGTTCTGGCGGTGCATACCGATACCTCGACCTCTTTGCGCAGTGATATCAAAGCTTTGCGTCAGGTCCTGGATGAGGTTGGCCATCCGGCTCTGCTGATGGCGGATTGCGTCGCCTCGCTGGGCTGTGATGAAATGCGCATGGATGATTGGGGTGTAGATGTTCTGATCTCGGCCAGTCAAAAGGGGCTGATGGTGCCTCCGGGGCTGGGTTTTGTCTGGTTCAATGACCGAGCCATGGTGGCACGTCAGGCGTTGGCCCGGGTGTCTGGCTATTGGGACTGGCAGCCGCGGGTCGAGCCCGAGATATTCTATCAGTATTTTGGCGGCACAGCGCCGACGCATCACCTTTATGCGTTGGAGGTTGCGCTGGGCATGATCAAAGCCGAAGGGATCGAAGCTGTCTGGGCGCGGCACAAGGCACTGGCCCAGTCGATCTGGGCAGCGGTTGAGCATTGGGGCAGCCCCATGGCGCTGAATGTGGCTGACCCCGCGCAGCGCTCTTATGCGGTGACAACGGTCAAGATCGGTGCGCCGGATGGCGACAGGCTGCGGGAGTGGTGCAGCACCAATGCCGGGGTCACCTTGGGGATCGGGCTGGGCATGGGAACCGAGGCTGACCCGACCGGTGCCGGTGTGTTCCGATTTGGCCATATGGGGCATTTGAACGCGACCATGGTTCTGGGCATGCTTGGCAGTGTCGAGGCTGGGCTTGATGCTTTGGGCATCGCGCACAACCCGGGTGGGGTTGCGGCTGCGGCGCAGGTGATCAGTGCCGCTTCATCAGTTTAGAAGAAGGTCCGGCAGGCCCGCGCATCCAAATTCCGTGCACGGAATTTGCAAAAGTTTTGCAAAACTTTTGTCAGCGCCTGCCGTGCGCGCAAAGGCGGATATGGATGTCAGGTCTGGGGTTGCCTTGGGTCATCATCGCTGTCGTCTTGAGCGTTGATGCCAGCCGCCTCTCGCCGCAGGCCAAATTCGTAGCGGGTGATCAGATGGTTCAAAGCTGCGCCAAGGATCATCACCGCCCCAATCCCCCAGGTCGACCAGATCACCAGAAAAATCCAAATCATATTGGCAAAGATCAAGATCAGATTTGCAACGGAGTTTGACCCGTTTACCTGCGGGCCAGATGGGCGAGGGTCAGCATCATGCATGGGACCGGCTCCTGTGATGGGCCAAAGGCTCGCGGTCCGAATGGGCTGCGGGCAGACATATGGCGTTGGCAGCGTGTGCCCTCCAGATTGCCCCGCAGGTGTCAATTTTTGGTTAAGCCCAACCCTCAGCCGGTTTCGCGCGCTTTGGCCAAAGCCTTTGGCAGGGCGCGCGCAAAGGCCGCCATATCCTCGGGGCGGCCGGCGCTAACCCGGATGCAACGATCCTGAGGCGCGACAAAAGGCATGCGCACAAAGACCCCATCCGCCACCAAACTGGCCAGAACCGCGCGGGCAAAATCACCATCCGTCCCGCAATCAATCGTCACGAAATTGCTGGCCGAGGGCAGGGGCTCAAGGCCGTTTTCTTGGGCGATCCGGGCGATCTCGGCCTTGGATTGCGCGACCTGAACCAGGATTTCCTGCAACCCAGCCTGATCCATGAGTGCGGCAAGCGCCCCGACCTGCGCGGCCCGGTTCATGCCAAAATGATTGCGTATCTTGTCAAAGGCGGTGATCAGCGCCGGATGTCCGATGCCATAGCCAACCCGCGCCCCGGCCATGCCATAGGCCTTGGAAAAGGTGCGAAAGCGGATCACGCGCGGATCGTCAAAGGCGATCTTGGGGGCAACGCCCGCTGGCGCGAACTCAATATAGGCTTCGTCAAGGATCAGCAGGCAGCCCTCGGGGATCTGATCCAGCGCCGCTTCGATCTCGGCCCCGTTGACCCAACTGCCCATTGGATTGTCTGGATTGGCAAAATAGACCAGCTTGGCCGCCTCTTCTGCGGCCTTGGCCAGAAGCGCGGGCAAGTCTTCGCGATCATCGCGGTAAGGCACCTTGTGCAACTGCCCACCAAACCCGGCCACATGATAGTTGAAGGTCGGATAGGCCCCATCCGAGGTCACAACCGCATCGCCTTGTTCGATCAGCAAACGCACGAGATAGCCCAGCAGACCATCAATGCCTTCGCCAACAATCAGGTTTCCCGGGCCACAGCCAATATGATCTGCCAACCCGTCGCGCAGATCAAAGCTGCTGGAATCACCATATTTCCAAGTTTCCCCCGCCGCTCTCTGCAAAGCATCAACCGCCTTGGGCGAGGGGCCGAACATATTCTCATTTGCCCCCAATCGCGCATCAAACGCCGCGCCACGGGCGCGTTCCTGCACTTCAGGGCCGACAAACGGCACGGTTTCAGGAAGCGAGGCGATCAGCGAGGTGTAGCGAGGTCCGGTCATGCTCGGGTTATTGGCCAAGTCAGGCGCTTGGGCAAGGGGGAAGCCAAGTGCGACGGGTTTGCGCAGCGGATTGCGGGAAAACCAGCACATCTTTGCCAGAAACCACGCCGTGATCAGATGCGCGCTTGACCCTGTGCGTGCAAACTGGTCAAGCGAAAGGGAGTAGCGAAAAGAGGCCAAGATGCCCAACGGGTCCGATAGCCCCAGAAACAGCAGCGTCAAAACCAGACAACCCGCGCCCTTCGCGCCTTATGAATGGATGATTGCCTGGCGCTATCTGCGCGCCAAACGGGCCGAGGGTGGCGTTAGCGTCATGACCTGGATCAGCCTGATCGGGATTACTCTGGCGGTCTTTGCCTTGATCGCGACCCTGGCGGTGCGTTCGGGATTTCGCGCGGAATTTGTTGATACGATCTTGGGCAGCAACGCGCATCTGACCGTGTACCACATGCAGCGTCTTGACGAATATGACCGCCCGACCCGCACCCTGCCGGATTACGCAGGCATGGCCGAGGCGGTACGCCAGGTACCCGGCGTGACCCGCGTTGCGCCTTTGGTCAAAGGGCAGGTCATGGCCAATGTCACCGGCTCCAATGCCGGGGTCGAGGTGTTTGGGATCAAGGCCGAAGACATTACCAAGATCCGCCGCATCGCTGATCCCGAAACCGGGCACGGCGATCTTGCTCGCTTTGACGACGGGATCGCCATCGGCTCCGGCGTCGCTCTGACGCTGGGGGTCGGCGTGGGCGACACGATCAAACTGATTTCGCCCAACGGGGTGAAAACCGCCTTTGGCACCTCGCCTCGGATCAAGGCCTATGAGGTTGTCTATGTCTTCACCGCCGGGCGCTATGATATTGATAAGACACGGGTCTATATGCCCTTTGCCGAGGCGCAGCTCTATTTCAATCGCGAAGGTGTCGCGGATGAGCTTGAGGTGATCGTCACCGATCCCGAAGCGGTTGAAACCCTGTCCACCCCCGTGGCCCAGGCCGCTGGGGCAGGGGCGCTGATCTGGACCTGGCAGGATGCCTCGGGTGGGTTTCTGCGCGCGCTTGAGATCGAAGATAATGTGATGTTTGTGATCCTTTCGGTGCTGGTGTTGATCGCCACCATGAACATCGTGTCGGGGCTGATCATGCTGGTGAAAAACAAAGGCCGCGACATTGGGATATTGCGTACGATGGGGCTGACCGAAGGCTCGGTCATGCGGGTATTCTTTATCTGTGGGGCCTTTACCGGGATACTGGGGACGTTGGCCGGGGTGATCCTGGGCTGCCTGTTTGCGATCTATATCGATCCGATCTTTGCCTTTGTGAATTACGTTGCCGGGGGCGGTGTCTGGGATCCGTCCATTCGCGGCATTTATGCACTGCCAGCCAAGCTGCAAATGGGCGATGTCCTGTCAGCAGTTGGCCTGTCCTTGGGCCTGTCCTTTATCGTGACAATCTTCCCGGCCCGCCGCGCGGCGCGGATGAACCCCGTCGAGGCGCTGCGCTATGAATAAAAATGCTGCGCGGGTGGCAAGCGCCCAAAACTTTTGCAAAAGTTTTGCAAATTCCGTCGACGGAATTTGGATGCGGTCCCTTGTTGTGGAGGCTGATCATGTCTGATCTCGTGTTGCGCCTGAAAGGGATTGAAAAGACCTATAACCGGGGCGAAGCGGGCGAAGTCCAGGTCTTGCGCGGTGCCGATTTGGAGCTGGGTCGCGGCGAGGTCGTGGCTCTGGTTGCGCCCTCTGGTGCTGGGAAGTCGACGCTGCTGCATATCGCGGGTTTGTTGGACACGCCTACGGCTGGAAGTGTGGAAATCTCAGGCGAGGCGATGCAGGGGCGCTCTGACCGCAGGCGCACGGCGATGCGTCGCTCTGAGGTTGGATTTGTCTATCAATTTCATCACCTTCTGCCCGAGTTCACAGCGCTTGAAAATGTGGTTCTGCCGCAATTGGCCAATGGTGTCGGGCGCGGTGCCGCGCAGGCACGGGGCCTTGATTTGTTGGACAGTGTCGGGGTGAAAGACCGGGCCGAGCACCGGCCCGGAGCCTTGTCTGGTGGGGAACAACAGCGTGTGGCCTTTTGCCGAGCCATGGCCAATGCGCCTAAACTGCTTTTGGCGGATGAACCGACCGGGAACCTTGACCCTGAAACCTCGGATCGGGTGTTTGCGGCCCTCATGGCGCTTGTGCGCGATACCGGTCTGTCCGCCTTGATCGCGACGCATAACCTCGAGCTTGCCGCGCGTATGGATCGCTGCGTGCATCTTGAAGCCGGGCTGCTGCGCGAAGACTGAGGATCAGGCGCGTTGCGTGATCCAAACCCCTAGAACCATAACAGAAATTCCCGTTGCACGCATCAGGTTCAGCGGAGTGACCTTGGCTCCGAACAACCCGAAATGGTCGATTGCGGCCGTGCTGATCAACTGGCCGAGCAGGACAAAAAACACCGCATTTCCGACGCCGAATTTTGGGGCGACGAAGGTGATGGAGAGTACGTAGAAGGCGATCAGGACGCCGGCGAGGAAGAGGTGTTTGGGGGCAGCTACGGCCTCGGTCAGGCTGGGGCGGCCGAGGGTGAACCAGACCAGGGATGTGCTGAGAATGGCTATGAAAAACAAGATCATAGCGGCGGAGACGGGCGATCCCAACCGCACACCAAGCGCGGCGTTCAGGGCGGCTAAGACCGGGATGCCTATCCCGGCGGCGAGCATGGTTAACGCGTAATGAGTCATCGAAAATCCTGTTGGTTTTCATAGACTTGAGCATGGATTTGGGCGGTTGTCGAGGGGGCTGATGTAGATCAAGTCTGTACAGCGTGGGGCAGAGTAGAATACAGCTAGGACAAGGACAAAGGGGGCGAGCTAAGATGCGGATATTATTAGGGATTCTGGGGGCTGCGGCGCTGGTTGGCGTGGTGGCCTGCGGCGAAATGGAGACGGAGTCCGAGCGGCGTGGAAAAGACCTCTACACAAGCTTTTGCGTTTCTTGTCATGGGGTTAGAGGTGTTGCGGATGGGCCGTTAGCACAAAGTTTACCAGTCGCTCCTGCCGACCTGTCACAACTCAGCGCCAGCAATGATGGCGTGTTCCCAACCGAGCGCGTCATGGTGCAAGTCTATGGATATCCGGGGAAATTTCACCAAGGCCTGATGCCGGAATTCGGCCCCTTGCTCGAAGGGGAACAGGTGGAATGGGTGTCGCCCAGTGGCGAAAAGACCTTAACGCCCCGGGCATTGTTGGATATTGTCGCCTATGTCAAAACCTTGCAGGAGACGTAAAATGATAAGGGTTTTCAGTGGCTTGACCGCTTGTTTGGCCTTGCTGGCCTGTGTTGAGGCGGAAATGCCGCAAGCCTCTGATGGCAAAGCGCTTTTCATGGAAAATTGCGCAAGTTGCCACGGGGCGAATGGCAAGGGTGAGGGGCCTATGGCGCGGGCGATGGAAAAAACGCCCAAGGATCTGACTTTGATCCAAGTGCGCCATGGCGATAAATTCCCGAAATCCAAGGTGTTATCCACCATTGATGGCTATGCGCGCTCCGACATTGCCGGGCCGGGCATGCCAGAATTCGGCGCGCTGCTCGAGGGTGACCTGATCCCCTATGATAGCGGCGACGGGATCGAAACGCCAACACCGCGTAAGCTTCTGGCTTTGCTGGAATATATCGAGAGCATCCAAGAGAAGCGGTAAGGTTTGTGCCGGATTTGGGGCCGGAGTGGTGGGGTGAAACCCCACCCTACGTTACCTTACCGGACGGTGGTGGTAACGGGCCGCCCGGTCTAACCGCAACAGGGCAATCTGTACAAAACGCCCCGAGTTTAGGGGGGATTGCCCCGACCCGGGGAAGTCGGATCGGGGCGGTTATCCGCGCCTGTAAACGTCAATCAGGCGCGGATTCGCATGGTGGATGAGCCGTGCAAGAGCAGGTGGTGCGCCGCAAGGATCACCACAGCGGCCGCAATGCCCACCCACATCACCAGCGCGGTTTTCCAAAGGACCAGCACGGCGACCAAAAGGCGGGTGGCCATTTCGAGCCGTGTCATCGCGCCACGATCAAAGCGGGCCAGGGCAGAGGCCAGCAGATAGAGCGCCAAAGCCAGGCGCAGCGCCAGACCGCCCAAAGCCAGCCAGTCAGTGGTGCCGGTGTAACCTTCGATCAATTGCTGGCGGCCATTTTCGTCAAGAATGGTCACGGCCTCTTCGATCAGCAACAGTTCGGGATACCAGGCAAAGACGTACGGGATGGTGAACATCACGATGCCGACCCGCACAGCGGCAAACCCGGTGCGCATGGGTTCGGTTTTCGCGATGGAGGCAGCGGCAAAGGCGGCGATGGCCACAGGCGGCGTGATGGCCGAGGCCACGGCGAAGTAGAACACAAACATATGCGCGGTGAAAAAGCTGACGCCGAGATTGGCCAAAAGCGGGCCGAGCAGCAGAGCCACGTTCACATAGGCAGGCACGGTTGGCATGCCCATGCCCAATAGGATCGCACAGAACATGGCGCTGACCAGCGCGACCATCAGATAGACACCGCCGGTGATCGGGATGGTGAGCCCCAAGATCGTCACGGATTGCGCGTTTTCCAACCAGGCGGTGACGGCGCGGGTCAACTCTCCGGTCAGGCCGCTTTCATTGAGAAAAGCCGAGATGATCGACACCGCAAAAAGCAGCAGGAACAGGCGCGACAGCAGGATGCCGCCATCCGCCAGAGAATGCAGGATCTTGGATGGTTTGGCGCGGGTTTCGGGATCCAGGAACAGGAGCGGTATCAGCACGACAACCGCCCACCAGCCAGCCGAAATCGCGTCACCTGTCGCGTTGACGATCAGTTGCACCACAAAACCGGGCAGCACGAGGGAGAGTGGCCCGTTGGCCACGGCGTCTTTGTTGCCCAGCAGCAGGAAGAGGATGACCAGAATGGGCACAAAGATCATGATCACATTCAGCCAATCCTGGCGGAACATCTTGAGATCTTCGGGCACCTCCTCCATGGCGGCGACGTTTTCGCGCCGGGCCTGGAACATGACCGTCAGAAAGATCGAGATAAAGAAGGCCATGGCAGGCAGGAAGGCCGCCACGATGACCTTGGTATAGGGCACCGCAGTCAGCGCCACGAGCACAAAGGCGGCAACCCCCATCACAGGCGGCATGATCTGCCCGCCCGAGGAGGCCGCGGCCTCGACCCCGCCGGCAAAGCGGGCGTTAAAGCCGTTGCGGATCATCATGGGGATGGTCAGCCGCCCGGTGGACAGCACATTGGTCACTGGGCCGCCGGTGATGGTGCCAAACAGTGCCGAAGACACAATGGCCGCATGGGCCGGGCCGCCGCGCAGGCGACGTGTCAGGCGGACGGCCAGTTTGATCAACGATGTCCCCCCGGCTGAGGTGCCAAACAGCGCGCCAAGGATCACATAGGGAAAGACCTGGTTCACGACGATATTCATGAACCGCCCCATGAACCCGTCGGGGGTGATAAAGACATTGGTCGCCTTTTGGATCGCAGCGGCCTGGGCATCGCCGCCATCTGCGCCGAGCTTGGTCAGAAAGAAATTGTTCGAGGAGAGATCGAACATCCAGACCAGCGCCGTGGCCACGGTATAGGCGACAACAATGGTGGCCACGATCACAAGCGGCGCGCCCCACATGCGGATATTGTAGAGGAAGAACAGGCCGATAATGGTGAACAAAAGCGGCAGGATCCAGATGCCAAACCGGGCCTGACAGGCCGGAACCTCGGCGTCAAAGCTCATGCCGGGGATGACACCGGCGGCGCGTTGATTGGCCTCTTCGATCAGGCGCGCCCGTTCGCCGGTGATTTGATCGAACAGACAAACCGCATCGTTTTCAACAAGATAGCCCAGGGCACCAAGGGCGGCAGCCGTGACAAGGCCGATATCCAGCACCAGGCCCAGCCAACCGGGACGCCAGGGCAATTGGCGATGCGACCACTCGGCCCAGGCACTGCCATGGATGGCCACGATCACCATCATCAGTAGGAAAATCGGTGGAAAGAAATATTCCGGGGGAAAGCCGGAAACGCGCAGAAAAGGCTGCCCGGTCAAATCGCGCATAAAGGCTTGCAGGCCGGGGATTTCGGGCATGGTGTTGATCATGCCGACAATCACAAAGGTGATGGCAAGCACCATGACGACCGTCTTGGCCAATGGGCGGGGGGTAATCGGATCTGTCATGTTTGGCTCGCGACGATGGGATGTCCGGTCACAATGGGACCGGACAGCCAGATTTCAATTCAGGCGAAAGGGGTTAAGGGCGCAGGCAATCCGCGATGGTGTGGCCTTTGGCTTCAAAGGCGCGAATGGCACCGGGATGCATCTTGATCTGAACCGCACCGCAGACGCCCTGCGTCTTGCCGTCGATATCGGCAAAGGTCATGTTCAGATGCGGGCCGATGGGTGCGCTGGTCTCCATACGCTCCTGGCCTTCAAGGAAGGCGGTGACGATGTTAAAGACCAGTTCTTCGTCCATGCTGGCCGGAACGATCTCGGCAAAGGCCGTGGCATAGCTGTCAAAGGTGTCGTCATCCACAACAACGGTCACATCATTGCCCTCATAGGCTTTGCGGTAAACATCGATCGGGATCGAAACCGGCGCGTGGCCCGGGGCGTTGGCAATCTGCTGACCCAGCTCGCTGTTATAGATCTCGGAGGGGATATCGTGGATGGTGATGCCACCGGCTGCCGCGATGCGAATTTGGCGCGCCGAGGGCAGGCCATCGGGCGAGGTCCAGGCATCGACTTTGCCGCTGGTGATTGTGGGAATGGCATCGGGCCAAGGGGTCTGCACACCTTCATAGCCTTCGCCCTCTTTCAAACCGGCCAAAAGCTGTACCGTGGCGCGGCCCGAGGTCAGCGCCGCGCCGCGTGGCGGGCCGTTCCAGATGCGCTTGCCGTCCAGTTTGGTAATGTCGTCAATCGGGTTCGAATTGTAATAGGCGAAAATCTGGACCGAAGGTGCCATAAAGAAGATCGCCCGCACATTGCTGGCCAGCTCAGCGCCTTTTTCCGGACCCAGGCCCGAATAGGGGCCGATCCCCTTGGACATCAAAAAGGGCAGGATCAACGGGGCAGGGGCGATATCAAGGCGGCCCTCAGCCACGGCCTGCACCGAATTTGTCAGGGTCGCGCCTTCGGTCACCTGCAAATCAGCGACACCGGCATTTTGCAGGATCGAGGCAAAGGTGGTGTCGATGTAATGCGGGCTGGACCCGACGCTTGTTGTTTCAAGGGTCAAGGTTTCTGCAGCAAAGGCCGTGAACGGCATAATCGCCGCTGCGGCCCCCAGAATGGCGGATTTGAGCATGGTTTCCTCCCTGTTGCTCGCGCATCCCTCCTCCGAATGCGCGCCCCTGGTCGGGGTGTAATTAAAGGTACGCAAAAAATATATGACTTGTCACGTAATTTTTTTTCTGCTTTGTTTCAGGATATTGGAGGAGAATGATGGCGCAGAGTGACCTCAGAGAAGTCAGCGGCAAAGATGATCGGATTCGGGCAAGGCGCTTGCGCGAGACCCAGAATATTTTTGCACGTCTTCCCGCGACTTACGCTGCTTCTCGCAAGCAGGGTCAGCAGATTCTTAAACGCGCCGCGGGGCTCTCTATCGTGGAATGGCGCACGCTTTGGGACCTGGCCGAAGTCGGACCATTGACGATTCGCGAACTGGCTTTGATACAACGAACCGACCATTCTTTGCTGTCGCGTGCCTTGCCGGATATGCGTCGCAAAGGTCTGGTCGAGATGCGCCGGGACGAAGGGGATGGGCGCCAGACCATCGTCGAACTGACCACCGCCGGGCGCGAGGCCTTTGATCAGGCGGCCCCCTTTATGAAGCGCCGACGCGAGGCCATGCGTGCGCAATTCACCCCCGACGAACTGGCGTTGTTTGCGTCCTTTCTGGATCGTTTCGACGACTTTTTGAGCCAGCCCATTGACGACTTTCTGAACGAGGAGTCCGCAGAATGACCACCCCGACCACCCCACAAGGGGCCGAACGCCCCAATGTCTTGTGGATCATGGCAGATCAGCTGCGCTTCGATTACCTAAGCTGCTATGGCCACCCGCATCTGCACACGCCGCATATTGATGCGCTGGCGGCACGTGGGGTGCGGTTTGAAAACGCCTATGTGCAATCGCCGGTCTGCGGGCCGTCGCGCATGTCGTCCTATACCGGGCGTTATGTGCGCAGTCATGGCTCGACCTGGAATGGCATGCCGTTGCGGGTGGGGGAGCCTACGATGGGCGATCACCTGCGCGAGGCCGGAGCGCGCGCGGTCTTGGTGGGCAAGACCCATATGACTGCCGATCTCGAAGGTATGGCCTGGCTTGGCATTGATCCCGAAAGCGAGATTGGCGTCAGCCGTTCGGAATGCGGCTTTGACCCTTATGAGCGCGATGACGGGCTGCACCCGGACAGCGCGCGTCAGAAATGGTCTGCCTATGATGATTACCTCGTCTCGCATGGCTTTGACTCGGACAATCCATGGGGGGATTTCGCCAATTCCGGCCTGGGCGATGATCACGAAACCCTGTCGGCCTGGTTGCTCAAGAATTCGCGCCTGCCCGCCAATGTGCCCGAAGAGCATTCGGAAACCGCCTATATGACCAACCGCGCGATGGATTTCATGCGCGACGCCGAGGCCGATGGCAAACCCTGGGTCTGCCATCTGTCTTATATCAAACCCCATTGGCCTTATATCGTGCCCGCGCCCTATCACGATATGTATGACGAACGTCATGTGATCGATCCGGTGCGCTCAGAGGCTGAGCGTGAGACCGATCACCCCTTGATGCGCGCCTATCTCAACGCGCGCGTCTGCCGCAGTTTCTCGCGCGATCATGTGCGGGAACATGTGATCCCGGCCTATATGGGGCTGATCAAGCAATTGGACGATCATCTGGGGCGGCTGTTTGCCTGGATGGAAGAAACCGGAATCGCCAAGAACACCATCATCGCTTTTACCTCGGATCACGGGGATTACATGGGCGATCACTGGATGGGGGATAAGGATTTCTATCACCAGCAATCGGTCAAGGTGCCCCTGATCATCTATGATCCGCGCCCTGAGGCGGATGGCACGCGCGGCCTGGTGACGGACGAACTGGTGGAGCAGATCGACCTGGCCCCGACCTTTATGGCGGCGGCGGGTTGTCGCCCCAAGCCGTGGATTGTCGAGGGGCGCGATCTGACGCCGATCCTGCATGGAACCGAGGGGTTTTCGCGCAAATATGTGATCAGCGAGCATGATTATCACTGGTCGGACATGGCGCGCGAGCTGAACCAGCCGCAAGAGGATGCCCATACTACGATGATCTTTGACGGGCGGTGGAAATATATCCGCTGCGAGACCTTCCGCCCGGTCCTGTTTGATCTGGAAACTGACCCGGATGAGCTGGTGGATATCGGGGGTTCTGAGAGCGAAGAACATGTCGCCGTGCGGGCGCGTATGGAAGAGGCGCTCTTGGCCTGGTCGATGCGCCACCACGCCCGTATCACCGCCACGCCCGAGGTGCTGGCGCGTCAGAGCAAGGCCGCCGAGGGGGGTATCCTGATCGGCTTCTGGGACGAAGAGGAATATGAGGCGGTCACCGGCAAACCCTTTGCCAGCCTGACACCGGTCGGGCGGGGCGGGGCCTGACCCTAGTCACATGGAACCGAAATCCGCTACATAGAAAAAGGCAACCACACAGGTTCGCGCCCGGCACCGAGGGTGGGCGTGTCTAACCTTGGCGAACGGGTGGAGGCATCAGCTAGCCGCGCATCTTGTTGAAACGTTCAGACGAATTCGCGCCCGCCCTGGGGGGCGGGGTCGGGCGCGAACCGGATCGCAGGCGATCCGGGGACACTAATTCTATGACAAGAATTTCGGTTCTGGGCCTATACGGTGTTGGTGGCGCAAAGCCGGTTCAGGCGCGCGGGATCGGGGTGCTGCGCGGCATTCGCGGCAATGGTGGACCAGATACAGGCCAAAAGCGCCTTGGTGCTGTCCTCAAGAAAGCCCTGCGCCAGGCTTGCCGGATCCTTGGCCGCTTTCAATGCCTCCCGGCTGGCCTGCCAGTTGGTGACCAAGGCTTTGATGCCGCTATCGGGGAAGTGCGCGGCCTGCGCCAAAAGGAATGCTTCAAACGCATCGCCGGGGGCGGTGGCGGCCAGACGGGTGGCGAGCATCCGTGCGTGAATGCCGTTGGCACCTTCGTAGATCGCGGTGATCCGCGCGTCGCGATAGGTTTGCTCGACCCGGTATTCGCGCAGATAACCGTAACCGCCCAGAACTTGTATGCCCAATTCGGCCGCGCGCATGCCCGCTTCGGTGCAATAGACCTTGGCCAGTGGGGTCAGGAACTCGACCAGATCGGGATTATCGCCCCGCTCCATCGTTACCAGCGCCAGATGGGCAATCGCGCGCCCACCAATGGCAAGGCTGTCGGCCTCGTCCAGCATCCGGCGCACATCGGCATGGTGGTCCAGCGTGACCGGCTGCCCATCCGCGCCGCGCCCCTGTACCCGTTCCGCCGCATAGGTGGCGGCGATATCATGGGCGCGCGCAGCATGGGCCACGCCCTGTAGCGAGACATCAAGGCGGGCGTGATTCATCATAGTGAACATGGCCGCCAACCCCTTGCCTTCCTCACCGATCAGCTCGGCCTCGGCCCCGTCAAAGGCCAATTGGCAGGTGGGTGAGGCGTGCAGGCCCATTTTCTCTTCGATCCGGGTGACGGTCACGGCGTTGCGGCTCCCATCGGCGCGGGTGCAGGGGCAGAGGAACAGCGACAGGCCCTTGACCCCGTTATCCGATGTGCGCGCCAGCACCAGATGCAGGATACGCTCTGACAGGTTCTGATCGCCGCCAGAGATAAAGATTTTCTCGCCGGTGATTGTCCAGCTGTCGCCCTGTTCGGCACGGCAGCGGATGCGCGACAGGTCCGAGCCGGCGCCGGGTTCGGTCAGGCACATGGTGGCGATCACCTCGCCCGAGGCCAGGCCGGGTATGTGGCGCGCTTGCTGATCCTGGGACCCAAAGCGCGTCAGAACCCGCGCGGCACCAGGCACCAGACCGGTGACCATCTGCAAGGCGTGATTGGCCCCGGAAAAGATCTCGGAGGTGACGGCAAGTGTCAGCGCATCCATGCCCTGACCGCCATGTTCCTCGGGCAGGGTCAGGCTGGGCCAACCGGCTTCGGCATAGGCCTGGTAGACTTCTGCAAACCCGTCCGGCATGGAAACACGGCCATCTTGCAAGGTGCAGCCCTGCCTATCACCTGGTTCATCCAGCGGGGCGATTTCGCCCTCGGCAAAGGTCGCGAAATGACCACCAATTTCCGAGGTAATCTCGGCATCATAATCCGACAGGTCATCGGCCCCTGCAACACGCAGGGAAAACAGAATATCCTCAAGGGGGGCTCGGAAAGGCGTCATGTTCAGTCCACTTTGTAATAGGCAATCTCGACCGCTGAGGCGCGGCGGATACCGGCGCAGACAAACAGCGTGTGATTGACCCAGTCATAGCGCGCATCCCCGGTTTCGAGACGCGCCGCCGTGCGCATGTAATAGGTCGAGGGATCAACCTCTTCGCCCGCGGCAAGGCGGGCCAGAACCTCGGGCGGGCCGTGGCGGGTGCCGATATTGACGATCTCGATCACCGCGCCATCATCGGTTTTCACCGCATAGCGCGTGTCGAGATGCGCGGCACCATCGGCAAAGATCGTCTGCCAATCGGCCCCAAGGTTCATCACCTCGCCGGTGATCTCTGGCCCCAGCGCCGCGCCGCCCACAATCGGGATGATGCGGCGCTGCCCTGCGCGGCCCGGTCCCAGCTCAATAGGAGCGGCCAATTCCACGCGCAGGGTAAAGGCATGAGACAGGGCAGGAACCGGGATCTGCATCAGTCTGCAAACCCCAGGAGGCGCGCGGCATTGCCCTTGATGATATCCTCGCGCAGGTGATCCTTGATGTCGATTTTCTCAAAATCGGACAACCAGCGTTCCGGCGTGATCATCGGCCAGTCAGAGCCGAACAGCACCTTTTTCTTAAGGATCGAATTACAATAGCGCACCAGGATTGGCGGGAAATATTTTGGGCTCCAACCAGACAGGTCGATATAGACATTGGGCTTGTGCTGCGCGACGGCCAGCGCTTCTTCCTGCCAGGGGAAAGACGGATGGGCGAGGATGATCTTGAGCTCGGGGAAGTCCACCGCAACATCATCCATATACATCGGGTTGGAGTATTTCAGCCGCATACCGTTCCCGCCGGGCATGCCCGAACCGACACCGGTCTGGCCGGTGTGAAACAGGGCAATGCCGCCCTCTTCGGCAATCGCCTCGTAAAAGGGATAGGCCATGCGATCATTGGGGTAAAAGCCCTGCATCGTCGGGTGGAATTTGAACCCTTTGACGCCGTAATCCCGCATCAGGCGCTTGGCCTCGCGCACGGCCATCTTGCCCTTCCAGGGGTCGATGCTGCCGAATTGGATCAGCACATCGCTGTTTTCGGCAACCGCTTCGGCCACTTCGTCATTGCTGTAGCGGCGATAGCCGGTTTCGCGCTCGGCATCGACCGGAAAGATCACCGCCGCGATGTTTTGTTCACGGTAATGCGCGGCGGTTTGGTGGATGGTCGGCGGATGTTCCCAGGGCGCGCCAAAATAGCTGGCCATGGTGGATTGCAGGTCATCATAGCCGTCATCATCATGGCAGCCGCAGGGTTCTTCGGCATGGGTGTGAATGTCGATGGCCCGGACTTTGGACAGATCTACCATTTCAGTCTCCTAGAGCGTGGTGACAGCCGGGTCGGCGTCAGCATAAAGGCGGTTCAAAAGGTCGGCGCGGCGGGTCAGGACCTTGCGGAAGTTCAGGTTGCCCTTGGCGGTCATTTCACCGTCGGGCATGGAGGCGGGTTCTGACAGGACGATGGCGCGTACCACACGGGTCGAACTGCTGGCACCCGTCGCGGCATGGGCCGCCAAGCGCCGGTGGATTTCCCCCAAGAGCAAGGGGCAAAGGATCGCGCCATTGTCGTCTTGCAGGGCAAAACCTTCGGCCTCCAGCTCGGATGTGTTGGGAAAGATCATCACGCCGATCTCGTTCTTGTCGGCCCCGGTGATCACCAGATCCGCCGCCAGAGGAGAGAGGAGCGCCAACATGTCGATCCGCAGCTGCGCCGCGCGCACCCAGGTGCCGGTCAGCAGCTTGAAATCCTCCGAGATGCGCCCGTCGAATTTCATACCCTTGTTCAAATCATCCAGATCAACGAATTTCATCGCATCGCCGGTGATAAAGAACCCTTCTTCGTCAAAGGCTTCGGCGGTCTTTTCCGGCGCTTCGAAATAGCCCGGCATCAGGTTGGGCCCTTTGACACGCACTTCGCAGCGCATGTCGTCATCCGGGATCAGCTTGGCCGTCACGCCATTCAGAGGCACGCCGACAACCCCGGAATTTTCGGTCGGTTCATGTTGCAGCATCATGGCCGGCGCGGTTTCGGTCAGCCCCCAAGACGAGGTGATCAACGGGATCTCGCCCTTGGTCTCCATCGCCATCTGCTCAAAGCCTTGCCAGATATCTTGCGGCAGCGAGGCACCGGCATAGAAAATCATGTCCAGGTCTTCGAAAAAGCGTTGGCGCAGGGGCGCGTTCTCGCGCAGTGCGCTTAGCAGCATGGCAAAGCCAACCGGAACGTTGAAACACAGGGTGCCGGTGACCAGTGACAGGTTTTCGAGGGTGCGATCAAAGACGCCCTTAACCGGCTTGCCTTCATCGATATAGAAGGTGCCGCCATTGGCCAGCATCATGTTGAAATTATGCGACCCGCCAAAGACGTGGTTCCAGGGCAGCCAGTCAACAATGCGCGGTGGGCGCGCCCGCAAAAAGGGCATGGCGTCGGCCAATTGCGCCTGGTTGGCACACATCATGCGATGGGTCGTCATCACCGCCTTGGGGCTAGAGGTCGAGCCCGAGGTCATCAGCAATTTGACCACGCTATCGGGGCCAACCTGCGCATGGGCGGCGTCGATATCGATGCTATTGTCCCCCTTGAGCAATTCGTCAAATGGGGTGGTGCCGGGGCCGGGGCGCGAGGCGATGATCTCGATCCCCGCCAGCGCGTCCAGCGCCAATGCTTCGGCATATTGCGCGGCATCGACCACATAGGCCATGCGCGGGCGGACCAGTTCGATCGCGTGGCGCAGGCGACCATGGGCACCGTGGATCAGCGAGTATTGCTCGGCCACGGGGACGGTCGGGATGCCAACATATTGCGCGGCCAGGGCCAGCAGGCCGTGATCAACGCCATTGCCCGACATGATCAGGATCGGCGTATCCGGACCCATGCCTCGGGCCAAGAGGGCGGCGGCCAGATTGCGCACCTTGTCCAGGGTCGCGGCATAGCTTTCTTCGCGCCAACCCGCGCCATAGCGTTCGGCAATAAAGGTGCGGTCGGGGGCTTCTTCTGCCCAGCGATGTAACCATTCGCCGGTTGTGTTTGCCACCGGGCTCAGCGGTTCGGCTGAGCGCAGCAAAATCGTCCCATCGGCGCGATCTTCGCGGGTCACGTTATGGGGTTTGAAATTCGAGGTCCGTTTCATGTGCCCCTCACCTTGGAAAGTGTTTCAATCATTGCAGCGCGCATATCGTCATCAAGCCCGACAAAAAGCTTTGCTTCATGCGCTTGGACGGCAGCAACGGCCTGTTCACAAAGCCGTTTCCCCGCCAGTGTCGGGATCAGGGCATAGGCCCGGCGATCCGTGGGAACGCGGGTGCGATTGATCAGCTCGCGGCGTTCCAGCTCGTCGATGATCACGACGAGATTGGGGCGCTCGATATCCATGGCCGCAGCCAATTGCGTTTGGCTGAGGCCGGGATTGTCGCAGATCAGGACCAGCGCCGTATAGGTCAACATGCGCAGGTCAAAGGGTTTCAGCGTCGCGGTCAGATCCGCCTGCACCACGTTGAAGGCGCGTTTCATGTGATAGCCCAGAAAGCGGCGCAGGGTCTCGTCGCTCACGCGGGTGGGCTGTTTGATGTCTTGTTCTGGTGCTGGCATAGTGTCACCGGAACTTGGGCGCGCGCTTTTCAAGGAAGGCTTTGAGCCCTTCCTCAGCGTCGGGCGTGGTCTGTGACAGGGCCGCGGCCAGGCTTTCGGTGAACAATCCGTCCGAATTCGACATGTCATTGATCCGTGGGATGGCCTGGATCATCAGATAGTTGGACAGCGGCGCATTGCGCGAGATTTTGCCCGCCAGTTGCTGAGCCAGGCTCAGGGCTTCGCCATCGCCAACGGAATAATGCGCAAGCCCCAGCGACACACCTTCATCCGCGCCGTATTTACGGCCTGTCAGCATCATCTCGGTCATGCGATCCGGCCCCAACAGGCGACCAACATGGGCGGTGGCTCCACCGCCGACAAAGATGCCGCGACGCCCCTCGGGCAATTGGAAAATCGTTGAAGGTTCGGCAATACGCACATGGGTGGCCGAGGCCAGTTCAAGACCGCCGCCGATCACCGCACCAAACATGGCGGATACGGTGGCCAGACCGCCAAAGCGGATCTGATCCATCAATTTGTGCCACTTGCGCGAGTGATACAGGTTTTCCTCAGCAGAGCGGTGCACATGTTCGGCCAGATCAAGCCCGGAACAGAAATGGCCCTCGACACCGGTCAGAATGACCACGCGCAGACCTTCGGGCGGGTTGAAATAGAACTCTTCCAGCGCGTGCAGCAGCTCTTCGCACATGGCGTTACGCTTGCCAGGGCGGTTCATGGTCAGGGTGGCGATTTGATCGTCGACCTGGATGTTCAAAATGTCGGACATTTGGGCTCCTTTAGCGCGGCGGCAGGCGCGTCGCGCCATCCAGTCGGATGGTTGTTCCGTTCAGGTAGGGGTTTGAAATGATCTGCGCGGCCATCAGCGCATATTCCTCTGGTGCGCCCAAGCGGGCAGGGTGAGGAATATTCGACACGATCTGCGCGGTGACCTCGTCGGGCAGCGACTCCATCATCGGGGTGTTGAACAGGCCGGGGGCAATGGTCATGACCCGGATACCAGCGCGGGCGAATTCGCGCGCGGCGGGCAGGCTCATCGCTGCGATCCCGCCCTTTGAGGCCGCATAGGCCGCTTGCCCCAATTGGCCATCCTGAAAGGCGACCGAGGCGGTGTTGACGATGGCACCGCGTTCGCCCTCTTCTGGGTCAAGCTCCATCATGCGCCGGGCGGCGTGTGTCATGACGGCATAGCTGCCGAACAGGTTGACCTCGAGCGTACGGCGGAAAGTGTCAAAGCTGGTCTTGCCTTCGCGCCCGACGATGCGGGCGGCCGTTCCGATACCTGCGCAATTCACGGCGATCCGGGGCACGCCAAGGGCGGTTTCGACCTGAGCGATAGCGGCGTCCACGGCGGTTTCGTCGCTGACATCGACCTGCGCGGCGACACCGTCAATGTCCTGCGCGACGCGGGTGGCCTGTTCGATGTTGAAATCCAGAACGCCCACACGGGCCCCTTGGGCTGCCAGATGCCGCGCTGTGGCCTCGCCCAGACCGCTTGCTCCTCCGGTGACAATTGCCACGCTTCCCTCGATCCGCATCCGAGCTCCTCCATTGGGTGCAGTTCATAATAGATATGATATATAACTAAATTGGCGCGGCGGAGTCAATCATTAAACTTTACGTGTTAATCAGCTCCCAGGGCCTGTGGACACTCACCATAGACCATCAGTTTCAGTCCAAAATTGCTCAGTTCCAGGAATTTGGCCGCAGGAATAGTGATCTATTTCAAGGTCAAATGACGACGAAATGAGCAATTTTGGCGAAACAGCGAAGCTGCGAGACCCATTTTGCCTCTGCCTTCGTTGATTTCCCCTGCCGATCAACCAGATCGTTGCGGGAAAATCGCCTTGTCAGCGGCAAAATGGGTCTCGCGCTGATGATTTATGGTGAGTGTCCACAGGCCCTAGAGCTTTGCGGGCGAGATCGAGAAATTGCGTGCGTTCTTCGGGGCTTAGCCCAGGTAGGATGTCGTCCTGCAATTTGCTGACCACGGGCATGGCCTGGGTCAGCAGGGACTCACCGGCCTCGGTCAGGCGCACTTCGCGGGCTCTGCGGTCGCGTTTTGACGGAGTTCGGGCGACCAGACCCTTGGCCTCCAGACGGTCAATCACCCCGCCAATGGTGGCTTTGTCATAGGCAATCAGGGCGGCGATCCCGGCCTGATCCGCGCCGGGATTGGCGTGAATGGCATCCAGAGCGGCGAATTGCACCGGGGTCAGGTCAAGGCCCGCCGCCTTGATGCGGGCGGCAAAAACCTGGGTCGAGCTTTGGTGCAGGCGGCGGATCAGGTGACCGGCCATGTGCTGCACATGCGTGTGTTTCAATGACATGGCGGCAAAATAGCTGCCTGAAAAAAGGATGTACACATACTTGTTGACTCAATATAGTAAGTATAGATACTAAATGCGTGACCCAAAGGAGGACAGCCCATGCAATATCATCTGAACGGTTTCACGCCCGGCGACCCCGATATCCTGCCCGCCGATCCGGCCAGGGCCCGGAAAACCCCTGAACTGCCGCAGAAAGTTGATGTGCTGATTGCGGGCTGTGGTCCTGCTGGGCTGTGTCTGGCGGCGCAACTGTCGCGGTTTCCCGAAATCGCGACTTTGATCGTGGAACCCAAAGCTGGCCCGATGGAAAAGGGCCAGGCCGACGGGATCAGCGTTCGTTCGATGGAGATGTTTCAGGCCTTTGGCTTTGCCGACAAGGTCAAACGCGAAAGCCTTTGGATCAATGAAACCACCTTTTGGACGCCGGACGCTGCCGATCCTTCGCAGATCGCGCGGGCAGGGCGGGTGCAAGACGTGGCGGATGGCATTTCGGAAATGCCTCATGTGCTGATCAATCAAGCGCGGGTGCATGACATGTTTCTCGACATCATGCGCCATTCGCCGTCACGGCTGGAGCCGAATTACCAGTTGCGCGTCATTGATGTGCAGGTCGATCCTGATGGGCAGGATCATCCGGTGTCCGTGACGCTGGAACATACGTCCCCGGATCGCGCGGGTGAGACCGAGACGGTGCGCGCGAACTATGTTGTGGGTTGCGACGGGGCGCGCAGCAATGTGCGCCGCGCCATTGGCGGCACCCTGCACGGAGACGCCGCGCATCAGGCCTGGGGCGTGATGGATGTGCTGGCGGTTACGGATTTCCCCGACATCCGCATGAAGTCGATCATCCAGTCTCAGGCGGGCAATATTCTGGTGCTCCCACGTGAGGGCGGCTATTTGCTGCGTCTTTATGTTGAGTTGGACAAGCTGAACGAGGATGAGCGCGTCGCAGACCGCAGTCTGGACATTGAGGATATCATCGCCAAGGCGCAGGCAATTCTGCGCCCCTTTGCCTTTGAGGTCAAAGAGGTGGTGTGGTGGTCGATCTATGAAATCGGGCATCGCCTGACGGATCGGTTTGACGATGTCTCTGACCCCGAAACGTCCACCCGCACGCCGCGCGTGTTCACCGCCGGGGATGCCTGCCACACCCATAGCCCAAAGGCGGGGCAGGGGATGAATGTTTCGATGGGGGACACGTTCAATCTGGGGTGGAAGCTGATTTCGGTGCTGACGGGCCGGGCCGTTCCGGCGCTGTTGCACAGCTATTCGCAAGAGCGTTGGGGCGCGGCCAAAGCCTTGATCGACTATGACCACGCCTGGTCCCGCGCGGTCAGTGCGCCGTCGGATGCCGGGGATGACATGCCTGTGGTGCAGCGCAAGTTCATTGAGGGCGGGCTGTTCACCGCCGGATTGACCGTCACTTACGCGCCATCCCGGTTGATCGGCACGGCGCAGTGGCAGGACCGCGCGGCGGGGTTTCAGCTGGGGGCGCGATTCCATTCGGCCCCGGTGGTGCGTTTGGCCGATGCCAAACCCATGCAGTTGGGCCACGCGGTTGAGGCCGGACGGCGTTGGACCCTCTTTGCTTTTGCACCAAAGGAGGATGCGCCCCTGCGCGAGCTGTGCGATTTCATGACCGATGATCCGACGTCGCCGCTAAAGGTGCATCGCCACCCGCAGGAGGATATCGACACTCTGATCGACCTGCGCGCCATCTATCAACAGGGGTTTCGCGATTTGGAGCATACGCAAATGCACCCGTTGCTGCGCCCGCTGAAAGGTCGCCATGGGCTGTGTGATTATGAAAAGGTCTTTTGCGCTTCGACCCTGCCGGGTGAGGACATTTTTGACCTGCGCAAGATCGACCGTGTCCAAGGTTGCCTAGTGGTGGTGCGCCCGGACCAACATGTCGCGGCTATCTTGCCGCTACATGCGCATCAGGACTTGGCCCGCTTTTTCGCAGGTATTTTCCTGAAGGTTTGAAAGGGGGCGAAACCCTCTCAGTCAAGCGTGTTCAAAGCCTCTATCGCGGTCAATTCCCGACACACGTAAGCGGCGGCCAGCACATTGGCGGGGCAGGGGTGATCCTGCAACAGGCGCAGACGGCCGGCCAGCAACAAAAGCTGGCGCGCCTCTGCCTGATCGGCCAGGCGGGCCAGGGCCTTGGGCTGGGCATGTCGGCTTTGTTCGGCCAAAGCCGTCAGGGTTTGCGCGGCAAAGCTGAGATGCGGGTTGGACTGACCGCGCCCTTGCCATCTGCGCAAGCCTTTGCGCAGCCCGCCCTTGGCCCGCGCCAGCAAATTGCCCTCGGGGGCTGGGTGAAAATCCAGATTGGTGGTAATTAGCGTGTCGCCCTTGGGTACAAACAGCGTGATGGCTTTGTGATGCAGGGCGTCTTCGCTCATCGAGGACAGGATCAAAAGCGCGCTACCGGGGAAATGGCTGGGCAGCGATTGTAGATGCGCCATATCTTTGGGGCGCGCGGATAGGGGCAGGGCGCGGCCCGCCGCATCCCGCACCTGCCAAAGATAGCGCTGGCTGATATCGTCAAATTGCGGCGGGTCAATGGCTGTCGGCTTGATCAGGTTTGGCAGCGGTACGGCCCCCCTGCGCAATCCATGCCCCATGCGCTCTTGCATCGTGGCGACTAACGCGGCCCAATCGTCAAGTATTACCGGGCTGTCCAGAAAGGCCCTGGCCTGCAGTGGTCCGTTTACCTGCGCCACGGTTTTGGCCGAGACCGACAACTGCCCGCTCTTGTCCATATGCGGCGCGTCCAGCGACAGGGCGGTGCCACTTAGCGTTGAGAAAGAGCCAGCGCCCCAGAGCGGGCTGTCATAGGCCCGTGCCGGGGTAAAGGTCGCATCCATGCCCGCCGCCCGCGCGCTTGTGGCGCTGTGCCAGGCGCCGGTTTCGGGGTTCAGAAGGTAAAATGTCAGCCCGCGCGCACCGCCTGGGGTCGCCCAGGCATTGGCCCCAAGCCCCCAGAGCGTCACGGCAGGGCTGGGGTCATAGCTGCGCCGGGCGATCCCCAGCAAATCAGGGGCGTCGGGGCTTTGACCCAGAGCCTTGACCAGGGCATAGGCCTGCGCCAGCGCGGCCAAAAATTGCCCACCATCAAAGCGGATATCGCCCACCTCGGCCCAGCCCGCCTGGGTGGAGAGGGAATGCAGATGGCCGGTCAGCCGCGGCGCGGATTGAACTTTGGCCGAGATGGCGAGATCCAAGAGCCGTTCCTGCGTCAATGCAGCAGAGCCGAGAAAGACCTGGGTTATGGCGGCCTCTAGTGCTTGGGCGATAGCGGGCAGCGTGTCTGTGGCCAAACTGGCAGGTGTGGGTGTTGCTGTCAGCGTGGCTTGGCTTCGGGCGACCCCTTCGCGGTCCCGGATCGCAAGGGCGGCAGCGGCAACCACCAGGCGTTTGCGGGTGCTTGGCCCTTTGTATAGCGCGGCGCTGAGCGGTTGATTTGCCACAAATGTCACCGAGGATTCCGGTGAGGCAAACCGCACTTGCGCCGCCTCTGCCCGATCCACGATCTCGGCTGTGGCGGCAAGCGTTGATGCCGGTGCAAAATCCGCCCCGGCGAATTTTTCCAGCAGCTGAGCATCCATGGCGACCAGACCGGCAATTGCACCCGTGTCAGTTGGCGTTTCCGGAGTGGCCTTTTTGGGCGATGCAGCGTTTTGTGGTTGGGGGGGCTCGGGATTTGCGCCGCGCAAGGCCAGCATCGCCGTCAGGATATGGCTGCACATGCCCGGTGCCGGGCAGGTGCATGTCGCGCTTTGCGGACCAGTGGCGGGGATGTCCACCTGAAACCCGTCTACCTCCACCTTGGCGCTTTCATCGTTGAAATGATGAACCCGCGCGGCGCTTTCGGCCTTTTTGGCGCGGCGCAGCAACCCCTTGTTGGCCAAGGCAACCAGGGCTTCGTCGTCGAAGGAGGCCACCAATGCAGACAGGCTCATCGCATGACCTCCGCCAGCCAGATGGCCAGCCTGTCCGGTGTCATCGCGCCGACATGCATGCCCAGTCCCGCCAGCCGCCCGGCGATTTGTTTATCCAGATAGGGATCGCCGAGATCGTCCAGCGCCGACAATCCGATCAGGCGGACCTTGGCCTCGTTCATGCGGGCGACGGATTGATAAAGCCGCCTTGGGCTTGCCCCTTCGGCGAAATCCGAGATCAGCACAAAAACCGTGCGCTCTGGCGTGTCGACAAAGCGCTCGCAATATTCTACCGCCCTGCCAATGTTGGTGCCACCGCCCAGTTGCACGGACAACAGCGTTTCAAGCGGATCGGTGAGCTTGTCGGTGACATCAATGATCGAGGTGTCGAACAAGACCATCGAGACTTTGACGCCGGGCAAACCAGAGAGGATGGCGGCCATGACGGCAGAATGGATTATGCTATCGGTCATTGAGCCGGATTGATCGACACAGAGGATCACCGACCAGGGCAGGCGGCGACGTTCGCGCGACACAAAGCGCAAATCATCTGCAATAATGCGCCCGGTTTCGGGATCGTAATTCTTGAGATTGCGGCGCAGGGTGCCGCGCCAGTCAAAATTCGCAGCCGACGCCATATGAGAGCGTTTGAAAGGATTGCGCCTGCCGGAAAAGGCGCGCTGAACATCCGTGTGCAACCGCCGCATGACATCCTGAATCACGGCATCCGCCACCTGGCGTAGCTTTTCCTTCATGTCCGGGCTGGCGCGGCCATGAAAGCTGAGCAGTGTTTTCAACAGCTCCTGATTGGGTTCGAGACTGTCCAACGTCTTGGGATCTGACAGCAGGTCGGTCAGCCCGTAACGGTCCAGAGCGTGATCCTGCATCACTTCGAATACCGATTGCGGGAACAGTTTGCGCGCCTCGCCCAGCCAATCCAGCGCCTTCATCTGTGTCGGGTCCAGCGATCCGGGCCCCGAGGGGCGATGCAGCCCGCGCCGATCATATTCGCGCCCATAAAGGTAGTCCAAGGCGCGATCTGCACGGGCCTCTTGCCCGCTCAGCCCGCCAAGCTGGCGTTCGGAATAGCGCCCCAGGGCCAGGCGCCAGCGGCGTTTCGCGTGGTTCGGATCAGAGGAGGTCATGCCTGCCCTCCGGTGATCCAATCCTCAAGCCCATCCAAGGCAAGGCTTTGGCGCAGGGCCAGCTCCATCGCCGCGCCCGCTGCGGCTTCGCTGGCGTCAATGTCATGGTGATGCACGCTGAAGTCGCCCGCCGAGCCTCCGTGACGGCGGGTCAGTGCCTCGGCAACCTGATCGGCCTCGCGCGGGTTGAGGGCCGACAGGGCCAGCCGCAGATGCGGGAGGACCTCGAGAAATTCCGTGTCTGACAGATGGTTGAGGAACTCGTCCAGGGCGTCCAGCACCCCGGCCACGGTCCAAAGCAAAGAGGGCGACACCGCGAGAACGCCGCGCAGCCCGGCCAGACGCGTCGGCAAATCCGGCGCGCTCCCGCGCAGTTGCGCGGTCAGAAGATCGGGCAGCTCATGCTCTGCCCTGCGCCCGCTTTCCACGCCAATCGCCGTAATCGCACCGATCAATTCCGGGGCAGGATCGGCCTTGATGACACGGTCCAGCGCTTCTTTGAAACGCTCCGCTTCAACCGCATCCGCCGCGTCGCTGCGCAACAGTTCTGACATCAGGCGCAACGCCGTTAGACAGGGTGGGATCGCCTCATCACGCATATTGGGCAGATCATCGCAAAGGTAAATCACCCGCGAAAATGCCTGTTGCATCACCGGTTTGATCGCAAGCCCGTCGGGCAAGGACAGCGGCCCGCGCGAGGCTTCGATGCTATGCAGGTCGATCATGGCGCGGGTCGTGCCGGGAAAATCGGCAGAGCGATTGATCGCGCCGGCAATCTCGGCCAGAAAACTGTCCAGCTCGTCACTTAGCCCGGCCAAGAGGCCCTTTTTGAACAAAGCGATCAGGCTGGGCAGATCGTCCGCCCGGCCATCTTCGGCTAGGGCGGCGCGCTCGGCTTGCAACTTGCCCAAACAGGCGCTGGGCAGGGTGTCGCCGTGAATGGCAGCCTCGATCAATTGCCCTTCGACATGCGGGGACCAGGCGTATTCCCAATGCTCAAAAAGCAAACCGGTCTGAAGCCCATTCACAAAATCAGGCCCGCCATTGCGGGTGGCAAAGCCGGTGTCCAAAAGCGCCATGGCATGGGCAAAACGAGAGGCGGCCAGATGGGTTGGTTTGCGGCGCAGGTCGAGACTGCGCTCGCGCCTTTGGCCGTCGGTGACGGTGAACCGAAGCCGTGCGGCCCGCGCCCGTGCATCGGCGACAATGGGCGGTTGCCCGGCACCGTCACTGACATCCCCCAGCGCCGTGCCACGCAGAAACTGGACAAAGCGATCACGCCAGACATCGGACCCGCTGGACTCCCCTTTGAGCAGGGATGAGGTCAGCCCGTCAAACAGATCATGGCGCAAGGCACCGGGGCGGCCGCGCAACTGCGCCAAGGTCTCGGCGCTGCGCAGCAATTCGACCTGCGCCGGGACAAAAATGGTATGGCCGTTTCTGCGCATCTCGGCGGCAAAGCCTGCCACCAAATCCTGCGCCAGTTCCGGCCAGCTTGGCGCTGTCTTGCGCGCCTCTACATGGTCCCACAGCGCTTGGTAATAGGCGGGCTGCGGCAGGCCCGCGCCATATCCCATCAGCGCGTCCATGTCCTTGTAACCATAGCGGATCAGGTAGGAGGACGCTTCTGAGTTGCCACCAGCCTGAACATCCTTGGCTGTTGCGTCTGGCGTCAATAGGGGCCAGACGTGAAAGCCGCCGATCACGCAAATCACCGGACCATCCGCGGTGCCTTGGGCCAGCGCATCACGTATGCAGGCCGCCATATGCACTTCGCGTTTCGGGTCGTCGCCCTGTTGGATCTGATCCTCGGGTGTCGAGGCGCGCAGGGCAGCGCAATAGGCCCCGACATCGCCCAGAAACCGCTGCCAATCACCATCACCAATCCGGGTTTCAAACAGGTGATCCCAAAGCTCAAACCCGTCGCGGCATCCCAGCCGCTCGCACAGGGCGCGCACATAGTCGCCGCTGTCAAACCCATGCTCGCGCACCAGCGCTTGTGGTCCGGTTTGCTCTGGGGCGCTGGCTTTCATCTTGGCGTCCGAGCCCAGATCGACAAAGCGCAGTTCCGCGCCAAGCGCTGCCCCTTCGCGCAGCGCCACCCATTCCGGTGAATGGCTGCAAAACGGGTAATAAGCCGCCAGGCGTGGGCCGGATTTCTGGTCAAGCAAGCTGGCCATTGCCACGGGCGGCACGGTGTCAGGGTCCAGCAAATGCGGGATCAAATGCGACAGGTCATGCGGGGCCTCAATCAGAACCTGTGCAGGTTTCAAGTCACGGATCATGGCCCGAACCGCCCAGGCGCAGGCGGGCGAATGGTGGCGGATCGGCGCGAGATAGAACCCGGCCTCGGGCTGGAACAGCCGCGCGCGCACATCGTGGATCAGAGCTTCGCCTTGCATGATCAGCTTATTTCTTTCCAGCCTCTGGGGTCAGGGCCCTAGCTTTCGTCCTTGGCCGTCTTGTGAAAACTGGCCCAGGCGCGGCTGGTTCTGCCACGGGCGCGGGCAATCGTGTCCACATAGGCGCGCAATTTGCGGGCATCATCAGCATCATCCTTAAAGACCACCCCGCGCAATTGCCGCGCAATATGGGCCCCGGTCGGAGATTCTCCGGACAGAAAGCTCGCATCCAGCAAGGCCCCATGCGCCACGTTCACCGCCTCGGCGGTGGACATCACGGATTTGGGCTGCGCCACGACGGCACCATCTTGGGCGCGCCCGGTGCGCAGGTCGCGAAACACCGACACCACAACGTCCAGCACATCCTCGGGCAATTCAGTTGCGATGTCATATTCCGCCATCCGTTCGCCGACCTGGCGGGCGATCAGCTCCTTTTCAAACGCCGCATCGGCGATTGGGGCGACGGTTTCGAAATTGAACCGCCGTTTCAGAGCGCTGGACATTTCATTGACGCCAAGGTCGCGCAAGTTGGCGGTGGCAATCACGTTGAACCCCCGTTCCGCCCGCACCTCGCGACCCGCGCCAAGCTCTGGCATGGCCACGGTTTTTTCCGAGAGGAGCGAGATCATCGCATCCTGAACCTCGGGGGCGCAGCGGGTCAGCTCTTCGATGCGGGCGATCTTGCCCTCTTGCATCGCGGTCAGAACCGGTGACGGAACCAGCGCGCGTTCGCTTGGGCCTTCGGCCAGCAACAGGGCGTAGTTCCAGCCATAGCGCAGGTGATCTTCGATCACCCCGGCGCTGCCTTGCACCACCAGACGCGAATTGCCGCTGATCGCTGCGGATAACAGCTCGGAGAGCAGAGATTTCGCCGTGCCCGGTTCCCCCACCAGCATCAGGCCTTGATGCCCCATCAGCGCGACGATGCAGCGATCTACCAGCGGGTCATCGCCATAGAATTTGCGGCTGACCTGTGCCGCCTTGTCCCCCAGAATAAACCGGCGCACGGCGCGCGGAGACAAGGCCCATCCGGCAGGTTTGGGATCTTGATCCGCTGCGCGCAGCCGGTCCAATTCATCCTGATAGCGCTGCTCGGCGGGCAGTTTTTGGGCAGTTTCTGGCCTTACATCCATGGCATTTTCTTTTCCCAATCGGGATCAAACGCGCCTTTGGCGACCATGTCCCGGTAATCGTTCCAGCATTCCGACAACAGCACGGGTGGCACATCTGACAGCGGAATTGCGCGTCCACGTCGGTTGTTGCCAAGCAGTTTGACAAATTCCAGGCTGATCTGGGCGGCGGCGACGTTTTCCTCGGGCAGGCAATTGCCCGAGAATTCGATCACCGCGCACAACCCCGCGCTGCGGAAGGTTTTGACATATTCGTTGAAATAGCCGCCATCCAGCGCCTCTCCGCGTTCATATCCCAGTTTTGAACTGGCCCCGCGGAAACTGAACGTGTCGGTTATCCAGCCCTTGCGGTCCTCGATCTGCGTGGCCTTGCTCATCTCGCCCTCAAGCGCCAGGAGCGGGCGACCGAATTGCGCAAAGAGCGGTTTGACCTCGTAATCGGCCAAATGGCTTTCCCAGGCTTGCGCTTCGGCCTCTGACAGCAAGGCCCCATGCGCCAGGCGAATTGTGCTGAATTGCAGCGGATCAACCTCGTTATCATCCGCATCAACATAATCGCCCTCTGCCGTCGGGCGGAAGGCTGAAACGATCTGCCCCTGCGCGTCTTCGCCCAGCCAGATAACCCGCTCGGTCAGCCGGCCCATCAGAGGATGTTGGCGAAAATCGCGCATCCAGTCATCGATCTGCCAGCGCCGTTCGGCACATAGCGCCTCGTAGAGGCGTTCACCTTGCAGGGTGATGACCTGTTTCAATTCACGCTTGGCCGCCGATAGCTGTTTCTTGCTGGCCTTTGTGTTGTCGTCATCACCAGCGGGCAGGGTTTTGATGGACTTGCCATCGGGGTTCAACACCACAAGCTTAAAGGCGTCATCCATGCGCGCGGAATAGGGTTTCGCCTCTTCCCCAATGGGCAATTCCAGAATGCCGTCATCATTCAGCCCAGCGGTGGGGATGGTCCGGTCGGTCAATTCATCCATGGACCAGCCACGGGTCTCGGCCACCGCTTCGACCAGCTTGCCCGCATGGGCCTGAACGCCTTTTTGTTTCAGCCGTGTGGCCGCCGAAATCACGATCTGCAACGAGACCGGATCACCCTTGGCGGCTAGCAGGTCCAAAAGCGCTGACGCCTGAGACGTGCGCGAGCCGTGCTGTTTGAGATAGGTGCGAATGGTTGCCGCCGCATGGGCCGGGTCCACCTGTTTGGTCAGGGCCAATACGCCTTTGCTTGCGGCCCCGGAATTCAAATATTGGCTCTTGAACCCGTTATACAGCTCTCGGAACGCCTGTTCGCGGGTGTAATCCTTGATCCAGCGCTTCATGCTTTGCCAATTGCGATCGGCATGTTGTTCCGCATGGGCATTGGCCTCGTCGTCGCCGGGGCGCACCGTGTCATAGTTGATCCAGGCGTCAAAGATCCAGGTGGACAGGGTGCGCGCGCTCTGCGGGGCCAGTTGCGCCAGATAGATGTCAAACAGCGCATTGCCGCCGGGTTGTTTCAGCTTGTTGGCAAGGAAAACCCAGGCCTTGATCACCTCGGGTGGCACCTTTTGCCCACCCTTGTATTTCAATGCCGGAAGGTGATCGCCAACCAGCCAATCGAGCTTGTCAAACTTGGCTTTCTTCAACAACTTTTCAGCCTCAAGCAACAGCGCCTTGGGGCCGACATAGTCAGAGAGATCAACGTCCAACCGCGACAAGGCCGTTAGAATGGCCGCTTTGGCGAGATCGGACTTTTCCTTGTTCAGGCGGGCTTTCAGTGGTTTGATCGCCTCTTTGGCTCCGAGATCAGCCAACCATTCAGCCGCCCCGGCACGGGCGTCCTGCCGGGTGTCGTCAAGCAAGGCCACGGCGCGATCAACCAGGCCGGGCGCACCTTGCAGCATGGCCCTTGCCTCGGCCCGTCCGGTTTTGGTGGCCCCCGTCGCGATCTCTAACAAAGGACCGTAATAGCGTTGCGGGGTTTTGGGGAGCAGGCGCAAGAACGCGATAGCCCGAATTTTGCGCGGCACGGGCTCACCCGCTGGGCGTAAACCAAAGGCCTCGTCGAACACGTCAAAGCTTTCGGCCAGGAAGGGCCATATCGCCTCGCGGTTCAGGTCCATCACATCATAATCGGCCCATTCCCGGCCAATTTCGGTGCGCAACAGATCACCGGGTTTGGCCTTGCGCGTTTTTCGATTGCCCCAAGGCCCAGTGTCGGTTTCACCCATCTCTACATTGATAGCTTCGAGGTTGCGATAATCCGCATCACTGCCGGTCACATAGCGAACGAGATAGCTTCGCATGGCCCCCCATTCATGCAAGTTAAACGCCGCATCGAAATCGCGGTTGGCGGAGGTGGCAAATCTCAATGCGCGATCCTGAGACATGCGCGTCAGGGCGTCCAAGGTCCAAGTGTCGCGTGAGGTGAAATTCAGGAATTGCCACAGGCTGGTGTGGTTTTCTTTGGCAATATCCTCGACCGGCCCGTTCAGAACCTTTAACGCCTGTTTGGCAAACGAGGTTTTCAGCCGCGGTTCGACATATCGCATTTTTCCTTTGCGTGCAGCATTGCGCTGGTCAATCTCTTGGTTTGCCTTGGCAATAATCTGCTCAAGCGCCTTTTGGTCCTCGGCTCCGAACTGGACATTCGGCTCTTTGGACAGGGGGCGTCGCGGTGGAATGTCGACCCGGCTGCCATCCAAGGCCAGATAGCTGGTGCCGTCGAAATCCACGGTGTCATCGGCCTCTGTAACCTCTTTGACGCTCAGAGCGCTTTCAATGGCGGCCTTGATACGGGCGGTTTTTTCCGTTTTCAGATGGTCCCGCAAAAGGGCAAAACCCGTGTCCGATCTAAGCCCGGTCAACAGATCAACAATGGCCCCGCGAAGGCTGACATTCCCTGTTGCGAGCTTGTCTTTGGCAATGGCGAGCGTCTGATCCTCGGGCAATGTCGTCATTGCCTGAATGGCTTCCTGCCGTACGGATTTGGCCCCATCCGCCAGCATATCGACAAGATAGGCGTTCACCTCGGGAAGGGTGAGCATGTTCCAGTCGCGCAGCTGTTTGATCAGCGCCACCCGCCCGCTGGCCCCCATGCGGCGACCGGCAATCAGAAAGTCGCTGACATGGCTGCGCGCGGTGGGCGCGAAGTCAAATATGTCTGTCAGCCCCCTGATATCTTCAACTATGCCCCAGCGCCCCTCATTATTGTAAAGAATGTCAAACAGATCCGCCGCGCTGCCACCGCAAGCATTGCATATGGTCAGGCAAAACTCGGGCGTCAGGACGCTTGACTTCGCATCAATAAATTTGCGCGGCCATGTTCGCGTCGATGCGACCAGACCCATTCCAGCCTTGGTGAACAAAACCCGCAGGCTCAGCGGCACATGTTTTGACCCGACCAGATAGTCCTTTTCGCCGCCCATTGCAGCGGCCAGCACCTCGCCATAGCGCGCCAGCAGGCTTGCATCATTGGCCTCTCGGGCAATGTAGAGACGTCGCGCCCTGTCTCCCGGCTCATCCGAGTAATTGTTTGCAAGGCCCAGGGCACTGGCCGCGTCCACATTTGCAAGCGTCGAAAGAACCGATCCTTCGGTGCCTTTGCAGACATAGGTCAAGGCTTTGCTGGCCAGCCCTTTCTGTATGGAATCAAGGCGTTCAAGGTCTTTGACCAAGGGGGAGGGAAAGGCATTCAGGTTCAAAAAACTGGAGATAATATTGCGCACCGTGCTGTCCTTCAAATCACTACCGGGTCAGAATTGATAATTCCCTGCGCAGGTGCAAGCCAAATAGGGGCAAGGCCTGATCGCAGTGTTGCGAATTTTGACGAGACTTGCGACAAAACTTGCGAACTAACGCAACACAGTAGGGCGCGATGGATGGTAAGCTGACCAAGACCTTTATGCAGGTCTGCAATGAAGGCTCCATTCGCGCGGTCGCCATCGCTGTGGGGCAGGAGCCGTCGACCATCAGCCGTCGGTTGACCGCGCTTGAGACCGAGCTTGGCATCCAACTGCTGGAGCGGCGCAAAAAGGGTGTCACGCCGACCGAAGCGGGCGCGCTGCTTCTCAATCATCTGCGGGGGCAAGAGGCGGAGTTTGAGGCCCTGACCGCCGAATTTGACGCCCTGCGCGGGCTCCAACGGGGGACGGTTTCGCTGGCAGTCGGCGAAGGGTTTATCAGTGATCTGATGAAAAACGCGCTGCCCGGATTCAAGGCCGCCTTTCCCGGGATCACCTTTGCCATGCGCAGCGGCTCGACCGAAACAGTGATGCAGGACATCCAGAATGACACGGCGCATCTGGGGTTTGTTTTTAACGCGCAGCCCAACCGGGATTGCAAAATTCTGGCCAGTACGATCCAACCCCTGGAATTGCTGGCCAGCCCAGGTTCCGAATGGGCAGACCACAAAACCCCGGTCTCGATCAACGCGCTGGCGGCGATGCCGGCGGCTTTGTTGATGCCGGGCACCGGGATTGGGGCCATGGTGCATCAGGTCGAGACGATTTACGGCGTTCACATGACCGCTGCCTTGCGCGCGAACTCCCTGGCCTCCATTCGCAATTTCGTCCGCGAGGGGCTGGGCGTCAGCGTGCTGCCAAGCTTTGTGGTGGCCCGGGAAATCGCCGATGGCACCATTGTGACCCTGCCGCTGGATGTGCCGGAATTTGCCCGGGGCGAAGTGGCTCTGATCGCGCGTAACGGGCGCAGGCTGCCCGAGGCCGCCATGCGTTTGGCCAACCATGTGATGCGGTCCATGCAGGCGTTCAGGGCGCTGGACTAGTTCCCATTGTTGCGCATTATGCAACGAATTTCCTTTCCTTGCGCAATTCCCGCACGCCTATTGCACGCCTACGCTGCCTCCAAACTTGGAGGGTCACATGATCGGACTTATTGGACTGGGCGCGATGGGGGGCGGGTATGTGACCCGTCTGATGGAGCAGAATTGCGAGGTCTTGTGTTTTGACACCATGCCCGAGGCGCGCGCGCGGGTGCAGGCCAAGGGGGCATCGGTTGCGGCCTCACTGGAGGTCCTGGGCCTGGCCTGCAAAACCATCATTCTGTCCCTGCCCAAGGCCGCCATTGTCGAGGCGGTGATGGCCGAGCTTGGGCCACATTTGCGCCCGGGCACCATCGTGATCGACACCTCGACCTCGGAACCGGATACGACCAAGCGTCTGTCGACCATAGCCAGCGATAACGGCTATCATTTCCTTGACGGCCCAGTCAGCGGTGGGCCTTTGGGGGCGCGCACGGGCACCATGACCATGGTGGTTGGCGGAGACGAAGATGCCTTTGCCAAGGTGCGCCCGCTGTTAGAGAAAATGACCGGCAAACTGCTTCATATCGGCCCATCCGGGGCCGGGCATACGGTCAAGATCGCCAATAACCTGCTCTGCGCGGCCAACCTGGTTTTGATGGGCGAAATGGCGCAAATGGCCGAACGGGCGGGCATTTCCCTGGCCGAGCTTTTGGCCGGTGTGAATGCCGGATCGGGCCGGTCTGGCGTCAGTGAGGTGAATTTCCCGAAATGGATCACCAACGAGGCCTATGACTCGGGCTTTACCATGGGGTTGATGCGCAAGGATGTCGGCCTTGCCACCGGTTTGGCGGACCGGCTGGGCATTTCCCTGCCCGCAACCGAAGTCATCGCGGCGATCTGGGAACAAAGCCGTGACATGCTGGATGACAGTGCCGATTTCAACGAAATTTACAAATACCGGAAACGCTCCAATGCTTGATCGCTTGTCTCATTACAAAACGCTTTGTGCTGATCTAGGTCTGCCCGAAACGCCTCATAGCTATGTCGACGGGGCCTTTGTCGCCGGTGCAGGGGAGGTGATCTCGCTCGAAGATCCCTATGCGCGCGTGGTCCTGGCACAATATCACGATTGCGGGGCCGACATTGCCAACCATGCCTGCAAAGCCGCCGATGTGGCGCAACGGGTGTGGATGACCGGCTTTACCGCTGCGGGTCGCGGAATTGTCATGCAAAAGATCGCGGCGCTGGTCGATGACCGGCTGGAAATGCTGGCCCAGGTCGAGGCGGTGGTCGCGGGCAAGCCCATCCGCGATTGCCGGGTCGAAATTGCCAAAGTGTCGGAAATGTTCCGTTATTATGCGGGCTATACGGACAAGTTGCACGGCCAGGTTATTCCGGTGCCATCCGGTCATCTGAACTATACGATCCGCGAACCTTTGGGCGTGATCTTTCAGATCACCCCGTGGAATGCCCCCATGTTTACAGCGGGTTGGCAGATTGCTCCGGCCATGGCCTGCGGCAATGGCGTGGTGTTGAAACCCAGTGAATTGACGCCGGTAACCTCGATCGCGCTGGCGGCGATCTGCGAAGAGGCAGGCGCGCCCAAAGGGTTGATCAACGTGCTGGCCGGTCTGGGCCCCACAGCCGCAGAGGCGGCCATCGCCCATGATACGGTGCGCAAGGTGGTCTTTGTCGGCTCGCCTGCCACGGGCCGGATCGTGGCAACATCCGCCGGTCGAGCACTCAAGCCTGTGGTGCTGGAACTGGGCGGGAAATCCGCCAATATCGTCTTTGAAGATGCCGATCTCGAGGCCGCGTGCAAAGGCGCGCAGGCGGCGATTTTTGCCTCGGCGGGGCAAAGCTGTGTCGCCGGGTCTCGGCTTTTAGTGCAGGCCTCAATTCGCGAGAGATTTGTTCAGATGGTTGCCGATGGCATGGCGCAGCTCAAGCTGGGTGACCCCTTGGACGAAAGCACGGAAATCGGCCCGATCAGCAATCGCCGCCAGTTTGAGCATGTCAGCGCCATGGTCAGCCAGGCCGCCAAGGATGGCGCACAGGTCATGGCTGCGCCGGGCCATGAGGGCGACGGGCTGATTGTTCCGCCAACGATCCTGGCCGATCTTCCGCCCACTGCCGATGCCGCCCAGAGCGAGATCTTTGGCCCGGTCGTCACCGCGCTTAGCTTTGAGGATGAAGAGGACGCCGTGCGCATCGCCAATAGCACCGATTTCGGCCTGGCCGGGGCGGTCTGGACCAGGGATGTGGGGCGGTCCCATCGCATGGCTGCCAATGTGCGCGCCGGGACCTTTTGGGTGAACGGATATAAGGCCATCCACGTCTCCACCCCCTTTGGTGGGTCCCGCTCATCGGGCTTTGGGCGTTCTTCTGGTACGGATGTGTTGATGGAATACACCGCACCCAAAAGCGTCTGGGTCGAAACCGCCGAGGTGCCGCGCGTGGCCTTTGGCTATGCGCCGAGCGAGTGAGTTTTGCAGCGGTGACCGCCGCTCGGGCAGGAGGATAAGAATGGCTTTTCTGGGCATTGACCACCCCTTGATCGCAGTGCGTGATCTGGAGCAGACAATTGCCACCTATCGCGCTTTGGGGTTCTTTATCGCGCCGCCAGGGCAACACCCTTGGGGGACCTCAACGGCGCTGGCCCTGTTCCATCACCAGATCCTTGAGATCGTCAGTATTGGCGATCCGTCGCTCTTGGACGGGTATGAAGCCGGCGGGTTCCGCTTTGGCCGCCATGTGGAACGGTTTTTGAACCTGTCCGAGGGCGTGGCCCTGACCGCGCTGTTCACCGAAGATGCCGCGCAGGCCGAGGCCGAGCTGGCCGCGCGCAATATCCCCTGTACGGGAACGGTGAATTTTGGTCGCGACGTGCGCCGCGCCGATGGGCAGCCAGATCGGACCAAAACCACGCTCAAGATCTTTCACAACGCCGATATGCCGCGGCTCTCGGTTTTTGCCTGCCAGCAACATCGCCGCGACCTGCTGGAGTTTCCTGACCGGATGACACATCCGAACGGCGCGCACGGGTTCGAAGCGGTGACCATTGCAGCCGAGGATGTGGCACCGGTGCTGGATTGGCTTTGCGCCCTTCACGGTGAAAACCCGGGCAAAGACGCGCTGGGCTTTGATCGGGTGGCGACCACAAACGGGTATTGGCGCATCGGCACCCCGGCGCAGGTCAATGCGCTATTGGGCGTGGAGCTGCCCGATGATTTCCTCGCCAGCGGTCCACGCATCGCGGGGCTGGATGTGCGGGTTAAAGACCTGGCGCAAGTTCAGCAAGCCGCCGCGGGTGTCATGCTGCACCAGCGCGACGGCGCTCTTGTGGTATCTGATATGGCCAAACTCGGCGGCATCGCGCTGCGTTTTGTCAACAGGTCCTAGGGGCAGGCCCCCTCAAACTACGGCCTCTAACGCGCCCTCCGATATGCGTTTAAAGGTGATTTTAGAATATCCCTAAGATAGAGTGAATTGACTCAACTTAACCCTGGGTGGTATTCGGTTTTCGAAGCCTTGGGGGGCGTGGGATTCCTTAATTCGCTATGCTCGACATACCTGTATTGCGCATGTTCATCTTGAATTACCAAGTTAAATCAAGACGTCGTAATCATAGCGACGGCGCAACCATGTTGCGCTTCACGGCGAGCTTCCGGGTTTCGCGGTCTCATTCTGACAAGCGGAAACAGCATCCTATCCCGCCCAAGGTTTCGTGGCTGTTTTAGGAGAGTGATATGCCAGTACACAACGTTACCGTGACTTCAGTAGAGGGTACGTCCTACACAATTTCCGAGACTCATTTTGGGGGGAACGGTCTATATAACCCGGACTCCACCCGCCATAATTCGAATTTTTCCGACGATGGGGTCGATGGCAATTTTGCCCAAGCTGTGGATGAGCTGGGCATTCAAGGCATCCGCTTTTTGGCCGGGCAAACGGATACGCTGTTCGCTGATGGCATGTTGGTCAATGGCCAACTGCCAGATGCGGTGGTCGAAGCGATGACATGGGCGCGGCAGAATGATCAGAGCGTGACGTTCACGCTGCCCACGGGGGACGGGTATCATCCTGCTCAAATGGAGACCTTTGTACGCCTGTTGATCGCGCAATTCGGCGACGTTGTTCATGCCCTGGAACTCGGGAACGAATATTGGGGCAGCATGAATGAGGTCGAATATGCTGGTATCGTGAATGCCATTGTCGCCGATATCAACGATGCTTTGGCGCATCCCAGCACCGGAAACCACGATCCTCAAATCCTGGTGCAAATGGCGACGGCAACAGGGGACAGCACCTATGCGCTTGTTGATCAAAACAATGACGGCGTGGATGACCGCGGCTGGACTTGGGGGCAGCGGACTAGGTTTGCCAATGAAGACATCATTGATAACCTCAGCAACGAGGTTTTGAATTCCATCGATGGCGTCATCGAGCATATCTATTATGACAACACGGAATTTCTGCCGGATGGGCATCAGGCGTGGTCTGACTCGGCGCGCCTTGATCTGGATTATTGGCGCCAGCACGTCAGCGCTGACCTTGATTTCTATGTGACCGAATGGAACGTCGAATCCAGCAATATGGGCCTTCAGGGCGAGTATGCGGCGACGACCATTATCCAACAATTCGAAAATATGATCGAGTTGGGCATGACACATGCCTTTATCTGGCCCGTTCAACATAATGTCGTGAGCGCTTTGGCGGGAACATCCAGCGGAAGCGAGAACGTTCAGGTCGATCCGCAAACCGGTATCGTGACCAATACCGTGAACGGGGCAATATTTGACATGCTGGCGCAATCCACGGTTGGGACCGAGCTGATGGATGTGAATGCCACCGGCCTGAGTGACGACCTCCGCCTGACCGTGTTCGAAGCCGAAGACAGGCAGGTCGTCTATATTCAGTCACGCTCTGACACGCCCGATTTGGTCAACCTTGATCTCAGCAGTTTGGTTGCCAATGGAATTGATGTCGACAGCGTATCCGGTATCCAACTGAGCCACTTGGGTGGTCCCAGCCCTTGGACAACCTCCGCGGATATTTCGGTGCTGAGCGGCTCCCAACTTGGGACAGACGGAAATCTTTCGGTGACGTTGGGGTCCTATGACGTCATCGAGATCACCTTTACCTATTTCGACCGCGATGATTACCGCGTCAATGACCGCTCTGATGACACTTCCGACTTCAATATCATCGCTGTCAAAGATGGCAGCGCCGATCTGTTGATTGGCGGAACTGGAGATAACCTGCTGAAAGGTAAAGACGGCAATGATCGTCTCTATGGCGGCGATGGCAATGACAGCCTGAATGGTGGCACTGGCAACGACACGCTTTACGGGGGCGATGGTAACGATCTGTTCTACGCACGTGAAGATGATGATCTGATCTTTGGCGGCAATGGGAATGACACCATTCGCTGTGAGCAAGGCAATGATATGGCCTTTGGGGATGCCGGCAACGATTTCCTCGATGGGCAGAACGGGCGCGACACGCTGGATGGTGGGGCTGGCAATGACACCATCCATGGCGGCGCGGGTGGCGACCGTATCAATGGCGGTGCAGGTCGCGACGTGCTTTATGGCCAGATTGGCAGCGATGTCTTTGTCTTCAGAACCGGAGAAGTCACCTATCAAGACCGGATTGCCGATTTTGGCTACAACGCTTCTGCGACCAGAGGTGACAGGATCGAAATCGACATTGACGGCATTGATAACATGGGAGACCTGCGGTTTTCCCAGAATTCAGACGGATCGCAGTTCTATATCCAGTTTGATGGGGCCGCGGGCCGGATCATTGTCGACAATTACAACGATCTGATGACCTTGTCCGACCTGCAGGACCCCAATAATTTCATCTTTGTCTAGGGCCCCAAAGCTCTTGGCCGGGGGGCATATGTCCCCCGGTTGTCCCCTTATGGCGCAAGTTTCTTGCGCGCCGCCATGGCTGCTGAGATGGTGCCATCATCAAGGTAATCCAGCTCACCCCCAATGGGCACACCCTGCGCGAGCGAGGTCATCTCGACCCGGCCCTCAAGCTGGTCGGCGATGTAATGCACCGTGGTCTGGCCGTCGATTGTGGCGTTCAGGGCCAGGATCACTTCGCTGATCTGTTCCGCCTGAATACGGTTGACAAGCTGCGGGATGCGCAGCTCGTCCGGGCCGACACCATCCAGCGCCGACAGCGTCCCGCCCAGCACGTGATAGCGGCCCTTGAACACGCCCGCGCGCTCCATCGCCCAGAGATCAGCGACATCTTCGACTACGCAGAGCTCGCCATTGGCGCGGCGCTCATCCTCGCAAATCTCGCAAATATCCGATGTGCCGACATTGCCGCAATTCAGGCATTCCCGCGCGGTTTCAGCGACCTCTTTCATGCTGTCCGCCAGTGGCGTCAGCAGCAGCCCGCGCTTGCGGATCAGATGCAGCACTGCCCGGCGGGCCGAGCGCGGGCCAAGCCCGGGCAGCCGCGCCATCAGCGCAATCAATTCTTCGATCTTGTCGGTGGAGCGGGTCATTCGGCGGTTTCGTCAGGCAAGGGAACTCGGTCCACTTGGTAGCCTTTTGTTCGCAAAAGTTCCACCACCCCCTGATGCCCCGGCAGGTGATAGGCCCCGACCCCCATGAACAAGCCACCCTCTTGCAGCGCCGCTTCGGCGGCCGTGAGGAAATCATGGTTGCGCTGATCAAGCAGATAATCGTTCAACCGCTCATATAGTGCCGGGCCCTCATTGCCCAAGGCATTCAGGGTCCATTCCTGATCCATCACCATCGAGGTGGCAATTTTTCCCTGAACATACAGGGTGATATGCGCTGCGAACCCGTCAGAATTTTCCATCGGCGCAAGGTAAGACCCGTAAACCGCCACCATGGCCCGGGCCAGCGCGTGTTGTTCCGGGTGGTTCAGGTGGCGGATCAACCGGTCGGGTGGTTCAAGCCCCAGAACCGGGATGTTCTCGATCCGCGCCAGGGTCTGGATATAGCTGTCCTGGTTGGGAATAACGCCCGCGTCAAAATCATCGCAAGGCGACCAAAGCAGGATTTCCGACAGACCGCCCAAGGACAGATAATGGATCGAAGAACTACCCCAGCCTACGGCCTGCAACCGCGCTGAAATCCAGGTCTCGACCGTATCCGGCAGGCCCAGATCGGCAAAATCAAAGCCGCTGCCAGTGGGTCGCAGATATCCGGGCTGCCCCAAAGCACGCTCATAAGCGGCGCGGCTTTTATAGACCGGGTCAATCTCAAGCGCGACGCGGCGGGCGGATTTGATCTTGGCCAGAACCGGGTCGGGCAGATCCAGGATAAAGCGGTTGGAACTGTGAAAGGTGCCCCAAAGATGCGACACGGCCCCATTCGGCGCGGTGATGCGCCAGAATTTGCCCTGCCCATTGGGGATGGCCGCAGCAGCGCTTTCCAACTGCTCAAGCGGCAGATCGCTTTGGGCTTCGGGAAATTCTGACAGGGTCGACACGTCGCAGACCTCGGGCGTTGCCCAATCCTGTGCGGTCACAGGGGCAGGGGCCATCACGCCCGCCGCCCAAAGCGCCGCGAGGGCCAGTTTGCCAACAAGCCCTCGCGCGGTCATTAGAAAGGCAGCTTCATATCTGCGGGTAGGCCAAGCTCTTCGGTGATCTTGGACATTTCCTGCTGCTCGCGCTCTTTGGCTTTGACCTGCGCATCCTTGATCGCGGCCAGGATCAGATCCTCGGCCACTTCTTTTTCGGACGGGACAAAGATCGACGGATCGATCTCAAGGCCGGTCAGCTCGCCCTTGGCGGTGGCGCGTGCCTTGACCAGACCAGCACCGGATTCGCCAATGACGACGGTGTTGTTCAGGTCTTCTTGCATCTGCACGACCTTGGCCTGCATTTCCTGTGCGGATTTCATCATCTTGGCCATGTCGCCAAGCTGGCCCAAACCTTTGAGCATTGCGTCTCTCCTTGCGGCGTCTCGTTGAAGTGACACATAGGCCGGACGGCCTGTTTTCACAAGGCCGTGCAACGGCCACGGAGCAAGACCGGGGCCGTGAGTAGGTGCTGGGATTGTCGATTTATTTAGAGGGACGATCACCCGATGGGTCGATTTCGGCTCCCTGAATGCGGACTTGATCTTTGATAATGTCGGTGATGCCTTTGGTCGTTGCCGAGATGCATTCTTTGGTGCCGGTTGTGGCATTGTATGAGCAACGTTTGCCCTTGCCACAGCTTCCGGGTTTGCAATCGGCCAAAGCAGGTGCGGCGGTCAGGGCAAGGCAGGTCAATGTATAGGTAAGAAGGCGCATAGGAATATCCCGAGAGTTCGAATAGAAGGCAGCCCTTAAAATTGTAGGAAATATTGGCCTAGCACGTTCCGTTTGATCAGACAGGTCAGGAAATAACGACTGTTCACAGCTCTCACGCCGTGTCTTGCCCCAAATTTCATGGATGAAATTTGCAAATTCCGTCGACGGAATTTGGGTGCGTGCGCCTCTCAGTCTTCCTCAAACGGATCCCATTCATCCTCAACCTCGGGCAGCGCCTCCTCCTGCGCCTCGGCCGCGATCTGTTCAGGGGTGCGTACCTCCAGGATCTCCGCCTTGGGAAAGGCCGCCACAACCGCCTGTACCAGCGGGTGCTCTTCGGCCTTGGCGTGCAGCGCCAGCCGCGCCGCGTCGCGCCGTTCCACGATGGTGGGCGTGTTGCATTCATTGACCACGGTCACAACCCAGCGCTGCCCGGTCCAGCGCTGCAAGGCGCCTCCAAGACGCGCGGCAAGGTCGGGCGCGGCGGTCTCGGTCGGGGCAAATTCAATCCGTCCGGGTTGATAGGCGGCAAGGCGCAGATTGCCCTCAATCTCAACCAGCATCTTCACATCACGATTGACCCGGATCAGCTCCAGCACATGCTCAAACGTGGCGTATTTTGCCAAGCCCTGATCGGTGGCCAAGGCGGTGACTGCGCCACCGGCAAAGGCCACCGGCCCGCCATTGCCCGGCGCGGCGGGGCCGGGATGGGTTGGGTTTGGCATGCCTGTCGCCTGCGCGCCCGCGCCGCCCTGATGCATCATCCCGCCACCTTGCGGGCCGGGGCCCGGAGGCGGCGCGGTGTCTTGCAACTTTCGGATCAGCTCTTCGGGGGCGGGCAGGTCGGCCACATGGGTCAGGCGGATAATCGCCATCTCTGCCGCCATCATCGAAGACGGCGCATTCGACACCTCTTCGATCGCCTTTAACAGCATCTGCCAGCTGCGGCTCAGGCTGCGCATGCCCAGCCCATCCGCAAAGGCCAGCCCGCGCGCCCGTTCATCGGGCGAGATCGTCGGGTCTTCGGCGGCATCCGGGGTGATCTTGACCACCGAAATCCAATGGGTCAGCTCGGCCAAATCCTTCAAAATCGCCAGCGGGTCGGCGCCATCGGCATATTGCGATGCCAATTCCTGCAACGCCCCGGCCGCATCGCCGCGCATGATGCGTTCGAACAGATCCATCACCCGGCCACGATCCGCCAGCCCGAGCATGGCGCGCACCTGATCCGCCGTGGTCTCTCCGGCCCCATGCGAAATGGCCTGATCCAGCAGCGATGTCGCATCCCGCGCCGAGCCTTCCGCCGCGCGGGTGATCAGCGCCAAGGCCTCGTCCGTGATCTCACCGCCCTCAGCGGTGGCGATCTTGCGCAGCAGGGCGATTTGATCCTCGGGCTCGATCCGACGCAGATCAAAGCGCTGGCAGCGCGACAGAACCGTCACCGGAACCTTGCGAATTTCCGTGGTGGCAAAGATGAATTTCACATGGGCGGGCGGTTCCTCGAGCGTCTTCAACAGCGCGTTGAACGCACTGGTGGACAGCATGTGAACTTCGTCGATGATATAGATCTTGTAGCGCGCGCTGGCCGCCCGATAATGAACGCTGTCGATGATTTCGCGGATGTCATTCACCCCGGTGCGCGAGGCGGCGTCCATCTCCATCACATCCACATGACGACCTTCCATGATCGCCTGACAATGTTCGCATTTCCCACAAGGATCGGTGGTTGGCCCGCCCTGGCCATCCTCGCCGATACAGTTCATCCCCTTGGCGATAATCCGCGCGGTGGTGGTTTTGCCGGTGCCGCGAATCCCTGTCATCACAAAGGCCTGCGCGATGCGATCCGCTTCAAACGCGTTGCGCAGGGTGCGCACCATGGCATCCTGCCCGACCAGATCGGCAAAGGTTTCAGGGCGGTATTTGCGGGCCAATACCTGATATTCGGGCGTGTCTGACATCGGGGTCCCAGTGCATTTAGTCAGGCTGCAAGTTACGCTTTGCGCTGCCTGCCGTCCACCGCTTGATTTCTGTTTCGATCCGGGGCAGTGTGCAGCCGGGCCGTTTGCAGGCGGCCACCTGATCCGCGGAAAGCGTTTGCACCTGCTCCAACCCTGCGCCGGTTTCTGACCAGCAACGGGATGGGCTGAATTTTCACCGAAAATTCGGTTTCTCTGCCCGATTTAGCGGATCATTGGGCAAGACGGAGGAACCCGATCATGTCCCCATTTCCCCCCGCGCTGTCGCTTGACCAGTTGCGCCTTGAGGCCAAGCAATTGCACCGCGCCTATATGGCGGGTGAGCCACGCGCAATTGAACGCCTGCGCCAACGTCCGCCCCGACGTGATGATGCCGTCCTGAAACGGGCGGATTTCCTGCATGTGGTGGCGCGTGAAAACGGCTTTGAAAGCTGGCCGCGCCTGAAACATGCAGCTGAAACGCTGGGTCTGGACCGCGCGGCCAAGATACAGCGCCTGAAAATCGCGCTTTATCACGGGCAAAACACGGTGGTCTCGACCCTGCTCGAAGACACGCCGGACCTGGCCGAGGGGCATTTCGCCCTTCAGGTTGCGCTCTACGAGCTGGAGGCGGTGCAATCGGCCTTGGCAGACAACCCAAGCCTTGCCACGCAAAACTTTGGCCCGCGCCGCCCCATCCTGCATCTGGCCTTTTCCAAATGGATCCATGCCTGGCCGGATCAGCGGGACAATATGCTGGCGATTGCCGAGCTTTTGGTTGCCAATGGCGCCGATGTGAATGACGGCTTTCCGCATGAACCGGGCTCTGATCACAGGCTATCGGCGGTTTATGGCGCGATTGGCCATGCCAACAATATGGCGCTGGGCCAGTGGCTTTTGGATCACGGGGCCAATCCCAATGACAATGAAAGCCTCTATCACGCCACCGAGCTGGGCCATCATCAAGGGCTTGAAATGTTGCTTAGGGCCGGGGCCGATCCGTCTGGCACCAATGCCTTGCTGCGGGCGATGGATTTCCACGATCACAAGGCGGTTGAGATGTTGCTGGCCCATGGGGCCAAGGCGGATGATTTCAACGATGCCGAGGTTGGAGGAGAATCCCCCTGGGTCGTCCCCGCCCTGCATCAGGCCGCGCGGCGTGGCAGTGACGCCCGCATGATCGAGCTGCTCTTGAGTGCTGGCGCTGACCCGGCGCGTACCTATCAGGGGGCCAATGCCTATGCTTATGCCTGCGTGCATGGCAACACGGATTTGGTTCAGGCGATTGAGGCGCGTGACGCTGCCATGCCCTTGACCCGAGAAGAGACCCTTATGGCCCGGGCGGCCCAAGGGCTGGCCAGCCCGGGTGAGTATATCGACACCGCCCAACTCGCCCCGGCCTATGCCAATCTGATCCGCGAGATCCTGCACCTGCCGGGGCGATTGGAGCAGGTCAAACAGCTCATCGCGTTGGGCCTGCCCTGGGACAAGCCCGACAGCGAAGGCCTGACCCCGGTGCAACTCGCCGGGTGGGAGGGGCTGCCCGAGGTCATGGCCTATTTCCTGAAACTCGGGCCGGACCTGTCGCATGTGAACGGTTATGGCGGCACTTTGCTGTCCACCATCATCCATGGTTCGGAAAACAACCCGGATCGCGACGGGCGCGACTATCAGGCCTGTCTGGAATTGGCGCTGACCGAAGGGGTTGCACTGCCCGCCCGAGACATCCCGCTGGTTGGGCGCGAAGACCTGCGCGCCTTTCTCGAAGATTGGGCCGAAGCCCGGCCGGGGCAGGTGGTTTGACCGCAAAACAGGCGCGCTGGAAGGCTCTGGCGCGCCGCTCCCCCCTCTCCCCAACCCGCTTGTGAACGAATCGCTAGGCCAAATCGGATGAATGTGTATCATCGCTTCGGTGAATTTTTTGCCGGTTCGATTGGCTGGTGTGTTTTGCTTTGGGGGGATTGGAGATGGGATTGCGGGGCTTGCCTGGGATAGGGCCTGGCAACCAAAGGGATGGGGGGCATGACATGTCTGGTCCGGGGGGAACCTCGTGACCACACCGCCCTCTTCGTCTCAACACACCGAAACCCCGCGCGAAACCGTGCCCATCGTCATTCAGGCCTTGCCGGTGGGCGGCGGTATTCTGGCGCTATCGACCCTGCCGGGGGCAGGGGGGGATTACGCCGGTGATCTCGAACACCTTTCCAGTTGGATGCCCGCCATGGTGATCACCCTGGCCACCGCCGAAGAGATGGCCGAGGCGCGTGCCGAAAAGCTTGGCGCGCAGATGCAGGATCGCGGTACGCGCTGGGTGCATTTCAAGATCGCCACCGATGAGGTCCCGCAAGAGGCGGGCGGTGAAAGCTGGGATCAGATCAGCGACCGCGCGCGCCGGGCGCTCAAGGGCGGCGGGCGCGTGGTGGTGCTTTGCGGTGATGGTGGCGCGCGCTCGGCCATGGTGGCCCTGCGTCTGATGATCGAAACCGGGGCCGCGCCGGGCGATACCAAAGACCGTCTGGCCAGCGCACAAGAGGCGGGGATCGGCAATGCCACCCAGATCAACTGGGCCAAGGGGGCCCAACCCAACATGCCGCTCTTTATGCGGCATAGTGAGTAGGCCGTAGATCGCGACAGAGGTTTGCAGGCGATCCAGGGGCGGACTGCCTCTCGCATTCAGATGCTAGATTTTCGTGGAAACCAAAGGTGAGAGATTGCATCGACCCAAACGGGACTCGTTGTGGCTGCTTCCTTCCGGACCTGACCAGGTTGGCGAGGCGTCTGCCCGCGCAACCTCTCAGGGCCTCATGTAATGGCGCGGATCGGGATTCGCAATGCTCTGTTTCAAATTCATGACAACCGCCCCGCACATGTTTCCCCTCGCACCCGCGACCAACACGCACTAAACGGGGGCATGAGCACCGAATTCGACATTTTCCTCGCCGGTCAGCCAGGCCTTGAACCCTTGCTGGCGCAAGAGGCCCGCGATCACGGCTTTGCCGATCCGAAACCCACCGCTGGCGGCGTCACGACCCGTGGCCCCTGGTCCGAGGTCTGGCGCGCCAATCTGACCTTGCGCGGGGCGGGGCGTGTTCTGGTGCGCATCGGGTCTTTTCGCGCGTTCCATCTTGCGCAACTGGACAAACGGGCGCGTAAATTCGACTGGGCGGCTTTCTTGCGCCCCGACATCCCCGTCCGGGTCGAAGCCACCTGCCGCAATTCCAAGATCTACCATGACCGCGCCGCCCGCCAGCGGGTGGAGCGTGCGATCACCGAGACATTGGGGCCCCCGATCCAGCCCGAGGCCGCGATCCGCGTGTTGGTCCGCATCGAAGATGACCTTGTCACGCTCAGCCTCGACACCTCTGGCGAACCTTTGCACCGGCGCGGTCACAAAGAAGCGGTGGGCAAAGCGCCCATGCGCGAAACCCTCGCCGCGCTGTTTTTGCGTGAATGCGGCTATGACGGGCAGGAACCGGTGCTCGATCCGATGTGCGGCTCAGGCACCTTCCTGCTTGAGGCGGCGGAGATCGCGGCGGGCCTGAATCCGGGACGCAGCCGTGACTTTGCCTTTGAGAAACTCGCCGGGTTTGACACGGCCGCCTGGGGCGCGATGACGCAAAGCGCGCCTGAAATTGCACCAGAAACCGCACCCCAAATCCGCTTTTACGGATCAGACCGCGATGACGGCGCGATCCGAGGGGCAAGCGCCAATGCCAAACGGGCCGGGGTGTCGGACTGGTGCCAATTCACTCGCGCCCCGATTGGTGAGGTGCAACGCCCCGACGGCCCGCCGGGTCTGGTGATCGTCAACCCGCCTTACGGGGCGCGCATCGGTAACCGCAAATTGCTGTTCTCGCTCTATGGCAGCTTTGGCCAGATCATGCGCGAGCGCTTTGCTGGCTGGCGTGTCGGACTGGTCACCTCCGATGGCGGCCTGGCCAAGGCCTGCGATCTGCCCTTTACCTCCGGGCCGCCGGTGTCCTTTGGCGGGCTCAAGGTCAAACTCTATAAAACCGGGGCGCTTTAGCGCTCCGGCTCCTGTGATGGGGCTCTGCGTTAACAATAAGTAACGAAACTGAATAAGACTGATTGAAATTCCAGCATACTGCCCGTATTGCGCGGCAGATTAATGGGTTTGCGCGGCAATTATCCTGGCCCGCGAATTCGGTTCTGGACCTTGGTGAAATTAAACCATAAGGTGAGTAAAACTTTGTTTCGCAACTTGTGTTGAGATTGTTTTCCGAAAATCCTGAAAGACCTTTCATGTTCAAAAACTTTTATTTCAAAAGAAATTTTCAGTCAGAGGCCCTTTGTGCCGATTTCCTTTCCAAAGACGAGCCGCATGACCTGAATTGCCTTTTCCTATCCTCTCCAAAGGGGGTTGGAAAAACATCATTTCTAGTCAATGACTTGATGCCAAAACTGCGGCAGAATGGCGCAAATTTGGCCTATTGCGATCTTTGGTCGCAGGAAAGCGGTGGGGCAAGGGGCGAATTGCTGGTGGCTTTGAACGGTGTATTGGTTTCGGCTGGGTTGCACAGTCTTTCCGATCAACATGCGCCGCTAATTGCGTCCTATCTTTCGAGCGAAAGCGATAAACAAAAATCAAATGCGGGTTCTGTTACCGCGGGTTTTGTGCTTGGATTGCTGCGTGATATTCTAGAATATACAAAGCGTGATCTGGTCCTGATATTGGACGAAGCTCAGGACATATTGGATGACGCCGACGGGATGGCGCTTTTGACCGGAATGCGTGCGCTGATGTCACCGGCGACACTGGCGGATGGGGCCGGGCGTTTGCGCGTGATCTGCACCGGGTCCTATCGTGACAAGCTCAACGCGCTTGTACTGCAAAAGGAAGCGCCGTTTTTCGGGGCCCATGTTCAGGAATTCCCGCGTTTGGGCCGGGAGTTTGTCGAAGCCCTGACCGAGGCTTTGAACGCGCGGTTTTCCGACAGCAACCAATTGGATGTCGAGGATGTGGACACGGCCTTTTCCCTGCTGGGCAATCAGCCCGCAACCCTGATCCATGTGCTTGTCGATCACGCATTGGGAGGGCAGGGCAGCGCCGGGCTGCGTCAGACCATCACGCAAAATCCCGACAGCCTGCGCTTACTGGCCTGGCAAACGCAAAATAGCGGGTTTGAGGGTCTGACCGCGTTGCAGCGCCGGGTGCTAGAGGTGCTGTTGGAGGATGGCAGCGGGTTCTCCCCCTTTGCGGCCCGGACCTTGGCGCGGATTGGCGCGGCTATGGGCGAAAAACCATCAGCGCCTAAGGTGCAAAAGGCGTTGGATGGGCTGCGTGAACGGGGAATTGTCTGGCGTCCGGGGCGCGGGCGCTATGCGCTGCAGGACCAGGACATGCGCGAATGGTTGGGTCGTTTGTTGGCAGCCTGAAGCGCTGGTTCGACCTGCCGAGTGAATTCAATTGAACTGAACGCGCTCTAAATCAAGCCGGCTTTGCCAGCGCCAGCCAGCAGGTCAGCGGCCATATGGTGGGCGTATTGGCCGCTGACCGGGGCGGTGTCGGGGATCAGGACCACGTACATCCCGGCGGCAAAAGCGGATTGCGCGCCGGTCTCGCTATCTTCAAAGGCCAGGCAAGCGGTTGGGGCGATGCCAAGGCGTTCCGCCGCCAAAAGATACGGATCGGGGGCCGGTTTGGCCCGGTTTACGCAATCCACCGAAATCACGATGTCAAACCGATCCGCCAACCCGGCGGCCTGCAATTTGTGCTGGGCAGAGTCCCGAAAGGACGAGGTCGCGATGGCCTTTGGCAGGTTCAGCCGGTCGATATGATCCAGGATCTGCGCAACGCCGGGCTTTTGCGGGATGCCCTGGTGGTGCAATTCGCGTGATTTTTCATACCAAAGCTGGTTGAGGCGGTCCGTATCCAAATCGGGCCAGCGGGCGATGATCCGGGCCATGCCCGTGTCAAAATCCACCCCGACCAGGCTGTCAAAGAACCCATCGGGCACGTCTAACCCGAGCGTCTGAAACGCGTGTTCCCCGGCGCGGCGCGCCATGGCTTCGGTGTCCAACAGCGTTCCATCGAGATCAAAGATCACGCCTTGGTAAGTCATTGTTTTTGCAAGCCGCCCGGGCAGTAGAACTTGGTGTAGAGACCGTAACAGCTGGCCTGGCGCTCAAACCCGTCCAGGTCGAGCTTGGCGTAGAGGTAGCGGTCTTCGTAAGTGAGATCGATGCCGCTGCGCAGCAGGTCGTAACAGCTATTGGGATCCAGACGGCAGGCCAACAGGGCGGCGGCGTTAAGCCCATCTTGTTCGCCCAGTTTTTGCGTGCTGATCGCGGTCATGAGTTGGCTTTTCAACTCTGCCTCGGCGGCATCGGGGCCGGGCTTGGTGAAAAAGGCGGCCAAGGCGGCCATAAAGATCATACCGGCGAGGAACTTGTACATGAGGTAGTCCTGAACTGCTGCTTTGCCCTTGGCATAGGCGAGGGCGCGGCAAAAGTCACGCGGGGGATGGGGGCGGACGCTGGTCAGCAAGCTGACCTCGCCCCACCCACCATCCCGCAGGCACTCCGCATACCTGGAAAACAGGCGCGGTTGTTATGCCGCGCCTGTTTGTGGTGTCTGTTATTGGAGCGCCCTAAAGCTTGATGCGGAAGGCCGCGAACCCATCGGCACCATCCCCGGCATCCTCAATGCTCACACCTTTGACATCGTCGATATAGTCACGCGCCTTGGGCCCGGTTTCGAACAGCACGGTGGTCCCATCCAGCGGGGCAAAGGACCAGTTGGCATCCGCCTTGGGGTCAATGGTGCCTTGCTCAACGATATAACGCACGATCACGTCGCGGTTGGTGTCCGGGGCCTCAAACACGATCGTGTCTTTGGTGCCTGGGAAGTTGCCACCACCAGAAGCGCGGTAATTGTTGGTGGCGATGATGAACTCCATATCATCGGTCACCGGTTCGCCGTTGAATTTCAGGTCGACAATCCGGCTTGCGCCTTCGTCCAGCAGCTCTCCTTTGGGGGCAAAGCGCGAGGGCTGGCTGAGGTCGATCTGATAGGTCACCCCGTCGATCACATCAAAGTTGTAGGACGGGAAGGAGGGGTTGAGCAGGATGGCGTCCTTGGAGCCCGCATCGATCTGGTTGAACATCCCGGCCGAACGTTCCAGCCAGCCCTTGACCTGCGCCCCGGTGACCCGCACCGCGCGCACGGTGTTGGGGTAGAGATAGAGGTCAGAGACGTTTTTGATCGCCACATCACCCACGGCCACATCGGTGTAATATTCCGGGCCACCGCGGCCACCGGCCTTGAATGGCGCGGCAGCAGAGAGCACCGGCAGGCCTTCGTGTTCGGTGCCTTTCAGCATCTGTTCGACATACCATTTCTGCGCGATGGAGACGATTTGAACCGAAGGATCATCGGCCACCAGCGCGAAATAGGAATGTAGCGGGGCGGATGTCTTGCCGACAGCGCGGCGCACATAGGCCAGCGTTTCTTCGTGATCTTTGGCGGTGGCCGCCAGAACCGCCTGATCATCCTCGACCAGTGCGGTGATGGAGCGATCTTCGTTGCGCTTGGAGATTGGGCGGGATTCCGAGGTGGTGGTGACCACGCGCCATTCATTGCCCTCGCGTTCCAGCAGCAGATCGATCACACCCAGATGCGAGCCCCAGAAACCGCCCATGACAGCGGGCTTGCCGTGGATGGTGCCCTTTTCCGCGTCCACAGCGGCGTAATCCGCATAGGTGGCCGAGGGGAAGACCAGGTGCGAATGCCCGGTGACCAGCGCGTCAATCCCGTCAACAGCTGCCAGCGGAACCGAGGCGTTTTCCATGCCGTCAGCATGATCCGCCGAGCCAATGCCCGAATGCGACAGGGCGATGATGACATCCGCGCCTTGTTCTTTCATTTCAGGGATAAAGGCTTTGGCGGTCTCGACGATGTCACGGGCCGAGACTTTGCCCTCAAGATGGCGGCGATCCCAGTTCATGACCTGCGGCGGGGTGAAGCCAATCACGCCAACCTTGATCGGGTGGGTGTCGCCATTGCCGTCGGTCAATTCGCGCTCAAGGATCGAATAGGGTTTGAACAGGGTCTTGTCTTCGCGCGCGCTTGCCCCCTGTTCCTTGGCGATATTGGCCAGAACAATCGGGAACTCGGCCCCGGCGGCGGATTTCATCAGAAAGTCGAGACCATAGTTGAATTCGTGGTTGCCGATGGTGGCCGCGTCATAGCCCAGCGTATTAAAGGCGGTGATGATCGGGTGCATGTCACCCTCTTTCATACCGCGCTCATAGGCGATGTAATCGCCCATCGGGTTGCCCTGCAAAAAGTCGCCATTATCGACCAGCAGGCTGTTGGTGGCCTCGGCACGGATTTCGTTGATGATCGAGGCAGCCCGGCTCAGCCCAACCGTGTCGCGGGGTTTGTCCGCGTAGTAATCATAGGGGTGCACATGCACGTGGATATCGGTGGTTTCCAGGATACGCAGATGCGCCTGATTTGAGGACGCCGCCGCAGAATAGGGGTGCAGGGCGATCATCGTGGCACCAGCGGTGGTGCTGGCCAGAAATTGGCGGCGCGACAGTTTATTGAATGTGTTGGACATGAGTAACCTCTTTGTATTTTTGGTTGGTCCTTCTGCTTATGTGGCAGCGACTCTCAACAGGATTGTGACAGGATACCATGATTCCCGGGGTTGCAAGGCATCACAGTTTTTCGCGTCGCTTGCCGTTGCGTCCCGCGCCAAAGCAGGCCACAGTCGCGCCGTAAAAAGAGGCAGCTACATGAAGCACGCAGAAACGGTTACTTTTGGGGGCTCTGACCTGGATCGGGCCGCGGATTTACGGGGTGATATCCCGGCTTTGGCGGCAGCGATGCAGGCCCCGGACACCCGTTGTGCCCTGATTTGGCGGGGAAAACCGCTGATCTCGGGCGACGGCGCGTTGGATCTGGTGCGCGTGCCGATGACCCATCCTGTACTGGCCGAGGCGCGCAGCGCGCCGATGCTTTTGGGGCGCGAAAATGGCGCGGCGCTGTTTGCCCATGACCTGTCTGTCTGGGAACCCGAGGGGCTGGATAGCGAGGCGTTGAAACAATTCATCGATCCCAGCGAGCAGCGCCACCCAAGCTTTGAAGGCGATGAACGCTTTGCGGAGCTGCGCGGGATCATGACCCGGCTCTCGGCCCGTGATGCAGAGCTGGCGGCGACCATGCGCTCGATCTTTGCCTGGCATGCCAGCCATGGGTTTTGCAGCAAATGCGGCGCGAAAACCGAGTGGTATCAGGCCGGATGGCAAAGCATTTGCCCCAGCTGCGGCACCCAGCATTTTCCGCGCACCGATCCGGTGGTGATCATGCTGATCACCCGTGGCAACAAAACCCTGTTGGGCCGCTCGCCGGGTTGGCCCGAGGGCATGTATTCCTGCCTCGCAGGCTTTCTGGAACCGGGCGAAACCATCGAGGCGGCGGTGCGGCGTGAGGTGATGGAAGAGGCGGGCGTGCCGGTTGGTCCTGTGCGCTATCTCGCCAGCCAGCCCTGGGCTTTTCCGTCCTCTTTGATGATCGGCTGCCATGGCGAGGCCTTGGATGACGCGATCACGCTGGACCCCAATGAGCTTGAGGATGCGCGCTGGGTCAGCCGCGAGGATATGATCGAGGCCTATGCCGGACAGCGCAGCGACATTCTGCCCGGTCGAAAAGGGGCGATTGCGCATTTTCTCATCAGAAATTGGCTGGCAGATCGATTGGATTAACGGCAAAACTCGGCTATGAATTCGTTAACAAACACCACAAATGGGTCGAGCATATGGAACTGACAGCACGCGAAGATATCGAAGCCCCCCTGGATCGGGTCTTTGCCGAGGTGACGGATTTCGACGGGATCGAACGTCAGGTGCTGCGCCGTGGGATCGATGTGCGTCGCACCAATGATCCGGGGCAGGTGGCTGCCGGGATGGCCTGGCAGGCTGGGTTTCGCTTTCGTGGCAAGACGCGGACGGCGGATATTGAGCTGGCCGAGTACAGCGCGCCAGAGCAATTGGTGTTCACCAGCATTTCCGGCGGGCTAGAGGCGCGTACAACCGTGGATCTGGTTGCTCTGTCACGTTCGCGTACGCGGATTGGGGTGGTGACGGAATTTCTGCCCAAGACCCTGTCAGCGCGGCTGTTGGTGCAATCGCTGAAACTGGCCAAGGGCGGGATCGACAAGCGTTTCCGCAACCGCATGGGCCTGCTGGCCAAAGATCTGGAAAATCGCCTGAAAGGGTAACGCAATTAAAAGTTTTAAATAAAACTTTTGCAAATTCCGTCCACGGAATTTGGATGCGGGGCCCGTGATGTCACGCGCCCCGCTGATGTTGGTCATAGTGGTAATCGTTCAATAGTGGCACACGGCATTGGCCGTCTGCAAAACCGTCCCTGGGTGATCCGGCAAGCGCAGGAATGTCACACGGCGGTTTTCCGGGGCTTTCGGGTTATACTCGTTCTTGAGCACATATTCCCCAAACCCCACCGGGTAGAGCGGCAATTGCACATAGCTGCTCTCCAGCGCTCGGGTCACCGATGCCGCACGGCGCAGCGACAGATCGCAATTATACCCTTCGGACCCAGCGGAATCCGTATGGCCGATCACCGCGTAAGGTGTGCCCGAAAGGGCCGGGTCCTGTAGCGCAGCCACCAGCTGGGTCAGCTTGCCCAGTTGATCGGCGCGGATGTGGTCGCTGTTGTAATCAAACTCAATCGAGATCGCGACCGAGGGCAGGGCGATCTTGCCCCCCGCATAAGGGTCATGCGCCGGTGGCGGCGTATGTCCCGCGGCATAGTTCGGATCATGGCTGGGCTTGGCGGTGTAATCCGGGGCCTTTTTCGGGTCCTTATGCACCGGCGCGGGCGGCGCATCATAGACCGGTGGCTTGGCCGGAGGCTCGGTGCTGATCGCGACCTTGTGGTCGTTCAGGTCCAGCACCAGAGTCTCGTATTGTGGGGCCACGGCGCTTTCGAACTGCACGCCGCTATCATCCCGGCCAATATCAGCACAATTCGCCGCCGAGGCATCGAACATGCAGCGCGCCAACGGGTTGGTGGGTTTCGCCTTGATCTCGGGCAGGGCATCCCCTGCACCTGGAATGAAAATCTCTCCGCTTTGCGCTTGGGCTGCCATGGGGGCCACCAGAGGCAGCCCCAGGCAGAGCGCGGAGGTTATCAGGGTTTTCTTCAACATCTCCGCCTCCTGTTCTTAATGTGCGGTCACAACGACCGAGATCTGGGATTTGACGATTTTCGGGTTGTGATCGCTCACGCCGCGATAATCGACACCGGCCGGGCTATGCTTGTCCTTGCCGTGATCATCCCCCAGATCCAGCGCCAGAACTTCGTTCACGACGGTTTCATACTGGTCTTTGGTCAGCGGCTTGTGATCGGCGGCACAGGACACTTTGGATGTGTCGCGGGTGTGCAGATCAATCGCATCATGACCGCCATTACAGATGGCCAGAATGGTTTCCAGACCTTCATGCGTGGTGCGCAAGGTGCCCTTGGGCGGGAAGACATACTGGCTGCCGCCTTTGATCACGATGTCATCGAGACCAGGGAAAGGATACAGAACGCAGCTCTGGTGACGGTCGTCAATCGAGATCAGGGTCAAGCGGCAATCATGGCGCGGCTCGATATAGACCTGCAGACCTTCGCCCACCGAATAGGTCGGCTTGTCGGTGTACACCGTCAGGTGCGACTGGCTAGGCACCGAATGGGCAACCGGGTCATAGGCTTTGTGATCAGGCTTGGCCACATCTGCATAGGTCGTGTCTGGCACGTGCTTTTTCGCAGGCGGTGGGGCGTAGACCGAATGATCATCCTTTTTCACCGGCGGCTCATATGGGGTGTCCTTGACCACCGCGGCCACGGTGTGGGTCAGGTTGGCTGGCGCTTTGTGATCATTCACATAGGGACGGTAATCGGTCAGCTTCTCCAGCAGAACCGGATAGGCCGCTGTCCATTCATCCCGGGCAATCGGGCTTTGCTCCAGACGGGTCATCAGGCTGGCGAACTGGTGGCCAACAAAAGGCATGCGCTTGCGCAGCTCTTCCTCGGGCATGCCCAGCTCGTTTGCGGCCTGCTGCAGATCGACAAAGTGATCGACATAATAGACAAACAGCCCGCGCACCGGCTCAAGCCCACCGGCGGTGGTCTCCGGGTCAATCCCGGCCGAGGTCAGCGTGTCAAAAAACGCCTGTTGGTCTTTCTTGAACCAGTCCTGCACCACGTCATTGCCCGGATAGATCGCGTCGATGGTCTGACGGCTCGAAGGGGACAGGGACAGGTTGCCCATGGCCACATCACGCACGCTATCATCATTGTAGCGAATGCCCTTGGAGTGGCAGGAAATACAGCTGATGCCGTTCACCACCTCGCCGGTGCCGTCGGAATAGTCATCGTCACGCACAATGCTGGTTGGGCCAACATCCAGACGCTCGCCTTCGGCCGTGTTCAGGTAATAGGCGTGAAACCCGTTGGGCAGGGTAAAGATCGACTCGCCCCCATCATGGTTAAAGGCCAGCTCTTCGCCATAGGCTTCTTTCGGACCCAGCGGATATTCGAAAAAGCTCTGACGCCCTTTCGATCCGGCAAAGTCATACGACGTCCAGAAGAATCCGGTGCCAAGCGCGTGACGCTCGATCAGGCGGTTGTTGGTCGACACGCCTGAATCCTGGAAACCGGCGCGGACAACCTGTTCGTTCTGGATGTTCTTGACCATGTCCAGGTTCAACAGCTTTTCCAGCCCCTGAACCGTGTCCGGCAGACCCAGCAGATCGTAATAAAGCGGCGAGACCGAGGCGGTGGCAGCAAACCAGTCGGCGCGCAGGATCGGCACCTCGGTCTTGGCCATATGCTTGAGCGGGCTCAGATAAGGGTCGGTTTCGCTGCCAACGCCATAGGGATAGATCGCCTCAAGCGTATGCCACTTGTGCTGGTCCCAATCGATTTCCGGCAGGTAAATGCGCATCAACACGCCATATTCATCCACCGCTTCCCACTTATAGGGCTCGGGGTTCCAGCTCAGGGCGTTGATCATTTTGACCGTCGCCTGACGATAGGCCTCGTAGTTTTCCGGGCTCACATCCGAGTCGTTGTAAAGCGGGCGCAGCGAGATATAGCGGATGCGGTCGCGGCGGTTGGTGGGTTGCTTTTGCAGATCCTCATGGGCGAGGCGATGCAGCTCTTCGAGCGAGACAAATTTCTTTTCCTCGACATCGTCATCCAGCCCGTCAATCCACAGCTTGAGCACCTCAAGCTCTTCGGCCTTGGGGGTACAATCGGCGGACCAGCAATTGTCCGGCATGGGCGGCGACCCACCGGCGATCACCTGATACAGCTTGGACTTTGTGTGATCGCCCAGGGTGACGAATTTCGGATCCTGCGCCAGGCGACGCATGTCCAGCACGTGGCCAAAACCGGATTTCGATTTGGTCAGACCGTTTTCCAGCGCGCCGTCTTGGTGGCAGCTGGCGCAATATTTATCCAGCACCTTATAAGCGGCTTCTTCGGCAGGGCTGGCATCCATTGGCAGGGGCGGGGCCCCGACCGGGTCAGCACCCGGAGCGGCGGTGGGGGCGGCAACCGGCGTCGCCGTCTCCTGCGCCATCGCGGCGGGTGCGGTCAGGATCGCCGCAGTCGCCAAAAGGCTGGCTTTGAACAGATTTACGCGTTTCATATCACTTCTCCTGCTACCTGTCGGTGGCTCTTTTAACGGGATGATTAATTACAACTGATGGAAAGGTACTTTTTCGAGGACCACCCCATGACGCCAGCACTGCCAGCAAAGGGGGAACGGCATTGCCCCGAGACACATTTGATGCGGGCCCATCTGTTCGTCTGAGCAATCACCTCGACACGGTCGCCCAGGTAGACCTCAGAGATTTTGCGGCCCTTGGTTGAAGGTTTGGTGCGCACGGCCAGAAAACCGGCACCGGTGGACGGGTTATATTGCGAGATTGAACGCAGCCCCCGAACCTTGGCCCAGCATTGGGCAACATGGGGTTTGGAGCGCGACAGCAGCGGGGTATAGACCCAGCCCTTTTGCCCGCTGGGCAGGATCACGTTGGACCACTTGCCCGAGGTACCGATCACGGTCAGCTTGGTGCCCGGACGGATTTCGGTGAAATAAGGGTACTGGGTGCCCGGACCCGGGCGCACATTCAGCCCACCATCTTTGTTATTGGCCACATACATGGTGTAGGTGGATGGGCTTGGATTGCTCGGCGGCAGCGATGCTCCGCCACCCTGCCACAGCACCTCGGCAATATAGCGACCACCGACCGAGCAATAGCTGTCACCGGGCACGGCCCCTTGGGATTTCAGCTGGCTGATCTCCCAATCCGAGTTGGATTTGCGCACGGTTTTCAGGGTGATGCCATAATAGCCATTGGTCGATTGGAAGATACGCACACCGCTGCGACCCGGGAACCATTGCTTGGCAAAGCTCACCGCTTCGGCAATCGAGGGGCGCGAGGCGGTCACGATATAGCACTGGCTGCTCGACAGCTGGTAAGAGCCGCGCACCACGCGGTAATCCCCTCCGGTCGAAGGTGGAGGTGTCACAACTGGGGTTTCCAGATAGGTGATGCGATCCAGCACAACACGGCTGATACAGGATGTGCTGGTGCCGCAGACATCGCGGGTATTCACTCGCCAATCGGCCTGCTGACGCGCGGTCGATTTACCGGACTGGCCGTTATAGGCTTGGGTCAGACGTTCATCGAGACCGGCGAGGTAAGCATCGCCACAAATGGTGCGCTCGGTATTGTTGAGATGTGAGGCGCTGCACCAGGGCCGCAGATAGGTGACCGGGGCCGGATCAACCGGCTTTGGCTGCACGGGATCAGGCTGCACCGGGTCAGGTTTCACATCAGCGGTCTGGCACTGATGGTTGATAAAGCTTTGCGCGAAGGGGGCAAATTTATGGCCCTGGCACTGCTCCAGATAGGCCTGATAGGCAAAGCAGACGCCATAGCCCTTGGCCTCGGAATACAGCGCATCACACAGCACGGTGGATTCATCCTGCGGTTCTGGGTCTGGCTTGGGCGGCGTGCCCGCGCCATCCTCACCCGGTTTGGGATCCGGCGTTGTGTCAGGTTTCGGATCAACCGGGGGCGCATCGTTTTGCGTGGTCAGCGCCGCCTCAAGGATCTCGGAGCGTTCGATAATATCAGCCATGGGAATGGCAAAGTTCACGCTGTCACGCTTGGACCCCGCATGGTGCAGGCCCACAACCATCTGCAAGGATGCATCAATCACCGGCGAGCCGGAATTGCCCGGTAGCGTGTCACAAGTATGCAGCAGGCGGTTGTTGGACAGGGCCGGATTGTTGGCCTTGCACTTTTCGCGGCTAATGCGCTGGGCCTCTCCCATGGGATGGCCAATCACCCAATAGGGGTCGCCATCATGCGGGGTCGATGAGGCCAGTTTCAGCATGCCGTATTCGGCGCTGGGGTCGCCCAGCACCTCTAGCAGCGCGTAATCCAGATCTTCATGTGCCTCGACCGGGGTCGGGCTGACGATATATTTCTTGGTGCCTTCCTCGACACCCTGCTGGGTGTAGCCCGCCACGAATTGCACCGCGTCAATGCGTGTTGCCCCGGCGCGTTCATTGTCCAGAATGCCCGGCACACAGTGGTAATTGGTCAGGATGTGTTTCTTGTCGACGATAAAGGCCGTGCAGGGAAAGATCCCCTTATCGGTCAGAATATCCAGCCGCCCGACGCTGTGGCCGATCTTGGCAAAGATACTGGCCGGGGAATAATTGCGGATGCTTTCATTGTTGTAATCGCCAACCGAAAGCTCGAATTCGATGTCACCCGCGCTGGCGGATTGTTTGCGGTTGAGGACGATATTGCCAAAATCGCTGCGGTCAAAACCTACAATATCCTGGGCGGACACGGGCTCGACGGCGGCCAATCCGGCGATCAAAGCGGTAAGGGCAACAAAATTGCGCACGGGTCTGTCCTCTCAAAAAATCCTTGTCGGGCAAGTGATTTGATGATCATCCAGCCGCGCCGATTGAGTCAACGACGGAAAACCTGACCCTAGGGCGCACCTATGGTTGAAAAACCGATTTTCAGGTCAGGTATTCATGGCTTTTCGCGGGGTCTCAGGGTTTTTCGGGAAATTCGACCGGGCCGCCCTGCGCCTCCCAGGTGGAAAATCCTTCGCGCAAATGGGCGACTTCGAATCCCATGTCGCACAGCGTCGCTGCCGAAATGGCCGAGCGCCAGCCCGAGGCGCAGTGCAGCACAAATTGCCTCTCCTCGCCAAAGATCTCTTTGAAATAGGGGCTGTCCGGATCAACCCAAAATTCCAGCATCCCGCGCGGCGCATGAAAGGAACCAGGAATAAAACCCGAACGCTGGCGTTCCCGGATGTCGCGAATATCAACGATGACCGTATTGGGATCATCAACCAAGGCGATCAGCTCGGGCGTTTCAATCTCACGAATACGAGCGCGGGATTGCGCGACCATCTCGGCGGAGGAGAGTTTGAGTTTGGGCATATCTGGGTCCTTTGGGGCAGGTTGCGCAGGGGGGAGACGGAATGAAACCCACAGGCGGTAACAAGGCGCGTTATTGGTCGAGAAAGTAAGGCAACCGCGCCAGTGTCCGGTCAGCGTCCAGCAGGGTGTCATGCACGCTTGAAACCAACTCGGTGAACCTCTCTGCGCTGAGCGATTGAAAGAGACTGTCATTCACAGCGCGCAGAATGGGCGCAAGTTCGGCGATGGCATGATCGCTTTTCTTCGTACTTTGCAAAAGACTGCTGCGCCCATCGGCGGGGTTGGGGCGTTTTTGCAGCAACCCCATCTCAACCAAGGCTTTTGATTCCTTGGTCACATGTGGGCCGCTGACATGCAGCGCCTCGGCGATGGCCGTCAATGTCAGACCGTCCCGACCCTGGTTTTGGGCCACGTAAAGCAAGATACTGTATTGCGGGGACGAGATCCCAAGCCGTTTGGAAAACTGGGCACGCATGGCCTCGATCCGTGCAGACAAGGCTGTCACTTCATAAAGCAACTGCCGCAGCTCGTGATCTTCTCCGTCTTTCAGCAGGGCCGACCGTGATGCCGTCAAAGGAAAAGGCCGGGGGAGGTCAGTTGGCTGCGTCATGGGCTCCTCAGCTGAACAGACAGTGCGTGACAGCCGACTCTAGCTTGATTGCAGCACACGTAAAGTAAAAACTGCTTCAAGTAATGTTACTTAATTACTTAAGTTAGTTAAGTTAAATCAGGTGTCACACCGGGTCACGCGACCCATTCCGCAAAGATTTTCAGGAGATCGAGAATGAAACACTTCCTCACTGTGACCGCCCTCATTCTAACCACCGCAACCTCCAGCCTCGCGCATGAGGCCCCGACGGAACACAAAGGTGTCAGCGTGTTTGGCCGTGATGCGCTGGAACTTGGTGCGCAGATCCCGGCGATGGAGGGATTTCAACTGCGCATTCGTCAAGTCAAACTGGCCCCCGGTGGCGTCGTGGCCCGCCATGATCACAGCACGCGGCCGGGGGCTTATTTTGTTATCAAAGGCGAGGGTGTGATCGACGTGCAGGGCGAGGTCGAAACCCCGGTTCCGGTCGGGACCGCAATCATGGAAAGCCAAGGGGTGGATCACTGGGTGAAAAACACCGGCAAAGAGGCACATTTCTTTGTGCTCGACATCGTTCCGGTCGATCAGTGAACAATGTGGATGGCAGGGTTAACCCCCTGCCATTCTTCACAAAACCCGAGATAAAAACGACCGTGTCCGCTCTTCTTTTGGTGTGTCAAAAATCTGTTCCGGCGGCCCTTCTTCAAGGATGCGGCCTTGGTCCAGGAAACAGACCTTGTCCGCCAATTCACGGGCAAACCCCATCTCGTGGGTGGCCAGAACCATGGTCATGCCTTGCGCGCGCAGATCGCGCAGCACGTCCAAAACTTCGCCCACCAATTCCGGGTCCAGCGCCGAAGTGATCTCGTCAAACAGCATGATTTCAGGCTGCATCGCGAGGGCGCGGATGATCGCCACACGTTGCTGCTGCCCACCCGACAGCTGGTCGGGATAGTGGTTCATCCGGTCCCCCAGACCAAAGCGTTCAAACATCTGCGCCAGCGGTTCGCGCAGCTCGGCCTTGGACTTGCCCAGGTTGCGGCGCGGGGCCAGCATGGCGTTTTCCAGCGCGGTCATATGGGGAAACAGGTTATAGCTTTGAAACACCATTCCAATGCGCTGGCGCACCGGTTGTGGATCGCGACCGGGTTCCGAAATATCCTCGCCATCCAGAAAAATACGCCCATCATCAATGGGTTCCAGCAGGTTCATACAGCGCAACAGCGTGGATTTCCCCGAGCCGGACGCGCCGATCAGACAGATCATCTCACCGCGCGCCACGTTCAGATCAATGCCGCGAATGACCGGGTTGTCGCCAAAGGCTTTCTGCACGTTTTCAAGAACAAGATCACCCATCAGCTGCGCGCGCTCGCTTGTTTGTTCATCAGATAATCCGCGTATCTTGTGGCCGGGATGGTCAGCGCCAGAAAGATCAGCGCCGCGCCCACATAGGGGGTGAAATTGGCCATGAGGGATTTGTAGACCCCAGCCTGACGAAAGATCTCGACCGGGCCGATAAAACTCAGCAGGGCCACGTCTTTTTGCAAGGCCACAAAGAGGTTCATATTGGCGGGCACGACGCGGCGAATGGCCTGGGGCAGGATCACAAAGCGCATGGTATCCGACCCCGACAGGCCCAATGACAGGGCGGCATTGCGCTGGCTGTCATGGATGCTTTCAATGCCCGACCGGATGACCTCAGCCACATAGGAGGCATAGACCAGGATCAGGGCAAGCGAGCCCCAGATATAGGGCGAATTCCACGGGCGCGGCAGGCCAAGCCCCGGAATGCCAAAGCCGATCAGATAGATCACCAGAATGACCGGCAGGCCGCGGAAAATATCCGTATAGGCAATCGCCAACAGTCGCAGCGGGTAAAGCGCCGGGCTGCGCAGATCCCGCGCAATCGCCACCGCCAATCCCAAGAGCGCAATTAGCGGCGCACACCACAGGAAAATCGCCACATCCATGACAAAGGCGTTCAGCAGGCCAGGAAAGGTTTTGGCAAACACCGCCCCGTTGAAAAAGCTGCGCTGCACATTTTCCCAGCCCGGCGTCAGCGGGATCAGCACGATCACCGCCACAAACACCGCCAGGGTCGAGGCAGCAGCAATGGTATTGGCGCGACGGCGCTGGCGCGCCTCGAACATTTGTCGGCGGGTTTGGGTGGGCATGAGACTCCTGCGAATGCAAATCCGGTTGGGCGCTGGATAGGGAAAAGTTGACAGGAGTCAACTTCGTTAAGATCGGGTAAGATCTTTCCAGCGGGATCAATGCGGCGTGAGGCGCAAAACTGCTGCAATCAGAACGGTTTGGCCACCAATCCGGGCGGTAAGCCCTCAGTGTACGCAGGCGGCCAAACCTGACCAAAGGGTTACTTGATCAGCGGCACACCGGTGGTGGCCTGCATCCATTCGGCCTCGATCTCGGCCAGCTTGCCGCTGTCCTTGAGCGATGCCAAAGCCGCGTTGACGCATTCCTTGAGCGCCGACCCTTCCTCCATCAACATGCCGAACTGATCGGGGTTTTCGCTGCGATCCGCTGGGAACTGCCCCAGCAATGCGCCATCATTCAGCACCACGGCTGACAGGTACAGCGCGGTAGGCAAATCAAACAGCGCTGCATCAATCTGGCCCGCCTGCATGGCAGCGGTGACATCGGCATTGTCATCATACAAAAGCGGCGCTTTTTCCGGCGCGATCAGATCTGTGAGCATGGGCACTGCGGTGGTATTGGCATCCGCTCCCCAGACCAGCGATTTCAACGATGCAACATCGGCGCTTGCACCGGCCTCGACCACTGATTTGGTGGTTAGAACCGCCATGGCCGAAGTGTAATAGGGATCGGAAAAATCAACCATTTCCTCGCGCTCGGGCGTGATGGAATATTGCTGAAGGTTGATGTCGAACTCTTTCGCGCCGGGCTGAATCGCCTGATCAAAGCTGGTGCGGGTCCATTCCACCTGATCAGCGCCAAAGCCCATTTCCGCCGCCAAGGCATAGGCGACGGCGGCCTCAAAACCCTGGCCGCTTTCGGGGGCATCATCGATCACCCAGGGAAAATAAGCCGGGTTACCGGTGGCGACGGTCAGCACGCCATCCTTGAGGGTTTTGCCGGTGGCGCAGGTTTCGGCGCTGGCGGTGGTGGCCAGCAAAAGCGCGGCCAATGTGGTCAAGACTCGCATGAATTATCCTCGCTGTTGAATTTTGCAGTGATTGAACGCCTCAACGCGCCGGATGTCCATACCGTCTTGTGCCCTTGGCGGCACCATTGACTTGGGGGCCGATTGCGCTAACACCTGCGTTTGAAACGGCAAAGCACGCGAAAAGGGGAGTGTGATAATGAAAATAGCCTTGGTCGGCGTGGGCAAGATTGCCCGTGATCAGCATATCCCCAGCCTTGCCGCCAGCCCCGATTGGGAACTCGCCGCCACCTGTTCGCGCCAGGGCTCGGTCGAGGGTATCCCGGCCTATACGGATCTGGATGAGATGATGGCGGCCCATCCTGATATTTCGGTGATTTCCATGTGTATGCCGCCGGTGCCGCGCTTTGACTTTGCCCGCCGCGCCATTGCCGCAGGGCGTCACGTCATGTTGGAAAAGCCCCCCGGCGCGACCCTGTCGGAATGCCACGCGCTGGAAGATATGGCGCGCAAGGCCGGGGTGAGCCTGTTTGCGACCTGGCATTCGCGCGAGGCCAACCGTGTCTCGGCGGCGCGGGATTGGCTGGCGGACAAGACCATCACACGCTGCCACATCACCTGGCGCGAGGATGTGCGCAAATGGCATCCCGGTCAGGATTGGGTCTTTGACCCCGGCGGGATGGGCGTCTTTGATCCGGGCATCAATGCGCTGTCGGTGATGACCAAGATCCTGCCCGCGCCGGTGCATCTGCTGGGGGCAGAGTTGAGTTTTCCCGCCAATCGCCAGACCCCCATCGCCGCGCAATTGCAATTCACCGACAATGTGAGCGCCGATTTCGATTGGCGCCAGGAAGGGCCGCAAACCTGGGATGTCGAGGTCTGGACCGAGGTAGGCAAGCTGCATCTGACCCATGGCGGCGAACATATGACCATCGACGGTGTCGAGGCCGGGGCTGATCCGGTGGTGCCGGGGGAGTATCCGGGCCTTTATGCGCAGATGGCCCAGCTGGTGCGGGCAAAAGAGATCGACATGGACCTCTCGCCCCTGCGCCATGTGGCCGATGCCCTGATGCTGGGCAAACGGATCGAAACCGACGCTTTTGATTGGTAACAAGCGCCCCTGGTTTCTTTGGGCCAAAAATATCCCGGGGAATCGCGGGCTTGCCCGCGATGGGGCAGCGCCCCCAACCCCCTCTCATCCTCAAATCCCTTTAAAGTGTCGCAAAGCTGTTAGAGCCGGTCGCTAGAACGGACCTAATTTGAGGCATGGATTTGGGGTTGGCATGAAGATCATTCATCTTTCAGATATTCACCTCTGCGCGCCGGGTGGGCTGGTCGAAGGTATCGATCCGCATGAAAGGCTGGCGCGCGCCTTTGGTCATATGGCCGAGCATCACGCCGATGCGGTGCGTCTGGTGATCAGCGGGGATCTGACCCATCACGCCAATCCCGACGCCTACAAAGCCTTGAAACAAGCGCTGCAATTGCTGCCGATGCCGGTGCGTCTGATGATTGGCAATCACGATGATCGCGCGGTGTTTCTGGAGCATTTTCCGGATCAAAGCATTGATCTGAATGGTTTTGTCAATCATTGCGATCAGGTCGGGGACCTGCGGCTGATCTATTGCGACACGGTGCGCCCCAAGGTGCATTGGGGAGAATTCTGCGAAAAACGCCGCGCCTGGCTGCGCGATCAGCTGGACTTGCCCGGTCCGGTGCTTTTGTTTTTTCACCACAATATTCTGGATCTGGGCGATCCCTGCTCCGACGAGCTGTCGCTGAACAGGGCGGATCAGGCGGAGCTGCGCAGCCTGCTAAAGCTGTTTCAACACAAGATCCGCCACATATTTTTCGGCCATGTGCATGAGTCTCTTTGTGGGACGATGGCGGGAATTCCGTTTTCCGGCGTGACCTCGACCGTGCATCAGACCATCCCCAATCTCGCCCCGTCGGACAAATCCCCATCAGGGCCGTTGGAGCCGTCTTATCGGGTGATTTTGCTGCGTGGTGAGGATGTGGTCATCCATCAGATCCCCTTTGCCTGGGAGGGCGAGGTGGTGTGGCATGGCAATGACTGGGAAGATTGGACGTGAGGGCGGAGGGGGCGCTGCCCCGTCCCAAGCAGGCTTGGGACTCCCCGGGATATTTTTGGCCCAAAGAAACCCTGATGTCGGGAATGGCATGACGGTGGGTTTGCCAGAAATTGATACACCTTAACAGGCGGTGTGATCGCGCGGGGCGGGGCGGTGGTTTGCGTTCATCCGCCAAAGTGATTCGGATGTCCAAAACGCGTTTTCCTGAATTTTCGATGATGTTCGCGCCATATTCGGAACGGGTGCCTGATCAACAGGCCCTTAATGTGTAGCAATAATAGATCAATTTTCACCATGAGCCGCGTGTCAGCAGTTGACCCAGACCGTTTGCTTTCACACTATCGACCTATCACCTGCCTTTAAGGCGGGACGAGACACATGGGAGGAAATGTGAAATGATGCATCTCAAAGGGATGAAATTGGCGGGGTCGGTATCGGCTTTGGCCATGCTGGTCGCAGGGGCCGCGCAAGCGGTGGAGATCGACCTGATGATCTCGGATGTGGATGGCAAGGCGGGCCTGGTCAAGGAATTGGCCGAGCGTTATCAGGCCGCTAATCCGGACGTGACCATCACTCTGAACGCGGTGGGTTACAATGTGATCCGCGAGCAATTGCCGATCCAGCTTGAGGCGGGCAGCGGGCCGGATCTGGCCTTTGTCACCAATCTGGGTGGTCTGAATCCGCATTACGTTGACCTAACGCCTTATGTGGACGCCGCCACTTGGGAAGCGAATTATGGCGCGGTTCTGCCGTGGTATCGTGCGGGCGCGCCGGACGGTATCTTTGGCTTCCACACCGAAATGACCGTCACCGGGCCTTATGTGAACCTGACCATGTTCGAAGAGGCCGAAGTTGATGTGCCAGCACCGGGCGCAACCTGGGAAGACTGGGCGGCGGCCACCGCCGAGGTCATGGACAAGACCGGGTCTTATGCCGGGATGGTCATGGACCGTTCTGGCCACCGTATGGCGGGCCCGGCCATGTCTTATGGCGCGGCCTATTTCAGCGATGATGGCAAGCTGATCGCCGATGACGGGTTCAAGGCGTTTTCGCAGCTGATGATTGATTGGCACAAATCCGGCCTGATGCCGCCAGATGTCTGGCCTGCGGTGTCCGGTGCGAAATATGCCAATGGCAACGAGATGTTCTTTAACCAGGATGTGGCGTTTTACATGTCTGGGTCCTGGAACACCGGCAATGTTCAGAACAATGTTGGCGACAAGTTCGACTGGACAGTGGCCCCAGTGCCCTGTGGCCCGGCGGGCTGCGGCGTGATGCCGGGCGGTGCTGGTCTGGTGGCGTTCAAATCCGGTGATGCCGCTCAGGAAGAAGCCGCCGCCAAGTTCGTGGCTTGGATGGGCAGCGATGAGATCGCCAAGGAGTGGTACACCAAGACCTATGCGATCCCGGCCCATTCCGGTTTGCAGGCCGAAGGGCTGGATTACACCGGTGCCGGCGCAACCGAAGCTGTGGCCAATGGTCTGGCGGCCTTTACCGCCATGGCAGCGGCAGCGGCCGAGCAGACACCACAGGCCTACCAGCTGCAGGGCAGCCCAAAGGGGTTCGTGATGTATAACGCCACGGTCAAATATATCGGCGGTGCTCTGAATGGTGAACTGACGCTGGACGAAGCCATGGTCAAGATCCAGGAAGAGCTGGACACCAACGCCAACCAGTAAGGCGTGAACAAACCGGGGCGGGGGCCGCGTGTGCCCGCCCTTTGCCCTTGGGCTTTCGCTGATTGCGCGGATGTCTTTGGGCCTCACCCAGGCGAACGGGACAATTCATGACACCTGCAGGCTTTGTCGTAGCCTTTGCCGCCCTCTTTTGGGGGCTTGGCGGGGCGATCTGGCTCTTGAAGCGGCGCAGCTATACGCTCCGCCAAGTGCCACAATTCTTTATGGATCTGCTGGGTTTCCCGGTGGAACTGGCCCAAAGCGTTTGGGGGCGGGGCGGTGTGCCTTATGCGCTGTTGCTGCCCAATATGCTGATCTTTGGCTTTTTCACCTTTTTGCCAATGATCCTGAATTTCTATGTCTCCTTCACCGGCGGCGCGTCGATTTCGCTGTTTGATCGGCCCTGGGTGGGCTGGGAGAAATATGCCGACATCTTCAATTGCGAGAGCATTTTCACGCCCAAGACCTGCACCAATCCGGGCTATAATTTCTGGACCGGCATGTTCAACACGCTGTGGTTTGCGGCCGTTCAGGTGCCGATCCTCTGCGTTGTCGCGCTGATCACGGCGCTGGTGGTAAACCAGAATATCAAGGGGCGCGGGTTCTGGCGGGCGATGTTCTTTTATCCGGTGATGCTGTCGCCGGTTGTCATCGCCAATATCTGGAACTGGGTGCTGCACCGCAAAGGCGCGCTGAATGCCAGCATTGGAGAGGCGCGCGAGGCCATGACCGGGCTGGCGGGGTTAAGCGGCTTTGACATGGTGGCGACGGTGCTGTTCGCGGTGATCCTGCTGATCGTGTCCGAGCGCACCTTGCGCGGCAATGATGGACCCTCGGCCAGTTGGGCAGGGGTCTTTGGCGCGCTGCTGGCGCTGCTGGTCTATTGGGCGCAACCGCTGAGCTTGATTGGCATGGGCGGTTCTGGCTGGCTGGGGCTGGCATTGGGCGCGGGGCTTTATTGGGTCGTCTCATCGGGCCAGAATGTCGCCCGCCTCGTGGTGATCGGCGCGGGCATCCTGTGCGTCGCGCTGCTTCTGGCGATCCAGTTTGATAGCGTGTTCAGCTTTGGCCGCTATCGCCCGATCAACTGGCTGGTGACACCCAATACCGGCTGGCCGTTCTTCTGGTTGGTTTTTGTGTTCTGCTGGAGCCATATGGGGTTCTATATGCTGATCCTGCTGGCCGGGCTTCAGGCGATCCCGCGCGATCTCTATGAGGCCGCCAAGATGGACGCGACCAAGCCGTTCCGGGCCTTCTATCGCATCACCCTGCCGCTGGTCATGCCGACCTTGACTGTGGTGCTGGTTCTCTCGCTCATCCGCAGCTTCCAGATCTTTGACGAGGTCTATCTGCTCACGGGTGGCGGCCCGGGCCGCGAGACCTTTATGGTGGTGCAAAACATCTACGAAGTGGCGTTTTCCAACGATCACCCGGATTACGGTCAGGCTGCGGCTGGGTCGATCCTGATGGCGGTGGTGATTGCGGTCTTTACCTTCTTCCAACTCTGGATCACGCGGAGGCAGAGTGACCTGTAATGCAGACCTACGTTTCTAAACCCGATACGCTAGCCGTGCCAGCGCCGACCCGCGGGGGGGCGCATCTGCCGGTCATCTTTGCCACTTTATCCACACGAAACCTGAGCGAGCTAACGTCGGTAGCGCTTACCTCACCAAAGCGCCGCCCCTTGGGGGCGGGTCGGCGCTGGCACGGCGGCCCAAGGGCCTTGATGCCGTGCCGGTTTTCCAAACTAGGGCGAGGTATCTAAATGAGCGTTGCGACCTTCCTGACCCGCACCAAGGGCAACAAGGACACCGCCGAGACTTTTTCCATCCAGGATTTCCTGGCCTATGCCTATCTGTTGGTCGGCGTGCTGGTGATCCTCGTGCCGGTGCTCTGGACCTTTTTCAGCTCGATCAAATCGGACACGGCGGTGGAAAGCTTTGACACCCGTCTTGCCCCGATGAGCCAGATCAGCCAGGAAATCGCCGGCGTCGGCCCCAAGGATATTTGGGTTTACACGGCTGAGGATGGCAGCACGCAGCTGGTCTATAAGGCGGGGCCAACCCGCAAGTTGACCGATGTGGCACTGGTGGATCAGCCCGATGAGGTGTTCAAAGTTCCACGCAAAAGCCTGTCTCCGCATGAGGAGATGCGCGTGGCGACGGAGAACTATCTGGACCCCATCCTGAAACGGAACGGGCAGGATAATTTCCACTTTTTCACCTATCTCTACAATTCGGTCTTTGTGACCGTGGTGGCAACGCTGATCACCTTGCTGATCAATGCCATGGCGGCCTTTGCGCTGTCGAAATACCGCTTTAAGGGCCGGTTGACCTTTACCATTCTGATCGTGGCCACCTTGCTGATCCCAAGCTCGATCATTCTGGTCTCGCTGTTCTTTGTGGTCTGGAGCTTTGGCATCTTTGGTTCGCTCTGGGGGGTGATCATCCCGGCGGCGGCGACGCCCACCGGCGTGTTCCTGCTGCGCCAATACATGCTGACCATCCCGGATGAACTGCTTGAGGCGGCGCGCATGGATGCGGCATCGGAGTGGCGGATTTTCTGGCGGATCATCATCCCGCTGTCGCTGCCTGCGCTGTCGGTGCTGGCAATCCTGAGCGTGATCTGGCGCTGGAATGACTTCCTGTGGCCGCTGATCGTGCTGATCTCTGATCCTGCCACCCATACGCTGCAATTGGGTCTGACCCAGTTTGCCGGCGAATTCGACACCAATTTCCACTATATCCTCGCCATGACCGTGGTGACGCTGATCCCGATCACACTTGTGTTCGTCTGGTTGCAGCGTTTCATCACCACCGGCATTGCCACGACAGGTCTGAAATGAACGACACAGCAACCTCAGCAAAACCCCACGCGCTGCAACTCAAGGATATTCGCAAGAGCTTTGGCAATGTGGATGTCATCCATGGCATCGATCTTGAGATTGAAGAGGGCGAATTTATCGTCTTTGTCGGCCCGTCGGGCTGTGGCAAATCCACCTTGCTGCGCCTGATTGCGGGGCTGGATGATCCGACCTCGGGGGATATCAATCTCGAAGGGCGGCGGGTGAACACCGTGCCAGCCTCGGAGCGGGGATTGTCCATGGTGTTCCAGAGCTATGCTTTGTATCCGCATATGACCATCGCGCAGAATCTGAGCTTTGGTCTGGAAAACCTGCGCATGGACAAGGCAGAGATCCAGAAGCGCATTGATGATGCGGCCAAACTGCTGCAAATCGACCATCTGATGAGCCGCCGCCCTGGCCAGCTGTCGGGTGGTCAGCGTCAGCGCGTGGCCATCGGGCGCGCCATTGTGCGTGAACCGATCATCTTCCTGTTTGACGAACCTTTGTCCAACCTCGACGCGGAATTGCGCCTGCAAATGCGGGTCGAGATTTCGGATCTGCATGCCAAGCTTGGCAATACGATGATCTATGTGACGCATGACCAGATCGAAGCCATGACCATGGCCGATCGCATCGTGGTGCTGCGCGGTGGCTATATCGAACAAGTGGGTCGCCCCCTGGATCTTTATAACAACCCGGCGAACAAGTTTGTCGCCGGGTTCCTCGGCGCACCGCAGATGAATTTCCTCGAAGGGTCACTGGACGGCAATGTCATGACACTCGATTGTGGGATGGTGCGCGACGTGCCGGTGGCGCAGCCTCGGAACGGCAAGGTGACCCTGGGCATTCGCCCGGAAAACATCCATGTCGATTTGGACGGCAAGGGCGATGAAACCGTGACCGTGCAGAATTTTGAGCAGCTCGGCGCGGTGACCTATATCTACGCTGAGTTTGCCAATGGTGACAAACTGACGGTGCAGCATGCCCATCAGATCCCGTTGCAAAAGGGGCAGGAGATTGGGGTCAGCCTCCCAACGGAATCCTTCCATCTGTTTGACGCGGATGAAAAAGCCATGGGGTTGACCCGATGAAGGTGGCTTTGATCGGATTGGGCATGGTGTCGCGCACCTTCGGCGATGCGATCAGGAATTCCGATGCGGTTGATCTGGCTTATGTTTATGCGCGCTCGGCAGAGTCCCGGGCGCGGTTTTTGTCGGATTGGCCGGATCTGGGCGCGGCCGCGGCGGGATCTGTCGCTGAAATCGCCGCGTCGGATGTGGATTTTGTGCTGCTGACCACGCCTCCCAATGCCCGAAGGGACATCGTGCAAGAGCTGGTTTCGGCGGGCAAACCGATCCTGATGGAAAAGCCGGTTGAGCGGACTTTGGCAGTAGCGACGGAGCTGGTTGAGCTATGTGAGGCGGCGGAGGTGCCCTTGGGTATCATGCTGCAACATCGCGCCCGTCCGGTGGTGGGGGATCTGCGCAAATTGCTGCCTGAATTGGGCGCGTTGCGCATGGCCGAGATCAATGTGCCCTGGTGGCGTGGGCAGGCCTATTACGATGAGCCGGGGCGCGGCAGTTATGCGCGTGATGGTGGTGGGGTGATGATCAGCCAGGCAATCCATACACTGGATCTGATGCTGTCCCTGGCCGGGCCGGTGGCTGAGGTGTCCGCCATGAGCGCCACGACCGGATTTCACCAGATGGAGGCCGAGGATTTTGTCTGCGCTGGCCTGCGCTTTGAGAATGGCGCGGTCGGTCAGGTCTTTGCCACCACGGCAAGCTTTCCGGGGCGGGGGGAAACGATCACCCTGCATTTCGCCAAGGGCTCGGTCCATCTGGAGGCAGGGCTGTTGCAGGTCAGTTGGCAAGATGGGCGCGAGGAGACCATCGGGCAAGCGGCCAGCTCGGGCGCGGGGGCGGATCCGATGGCCTTTACCAGCGATTGGCACCGGTTTGTGATCGAGGATTTTGTTGAGGCGTTGCAGACAGGGCGCGCGCCTTTGGTTCCAGGGCGGGAGGCCTTGGAGGTGCATCGGTTGATTGATGCGCTGGAAGCGTCAGCCAAGGCGAAACGCACAATCATTTTGGAGTAACAGGCAGGCGGGGCGCATCCAAATTCCATTGATGGAATTTGCAAAAGTTTTGCAAAACTTTTGGAGGCGCGCGCTGCGAGGGAGGAATTTACATGTCACTGAAGCTCGGGGTTTTGGGCATAGATCACGGCCATATCTTTGGCATGCTTGCTGGTATGAAGGCGCAGGGCTGTACATGCGACAGCTATTGGACAGACGGCCACGCCGTTACCGAAGACAAGTTCGCGCAGGTCTTTCCTGAGCTGACCAAGGTGGCGGATCGGCGCGCGATCCTTGAGGATGCCAGTATCGACATGGTGCTGATTTCCGCCGTGCCCGCAGATCGCGCAGCTTTGGCGATTGAGGCGATGGAGGCGGGCAAGGATGTCATGGTCGACAAACCCGGCTGCACCACGCTTGGCCAGCTGGCCGCGATCAAGGCGTGCCAGGCGCGTACGGGGCGCATCTGGTCGGTGAATTTCTCGGAACGGTTTCAAGTCCCTGCCGCTGCCAAAGCCAGTGAGTTGGTCGCGGCGGGGGCCATTGGGCGGGTCATTCAGGTGGTCACCTTGGCCCCGCATAAACAGAACCTCAAAACCCGTCCCGACTGGTATTTTCAGCGTGAACGATATGGCGGCATCCTAACCGATATCGGCAGTCACCAGATCGACCAATTCCTACATTTCACCGGCTCGACCGAGGTCGAAATTGCCAGCGCCCATGTGGAAAACACCACCCAGCCTGATTATCCCGGTTTTCAGGATTTCGGCGATATGACCCTGCGCGGTGATAAGGGGCATGGCTATATGCGGCTGGACTGGTTCACGCCGGACGGACTGCCCACCTGGGGCGATGGGCGGTTGTTCCTGCTTGGCACCGAAGGCACGATTGAATGTCGCAAATACACCGATATCGGTCAGCCGCATCGCACCAATAACCTCTATTTGGTCAATGGCACCGAGAATGTGCATATCGACTGTCAGGATGTCGAACTCACCTACTTCCCGCGCCTTGTGGCGGATGTGTTGGACCGCAGCGAAACCGCCTGCCCGCAGGCGCATAGCTTTCTGACAATGGAGACTGCGATCAAGGCGCAGATGAAGGCAGAGGGGCAGGGCGATGCTTAGGGTTGCGATTGTCGGGGCCGGGATTGGCGCGCAGCATCTGGCGGGGTTTCTGGACCTACCAGAGGTCTTTGAGGTTGCTTGCCTCTGCGATCTCGATACCGCGCGGGCAACCGCTGTTGTCGGGCAGACGGGCGTGGCCGTGACCGCGGATCTTGAGGCGGTTCTGGCGGATGCCTCAATTGACATCATTGATGTCTGCCTGCCCCCGCATCTGCATTTTGACGTGGCCAAACGCGCGCTTGAGGCGGGCAAACATGTTATTTGCGAGAAACCTTTGGTCGCCTCTTTGCGCGAGGCGGATGGGTTGCTGGAAACCGTTCAGCGCACGGGCAAGAGCCTGTTCCCCGTATTCCAATATCGTTACGGAATTGGCACGGCGCAGCTGATGGCCCTGCAAGAGGCGGGGCTGGCGGGCAAGCTGTTTGCTGGGTCGATCGAGACCCATTGGAATCGCGACGCCGCCTATTACGACGTGGATTGGCGGGGCACCTGGGCCGGAGAGCGCGGCGGTTGCGTGCTGGGCCATGCGATCCATATCCATGATTTCCTGCCGGCCTTTTTATCACCCGTGGCGCAGGTCTTTGCCGATCTCGCCACGCGGGTGAACACGATTGAGGTCGAAGATTGCGCCGCCCTGTCGATCCGGTTGGAAAGCGGGGCTTTGATCACCTCATCGGTGACCCTGGGCTGCGCGAGCGATTACAGCCATATGCGCCTGATGTTCGAAGGGTTCACGGTGGAAAGCGGCACCTCCCCCTATGCGCCTGCGGCGGATCCTTGGATCTTCACCGCGCGCGAACCGACCAAACAGGCCGAAATTGACGCGGTTCTGGCCGGGATTGGGCCGGTCAAGACCGGCTATACCGGGTTGTTTGATGCCTTGGCCAAGGCGCTGGAGGGACAGGGCGGGCGCGAGGTGACGGGGCTGGATGGGCGGCGGTCGCTGGAGTTTGTGACTGCGGTCTATGACTCGGCACGGCGCAATGTTCCGGTGCGCTTGCCTGTGGGGGCGGATCATCCGCTTTATGATGGTTGGTTGCCTGCCTGAGCTGTGGCGGGGATGCGCGCCGCTGCCTCGGATGGAACGGTCGGGGACCCGTCAGGCCTTGGCCGATGCGCTATATGGACCGGTGCCACACGCCCCGGATTGGCTGCGATGTCAACGCAGTGAGCGGCGCGAAGATGGGTTTTCACTGATCGAGATTGAGATCGGCGTGGCGGATCGGCGGTTTGCCCTGCAGGCGGCGCTATGGCTTCCGCCCGAAGTCAAAGGGCCGGTTCCGTTGATTATCGGGTTGGATTTTTTGGGGCCTTTCGGGATTTTGCCCCCCGGTCGCTTTGCCGCCGATCCGCAGGCGCGGGTCTATGCTCCGCCGGAATGGCAGGCAGATGGGCGGTTGATCCCGGCGCTTGCCGGGCAATCGCGGCGGCGTTGGCCGGTCGAGCAGATCGGAGCGCAAGGTTTTGGGCTTTTGGTGAGTTGCTATGGTTCTTGGGTGCCAGATGACCCAGACGCCTGTCGAGATCACGGGCTTTTTCCGCTTTTGGGCCAGCTCGAAACCGGGGCGATTTCGCTTTGGGCCTGGGCACTGATGCGGCTGGCGGATGTGGCGGCAGACTTGCCTGAGATTGATGCGCAGCGGCTCAGCTTTTGCGGGCATTCGCGTCTGGGCAAGGCGGCATTATGGGCGGGGGCGCATGATCCTCGGATCGCCGCGATTTGGGCTAATAGTTCCGGCTGTGCCGGGGCCGCCCCTGCAAGGCATCCGGTGGGGGAGAGATTGTGTGATTTGGTCAGCCGCTTTCCGCATTGGTTGCGGCGTGATGCGATCGCAGATCCCGCGAAATTGCCGGTGGATCAGCATCAGCTCTTGGCCCTTTGTGCGCCCAAAGCGCTGTATCTGAGCGAGGCCGAAGCGGATGCCTGGGCCGATCCGATGGGGAGCTACTTTTCCCTGTCTCAGGCAGCTTTGGCCTGGGGGCAAAAAGCCGATGCGCATTGGCCTGATCCAGCCGATATTCCCCCAGGCGGATGGTCGTTTCACGCGGGCGCGTTGGGTTATCACCTGAGACCTGGCGGGCATGACGTACTGGCGCAGGATTGGACGCAGGTGCTGGCGTTTCTGTCAGAACAGCTGGGCAACGGGGGTTAGCCAGCCGTGACAAAGGGTTAGAACTCCGACCAGGTTCCGTTGGCAACCTGCTTGGGCGGCTGCTGAATTGGGGGTTCTGGATTGTCTTGTGGGCCGGGCAAAGCAGAGGGCGGTTCCATTGTGAGCTCAACCTCATCCACGTGGTCCGGCGCGATCGATTCCGCAACGGGTGTTGCGTTTTCCTGTTCTGGCGCATCGGCGGTATCATGCGCCTCGCTGGTTCTGAACTTGCCCACATGCCCGATCAATATGCCCGCCTCATTGCGCAGATCATGGGCGGCGGAGGTGTTTTCCTCGACCATGGCGGCGTTGTCTTGTGTCACGCGGTCCAGCTGGATCATGCCGGTGTTGATTTCCGTCAACGAGGCGGATTGTTCGCGCGAGGATTGCGCAATTTCATGCACGAGGCCCGAGATGTCTTTGACCTGGCTCGAAATGACCGATAGCGCTTCGCCGGTGCGGCCTACCATGCGCACGCCTTTGTCAACTTGTTGACCGCTGGCCTCGATCAGGGATTTGATCTCTTTCGCGGCATCGGCCGAGCGCTGGGCCAGCCCGCGCACCTCGGAGGCGACAACGGAAAAGCCCCGCCCGGCTTCGCCAGCACGTTCCGCTTCGACCCCGGCATTGAGCGCCAAGAGGTTGGTTTGAAAGGCGATATCGTCGATCACACCGGTGATACGCTCGATCTGTTTGGAGGATTGTTCGATTTCGGTCATTGCATCGATGGTTTCGCTGACGATGCCACTGCTTTCCTCGGCCTTATCGCGTGCCTCGCGCACGGTTTGTTCGACATTGGCGGCGTGATCCGTGGCCAGTTTGATACTGGCGGTGACCTCATCCACGGCGGCGGCTGTCTGTTCCAACGTGGCGGCCTGGCTTTCTGTGCGTTGTGACAGGGCATCGGCCGAGGAGGCGATCCCCTCAACCCCCATATTGATGTTTTGCGACGTGGCTTTCAAAATGCCGACAGTCGAGCCAAGCTCGGCCATGGCGTCATTGATTTCATAACGCAGTTTCTTGTGCTCTTCGGGGAAATGCTGGGTCACTTCTGAGCGGAAATCGCCCTTGGACAGGTTGACCAACGCGGCGCTGAGCTGGGTAACAACGTATTTGTTGTTCTCCTGCGAGATTTTTTCGCGCTCCTGAGCTTCGGCCCCCTGACGCAGATGCACCTGCATCTTGGCGATGGTTTTGGAGATAAAGCCGACCTCGTCGCCTCGGTCCTGCCCGGCGATGTCCTGGGCGTAATCGCCATCGGCGATCCCCTCCATCTCATGGGCGATCTGTTCGATCCGGCGAATGACGCTGCGCATGGCAAACCAGGCGAGTAGGCACAAAAGCATGCCTGTGATCACTGTCTCAAGAATGCGCGCATAGGTGGTTTGGGTCACCAGAGCCATGGCCTCGGCCCGGTCCATTTCAAAGACCAGCCCCCAATGGTCGCCCCGCGGTGTCGTCACGCTTGAGGTGCTGGCGATGACTGTCTGGCCGCTTAGACCCGGCGTTGCGGAAAAATGCGCCTCTTCGCCGTTCAGAGCCAGTTGGATCTGGTCGAGTTTAGGGAGTGGGTCCAAGGTTCTATGCCCGGTTTCGTGGCGTGAAACCGTCAGGGCCAGCCCGTTATTATCCACAAGGTAAACTTCGCCGGTTTGGCCTAGAAGCTCTGCGTCGGACAGCAGTGAGGCCATAAAATCCAAAGGCAATTGCACCGCCACGACCCCGATGCGTTGACCATTTTCAAAGACCGGGGAAGACAGAAACATTGCCGGGGCGTCGGCGCTGGGGGCATAGGGGGCGATATCGGTCATGTAGAATTGCCCCGGTTCCAGCCGGTTGGCCGCCTGAAACACCTCACCCAAACCGCTGGAGGCATATTTTCCGGATTGGAAGTTGAGCCCGAAATCATCCTCTTTGAAAACGGAATAGACAAGATCCCCGCCAGTATTGAACAGGAAGAGATCATAATATCCGCGCGCGCGCTGGAAGGTGCGCAGACCTGTGTGGTGTTGCTGATGCACCTCGGACCAGGGGCTGCCATCGGTGGCGGCGACCAGCTCATCCTTGCTGCCCAGAGGATGCGGGTTGTCGGAAATATAGAGGCGACGGAAGTGATCGGGCGCATTAGAGCCAAAATCACCCCAGGCCGCGTCAAACGCCGTCAGCGCCGCCGTGATCGCGTAGCTTTCCGACAAGGCCTGCACGTCTTTTTGGGCCTCTGCCAGCCAGCGTTGCACAACGTCGCGTTTTTCATGAACGTGGCTTTCAAACACCGCATGACGATCTGCCTCGATCTGTTGCGCGGTCAATCGCAATTGGATGACCCCAGAGACAATGACCAAAAGCACCGCTGGCAAGGCAATTGTCAGTGGCAGTTTTCGCGCAAGTTTCCAATCCGGCAATTTGATCACATCATTCCCCAATCCAAATGAATTTTAGTCAGGTGGGGAAGGTCTATACCGGGGGCAATTGAGAAAGGATTAAAACGTTTTAGCCCATGTGGGTTGCCTGTTTTTACGGCGCTAAACTGATACTTTTTTGAGCAGATCCTCGCGATTTGTGGCCTGGGCACTGGCGTCATGGATCACCTTGCCGCGTTCCAGGGCGACAAAGTGATCGCCAAGATCATAAGCAAAATCAAAGAACTGCTCGACCAGAAGGATCGCCATATCGCCCCGGTCGCGCAGGTATTTGATGACTTCTCCGATTTGCTTGATGATATTGGGCTGGATGCCTTCGGTGGGTTCATCCAGCAACAAAAGCTTGGGCTTGGCCACCAGCGCGCGGGCGATGGCGAGCTGTTGTTGCTGACCGCCTGACAGATCGCCACCGCGCCGGTTGAGGAAGTCCTTGAGGATCGGGAAGAGCTCAAAAATCTCATCAGGGACGAAATGTTCGGATTTTGGCAGGCAGGCAAAGCCGGTCTCGAGGTTTTCGCGCACAGTCATCAGCGGGAACACGTCGCGCCCCTGCGGGACATAGCCAACCCCCAGCTGCGCCAGGGCGTGGGCCGGGGTGGATTTGGTGACGCTTTGACCGTTCAAAGACATCTCACCGCCCGAGCGTTTATGCGTGCCTGAAATCGCCTTCAAGAGAGAGGTTTTGCCGACACCATTGGTGCCCATCAGACAGGTGATGCGGCCCATCTCCGCCTGCATGGAGACATCATAAAGGATCTGGCTATGGCCGTAATGCAGGGTCAGGTCTTTGATATCCAACATGATTTAGCGCCCCAGATAGACGTCGATGACGTCGGGATTGTTCGTGACATGATCCAGGCTGCCTTCGGCCAGGACCGAGCCCTCGTTCAGCACGGTGACCTTGCAGTTCAGGCGGCGGACAAATTCCATGTCATGTTCGACCACGACCACCGCGTGTTTTTGCGCTGCTGCGACAAGGATGTCGGTGGTTTTTTCACGTTCCGCCGGGGTCATGCCCGCGGCTGGTTCATCCACCAGCAAAAGCCGCGGGTCTTGCGCCAGTAACATGCCGATTTCCAGCCATTGTTTCTGGCCATGGCTCAGCTCTCCGGCCATGCGGGGCAATTGATCTGAAAGGCCGACTTGCTCGGCCAAAGCCTCGATCCGTTCCGCCCCGGCGGGTGTTTTCCGGTGCAAGAGCACGTCAAAAGGCGAGCGTGGGTTTTTCAGTGCCAGGGCAAAGTTTTCCCGCACGGTTTGGGCCTCAAAAACCGTGGGTTTCTGGAACTTGCGCCCCACCCCGGCGCGGGCGATCTGGCTTTCACTCATGCCGAGCAGGGACATGGATTTTTCGCCAAAGATCACCCGGCCTTCATCAGGTCGGGTTTTGCCGGTGATGATGTCCATAAAGGTGGTCTTGCCCGCGCCATTGGGGCCGATAATGGCCCGCATCTCAGGCTCACCGATCTGAAACGAGAGATTGTTAATGGCTTTGAACCCGTCAAAGGAGACGGAGACGCCGGACATTTCGAGAAGCGTGCTCATTGTTTCCTCGCGAGTTTGTCAAAGAGGGAGGCAATGCCGCCGGGAAAAAGCAGGGTGACCGCGACAAAGGACAGGCCGAGCAGGACGAGCCACCAATCGGTCCATTTGATCACGTAGAAGCCGAGATTGATGTCGGGCGCGCTGCCGCCGGTGAAATAGGAGGAGAGCAGCGAGACAAAGACCGCGCCGATGATCGCGCCGTAAAGCTTACCGCGCCCGCCAATGGCGACCCAAACGGCAAGGTAGATCGAGGCGATGGGGGCGATTTCGGCCGGGTTGATGATGCCCGCCTGCGGGTAATAGAGCGCGCCTGCGATGCCAGACACCACGGCGGTGAGGGTGAAAACGAAGAGTTTGTAGCTTTCGACCTGATAGCCGAGGAAGCGCACGCGGGCTTCGTCATCGCGGATGGCGCGGATCACGCTGCCCATCTTGCCCGCGGTGACCCAGGCGAAGAGAAGATAGCCAAGCGCCAGAGCAAGCGCAGATGCCCAGAAGAAGGCGAGCGAGATCACCGCTTGGGAGGTGGCCTCGAAACCGGGGATGTTTTGCAGGCCTGAGAGGCCGTTATTGCCGCGCAAACCACTGTCGTTCTGGAAGAGATAGAGGGCGAGGGCCAAGGTCATAGCCTGGGTCAAGATCGAGAGGTATACGCCGGTGACGCGCGAACGGAAGGCGAGCCAGCCAAAGATCAGCGCCAGCAGGCCGGGGACCAGCAGGACCATCAGCAGTTGCAGGGTCAGCGAGTGGGAAAAGACCCAGATTGCCGGGAACTCAGAGGCTCCGACCACGCCAAAGATCTGCGTGGCGATGGCGTCGGATATTTCGCTATCGGTAGGCGGGATCAGGTTGGCAGAGAGGTTCTGTGCCACGATGGCTTCGGTGCGCGCATACATGAGCCACATGCCGATGGCATAGCCGCCAATGCCGAAAAAGGCGAAATGGCCCAGAGAGAGGATGCCGCAATAGCCCCAGACCACATCCATGGCGATGGCGATCAGGCAGAGACACAGGGTCTTGCCCAGGGTTTTGACAAAGGAGGTGGAGATGAGCCCGGTGCCCGCCGCCTCGGAGAGGACCGAGACGACCAGGGTGAAGAGGCCGAGCGCCGCCAGCACCCAGAGGGTGGAGGGATGGCGGATCAGGAAGGTTTTTGACAGGGCTTTTGTCATGGGGCGACCCTATGATTGCGGGCAAGACCTTGGGGTTGGGGGAGGAGGAGGCGCTGCCCCCGCGCCAGAGGCGCTCCCCCGGGATATTTTGGGCCCAAAGAAACCTGGGTGGCGGTGAGCATGGAGAAGGGGTGCGGCCCCAGTTTGTTTTTGAACGGAAGAAACATGGGGTTAATCTCCTGCGGCGCGGCCCTTGAGGGCGACGATGCCTTTGGGGCGGAACTGGATGAACAGGATGATGAAGAGGATCATATAGGTCTGGGCCGCCAGGGTGTTGGACGGGTTTAGCCATTCGATGCCCTTTTGCAGCGTGCCGATCATCGACGCCCCGGCCAGGGTGCCCCAGATATTGCCGACGCCGCCGACGACCACGGTCATGAAGCTTTGTACGATGTAATCAGAGCCCATTTCCGAGGTGACTTTGGCATAGAGACCGATGGCGACGCCCGCGATGCCAGCAATGCCGGAGCCGAGGCCAAAGGTGAGCATTTTGATACGGTCAGGGTTGATGCCCATGCTGGCCGCCATGCGTGGGTTTTGCGTCACGGCGCGGGTTTCCAGGCCAAGGCGGGTGCGTTTCAGGATGAAGAGCAGCAGCGCGAGGAAGAGCAGGGCGAGCACGAAGATCGCAATGCGGATATAGGAGATCTGGATCACATCGTTGAAGACCAGCGCGCCATCGAGCCAGCCGGGGGAGGTCAGCGGGCGGGCCTGGGTGCCGAAGATGTTCTTGGCCAGTTGCTGCAGAGCGATGGAGACACCAAAGGTGGCCAGCAGGGTTTCCAGCGGTCGGTTATAGAGCCAGCGGATCACGAGGCGTTCCATGGCGACGCCGGCGGCAAAGGTGACGGCAAAGGCCAGCGGCAGGGCGACGATCAGCGAGACGGTGTAATTCGGGATGAAGAGCTGGACCACATAGCCGGTATAGGCCCCCATCATGATGAATTCGCCATGGGCCATGTTGATCACCCCCATGACGCCAAAGGTGATGGCAAGGCCAATGGCGGCGAGGAAGTAAATGGAGGTCAGGGATAGCGCGTCCAGAGCCAGGTCGGCGGTCTGGCTGACGGCGACCTTGGTGTTCACCGCATCCTGCGCGGCTTTGGCAGCCGCGGTGACGGCGCTGTCTGGGTCGTCATAGACGTCGTAGATGGTCCAGATGGCGAGGGCTTGGGTAATGTCGGCCTCGCTGACGCGGGCCGGGGCATTGCCATTGGCTGCCAGCGTGTCATAGGCGGAGTTGCGCGCGGCGATGGTGTTCAGGCTGGCGGCGGAGACACCACCGACCTTGCCGCCCTCGATATTGGCCTCAAGCGCTTTGCGGATATCGTCGTTTGTCAGCGGTGCGGGCAGGCCTTGGGTCTCGACCAGCAGGGCATAGGCCTCTTCGCGGGACAGCGACAGGGTGCCGGCGACATTGGCCTCGGGCTTGGATTGGGCAGCGAGGGTCTTGGTGGTCAGAATTTGCGAGAGCACGGCGCGGGTTTCGACGCTGATGTCGCCCGAGAGGGTGTTGATTGCGGCAATGCGGGCCTCGGGCGTGTCGCCAAAGCGGGCGGTCAGGTAGGTGACTAATTGCTCTTTGCGAACCTTCAGGGCGGCATCGGTTTCGCCAGCAATCGAGGCCTCCAGCGCGCCGAGTTGGGCAGGGTCGAGATTGCGGGCCAGGGCGGTGACGGCCTCTTGGCGGCGGGTGAGATCGGGTGAGGAGAGTTGGAACTGCACCAGCGCTTCGCCAATCGCTTTGCGCACGCCTCCATTGGGTTTGACCTGTTTCATCGCCTTGGCGTCGATGGTTGCTGTCTCGCCGCTGTCGATATCGGTCAGGACAAGCCCGCCATCGCCTTTGACCGCGTAAAAGAACAGCCCATCCTCTTGGCGCTGATAGACCTCTTTGCCTTGCCATTTCTCAAGGAATTCCTGGGCTTGTGGCAGGCCTGAGCCGACCAAAGCATCCAGAACCGGGCCGACTTTTTTACGCGAGGGTTTGGCGATTTGCGCCTGGTTTTCCTGCAAGAGCGGTTGGAGATCTTGGGCCAGAACCGCAGCCGGAAGGCATAGCAGGGTCAAGACCGTGAGGAGGGCACGGAGCATGAGAATTTACCTGTTCGGGGAAAGTCGGTCTAGAGATGGATGCGCGAGGCGAGCCCCCGCGCATCCCTGTCAGGTTAGGTCAAATCAGTAGTTGGATTTGATCTGAACACAGGTGCTGGTTTCGGTGTTGTACATACCGCATTCCAGGTCCTTCCAGTCGGATTTCAGAACCGCGGATTCCGGCAGGAAGTCGGTCCAGGCATCGCCCGGCACTTCGGCGGTCTGGCTGATGATGTCGAACTGACCATCCGCCTTGATTTCGCCGATCAGAACCGGCTTGGCCAGGTGGTGGTTTGGCAGCATTACGGCGGTGCCGCCGGTCAGGTTCGGGAATTCCTGGCCGTACATGGCGCTGCGCACGGCGTCCACATCGGTGGTGCCAGCGGCGGTGGCTGCGTTCACCCACATGTTGAAGCCGATATAGTGGGCTTCCATTGGGTCATTGGTCACGCGCTCTTCGCCCATTTTGGCTTTCCACGCTTCAACCCATGCGGCGTTTGCTTCACCTTCGGCGGACTGGAAGTAGTTCCAGGCGGCCAGGTGGCCGGTGAGGTTGGCTGTGTCGAGGCCGGACAGTTCTTCTTCGCCCACGGAGAAGGCAACAACCGGAATATCGTCAGCCGAGATACCAGCCGCGGCCAGCTCTTTGTAGAAACCGATATTGGCGTCACCGTTGATGGTGGAGATCACGCCAACCTGCTTGCCGTCTTCGCCCAGTTTCACAACGTCGGCGACGATTGTCGCCCAGTCGGAGTGACCGAACGGGGTGTAGTTCACAAAGATGTCCTCTTCGGCGATGCCTTTGGACTTCAGGTAGCTTTCCAGAATGTTGTTGGTGGTGCGGGGATAGACATAGTCGGTGCCCAGCAGCGCGAATTTCTCGACACCCAGCTCGTCCAGGAAATAATCGGTGGCCGGGATGGCCTGCTGGTTCGGGGCGGCACCTGTGTAGAATACGTTCTTGGAGCTTTCTTCGCCCTCATACTGAACTGGGTAGAACAGCAGGCCGTTCAGCTCTTCGATCACCGGCAGAACCGATTTGCGCGACACGGAGGTCCAGTTGCCAAAGATCACGTCGACGTCGTGCACGGTCAGCAACTCGCGCGCCTTTTCAGCAAAGAGCGGCCAGTCGGAGGCCGGGTCAACGACAACCGCTTCGATCTCACAGCCCAGAACACCGCCTTTTTTGTTCTGCTCTTCGATCAGCAGCAGCATGGTGTCTTTGAGAGTGGTTTCGGAAATGGCCATGGTGCCGGAGAGCGAGTGCAAAACGCCAACTTTGACCGGATCGGCGCATTCGGCAAAGGCCGGAGCCGAAAGAGCGGCAAGAGTGGCGGTGCTGGTGAGCAGTTTGGTGAAGCAGTTCATCACTTTCTCCCTGCGGGGAAGAGGCTGGCATTGCACTATGATGTGCAAATGCGTTACGCGGTCCCCGCAACTTTTGTTGCGTCTCGTGTGGCGGCCCGTTGTTGAGGTCCAATTCACGTGGGTCGTCACACACCCGTTTCCGAAATTGCGTTCATCACTGTCCCGGCGGGTGCCTTAGTCATTCGTTGTGCGGGTGCAGCGGTCAATTCTGCGGGTGCAGAATGCGCGGACTTCACCGAAAATGTCTAAAATTTCAGCAGTCACGGGCGTGACTGTTTAAAAATTAGACACGCTAACCCGGCGTTCATTCTCTTTTTGCCAGAATCGTTGCCGCAAACCGGGCTGCGTGCTGAACAAAGAGGCGAAAACGCGTGAAGCGGGGACAGGGTCATCAACTTTGCATTGCGAAATACGGCGGGCGAACAGCTTGTGGCACAGCCAAGAGCCATTGGCCGCTTGGATGTGCATAGCAAAGCCCGTGAAAACGGCAGTGCCATCGCGCATCTGCGCAGTCAGGGCTGTATGAAGGCCTTGTTCCCGCGCCGGTGTGATTGGGTCGATGCGATTGTGATCAACACAGCGGGTGGTCTGACTGGCGGTGATAAACTGGATATAGACGCGTGTGTGGGTGCGGGTTCGCGGATGAGCCTGACCACGCAGGCGGCGGAACGCGCTTATAAGGCCAGCGCTGATGTTGCGCGCGTCAGCACCAAACTCTGCGTTGAGGACAGCGCGCGGATGCATTGGCTGCCCCAAGAGCTGATCCTGTTTGAAGGCGCGGCGCTGAAGCGGCGTTTGCAGTTTGCATTACAGGGCAAGGCTGAGCTGCTGATGGTCGAACCGGTTGTCTTTGGTCGTGTGGCCATGGGCGAAGAATTGACCAAAGTGCAGTTTCAGGACCGGATCGAGATCAGCCGCGATGGCGTACCTCTTTATATGGATGCGCTGAACCTAACCGGAGACCTACGTGCGCAGATGGCGCGGGTCGCGGGTGGGGCGGGGGCGATGGCCTCGGTCGTGTTGGTCGCGCCCAATGCCGAAGCACATCTGAAGCCGCTGCGCAAATTGTTGCCAGAGAGCGGTGGCGCGTCGCTTTTGGCTGAGGATCTGCTGGCCCTGCGCCTCTTGGCCAGCGACAGTTTTGAGCTGCGCCGCGCGCTGCTCCCGATCTTGGATCGCCTCAGCGGCGATCGTTTACCGACATCATGGAGGTTGTGAGATGCAACTGACCCCAAGAGAAAAAGACAAGCTGATGGTGGCCATGGCCGCCGAGGTGGCGCGCAAGCGATTGGCGCGGGGCGTCAAGCTGAACCACCCCGAAGCGATTGCGCTGATCACCGATGCGGTGGTTGAGGGCGCGCGCGACGGGCGCTCGGTTTCGGACCTGATGCAGGCCGGGGCCGAGGTGGTGACGCGCGAGGATTGCATGGAGGGCATCGCCGAGATGATCCACGAGGTGCAGGTCGAGGCGACCTTTCCGGATGGCACCAAGCTGGTGACCGTTCACGCGCCGATCCGGTGAGCAATTGAGTATTTAGACCAAGAAGAAACAGGGGATTGAGACATGATGAGATCAGCATTTGCATTGGTGGTGATGGCAGGCCCGGCAGTGGCGCATGAGGGGGCACATCTGCACCCGCATGATGGCGGCATGTGGTTGGGGGTCGTGGCTGTTCTGGCTGGGCTTGGGGTGATCGCGTACAAGGTGATGCGATGATCCCGGGCGAGCTGTTTCCAGCCGAGGGCGAGCTGGAGCTGAATGCCGGGGCCGAGGTGGTGACGCTGATGGTGGCCAATACCGGGGATCGCCCGGTGCAGGTTGGGTCACATTACCACTTTGCCGAGGCCAATCCGGGATTGGAGTTTGATCGCGAGGCCGCGCGTGGCAGGCGTCTGGATATTGCCGCCGGGACGGCTGTGCGCTTTGAACCCGGCCAGCGGCGCGAGGTGAACCTGATCGCGATAGGCGGCGCGCGCCGGATCTTTGGGTTTAACCAGAAGGTCATGGGGGCTTTGGACTGAGCGGGTAGGATCGCGCCCGGCCCGAGGGCGGAGTAGGGCAGGTCCTGTCTTTGAATTCGTGTAGAACGTTAAACCTTTTGAAACGTTGCTACATCGCGCCCGCCTTTGCGCCAACGGCGCACGGAAAATGTAATGCGCACCTTCGGTGCGACGGCGCGGGTCGAGTGCGATCCGGATCCAACTTTATCCGGGGTGGAAGTATCCCCCGACGTGGAGGCAAACCATGCCAGCAAAAATCAAACGTTCCGACTATGCCGCCATGTTCGGCCCCACCACCGGTGACAAGCTGCGGCTGGCGGACACTGATCTGATTATCGAGGTCGAACGCGACCTGACCGCTGAGACTGTCGGCGCGGCGGTGTCTGGCGGGGCCGGGCCAAACGCCGCGATTTATGGCGAAGAGGTCAAATTCGGTGGCGGCAAGGTGATCCGCGACGGGATGGGGCAGGCTCAGACCACGCGGGCCGAGGGCGCGGTTGATACGGTGATCACCAATGCGCTGATCGTGGACCATACCGGGATCTACAAGGCCGATGTGGGTTTGCGCGATGGGCGCATCCACAAGATCGGCAAGGCGGGCAATCCCGATACCCAGCCCGGCGTTGATATTATTGTCGGCCCCGGAACCGAAGCCATTGCCGGGGAAGGGCGCATCCTGACGGCGGGCGGGTTTGACAGCCATATCCATTATATCTGCCCGCAACAGATCGAGGATGCCTTGCATTCCGGGCTGACCACCATGCTGGGCGGCGGCACCGGCCCGGCCCATGGCACGCTGGCCACCACCTGTACGCCTGGCCCCTGGCATATCGGGCGCATGCTGCAATCGGCGGATGCTTTTCCGATGAACCTGGCCTTTGCAGGTAAGGGCAACGCTTCGTTGCCTGCCGCGCTTGAGGAACAGGTGCGCGCCGGGGCCTGCGCGCTGAAACTGCACGAGGATTGGGGCACCACACCGGGGGCGATTGATTGCTGTCTGTCAGTGGCGGATGCCATGGATGTGCAGGTGATGATCCACACCGACACGCTGAATGAATCCGGCTTTGTTGAAAACACCGTGGCAGCGATGAAGGGGCGCACCATCCATGCCTTCCACACCGAAGGGGCAGGGGGCGGCCATGCGCCCGACATCATCAAAATCTGTGGCGAAGAGCATGTGCTGCCCAGTTCAACCAACCCAACCCGACCCTTTACGGTCAACACGGTAGAAGAGCATCTCGATATGCTCATGGTGTGTCATCACCTTGATAAAGCGATCCCCGAGGATGTGGCCTTTGCCGAAAGCCGCATCCGGCGCGAGACGATTGCCGCCGAGGATATCCTGCATGACATGGGCGCGTTTTCCATCATCGCGTCAGACAGTCAGGCCATGGGCCGGGTTGGCGAGGTGCTGATCCGCACCTGGCAAACCGCTGACAAGATGAAGAAACAGCGCGGGCGTCTGGCCGAAGAGACCGGCGATAACGACAATTTCCGCGTGCGCCGCTATATCGCGAAATACACCATCAACCCGGCCATTGCCCATGGGCTTAGCCACCAGATTGGCAGTATCGAAGAGGGCAAGCGCGCTGATCTGGTGTTGTGGAATCCGGCCTTTTTTGGTGTGAAGCCTGAAATGGTTCTTTTGGGCGGCACGATTGCTTGTGCGCAGATGGGCGATCCCAATGCCTCGATTCCAACACCGCAGCCAGTCTATAGCCGTCCGATGTTCGGGGCCTTTGGCCGTTCGGTTGAAAACTCGGCTGTTGTCTTTGTCTCTGAAGCGGCGCAGGCCGAGGGGATTGGCGATAGCCTTGGATTGGCCAAACAAACGATTGCGGTGCAAAACACCCGCAAGATCGGCAAATCTGACCTCAAGCTCAACAGCGCAACCCCGGAGATGGAGGTGCATCCCGAAACCTACGAGGTACGCGCCGATGGCGAGTTGCTGACATGCGAACCGGCCACGGAACTGCCCATGGCGCAACGCTATTTCATGTTCTAACCTGCATTGGAATTTGGTTTTGAGAGGGATTGGAACATGAAAACCGTATTGCTTGGCAGTTTCTTAGGTCTCCTGAGCGCAGGGGCCGCATTGGCCGATTGCCCGGTGGCGGAGGATCTGGACAAGGGCATCCGCTTTACCGTCAACGCGCAGGAAAGCGAGACCATTCGCAATTATGGCGACGGGGTGCTTTTGTCGCTTTATGAGGTCGAAGGGGCGACCGGCAGTCATGTGCTTCTGGGGCAAGGCATCTATCTGCTGCAATTGATGGACATCGAAGACGGCAAACCCCTGGCCAGCACGCGCAGCACCTATGCCTATGCCATGCGACCCTCGGAAATGCCGGTGCCAACGCCAAATGGCGGCTGGAGCGCGCAATACATGTTTGAGGGGTTTGAAGCGCAAAGCGTTGAATATGTCTTTGGCGCTTTGACCAAGCAGAGCTTTGGGGAGTGCAGCTATGACATGATCCCGGTTGACGCGGTGTATCAACCCGCCGGTGATCATGAAATCCTGCATTATTTCCCGGAGCTTGGGCTGTCTTATCTGGCGGGGTATTACGACAATGGCAAGCTGGAGAAATACAGCTATGTCGGAATTTCCGCAGTGGAATAAAGAGGTTGGCCTGGGGCGGGACCCTTTGGCAAACCAAGATCGGAAGGTAGTGGAATATGGCTGAGGCATTGCCGGTGGCGCAGGTGCTGTTGCGCAAAGGCGACTGGGGCGAAGCGGCCGAGGTCGTGACGCTTGACTACGATGCGCGGTTTCTGCGCCGTAAGAAACTGGTTTGCGACAGCGGGCTGAGCTTTGTGGTGGATCTGGCCAAGACAACCTCGCTCGAGGCCGGGGATGCGTTGCAACTGGCCGATGGTCGGTTGATCGAGGTGCGGGCCGCGGCAGAGAATGTGCTGGTTGTGACCGGCAATCTGTCGCGGTTGGCCTGGCATATCGGCAATCGCCATACCCCCTGTCAGGTCGAGGACACACGGCTGGTGATCCAGCGTGATCCGGTGATCCGGCATATGCTGGAGCATCTTGATGCGCAGATTTCCGAGGCGGTGGAACCCTTTACGCCCGAGGGCGGGGCCTATGGGCATGGGCGCACCCATAGCCACGAACATGGGGCCTCGGCCCATGATCATGGGCATAGCCACGATCACAGCGGCGAAAAGGCCCATAGCCATGCCCATTGATGGCAATCTGCTGATCCTGTCGCAATGGCTGTCTCCGGCCTTTCCGATTGGGGCCTTTACCTATTCCCACGGGCTTGAGGCCGCGATTGAAGCGGGGTGGGTGCATGATGCGGTCAGCCTGCAGAATTGGCTTGAGGATGTGTTGGAGCAAGGGACCGGGCGCGCGGATGCGATCTGGATCCGTGCGGCGATGCAGGATGGTGCGGATTTGGATGACCTGAACGCCTTGGCGCGCGCCTATGCCCCGGCAGCAGAGCGATTGCGTGAGGCGGAAAAGCAAGGCGCGGCCTTTGTCAAAACTGTGAATGCGGTCTGGTTCACCAGTTTTCCGGCGGTGCAATTGCCTGTGGCGGTTGGCGCTGCGGCGGCGCGCCAGCGCATGGATGGGGACGCAGTGGTCTCGCTCTACCTCAATGCTTTTGTTGGCAATCTGGTCTCGGCGGCGCAGCGGCTTATGCGTCTGGGTCAGACCGAGGCGCAGCAGATGGTCACCGCGCTGACCCCGCTTTGCCTGCGTCTGACATTGGTGTCGCGCAATGAAGGGGTCGAGGAGCTGTGGTCAAACGCCTTCCTCTCTGACATCGCGGCGATGAAACACGAAACACAACAACCGAGACTGTTCCAATCATGACGACCTTCCATGGCCCTTTGAGAATTGGTATTGGCGGCCCGGTGGGCGCCGGCAAGACCACGCTGACCGCCCGTTTGGCCGAAGCCCTGAAAGAGGACTTTTCGATTGGGGTGATCACCAACGATATTTACACGCAAGAGGATGCCGAGGCGCTGATGCGCATGCAGATCCTGCCAGCGGATCGGGTGATTGGGGTCGAAACCGGCGGCTGCCCGCATACGGCGATCCGGGAAGATGCCTCGATCAATCTGGCAGCGGTGGCGCAGATGCAGGAACGCCATCCCGATGTGCAGATCGTGCTGATCGAAAGCGGGGGCGATAATCTGAGCGCGACCTTCAGCCCGGAGCTGGCGGATCTGACGCTTTATGTGATTGATGTGGCCGCAGGCGAGGAAATCCCGCGCAAAGGCGGCCCGGCGATCACCAAATCTGATCTGTTGATCATCAACAAAACCGATCTCGCCCCGCATGTCGGCGCTTCGCTTGAGGTGATGGAACGCGACGCCACCCGCATGCGCGCAGGCCGCCCCTTTGTCTTCACTGCCTTGCGGCATGGAGATGGGGTGAGTGAGGTTGTCGCGCAGATCAAGGATGTTGCAGGGCTTTAACCGCGAAATGTGATACCCTTCTGAAAGGTCATTTCAGGAGGGTATGATGCAATTGGGTGCATTTTCGGTGTCGCTGGCGGTCAAGGATCTGGCGGCGTCCAAGGCGTTTTATGAGAGCTTGGGGTTCCAGTCCTTTGGTGGTGCGGAGGAACATAATTACCTGATCATGAAGAATGGAGAGACCCTGATCGGGCTCTTTCAAGGCATGTTTGAGGGGCAGATGCTAACTTTTAACCCCGGTTGGGATCAATCAGCGGGGGAGGTGAACCCGTTTGATGATGTGCGAGAGATCAAGGCGCGGCTGCAAGAGGCTGGCGTTGAAATCAGTCAGGAGCAGGGCGGCGAGAGCGGACCGGCGAGTTTCGTGATCGCCGATCCCGATGGCAATGTGATCCTGGTGGATCAACACAGGTAGACTATTCTGCCGCCTCAAGCTGTTGCGTTTGCGCCAGAAGCGCTGCGATTTCCGGTCGGCAAGAGCCGCAATTTGTACCTGCTTGCAGAGCTGCGCCTATGGCTTCGACGCTCATCAACCCTTGGGTTTCGATGGCGGTCAGGATGGTGTTTACCCCGACATTGAAGCAAGAACAGAGCGTCGGGCCAGGGTCGGGCATATCGGCAGGCGCGCGACCGGTGAGCGCGTCAGGCGCAGCCTGACCGGGCAGGGTGGCCGCATAGTCGCGCATCAGGGCGACCGGATCGGGGGCCACAAAGAGCGCGGCCTGAAGGATGCCATCCTTGTGAAAGGCCAGGCGGGCAACGCCGCGCTTCTTGTCCTGCAGGATCTGCAAATCAGCCTCTGGCAGGCCAAACATGGCGCGCGCGGTGGCCTCCCAATCCTCGGGCACCGTGGCACCGGCGAGTTCGACGCGGAAACCCGCCTCGGTCTTGGCCTTGGCCCAGTATTCCGCCTGCGGGGTGACATCGGTCAAGGTGATGGCAAAGCCGAACCATGCCGCCTGAAACCGTGTGGCGGACACAACCGATGCCTTGCTTTCCGGTTGCCCGGAAACCGGATCAACCTCACCGGCGACGGTGTCACAGATCCGTGCCGCCGGGGCGGTTTCTCCGGTCCAGTGGATCGGCGCGAACAGGGCACCGGTTTGAACCGCATCGGTGATGCGGGCGCGCATCACGGCGCTGCCCTGCGGGCTTTTGAGTTGCACGAGATCATTCGCTTTGATCTCAAGCTGGCGGGCATCGGTCGGGTTGATCTCGACAAAAGGTTCAGCGAGATGGGCCGACAGGCGCGGCGAACGGGCGGTGCGGGTCATGGTGTGCCACTGATCGCGCACCCGCCCGGTATTGAGCCGGAACGGGTAGCGCGGGCCGGTCCGCGCCACCGGTGGGCGATGGGTCACGGCCAGCATCTTGGCCTTGCCATCCGCGTGGAAGAAGTGTCCATCCGCAAAGAAGCGACCGCCTTGTTTGTGATCGGCAATTGGCCAGCGGGTAGGCATTAGGGCGTCATATGCCTCATCACTAAGCGTCGCGAGGCCGGAAATGTCGAAATCCTTGCCCAGATCTCCCGAAATGGCCGAGAGCGCCGCGTATTCGCGGAATACATCCGCCTCGGAGGCGTAGGTGAACGCCTCTTCCCAGCCCATACGGCGGCCGACTTCGGCCAGTTGTGCCCAATCAGGGCGGGCAAAGCCGGGTTCGGGCAAAACGGCACGCTGGCGCGAGATGGTGCGGTCGGTATTGGTGACGGTGCCGCTTTTCTCGGCCCAGGCCGAGGCGGGCAGCAGCACATCTGCCAGGCGCGCGGTGTCGGTCTGTCCGGTCACGTCCGAGACCACGACAAAATCGCAGCCCGCAATCGCGTCGCGCACGGCTGATGCGTCGGGCATGGAGACGGCGGGATTGGTGTGAATAATCCACAATGCCTTGATCCGGCCATCACCCACGGCGCGGAACATGTCGACGGCTTTCAACCCCGCCGCCTGAGGCATGCAGGGGGACTGCCAGAACCCCTGCACCGCATCCCGGTGCTGCGCGTTTTCAATATCGAGGTGGCAGGCCAGCATATTGGCGAGCCCGCCAACTTCGCGCCCGCCCATGGCGTTGGGCTGCCCGGTGACCGAAAGCGGCCCACAGCCCGGTTTGCCGATCCGGCCGGTGGCCAGATGGCAGTTGAGGATGGCATTGACCTTATCCGCGCCGGCGCTGGATTGGTTCACACCCTGGCTAAAGATTGTGACGGTTTTTTCGTTGCGCAGGAACAGGTTGCAGAATTTACGGACCAGGTCGGGGTCAAGTTTGGTCACCGACAGATCGCTGTTGAACGCTGCGGCGAGAGCCGCGTCAAACCCGTTCACATGGGCGAGGAATTCGGCGTCGACTGCCCCTTGCTCATAGATCTGTGCCAGCAGATGGTTGAACAGGGCTACATCACTGCCCGCCTCAAGCGGCAGGTGCAGATCGGCCCCGTCACATGTGGCGGTGCGGCGCGGGTCGATGACGACGATCTTGGTGCCACGTTCAGCCTTGGCGGCAATCAGACGCTGATAGAGCACCGGATGGCACCAGGCGAGATTGGAGCCCACCAGCACCACCAGATCGGCGCTTTCAATGTCTTCGTAGGTTTGCGGCACCGTGTCGGTGCCAAAGGCGCGTTTATGTCCCGCCACGGTCGAGGCCATGCAAAGCCTTGAATTCGTGTCGACATTCGCCGTGCCCATATAGCCTTTGATCAGTTTGTTGGCGAGGTAATAATCTTCGGTCAGCAACTGACCAGAGAGGTAAAACGCGACACTATCAGGGCCATGATCGCGGATGCTGGCGGCGAATTTATCCGCCACCAGCTGCAATGCTGTATCCCAATCGCTCTCTTGCCCATGAACTTGCGGGGCAAGCAATCGCCCGCCAAGGCCGACGGTTTCGCCCAAGGCCGAGCCTTTGGAGCAGAGCCGACCATAATTGGCCGGGTGATCCGGGTCGCCTTTGACCTCGAGCCCGTTTTCAGTCGGGGTCAGCAAAACCCCGCAGCCGGTGCCGCAATAGGGGCAGGTCGAGCGAATGGGTTGGGTCATGCTGCCTGCCTTTGATAGATGCTGGACGTGTCCAAGAGGATGCGGCCGCCTTCGACCTTGACCGGGAAGGTGTCGACCCGGCCCTCATCCGCGCCCTGGGCTTCGCCGGTTTCCAGCGAAATCACCCAGTTATAGAGCGGATCGGTGACCAGCGTTCCATGCACGATGCCCTCGGAAAGAGGGCCTTCGCGATAAGGGCAGGCATTGACCAGGGCAAAGACTTGATCGTCAATGGTGCGGAACACCGCCAGATCCTGTCCGGGGGCCTTGATGATGCGCGCGCCGCGACGGCGCACCGCGTCCAGGGGTCCTATATCGGTCCAATTGCTCATTCGGCGGCCTCCAAAACAAGGTTTGCGATGGGTTCGTATTGGTCAGCCTTGTCGGCTGCCTCTTCGGCCCATGGGTCCTTTTGGTAGATCTTTTGCGAGAGTTTGAAGCGTTCGATCAGGGCGTTGCGCTCTTCGACATTGTCAACGATCTGCTCTTTGACCCAATCCAAGCCCACCTTGGCGACCCATTTATAGGGGCGATCCAGGTATTTGGCGTTCTCACGATAGATCTGCATAAAGGCGGTGGCGAGATCCATGACCTCTTGCTCTGTTGCCACATCGGCGAGACGTTCGGTTTCCTTCACATCCATGCCAGCCGCACCGGCAACCCCGATCTGATACCCGGAATCGACGCAGACGACGCCGATATCCTTGCAGGTCGCCTCGGCACAGTTGCGTGGGCAACCGGACACGGCCAGCTTGACCTTATGCGGTGTCCAGGACCCCCACAGCGCCTTTTCCAGCTTGATGCCAAGCCCAGTGCTGTCCTGGGTGCCAAAGCGGCAATGATCCTTGCCGACGCAGGTTTTCACGGTGCGCAGGCCTTTGGCATAGGCGTGGCCCGAGACCATGCCCGCATCGTTGAGATCTTTCCAGATCGCTGGCAGGTCCTCGCCTTTGACACCAAGCAGGTCGATGCGCTGACCGCCGGTCACGTGCACGGTTGGCACGTTGTATTTGTCCGCAGCGTCGGCAATGGCGCGCAGCTCGTCCGGGGTGGTCATGCCGCCAAACATGCGAGGGACAACGGAATAGGTGCCGTCCTTTTGGATGTTGGCGTGCTTGCGTTCATTGATGAAACGGCTTTGCGGATCGTCGATATATTCCTCGGGCCAATCGGCCAGCAGGTAATAGTTCAGAGCCGGGCGGCAGACATGGCATCCACAGGACGTTTTCCAGCCCAGCTCCTGCATCACCGCAGGCATGCTTTTCAGCTCTTTGGATTTGATCAGCAAGCGCACATCTTCATGGGTCAGATCGGTGCAGCCGCACATAGGTTCGGCGGTGGGCATGACAAAATCATCGCCCAAAGTGACCGCCAGAACCTGCTCGACCAGACCCGAACACGTCCCGCAGGAGGCGCTGGCTTTGGTATTGGCTTTGATCGCCCCCAAATCCGTCGCCCCTGCATTGATTGCCTTTACAATATCCCCTTTACAAACGCCGTTGCAGCCGCAGATTTCCGCATCATCCGGCAAGGCTGCAACGGCTGAGAGAGGGTCCTCGGCGCCCCCCCCTTGGTAGGCTGGGCCAAAGATCAGCGTGTCACGCATCTCGGACACGTCGGTGCCGTCCTTGATCATGCCGTAGAACCAGTTTCCATCGGCCGTGTCACCATACATGACCGCACCGATGATCTTGTTGTCTTGTAGCACCAGGCGCTTGTAGACGCCGCGCGCCGGGTCGCGGAAAACGATGTCTTCGCGATCATCGCCATCGGCGAAATCACCTGCGCTGAACAGATCACAGCCTGTGACCTTGAGCTTGGTGGACACTTCGCGATTGACGAATTCTGCCTCTTCCCCTTGCAGGACCTTGGCCAGAACTTTGGCCTGATCAAAGAGCGGCGCAACGAGGCCAAAGATATCGCCATTATGTTCGACGCATTCGCCAACGGCGTAGATGTTTTCGACCGAGGTGCGCATCTGGTCATCCACATGGATGCCACGACCCACGGCCAGACCGTTTTCCTGCGCCAAAGCGATGGAGGGGCGGATGCCCACGGCCATGCAGAGCAGATCACAGGGCAGTTCGGTGCCGTCATCCAGTTGCAGGGCTTTGACCTTGCCGTTTTCACCCAGGATCTGCTTGGAATTGGCCGAGCATTTGACAGTGATGCCCTTGTCGACCAGCGCCTTGCGCAGCAGGTAACCGGCGGGTTCGTCCAGCTGGCGCTCCATCAGGTGGCCCATCAGGTGAACAACGGTGACGTCGACGCCACGCGCGGCCATGCCAGCCGCCGCTTCGAGGCCGAGGAGACCGCCGCCGATTACGACAGCTTTTTGCCCCTCGGTTAGGGCCATCATGGCCTCGGTGTCCTCAAGGTCGCGATAGGCGACCACACCGTCCAGGTCATGGCCCGGCATCGGGATGATGAACGGGTTGGAGCCGGTGGCAAAGACCAGCTTGTCATAGGCGGTCTCGCTGCCGTCATCGCCGCGTACAATCTGCGCTGTGCTGTCGATCTCGGTCACTTTGACGCCGAATTTGGTGGTCACACCCTTGTCGGCATACCAAGCGTCGTCATGGGTGACGATTTCGTCAAAGGTCTTTTCCCCGGAGAGAACAGGGGACAACATGATGCGGTTATAGGTGCCGCGCGGTTCGGCGTTGAACAGGGTGATGTCCCAATCGCCTCCTGCGTCGGTAAGATGGTCCAGAACACGGCCAGCGGCCATGCCTGCACCAATGATGACGAGTTTTTGTGTCATGAGTTACTCCGCAGCGATGGCTTTGGCCGGGGCCGCCTTGGGTTTCGGTTTTGCGCCATGCTCGTATTCTTCAAGGAAATCGAGCACTTCCTGGCGATAAGTGTAGTAATCGGGATGTTCCAACAGCGCCTTGCGGGTGCGCGGGCGGGGCAGATCAACATCGGTAATCTTGCCGATGGTCGCCTGCGGGCCGTTGGTCATCATGACCACGCGATCCGCCAGAAGGATGGCTTCGTCCACGTCATGGGTCACGCAGATCGCGGTGACCTTGGTGCGGTCCCAGACTTCCATCAGCACCTCTTGCAGCTCCCAGCGGGTCAGGCTGTCGAGCATGCCGAAAGGTTCGTCCAGCAGCAGCAGTTTCGGCGACAGAGCAAAGGCGCGGGCGATGCCGACACGTTGCTTCATCCCGTTGGACATGGAATGCGCCGGGCGGTCCATGGCATCGGCCAGACCCACGCGTTCCAGATAGTATTCCACCACATCCTGACGTTCCGCCTGCGACGCCTTTGGATAGACCTTATCCACACCAATCGCGCAGTTTTCACGGGCGCTGAGCCAGGGGAAGAGGTTTGGGGATTGGAACACAACTGCGCGTTCCGGGTCCGCGCCCTCAACATGGCGGCCATCCAGTTTGATCGCACCTTTGGAGATTTCATTCAGGCCGGCGGCCATGGTCAGAACGGTGGATTTACCGCAACCTGAATGGCCGATCAGCGAGATGAATTCGCCTTTGTTGATCTTGAGGTCAAAATCCTCGACCACGGTCAGCGGGCCTTTGGGCGTTGGATAGATCTTGTGCAACTGGCTGAAGTCGAGGAAACGTTCCTCGATCATGCCTTTCTGAGCTTCGGCGATTGCCGAAGGCACGCCATGGATCGGGGTGACATCCGGCAGGATCTTGGAACCTTCGACCTTGCCCTTGATGCCCACATCCATGAGATAACCCGTGACCTCGGCGCGCAGTTTTTTGAACGTCTCGTCATTGTTCATGGCGCTGCGATCACGCGGGCGCGGGATGTTGACCTTGAACTCGGAGCCAAGTGTTCCATCGGGGTTGAGCGCAATAATGCGGTCACCGACCAAGATGGCTTCGTCCACATCATTGGTGATCAACACGCAGGTCTTTTTGCTTTCATCCCAGATATTGACGATCTCATCGGCCAGATTGGCGCGGGTGAGGGCATCAAGCGCCGAGAGCGGCTCGTCCAGCAGAAGCATCTCCGGATCCATCGCCAGGGCGCGGGCAACGTTCACACGCTGGCGCATGCCGCCAGAGAGTTCCGCCGGGCGTCGGTTGGTAGCGTGGGACAGGCCGACCATTTTGACGTAATGGGCGGTTTTCTCTTCTTTCTCGGCCTTTGACATCTTGGGAAAGACCGAGTCCAACGCCAGCTGAACATTGCCGTTCACCGTCAGCCAAGGCATCAGCGAGTAGGATTGAAAGATCACGCCACGTTCGGGGCTGGGGTCTTTGATCGGCTTACCTTTGAAGGTCACCGCGCCGGCAGAGGGCTGATCGAGCCCGGCCATCAGATTGACCAGCGTGGTCTTGCCGGTGCCAGAGAAGCCGAGGATCACGAGGAATTCGCCTTCTTCGATGTCGAGATTGATGTCTTTGAGGACTTCGGTGCGGTGAATACCCTCACCGAAGCCTTTGTTGACGTTTTCGAACTTGAGAATGCTGTTTGTGCTGCTCATGTCGATCACCGGTTGTTGGAGAAGGTGAAGAGCGACTGCAGGGCGTACATCACGCGATCAAGCAGGAAGCCGATGATGCCGATGGTCAGAACCGCAACGATGATCTTGGCGAGCGATTGGCTGGAACCGTTCTGGAACTCATCCCAGACGAATTTGCCGAGACCGGGGTTTTGGGCCAGCATTTCCGCCGCGATCAGCACCATCCAGCCGACACCGAGGGACAGGCGCAGACCGGTGAAGATCAGTGGCAGGGCAGAGGGCAGAACCAGCTTGGTGATCTTGGTCCAGGTGTTCATTTTCAGAACTTTGGAGACCGAGACCAGGTCTTTGTCGATAGATGCGACGCCCAACGCAGTGTTGATCAGGGTTGGCCAGAGCGAACACAGGGTCACGGTGATGGCGGAGACCAGGAAGGATTTGGCAAAGAAGCCGTCATTGGCATAGGTGGCCGAAACGATCATGGTCACGATGGGCAGCCAGGCCAGGGGCGACACCGGCTTGAAGATCTGTACCAGCGGGTTGATCGCGGCATTGGCCGAAGCTGAGAGGCCGGCCAGAATGCCGAGCGGGATGGCGACAACCGAGGCGATCAGGAAGCCAAAGAACACGGTTTTGATCGAGGTCCAGATCTGCTGGTAATAGCTGGGTGCGCCGGTAAAGGGGATGTCCTTGACCTTGTCAGCCTTGCCCTGAGCAATCAGGCGCTCATTGCGCTTGGCGACGCGTTCTTCATGGGCGGCTTTCTTTTCGGCCTTGGCAACGGCGTCGTCGTGTAGGTTGACCGCTTCGGTCCAGACTTGGGCCGGGCCGGGGATTGCGCCGAGAGAGGTTTGCACCTGTGGGGCCAGGGTGGCCCAAAGCATCAGAAAGGCGGCAATGGAAAGGACGGGAACACCCAGCAAGGTCCAGATGTCTTTCATCTGGGCCTTGGGATTGTCACCAGCAGCGGCTTTGAGGATCGGGGTGATCCAGGCCAGGCCAAGAACCTGGAACCATTTGTCAGCTGCGTTGATGCGGGTGAAAAGACGGGCGCGGCGCGCTTCGCGCTCAGCGTCGATATTAAGGCTATCTGGGTCGGTGGCAGTCATAGGTCTGTCCTGAAGTTTGGCCTAGATGGGGGCCTGAATGACCGGGACGGGGGTGACGCTGGTTTGCGGGGCAAACCGCGCCCCACCCACCGTCCCGTAGGGAGCTAAAAAGAAGGCCGGTGCTCTGGGGTGGTCTCGGGATGAGCAGAACACCGGCAGGGAGAGAAGGTTAACCCTCGATATCGGAGCCAATCACACGCTGGTCTGCTTTCAGACCAATGGGCAGGCTGTCGAGATAGGCATTGGGGGCCTTGCCGTCATAGGCGATACCGTCGATGATATCGGCTGCCGGGGTCGGATCCTTGTAACCATCGCTGTCCCAAGGGAAATCTGCCTCGTTGACCAAACCTTCTTCGACGAGAAGTTTGGCGGCTTCGAGATAGATCTCAGGCTTGTAAACCGACTTGGCGACTTCATCATACCAGCTGTCAGGCTTTGCCTCTGGGATCTGGCCCCAGCGACGCATCTGGGTCAGGTACCAAACAGCATCAGAGTAGAAGGGATAAGTCGCATTGTAGCGGAAGAACACGTTGAAATCCGGAACGTCGCGCTTGTCACCTTTTTCATATTCAAAGGTGCCGGTCATGGAGTTGGCGATCACGTCGTAATCGGCACCCACATAGTTGGGACGGCTCAGGATTTCGACCGCTTCGGGGCGGTTGGCATTGTCGTTTTCATCCAGCCACTGCGCGGCGCGGATCAGAGCCTTGACCACAGCCAGGGTGGTGTTCGGGTTCTCTTCGGCGAATGCAGCGGTGATGCCAAAGACTTTTTCCGGATTGTTTTTCCAGAGCTCATAATCGGTGATCACCGGAACGCCGATGCCTTTGAACACAGCCTGCTGGTTCCAAGGCTCGCCCACGCAGTAACCGTCGATTGTGCCCGCTTCGAGGGTGGCCGGCATCTGGGGAGGAGGTGTCACGGACAGGAACGCTTCGGCGTTGATCTGGCCGGTTACGTTTTCCGGGCTGTAATAACCTGGGTTGATGCCACCGGCGGCGAGCCAGTAGCGCAACTCGTAGTTATGGGTGGAAACCGGGAAAACCATGCCCATGTTGAAGGGCTTGCCCTTGGCCTGGTAGCTTTCGATCACCGGCTTGAGGTGGCTGGCGGAGATCGGGTGGATGATCTTGCCATCATCGTCTTTGGGCAGGCCCGGCTTGATCATTTCCCACACATCGTTGGACAGGGTGATGCCGTTGCCGTTCAGGTCCATGGAGAAGGGGGTGATGATATGCGCTTCGGTACCGTAACCGATTGTGGCCGCCAGCGGCTGACCGGCCAGCATATGCGCGCCGTCCAGAGTGCCGTCGATCACACCATCCAGAAGAACTTTCCAGTTGGCTTGTGCTTCGAGCGTGACGAACAGGCCTTCATCGTCAAAAAAGCCCTGCTCATAAGCAACGGCCAGCGGAGCCATGTCGGTCAGTTTGATGAAACCAAAGGTCAGCTCGTCCTTTTCCAGGTCCAGCATCTCGGCCAGGGCCGGGGTTGTCAGGGCAGTTGTCGCCGCAAGTGCGAAAAACAGCTTTTTCATCAGGATCAGTTCCTTTTTCATATATGCGTCCCGGTGCCAGGGTCTGGTCCGAAACAACAAAAGCCGCCGACAGGTTGCCTAAGGGAGGATGGCAACTGTCGAGCGGCTTTGCTCTGGATATCCCAGAAGGTTCTGGGGAATTCGGAAGGGGCAGCTCCGTTGCTGACCTGAATTCATGTTGCGCCAGGCGGCGCGGGATTGGCAAAGATTCTCCTTAGATTTGCTGCAATGCAGCGTCTAGGTCAGGCTTGTTGCCTATTTTTTAGTCACGCGGGCTGGGATGGGTCAAAAATTTGGCCATCAAAGAAGCTGTCCGAGGGGAGAATCAGGCTGCCACTCTCTCCGGCGACGGTGGCCGATTCCGTGTTTCCACCTTCGATCTTGGCTGACGCACCGGGCAGGTTTGCGGTTGTCTGGCGCAGGGCCTGGCGGAACAGATCGGCGCGAAACACCGTGCTGGCAGCATCCATGGCTTGAACCCGATCCAAACCGGTGCGGGCGGCCAGTTGGCCAGCGATCCACTGCGCCTGACTGCGCCACGGGAAATTCGCGCTGCCGTCGTGGAATTCGAGGAAATTGGCGCAATGGCGCTGCAACCCTTGCGGGGTTACGGTCAGCGTGCCGGTCAGGGCGCGGTCCATGATCTCGGTCGGCAGGTTGAGATAGCCACCGCGCGACAAAAGCTCTGAGGCCAACATGCGCGAACCGGGCGCGGCCAGCCAGGCACAGGCCCGCCAGATGGCGCGGATCAGGCGATGGGCGATCGCCGGGTCCGATTGCACCCAATCGCTGCGCACGGCCAAGACCTTTTCCGGGGCGCGTTTCCAGATCGCAGCACCGGGCAGCAAAAGCGCGCCTTCGCTGTGATCCACGGAAATTGACCCCCAAGGTTCACCGACACAGAACGCATCCACTTCACCCGCTTTCAAGGCGTCAGCCATGAGCGCGGGGGGGATGGTGCGGATATCGACGTTTTGTGGCGCGGGCAGGCCGAGGGCGGTTAACCAATAATAAAGCAGCTCAGCATGCATGGAGAAAGGGAAGGGCACGCCAATACGCAGCCGCGATTTGGTCGCGGCGATCAGGGCGCGGCCTGCCTTGGTCGGGTCATTGAACGAGAAATCATGCCCCTGATCTTGCAACTGATGCGCCAGCTCTTTGCCGACACCAATCACATTGCCATTGATCGACAGCACCATGATGGCGTCAAAATGCACCCCGGCACTGCCAAGCCCAAGGGCCGAGGCGACCGGGATCGGCGAGAGCATATGCGCCGCGTCCACCTGACCAAAGGCCAACATGTCGCGTAGGCCAGACCAGGAGGGCGCGCGTTTGAGATCCAGCACCAGCCCCTCCTGGGCGGCAAACCCCATTTCCTGGGCGACGATCAGCGGGGCGGCATCCACGAGGGGGATGTAACCAACGGGCAGCACATGGGTCTTCATGAGAGCAACCCCGCTGCAGTGACAAGCGCCTGCGCCACATCGGCCATACGTTTGTTCTGATCCATCGCGGTTCGGCGCAGCAGCGCATAAGCCTCGTCTTCGGTGACACCGCGGGCCTTCATGATCATGCCCTTGGCGCGGTCGATGACCTTGCGCTCCTCAAGCGCGCGTTTGGTTTCCTCAAGTTCGGTGCGCATGCGCTGGAACAGGCGAAAGCGGGCGATGGCGGCCTCGACAATCGGGGTCACCCGTTCGGGCATCATGCCGCCAACCACATAGGCCGAGACCCCGGCCTCGATGGCGGCCGCTGACAGCCCGTCTTCGCTGCGATCGACAAACATGGCCACGGCGCGATCCTGTGGGCCCGAGGCCAGCGTCAGTTCCTCAAGTGTATCCCGCGACGGGTTTTCCACATCAATCAGGACAATATCGGGGTCATGGCGTTGGATCTGACGGGCAAGGCCGGTGGGTTCGGAAATCACGTGGATCTCGAACTCTCCGGCGTCGCGCAGGGAATCAACGATTTGAAAGGCGCGCTCGCGGTCGGCTTCGACCACGACAATGGATAGCTGGCTCGACATGAAACGGTTGGAACCTGCCTCGGCACCGGAAGTAAAGCTGCGGTGCAGCATACTGCGATGATTTATGCTGCATTTGCACAATTTGCGATCAATCGCCCAAATATTGATCGGAAAATGAAATGTTCGCTTTTGCGTGATTGCGCGCAAATTCGAACATTTCGACTTTCCATTTTGCGAAGTTTGTGGCATTTGACGCAGGTAAGCCAATGGAGGCCGCAATGAGCGCTGCGCAAGACAAGATTTCAGACCTGTTCGTCATCGGTGGGGGCATCAACGGTGTCGGCATTGCGCGTGATGCGGCGGGGCGCGGCATGTCTGTGACCCTGGCCGAGATGAATGATCTGGCCTGGGCGACCTCTTCGGCCTCGACCAAACTGTTCCATGGCGGATTGCGCTATCTGGAATTCTTTAAGGTGCGGCTGGTGCGCGAGGCGTTGATTGAGCGAGAAACCCTGCTGCGCGCCATGCCTCATATCAGCTGGCCGATGCGTTTTGTGCTGCCCTATCACAAGGATATGCGCTTTGATTCAGACACGCCGACGTCGCGGCTGCTGACCACCTTTATGCCCTGGATGAAGGGGCGGCGCCCGGCCTGGCTAATCCGCTTGGGGCTGTTCATGTATGACCATCTGGGCGGGCGTGAGATCCTGCCGGGAACCAAGACCCTGTCCCTGAAAGGCAGCGCCGAGGGCGCGCCGATTGAGGATCGGTTTGAGTTGGCTTACGAATATTCCGATTGCTGGGTGCAGGATGCGCGCCTGGTCGTGCTGAACGCCCGTGACGCCGAGGCGCGCGGGGCCGAGATCTTGGTGCAAACCAAGGTCACGTCGGCCCGGCGCGACGAGGGGATCTGGGTGATCGAAACCACAGATCAACGCAGCGGAGAGACCCGCTCGCACCGCGCCCGCGCGCTGGTCAATGCTGGCGGGCCTTGGGTTGGGCAGGTCTTGCAGGAGACCCTGCGCCTGAATTCGCGCGAGGGTGTTCGTCTGGTGCGCGGCAGCCATATCGTGACCAAGAAACTCTATGAGCACGACAAGTGCTACTTCTTCCAGGGCGAAGATGGCCGGATCATCTTTGCCATTCCCTATGAGCAGGATTTCACACTGATCGGCACCACGGATGCGGAACATGCGGAGCTGAGTGAAAAGCCACGCTGCACGGATGATGAACGCGATTACCTGCTGAATTTTGCCAATAACTACTTCACCCGTGATCTCAGCGCCGAGGATGTGGTCTGGACCTATTCCGGTGTGCGCCCGCTTTATGATGACGGGGCCTCTAGCGCCACGGCGGCAACGCGGGACTATGTGCTCAAGGTTGATGACACAGGCGGCGCGCCGGTGCTGCATGTCTTTGGCGGCAAGATCACAACCTATCGTCGTTTGGCGGAAAATTCGCTGGCCAAGCTTGTTCCCTATTTCGACGGGATGGAGGGCGACTGGACCGCAGGCGTGCCTTTGCCCGGCGGTGATTTCCCGGTGGCGGAGGTCGACGCGCGCATCGCTAAGCTGCAAGATAGCTATCCCTTCCTGACACCTAAATCAGCGCAACGCCTGTTTCGCGCCTATGGCACCGAAGTTACGGACATTCTGGGCAATGCGCGCAAATCCGAAGATCTGGGGCGCGATTTTGGCGCGGGGCTGAGCGAGGCCGAGGTGATTTGGCTGATGGAGCGTGAATACGCCACCCGCGCCGAAGATATCATCTGGCGACGCGGCAAGCTGGGGCTGCATCTGAGCGCTGACCAGGTTGCGGCACTTGAGGATTGGATGCAAAACCGTCACGCGGCGAGCGCTGCGTAACCCTATATGCTTTACCTCTGCGCGTGCAGGCGACAGAGTTAGCGCAAACGTCCCATACGGAGCATCCCGCCCATGTCCGCATCGATCCTGTCTCAGACCCAATGCACGCTGGGCGAAGGCCCGCTTTGGCACCCAAAGCTCAACTGCTTGTTCTGGTTCGATATTCTCGAACACCGCCTTTATCAGGTCAAAGAAGGGCAGGAACGGGTCTGGCAGTTTGACCGCGCAGTGTCGGCGGCGGGCTGGGTGGATGAGACCCGGCTTTTGATCGCCTCGGAACGCGATTTGTTCGTGTTTGACTTTGAGACCGAGGCGCAAACCCATCTGGTTGATCTTGAGGCCGACAATCCGGTGACCCGGTCGAATGACGGGCGGGCCGATCCGCTGGGTGGCTTTTGGATTGGCACCATGGGCTATAATGCAGAGCCCGGTGCCGGCGCGATATATCGCTTTTACAAAGGCGAGCTGCGCAAGCTGTTTGGCGAGATCAGTATTTCCAACGCTATCTGTTTTGCTCCTGATGGCAAACACGCCTTTTTCACCGACACGCCCACCAAGCTGATCAAGCGCGTGGCGCTGGACGCGGATGGCTGGCCGTCGGGCGAGGCTGAGACTTGGCTGGATCTGAACGCCGAGGGCGTCGCCCCGGATGGTGCGGTGATTGATGCGGCGGGCAATTTCTGGAACGCCCAATGGGGCGCGTCGCGGGTGGCGTGTTATGATCCGGCGGGTACGTTCGTTGAGGCGGTGCCATATCCGGCGACGCAGATCAGCTGCCCGGCCTTTGGCGGGCCAGAGCTGGGCACCTTGTTTGCCACCTCAGCAGCGACGGGTCTAGGCGACGAAGATCCCTTGCGTGGGCAGGTCTTTGCGGTTCAAACTGCCGCTCAAGGTCAGCAGGAACATCAGGTCCTGCTTTAGCAGGAGCACGCCGCGTCGTGACAGACAAATACGCCCCACGCCCCGGAGAGACTGTTCTGGATGCCGAAGTCGTGCCGGACGCCCTTGTTCAATTCATCGGCGTGATCCGCACCCCGTTTAAAACCCGCGATGACTGTCCGCGTCAGGGGCGTTTTGATGGGCCGGATTGCCGGATTGAGATTGAGGCACGCTTTGTCCCGGCTTTGCAGGGGCTCGAACCGGGGAAACGGCTTGAGATCCTGTATTGGCTGCACCAGTCGCGCCGCGATCTGCTGACGCAAAGCCCGAAATCTAACGGCAAAACGCGCGGCACCTTTGCCCTACGCTCACCCGTGCGGCCTAATCCGATTGGCACGTCTTTGGTTGTGCTCGTGGCGGTTGACGGGGCGGTTTTGACGGTGCGTGGGCTGGATTGTCTGGATGGCACGCCGCTGTTGGATATTAAGCCGGATCGCTGCGGCTATAGCGTGCAAGCGCCTGAAAAAGCGGCAGATGAATAGCCTTCAGAGTGTCTGAGATCCGGTTTAGCCACCTCGTAGCTTAGCTGAACAAATCCGCATAGTCCTGCCGCAGCAGGGCCTTTTGAACTTTGCCCATCGTGTTGCGGGGCAATTCATCAACCAGGATCAGGCGTTTGGGATGTTTGAACCGTGCCAAAGACCCGGTAATGGCGGTTTCAATGGCACTCAGATCCGGAGCCTCGCCCTTTTGCGCCACCAAAATCCCCACCGGGCTTTCGCCGAAATCGGGATGGGGCACGCCAATCACCGCGCTTTCCAGCACGCCGGGTTGATCATCGAGCAGGGTCTCGATCTCTTTGGGATAGATATTGTAGCCGCCCGAAATGATCAGATCCTTGTTGCGCCCAACGATGGTGACATAATCATCTTCGCCCTGCTGCGCCAAATCTCCGGTGATAAAGAACCCGTCGGCGCGCAGCTCTTCGGCGGTTTTCTCGGGCATTTGCCAATAGCCCCGGAACACATTCGGCCCGCGTACTTCGAGCACGCCAATCTCGCCGCGCGGCAGTTCCTGACCGGCACTATCGCAGACCTTGACCTCAACCCCCGGCAAAGGCAGGCCGACAGTGCCTGCGCGGCGGTCGCCGGTATAGGGGTTTGAGGTGTTCATATTGGTTTCGGTCATGCCATAGCGTTCAAGAATACGGTGGCCACTGCGGGCCTGAAACTGACGATGCGTTTCCGCGAGCAAGGGGGCCGAACCCGAGATGAACAACCGCATTTTGGCGCAGACCGTCTGGTCAAAGCGCGGATTGTCGAGCAAGCGAGTGTAAAAGGTCGGCACGCCCATCAGGCTGGTGGCCTTGGGCATGTGATCAATCAGCGCATCGGCATCGAGTTTGGGAAAAAACACCATCGAAGCACCGGCGGCCAGAATGACATTTGTCGCCACGAACAGCCCATGGGTGTGAAAGATCGGCAGGGCGTGCAGCAACACATCCTCAGATGTGAATTGCCAGTGATCCACCAACATCAGCGCATTGGATAGCAGATTGTTTTGGCTCAGCATCGCGCCTTTGGAGCGGCCCGTGGTGCCGGAGGTGTAGAGAAAGGCGGCAATGTCATCGCCCGCGCGCGGCTCGGTGGGGAAATCGCCAGAACAGGCCGCCGCGGCATTTGTCAGATCGCCGCCCGCGCCAAGATCGCTGATCATCGCGCCTGCGGCTTGGGCCACTGGGGTCAGGCTGCCGCGCGTGTTTGGATCGCAGACCAACAGACGCGCGCCGCTGTTTTCGACAAAGTAAGACACTTCATCCGCCGTGTAGCCAGTGTTCAGCGGCAAAAAGATGATCCCGGCCTGAATACAGCCAAAGATCAGCGCCAGCGCATCGGGAGATTTTTGCACTTGGATGGCGACACGGTCCCCGGTTTTGATGCCTTTGTCCCGCAGAGCCTGGGCGAATTGCGCAGCGCGTTGGGCAAACTCGGCATAGCTGATCTGGCCACCTTCAGGCAGATGCAGAAACGGCGCAGGATTGTCGGCTTGTTTGCCCAGCAGGCTGTCATGCAAAAGATTGGCCATGTCGCGTCCTCCGTTCCGCTGCCAAGTGTTCACATCGGCAAATCGGCGTCAGGGTTTACCTTCTGCAGGCGCAGAAACAAGGCCGAGTTTTTCAAATTCCGCATATGTCGCGGCCCAGGTATCCGGGAGCTGTTCGATATAAGGCGGCAAGGAGCGGCTACCTTTGAGCGCCTCTTCCTGGCAGGTGCGCAACAGGATGTTCAACCGGTTGGCCCCGAACACGCCGGCTGAGCCCGCCATGCGGTGGGCCTCGGCGGCAAAAGCATCCAGACGTTTCTTTTGCGGGGGCAGATCGGCAAGAAAGGCGGTCATCTCTTCGGTAAATTTGGTCAACAGGTTGCGCACCTGTGCCTTTGGGATTTCATCCAGAAACTCGTCCAACACGGTTGTGTTCAAGAGGGATTGGTCGAAATTCAGATCGCTGAGGGTGAATTTCTGCCCGGCGCGGCAATTGAGAAGGGCCTGGCGCAGTGCGGTTTTGGTCATTGGTTTGATCAACACGGCATTCATGCCGGCCCCAATGAAACGCGCGGCCTCGGTCGGCAGGGCATGGGCGGTGGTGGCAATGATCGGTGTGTCCTGATCCTGTTTGCGGATTTCGTCGGTGGCGGTCAGCCCGTCCATGCCGGGCATCGAAATATCCATCAGGATCACGTCAAACTCACCTTGCAGGGCCTTTTCTACACCGATCAAACCGTCTTCGGCCTCGGTGACGGAATGGCCGTCGCGTTCCAGCAATTTGCGCGCTACCATGCGGTTGACAGGGTTATCCTCGACCAAAAGCACCTGCATGGGCGCGGGTAGGGCGGTGTTTTGTTCGGCTTCAGGAGCAAAGCCCGCGCCTGCGTCGCCAGCCACATCCGCAAGCGGCTGCCTTTCCATCTTTTCCGCGTCATAGGCCAGCGAGAGGCGCAGCCAGAACACGCTGCCTTCGCCCAATTCGCTTTCAGCGCCCATGTCGCCGCCCAAGGCTGTGACCAGCCGATGGGAAATCCCAAGGCCAAGGCCAGTGCCAGTGTTTGAACGCGCATAAGAGCTGTCGATGGTGACAAAATCGCCAAATACGCGGTCCAGATCCTCTTGCGAGATGCCAAGCCCGGTATCGATCACGCGAATTTCGACCTCGTCCAGGCCATTCTGGCAATCGGCCTCGATGGTGATCTCGCCATTCTCGGTGAACTTGATGGCATTGCCCAAAAGGTTGAGCAGGATTTGCCGCAATCGATCCGGGTCGCCATGAACCTCGTGCAGGGCAGGGTGCATGGGGGACAGGGTCAACCTATTGCCACGGGCCTTGGCGCGGCCATTTTGGCCCTCGATCAATTCCTCAAGCAGTTCGACGAGATCAAAGGCCTCGTGGCGCAGGTTCATCTTGCCCGCATCCAGACGCGATACGTCAAGAACGTCATTCACATGACGCAGCAGGATCTGGCCGGATTTCTGCATGACGCCCAGATAATGACGGTGTTCGTCATTCATCTTTTCCGGCTCGAACAGCTCCATCGTGCCCAGCATACCATTAAGCGGGGTGCGCATTTCGTGGCTCATGACGGCAAGCAGGTCGGCCTTGTGCTTTTCCCCGGCAATGGCGCGGTCTCGGGCATCGCGCATGGCCTCTTCGGCGCGCAAACGGGTGGAAATATCGCGAATAAAGCCGACAAAGATTTCGCCATCGCGGCTATGGGTGCGCGCCAGGGCCAATTCGATCGGAAAGACCTGACCATCCTGATGCTGCGCCTCGAGTTTGACATTGTCGAGATTGACCAAGCTCGACAAGGTGCCCAGGTTTTGCTGGTTGGCGGCCTTGAACTGCATCAATTGCGTCCAAAGGTTCTCTCGCAGGGGTTCTGGCAGGATCAGGTCGACAAAGTTTTGCGACAAGGCGACGTCGCGCGGATAGCCAAACATCCGCTCGGCCGCGCCGTTATATTCAACGATTTCACCGTCACGATTGGTCACAACAATGGCATCCAACGAGGTGGCGATGATCGCCTCCATCCGCTCGCTGATTTCCAGATTGGTCTGGGCATCCTGTTCACGAATTTGGGCCAGGCGGAACATGGCAAGCACCACGATGATCAGAACCGTGACCAAAGCGATGGTCAGAATGGCGATACGGGTCAGCGTTTGCGAAATGCTAGCGCGCTGGGCGTCGCGGATTTCGGAGAAGACCTTGATCCCGGCCAGGGCGATCTGACGATTGGCGGTACGTGCAAGAGAGGCATCGCGGGCAAACTCTTCGAGCGAGTTTTCAAGGCGGTCATCCTGCGCGTCGATAATCGCCACCCATTTCGTCAAAAACTTGCCGATATAGGTGATGTTGCCACGAATGCGTTCCTTTTCGCGCAGGGGGGCAAAGGTCGGCCCGCTCTGTAGCGTGTCCACCCGGCTGTAGAAAATATCAAAACGGGTTTTCAGATTGGCCAGATCAGGGGTTTCTGTCCTGAGCGCCTTTTGCGCCGCGAGCTCCAGCGACAAAGCTTCGGATTCACTCTGCGCCAGGAACCATTGCACATTGTCTGATGTGGCATAGGCCAGACGTTCCAACTGCCGACGCACATCCATCACCAAGAGCAGAATGATCGTGATGAACAAAATGACGATGACCGCGGTCAAACCACGCCGCATCTTGCCGGTTTCGCCTGTGTCGCTATCGGCCCATGTGCTCACCGGGGGATCCTGTCTGGCTTGTTTCTGTGTTTGGTCTCCGCGACCTTAGCGAAGAACCTCCAACCGGTTCAACTGCCAGACACTGCGGGAAAAATAGACTTCGGTGCGAAAATCCGAGGAGTGATCATAGGGGTAAATGACCCACAAAGGCCCCTTGTCGCGCACAGACATGGGTTTTCCGTTGCGCTGATAAGCGATCAGGGCCGAGCCCGGAACCGCATCCGTCAACGGGATTTCGGCGTAATAGTCGTTGATGGCCCAGGCGTCGATCACCGTTCCATTCGCGCCGATATAGTCAAGCAGGTCACCCAATTCGACGCCGACAAATTCCTGCATCCCATCTGTCCAGATCGTGGTGGTGCGCAATTCGGTACGGGGCAGGGCCTGTAGCATTTCGAGATCAAATTCGGCCAAATCTTCGTTATTGTGGCGCGAAATCTCGCCGGACATCTGTAGGATAACAGGACCGGTCGGGATGGGCATTTCATCTGCTTGTGCCTGCACGCCACCAAAGAAAACAAGGAAAACAAAGCAGCTGCGCAAAAAACGAATCATATTTAGGTACTTTCCACCATGAATAGGTGGCCGCAAGTGTGGTCAGTGGCTCTTTAATGTTGATAGGTGCAGGCGGATACCTGTTGCTCTCTTTCGTATAGGGTGGCAGGCTAGGGCATGGAACGTGGCGGTCTGGCATGTAAGCGGCAACAGCGTCCCAAACGGGCATAACCAATGTTAACCTTCTCGTGAGAGTATAACAATAAGTGGCCAAAAGGCCTGAAGTGGAATGAACCGAATGCGCATTCTGTTAGCTGATGACCATGATCTGGTCCGCGATACCATCGCCGCCTATTTGACCGGAAATGAAGGGGATGAGGTTGTCACCGTCTCCACCTTGGATGATGCGGTTGAGGCGGCTGTCAGCGGCGGCAGTTTTGATTTGGTTCTGTTGGATTACAATATGCCGGGCATGAATGGGCTTGAGGGGCTCGCCCGCATGAAAGAGGCCAATGAGGGGCGGCCAGTGGCCATCATCTCTGGCAGCGCCTCGCGCGAGGTGGCGGATGCGGCACTTCAGGCTGGGGCGCAGGGCTTTATTCCCAAGACGCTGAGCGCAAAATCGCTGTTGACCGCGGCGCGTTTCATGGCCGCGGGTGAGGTCTATGCCCCCGTCGAATTCATGCAGCAAAAGCCCAGCGATGAAGCCGGGATGCTGACACGGCGCGAATTGGACGTTTTGCGCGGCATTTGCGAGGCCAAAGCGAACAAGGAAATTGCCCGTGACCTTGATCTGCAAGAGGTGACGGTCAAACTGCATGTCAAAACGCTGAGCCGCAAACTGGGCGCGCGCAATCGCACCCATGTGGCCATGATCGCCCGTGACAAAGGGCTGGCCTAGGGTCAGGATGCATTGATTTGGCGTCACTGGCGCAGGAAGGGCAATAAAGCAGGGGTTTTGAGTGCGCAGGAACTGGCGGGGTCAATTTCAAGCGGTCAAAGCCGCTGCTTTGCAGCGCTTCCTGCGTCTGTCTCCCCAAAGGGGAGCCAACTAAAGGGCGCACCTCTGGTGCGACAGATTTTCCAGATCTTGCCCCTGAGCCGCGTTACATCACCTTGAAATACAACCAGTATTTCTACGGCGATGTGCCTTGTCAGAAACAAGATCAGGTAAACAAGTGGCGTCAAATCAATGCATCCTGACCCTAAACGCATCTCAGAGCAGAAAACCGCGCGCTTTTCTATGGCCTCCTTGTTCGAATTGGGCTAGTTTCCGAAAAATTTCGAAAACTGACGAAAGCGGAGGGGAAAATGGGCTTTGTTCTGGCCATTGATCAGGGGACGACGTCCAGCCGGGCGATTGTCTTTGACGGCGATCTCAAGATCACCGCAAGCGCGCAGGAGGAATTCACCCAGCATTTCCCGAATTCCGGCTGGGTTGAGCATGATTGCATGGATCTGTGGACCACCACCCTGTCCACCTGCAAAGCGGCCATCGCTCAGGCCGGGATCGCGGCCAGCGACATCTCAGCCATCGGCATCACCAACCAGCGCGAGACCACCGTTGTTTGGGATCGCGCCACCGGTGAACCCATCCACAACGCCATTGTCTGGCAGGATCGCCGCACCTCTGACATGTGCCAAAGCCTCAAGGCGGCTGGGCATGAGGCGATGGTCACCGAGACCACCGGCCTTTTGCTTGATCCCTATTTCAGTGGCACCAAGCTCGCCTGGATCCTGGACAATGTTGATGGGGCGCGTGCACGTGCCGAGGCCGGTGAGTTGGCCTTTGGCACCGTGGATAGCTGGCTGATCTGGCACCTGACCGGCGGTGACCGTCATGTCACGGATGCAACCAACGCGGCGCGCACCTTGCTCTACGATATCCGCTCTGGCCAATGGTCGTCGCAGATTTGCGAGCTGTTGAACATCCCGAAGCAGATGCTGCCCGAGGTGCTCGATTGCGCGGCTGATTTTGGCACGGCCAAGGCCGAATTGCTCGGGGCCGAACTGCCCATTCTGGGCGTAGCGGGCGATCAACAGGCGGCCACAATCGGGCAGGCCTGTTTCGAACCGGGTATGTTGAAATCCACCTATGGCACGGGTTGCTTTGCGCTGCTCAATACCGGCGACACACCGGTTGCTTCGAAAAATCGCCTGCTGACCACCATCGCCTATCAGCTTGATGGCAAACCGACTTATGCGCTCGAAGGTTCGATCTTTATTGCCGGTGCAGTGGTACAATGGTTGCGTGACGGGCTGCAGATTATCAACTCCGCCCCTGAAACGCAGGCCCTGGCTGAACAGGCGGATGACAATCAGGACGTGATCCTTGTCCCCGCCTTTACCGGACTGGGCGCGCCCTATTGGAACGCGGAATGCCGTGGTGCCGTGTTCGGCCTGACCCGCGGCTCGCGCCCCCAAGAATTTGCTCGCGCGGCGCTGGAAAGCGTCGGCTACCAGACACGCGACCTGCTTGAGGCCATGCAGGCCGATTGGGGCACGTCTGGGGATACAGCCCTTCGGGTTGATGGCGGGATGAGCGCATCAGATTGGGCGATGCAATTCCTCTCCGATATTCTCGACGCACCGGTTGATCGCCCCGAGGTCTTGGAAACCACCGCAATGGGCGCGGCCTGGCTGGCGGGGCAACGGGCCGGGATCTATCCGGACCAAGCCGGGTTCGCCAAAACCTGGGCGCTGGAAAACCGGTTTCAACCCCAGATGGAGGCCGAGACCCGTGATCGCAAATATGGCGCGTGGAAACGTGCCGTTAGCGCCGCACAGGCCTTTTGATCCTGGCAATTCACGGATTCGGCGGGCCACGCCCTCGACATGGCGGGTTCAATCAGCAATACAAAAAGGGCAAATAGCAATGCCTTATCGGCCCGCCAATAATCCGTGTCCATGAAACCAGAAGATCTTGAAATCGCCGCCTCATCGCTTTTGATCGAAGGCATGTCGCCAGAGGCGCGGGAGCTGTTGTTACAGCGCGCCCAGGCCCGCGAATTTGATCGAGGGGCTACGGTGTTCCTTCAGGGGGAGCGGGCAAGCGCGATCTATATCGTGCTGGACGGCTGGGTGAAACTCTACCGCATCGCCCGCAATGGGTCCGAGGCGGTGGTTGGCGTTTTTACCAAAGGGCGCAGCTTTGGCGAGGCGGTGGCCTTTCGCCATGACACCTATCCGGTCTCTGCCGAGGCGGTCACCAATTGCCGCGTTGCGCGCATCGAGGCAGATCATTTCCTGCACATGATCCGCTCCAACCCGGAAATGGCCGTGTCGATCCTGTCGGCCACCTTTGCCCATTTGCACAGTCTGGTTGGCCAGGTCGAAGCGCTCAAGGCGCGTACTGGCGCACAGCGCGTGGCGGAATTCCTGCTCGAGCTGTCCAAATGCGAGATGGGCAGCTGCGAAGTTGTCCTGCCCTATGACAAGGTGCTGATCGCCGGGCGTCTGGGTATGAAACCCGAAAGCCTCAGCCGTGCCTTTGGCGCGCTCAAGGCGCATGGGGTCAAGATCAAACAGAACAAGGCGGAAATCTCGGACGTTGAACAGTTGCGCGCCTATGCCGAGGAAGACCCGGCAAATGCCTGGGGCCGCTAAGAAAACAAGGGGGCTGATATGGCCGGAGATCTGAACAAAGCCATCGCGTTGATTGATGCGGCCAATGCGGCTGATCCAACATTGGAGGATGGCCAGCCAGCCGCGCGTCTTTATGGCGAACGCATGAGCTCTGAGCTCGATCGCCTGTTTCCTGATGCCTCGGATGTGTTGAAAATCGCCAGCCGCGGCCAGCATGTGGAACGCTGGAAATTACCGCGCAAAGATTATCCCGAAGGCCGCGCTGGCTATTTCGCCTGGCGCAAGGAACAGGGGCGCCGCCACGGCGAACGCGTCGCCGGGATCATGGCCGAGGCGGGCTATGATGAGGCTGCACAAGAGCGCGTCGGCGTCTTGCTGCGCAAAGAGGGCATCAAGCGTGACGATGAGGTGCAGGCGCTCGAGGATGTGATTTGTTTCACCTTCCTGAAATGGTATTTCTCGCCCTTCGCTGACACTCAGAAACCCGAAGCGCTGCCACGTATCGTCGAACGCACGGCGGCGAAAATGTCGGTTGAGGGCCGGGCCCGTGCCTTGCAGGAATTCGACCTTCCGGAACCTTTCGCGGCCATGTTTCGCGACTGAACGGCCATCAAAGACAGCCTGCGTTTCTTTGGGCCAAAAATATCCCGGGGTGAATTGGTCGCCCTGCGACCAAGAGGGGCAGCGCCCCTCACGCCCGACCACGTCTCACGGCACCGGTAGAACCCCGATCACCGCTTCATGCAGGTGAAACACCGCCGCCCAGGCCAGGATTGCAATTGTCAAACGCGACCATGACGGCAAGGAACGCGGCCGCCATTTGCCCGATATCAGGGCTGCAAAAGGCATCAGCGAGGTGCGAGCGGTCAAATGGCCCCAATCCGCCCCAATTTTCCGCGCACGGCGGCGCTCGACTAGTCCCATGCCCAGCACAGAAAACGCCGCGAAAGTGCCAAACAGGATGACATGGGCCAGATCTCCGTTCGCCCAAAGATGCGCGCCCGACCACAGGGTCAGGGCCCAAAGCAAGGGCTGTCGGGTCAGCCCGACAATACCGGGATGGTCGGGGTCAAAGCCGCTTCTGCGTCCCTCAAAGGCAAAGGGGTTGGGCGCGGCGACACCAAAACTGGCGAGTAAGATGACGACGGGCATCACCAGATTGACCGCCCAACGCGACGCCACAGATTGGTCCCAAAGTGGCACAAAAGGCGCGCGCCCGGCGGCCCAGATCACCCAGAGCAACAACAAGGTTGAGGCCAGTGAAAACAGCGCCATATAGCCTGTTGTGCCAAGCCGGGTCACCAACCCATCCTTGACGCCAAGCGCGGCTGGAATCCGGTGTGACCCCATGAAAAGCAGCATCGCAACGGCGAATTCAATCCATCCCATGGCGGTCTCCTGTCTCTACCCGGCCAGCACGGCCAAGCCCATGACAACACTCATATAGATCGCCAGGACAAGGGCAAACCCGCGCGCCCAGCCGGGGGCGCTTTGCAGGTTCAGATAGACACGCAAGATGAGCTGCGCTTTGATCCAGGCCAAGGCAAGGATCGCCAAAGCGGCCCAAATGCCACTTGCTCCGAACAGCGCCAGTAAGGTGGATCCGAGCGACAGCGCGATAAGAGACAGCCAGGCTTGGGTGACGGTCATCGCGGACCTCTAAAGCAGGTAAATGATCGGAAAGAGCAGCACCCAAACCAGATCAACCATATGCCAAAACGCGGCGCCAACCTCGGTATTGCGGGGGCTGATCTTCCAGGCCACGAGGGCGAGAATGACAATCCCGGCAATGACATGCATGGCGTGGAAACCCGTTAACATGTAGTAGAATAGAAAGAAATCATGGGTTTCAAAGGTGATCCCCAATTCTGATTTCGCGACGTATTCCAGCCATTTGACCATGAGAAACACCACGCCCAACACCATGGCAGCACCCAGCAGACCCCGCGCCCTGCCAAATTGGCCGGTCTCGCTACAACGCAGCGCCAGTGCGGCAAACCAACCCGAGGTGACCAGAACCACGGTGTTGATCCCGGCGGCGGTGGCGTTGAGATGGTCTTGCGCCTCGGCAAACCCGACAGGGTCCATGACCCGCACGGCCATGAAGGCCGCCAGCCCGGCCCCGAAAACCAGCAATTCCGAGACGATCAGAACCCACATCATCAGATCACCGGGCAAAGCGTCGAGGCCCTGCGGTGCGGCCTGCTCGCTCATCCTGCCCCCACAAGCTCGCGATAGATGCGGGGCAGGGCGACGAGAAGCTTGTCCGGGTCGGGGATCAGCGAATAGCCCGATTTGCCAAAGATACGCGGGAACCAGCTTTTGCCATCGCGATCCACGGCAATGCCATAGACCGCGTGACCGGCGCGGCGCGCCTCTTGCACCGCTTTGCGGCTGTCTTCGATGCCGTGGCGGCCTTCGTAATGGTCGAGGTCGTTGGGCTTGCCATCGGTAATCACCAGCAGCAGACGACGTTTGCGCGGTTGATTGCTGAGATCCTTGGAGACATGCCGCATCGCCGCCCCTAGCCGGGTGTAGAACCCCGGTTGCAGCGCACCAATCCGGCCCTCGACCTGTTTGCTCATCTGTTCGTCAAAGCCTTTGGCTTCTTGCACATAAACCCGGTCGCGTTTCAGCGAGCTAAAGGCGTTGATGGCAAAATCATCGCCGCAGGCATCCAGCCCCCAGGCAAAGGCGGCCAGGGCTTCGCGTTCCACATCAATCACCCGGCGACCATCATGGCCATGTCCGGGAATCGCGCTTTCGGTTGAGCGCGACACATCCAGCAGGATCGACACTGCCAGATCACGCTTTTCGGCGCGGGTTTGGTTCCAGACGCGATCATCCGAGACACCCGTGGCGATGAAATCCACATACGCACGCACGGCGCGTTCGGTGTTCAACTCATCGCCATCTGGATGGCCATGGGTCGAGATGCGACCGGGGCGCAGCGCTTCGAACTGGCGGCGCACGGCGCGGATACGGGCCTGGGCACGCGGGTGCTGGGTAAAGACATCCACATCGCCCGGCTCCGCCTTTGAGGCAAGAACGCGACAGTGATTGCGCAGATAGGTCCCGGTGCGGCAATCCCATTCGGGATAGGTGGTCATCGCGGATAGCATCTCGCGATCCACGTCTTCGGGGGCGAGATCGAGGTGCAGTTTCAACCGCGTTGCCGGGGCCTGTTTGATCTGACCGAGACCGATCTCCTCCTGGTCATCCGCCGCCTTTTTGGCGTCGTCATTTTCGTCATCCTCAACCCGGCGGTTGATATTCATGAACTCGGCCCAGCTTAGGATCGCTTCGAACTTGTGCAGAATGAAACTGTCGGGGCGTTCGACCTGATCGGCCTTGCGGCGGCGGGCTTTGCGGGCGCGGCCTTCTTCGCTGTCGCCCTGTTCGGTTTCGCCATCGGTTTCTGGGTTGTCCACGGTCATGGATTCCGAGCGGTCAGCCGGGCGTAGATCGGGCCAGATGGCGATGGGGCGGAAGGGCAGGTAGCCGCGAGGCGCGCGCCAGTCGGACAGATCGCCAGCCCGGATTGCAGTCAACATATCCGTCGCTCGGTCATTCAGCCGCACATCTGACCCCAGTAGATGACAGATAATCGCCTCAACCGCTGCCTCTGCCGGAGGCAGGGTTGGCGTGCGGCGCAGGAATAAAGTCGCTTCGCGCAGATCGGCGTAGAGCTTGCGATAGCCTGGCGCGATTTCTATCGCCTTATCAATCACCTGCATTGCGGCCCCAAGCCCTGCCATATCGGCGCGCAGCGGGTCTTCTTCTTCGCTGAGGGCTTCAACCTGCGCCGCCCCAGCCGCCGCAGCGGCCAGCCACAGATAGAGCGCCGCATTGGCTTCGCGCGCCGGAAACACCGCGAGGCTTTCGGGCATGCGCAGGGCAAACCCGTCATAGCTGGCGCGCGGCACGGCCTCGGCCCAGGTGCCCAATTTGCGGCGCAGGGACAGACGGTGATGAGACACCTCATCACCAACTGGTTTGAGTTCGACCGACGGATCGCCGCCCAAACCTCGGAATAAGACTGCCAGTCGCCCGCCGACCTCGGTAAGGTCGACGCGGGCTCCTTCGTGGACGACAGGTGCGTCCAGACGACTGGCATAATTGTGCCACAGCTTCCCGACGGTTTCTTCGGGTTCCCATGGCTCAATTTCGATCGTGCTCACCACTGGCCTCACCCGAAAATAGCAGTGACAAGATCGAGGAGCCCGCGTTTCACGTCCGCGTCATCGCTGAGCGGTTCGATCATGGCGGCCAGAATGGCGCGCTCTACCGGCATGCCCTGGTTGATCAGCGTTGCCGCATAGATCACCAACCGGGTCGAGACACCTTCCTCAAGGTCCTGCCCCTTGAGGTCGCGCAGCTTGTTGGCGAGACGGACAAGGGGTTTGACGCGCTCTTCGTCCAGACCGGATTCGCGTGCGACCACGGGGATCTCATGCGCAGGGCTGGGGAAATCGAACTCCATCGACACAAAGCGTTGCCGCGTCGAAGGTTTCAGCGTCTTCAGGATGTTCTGATAGCCGGGGTTGTAAGAGGCAACCAGCATAAAGCCCGGCGCGGCTTCCAACTCTTCTCCGGTGCGATCCAGCGGCAGGATGCGCCGGTCATCGGTCAGCGGATGAAGTACGACTGTTACATCTTTTCGGGCCTCAACAACCTCATCAAGGTAGCAGATCGCCCCCTCCCGCACGGCGCGGGTCAGCGGGCCGTCGACCCAGACGGTTTCACCGCCCTTGAGCAGGTAACGCCCGATCAGATCACTGGCAGAGAGGTCATCATGGCAGGCCACGGTGTAAAGCTTGCGGTTCAATTTGGCGGCCATATGGGCCACAAAGCGGGTTTTCCCGCAGCCTGTCGGACCTTTCAGCAGGACCGGCAGATTGTTCTGGCTAGCGGCGGCGAACATTTCGCATTCATCGCCGGTGGGGAGGTAGAAGGGGGCATGCGCCCCCCCCTTCGTGATTTGAGTACCGTCCATGACTGTCATGGCTCCTTTACTCGGCTGGGGTGCCAGAGACACCGGCTTCGATCAGTTCCTTGCGTGGGCGCAGAACCGCGTAGATGAAGAGAACAGCCCCAAGCACCACGGCAATGCCGGTGCCAAAGCGCATGACATAGAAGATCCAAAGCTGGTCTTGGACATCCATGAAACCTTCACCATTTACGCGCTGCAGGTGTGTTTGCACTGTGCCCGCAAAGGTCAGGGTGAAGGTCATGAAGGTCATGCCACCGGCCATCAGCCAGAAGGACCCCATATTGAGCACCTGATTATACGGGTCGCGTCCCCGCAAGATTGGCATCGCATAGGAGATGATCGCCAGGTTCAGCGCGACATAGGCCCCAAAGAAAGCCAGGTGACCATGGGCGGCGGTGATCTGCGTGCCGTGGGTGTAGAAGTTCACACCGTGCAGCGTGTGCAAAAAGCCCCAGACACCCGCACCAAAGAAGGCCAGAGTGGCACTGCCCAAGGACCACAGCAGAGCGGCCTTGTTGGGGTGGTCTCGACGGCCTTTCCAGACCATGACAAAGGCGAATGCCATCATGCCAAAGAAGGGAACAACTTCTAGTGAGCTGAAGATGGAGCCGATCCACTGCCAGTAACCCGGCGTGCCGATCCAGAAATAGTGGTGTCCGGTGCCAAGGATGCCCGAGAACAGGGCGAGGGCGGCCAGAACATAAAGCCATTTTTCAACAACTTCGCGGTCCACACCGGTCAGTTTCAGCATCAGGAAGGCAAGGATGGAGGCCATCACAAGTTCCCAGGTGCCTTCGACCCAGAGATGCACGATGTACCACCAGTACATTTTGTCGAGCGCCAGGTTGGCCGGGTTGTAAAAGCTGAACAGGAAGAGGATGGCAATGCCCCAAAGACCCAAGAGCAGGATATTGGTGATTGCGGTCTTTTTGCCTTTCAGCACGGTCATCGAGATGTTGTAGAGGAAGATCAGCGCCGCAACGACGATACCTGCCTTGACCCATTTGGGTTGCTCGATGAATTCGCGCCCTTCTTTGCCGAACAGGAAGTTGCCCTGCGCGATGTCAAAGAGATAGGTGACGACAACGCCTGCCGTGCCGATCACAAGGATAAGCAGCTGAAGGTAGGCGAGTTTTTCGGAGTGGATTTCACGCTCGGATTCCTCGGGCACCAGGAAATAGGCCGCGCCAAAGAAACCCAGCAGCAGCCAGACCACCAGGGAATTGGTGTGCAGCATGCGGGCGATGTTGAAGGGGATCAGCTCGGCGAGGAAATTTCCGTCGACATAGATCCAGCCAAGAACCAGACCCACCGTAACCTGCACTGCGAACAGCGCCATAGCCACGATGAAATAGGCAAAGGCGATTTTTTGTGTTTGATATTTCATGTCCCTCTCTCCTTAGCCAGCTTCGTTGGGCGGCCAGTCTTGGGCGTTGATGGTCTGAGACCAGAGCAGGAAGTCCGCGAGGCCGCGGAACTCTTCGTCGCTGAGGTCAAAGAAAGGCATCTGGCGGCGGCCCTCGATGCCGGTCGGCATGGCTTCCATCCAGTTGCGGAGGGCTTCGTGGGCTTCTTCCGGTGTTTCCACGCCCCAGCGGTCCATCACGTTAACCAATTCCGGGGCGAAATATGCGCCTTCACCCATCAGCGTGTGACAGTTGATGCAGGCGTGTTTTTCCCAGACATGTTTGCCGAGTTTCACGCTCTCGGTGAGCGTGTCTTCGTTGGTTGAGGTCGTGACGATATAGCGGTGAGAATGGGCCGAAAGGGCCAGGAATATGATTATGAAGAACAATGACCCGCCATAGAAGATGTTGCGGGCCATGCTCTTGGTCATGACTTCGCGCATCGCGCTTATCCTTCCCTTGAGTTTTCTGGTGGTCAGAAAATCCCTCACGGGGGCGAGTCGCTCCTTAACAATAGTCAATCGGCGGCGGGTGATTGGTTAGCTGTCTGAATTTGTTTTGTTTTTTGCGTGATACTGTGGGGCGGAGATGGCCTGGTTGTCGGGTGGTCAAGCCGGTTTCTGCGCCATAAATGGCGCAGTCGCGTGCCGCGGGCGGGGAAGGGGCGCTGCCCCTCTTGGTCGCGGGGCGACCAATTCACCCCGGGATATTTCTGGCCCAAAGAAACCTGGGACGGGGTGTTTTTGGGCGGCGTTGCGGGGTGTTTTTTGCGCAATGGGTAAAGGTGGCGAGCGGTGGGGGTAATGGATCGCTCGGGGTTTGCGCAACGGGGCAATTGGTCCGTTTTGGCCCGCGTTTCGGGGGGATTGCCCCGGGGTGGAATGGGGCCCCGGGGGAGTGATTTGGGGCAATCTGTCCGATTCTGGCGGAGTTTTTGGGGGATTGGGTACGGAGAGAGGCCCGGTGCGCGGGGCGCGGTGCGAAAATGGGTTAAATTGCATTTACTTAGGTTAAAGGCGTGGATCACACGGGTGAGACGCGGTCCCAATCGAGGTCAAACCGGGCGAGGTATTTGCGCAGGCGATCGGCGTCATTGGTGGAGGTCCGCTTGGCCCGAGACACCGCAAACAGCGCCCGGCCCGCCGCCGAAAGGCTGGCGGATTGGCGGCAGCAGCGGATCACCTCGGCCAGTTGCACCAGATCGAACGGGTCAAGATCCTGCGCCGCCTCGCCCAGAACCGAGGCGACGAGGCGGGCATCGCTGTCTTTGGTGGAGCCATGCCAGTGGCGTTGCAGGGTGGCGATTTCTTCGTCAACCATGGCGCGGGTGATACGCCCGCGCGGGGCCAGCGTACAGAGCCGCCGGATCGAGGCGCCAAAATCGCGGAAATTGCCCGGCCAGGGTGTGGCCGGATCGCTGGCAAAACGCAGATAGGCGGCGCGGGCATCGGCGTTGAACCCGGTTTGACTGCCAAGATTGCCTTCGGAGCGGGCCAGCTCATAGGCCAGGTTGATCTCGATATCTTCGCGGCGCTCGCGCAAGGGCGGCAGGGTAAAGCGCCACATGCTGAGCCGGGCCAGCAGGTCGGGGCGGAACAAGCCATCGGCGCTGAGGCTGCGCAGGTCACGATTGGCCCCGGCAATGACCTGAAACCGGCTTGAGACCTCGTGATCGGAGCCCAGCGGATAGAATCGCCCGGTTTCAATCGCATGCAGCAGGATGGCCTGACCTTTGAGGTCAAGCTCGTCGATCTCGTCCAGAAAGAGCACGCCGCCATCCGCCTCGCGCAGCAGCCCGCCGCGTTCCGAACCGGCCTGACCGGTATAGCTGCGGCGCTGGCCAAACAGGGATGCCATGGCGTCAGCGCTGTTGAGCGTGGCGCAATTGATATGGACCATGCGCCCTTTGACCCGGCGGCGGTCGAGTTTGAGGTTATAGATGCGCTCGGCCAGCTCGGTTTTGCCGGTGCCGGTTTCGCCCAAAAGCAGGATTGGTTCGTCGGAATTGCCTGCCACCAACTCGATCCGGTCGATCAGGGCGTTATAGGCGGGGTTGCGCGTGTCGATCCCGCCTTTGAGCTGGTCGCCATATTCGCGTGAGAGCTGGTCAAAGCGGTGCTGGAGCAGATTGTAGCGGCTAAGATCAAGGTCGATGATGCCATAGCTGGGCTGGGGATCATCGCTGCGCGGTGGGCCGGTCTGGATCAGGCGCGCCGGGATGTGGCGGCTTTCGGCGAGCAGGAACCAGCAGATCTGCGCCACATGGGTGCCGGTGGTCAGGTGGATGTGATATTGCTCGCGATCCTCATCAAAGCCGTAATTGCGGGCGAAATCGAACAGCTTGCCATAGACCTCCTGGAAATCCCAAGGGTCGGAGAGGTTGAGCGTTTGCAGTAGGACTTCGGTATCGGGTGAGAGCGCCTCGATCTCTTGTTTCACCTGATGGGCGAGGCGGTGGAAATTCTCGTCATAGAGCAGTTCCAGCCGGTCCACGTGGAAATCTTCATGCATGACAAGGCTGATGCTGGGCCGCCATTTGCGTTTGCGCCCCATATCAAGCGTGGTGCCAAGGAAGCCGAGGACGACATTGCGCATGATATGATCCAAATGGATAAGTTACGATATGTTTGTATCGTACAGGGCGGAGGGGACTTTTTCAAATCCTGATTTTTTCTTTTTGTTTCAGATGTTTGGGTGGATTTTCGGTTTTCCTTTGGGCGGGGGCTTGGCCATGGCAAAACAGGCTCACCAAAGAGAAGGAATGGAACAATGGCAAACAAATCCGTGTTTGCATCACTGAAGGGCCGGTTGCTGCCAAAGGCGGACACCAGGAACGCGACAGCGGCGCCGGCCTATAAGTTGAGCGATGCGCATAAGCTGGCGCAGCTGGCTGTGACCGGCAGCTTTGGTGAGATGTTTTATCAATCCGCCGAGGCGGAGCTGGCCAAGGTTGTCGCAGCGGCAGAAAAGGTTGAGCCACGGTTTCTGGCACAGGCGGCGGTCTATGCCCGTCAGTCCGGATACATGAAGGACATGCCAGCAGTGTTGCTGGCGGTGCTGGCGCGGCGTGATCCGGCCCTGTTTCGGGCGGTGTTTGGTCGCGTGGTCGATAATGGCAAGATGCTGCGGGTCTTTGTGCAGGTGATGCGCTCGGGCCAGACCGGGCGCAAGTCGCTGGGCTCGGCCCCTAAAGCGATGGTGCAGAACTGGTTGAACACGGCCTCGGACCGGGCGCTGCTGATGGCGAATATCGGCAATGATCCGGCCCTGGCGGATGTGCTGCGTATGGTGCACCCAAAGCCTGCGAGCAAGGCGCGCGAGGCGCTGTTTGCCTGGGTGCTGGGGAAGCCCTGCGAGGTTGGGCTGTTGCCGCAAGCGCTGCAGGATTGGCTGGGTTTTCAGGCCACGGGGCGCGGTGAGGTGCCGGATGTGCCGTTTCAGATGCTGACGCAGCTGAAGCTGAGCACCGAGCATTGGGCGCAGATTGCGCGGGCCGGGTCTTGGCAGATGGTGCGGCAGAATCTGAACACCTTTCTGCGTCACGGGGTCTTTGAGGATGCCGAGATGCGGGCACATGTGGCAGCGCTGTTGCGCGACCCAAAGCGGATCCGAAAGGCGCGGGCCTTTCCGTATCAGCTGATGGTGGCGGCGCAGAATGTTGCTGCTGAGATGCCGGGTGAGATCACCGAGGCGCTGCAGGATGCGATGGAGATCGCGGTGCAGAATGTGCCGAAGGTGGCGGGTCAGGTGGTGATCTGTCCGGATGTGTCCGGCTCGATGACCTGGCCGGTGACCGGATACCGCAAGGGCGCGAGCTCGGTGATGCGGCATGTGGATGTGGCGGGGCTGGTGGCGGCGGCGTTTCTGCGGGCGAACCGCGGGGCGCGGGTGCTGGCCTTTGACACCAAGGTGCATGAGGGCGGGCTGCGGCCGCGCGATAGCGTGCTGACCAATGCCGAGCGCTTGGCGGCCTATGGGGGCGGTGGGACGGATTGTTCCGCGCCGCTGCGGCTGCTGAACGCGAAACGTCAGGCACCGGATCTGGTGGTGTTTGTCTCTGATAACCAATCCTGGGTGGATGCCCGGGATGGGCATCGTGGGACGGCGACGATGAAGGAATGGGAGGCGCTGAAGCGGCGCAATCCAAAGGCCAAGCTGGTCTGTATCGACATCGCGCCATACGGCACCGCGCAGGCCAAGACGCGCGAGGACGTGCTGAATATCGGCGGGTTCTCGGATGTGGTCTTTGACCAGATCGCGCGTTTTGCCAATGGCGCCACCGGCCCGGATTACTGGGTCGAGGAGATCGCCAAAATCGAGGTCTGACCTCATACCTCGGGGCGGGTGACTGCCCCGGGGGACAGATAAGAAAACCGGGCGGAATGCCTGCGGGACTACATCTCCAAACTGTAACGTCTCGCAGATCCCTTGTCCGCCCGGCCTTAACAGGAATTGAAAAGAAAGGACAAAGATCTGGCGAATGCCGGTGGAACTACAGAGCTGTTAACTCCCGGGTCGCGGGTTCGAATCCCGCCGCGCCAGCCAATCAAGCAAGTGATGGCGCGTAGCTCAGTCAGGTAGAGCAGGATCGTTTCACCCTTAGGTCGCAACGACTGATTTGTCGCCAGATCCATTTTTAAACAGGCCTCGGTGAATGCCGAAGGAACTACATCGCATCAAACCTTCGGGTGTGCCGAGCGGGTTCGACTCCCCTCTTTCGCGGATGCCCATATGGCAAACGTCTCTGCCCATTCAGAGACGGGGCAGGCCCCCGAGTTGTTTCTTTGGTCGCGCTATGCGTGACCGCTTTGTCGCCGAGGCCTAATTTTAAACGTGTTGAAGGAATAGCGGGCGATGCCCGCAGGATTACAGGTAGACGCATCCCCCATGGGGACGGGCCAAACGGCTCTTGCCGGTTCAAACCCGGCCCGGAGCGCAAAACTCCGGTGGCGGAAAATTCATCCTGCGACCCTCTTGTCCCCGCGCTTTGAAAGGTAAGACTATGGAACAAGACATTGAGATCGGACAATTCTGGGCCCTGCCAGCACAGGACGGGCTGCCGCCGCTTTTGGCGGGTATCTTTTCTATCGAAGAGACCGAGCATGCGGGCACCGTTATTGGCGTAGCCATTCAACCCCATCCTGAGGCGGTTAACCTGGGCTGGCCCGAGGTCGGGCATGTGCCAATTGCCGCAGAGAGTTTGGGATTAGAAGCAGGAAAGCTGGTGCAATCCGGCGCGCCGGTCCCCGAAAGCTTTCGCGAGGGTCATGGCGAATGGGCCAAGGCTTTCGCGGCCGGCAAGGCAGGCGTTTTTACCGGTTCGGTGAGCGAGACCTATGGGTTGGTCACCGGACTTGTGCAAGTTTAGAGGATGTAGAGATGAGTGAAGATATGACATTTGACCCCGTAACCGGGGACCACCTCAAAGAATGGGGGCATCGGCCGGGCAAGCAGTTCCCGGAGCTGTTGGAAAAGGCCAATGGGCTGCGGGCCGAGGGGTTTGGTTTGGTGAAGATCCGCCAGGAGCTTGAGGGCGATCTGGTGCCAGAGCCTGAGACCTTGGATTTGCACGCGCCGGGTGCGGTGGCGTTTCACGAAAATATCGAGGTGAGCGGGCCGGATGAGGAAGACAACCTTGTCAAGGTGCGCGAGACCATGCGGGCGCTGATGCGCACGCCGACCCTTGTGGGCGGGGCGATCATGCCTGATGCATGTCCGGCGGGTCCGGTGGGCACGATCCCGGTTGGGGGCGTGGCCGCGGCCAGGAACGCCATTCATCCGGGCATGCATTCCGCTGATATCTGCTGTTCGGTGATGATCACGGACCTCGGCGATGCGGACCCGAAAACCGTGCTGGATGCGGCGCAATCTGTGACGCATTTTGGTCCGGGCGGGCGGCCTCAGGGCAAGCGGTTTACCGTGTCTCTGAACTTGCTTGATGCGTTCCGGGAGAACCCGTTTCTGAACAATCCCAAGAGCTTGCGCATGGCGCAGGAGCATATGGGAACGCAAGGGGACGGCAACCATTTCCTCTTTGTCGGGCGGTCACGCGCGACGGGACGCACGGCAATGGTGACGCATCACGGCTCGCGCGGGCCGGGGGCGGTGCTGTATAAAAACGGCATGGCTGTGGCGGAGAAATTCCGCAAGACACTGTCGCCGAAAACCGCCAAGCAGAATGCCTGGATCCCGGCGGACACGCAGGAAGGGCAGGATTATTGGGAGGCGTTGCAGCTGATCCGGAAATGGACCAAGGCCAACCATAATGCCATCCACCAAGCGACGGTGGAGGCGGCCAAAGCCGATGCCGGTGAGCGGTATTGGAACGAGCATAATTTTGTCTTCAAACGCGGAGACATTTACCTGCATGGCAAGGGGGCGACTCCGGCATGGGGGGATTATGCGAATGACGCCAATGGCTTGACCCTGATCCCGCTCAATATGTCCGAGCCGGTTCTGGTGGTGAAGGGCAAGGATGCCGATCACGCGCTGGGCTTTAGCCCGCATGGCGCGGGGCGGAACTTCTCGCGTTCGGAGCATAAGCGCCGGATGGGGCAGATGACGCCGGAGCAGCTGTTGAAGGCGGAGACCGAGGGGCTGGATGTGCGGTTTTATGCCGGGGCGGTGGATGCCTCCGAGCTGCCATCGAGCTACAAGCGGGCCGAGGGTGTGGTCGATCAGATCAAGTCGCATGGTCTGGCCGAGATCGTCGATTACATCGACCCTTATGGCTGCATCATGGCCGGGGATATCCCGCCGTTTTGGAAGAACCGCAAGAAAGGACGCCGGTCTGCGTGACCGGCGTCTGCCATTTTGGGGGATGGGGTTTATTTCAACTGGGAATAGGCGAGTGACGCATCCGAAGGGGGAAAATCAATTGCTTTCTGTGGGTCTATGTGAATGATTGCTTCCGGCAAATCATTCTTAGGTAGAAAATCTCGAAAGTAGTTTTGTGAATAAATCGTCAGACAAGAATGAGCCTCAGAGCTTGGTCTTGCCGGGGCAACCGGTGGAGAAAGCCGCGACAGAACTGGTCTCAAAGGTTTTTGACCGGGCTGGTGATGGTGTTCTTTCGGTTCTTGGGGACGTGTTCGGTGGGCTTGTCGGTGACCCGGTTTTTGAATGGCGCAACCGCAATAGGGTCAAATTGGCAGAACGCACCGCCAAGTATGTGGTTCGGAAAACGGGCAGTCTGGAGAACCTGAATCATCTGCCCAAAGGCGATCTTTATTCGATTTTCGAAGAAGCTTCGAAATATGACGAGGATGAGTTGCAGAGCATTTGGGCAATGCTGTTAGCGACGTCTTTGACGGATTCTGAGTTCGTTGGTCGCCTGCGCCCCTTGATCGCCATCGCGCGCCAACTGGATGCCTTTGATGCTCAGGTCCTGAAGATCGTGTTTGAATACGAGCGGACCTTCGAAAAGCACAATGCCGGGCTAGAAGAAATCTTGTCACAGGAGAGAAAACGACAGGTGTTCGCCAATGAAGAGTACATGATGCGGTTTCGTGAGCGTGAGAAGGTCGCAATGCGCGAAGTCGATCAAAAGGTGGCGGAATTTGAAGAAACAGGGGCGGATGACAATGCGGTTCGAGAGTTGCGGGATAGGCTGGAAAGGGAGATGCACCAAAGGATCGATCCTGACCGATTTAGCTTTGAACGCATGCAAACTGATCGGTTGCGCGACCTCATCGCAATAGAAAAGAAAGAAGCTGGGTTGCGGGCAGATGCCGAGGTAAAAGCAATCGTGGAAAGGTACCATGACACCGAAGGTCGGTACGAAGAAACTTCTCTTCACACCCTGATCCGGTTAGCGTGTTTGCGCGAATCCTCTGCGGCAGAGTTCCATCCGGGCGCTGAGACACAATATGCCAGATATGCAGCATCTGCACATTTGAGCGAACTAGAGAGACTGAACGAGGCAAAGCCGGTCTTTGGACGTTTGTTTGCAAAATACCGCGACACATATCGCACCAATTTTGTTTTGACTAACCTTGGGTATCGGTTTGCGGAGGCGACCTGCGAAGCGGAGTAAAACGGCCCCGTCAGGCCGGGGCAGGTTTTCGTTGTTTTTCGCCCCAGAAGACGGGCCAGAGCGCGTAGGAATAGAGTGCAAAGGCCAGGGTCCAGAGCAGGCCGGAGGCGATGATGCCGGGCATGTAGAGATCGGGCGAGAGGTTTGCCGCCAACCGTGAGAGGGCCGCAAGGGGAAGCAGCGCATAGGCCAGGGCCACGGGGCGGGGGGCGATCAGGGCGCGGCCGGAATGGCCAAGCGCGGCACGCGACATCACCGCCAGTGTCATACCGCCAACCCCGCCGATCCCCAGCATATGCAGGGCCGCGATCTCTGAGACCAGATCAATGGCGGCAAGACCATAGAGCACAAAGCCCAAAGCGTTGAGCGCATAGGACAGGTGCAAAACCCAGAGGATGGGCTGGTTGCGGGTCCAAGCCCCGCGCCAGAGCGCGACGCGGACCAGGCCGGAGAGCCCGGCCAAAAGCGCCGCAGCTCCGGCCATTTGCAGCGGCAGACCCGCAAGGGTGGCCAACGCGGCCAGCAGGGCCGGGGCGATGGCCATGGCGGCCAGCGGGGCGGGGTTGCGCGGGAGGTTTTCTTCGCGCCCCTCGCGCAGCATGGCGTTGCGGGTAAAGGCCGGAGTGACACGCCCGCCGAGGATCATGATCAGCGCACATAGCGCCAAAAGCCCGCCGCGCAGCCCTTGGTCAGCGGTGTCAGCGCTGAGGCCGACCCATTCCACATGGGTCAGCAAATTTCCCAGCCCCAGGACCAGGATCGTCGCCAGAAGGATCAGTTGCTGGGGTTTGGGGCGTTTCAGCAGGGTTTGCAGAATGCGCCCGGCCAGGATCGGCAAAAAGGCCAGATCGACAAGCGCAACCAGCAGCGCGGGCAGGTCGCCTGATAACCACATGGCCAATCGCCCGAGCAGCCAAAGCCCTGATGTGGCGGCGAAAAAGGACAATGGCTCGGGACCGGATTTGGTCCAATTGGGGGCGGCGGTGAGCAGGAAGCCAGCCACCGCAGCGGACCCATAGCCAAAGATCATCTCATGCGCGTGCCACATCTGCGGCAAGGCGACCGGCAGATCAAATGCGCCATAGCTGGCCTGCCAGAGCGTCCAGATCGCGATGGAGAGCAGGCCAAACAGGCCAGCAAGCAGAAAGAAAACCCGATAACCGGCTGAAAGCAGGCGCTTGCAAGGGGTGAAACTCATGACGGGACTCCGGTTGCTTTTGCGGGCGCGTGTTGTCTGCGATCAGGTTCCGCTTTGGCGCGCAGATTTGCTTTGACCAAAGTCAAGGAGGCGACAGGCGCGAAGCGACAATTTGGGCGGTAACGGAGGCGACGAGTCTCTGAGCAAAGCCAGCAGATGAAGCCAAGCAAGAGTGTGCGCCATGATCTCTATCGCCCCCTTTCTCGTTGAAATGACACGGGGAATCTGTGGTTGGGGCCGCGCGCTGGCCAGACATTCGGGCGCGATAGGTGTCGCAACACCTGCGCCCAAGCTGATCCGCCATGGCCTGGTATCGTCCCTGCCAGCCATGGCGGTATCAGCCGCATGCCGCCGGGAGCGGGCTGTCGCCCTGCATCCGGGCTTTTATTTCCCCAAAAACATGCCAGCCGCGCTGATCTTTTCCGGGTCGGGTGCGGGTCGGCGCAATGCCTTTCCACGGGAGTTTCCAAGATGATTTCACGGATTGATCCGATTGATCGCAGCCTGCTTGACGATTTTCAGCGCGATTTTCCCCTGGTCGCGCGGCCTTTTGTCGAACTGGCGCGGCAGGTGGGGCTGAGCGAGGATGAGGTCCTGGAGCGATTGCGGGCCTTGCAGGTGGCGGGGCGGATTGCGCGGGTGGGGGGCACGGTGCGGCCCAACACTGCCGGGGCCTCGACCCTGGCGGCGATGGCGGTGCCCGAGGAGCGCATGGTTGAGGTCGCTGCGCGGGTGGGGCGCGAATTGGGGGTGAACCATTCTTACCAGCGCGAGAATGACTGGAACCTGTGGTTTGTCGCCACCGCGCCGGATGTGACCCGGCTTGAAACCTGTCTGGACGGAATCCAGAGCGATACCGGGCTGGAGGTGTTGGACCTGCGCCTGCGCCGCCCGTTCAATATCGATCTGGGCTTTCGCCTGACCGGAGATCGCCGCACGACGCCGCGCCGGGGCGAGCCGGACCTGACGGTTTTGCGTGAAAGTGATCGGCCGCTTTTGCATGCCATGTCGCAGGGTTTGGCGCTGGTCTCGCGGCCTTTTGCGGCCTTGGCGGATCAGTTGGGGTGGCATGAGGATGATGTGATTGCGCGGGTCCAGGCGCTGCTGACGGCGGGGATCCTGACACGGATCGGGGTGATTGTGCGGCATCGCTCGGTCGGGTGGTCGTCAAACGCCATGGTGGTTTGGAAAGTCCCGCAGGACCGTATGATTGCCGCCGGTGAGGCCCTGGCCAATCATCCTGGCGTCACCCTGTGTTACGAGCGCGCCACGGTGCCGGGGGTATGGGATTACAGCCTGTATTCCATGATCCATGCCCGCAGCCGGAGCGAAGCGCTGGAGATCTTGGCCAGCGCCAGTGAGATGCCGGAGCTTGCCGGGATCACGCGCGAGCCGCTGTTTTCCGTTCGCTGTTTCAAACAGACCGGGGCGATGCTGCAATCCCGTCAGGAAAGGGCCGCGTGATGCGCCGTCAACCTTTGCCAGAGGGGGCGCTGGACGCCACCGACCGGGCCTTGATCAATCTGCTGCAAGAGGGGTTTCCCCTGTCCAACCGGCCCTATGCCGAGGTTGGCGCGCAATTGGGCTGTTCCGAGGAGGATGTGCTGAAACGGCTGGGTCATCTGCGCGAGATCGGCGCGATCACCCGCTTTGGCCCCTTTATTGATGCGGCGGCGATGGGCGGGGCCTTTTGTCTCTGCGCCATGGCGGTTCCGCAGGACAGATTCGAAGAGGTCATGACTTTGGTCAATGCCCATAAAGAGGTCGCGCATAATTATGAGCGTGTTCACCATCTGAATATGTGGTTCGTGCTGGCCTGTGATCAGCCCGAGGGCATTGATCAGGTGGCGGATCAGATCGAGGCAGAGACCGGTATCGCGGTCAAACGGTTCCCGAAACTGAAAGAGTTCTTTATCGGCTTCAAGGTGTCCGCATGAGCATCGACGCAACTGACCGCAAGATCCTGACTGCCACCCAGGGTGGGCTGCCACTGACCGCGCAACCCTATGCCGAGGTGGCCGGTTGGCTGGGGCTGGAAGAGGCCGAGGTCGTCGCCCGCATCAGCGCCATGATTGATAGCGGCGTGATCCGCCGCATCGCAGTGGCCCCCAACCATTATGCGCTGGGCATGGTGGCCAATGGCATGTCGGTCTGGGATGTGGAGGACGCGCGCTCGGAAGAATTGGGCGCGCAGATCGGGGCGCTGGATTTTGTCAGCCATTGCTACCTGCGCCCGCGCGCTTTGCCGGACTGGCCCTATAACCTCTTTGCCATGCTGCATGGCTCGACCCGCGATGAAGTCGAAGCCCATCGAGACGAGGTGAAAACCCTGCTCGGTGATGCACTGCGCAGCTGCGACATTCTCTATTCGACGCGCATCCTGAAAAAGACCGGCATGCGCCTGAGCAAAGGAAGCACCTGATGTTTCGTCTAAGCCAATATATGCAACAGCTGAAAACCCCGACCCCGATGCGGGTGCGGCGTGGGTCCGGAGGCGTCAAGCCGGTGGTGATCTGGAACCTGACCCGGCGCTGCAATCTGAAATGCCGCCATTGCTATACGACCTCGGCGGATGTGCAGTTTCCCGGTGAGCTGAGCCATGACCAGGCCATGGGCGTGCTGGATGATCTGAACGGGTTCAAGATCCCGGCGCTGATCCTGTCCGGGGGCGAGCCGCTGTCGCGTTTTGATTTCTTTGATCTGGCCCGCCATGCCCGCGATCTCGATTTCCGTTACCTGGCCTTATCGACCAATGGCACCAAACTGGTTGGCGATAGGGCGGAGCGCGTGGCCGATCTGAACTTTGACTATGTCGGGATCAGCATCGACGGGGTGCAGGATTTCAATGATTGGTTCCGCGGCCAAGAGGGGGCTTATGCCGAGGCTCTGACGGGCATTCGGGCCTGCAAGGCGCGGGGCATCAAGGTGGGGCTGCGGTTCACCATCACCGAGGAAAACGCCCATATGCTGGAGGATATGCTGGATCTCTGTGACAGCGAAGGGGTTGATAAGTTTTATCTTTCCCATCTGGTCTATGCCGGGCGCGGTGACAAACATCGCGGTGATGACACCGAACACAAACGCACCCGCCACGCGATGGATGTGCTGATCCAGCGCGGTTGGGAGGCGATCCAGAATGGCAAGCCGCTGGAGCTGGTGACTGGGAATAACGACGCGGATGCGGTCTATTTCCTGCAATGGGTGCAAGAGAATTTCAGCGCTGATCAAGCCGAACATGTGCGCGCCCATCTTGAGGCCTGGGGTGGGAATAGTTCTGGCCTTGGCGTGGCCAATATCGACCCGCTGGGCCGGGTGCATCCCGACACCTATTGGTCCGATTACACCATCGGTAATGTGAAAACCGCGCCCTTTACCAAGCTTTGGACCGGCGATGACGCGATGCTGGCGACCCTGCGCCAACGTCCGCGCCCCCTGAAAGGGCGCTGCGGGGCCTGCGCCTTTAAGGAGGTTTGCGGCGGCAATACCCGCATTCGGGCCCTGCAGGTGACAGGTGATCCTTGGGCGGAGGATCCGGCCTGTTACATGAGCAATCAAGAGGTCGGGATTGCCGATGGCATTGGCGATGGTGTGGTCGTCACCCCGTTTCGTGGCAAACGCCACGATCCCAAACACCAGTTTCTCTGATGTTTGAGGCGGTTGCAGTGGGCGGGGCGCTGACGGGCAATCCGATTGCCCTTGGCGGCGCGCGGGTTATATCCTTGCCAAACCCTTGTGCAAGGATAAGCCCGATGCCGCAAAGCGCCCTTTTAGTCACCCATGGCAGCCCCTCGGATGTTGAAACGCAAGAGGCGGCGCTGGCGGCTTTGGCGGTGCGCGTGGCGTTTTACCTGCCCGGATGGCAGGTCAAAAGCGCAACCCTGGCCGCGCCAGAGCGGCTTGAGGAAAAGCTGGGCAGGATGGCAGCCCCACTGATTTACCCCTATTTCATGGCGCAGGGCTATTTCACCGGGCGGGTTTTGCCAAAACGATTGGCCCCGTTTGGCCTCTCGCCCATGACGCCGTTTGGCGTTGATCCCGCCCTGTTGACCCTGGTCGAAACACGGCTGGCGCGGGAATTGGCCGCGCGTGGCTGGCAGGCGGATGAAACGGCGGTTCTGGTGGCCGCGCATGGCTCAGCCGTGTCCAAACGCAGCGCCGATGCGGCGCAGGATTTCGCAACCGCCCTGCAAGAGCGCATGGGGTTTCGCGAGATCCGCACCGGGTTTGTCGAACAAGAGCCCTTTCTGGAACCCGCCGCGCGGGACCTTGGTCAGGCGATTTGCCTGCCGTTTTTCGCGTTGGTGGCCGGGCATATGCTGGATGACGTGCCCGAGGCGCTGGAGCAGGCCGGGTTTGAGGGGGCGGTGCTGCCCTCCTTCATCGAATGGCCTGAAACGGCCGAGATCATCGCGCAGGCGCTGCGCGCGGAAAGTCAGGAGGCAGCGTGATGATGTTGCGCAAGACCACGTTCAAATTGAAACTGATCCTCTACCCCTTTGTCGCCGCTGCGGTGGCGATCAATCTGTTCCTGCTCTTCTTGATGTTTCAAGCGGTCGGCATCCCCGCCATGCCGCCTTTGACCGCCCTGATCCTGGCAATCCCATTGGGCGTGCCGGCCAATTACCTGATGGCGCATTGGGTGCAGGGGTTGATTGACGAGGCCGAGGGGCGGGCCTGAACAGGCCCTAGGATCAATCGATCTGATAAGTGTAGACGTGGTTGAGATATTTCTGATCTTCGATCTCGAAAAAGGTCTCACCGTCGCGTTGGAATCCCTGCGCCAGGTAAAACCCGATGGCCGGATCGTTTTCGGCATTGGTGGTCAGCCAGAGCGAGGCAATGCCCTTGCCGCGACATTCCTCCAAGGCTGCCTCAAACAGGGCTTTACCAATGCCTTTTCCATGATGGCGCGGCTGGAGGTAAAACGTCGCGATCTCGGTGTCAGAACAGTCCGGCACCGGGGCGGGGCTGGCAGTCGCAAGTCGGATATAGCCAACAATCCCTTCTGCCTCTTCCGAGACCAAGATCGTCTGGCGGTCATCAGTGATCAGCTGCGCCAGCTTCTCCGCACGAAAGGTGTTCAAGGCATAATCGGCAAAGAATGCCGAAACACCGTGCTTGAGATAGGTGCCGATCCAGACCTCGATCGAAATCGTGGCGAGGCTGGACGCATCGTCAAGGGTAGCACGGCGTATGGTCATGGCCCGCGTGATGGCAGGTTTTGAGCGCTTTTGAAACCACGATCTCCCGGTTTCTTTGGGCCAAAAATATCCCGGGGGAGTCTGCCTTGGCAGACGGGGGCAGCGCCCCCACCCCCGTCAGGCCGCGCGACGCAGAGTGTTGGCCCAGGCGGTCAGTTGGTCAAGATCGGCGGGCAGTTCGCTGGCAGAATGATCGGTGAACTCCAGAAAGGCCTGCAGGTTCAACCCATTGGTGCCCACCAGAACCGGGATGTTCAGCTCTAATGCCGCAGCGATCACCTCGCGAAAGCCGCGCCCATCCGCCTCGTGTTTGCCGAATTTGTTGATGATCAGCAGATCGGCCTTTTCAAGCCGGGTCAGGGTCGCCGCCACCGCCTGTTCCAGCGCATCCGGGTCCAACTGGCAGCCGCGCGAGTTCGGTCCGAGATTTTGCGAGATGCGGATGATCTCCCCGTCGGGCAAAACCCGCACATCCATGTCGCATTTATGCGTGTCTGTGCGCGCGGTGTTGGTCTGGGTCGTGCCCACCACCTGCAGCCCTTGATCAATCAGGCGCGCCGCCAGCTCGGCGAGGGTGGCATTCACATCAACGCCATCGGCGGATTTCAGATAGGCGATCTGCATTCGTGGACCTCATGAAAGAAGGGCGGCCCTTATGGGACGCCCTTTTGGGGAGTGCGTCAATGGCTCATTGGTCGGACAAATGCGCCCGAATGGCTGCCCCATCGGCAAAGCGGGTGCCCTGCGCTGGGGGGGGCAGACCCTTGTCATCCAGATCCGAAACCACTTTTTCGTAATGTTCCAGATAGTTGGACGGCAGATCATGCGCGATACCCTGGTGGCAATCGATGCAGGTCTTGCCCTCGTCAATGGCCTTTTGGTGGTTCTCGGCGGCGCGAGTCTCTTGCATGGTGAAATCCATGTAATCGAAGTTGTGGCAGTTGCGGCACTCTTTGGAATCGGTGCGTTTCATCCGCGCCCATTCGCGCGACGCCATGACGGCGCGGTGTTCGGCGAATTTCTCGGGCGTGTCGACCACATGGGTGATGAAGTGACCATATAGCTCCTTGGAGGCTTGGATCTTGCGGATGATCTTGGGCGTCCAGTCTTTGGGCACGTGACAATCGGGGCAGGTGGCACGCACGCCCGAGCCGTTATTCTGGTGAATGGTGCCTTGGTATTCGGCGTACACATTCACCTCCATCTCGTGGCAGGACACGCAGAATTCTTCGGTATTGGTCATTTCGAGGGTCCAGTTGAAACCGCCCCAAAAGACGATCCCGGCGATGAAACCGCCGATCAGGATACCGCCAAAGGAATAGACCGCCGAAGGGGTAAAGAACCTATTGAACAGGCCGGGTTTTTGATCAGACATGGGTCAGCTCCTTCCCCGCATTTAGTTCGACGGTACAAAGGTGTTGTCGACCAGCGCCGGGGCGTCGACCTGCGGCACGTGGCACTGGTTGCAGAACCAGCGGGTGCCGGCGACACTGTCGAGCTGTTCGCCATTGCGGCCCAGATAGTGGGTCATCGAGAGGGTTGGCGCGCCGCGATCTCCGGCCTTGGTCCAGTCATGGCAGGTCAGACACTGGTTGGTGTTCAGATCGATCTGATACTGCGCGGTGGAATGCGGGATCAGTGGCGGTTGCTGGCGGTAATTGCGGGTGTAGCGGCCATGATCCTGCTGTTTATGCACGGGGTCAACCACGACCGGCTCGTCGATTTCAGCCCCGCGCAGGGATTTAACCCCGGATTGCTGGGCAATGGCGACGCCCGCAGCAAGCAGGGCCGCGATAGAGAGGGCGCTTATAAGGCTATGCTTTTTCATATCATGTCTCCTTTTTTGCCCGGGCGGGCGTGCTCAGGCCGCTTTGTCGGCTCTTGGCGCAGGGGTTGATTTGGCTCGCACACGCCCCGGGGCGGGGGTGGCGTCGAAACGGTGGGTGAATTCAAAGACCTCTGGCGCGCAGACATCGATGCAGCGACCACAATTGGTGCAGTCGGGGGATAGGATCAGCGGGGTGTCCCCATCCTGGCCGCGCAGGGCGGGGGTGATGACATGCATTTCGGGGCAGACAGCAAAGCAATCCATGCAATCATCGCAGGCGGCGCGGTTTTTAGCCGTGACCCGCAGCACCGAAGCTGTGCCCAGCAGGTTGTAAAACGCGCCCACAGGGCAGAGATGGCCACACCAGCCGCGCCGCGACACGGCAAAGTCAAACAGGAAAACCGCCAGAACAAAGGCCCAGGCAAAGCCGACACCAAAGATCAGGCCGCGATGCAACATGCTGATCGGGTTGACAAATTCCCAGGCAATGGCGCCGGTCAACAGGGACACGGCCAACACCATACCCAGCACGTAGTAGCGGGTTTGGCGCTTGGGCTGCCAGCCTTTGGTCATGCCAAGCTTGTCATGCAGCCAATGCGCGCCATCGGTGACCGGGTTGATCGGGCAGACCCAGGAACAATAGACCCGCCCGCCGATCAGCGCGTAAGCCACGCCGACGATGAGGGCACCTATAAGCGCGGTCAGGGCGGGCCAGTGCCCGGCCACGATCCCCTGGGCCGCGATAAAGGGATCGGTCAGCGGCAGGATGTCAAAGGTCAGAGAACCCGACAGGTTGCCCTTGACCCACCAGATGCCCAACCACGGCCCCATGAGAAACAAAAACAGGAAGAACAGCTGAGAGGCGCGGCGCAGCAGCAGGTATTTATGCGCAGTGAGCCAGCCTTTGTCGCGGATGGCTTCGGCTCCGACGGGCAGGTGGGTCTTGTCGCTCATTGGCCTGCCCCCCCGGTGCCGGGAAGTTTGATCGAAGAGGTAAAGCCGCCCTCCATGGAGGGATCAGGCATATCTCCGGGCAGGAAGCCGCCGGGCGCGGCGAGGTTGTCGGTGCCGGAGCCCGGCAGGCGGTCGGGCAGGTCGATCAGCTCATCCACCAGCGGATTGTTTTCTTCCCAGCCGAGCCTGTAATGCTCGGCGCTATGGGCCTTGGCCAAACGCGTCGGGAGCACCTTGATGGCGCTTTCATCGGGCAGCACACAGGATTTTTCGCATTTGCCGCAGCCGGTGCAATGGTCCGAATGCACAACCGGCATAAAGATCGCATGTGCGCCGGAGCGGGTGTTGGGACTGAGTTCCAGTGTGATCGCTTTGTCGATGACCGGGCAGACCCGGTAGCAGACATCGCAGCGCAGGCCCAAGGCGTTCAAACAGGCCTCTTCGTCGATCAGCACGGCGACGCCCATATCGGCATCGTCAATATTGGTCAGGTTGTGATCCAGCGCGCCGGTGGGGCAGGCGGTCACACAAGGGATGTCTTCGCACATCTCGCAAGGCACGTCGCGCGCGGTGAAAAACGGGGTCCCTGTCGCCGCGCCGTCATGCCCGAGCTCGGCGAGGCTGAGCGTGTCATAGGGACAGTCGCGCACACAAAGGCCGCAACGAATACAGGCCGCCAGGAAATCGCTCTCCTCAAGCGCCCCTGGCGGACGGATGGCTTGCGCCGGGAGCGCACGGGCATCCGAAATGAATTGGGTCAGACCCATGCCCGCCAAAGCGCATCCGGCAGCACCGCGCGACGCATCCCTAAGGAAGCGACGGCGATCCATCGGTTTTGACTTGGTGGCGGCGGACATGGGTGTTCTCTTTTCTTGTCAGCGCTTAGGCGCGTTCAACCTTGCAGGCGCATTTCTTGAAATCGGTCTCTTTCGAGATCGGGCAGGTTGCGTCCAGGGTCAGCTTGTTGGTGAGCTGGCCTTCGTCGAACCACGGCATGAACACGACGCCCAGTGGCATCTTGTTGCGGCCGCGGGTTTCGACGCGGGTCAGAACATCGCCCCGACGGGTGGAGACGCTGATTTCCTGACCACGGCGCAACCCACGATCCTTGGCATCCTGCGGGTGCATATAGAGGACTGCGCTAGGGTAAGAGCGGTGCAGCTCGGGCACACGACGGGTCATGGAGCCAGAGTGCCAATGTTCCAGCACACGACCAGTGACCAGCCAGAGATCATATTCGTCATCCGGGGTTTCAGCCGCTGGTTCGAAGGGCGCAAAGATGATGTTGGCCTTGCCATCGGGCTTGCCGTAGAACTGCACGCCTTTGCCAGCTTCGACATAGGGGTCATAGCCTTCGCGGAAGCGGTAGAGGGTCTCTTTGCCATCCACGACAGGCCAGCGCAGACCGCGGGCCTGGTGATAGGTGTCAAAGTCCGCCAGATCATGCGCTTTGCCACGGCCAAAATCGGCATATTCTTCGAACAGGCCTTTCTGGACGTAGAAGCCAAAATGCTTGGCCTCGGTGTTGTTGAACCCTTCGGCGGTTTCGGAAAGCGGATATTTGTTGACCTTGCCGTTCTCGAACAGCACCTCATACATGGTTTTGCCACGGTATTCAGGGGCTTGGTCAAGCAGATCTGCGGGCCAGACCTCTTCCATCTTAAAGCGTTTGGCAAATTCCATCACCTGCCAGACATCCGATTTGGCCTCGCCCGGTGCGTCCACTTGCTGACGCCAGAACTGGGTGCGGCGTTCCGCGTTGCCATAGGCCCCTTCTTTCTCGACCCACATGGCGGTGGGCAGGATCAGGTCGGCAGCCAGGGCGGTGACGGTTGGGTAAGGGTCGGACACGGTGATGAAGTTTTCGGGGTTGCGGTAACCCGGATAGCCTTCTTCGTTCATGTTCGGTGCGGCTTGCATGTTGTTGTTGCACTGCACCCAGTGACAGTTCAGATCGCCATCCTTGAGCTTGCGGTGCTGCAACACGGCGTGAAAGCCGGGCTTGGGCGGGATGGTGCCTTTGGGCAGGCCCCATTTCGCCTCGGCGATGTCGCGATGCGCCTCTTTCATGACCACCATATCGGCGGGCAGACGGTGGGCAAAGGTGCCAACCTCGCGCGCGGTGCCACAGGCCGAGGGCTGACCGGTGAGCGAGAAGGGCGAGTTGCCCGGTTCGGCGATTTTGCCGACCAGCAGGTGGACGTTATACATTAACCCGTTGACCCAGGAGCCGCGTGTGTGCTGGTTAAAGCCCATGGTCCAAAGCGACATGACCTTGCGGTTTGGATCGGCGTATTGCTGGGCCAGACGTTCCAGTTTCGCCGCCGGGACACCGGACAATTCCGAAGCATATTCAACGGTGTATTTGGAAACCGCCTCGGCATATTCCTCAAAGGACATCGGGGTCAGCTTGCCATGCTTGCCTTCATGGCTGGGGTTGGCAGCGGCCTGTTCCAGCTCGTGGTTGGGGCGCAGACCATAGCCGATATCGGTGGCGGTTTTGGTGATGTTGACGTGGTTCTTGACGAACTCCTCGTTCACGTAACCGTTCGAGATGATGTAATTGGCGATGTAGTTCAGGATCGCCAGGTCGGTTTGCGGCGTAAAGATCATGCCATTATCGGCCAGTTCGAACGAGCGATGTTCGAAGGTCGAGAGAACATGCACTTCGCAACCGGGCTTGGTCAGGCGGGTATTGGTGAGGCGCGACCACAGGATCGGGTGCATCTCGGCCATGTTGGAGCCCCAGAGCACAAATGTGTCGGCATGTTCGAGGTCGTCATAACAGCCCATCGGTTCATCAATACCAAAGCCGCGGATAAAGGCAGCCACAGCCGAGGCCATGCAGTGGCGGGCGTTGGGGTCAATGTTGTTGGAGCGGAACCCGGCCTTCATCATCTTGGCGGCGGCGTAACCTTCCCAGACGGTCCACTGGCCAGAGCCGAACATCGATACGGCGGTCGGGCCTTTCTTGGCGATGGTTTCCTTCCACTTTTCGGCCATGACATCAAAGGCTTCGTCCCAGCTGACGGGTTCAAAATCACCGTTCTTGTCATAGACGCCGTTTGATTTGCGCAGCAGCGGGGTGGTCAGGCGGTCCTTGCCATACATGATCTTGGACAGGAAATAGCCCTTGATGCAGTTCAGGCCCCTGTTCACTGGCGCTTGGGGGTCACCCTGGGTGGCGACAACGCGGCCATCCTTGGTGCCAACCAGAACAGAGCAGCCGGTGCCGCAGAACCGACACGCGGCCTTGTCCCAGCGGATATCCGGGGTGCCGACCTGGGCGGTCGCGCCATTGGGCAGGGTGATGCCTGCGGCTGAGGCTGTGGCGGCGGCTGCCGAGGCCTTTAGAAACTTACGCCTGTCAGTCATTAGGGGATCTGTAGTTATGGTCATGGCAAAGCCTCCTCAGAGAGCTGGCGCAGCGGCCATTGCGGGGCCGTCTTGCGCGTGGAGCGGTTCGAAATGGTGATAGGTCAGGGTGACGGTCAGCACGCCGGGGATCTGGTGCATGTCCATGATCTGGTCGCTGGCGAGCTTGTCACCGGTGTCTTCGACGGTCACGACAATGCGCCCATCCTCCTGGGCGTGCACCTCGCAACCGGGGGTGGCGGTGATGGCGGCGATGACGCTGTCGGTCTTTTCGGGCATCACATGGACAAGGCAGCCACAAATATTCAGCATGTCTGTGTCTTTCTTTCCTGATTGGGGCCTTCGTGATTGGGGCGTTGCTGTTTCGGGGTGTAAAAAGAGATTGAGCCGCTGGGGCAGGCATTGGCGCAGGCCCCGCAACCGGTGCAGGCGTCGCTGTCAAATTGCGCCTCCGATAGGCCGCCGGGGAGGAGGCGAAACCGAATGGCCTGATGGTCACATTGGTCTTCGCAAGTGCGGCACATAATGCCATTGGCCGACATGCAGCTGTCGTCGACCCGAGCACGCCAATCCCAGCCATCGGCATAGTCAATCGCGCCGGCCTCGCAGCTTTCGGCGCAGATATTGCAGAAGGTGCAAGGAGAGGTGGACAGATCGACAGTGGGCAACCCGTCGCCATCAAAGCGGATGATTTCCTGCGGGCAGGCCGAGGCACAGTCGCCGCATTTGGTGCAAGCGTCCTGAAAGGCTTCTTCTTCGATAGCACCGGGAGGGCGCATCGGAAGCGGTCGATTCATCCGCCCGGTCAAGAAGGCGCGTCGTTTTGGCTGATGTTGCATAGGGTGCCCCAATCTGGCTTGAAATCAGGCATAGGCCCGGGCCGATTGCGGGTAATTGACGAAAGTCATGTCTTTGGTGGATTATTCTGCGCTGTAAGGCCTTGAATGCATTCTGTAAATGGAATTTATGCGCAGCCTTTTGAAAAGGAACGGGTTTTTGGGTGGGGTGCGCGCCAGCGGGGCGAAAGGTTGATTTCGGCTACAGGTTTTAGCGCGCAGAAAAAGGCGGTGAACTGATCAGGAGCGCAGCCAAAAGTTGTGGGAAACACCCCTCTTTCGAATCTTGGCGGGGCATCCTGTTTGACACAGGCATCCTGACCCTAAGGCTGCTTCGTTTCGCCAGACTTCCATTAACATCGAAAGCACTTTAGGTTGACCCAAACGTGAAATGGCAGGTTTTATGACTAGCAGATCCAAGCTTCCCCCGACCGCGCGCTCGCTTCCGATCACATTGATCCGCGCGCGCGAGCATATCATGGCACCGATCCGCAAAGTGCTGGTTGAAGAAGGGATCACCGAACAGCAATGGCGGGTCTTGCGTGTGGTGTCAGAGGCCGGAACGATTGATGCCACCGAAGTGTCGGAACGCGCCTGTCTGCTGTTGCCCAGCCTGACGCGGATTGTGCGGGCGATGCTGGAACGGGGGCTGCTGGAGCGGGTGCAGGATACCGATGATCGCCGCCGTCAGAACCTGTCCGTCACCCCGGCCGGGCAGGCGGTGATTGATCGTAACCTCGAAGAAACAACCGAGATCATGGACAAGTTCCGCATCGCGCTGGGCGATGAGCAGCATGAGGCCTTGATCGATGCGCTGACAGCCATTTGTGAGGTGGAGTGATGTCTCAGACCATTCGCCACCCGGAAATCCTTGAGATTGCGCGCCGTGAGGGCAAGGTCACCGTTGATGGGTTGGCCGCGCATTTTGGCGTGACCTTGCAGACCATTCGCCGCGACCTGACCGATCTTGCCGAAGAGGGGCGGCTGGAGCGCGTGCATGGTGGTGCAGTGCTGCCCTCGGGCACGACAAATATCGGCTACGAGGAACGCCGGGTGCTGAACCCGGAGGTCAAAGACGCGATTGCGCGGGCCTGCGCGGCCGAGATCCCCAATGATATTTCGCTGTTCCTGAACATCGGCACCAGCACCGAAGCCGTGGCGCGCGCGCTGTCAGGGCATCGCAATCTGCTGGTTGTCACCAATAACATGAATGTGGCCAATATTCTGGCCGGGCATGGCAGTTGCGAGGTGATTGTGACCGGCGGGCAGTTGCGGCGCACGGATGGCGGCTTGGTCGGGAACCTGGCGGGCAACACGATCAAGCAATTCAAGGTCGACCTGGCGGTAATCGGCTGTTCGGCGCTGGACAAGGATGGCGATCTGCTGGATTTCGACATTCAGGAGGTCGGGGTGAGCCAGACCATCCTGCGCCAGTCACGCAAGACCTTTTTGGTGGCGGATGGGTCCAAATTTACCCGCAGCGCCCCGGCGCGGATTGCCTCGCTTGAGGCGATTGATACGTTTTTCACCGATGCACCACTGACTGCGGATCTGGCGGCGAAATGCAAAGGCTGGGAGACGGAAGTGGTCGTCGCGCCTGATGGCGCGCCTGGTGACTAAGCGACTTTTCTCGGGATCAAAGCTGTAACGCAGCGCCGCTGATTGATTTCGCGTCCTGAAAGGCGCGGATGCCGAACACCCCCGCTTCGCGGCCATAGCCGGACAGGCCGCGCCCGCCAAAGGGGGCACCGTTTTCGCGGCTTTGGCCATTGATCTGCACCATGCCAACCCGCAAGGCCCGAGCCACGCGATCGGCGCGCGCGGGATCGGCGGTTTGGATATAGCCCGCCAGCCCGTATTCGGTCTGATTGGCCAGGGCGATGGCCTCTTCTTCGCTGTCAAAGGGGGTCATGGTCAGGACCGGGCCAAAGATCTCATCCGTGAAAATTGCCATATCGGGCGTGACATCGGCAAAGACCGTGGGGCGCGAATAAAAGCCGTGATCGAGGTGATCGGGGCGGCCCGGACCTCCGGCAATCAGGCGCGCGCCCTCGGCGATCCCTTGGGACATATAACCCTGCACCCGCGCATATTGCTGCCAGTTGATTTGCGGGCCGATATGGGCACCGGGCTGGGCGGGGCGATCAACGCGGGTTTGCGCGGCCCCTTCGGTGGCCAAAGCGATGGCTCGCTCATAGATGTCGCGCGCTACCAACATGCGCGAGGCGGCATTGCAGGACTGACCGGCATTACGAAAACAATGGGCGAGGCCCTGGGTGATGGCCAGCGGCAGGTCGCAATCCTCAAACAGGATATTGGGGGATTTCCCGCCCAGCTCCAGCACGGTGCGGGTCATGTTCTGCGCGGCCTCGGCGGCGATGAACCGGCCCGTGCGGGTGGAGCCGGTAAAGGAGACGATATCGACATCGCGGTTTTGCACCAGCGCCGCCCCGATATCACCGGCACCGGTGATCAGGTTAAAGACACCGGGGGGCAGATCGGCGGCGGCCATGGCTTCGGCCAGAACCAGCGCGGTGCGCGAGGAGAGTTCGGAGGGCTTCAACACCATGCAGCACCCTGCCGCCAAGGCTCCGCCAAGCTTGAGCGCAACCTGGTTCAGCGGCCAGTTCCATGGGGTGATCAGGGCGGCGACGCCCAGCGGTTCGTAGCGCAAGCGATGCTCGGGGTGGCTGGTGAGGGGGCGATCTTCGACCAGCCCATCCAGCGCGCCCAATGTGGCGCGCAGATGGGCAAGGCCAGCTGCGACCTGGCCTTTGCGGGCGAAATCAATCGGCGCGCCGATTTCTGTGCTGATGGTTTGCGCTAGCTTCTCGGCGCGGGCCTCGATCTGGGTGATGACCCGCTCCAAGGCGGCGCGGCGGGTGGCGAGATCAGATTGCCCCCAGCCCGCGTCAAAGGCGCGGCGGGCGGCGGCGACCGCCTCGGCGCATTGGTCCGGACTGGCGCAAACCAACTGCGCCTCTTGCGCCTCGGTATCGGGGTTGATCAGGGCAAGGCTTTTCCCGGATGCGGGTTGCCACGCACCAGCGATGAAGATCTGGTCAAACACCGCCATCTGGCAGCCCCCTTTTGCACAATAACTGAGCGAAATGTCAGCCGAGCCATTAGCAAAAGACTGGCACTGGGTTTCAAGCGCATTTCAGCAAAGGTTGCAAAATGTGATCAAATTGTTGACTCCTGCAACCCGTCATCGGTCATCAGTGCCGCCAGATCCTGAGCAGCTTCGCGCAGGGCGGGTAGGAAATCCAGCGCTTTGTCGATGTCAAACCGTTGCGTGGGCGCGTGAAAGGACAGGGTCGCCAAGAGCCGACCATGGCGATCGGGAATGGCCACCGCCAGCGCAATCATATCGGTCATGAACTCTTCGCGATCCAGCGCGTAGCCGGATTTACGCACCTGCGCGATTTCGCGGACCAAGGCGTCGGGATCGGTCAGGGTGTTGGGGGTGCGTTGGTCAAGGGCGGCGGCCTCGAGGTAACGGCGCAGGTGGTTTCGGGTCAGCGAGGAGAGATACATCTTGCCCGACGCGGTGCAGTAAAACGGCACCTGCGTGCCAATCGGCAGCTGAATGCGCAGCGGCCATTCGGTTTCGACCCGTTCCAGATAGGTCATGGCGTGGCGGTCGGGCAGGGCGATGTTACAGGTCTCGCCGATCTGACCGCTGAGGCGGCGCAAAATCGCCTGGCGCGCGGTTCGGATGCGCAGAGAGGACAGGATGCCCCCCGCCATATCGCGCAGGCGCGGGCCCGGGGAATAGCTGCGCCCATCCATGTCACGCTGCAAGAAACCCTCTTCTTCCAGGGTGGTGAACAGCCGGTGAATCGTTGGTTTGGGCAGGCCGATCTGGTCATTGACCGAGGTCGGGGTGACGGGCACGCCAATCCGTGCGACCTCTTCCAGCACAAGCAGCAATCTGAGGTTTGTCGGGATTGTTTCGGATTTGTCCCCGTCCATGTCGCGCTCCGTATTTTGCTGTGATCCGAATGGGTTTGCACAGCTATAACGAAGAAGCTGGGATTAGGGAATGTTGTTAACAGGGCCTTAGGGTCCCGACCCTAGATAATCTGGCCCTGTTCTGTTGCGCTTGGTGGGGTCAGGGGCCAAAGCGGCGGCGTTCGATGGTGACAGCACCGGCGCTGTCAGACCGGATGATATGCAAATCACCATAGTCCAGCGGGGCCGGGTCCGAGAGCCTCAGATCCTCCCAAATGGCGGCGATATTGCCCTTGTTGCCAATCCAGATGACGGTTTGACCGGCCGAGGCTGACACAAGGGCCGGGGTCGGATTTTCCTGGGCCTGACGCTGAACGGGCAGTGTGCGAGCCTTGGACAGGGGGGCGGCGGTGTCGAGGTTGCGTTTGATCCCGGGCGAATAGATCGCATCCAGAGGCATGCCATCAAGCGCCTTGACCAGCGCCTTGGAGCGTTCAATGCCCTTGGCGTTCAGATCCTCGCCATCACGATCAGAGTGACGCACGACAATCAGGGTGGAATTGGGGGCCAGCGCCAATTGACCATTGGGCACGGCGCAAGCAGATGTTAAAGCAACGAGAGACAAAATAAAGGCACGGCGAAGCATGGGGCACCTCCTGTTGAAAATAAGGGTAGCCTAGCCCGGTCGATGCCATGGCGCAATCATCGCGCGTGAAGAGGTGCAGCAGAGCCTGAAGGAAGGTGCAGGTTCTGAAAAAACTGTGTCTAAGTCTTGGTCACGGGATAGGGATGTATTCCAAACTCCGCTGCGTAACCGGTATATTTACTTGGAAAAATCCTGAACATCCCTCAAACAGGGGAGGCAGGCGAATTTAGGGGGCGAGCTTGGCACAAGACAGGTTGATGGTGCTGGCGCAGCGGCTGGAAACCGTTCCTGATCTGGACCGGTTTTGGCAGTTGTTCGAAGATGGCATGACCTCGGTCGGGATCACCCGGTTCATCTATCTGAGCCTCAGCGGCGATGATCTTTACATGCAAGCCAATATTGACCTGAGCGCGGCCATCCCTGACGGGTATCGCGACCCGTTTCTGGATTATTGCTGCAACAGTTATGCCGTGACGCGGACCGGGGCAGAGTTCTTGTCGGATTACGCCTATTTGGGCGCGCAAGAACGTCGATTGATCGAATTGGCGGCACAGAACGGGTTTCGCGCCGGGCTGGGCATTCCTGTTCGGGTCAAGGGCAGCGCGCGCTATGGCGGGTTCAACCTCGGCACCGGTCTGAGCCGGGCAGAGTTTGAAGCGCAGATTCTACCGCATGAGGCGGCATTCCAGACCTTTTGCATGTTGGCGCATCGCAATCTCGAAGATCTGATTGATCGTGAGGCAGCGCCAAAACTGCCGCAGAGGTTGGAGGTGCTCAGCACGCGCGAGCGCGAGGTGTTCTTACTGTTTGCACAAGGCAAAACCAGAAGCGAATGCGCCGACACGCTGGGGATTTCCCACCACACGGTGTCGACGCATTTGAAGAACAGCTATGAAAAACTGGGGCTGAAGAACAAAGCCGAGGCTGCACGGTTCCTGGCTTTGGGCAATTGAGCCCAATCGGTTTTACTTTGTCAGGATCAGCTTGCCCGCGCGGGTGATGCGCAGCGTATACATCTGATCGCCCAACTGAATATTGGCCAAGCTGCCGCCCTGGGTCAGTTTGGTTGCGTCATGAATGGGCAGGCGTTGAATGGATTGTTCCGACATATCGGGGGCAAAGTTCAGGGTCATGTCTCGTCACCTTTCGCAAATTCGATCAGATCCAGCAGGTTTTCTAAGGTGCGAAAACGGGGAAGCCCGAGATCAAAGCCGATGGAAACCTCGTGGGATCGCGAGGTCGTAGGACTGCTGGCCTTGGGTGCAGGGGTCATCTGCATCGGGTTTCTCCGTTTTCGCGAGATTTGGCTGACCCGAGTGCGGGATGGCTGATGGGGTGTAATGTGACTTAAAGACTCAGTTATGTCAATCCTGATTATTTTAATTGGGTATTGATTTTGAGCACTGTTGACCGGTTGTCTCCAGATGCGGCGTCGCAAAAGAAAACCCGCCGCAACCAGGGCTGCGACGGGCTGTGTTCAGGTTTTTCGACGTCTTAGCCGAAGATCGCGTTCAGGGTTGCGCTTGGGCGCATCACTTTGGCTTTCAGTTCAACGCTTGGGCGATAGTAGCCACCGATATCGGCTTTCGGGCCTTGGGCGGCGGCCAGCTCGGCCAGGATCGCCTCTTCGCCATCGGCCAGTGCCTTGGCGATGGGGGCAAAATGCGCCGCCAGATCGGCGTCGTCACCCTGAGCGGCCAGAGCCTCGGCCCAGTAGCGGGCGAACCAGTAGTGGCTGTCGCGGTTGTCAGGCTGGCCAACCTTGCGCGAAGGCGAGCGGTTGAAGTCCAGAATGCCCTGAGTCGCGGCCTCGGCAGCGGCACCCAGCACGCCTGCCTTGGCATTGCCACGGCTGTCAGCCAGGAAGTTCAGCGATTCACCCAGCGCGCAGAACTCACCCATCGAATCCCAACGCAGGTGGTTTTCTTCAACCAGCTGCTGCACGTGTTTCGGTGCCGAGCCACCCGCACCGGTTTCGAACAGACCGCCGCCGTTCATCAGTTTGACGATGGACAGCATCTTGGCCGAGGTGCCCAGTTCCAGGATCGGGAAAAGGTCGGTCAGGTAGTCGCGCAGCACGTTGCCGGTGATGGCGATGCTGTCATTGCCTGCGGTGATGGTTTCCAGCGACTGTTTGGTGGCCGCGCGTGGAGCCATGATCTGGAATTTGTCGGCAACGCCCGCCGCCTCAAGGGCAGGGGTGACGTATTCGATCAGCTGCGCGTCATGGGCGCGGTTTGCGTCCAGCCAGAAGATCGCCTCGGAACCGGTCAGGCGCTGACGGTCCATCGCCAGTTGGATCCAGTTCTCAATCGGGGCTTTCTTGACGGTGCACGCGCGCCAAATGTCGCCCGCGCCAACCTCATGGCTGTGCAGGGTGTCGCCATTAGCCAGAACCACGCGGATGGTGCCGTCGGCAGGGGCTTCGAACGTGGTCGGGTGGGAACCGTATTCCTCGGCCTTTTGAGCCATCAGACCGACATTGGCCACCGAACCGGCCTTGGTCACGTCCAGCGCGCCGTTGGCTTTGAAGAAGTTGATGGTCTCGTCATAGACGCCGGCATAGCAGCGATCCGGGATCACGCAGTTGGTGTCGCCCTTGGCCCCGGTTTCGTCCCAGCCTTTGCCGCCCGCGCGGATCACGGCAGGCATGGAGGCGTCGATGATCACATCGGAGGGCACGTGCAGACCGGTGATGCCCTTGTCGCTGTCGACCATATACATAGATGGGCGGTCAGCATTCACGGCTTCAATCGCCGCCATGATATCGGCATTGTCTTTGACGCGCTCCAGCAGGTCACCCAGACCGGAATTCGGGTTCACGCCCAAGGCGTCGAGTTCGGCACCGAACTTTTCGAACACAGGAGCAAGCCAGGCGCGGACACAATGGCCAAAGATGATCGGGTCAGAGACCTTCATCATGGTGGCTTTCATGTGCAGCGAGAACATGGTGCCGTCGGCTTTGGTGTCTTCGATCGCGGCGGAGAGGAATTCACCCAGCGCTTTGGCGGACATGAAGGTCGCGTCAGCAACGGTGCCTGCCTCGAGCGGCCAGCTGTCTTTCAGTACGGTGACGGAACCGTCTTTGGCGACAAATTCGATTTTCGCGTCACCGGCTTGCGCCTCGGTGATGGTGGCGGAGACTTCGTTGGCGTAGAAATCATTGCCGGACATAGAGGACACTTTGGTCTTGCTGTCGGCCACCCATTCACCCATCGAATGCGGGTTGTTCTGGGCGTAGTTTTTCACGGCTTTAGCCGAGCGGCGATCCGAGTTGCCTTCGCGCAGAACCGGGTTCACAGCCGAGCCCTTGATCGCGTCATACTTGGCGCGCACGGCTTTTTCTTCGTCTGTGGATGGCTCTTCGGGATAGGCAGGCAGGGCATAGCCTTGGCTTTGCAGCTCTTCGATGGCGGCGACCAGCTGGGGCACAGATGCCGAGATGTTGGGCAGCTTGATCACGTTAGCCTCTGGTGTTTTCACCAGGCGGCCCAGCTCGGCCAGATCGTCAGACTGACGCTGATCTTCGCTCAGGGCTTCGGGGAAGGCCGAGATGATTCGAGCGGCCAAGGAGATGTCCTTGGTGCCGACCGACACGCCCGCCGCAGAGGCAAAGCTTTGAATGATGGGCAGGAAAGAGGCCGAGGCCAGCTCGGGCGCTTCGTCTACGATGGTGTAGATGATATCGGGGGTGTTATCAGACATGAGGACCGCCTTTCAAAATGATTGCGCTCCTCATAGGGGAAGAATGGCGGGGCGTCTACAGTATACGAGCGTATACCGTGCCGCATTTCGTCGCGTTTGTCCTGCTTATCCTTTGCCAGACCCGGCTTGCGAAACGCGGATCAGTCGATCACAGTTGCGGCGGCAGGTGAGGGTGTTGAGGTGTGTCCGATAGGCGGTCGCGCGCAAAGACACGTGGAGGTGGTCGGTGAACGGTTTGTATTCGCAGCGAGAGGGCAAGACCATCTGGTTCAGCGAGGCGGGGACGCGCTACATCTGTGATGTGATGTCTGAACATTTGGGGCGGGCCGTCACTGCGGCCGAGGCTGAGGGCATATTTGGGCGATATGCGGATTACGACGCGGATTTTCGCAAGCGGATCCTGCAGGCGCGGGACGAGGCGAGCCTTATTCCCGTTGGGCCGGAGGAGCTGGAGCGTATGGTCGATATGGCCAGGACAGAGGGCGTCGTTCTGCACAAGGTGGACCAGAAATGGGCCGCTCCCGGTGCCTGGTTGATGGGGAAGCCGAGCTTGCCCGATCACATTCCCTGGCCCGTGGTGACGCATCGTGATGGGGGCAAAGTGCCCCTGACCTTTGTTGCGCAGATCAACCTGGGTCAGTTGCCCCCAACAGCCATCCTGCCAAAGTCCGGGATGTTGTTTTTCTTTGTCGATATGACATCGCCATTGAATGACGAATTGGTGGCGGCGCGGGTTCTTTGTTCCGAACAGGTCTTTGATGATGAAAGGCCACTCCGCTCGGACGGGCCAGCGTCAAAGGCTAAGGCGATCCCTGTTGCCGCAACCAAGGCGCAGTGCTGCAATTGCACGGTGTTTGACAGCAAGGATTTCCGTGAAGCGGCGCTCGCTGCAAATGAGGTTCATCTGGCTGAGGCTAGACGAGCGGAGCTGGTTCCTGCTCTGCCTCAAAAAAGGTGGTTCCAGCTGCGTCCCCCAAGGGGGCCTGCATTGGACGATCAGTTGCGTCACTGCATGCTTTTGGGGCCTGATATCGGCGGTTGGGAGGACTTTGAGGACGTATCACGCGTCCCGCTGTTGACCCTTGATGCGAGTGATCCCGACCTGGGGCTAACCGATCTTGAATGGCCCAGTAGGCCTGTAACCTTTACCATTCGCGAAAACGATCTGCGCGCGCGCAATTTTGACGCTGTTCAGGCTGTCTTGCGGGGCTAGGCGGCGGTGGTCTTCGCTCACAAATCAACTGTGTATTTCGGCTCGCCCAGGTCAAGCCGCACATCTTGCTTGGTCTCATCACAGGCGAATGACCACAGGGATTGGATCGGTCCCTGATAGGGTTCTTCGCTGCTGGCGGATTGGGCGAGAAAGCCAAGGCCGATGGCAAAGCTGGTGGCGAGGATGGGGGCGTTGATCGGGCTGCGCATGTCACTGTCTCCTGTTGGTTATTGTGGGATTACACGGGCCCGCTGACAGTTTCCGTCGGGACAAGCCGGGATTTTTTGCAGTTTTTTTGCAGTATGTGGTCGGGTCGGATGACAGGGGAAGATGATCAGCAGGGCTAGGGTCATTGCAGATACCCAAAGGAGATCGCATATGGATCAGTCCCTTCCGCTGGCAAGTCAGAGCTTGTCCCGCAAAAGCCCGCTGACAGAAAATGAGTTTTATGCGCATCATGGCTGTGAATGGCTGTTGGCGCTGAAAACCGTGCTGCGGTTCGGCTTGCGCCTTTTGCCGCGACAGCCGATCTTTGGACCGCATGGCCGACTAATTACCAAATCGGAGAGTCTATGACCAAACCGCCCCCCTCTCAGCAGGATCAGCTTGCCATCATGACAGTGATCGAGCGCGAGACTGAGACGTTTTTCAACTTTGATTTTGACGGTTGGGCGCAGTGCTGGGTGCAGGATGAGCGCACGCGGGAAATGTGCGGATCGGCGGCAGCCGGGATCACCGTTTTGAGAGGGTGGAGCGAAATCGCGCCACATATTCAAGAGGTTCTTGAGATCGGCAAGGTCTGCGAGATGGTCCGTTTTGAACGGCATAATGTCGATATGACGGTGACGGATGGTCTGGCGCATGTGGTGTTTGACGGGCACTCGGTGCTGCGCGATGGGCGGGTGGAACGCACCTTTGAAACGCGGGTTCTGGAAAAAACGGATGGGGTTTGGCGGATCCTGTTTTCCTCCTTTGTGGTGCGGGGCCATCAATGGGAGGACGCCAATCGGCTGGCGATCGACGGGCAGGGGCAGGTGATTTGCGCGCCGCCTCATATTCTGGAGGCGGTGAAAACCCAGTTGGGGCTGACCGTGTCACAGGGCCGTCTGCGCGCCTCGCGGCGAGATTGGGATCAGGTCTTGCAAGCGGCGCTGGACTGCGCGGCATCGCAACATCGTTATTTCCAGCATTATCGCCAGACCCGCGAAGCAGGGCGCAATTTCCGCCTGCCGGTGGTTCTGGGTGAAAAAGATGAAGGCGGGGTGGCGGTTTGCACCCTGTTTGTCCGCGACGAAACCACGTTTTTGGAGTTGCATGACGACGAGGCTTTGGCGGATCGCCTATATGCGGCGCGCTCGGTTTTTAACCTGTCCGAGGCGCAAATGGCGCTGGCCTGCCGGATCGTGGCCGGCGACGGGCTGACCCAGGCGGCAGAGATATTGAAGATCAGCGTCAACACCGCCCGCACCCATCTGAGCCGGATATATGTGAAAACCGGGGTAAATTCGCAAACCGCGCTGGTGCGATGTTTGTTGAGCGTGGGATAGAAATAGGGTGGGGTCAAACCCCACCCTACATCTTTTCAGGCGCTGATCGCTTGGATCAGAGCTCGGGGTAGATCGGGAACTTGGCGCAGAGGGCTGCAACCTCGCCTTTGACCTTTTCCTCAACCGCTGCGTTGCCCTCTTCGCCATTGGCGGCGAGGCCATCGACCACTTCGATGATCCAATCGGCGATCTGGCGGAACTCGGCCTCGCCAAAACCACGGGTGGTACCGGCCGGGGAGCCCAGACGGATGCCGGATGTCACGGTTGGCTTTTCCGGGTCAAATGGAACGCCGTTCTTGTTGCAGGTGATATGGGCGCGGCCCAAGGCCTTGTCGACGATATTGCCGGTCACGCCTTTGGGGCGCAGGTCGACCAGAACAACATGGGTGTCGGTGCCATGGGTCACGGTGTCCAGGCCGCCTTTGATCAGCTGATCAGACAGGGCTTGGGCGTTGGCGATGACCTGCTTGGCGTAGTCTTTGAACTCGGGGCGCAGCGCTTCGCCAAAGGCGACGGCCTTGGCCGCGATAACATGCATCAGCGGGCCACCCTGGATGCCCGGGAAGATCGCCGAGTTCACCTTTTTGGCAATCGCCTCGTCATTGGTGAGGATCATGCCACCGCGCGGACCGCGCAGGGTCTTGTGGGTGGTGGTGGTGGCGACGTGGGCATAGGGGAACGGGCTGGGATGCTCGCCCGCGGCCACGAGACCGGCAAAATGCGCCATGTCCACATGCAGATAGGCCCCAACCATATCGGCGATTTCGCGCATACGCTTGAAGTCGATCTGACGCGGAATGGCGGAGCCACCGGCAATGATCATCTTGGGCTGGTGTTCTTTGGCCAGCTCTTCGACCTGGTCGTAATCCAGCATATTGTCCTGCTTGCGCACGCCATATTGCACGGCGTTGAACCATTTGCCGGACTGGTTCGGCTTGGCCCCGTGGGTCAGGTGACCACCGGCGTCAAGGCTCATGCCCAGAATGGTGTCGCCGGGCTGGATCAGCGCCTGAAACACACCCTGGTTGGCCTGCGAGCCGGAGTTTGGCTGCACATTGGCGAACTCGCAATTGAACAGCTGCTTGGCGCGATCAATGGCGAGGTTCTCGGCCACGTCAACAAATTGGCAGCCGCCATAATAGCGACGGCCCGGATAGCCTTCGGCATATTTGTTGGTCATGATGGAGCCCTGGGCCTCCATCACAGCGCGGGACACGATGTTTTCCGAGGCGATCAGCTCGATCTCATCGCGCTGGCGGCCAAGCTCATCTGTGATGGAGCCAAAAAGCTCTGGGTCCCGGTCTGCCAGTGGCTGGGTAAAGAAATCGCGCGAGGCCGTCATGGGCTGTTCCCTTCGGTTGTCCTGAGTGATGCGGAATCGAATTTGCGATGTTTCGTATCGGAAACTTTCCCGGAGTCAAAGGCGATAAAACGACGTAGGAGAATTATCTTGCGCCATATCTGGTCAGTTCGGTGAACTTGTGATTGTTTCGGAGACAAAAGCGACAGACAGGAAACAGGCCATGTCCTTACGAATTGCCTTTTGCGCCTCGAATGCGCCGATTGCGCAGGCGGCGCTGGCGGGGTTGACGCGCCGCTATGGCGATCATGCGGAGCAGGGGGCGGATGTGATTGTCGCGCTGGGGGGCGATGGGTTCATGTTAGAAACCCTTCATCGCACCGAAGGCAACCCGGCACCGGTCTATGGGATGAACCGGGGCACGGTCGGGTTTTTGATGAACGAATATGGGGAGCACGGGTTGGAAGAGCGGCTGGGGGCGGCCGAGGAAACCGTGATCAACCCGCTGGTGATGCGCGCCACCTGTGCTGATGGCACCGAGCATCGTGCGCTGGCGATCAATGAGGTGTCGATCCTGCGGGCGGGCCCGCAAGCGGCGCGGCTCAGGATCAGCGTGGATGGGCAGGTGCGCATGGCCGAGCTGGTCTGCGACGGGGCGCTGGTGGCGACGCCAGCGGGGTCCACCGCCTATAATTACAGCGCCCATGGCCCGATTTTGCCGATTGGCTCGGATGTTCTGGCGCTGACCGCTGTCGCCCCGTTTCGTCCACGTCGTTGGCGCGGGGCCCTGTTGCCAAAATCGGCGGAGGTATCGATGGAGGTGCTTGATCCCGAAAAACGCCCGGTCATGGCCGAGGCGGATGGTGGCTCGGTCCGGGATGTGTTGCAGGTGCATATCAAGTCAGAGCCGGAGATCGAGCATCGGGTGCTGTTTGATCCAGGGCACGGGCTGGAAGAACGATTGATCCGCGAACAATTTGTGTGAGGGCCGGGGGTGACGCTGCTGCGCGCTGCGCAGATCGCCCCACCCACCGTCCCGCGAAGGAGTGCTTGCACGAGGTGCAAGAAACTGGGCTGATTGTTTCGTTTACGTGACGCGTAGGATATGTTGGTTGGCGAGATAAAGAATTGATTATTGCTTTTTTTCTGGGGGCTTGTGCAGCAACCATTGCTTTTTTGGGATGGCGGCAATGGGTGTGGTGGCGTTTTCTGATCAACAAGGTGCCAAACTGGAAGCGCCCTGGTATGATCGCCAAAGGGACCATGGCACGTTTCGAAGAAGCACTGGATCAGGTCTTTCCCGATGCACCCGCTCGCTCATATGTCGCGGTCAGTGCATTTCGAGACGTATTTACTGAGGAGGATACCGTGTTTTTTATCCGCAGCGCCGGAAAAAGGAGCGGTAAGCATGTTTTTCAAGGAGAACTTCGGTTCGGGTTACGAGACCGGGACCATTTGGTAGACGCTTTGCCAATGCTGGAACGTATCGCGGGCGCAGTGGAACGGGTCGATAAATCCTACGGGACTGTTGTTTTGAAGACGCCTAAATGTGAAGAAATTGGCGACTTGAAAGCATTCGCAAATGAGTTTGCTGATCGCGTGCTTGGTGCCTCGGACGGTGAGGCTATCAAGATCAAATGGCACATTGCAGGGGCAAACAGCCCTGATTTACCCACCTAATGAACTTGAAACAAAGCCCCGTTATTCTCGGGGCTTTGATGTTTTCGTTTGTGGCGGGCCTGTTACCCCTTGGCGTAACCCAGCCCCTGAAGCGCCAACTTGATCTCGTCCAGGATCGCGGGATCATCGATGGTTGCCGGCATCTTGTACTCTTTGCCATCAGCAATGGAGACCATGGTGCCGCGCAGGATCTTGCCCGAGCGTGTCTTGGGCAGGCGGTCGACCACGCAGCAGAGTTTGAACGCGGCCACAGGGCCGATCTTTTCGCGCACCAGTTTGATCACCTCTTTGACGATCTCGTCATGTGGTTTCTCGGTGCCGGCATTCAGGCAGAGAAAGCCCAGCGGCATCTGACCTTTGAGACTGTCAGACACGCCGATGACTGCGCATTCAGCCACATCCGGATGATCGGCCAGCACTTCTTCCATGCCGCCGGTGGACAGGCGGTGCCCGGCGACGTTGATCACGTCATCGGTGCGCGCCATGATATAAAGATAGCCATCTTCGTCGATCATGCCCGCATCGCCGGTTTCGTAATAGCCGGGGAAGTTGGTGAGGTAGCTTTTCTTGTAGCGATCCTCGGCGTTCCAGAGATTGGGGAAGGTGCCGGGCGGCAGCGGCAGGGGCGTGACAATCGCGCCAAGCTCACCGCGTGGCAGCTCATTGCCCGCATCATCGACGATCTTCATCTCGTACCCCGGCAGCGGCACCGAAGGGGAGCCGAGCTTGACCGGAAGCAATTCGATGCCGACCGGGTTGCAGACACCGGGGAAGCCCAGCTCGGTCTGCCACCAATGGTCGATGATCGGCTTTTGCAGCTGATCCTGCGCCCAGACGATGGTGTCCGGGTCAGCGCGTTCACCTGCGAGAAAGACCTGCTCAAGGCAGCTCAGATCGTATTTCTTAACGTATTCCCCCGTCGGATCCTCGCGTTTCACGGCGCGGAAGGCGGTGGGGGCGGTGAAGAAGGTCCTGACCTTATGTTCTTCGATCACCCGCCAAAAGGTGCCGGGATCGGGGGTGCCGACGGGTTTGCCTTCGAAGACAATGGTGGTGTTGCCGTGGATCAGCGGGCCGTAACAGATATAGGAATGCCCCACGACCCAACCCACATCCGAAGCCGCCCAGAACACATCGCCGGGATCGACATTATAGATGTTTTTCATGGTCCAGTTCAGCGCGACCAGCTGGCCGCCGGTATGGCGGATCACGCCTTTGGGGGCGCCGGTGGTGCCAGAGGTATAGAGGATATAGGCCGGGTGGTTGCCCTCAACCGGGACGCAATCGGCGGGCTCGACGCCGTATTGGAAGCCGTGCCAGTTAAAGTCGCGGCCTTCTTTGAGCTCGGCAACCTCTTGTTCGCGCTGGAAGATCACACAGAAATCCGGCTTGTGATCAGCCAGATCAATTGCGCCGTCGAGCAGTGGTTTGTAGTGGACCACGCGGCCCGGTTCCAACCCGCAAGAGGCGGCGATGATCGCTTTGGGTTTGGCATCGTCAATGCGCACCGCCAATTCATTGGCGGCAAAGCCGCCAAACACAACGGAATGGACCGCGCCAAGGCGGGCGCAGGCCAGCATGGCCTCCAGCGCTTCGGGGATCATTGGCATATAGATGATGACGCGGTCGCCTTTTTCGACGCCCTTGGCGCGCAGCGCCCCGGCCAAGGTGGCCACGCGGTTGCGCAGCTCGACAAAGGTGATCTCGCGCTTGGTATGGGTGATGGGGCTATCGTAGATGATCGCGGTCTGCTCACCCCGGCCGTTTTCCACGTGGCGGTCAACGGCGTTCCAGCAGGTATTGGTCATGCCATCGGCAAACCATTCATACATATTGTCGCCAAGATCGCTGAGCGCCTTGCTGGGTTTCTTGTCCCAGTCGATCGCTTCGGCGGCTTGCATCCAGAACCCTTCGGGATCGGATTTCCAACTGTCATATACGTCCTGATAACCCATCTTATCCTCCTCTCGCGCGGCCAGTCCTTGATCTTAAGTCATAAGCGGCGGGCGCGGTGTTCCATCCTCTGCCAATTGGATAAGCGGGCGGCGTTGATCCGGGCAAGCCTACCGGCGACCTTGGGGGCAGTTTTTCGCAAATTCGGTCGGATGGTCGCAGGTGCGGAGTTGCAAATTTTTGCAAAGCTCTTGCGGTTTAGCGCCTTGACTGCAAATTTTTGCACATTTTGCAAAATTGCAAACCAAGGCTGCAAATGGAATGTGGCTTTGAAATGATGATTCTTCGCCGCTTGTGCGACATGTCTTGGTTGTGCATCCTGCCCGTAAATTTCTTTGAGGTGTAGAGATGCGATTTTGGAAAACGGCCCTGATGGGTTTGGTGACCAGTTTGGGCTTGGCGGCGCAGGCCGAGGCTCAAACACGTTGGGATACATTTGAGAATGTGCAAACCGGGTATAAGGGGGCCTTGGTTTGCCCGGTGAATGATCGCGAAACCGGCAATTATTTTTGCTTTATGGTTGGCTGTCAGGGGGACGGGCCTCTCTTGCACCGATTTTTCTTTGTCGGAGGAGATCTGCCCCAGGATCTTGACGCTCAGATGGTCGTTGATGGCAAAGAGGTCGGGCGCATGGCGTTTTCCCATACCGGAGAAACTGAATACGAGGATTATGTCGCGGATTACGACCTTGGCAGTCATGGTGGGATGATCGCGGCTCTCAAATCTGGTCGTCGCGCGGATTTGGTCCTGCAATCCAAAATCGACGGGGCCGAGTTGCATCGCGCGCGTCTGACTCTGAAAGGCTCGTCCAAGGCGCTGGATTTTGCCGGTAAGAGTTGTGCTCTGCCTGCGCCGCCACCGATTGAGGACCCATTGGCCGCAGCCAAGAAAAAGGTTGAGGATTCGTGTTCCGGCTTTCAAGGCAGCACAGTCACATTGCGCGATGGAGCGATGCGTGAAGAGGATTTTGATCGCGATGGGTTGACGGATCAGATTATCGATTACAGCAATATCATCTGCGACAAGGTTCCGACCCTGTTATGCGGCAGCGCGGGGTGTCCGATGGAGTTTTACCGACAGCAAGCCGAAGGGGGCTATGTCCGCGTGGGGGGCGGCCATATGTATGGCTACTCTGTCACTGTTCAGCCGGTGATCACATTGAACCTACATGGCTCCGCCTGTGGCAAGGTGGGGGCCGCAGGCTGTGCCAAAAGCTTTACCATCAAAGACAACAAAATGGTGCCGTTGCAATAGCGGTGTTGGGCGGGGCAATCCCCGCCCATATTGGTCAGCCATAATGCGTCACAGGCGTCCCGGCGATGGCGGCCATGTTGAGCAAGCCGCGCGCTGTGATCGATGGGGTCACAATATGGGCGCGGTTGCCCATGCCCATCAGGATCGGCCCGACCTCAAGCCCGTCGGCCTTCATTTTCAGGATGTTACGCACGCCAGATGCCGCGTCGGCATGGGCAAAGATCAGCACATTGGCGCTGCCGCTCATCCGGTTTCCGGGCATGACCATGTTGCGATAATGCTCATCCAGAGCGGCATCGACATTCATCTCGCCCTCGTAACAGAAATCGCGTGGCTCGCTGTCGAGAATGGCAATCGCCTCGCGCAGACGTTTGCCCGAACCTTCGGCCTGGTTGCCAAATTGCGATTGCGAACACATGGCGATCTTGGGCTCAAGGCCAAAGCGTTTCACATGTCGCGCCGCGCCAATTGCGGTGCGCGCCAATTCCTCGGGCGAGGGGAGCGAGCGCACATGCGTGTCAGCAATAAAGAGCGGCCCGTCTTCGAGGATCATCATCGACAGGGCGCCATGCGGGTGCAGACCTTCGCCGCCCAGCACCTGGTTGACGTAGTTCAGATGCCAGCGATATTCGCCAAAGGTGCCGCAGATCAGGCTGTCAGCCTCATCGCGATGCACCATGATCGCGCCAATGGCGGTGGTGTTGGTTCGCATGACCGCGCGGGCAATATCCGGGGTCACGCCGCGCCGCGCCATAAGCTGGTGATAGGTGCCCCAATATTCACGGTAGCGCGGGTCGTTTTCCGGGTTCACGATGTTGAAATCCCGCTCGGGGCGGATCTCAAGGCCCAGCTTTTCGCAGCGCGCAGTGATCACCTCGGGGCGACCAATCAGGATCGGCGTTTCTGTGGTTTCCTCAAGAATGGCCTGCGCGGCGCGCAGCACGCGCTCATCCTCGCCCTCGGCAAAGACAATGCGGCGCGAAGCCGTGGCCGCCGCCTGAAAGACCGGGCGCATCAGCAGGGCGGATTTGTAAACGTTGGCGTCCAGCTTGTCCTTATAGGCGTCCAGATCCTCGACCGGGCGCTTGGCCACGCCGGTTTCCATGGCGGCCTTGGCCACAGCGGTTGAGACAACGCCGGACAGGCGCGGATCAAAGGGTTTCGGGATCAGGTAATCTTCGCCAAAGGTCAGTTGTTCGCCAGCATAGGCTGCGGCGGCCTCGGCACTGGTGGTGGCGCGGGCCAGGGCGGCGATGCCCTCGACACAGGCGACCTGCATGGCGTCGTTGATCTCGGTCGCGCCCACATCCAACGCCCCGCGGAAAATGAAGGGGAAGCAGAGCACATTGTTGACCTGATTGGGAAAATCGCTGCGGCCCGTGGCAATGATCGCGTCGGGTGCAGTTTCGCGGGCCAGATCGGGCATGATCTCAGGGGTCGGGTTGGCCAGGGCAAAAATGATCGGGCGCTTGGTCATCTTGGCCACATGTTCGGGCTTCAACACGCCCGGACCAGAGAGGCCAAGGAAAAGATCGGCACCCTCGATCACATCGTCCAGCGTGCGCAGATCTGATTTCTGCGCAAAGGCGGCCTTGTGCTGATTCATATCCTCGGTCCGGCCCTCATAGACCAGCCCGTGAATATCACACAGCCAGACATTCTCGCGTTTGACACCCAGTTTCAGCAGCATGTTGAGGCAGGCAATCCCGGCAGCCCCGCCGCCGGTCGAGACGATCTTGATATCCTCGAATTTCTTGCCCGCCACGTGCAGGGCGTTGGTCGCCGCCGCGCCGACAACGATGGCTGTGCCGTGTTGATCGTCGTGGAAAACCGGGATGTTCATCCGCTCGCGGCAAATTCGTTCAACGATAAAACAATCAGGCGCTTTGATATCTTCGAGATTGATCGCGCCAAAGGTCGGTTCCAACGCGCAGACGATATCAGCCAGTTTTTCAGGATCAGACTCGTCGACTTCGATGTCGAAACAGTCGATATCGGCGAATTTCTTGAACAGGACCGCTTTGCCTTCCATGACCGGTTTGGAAGCCAAAGCGCCAATGTTTCCGAGGCCCAGCACCGCTGTGCCGTTCGAAACCACTGCCACCAGATTGCCGCGCGTGGTGTAACGGGCGGCGTTTGCTTCGTCTTCCTTGATTTCAAGACAGGCCTCAGCAACCCCCGGCGAATAGGCCCGAGACAGATCGCGCCCATTGGCCATTGGCTTGGTCGCGCGGATCTCCAATTTACCGGGTTGCGGGTTTTCGTGGTAGAAAAGCGCCGCCTGACGCAATGATTCCTTGGCTGAGTCGGTCATGTCTAGGTCCTGATATTTAATATGGTTTAGCGTTAAACCAAATTTTGCGCCTATAGTCGGGTCCCCTGTCCCTTAGCAGTTTCGCGCCAAGATTGAAAATGGAATTGACGCCGGGAGAGGGGGCCTTGCAATCTGGCGAGCCACTTCGCAAACTGCCCCCTTGATTACCCGGAGAGTGAGATGTCCCGTCCTGAGTCGTTAGCTGATTTGGCCCGCGCCGTTCGTGAAAACGCCTATGCCCCCTATTCGAATTTCAAAGTCGGGGCCGCGCTGCGCACCCCGTCGGGCCATGTCTATACCGGATGTAATGTAGAAAACGTTGCCTATCCCGAAGGCACCTGCGCCGAGGCCGGGGCTATTGCCGCGATGATCGCAGCAGGCGAGAGCGAAATCGCCGAGGCTTATGTGATTGCCGACAGTCCGAACCCGGTGCCGCCCTGCGGCGGCTGCCGTCAGAAATTGGCGGAGTTTTCCAAATCGGACGTTCACGTCACCATGGCGACCACCGATGGTGTTGAAAAGGTCACAACCGTGGGTGACCTGCTGCCCGGTGCCTTTGGCCGCGATCACATGGAAAACACCTGATGGACGCACGAGCGATTAATGCCGCGCTGCGCAAAGGCGAAGAGCCAAGCCCAGCGGAATTATCCTGGTTTGCCCATGGCTTGGCGGATGGGCGGGTCAGTTCTGCCCAGGCCGGAGCCTTTGCCATGGGGGTCTGTCTGCGCGGCTTGTCCGAGGCAGGGCGCGTGGCGCTGACCCTGGCCATGCGCGACAGCGGCCATGTGCTGGAGTGGGATCTGGACGCACCGGTGGTGGATAAGCATTCAACCGGCGGTGTTGGCGATTGCGTCAGTCTGGTTTTGGCCCCGATGCTGGCCGCCTGCGGGGTTTACAACCCGATGATTTCGGGCCGTGGCCTCGGCCATACGGGCGGCACACTGGACAAGCTCGAAGCCATCCCCGGCTATTCCGTCACCCCCGACGAAGCGCGCTTTCGCCAAGTGGTGAAAGAGGCCGGCTGCGCCATTGTCAGCGCTTCGGCCAATATCGCCCCGGCGGATAAACGGCTTTACGCGGTGCGCGATGTCACCGGCACGGTTGAAAGCCTGGACCTGATCACCGCCTCGATCCTGTCCAAGAAACTGGCAGCGGGGCTGCAATCGCTGGTTCTGGATGTCAAAACCGGCTCGGGCGCGTTCATGAAAACCCCCGAAGAGGCGCGCGCGCTGGCGGCGTCTTTGGTGTCGACGGCGAATGCGGCGGGCTGCCCGACCTCGGCTTTGATCACCGATATGAGCCAGCCTTTGGTGCCCGCGCTTGGCAATGCGTTGGAGGTCGACCTGTGCCTGCAGGTCCTGACCGGTGCGCTGAAGGGGCCGCTATTGGAGTTGAGCGTCGATCTGGGCGTTGAACTGTTGAAAACCGCCGGGATCGAAGACGGAGAGGCCAAGCTGCGCGACTCTATCAGCTCGGGCGCTGCGGCAGAGCGGTTTGGCAAGATGGTCTATGCGCTGGGTGGGCCGCTGAGCTTTGTTGAGGATTGGAAACGATTTTTGCCGGAAACCCCGGTCATCCGCGAGGTCACGGCGGACCGCGCCGGGGTCGTCTCGGCCATTGATGGTGAACAGCTGGGCCTGGCCGTGGTCGATCTGGGCGGCGGGCGCCGCATAGAAACCGATCAGGTGAACCCGGCGGTCGGTCTGACGGATGTGGTGCGTTTGGGCGAGAAAGTCACGAAAAATCAACCGATTGCCGTGGTTCACGCCGCGCGTGAAGAACAGGCCGATGCCGCCGCCGCCGCCATTCGTGCGGCGATTTCGCTGGACGGGCCAGCGCCCGATCCTCTGCCGCTAACACTGGAAAGGATCGCCTGATGCGCGCATTTCTGGTTGTGATCGACTCGGTCGGGATTGGCGGCGCGCCCGATGCGGCGGCGTATTTCAACGGTGACCTGCCCGATACCGGGGCCAACACGCTGGGCCATATCCTGCAGGCCTGCGCCGAAGGCCGTGCCGAGGAGGGGCGCAGCGGGCCTTTGGCCGTGCCGAACATGGCCGCGCTCGGGCTGTTCAACGCCTTGAACCTGGCCAGCGGGATGGAGGTTGAAACGCCTTCGCTGACTGGGCGATTTGCGGCGGCGACCGAGGTGTCAAAGGGCAAAGACACGCCTTCGGGGCATTGGGAATTGGCCGGGTTGCCGGTGCCCTGGGATTGGCACTACTTCCCCGATGCTCTGCCGGCATTCCCGGCGGAGGTGGTTGAAAAGGCGTGCGAAATCGCCGGAACCTTTGGCATTCTGGGCAATTGTCACGGCTCGGGCACGGTGATGATTGACCGCTTTGGCGCGGACCATCTGCGCTCGGGCTATCCGATCTGTTACACCTCTGCCGACAGCGTTTTTCAGATTGCTGCGCATGAGCAATTCTTTGGACTTGAGCGGCTTTATGCGCTGTGCGAAGGGCTGGCCCCAATGCTGCACGAGATGAAGGTTGGCCGTGTCATCGCGCGCCCCTTTGTGGGCGAAGTCGGGCATTTTCAGCGCACTGCCAACCGTCGCGACTTTGCCATTACGCCGCCTGAACCGGTGCTGACCAATTGGGTGCAGGATGCGGGGCGCAAGGTGTATGGCGTTGGAAAGATTGGCGATATTTTCTCGATGACTGGGATCGACGAGGTGCGCAAAGGCCGGGATGCGCAGCTAATGGAGCATCTGGCCGACTATGTCGACACCGCCGAAGAGGGCAGCCTGACCTTTGCCAATTTCGTTGAATTTGACAGCGAATACGGCCATCGCCGCGACATCTCGGGCTATGCGCGGCATTTGGAATGGTTTGACGTTGAACTAGGTAAAATCCTGTCGCGCCTGCGCGAGGGCGATATGCTGGTGGTCACCGCCGATCACGGTAACGATCCCAGCTGGTCGGGCACCGATCACACCCGCGAACGGGTTCCGGTTTTGGTGGCGGGCAAGGGCAGCGGCGAGATTGGCCAGATTGCCTTTGCCGATGTAGCCGCCAGCATTGCCGCGCATTTGAACGTCCCGGCGCAGGGGCCGGGCAGGAGCTTTCTAAAATGAACGAAGAACAGTTGGACGCATTGATCAAGCGCCCCAAGATCGAGCTGCACACCCATATCGAGGGCATGGCCCCACCTGCCTTTATCCGTGGCCTCGCTCAGGAAAAGAATGTCGACCTGTCCAAGATTTTCCGCGAGGACGGGTCCTATGATTACCGCGATTTCGTGCATTTCCTGTCGGTATACGAGGCGGCGACCTCGGTCTTGACCGGGCCCGAGGAATTTGCCCGCCTGACCAGTGCGGTGTTGGAACAGGCTGCAGCCAATGACGTGATCTATATCGAAAGCTTTATCAGTCCCGATTTCTGCGGCGGCAGTGATCTGACCGCTTGGAAAGAGTATTTGCATGCAATTCAAGATGCGGCAGCGGTGGCCGAGCGAGATCTGGGTATCACCCTGCGCGGCATTGCCACTCCGATCCGTCATTTTGGTCCGGAAAAGGCCAAGCCAGCCGCGCTTTGCGCCGCTGAGACCGCCGGGGATTTCATCACCGGGCTTGGCATGGGTGGCGATGAGAACCAGGGCAAACAAGGCGACTTTGCCTATAGTTTCGACATGGCGCGCGAGGCGGGATTGCATCTGACAACCCACGCAGGGGAATGGCGCGGGCCGCAAGAGGTGCGCGAAGCGGTTGAGGATCTGGGCGTGTCCCGCATTGGTCACGGCGTGCGCGCCAGCGAGGACCTGGCCGTTGTCGATATGCTGATCGAACGCGACATCACGCTAGAGGTCTGCCCCGGCTCCAACGTCTTCCTTGGTGTCTATGATCGTCTAGACAAACACCCGATCGAAAAACTGCGTGATCGCGGCGTCAAAGTGACGGTGTCGACAGATGACCCGCCCTTTTTCCACACCACCATGCGCAAGGAATATGCCGATCTGGCGCGCGTTTTTGGCTGGGATGGTGAAATCTTTGACCAAATAGACAAGAATGCCGTAGACGCGGCCTTCTGCGACGCCGATACAAAGGCAAGGATTCGCAAAGCATTGGAGGCGTCATGACCCAACATCTGACCATCGTCGATCACCCGCTGGTGCAGCACAAGCTGACCCTGATGCGTAAGAAAGACACGTCGACCGCGTCTTTCCGCCAGTTGCTGCGCGAGATCAGCCTGCTTTTGGCCTATGAGGTGACGCGCGAATTGCCGGTCACCATGACCGAGATCGAAACCCCGCTTTGCCCCTCGCAGCAGCCGATGATCGAAGGTAAAAAGCTGGCGCTGGTGTCGATCCTGCGCGCTGGTAATGGCTTGATGGATGGGATTTTAGAGCTGATCCCGGCGGCGCGGGTCGGCTTTGTCGGTCTCTACCGGGACGAGGAAACCCTGCAGCCGGTCCAGTATTACAACAAGCTGCCCAAACGCATGGAAGAGCGCACGGCGATTGTTGTTGATCCCATGCTGGCCACCGGAAATTCCTCGGCTGCGGCGATCGATCTGGTCAAACAGGCCGGAGCCAAAGACATCCGTTTCCTTTGTCTGCTGGCCGCCCCCGAAGGCGTGGCGCGCATGAAAGAGGCCCATCCAGATGTGCCAATCGTCACCGCCTCGCTGGATGAAAAACTCAATGAACTCGGGTACATCGTTCCGGGCCTTGGCGATGCCGGGGACCGTATGTTTGGAACGAAATAAACGATTTCAACGCTTTACAGAGCGTTTTTGATCGGGCATTCTGACCCCTGCATCTGTGGGGGCAGACATGACATTGAAATCCTTAACTATTTTCGCCGTTTTGACCGCTGGATTCGGAATCGCATCCGCTCCGGCCATGGCTCAGAGCAATACCGGCAAGGTTCCGGTCAATTTTCCACCGGCCTCTTTTTCCGGCAAACAGTTCGTTGATAATAACGGCTGCGTCTTTGTTCGGGCTGGTTTTGACGGGGCTGTGACCTGGGTGCCGCGCGTGTCGCGTCAACGCAAACAGGTCTGTGGTCAAAAGCCGACTTTTGGTGGTGCGGCAACAGCGGCGGCCCCGGCGGCCAAACCCGCCCCAGCGCCTGTTCAAATCACTGTGCCTGCCCCACAACCGGCTCCAAAGCCCCAGCCGCGCGCGGCCAATGTCCGGGTTGCAAAACCGCAAGGCAACCCATTGCGTGTGGCGACTCCGCGCGCCGTTCTGGCCCCGGCCCCCAAGCCAAAACCGCAAGTGCAGGTCCGGGCCAAGCCTAAGCCGATGCCAAAACCGCAGCAGATTGTGCGTCGCCCGGCCTCGAAACCGGTTGCCGCGCAGCCTCCGCGCGTTGTACGTCAGGTGCCCCGCGCCGCAGCGCCTTCCGTCAAACCGACAGGTCGCACTGTTACAACACCGAGCTACAGCCCCTGCCGCAATGGTCAGAGCACCAAAACCGTCGGCAGACACACCGTTACCGTGCGTTGTGGGCCTCAAACAGCGCCGCATGTCACCGTGATCCGCCGCGGCGAAGCCCCTGGACCCGGTAAAAAGGTCTATCACAACCGTGGATGGCAGGGCAGCCAGTTGCACCTGCCGGGGAACACCCGCATCGTGCCGCGTCACGTCTATGAAAAGCGCGACAATTCCATCGCTTTTGTCCCTGCGGGCTATCGCCCTGCTTGGGACGATGATCGGCTGAACCCATATCGCGCCTATCAGACCGTGGATGGCTATCGCCAGACACAGCAGGTCTGGACAAACACCGTGCCGCGTATCGCGGTGAACCAGGCGCGCCGCCACAAGCTCAAAGAGCCGGTGATCGCCTATCACGCGACTTCGGCAACGGCCCGAGCTCCGTATATTTCTGCGCAGAACGGCGCCGTGATCTCCACCCGCTCGACTCCAGTCAAGGCAACCAGCGCAGCGCGTTACGTTGAAATCGGCGTGTTCACCACCACAGCCAAGGCGCAGGCAGCGGCCAGCCGTTTGGGCCAAACCGGTCTGCCGGTGAAAATGGGCAATTACCGCAAGGATGGGCAGCCGATGCAGCGGGTGATGGTCGGCCCGTTTGGCTCCGCCGATCAGGTCAATCTGGCGCTGAACAAGGTGCGCGCGGTTGGCTATACGCGAGCCTATACACGTTAAAAAGCTTCGATTTCTGAGAATGCGGCCCGTCGGTTATCCAATCGGCGGGCTTTCTTATTCGCAGATGCTTTGCAGCCGCAACCATTCCCCGTCAGTCAGCACATCCGCCCCCTCAGCCCCCGCCATCGGGTTACCTTCGATCAGGGGCAGCGTGCTTTCTCCGGTGAGGTCCTTGGCATAGGCATAGGCGCTGCTGCTCAACGCGGCGCGTTGAAAAGCGGCCAAGGTGGCGTCGATTGCCGGAGGCGCGTCAGCTTCGGTCAACAGATCCTCGGCATAGGCTTTGAGCGTGTCATCTGGCACCTGGCCCGTAGTCACCAGTTTGAGACTGGTCATCAGGCTGGTCTGGGCCAGCATCTGCGCCAAGGGATCAGTTTCGGCGGCTTTGACATCTTCGACCAGCGCATAGCCTGCAGGCACGCTGGGGTCTTCGAAATCCTCGATGATGGATTTGTTCAACACCACAATGCCGCCGGGCAAATGCGCGCTTTGAGCCACGCCGCCGGGCACAACAATGATGGAATCCGCTCGCTCTGGCCCCAGCACATGGCGGGCGAGTTTTTGCAGGGCAGGGCGGGCCTCAGGCGTCAGGCAGGGCTGTCCGGTGACGCGGGTCATGTGTTTCAATAGGCCAATGCCGATTTCGGCGCGTTTGACCGGCGGCACCACCTTGGCCGTGTAGGCGCGCAGGGCATCGGGCAGCCACAGCACCGTACCCGCCACCAAGCCGAGCACCAGGGCCGTGCCAAGTACGAGGCGTAGTTTGCCGGGATGTGGGCGGCGGCGTTCGATGGCTTTGAGCAAACGGTCGATACCGTTGATCATCTCATCCTCGCCCTCACCCAGTTCCAGCGTTTCGCCGGGGTCACCATCGGGGTGGTAGATCGCGGGTATGGCTGTGCCGTTTGACCGCACGACCGCCGCCAAAGACCAGTGTGCAAGGACCCGGCCGGGCACATCGGTGATGGTCAATGTGGCATCGCCCAGCGACACGACCACTTCGCGACGCTGTTCTGCGGTGTTGGGGCGCCATAATCCGGTCGCCTCGAGCCGTTCAAATTCCTTGAGTGCGGTCATTGGGGTGCTCTTGGGCTGCTCTGCCTCTGTTATGGCAAAGCCTATCACGGTCGCGGCGGCGGGGCAATCTGCGCGGTGCTGGACAGGGCCACGGGCGGGTCGTAAAGCCTGTTTGTCGAAATGACTCAAAGGTGTCGCCATGATCCCCAGCGTTTTGTCCATCGCAGGCTCTGACCCGTCCGGCGGGGCGGGCATTCAGGCCGATATCAAGGCGATTTGTGCCAATGGCGGCTATGCCATGGCGGTGGTGACGGCATTGACCGTGCAAAACACGCAGGGCGTCTCGGATGTCGCGCCGGTCGCTCCGGATTTGGTGAAACGCCAGATCGAAGCGATCTTGTCCGACATGCGGGTCGATGCGATTAAGATCGGCATGTTGGGCCATGCCGATGTGGTCAAAGTGGTGGCCGCCTGTTTGGAAGGCATCTCGGTGCCGGTGGTTCTGGATCCGGTCCTAACGTCGACATCTGGGGCGTCCTTGCTAGACGGGGCAGGGCGCGCTGCTTTGATGGAGCTGTTGCTGCCCCGGGTGTCCATCATCACACCAAACTTGCCCGAGGCGGCGGTTTTGTTGGGATGCGACGCGGCGCTGGATCGCGAAGAGATGTGCAAACAGGCAGAGGCTTTGCAGGCATTTGGGCCGGATGTCTTGCTGAAAGGAGGGCATTTGCCCGGTGAGGCCTGTGCCGATTTGCTGGTCAGCCAGGGCAAGTCACAGTGGTATGAAGCAAAACGGGTTTCCGGGCGCAATTCCCATGGGACGGGCTGCACGTTATCTTCGGCCTTGGCCTGCCAATTGGCGGCGGGAGAGCCGATTACACCGGCTGTGCAGGCGGCAAAGGATTACACGTTGCAGGCCTTGATAGCCGGCCAAACCCTGAACCTTGGCACTGGTAAAGGCCCGTTGGATCACTTTTTTGCAATGCGAGATCAAGGCGTTTGATGTTATTGGCCCCAGTCCCGTCGAATCCGCTGCGTTACAGCGTTTTGAGAAAGTGTTGAGTCGCACATTCCTTGCCACGCTTCGCGATCTCAGGCCATTTGCGATCCGTTTGTCTCAACTATGTCTTTAAACGCTTCAGGCGACCTTGGATTCTGACGGGCCCTCATCCTTGCGCACGATATTGCCATCCTCATCGCGGAAACTGCTGATCAATCCGTTCAGCGCCTCAGCGCTGTCGCTGAGCATCTGGGTGGTCGCGGCGGCCTCTTGCGAGGCAGAGGCATTGGCCTGAATGACGCGGTCCAATTCGGAAATTGCGGTGTTTATCTGCTCGGACCCGATGCGTTGTTCCTGCGTCGCGGCCGAGATTTCCTGAACCAGATCGGCGGTGCGCTGGATTTCCGGCACCAAGGTATCCAGCTCTTCACCCGCCTTGCTTGATTTTTCGGCGGTGGATTTGGACAGGGCGACAATTTCATCCGCGGCCACCTGGCTGCGCTCTGCGAGGCGGCGCACTTCGGCGGCGACAATGGCAAATCCGCGCCCATGGGTGCCGGCGCGCGCAGCCTCGACCGCGGCATTCAGCGCCAAAAGATCGGTCTGGCGGGCGATTTCCTGAATGATGTTGATCTTTTCCGCGATGGTTTTCATCGCATCTACCGCATCCTGGACAATGGCCGATGAATTGCGCGCCTGCTCTAGGGAATGCACAGCGATCTTTTCGGTTTGTGCCGCATTATCAGCGCTTTGGCGGATATTGGCGGTCATCTGTTCCATCGAGGCGCTGGCCTCTTGCGCGGCGGCGGCCTGTTGTGTCGCCCCCTCGCTGACTTTTGAGACAGCGTCGCCCAGTTCCGTGCAGCCGGTCAGAACATTGTCTGAGTTCACACTGACCTGCCCCAAAAGCCGATCAAGTGATTCATATTCTTCTGAGATATTGCGGACAAAAGCGGCATAGCCCCAGCTTTTGCCAATCCGCATTTTCGAAAGAGCCAAAGACACCGACACTTCGACGCCATCCTTGCGCACCAATTGCAAATCCCGGCTGGAGCCGACAATTGTATCGCGTTCCGTCGTACGGTTTTTCTCTAAATAACCGTCATGGCGCGATTGGTGTTCGACAGGGACGAGCATTTTGACATTATTGCCCAGCACCTCTTCGGCGGAATAGCCCCATAGGTTTTCAGCAGCGCGATTAAAAAAAACCACCCGGTTGTTGGTATCAATAACGACCACGGAATCGATTGCATTTTCCAATGTCGCCATCGCCATGGAGGCGGGCAATGTTGGTTTCTTTGAGGGTCCTTTCAGAATGCGCATTTTTTATAGCCCTTCAGTCAAGCGTAAACCTTCGAATTCCAGTTACTTTATGTGGCCTGTCTTTCAAGGAAGTTAATAGGGCCGCGAAAAAGTTAAAGGTGATTTGCAAATAGATGTTTTATTTATTGCGCGATTGATAATTTATTCGCAACATCATTGGCCGACACGGCAAAGGTCGACATATCCAAGCACAGGTATTCGACATTTGATGAGGTGAATTTGTAAGGATTAAACTCTGGCCCGCCCTGATAGCGTTTCAGGATCTTGGACGAAGCCCCCTGGCTGCCCAAGTATCGCGCACCCCAGCCGGTGAACAATCGCGCATGGATCGGCCCGCATGTCAGGATCTCGATGTCGTTATGATGGGTATCCTTGCTGATCTCCAGGAAACGCTTGGTCAAAAACGCGCGCTCCCCCTCGAGAAGTTGCAGAAAATAACCATTGTCGAAAATCATCATGCCGGTGATGTAATTTTTGGAATTCAGCCGGTTAGAGGTTTCAATGATATTGGTCAGCAGGTCCCGATCGATATCGGTGGCTGTTGAGGCGTAAATCAAACGGTAAAGTCCCATTGGGTCACCTTTCGCTTCTAAAAGAAAATGTCATCCAGGTCGTCGCTGTCTTCGGCCGTGTCGGCAGCCGCGCCTTGCAGGGCGTCATCTGGGTAAAGCTCGGCATGGACGGCGCGTTCTTCGTCCATGGTATAAAGCGCCCAGCACTGGCCCAGCTTGTCTTGGTCGGGGGTGCCAGTGACCTCGGGCATGTCCTGCGCGGACAAGTCCAGCAGAGCGGTGCCAACGGCATCCACGGCTGACATGGAATGATGAACCGCTTCGACCATGGCGATCAGCGATTCAGCGCAATCCAGCGCTGTCTGGCTGAGGCTGTTGATCTGATCCAACCGATCTTCGCTGTCCTTGCCAATGCTTGCATGCTGGGAAATGGCCGAAGACAAGTCCTCGCTCGCTTTAGTGAGGGATTCTCGGGCATCATCGCGCGAGCTCATGATGCCGTTCAGGCTTTTCCTGCACTTGGCCACATCAGCCAGACAATCGGTTGCGGTTTGGCGCACCTCAGAGGCCAGAACCGCCAGCGGGGCCCCTTTGTCCCCGTTTCGGGCCGCCAATAAGAGCGAGTTGACTGAGGCCATGGAGAGCCGTTCTGCCGCATCCAGCAATTGGCTGAACTTCTCGCCAGCGTCTTGAGTTGCTTGAGAAATTTCCGTTGCATCGCGGTGTACGGCCTCAAGAACGGCGTCAACCTGCACGACCTCGCTGGACACCATTGTCAACAACTCGTCCCGCCGTTTCATCGCTTCGGAGATAAGGGCTGCAATTTCTCCTTCGGAAAACAAGGCGGCCCCATCGCGCCCCAAATCGGCCATGGCACGCATGGTATCGCGCACTTCGCCGGAGATATTGGCGATGTCGCGGGTGCAATCCGCTGCTTGGGCCTTGGCGATCCGGGTGATATGTGGATCATCCATCTCCAACATAAAAGCAATGTGATCAAGGCGTTGCGCCAGACGGTCGGAAAACTGCATCGCGCTAACAAAGCTTTTCAATTTACTTTTGCCGCTTTGGACCAGCCTGTCGGCGCGGGTCGCAATTTGTTCGGCGGCGCGGGCCTCTTCCTGGCTCAACTGGTCCAGAACAGCGCGCCCTTCGGCAAGTTTTGGGGGCAGGGCCCCCATGGCATCTGACGCGCTGTCGCAGCTGGCATGCATGCGATCATAGCCTTCGACCAGGCCATCCAGCCCGCCATCAACATGGGTCGAGGCCGATCTGATCAAGGCGGCTGTTTGATGCAATTCCGTTAAATATCGATCGATTTTTGTTACGCCCAAAGACCCGGCGGTGGTGCGCGTCAATGTGGCAATCGCCGCAAGATTGCGCCCCTGTCCCGAGATCTTTTGCAGCACGGTCCGCCCATCGGACATTTGGCGCGTGGTTTCGGACTTTTGTAACGACCCGGAGAAAGACCTGAGTTCCTCTCCCATGCGATCCACTTTGTCCTGAAGATTGGACAGCAGATCGTCAACCGCATTGCGCGAGGCAACCAGTTCTGCAAACTCATTGAGCTGCTTGGTAATTTCCGAATGCAGAGCGCGAATTTTCGACAAATCATCCGTTACGGAACCGAATGCGGACACGGCATCTTGCGCCAGAACACGGGCCGAATGCCTGTCTGGTGATGTCTCCTGATTTGAAACTTGTACCTGCATATTCACACTCCCACGTGTTCAGGAAATAAGCGCAGCAGGGAATAAACAAGGGGTAAATGGCTTATTGGAAAAAGTTGAAAAGTCTAAAGGTCGGGAAACGAAAGTTTAATTCTTTGCCCGTTTAGTGATGCTGAACGCCGCAATTCAAAAATGGGGCAATTGTTATGAGCGAATTCATTATACCGGCAGATTTGGATGTCGGAATGGCGAGCAAAGTTCATTCGGATCTGTCTGGATGGGTTGGCTCAATAGATACTGGGCAATCGGCGGAGTTGGAGCTTTCCGAGCCCATGCCCACACAGATTTCTTTGCAACTTCTTATTGCCGGTGCCCGGGCCTTGCAGGGCAAGGATGTGACCCTGTCATTCGGGGAACATGCAGCGGCAACAATGGCAGCTGAAACAAAGGCTGAAGGATAAAAGCACATGACGAAAACCGTTTTGACAGTGGATGATAGCAAGGCCGTGCGCGACATGGTCACCTTCACGCTGGAGCCTGAGGGCTATCAGGTGGTGGCGGCTGAAAACGGCCAGGATGGGCTGGATAAACTGCGCGCCGCCCGTCCGAATCTGGTGATCACCGACCTGAATATGCCGGTCATGAATGGGTTGGATTTCATCACCCACGCGCGCTCTGACCCGGCGGGCAGCGGCATTCCGATTGTCATGCTGACCACGGAATCCGCGCCTGAGATGAAGGCCAAAGGCAAGGCCGCTGGCGCAACTGGCTGGATCAACAAGCCGTTTGATGCCGACAAATTGGTTGCTGTAACCAAGAAATTGCTGGGGTAGGATCATGCTAGAGCAAGCTGTCGCCGCCTTTATCCAAGAAGCGCATGAGATTCTTTCCGAGCTCGAAGATCAGATTCTCGGCCTTGAAGGGCAACCTGACCAAGCCACGATTGACGCTATATTCCGTGGTCTTCACACGGTCAAAGGCTCTGGATCGATGTTTGGTTACACGCAGCTGGCCGCCTTTACTCACCATTTTGAGAACGCGTTTGAGCAGGTGCGTTCCGGCACATTGCCAATCAATCGTGACCTCATTGATTTGTCCTTGGCCGCGCGCGACCGGATGGAGGAGTTTTTGGAGCTCGGCGGAGATGGCGCCGATGCCGAAGCCCTGCTGAAATCTCCGGAAACCGTTGCCTTGATTGACAAAATCAAGGCAATGACCGGCTCTGGCGGTGCGAACCCGTCGCACAGTGCTCGGGTTTCGACGGTGGAACCGGGGCAGATGCAGACATTTGGCATTCGCTTTTCTCCGCTCAAGGATGCTCTGCGCAACGGCATGCGCCCGGATCTCTTGATGACGGAATTAGAGGAATTGGGGCAGGTTGAGATTCAGTTCACTGCCAATGAACTGCCCGACCTCAAAATTCTCGACCCTTCCGATTCCTGGATCACATGGTCTGCCAAATTGACCACGGATCAGGGGCTGGCAGCGGTCCAGGATGTCTTTATCTTTGCAGATGATGCCGATTTGGACATCTGGGAGGTCGGGGAAACGGATGAGGTTGCCGCATCGCCGGGCACCGCGGTTGAAAAACCTGAAGCCGTTGAAAAGCAGGAAAAACCACAGCCAGCGGGCAAGCAGGAAAGCATTCGTATCGCGTCCTCCAAGCTTGATGGTATGATGGATTCCATTGGCGAGCTTGTCATTGCGCAGGCCCGCCTGGATGCGGTTTCCGAAGACATTTCCAACCCCGCCCTGCACGCCGTTGTCGAAGAGGTGGAGCGTCTGGTTCTCAGCCTGCGTGACGTCACTTTGGCCATTCGCATGCTTCCTATCGAAAACGTTTTCGGAAAATTCCGGCGCGTGGTGCGTGACCTCTCCTCCGAGCTTGGCAAAGACGTGCGTTTGATCACCAGCGGCGGCGAAACTGAAGTTGATAAAAATGTCATTGATCGCTTGGGGGACCCGCTGGTTCACATGATCCGCAACTCGATTGATCACGGGATCGAAACCGCCGAGAGTCGCAAACAGGCTGGTAAACCGGCCCAAGGCACAGTCAGCCTGTCCGCGCGACAGGAAGGCGGCGAAATCCTGATCCTGATTGAGGATAACGGCGGTGGTCTCAACCGCGATAAAATCCGCGAACGGGCCATCAAAAACGGTTTGATTGCCGAGGACGCGGATCTGAGCGAACGCGAGCTTTATGCCCTGATTTTCGAACCCGGGTTTTCCACTGCCGAAACCGTCTCCTCGGTTTCAGGGCGGGGCGTTGGTATGGATGCTGTGCGCACCACCATCGACGGGCTGGGCGGCAATATCGATGTCGAATCCGCCCTGGGCCAGGGCACCCGTATCACGCTGCGGCTCCCCGTGACGATGGCCATCATTGATGGATTGCGCGTACGGCTCGGACAATCGGTGTTTGTTATCCCGCTCTCCTCGGTCGAGGAATGCGTCGAAATGGATGAAGACGAGACCAAGCGGACCAGTGGCCGCTCGGTCCTGCAGATCCGTGAACAAGTGGTGCCCTATCTGACATTGGACACCCTGTTCAACATGCCCAAATCCGGCGAAACAAACCGCCGCGTCGTCGTTGTACGGGTGGACGGTCAGCGCATTGGCCTGGTTGTTGATGACATTCTCGGCCAAGGCCAAACCGTGGTCAAAAGCCTGAGCCCCTATCACCGCGAACTGCCCGGATTGGGCGGCGCAACCATCCTCAGCGATGGGCGCGTGGCCCTGATCATGGATGTCGCAACTCTGGTGCGTTGGGCCCAAAGCCAAGCGGCAGATATTCAAAAGGTGGCCTGAGATGACAGATATTTCTGAAATGAGTGATGGCAATATCCTGTTGGTGTTCCGGCTGGAGGGCGAAGCCTTTGGCGTCTCGGTCTCCTATGTGCACGAGATTTTGGATCGTGAACGGCCAACCATGGTGCCCAATGCGGATGCGTTTTCCCCCGGCTTGATTAATGTGCGCGGCTCGGTTGTGCCGCTTGTGGATGTCCGCTTGCGCCTTGGGATGGGACCAGCACAAGCCACTGAAAACGCACGCATGATCGTGCTGGAACATGAAATCAAAGACGTGAAAACAAAGCTGGCCTTTGAAGCCGATGCTGTTGAGGAAGTGTTCGAAGTCAATATGTCCGATGTGGAGCCGGTTCCGGAACTCGGGGCGAGCTGGCCGCAGGTTTACCTGTTGGGCGCAATTCGTCGCGAGGATGAACTGATCATCCTTCTCGACCCAGATACCTTATTTTCCCCAAATCCGTCATTCGCGGCTGCGTAAGGAGCAGATCAGATGCGTTTCTCGATAAAGTCCAAGTTAATTGCAGGTTTTTCCATTATCCTTTTGCTGGTTGCTGTCCTGTCGCTGGTGGCCGTCAGCCGTTTCAATCAGTTCAACTCGGCACTGCACCATATTGTTGATATTACAGCAGAAAAAGTGCGCCTGGCCACGGCTATGGAAACGGAATTCTACGCGCTATCCGCCACCCAGAACGGTATTTTCCTCGCCAACACCGGTGAAGAAGTTGAGGCGGTACAAAAAGAGCTCGAGGAGCATTTCCACCTGCTGACCACTTTTAAGAAGGAATTTGCAGCCATCGCGGAAATTGACCATCGCGAGGAGGATCTGAGCGCTCTGGAAAGTCTGGAAGAGACCTTTGCCCCCTATCTGGCATTGGAAAAGAGCATCGCCAAAAAGATCAAGAGCAGCCTGTCCAAGCAGAAAATTGGTTTTGGTGATGATGCGACCGCCCTGCGCGCAGAGGCGCTCGAACTGATGAACAAGGAAGGCGCGGGTATTCTGTCGGGCAGCAAGGCGCTTTTGCATGAAATCCTGGTCCGCAATCTTGAGATCATGGAAGCGGAAAAGGCGCAGACCAACAATCTCTATGATCAATCGACCGTTTTGATTTTGGCGACATCCTCGATTGCTGTTTTGGTTGGAATTTTTGCGGCGGTCTGGATGGCGACCGTGATCCCGAATGGCATTCGCCGCGCTGTTGAGATTGCTGACAAGGTGGCCAATGGGGATCCGTCGGTGGATTGTCGGCCAAGGTCCAAGGATGAAATCGGCGACTTGCTGATTGCGCTTGGGCGCATGAATGAGGCGCTCTTGCGAATGTCAAAGAGTGCGGATGAAATTGCCAAAGGGGATTTGACGATCTCAATCCAGGAACGTTCGGATGTTGACCAGCTTGGGCTTTCCCTGCGTCACATGTTGGAAAAACAACGCGACGTGCTGAGCAAGGTGACGGTCAATGCCGAAAATGTTGATGGGGGTGCCAAATCACTCAGCAGAACCGCCGCGGATCTCAGCGATGGTTCGGTGCAGCAATCGTCAGCTGCTGAAGAGGCAAGCGCCGCCATGGAACAGATGAGCGCCAATATCCGCCAATCTTCCGAAAACGCGTCACAGACGGAAACTATTGCGGCGCAAGCCAGCGAAGAGGCAATCCAAAGTGGCGAAGCAGTCAGCGAAGCGGTGGCTGCGATGAAATCCATCGCTGAGAAAATCACCATTATTCAAGAGATTGCGCGACAAACCGACCTGCTTGCCTTGAACGCCGCGGTTGAGGCCGCCCGTGCAGGTACGCATGGCAAAGGCTTCGCTGTCGTTGCCTCGGAAGTACGCAAATTGGCCGAGCGCAGCCAATTGGCGGCCTCGGAAATCGGCGTCTTGTCCAAGAAGACCCTGCAGGTCAGCGAAACCGCTGGTCAAAAGCTCGAAACCCTGGTGCCCTCCATCCGCCGCACATCGGATTTGGTTGGTGAAATTTCGGCCGCCATGCGCGAGCAGAATATCGGGGCCGAGCAAATCAACCAGTCAATTCAGCAACTCGATAAAGTCATACAAAAGAACGCATCGCTTGCGGGGGAGGCGGCCTCGGTTGGGCAGACCCTGACCAAACAATCGGGTCAGTTGCGCGATATCATCGAGTTTTACAAACTCGATTTGCCGGGCAATGCCGCCAAACGCAGCGCGGCACCGGAGCGAGTTGCCAGCGAAAAAACCGCAAAACCAGCGGCGCGCACCGAAACGAAACCTGCAAAATCAGTCGAGGCTCACGAGGTGCAGGCGCAGGACAAGCCGGAGGTTGGCAAGGACGGGTTCGATCTTGATCTCTGGTCCGAAGAAATCCCCGATAGCGAATTTGAACCCATCCCGCGTGCCTCCTGATCGCTTTTGATGAGAATGGAATGACTATGCACAATTTTGCCTTGGCAGATATGGAAACCGAGGCTGATCCAGAGACCGAGGATCAGCCCCCCACCGTTTTGACCTTTTCGATCGGGTCGCAGCTCTTTGCGGTCGATGTGCATTGCGTGCGCGAAATCCTCGACATGACCGAGATTGGGGCCCTTCCCAATGCACCCCATGATGTGCTGGGCATGATTGACCTGCGCGGGCAGGGGATCGCCATTGTTGATCTTGCGGGCAAAATCGGCGCGCATCTGCAGGATCCTTCGGCAGCGCGGATCATCGTCTTCGAGTTTTCGGCACATACGGGATCTGAGGAAACAACCTCGTTGGGGATCATGGCGGATCGGGTTTTGCGGGTGCAGGAAATTGACGCCGCCCAGATCGAACCGGTGCCCGACACCATGTCCGGATGGAATTGCGACGTGGCCGAGGGGATGCTGCGCAGCGATGAGGGGATCGCCATGTTACTGCGTATCCAGGACATCCTCGCGGGCAGTCAACCGCGCGGACCTTTTGACTTTTCTGACAGGTAAAAAATGATTTTTAACGGGTCTCTGGTTCACCCACCCTTGTCCAAAGAACTGGCAGGTCTGATCGTATCGAAAGCCGAACAAGTGTCCGGCATTCGGGTGGATTCTGCCAAAACCGATTTTGTGCGCTTGCGCGTTGCCGGGCGTTTGGCGGCGCTTGGGCTGGATGATTTTGAAAGCTACAACCTTTATCTTTCCAACGATGCCACCGGCGAGGAGCTCAAGAAACTGGTTGAGGCCTTGGCCACTCATACCACCAGTTTCTTTCGCGAAAGGCGCCATTACGATTGGATGGCGCGCGTTGGATTGGATGAGATCTATTCAAAGCGCCCAAATCACTGCATCACGGTTTGGAGCGCGGCTGCCTCGCTTGGGGCCGAGCTTTATACCGCTGGGATGGTGCTGTCCGAATATCAGGACAGGCAGAACATGCCGCTGAATTGGAGCTTGATCGGCACGGATATATCCGACCGCATTCTAAAACGCGCCATATCTGCCACCTATAGCGAGGAAGAGATCGACGGCATAGAGGAGGTCCGCCTGTCCCGGTTTTTCCTGCGCTCGAAACACAAAAAGGATCCGTCTCAACGCCCGCTTTACCGTTTGGTGCCAGAATTGCGGAACAAGGCGCATTTCCAGCAGGCCAATTTGCAAAACGCTAACGGTTTGGATGGCATCAAGGCCGATATCGCCTTTCTGCGCAATGTTCTGATCTATTTTGAGCCCGCAAAGCAAAAACAGGTTGTTCAGAATGTTGTCAGCCGCATTCGCCCCGGTGGCTTTTTGCTGACCGGACATTCTGAAACTGTGTCCCTCGCCGGGAAGCTCGAACAGATTAAGCCAACAATCTACCGTCGGATTTGATATGTGTGCCCAAATTCCTGCCCCCCCTTACAAAGTGCTCGTGGTTGATGACAGTGCCGTGGTCAGGCAGTCCATGCAGGCAATCCTGGATGCGGATCCGCAGTTGCAAGTGATCGGAACGGCCTCTGATCCGGTGCATGCCGCGGATATCATTCGCAAACAAGTGCCCGATGTCATCACTCTGGATGTGGAAATGCCGCGCATGGATGGCATCACCTTTTTGCGTCGCCTGAATGCGCAGCACCCGGTGCCGGTTGTTATGTGTTCGTCTCTGGTAAATGACCAGTCCGAGACACTGTTGCAGGCCTTGGATGCGGGGGCGGTTGATATTGTTTGCAAACCGCAACTGGGGGTGCGCGAATTCTTGCAGGACAGCTGCACCATGTTGTGTGACACGGTCAAAGCGGCGGCCGTGGCCAAGGTCGGCGCGCGTCGCCGCCCTCGGGTCACGCAAAAACTTTCGGCGGATGCGGTCTTGCCTCCGCCCAATCACAAATCCATGGCGCGCACCACTGAGACGGTGATTGCCATTGGGGCCTCGACCGGCGGGACTGAGGCGTTGCGCAATTTTCTTGAACAATTGCCGCCCGATTGTCCACCGGTCATCATCGTGCAGCACATGCCTGGCGGCTTTACCAAGGCCTTTGCCGAGCGGCTGAACGGAAGCTGCCGGATCACGGTCAAAGAGGCGGAAAATGGTGACAGCATGCTGACCGGGCATGCTTTGATCGCGCCGGGCAGTCTGCATACCTTGTTGACCCGCAGCGGGGCCAATTACGCGGTTGAGGTGCGCGATGGCCCATTGGTCTCGCGCCACCGTCCTTCGGTGGATGTGCTGTTCCGCTCTGTTGCGCAGACAGCTGGTAAAAACGCCATTGGCGTGATCATGACCGGCATGGGCGATGACGGGGCCAAGGGCATGTTGGAAATGCGCGAAGCGGGGGGGCGCACCCTTGGCCAGGATGAGGCGACATGCATCGTTTACGGCATGCCGAGGGAGGCGATGAAGGCTGGAGCGGTCGAAAAAGAATACCCGCTGGAGCGCTTGCCACAGGCCGTTTTGACCCTGGCAAAAAACCGTAGTTAAATGGCTGCCCCATGGGCGTCGTGGGAGGGGGTATACAAAACACCACTTCACGCGCAGTTCTGAAAAGGTATACTTTTCAGAGCTATGACGGTAGGTTCTTCGCTCTCTTTTGCAGTAATTTTAAACATAAATTATTTTCACTTGAAATAAATATTTTCGCCTCCTAAGCTTCCTTAAAACCCAAACGGTCTCGACACATGCATGGATGCAACCGAGATTAAAGTTTGATCGCACGGGCTGCATCCATCGGCCCCAATTCGTAGAACAGGCCGCTCGGCTTGACCGCAATTTCAGTGCGACAGGCGTAAAGGAAAGGGGAGTGATAGTGCCAAAACTGCGACCCACAGACTGCGGCCAGATATGGCGACAGCCGCGGCAGCGCTGCCTGCCTACCCGTCACCTCGGAGATATCGTTGATGCAGGATAGCGCCGGGTCAGTGTCCAAGGATCGGTTGCGCCTATGGCTCAGGTTGCTCAAATCCTCCCGTCTGATCGAGGCGCAGTTGCGCGACCGCTTTCGCAGTGAATTTGCCTCGACTCTGCCGCGCTTTGATGTGATGGCGGCGCTGTCCCAGCATCCCGAGGGCCTCAAGATGAGCGCCTTGTCAGGCGTGTTGCGGGTCTCGAACGGCAATGTCACCGGCATTGTTGACCGTCTGACCAATGAGGGTCTGGTCGAGCGTATTTCGGTCCCCGGTGATCGGCGCGCGGCGCTGGTGCGCTTGACCGCGGCCGGTGAAACCGAATTTGCAGACCAGGCCGCGCAACACGAAGCCTGGGTCAACAGCCTGCTCGGCGTGATTTCACAGGGCGAAGTCAACGCGCTGACCGACAAGATGGACAGCCTTGTCTCGGCATTGATCGAACAGGAGGATCGGGCAGACGGCTAAATGAACCAATTGGTAAAAGAGTGTTGACCGCGCGCGTTTTGCATTGATCATTGCATCGCAAGATCCGCGTCAAGCGATCGTAAGAACACCAGACAATCGAACCCGCCCAAGGCCCCGCCAGAGCGCCAAGCGGACCAACATGGAGAAAGACAGAATGAAACTCAAAGCACTTGCATTGGCCAGCTGCATGGCCGCGCTCGCAGCCCCGGCGATGGCCGAAGGGGTCAAGGTCGGCATGATCACCACGCTGTCAGGCGGCGGCGCCGGGCTGGGGATTGATGTGCGCGACGGCTTCATGCTGGCGGTGAACCAGGCGGATCGCAAGGATATTGAGGTGGTGATCGAAGATGATCAGCGCAAACCCGATATCGCCGTGCAACTGGCGGATAAGATGATCCAATCGGAAAAGGTCGACGTGCTGACCGGCATCATCTGGTCCAACCTCGCCATGGCCGTGGTCCCCGCCGCCGTCGCGCAGGGCAAGTTCTACCTCTCGCCCAATGCCGGGCCGTCGCAACTGGCGGGCAAGGGCTGTAACCCGAATTACTTCAACGTCGCCTGGCAGAACGACAACCTGCACGAGGCTGGTGGGGCCTATGCCAATACGGCGGGTTACAAGAATTCCTTTATCCTCGCGCCAAACTATCCGGCAGGGCAGGACGCGCTGACCGGTTACAAACGCATGTATGAGGGCGAGCTGGCCGGTGAGCTGTTTACCAAGCTCGGCCAGACCGATTACGCCTCGGAAATCGCGCAGATCCGTGCATCGGGGGCCGATAGCGTCTATTTCTTCCTGCCCGGCGGTATGGGGATTTCCTTTCTCAAGCAATACGCCGATAGCGGTTTGGACATTCCTGTGGTCGGCCCGGCATTCTCCTTTGATCAGGGGATCTTGCAGGCGGTTGGCGACGCAGCGATGGGGGTTGTGAACACCTCGCAATGGAACAAGGATATCGACAATCCGACCAATGCGCAGTTTGTCAAAACCTTCCAAGAGGCCTATGGCCGTCTGCCCTCGCTCTATGCCTCGCAAGGGTTTGACACCGCCAACCTGCTGATGAGCGCCATGGATGTGGCCGATATCAACGATGCCGATGCCTTCCGCGCGGCCCTGCAAGCGGCGGATTTTGACAGCACCCGCGGCGCGTTCAAATTCGGCTCCAACAACCACCCGGTGCAAGACATCTTTGTGCGCGAAGTCATCAAAGAGGGCGACGTCTTCACCAACAAGATCATCGGCACCGCGCTGAGCGGGCATAGCGATGTCTATGCGGCTGATTGCAAATTCTGATCGCTGAAAATGCGCGATCCGGGCGCGATGGTGCCCGGATCTGACAAAACGGATCTCCACACATGTCTATGATATTATTGGCTGAGCAGGTTTTGAACGGCCTGCAGCTTGGCGTGATGCTTTTTGTCATGGCCGCTGGTCTGACGCTGGTTTTCGGGGTGATGGGGTTGATCAACCTCGCCCATGGCTCGCTCTTTATGATCGGAGCCTTTGCCGCGGCGGCGGTGGCGGGCGCGACCGGGTCTTTCCTGCTGGCCCTGGCGGCGGCGCTGGCGGCCTCGGCGGCGGTGGGCGCATTGGTCGAGGTGGTGGTGATCCGGCGGCTTTATAACCGTGACCATCTGGACCAGGTGCTGGCGACCTTTGCGCTGATCCTGATCTTTTCCGAAGGCACGCGCTGGCTCTTTGGCTCTTTTCCCTTGTTCCTCAACATCCCGCCCTATCTGGCTGGGCCGGTGAGCTTGCCGGGGGGGATCGAATATCCGATGTATCGCCTGACGCTGATCGCCGTGGGCTTGCTGATCGCGCTGGGCCTGTTCCTGCTGATCTCGCGCACCCGGCTTGGCATCCAGATCCGCGCCGGTGAGAATGATCGCGAGATGATCGCAGCGCTCGGTGTCGATATCTCGCGCCTTTATACAATCGTTTTTGCCATCGGGGCCGGGCTGGCGGGGCTGGCCGGAGCTTTGGTCGGCGCGATCCAATCGGTGCAGGTCGGCATGGGCGAACCGGTCTTGATCCTGGCCTTTGTGGTCATTGTGATCGGCGGCATCGGTTCGATCAAAGGCGCGCTGATCGCCGCACTTTTGGTTGGCCTGACCGACACGCTGGGCGGCGTGCTGCTGCCCGCCTTGTTCAAACAATTCATGGAGGCCTCGGCGGCGACATCCGTCGGCTCATCGCTCGCCTCCATGGCGATTTACATCCTCATGGCCGTGGTGCTGATCTGGCGCCCGACAGGCCTGTTTGGAGCGCGGGGCTGATGATCACCATGACACGCGAAACCCTGTTTAATCTCGCCATGATGGCCGCGCTGATCCTGTTCCCGCTTTGGGCTTGGTTGGCCGATGAACCCTTTATGATCACCCTCGCAACCAAAGCGGTGATCCTGGCACTGGCCGGGGTCGGCCTGAACATCGCGCTGGGGCTGGGCGGGCTGGTCAGCCTCGGCCATGCGGCGTTTTTCGGGATTGGCGGCTATGCCATGGGCATCCTTGCCAGCCATGCGCAGAATTACACCCCGCTGATCGAGACCCCGTTCTTGATCGAGGGCACCAAATCCATGCCGGTGATCTGGCTGGTCGCGGTGATCTCCTCGGGTCTGGCGGCGCTGGCGATTGGCGCGCTGTCTTTGCGCACCTCGGGCGTCTATTTCATCATGATCACGCTGGCCTTTGGGCAGATGCTGTTTTTCTTCACCATTTCCTGGCCCGCCTATGGTGGCGAGGATGGGCTGTCGATCTATGTGCGCAATGGGTTTCCGGGGCTGAACACGCTGGATCCGATCCAATTCTATGGCATCTGTTTTGCCATTCTGGCGCTGGTGCTGTTCTTTGCGGCGCGGCTGGCGCGCTCGCCTTTTGGACTGGCGCTGAACGCGGCGCGCCAGACGGCGGAGCGGGTCGAGACCGTGGGGATTTCGCCCTATAAACTCCGCCTGACGGCCTTTGTGGTCTCGGGCATGATCACTGGCTTGGCGGGGGCGCTCTTTGCCGATCTCAACCGCTTTGTCAGCCCGACCATGTTCAGCTGGCAAACCAGTGGCGAGATCATGATTTTTGTGATCATCGGCGGGGTGGCGCGGCTGTTTGGCCCGGTTGTTGGCGCGGTGATTTTTATCGCGCTCGAACATCTGCTGGGCGGCTTGTCGGATTATTGGCACATCTATCTTGGCGTGCTGCTGCTGCTGATCGTGCTTTTTGCGCGCGGCGGTGTGATTGGAACGCTGACCGGACGGGAGGTGGCGCATGACTAATCCCATGATGACTGATCCAGTCCTTGAAACCCGCGGCATTTCCAAATCTTTCGGCGCGCTTCAGGCCAGCAAAGACATCTCTCTGACGCTCATGCCGGGTGAGATCCACGCCTTGATCGGCCCCAACGGCGCGGGCAAATCCACCCTGATCAAGCAGATCGCCGGGGGCCTGCGCCCCGATGCCGGGCAGGTGTTTTTGCAAGGGCGCGAGGTGACCAGCTTGGACACGCCTGCGCGGGCGCGGTTGGGGCTGGGGCGGACGTTTCAGATCTCGGCGCTCGCCATGGAAGATACCGTGCTGCAAAACGCTGTGCTTGGCGCGTTGGGGGCCAGCGGTCGCCCGTTTCGGTTCTGGCGCGCGGCTTTGGGTGACAAAGATCTGCGCGCCCGTGCACAGGACGCTTTGGAACGGGTCGGGTTGCAAGAGCATGCCGCCACCCGCACCGCCGAGCTTTCCCATGGTCAGCGCCGCCAGCTTGAAGTCGCCGTGGCGCTGACCCTACGCCCCAAGGCCTTTGTCATGGACGAACCCATGGCGGGGCTTGGCACTGGTGGATCGCTGCGCCTGACCGGCTTTCTTGACGGGTTACGGGCCGAGGCCCCGATCCTGTTGGTGGAACATGATATGGATGCGGTCTTTGCCCTGGCGGATCGCATTTCGGTGCTGGTCTATGGTGAGGTGATCGCCACCGGCACCGTCGAGGAAATCCGCGCCAATCCTGATGTGCGCGGCGCCTATCTGGGGGATGAGGCATGAGCTTTCTGACGCTTGAAAACATCACCGCCTCTTATGGCGCGACGCAGGCCTTGTTTGGCGTCTCGCTCAGCTTAGGTGAGGGCGAGGTGCTGGCCCTGATGGGGCGCAATGGCATGGGGAAATCCACCACGGTCAAGGTGATCTGCGGGCTGTTGCCGCCCAGCGGCGGGCAAATCCGCTTGTCGGGCCAGGATCTGGCCCGCCTCGCAGCCCACCGTGTCGCCCGTCTTGGGGTGGGGCTTGTGCCCGAGGGGCGGCGCTGTTTTGCCTCGCTTTCGGTGGCGGAAAACCTGATCGCCGCCGCGCGCCCCGGCCCCTGGGACGAGGCCAAGGTGGCCGAGCTTTTCCCCCGCCTGCAAGAGCGCCGCGATCAGGCCGCATCCTCGCTATCCGGGGGGGAACAACAAATGCTGGCCATTGGCCGCGCCCTGATGACCAACCCGAAATTGCTGATCCTGGATGAGGCCACCGAAGGGCTGGCCCCCATCGTACGCCAGGAAATCTGGGCCGCCATCGCCAAGCTCAAAAGCGAAACCGGCATGGCGCTTCTGGTGGTGGACAAGTCTTTGAAAGAACTGAGCCAAGTGGCAGACCGCGCCGTGATCCTGCAAAGGGGGCAAGATGTCTGGACCGGCGGCATGGCAGATCTGGACGAAGCCGTGACCACGCAATATCTGGGGGTTTGAGCGAGAATACAGGTGGCAGTCCGGGTAAAAATCCTTGAAGATGTGTTTGGGTCCCTCACTGGCCTGAGCGGGCATCAAGACTGAAAAGGAAAAGGCAATGACCTGTCTGTTTGTGCAAATCCAATGCCGCCCGGGCACGACCTATAAGGTTGCCGATGAAATCGCCCTGCGCGAATTTCATTCCGAGCTCTATTCCACCAGCGGCAATTATGACCTGCTGATGAAGCTCTATGTGCCCGAGGGCGAAGATGTCGGGCGCTATATCAATGACCGGTTGCTGGACATTGACGGGATCGAGCGCACCTATACGACCCAGACGTTTAAAGCGTTTTGAACCAAGCGGGGGGAGGGGCGCTGCCCCTCTTGGCCTTTGGCCAATTCACCCCGGGATATTTTGGGCCCAAAGAAACCTGGGGTCAGTTGCCGCGGAAGATGCGGCTTTCGCCGATCATTTCTTCGAGCGCGGTGATGCGGTCGGTGCTGGGGTGCAGGGCCTGGATGGCGGCGACCAGCGCTTCGATCAGGAAGTTGATCGAAAGCGTGCTGTCCCAGCTTGAGGGCACCTCGACCAGAGAGCGGAAGGTGTGGGCGGCGTATTTTTCGATCGGGCTGCCCCATTGATCGGTGAAGAGCACGATATTGGCCCCTTGGCCCACCACCAGACTGGCGAGGCGTTCCAGCTCTTTCTCATAGCGGCGGATGTCAAAGACGATCAGCGTGGCGCGTTCATCCATATCCAACAGGCTTTGTGGCCAAACGCTGGGTGAGCTGTCGAGCAGGTGCACATTGGGGCGGATGATCTGCAAGTGGTTGAAGAAGTAATGCGCGTTTGAGCGGGTGATGCGCCCGCCCAGCACGTAAAGCGCCCGGTTTGGATCGGCCAGAGCGGCGGCGACGCGGTCGAATTCCTCCGGATCGAGACGGTCAATTGTGGCATTGATATTGCGCGATACGGCCAGGGCAAAGCGGCTGACAATATGGTCGCTATTGGCGCTGCTGGGCTCTTCGAGCTTGGCCAGCGGTTCCTTCATCCGTGCGGCGATCTCTTCGCGAATGGCATTCTGGAAATCCGGAAAACCTTCGAAACCCAACTTGCGGGCCAGGCGAATGATAGTCGGGGTCGAGACTTCGGCGCTTTCGGCCAGTTTGGTCACCGATTGCAATCCCGGCACCAGGGAATCATCCAACAGGACGGCGGTCAATCGCCGTTCCGCTCCGGTCAGTTCGGATTGTTTGTCCCGGATAAGATCCCCGACAAGGCGGGGCGTGCTTGGATTTGTTGGTTTTTTGTTCATCAGCTCTGGTGTTGTAGTGATCGCTACAGAATTTTTCTTGACACAAGGGGTGTGGTTGTAGTGATCTTTACACAATGGAACGCAATGAACAACATTTAGATATGGCGGCTGATGTTTGGGGCTGGCCCGCGGCGGCAACTTATGGGGAGCCGGGGCAGGGCGCGTTTGTGCTGGTCTGTGAACATGCCTCCAGTTTTATTCCGCCCAATGCCGATGATCTTGGGTTGAGCCAAAAGGCGCGTCTGTCTCATGCGGCCTGGGACATTGGCGCGCTGGATGTGGCCATGCGCCTGTCGCAGCGTTTGCGCGCGCCTTTGGTGGCCGGTGCGGTGTCGCGCCTGGTTTATGATTGTAACCGCCCGCTTGAGGCCCCGGATAACATCCCGGCCCGCAGCGAAATCTATGACGTGCCGGGCAATATCGACATTCCGCAGGAATGCCGTCAGGGCCGCTATGACCAGATCCACACTCCGTTCCATGACACGGTAACCCGCGTGATGGACGCCGCGCCGCAAGACGCGGTTCTGGTCACCATTCACAGCTTTACACCGGTCTATAACGGCGAGAAACGCGCGGTTGAGATCGGTTTTCTCAGCCATTCCGACCGCCGCCTGGCTCAGGCCTGCGTTACCCATGAGCGAGAACGGGGTCGGTTTCTGGCCGATTTGGACCAACCTTATTCTGCCAGTGATGGCGTCACTTACACGTTGCAAAAACATGGCGATGCGCGGGGCATTGCCAATGTTATGATCGAAGTGAGGAATGATTTGATCGACACCACCATGAAGGCGCAGACCGTGGCGGATCATCTGGCGGGCACGCTGATCACCGCCAAACGCGCGCTCAGCGCCAAGGAGCAAGGCCAGTGAGCATCCTGCACCGGTTCATCAAGGTGGTCGATGCCATCAATTACCGCGTGGGGCGCGTGGCCATGTATGGCATCTTTGTCATGATGGCGATCCTGCTTTGGTCTTCGATCTCCAAGACCTTTTTCAACCCCTCGCTCTGGACGCTGGAAATGGCGCAATTTGCCATGGTCGCCTATTACATTCTGGGCGGGCCTTATTCGATCCAGATGGGGTCAAACGTGCGCATGGACCTGATTTACGGGGGCTGGTCGACCCGGCGCAAGGCGGCCATCGACGTTATCACCGTCTGTTTCCTGATCTTCTACCTCGGGGTGCTGCTGTGGGGCGGCATCGACAGCACGATTTATTCGTTCCAATACGGGGGCGAGCGCAGCCCGACCGCCTGGAGGCCCTATCTTTGGCCGATCAAGGTGATCATGTGCACGGGCATCACGCTCATGCTGCTGCAAGCCCTGTCCGAACTTTGCAAAGACATTCTGCGCCTGCGCGGAGAGGAGATCCCTCGTGTCCTATGAGATGATTGCGATCTTCATGTTCGCCACGATGATGGCGATGCTGCTGACCGGGCAGCGGGTTTTTGGTGCGATTGGCTTTGTCGCGGTGATTGCCGCACTGGCGCTTTGGGGCGACCGCGGCGGCTATGACATCGCGTTTTCGAGCGCGATGAAGCTGATGAAATGGTATCCGCTGCTGACCCTGCCGATGTTCATTTTCATGGGCTATGTGCTGTCTGAATCCAAGATCGCCGATGACCTCTACAAGATGTTCCATGTCTGGATGGGGGGGCTGCGCGGCGGGCTTGCCATTGGCACGATTGGTCTGATGGTGCTGATTTCAGCCATGAACGGACTGTCTGTGGCAGGCATGGCAATTGGCGCGACGATTGCGCTGCCCGAGCTGTTGAAACGCAATTACGACAAGCGGATGGTGACCGGGGTAATCCAGGCGGGATCAAGCCTTGGCATCCTAGTGCCGCCCTCGGTCGTGCTGGTGCTTTATGCGATGATCGCCCGTCAGCCGGTGGGGCAGCTTTGGCTGGCCGGAGTGGTTCCGGGTCTGATCATGGCGGCAATGTTCATCATCTATATCTACATTCGTTGCCGTCTAAACCCGTCGCTTGGCCCGGCCCTGACGCCAGAAGAGCGCGCCATGCCCATGGGCGAAAAACTGGCCCTGCTGCGTGCTGGCCTGCTGCCTCTGGGGATTTTCGCCGCGATGATGGTGCCCTTTGTGAATGGCTGGACCTCGCTGGTGGAAAGCTCTGCCATCGGGGCGATCACCGCCTTTCTCGCAGCGGTGCTCAAGGGGCGCATGACCCGCGAGGTGTTTGAGACCTCGGTGCGCATGACGCTGGGCATTTCCTGCATGTTCATGTGGATCATCCTTGCGGCGCTGGCCTTTGGTGCGGTGTTTGACGGGCTGGGTGCGGTCAACGCGATCAAGAGCCTGTTCACCGAACAGCTTGGCCTTGATCCTTGGGTGATCCTGATCCTGATGCAGCTCAGCTTTATCCTGATGGGCACCTTTCTGGATGACACGGCGATGCTGGTTATCGTAGCCCCGCTCTATGTGCCGCTGGTCAAGGCGTTGGGCTTTGATCTGATCTGGTACGGCGTGCTTTACACGATCACCACCCAAATCGCCTATATGACGCCGCCCTTTGGCTATAACCTTTTCCTGATGCGCGCCATGGCCCCGCCCGAGATCACCCTGCGCGACATCTACGCCTCGATCCTGCCCTTCGTGATGGTGATGACCGCCGCCTTGGCCCTGATCATGAGCTTCCCGGAAATCGCCTTGTGGCTGCCCGGATATGTCTACGGAAATTAACAATAAGAACCCCGGGAAAACGGGGATAACCTTTCCAATTCGGAGGACCGACAATGACAACAAGACGTAAGTTTATCACCTCAGCCGGGGTGGGCCTCGCGGCGGCACCTTTGGCGACGCCAGCTCTGGCGCAATCCACCATCAAATGGCGTATGCAGACCTATGCGGGCGCTGCGCTGGCCGAGCATGTGGTCAAGCCGGCCATTGATATGTTCAACAAGATCGCCGGTGACCGGATGCAGATCGAGCTGTTCTTTGCCGATCAGCTGGTGCCCACGGGCGAGCTGTTCCGCGCCATGCAGCGCGGCACGATTGATGCGGTGCAGTCCGATGACGACTCCATGGCCTCGCCCACCGAAGTCACGGTGTTTGGCGGTTATTTCCCCTTTGCCTCGCGCTATAGCCTGGATGTGCCGGTGCTGTTCAACCAGTACGGTCTGAACGAAATCTGGGACGCGGAATATTCCAAGGTTGGCGTCAAACATATTTCGGCAGGTTCCTGGGATCCGTGCCATTTCGCCACCAAAGACCCGATCAACAGCCTTGCCGACCTCAAGGGCAAGCGCGTCTTTACCTTCCCGACAGCGGGCCGTTTCCTGAGCCAGTTCGGCGTGGTTCCGGTAACCCTGCCTTGGGAAGATATCGAGGTCGCGGTGCAAACCGGTGAGCTCGACGGCATCGCCTGGTCCGGCATCACCGAGGATTACACCGTTGGTTGGGCAGACGTGACCAACTACTTCCTCACCAACAACATTTCCGGGGCCTGGGCGGGCAGCTTCTTTGCCAATCAGGACCGTTGGAACGAGTTGCCAGAGGATCTGCAAACTCTGTTCCGTGTCTGCTGTGACCAGTCGCATTATTACCGCCAGTGGTGGTATTGGGGCGGTGAAGCCTCGCTGCGCGTCAATGGCGACAAGATGCAGCTCACTTCGATCCCGGATGAAGAATGGGCCACGGTTGAGGCCGCGGCGCTCAAGTTCTGGGACGAGATCGCAGCGGAGTCCGAGACCAAAGCCAAGGTTGTCGAGATCTTCAAGAAGTACAATGCCGATATGCAAAAGGCCGGCCGGCCTTATCGCTACGGTTAACAACACGACCCGCGCCCCGAAACCTTGGGGCGCGGCCCAGACAGGGGAGGCATCATGGCCCAAAATCTGAGTTTCGAGGCACTGAAACAGCAAGTGTCTGACGGGGCGGTCGATACCGTCCTTGTCTGTTTGGTGGATATGCAAGGGCGCCTGATGGGCAAGCGCTTTCATGCCGGGCATTTTGTGGCCGGGGCTTATGAAGAGACCCATTGCTGCAATTACTTGCTGGCCACCGATCTTGAGATGGGCACGCCTGATGGCTATGCCTCGACCAGTTGGGAAGGCGGCTATGGCGATTATGTCATGAAGCCCGATCTGGCCACCCTGCGCCCGGTGCCCTGGCTTGAGGGCACGGTGATGGTCCTGTGCGATGTGCTCGATCATCACACCCATGAAGAGGTGCCCCATTCCCCGCGCGCGATCCTGAAACGTCAGGTTGAACGACTGGAACAGAAAGGCCTGACGCCGATGATGGCGACCGAGCTGGAGTTCTTCCTGTTCGAGAAAAGCTTTGACGAGATCCGCAAATCCGGCTTCCGCGATTTGGCCCCGATCAGTGGCTATAACGAAGATTACCACATCCTGCAGACCACCAAGGAAGAGCACGTGATGCGCCCGATCCGCAATCATTTGTGGAATGCAGGTATTCCGGTTGAGAATTCCAAGGGTGAGGCCGAGACGGGGCAGGAAGAGCTGAATATCAAATATGCGCCCGCGATGGATACGGCAGAATATCATTCGATTGCCAAACACGCGGTCAAGGAAATCGCCTGGCAACAGGGCCACGCCGCCAGCTTTCTGCCAAAATGGCATCATGAGAAAGTCGGCTCGTCTTCCCATGTGCATCAATCGCTGTGGAAGGATGGCCAGAACGCCTTTTACGACCCCAATGACGAATTGGGGATGAGCGCGCTGATGAAATCCTATGTGGCGGGGATGCTGAAATATGCCGCCGATTACACCTATTTCCTTGCGCCTTATATCAACAGTTACAAACGCTTTATGAAGGGCAGCTTTGCCCCGACGCGCATCATCTGGTCGGTGGATAACCGCACCGCTGGTTTCCGCCTGTGTGGTGAGGGAAGCAAGGCCGTGCGGATGGAATGCCGGATCGGTGGCTCGGATATCAACCCGTATTTGGCCATGGCCGGGATGCTGGCGGCGGGGATCGCCGGGATGGAAGAGGGGCTTGAACTGGAGCCTCCGACCGTGGGCGATGCCTATCAGGGGGAAAGCGGGATGATCCCGGTGAACCTGCGCGAGGCGCGCGAGGCCCTATTGGGGTCAGATATGTTGAAGGCGGCGTTTGGTGTGGATGTTGTCACCCATTACGCCCGCGCGGCAGAGGTGGAGATCGAAGAATTCGATCGTGTCGTCACCGATTGGGAAATCGCGCGCGGGTTTGAACGCGCCTAGGAATACGCCTGAAGGTTGGGGAGCGAGAGGCGCTGCCTCTCGCGCTCTCCGGGATATTTTTGGCCCAAAGAAAGCCAATGGAACATTGGGGGGCCGTTTTGCGAAAATGGAGGTTTGGCCATGGGCCAGATGTTGACATGTGTGTCGCCGATTGATGGGTCGGTGTTTGCCGAACGCGAGGCGCTGGATTTGGAGGCGGCCCGGGCCGAAGTGGCGCGGTTACGCGCCGCGCAGGCGGCTTGGGCGGCGCGGCCGTTGGCGGAGCGGATCGAACTGGTGATGGCTGGTGTGGCCGCAGTGGGCGCAATGAATGACGAGATCGTGCCGGAGCTCGCCCATATGATGGGGCGGCCTGTGCGCTATGGCGGTGAATTTGGCGGGTTTAATGAGCGCGCCAGCCATATGGCGGCCATCGCAAAGGAGAGCCTGGCCGATATTGAAGTGGGCGAGGATGCTAGTTTCAAACGCTATATCAAGCGGGTTCCGCATGGGGTGGTCTTTGTGGTCGCGCCCTGGAATTACCCTTATATGACAGCGATTAACACGGTTGCTCCGGCCTTGATCGCGGGCAATGTGGTGGCGCTGAAACATGCCACACAAACGTTGTTGGTGGGCGAGCGTATGGCGGCGGCGTTCCACTCTGCGGGCGTGCCGGAGGATGTCTTTGCCAATCTGTATCTGGGTCATGATGTGACCTCGGCCTTGATTGCGGAAAAGGCGTTTGATTTTGTGAATTTCACCGGGTCGGTTGGCGGTGGTCAGGCGATGGAGCGCGCGGCGGCCGGCACCTTTACCGGGGTCGGGACCGAGCTTGGCGGCAAGGATCCGGGCTATGTCATGGAGGATGCCGACCTGGATGCGGCGGTGGAGACGCTGATTGACGGGGCGATGTTCAATTCCGGGCAATGCTGCTGTGGGATTGAGCGGATCTATGTGCATGAGAGCCTGTTTGACGCTTTTGTCGACAAGGCTGTGGCGATTGTAAAAGGCTATAAGCTGGGCAATCCGCTGGATCCGGATACCACGATGGGCCCTATGGCGCATGAGCGCTTTGCCCAAGAGGTGCGGATGCAGATTGCCGAGGCGGTGGCCGAGGGCGCGACCCCGCATATCGAAAGCTTTGCCGAGGATGATAGTGGTGCCTATCTCAGCCCGCAGATCCTGACCAATGTCACCCATGAGATGCGGGTGATGCGGGATGAAAGCTTTGGTCCAGTGGTTGGGATCATGAAGGTTGCTTCGGATGAAGAGGCAATTGCGCTGATGAATGACAGCGAATTTGGTTTGACGGCGAGCCTGTGGACACAGGATCTGGAGCGGGCGGCGCGGATTGGCGATCAGCTTGAGACCGGGACCGTGTTCATGAACCGCGCGGATTATCTGGATCCGGGCCTGTGCTGGACCGGCTGCAAAAATACCGGGCGGGGCGGGGGCCTTTCGGTCATTGGCTATCACAACCTGACACGTCCAAAATCTTATCACATGAAAAAGGTGACATCATGAGCCTTGTTGGAAACTGGTCATATCCAACCGCGATCAAATTTGGTGCCGGTCGGATCAAGGAATTGCCCGAGGCCTGCGCGCAGGCGGGGATCACCAAGCCCTTGTTGGTGACCGATAAAGGGCTGGCGGACCTGCCGATCACGGCGGCGACCTTGGACATTATGGAGGCAGCGGGGCTGGGCCGTGGGCTGTTTTCCGAGGTTGATCCGAACCCGAATGAGCTGAACCTCGCGGCGGGTGTCGCGGTTTATAATGAGGGTGGCTTTGACGGGGTGATTGCCTTTGGCGGTGGCTCGGGGCTGGATCTGGGGAAGATGGTGGCCTTTATGGCCGGGCAGACGCGTCCGGTCTGGGATTTCGAAGATATTGGTGATTGGTGGACGCGGGCCGATGCGGATGCGATTGCGCCGATTGTGGCGGTGCCGACCACGGCGGGGACCGGTTCGGAAGTGGGGCGTGCCAGCGTGATCACCAATTCTGAAACCCATGTGAAAAAGATCATTTTCCATCCCAAAGTGCTGCCCAGCGTGGTGATCTGTGACCCGGAGCTGACTGTGGGCATGCCGAAATTCATCACGGCCGGGACGGGCCTGGATGCGTTTGCCCATTGCGTCGAAGCGTTCAGCAGCCCGCATTATCATCCGATGAGTCAGGGTATTGCGCTGGAGGGGATGAAACTGGTCATTGATAACCTGCCGCGCGCCTATGCGGATGGCAGCGATATTGAGGCGCGGGCCAATATGATGAGCGCGGCGGCCATGGGGGCGACGGCGTTTCAGAAAGGGCTGGGCGCGATCCATGCCATGAGCCACCCGATTGGCGCGGTGTTCAACACCCATCACGGCACCACCAATGCGGTCTGTATGCCGGCGGTGCTGGAACTGAACGCGCCGGTGATCCGCGACCGCTTTGACCGCGCGGCGGCCTACCTTGGGATTGAGGGCGGATTTGAGGGTTTCTGCGCCTTTGTGCAGGGGTTCAATGACAGCTTTGAGATTCCGCGCAAACTGTCGGAATTGGGGGCCAATGGCGATCGGATGGATGACCTTGTGGCCATGGCGCTGGAAGATCCGTCATGTGGGGGGAATCCGGTGGAGTTGACAGCTGTCAACTTGCGCGATCTTTTTGAGGCGTGTCTGTAAGATCTTGCGAATAAATGGAAAAGAAACACCTCCCTCCGGGAGGTGTTTTCGTTTTTAGCGAATTTGTTAACCAGTTTTTAAGCAGTCTTGAGAGAGTATGAGCGCAACGACAGGCTGACTTAGGATGGTTTGGTGCGAAATATACGGGCGCGAAACCTGGAACGGATCATGAGACATAAAGCGGCAATTTGGGGCGCTGCCCCGTCCCGAGCGGGCTCGGGACTCCCCGGGATTTTTTGGGCCCAAAGAAACCCTGGGGATGGTGGCAATTGGCATGGTGTTTTGGGGGATTGTGGCTGGGGGCTTTTAATCTGACTAAAATAGTCATATATGGTCCGTAGCAAGAATTTCAGAGCTTTCGGAAAGGCCTGCGCGGCAAGCAAGACCAAGCACATGTCTCTGGCACGTGGGGTCGCGCCGCCTTTCCGGAAACGAATAAAAGCCCCCTAGGGATCGCCTGGGGGGCTTTGTCTTGCATCTTGGTGAAGGCCGCTATGGCGTTGCGCGAATGGTGATATCGGCGGGCAGGGGGGCGTCTTGGATCGCGCGGGCATTGACCAGATCGTTCTGATTGGCGCGGGCAATCGCCTTGTCCTTGCTCAGCCCATGATCGAGCCAGCGCTGGATCAACCGGGTCTCGAGCACATCCATCGGAATGTCGAGGCGCAAGGACAGATCCCAAAGCGGCGCGAGATCCCGCCAGATTGGCGCATCAAAGAGCAGATAATTGCCTTCGATGATCACCGTTTCACAATCCGGGCCAATGCGGCCTGCGGCGGCAATGGCAATGTCACGGGCGCGGTCGAAGTCGGGGTAGAACACCTCTTCCTCGTCGGGCAGACGGCGCACCAGGCTGAGAAAGCCCATGCTGTCAAAGGTATGCGCCGCGCCTTTGCGATTGAGCCAGCCGCGATCCGCCAAGGTGCGGTTGTGCAGGTGGAACCCATCCATGGGCACCACCTGAGCGGTTTGCCCCTGATCGCGCAGCTGGTCGGCCAGTTGATCGGCCAGCGTTGACTTGCCGCTGGCCGGGGCCCCGGCCAACGCGATGAGGCGTCGCCGGGTGCGCAGGGGCGTTGACAGGATACGCTCGGCCAGTTCGGGCAGAGACGGGGAGAGGGTCGTCATGCTGCTTGCGGGGCCTCTTTGGCACCGGTCATGAAGGCCACCGCGTCGGACATGGTGTAATCCTTGGGATCGATGACGCAGAGCCGTTTGCCCAGGCGATGCACATGGATGCGATCCGCCAGTTCGAACACATGGGGCATGTTGTGGCTGATGAGGATGATCGGAATGCCACGGGATTTCACATCCTGGATCAATTCCAGCACCTTGCGGCTTTCCTTGACCCCCAGCGCGGCGGTGGGTTCGTCGAGGATGATCACCTTGGAGCCAAAGGCAGCGGCGCGGGCCACGGCAACCCCCTGGCGCTGTCCCCCTGAGAGGGTTTCGACCGCCTGGTTGATGTTCTGGATGGTCATCAGCCCAAGCTCGGTGAGCTTGTCGCGGGCGAATTTTTCCATCGCGGGGCGGTCGAGCTGGCGCAGATAGCGCCCGCGCCAACCGGGGCGGCGCAGCTCGCGGCCCATGAACATGTTATCGGCGATGGAGAGGGCCGGAGACATGGCGAGGGTCTGATAGACGGTCTCGATCCCGGCCTCGCGGGCCTCGATGGGGGAGGAGAAACGCACCTCTTGACCCTCGAGCGTAACGGTGCCCTCATCGGGGGTGACCGCGCCGGAGACAGCTTTGATCAGGCTGCTTTTACCGGCGCCGTTATCGCCAATCACCGCCAGGATTTCGCCGGGCATCAGGTCAAAGTCGCAATGGTCCAGGGCGGTGACTTTGCCATAGCGTTTGACAAGGCCGCGGGCTTTTAAAATCGGTTCCATCAGGCGGCTACCTTTCTGATCCATTGGTCAACTGCGACGGCGCCGATGATAAGCGCGCCAATCAAGAGGAAGGTCCATTGAGCATCAGCCCCAAGCAGGCGCAGGCCAAGGGTAAAGACCCCAACGATAAGCGCGCCAAAGAAGGTGCCGAGGATCGAGCCGCGCCCGCCAAAGAGCGAGATGCCGCCAATCACCACGGCGGTGATGCTTTCGATATTCAGGAGCTGGCCGGAGGTCGGGGAGACCGAGCCGATACGGCCAATCAGGGCCCAGCCGGCAAAGGCGCAGATCAGGCCAGCGATGGCATAGACCGAGATCAGCGTGCCTTTGACATTCACACCCGAAAGCTCGGCGGCTTCGGGGTCATCCCCCACCGCATAGACATGGCGGCCCCAGGCGGTGTGACGCAGCACATAGGCCAGGATCAGCACGAGGCAGAGCATGAAGATCACGCCAACGGTAAACACGGCCCCGCCGATTTTGAATTTGGCCCCAAGCAGTTGCAAGAGCGGCGCATTGGCGGCGATGTCCTGGGAACGGATGGTTTCATTGGCGGAATAAAGGAAGTTCGAGGCCAGAACGATCTGCCACATGCCCAAGGTGACGATAAAGGGCGGCAGCTTCATCGCGGCGACGAGCCAGCCGTTCAGCGCGCCAATCGCGGTGCCAAAGGCGAGGCCACAGGCGATGGAGATTTCGACCGGCAGGCCGTAGCGAAAGCTGAATTGCCCCATCACAACCGAAGAGATCACGGCGATGGCTCCAACCGAGAGATCAATCCCGGCGGTGAGGATCACCAGGCTTTGCGCGGCGGCGACGATGCCGACGATCTGCACCTGTTGCAGGATCAGGGTCAGCGCGAATGGCGAAAAGAATTTTGATCCCAGAAGCAGGCCAAAGATGATGATCGCCGCGACGAGCACGATCAGGGGCACAAGGGCGGGGGTGGTGTGGAGCGCGTGGTGAAAGCGGCCGACAAACCCTTTGCGCGTGTCTTCGAACGAGGCGATTTCGGATTTGCTGCCGCTGGCAACCGCCTCATACTGGTCCGTTTGGGACATTTTTTCCTCCTGGAAAGGTGTGATCGGGGGCGATCACGGGGAAGGCTGTGATCAGAGAGTGATCACGGGGGAAGCTGTGATCAGAGAGTGATCACGGGGAATGTTGTGATCAGGGAGTGATCACGGGAAAGGCGTGATCTGGACGGATCACGGGGATGGTGTGACCCGCAAGACCCGCGCAACATGGCGCGGATCTGTGACGATCCTTGGTCGGGGGAAAGACAGGGAGTGACCTACCTTTCCCTTTCAAAGGTTTAGATACGGGTTAGCCCCAGCAAAGATCAGTGCCCTTGGCGCTGTCAATGCTTTCGACGCCTTCGGCAGGCTTGTCTGTGATCAGGGCGACGCCTGTGTCAAAGAAATCCTTGCCATCGGTGGCGGCGGGCTTGGTGCCGTCCTTGGCCCATGCGGCAATCGCTTCGATGCCTTTGGAGGCCATCAAAAGCGGGTATTGCTGCGATGTGGCGCCGATCACGCCGTCTTTGACATTGGCCACACCGGGGCAGCCGCCATCGACGGAAACGATCAGAACATCATTTTCACGACCAATCGACTTCAGCGCCTCATAGGCACCGGCGGCGGCAGGTTCGTTAATGGTGTAGACCACGTTGATCATCGGATCTTTGGCCAGAAGGTTTTCCATCGCCTTGCGGCCACCTTCTTCGTTGCCCGCTGTCACGTCATTGCCGACGATGCGCGGATCGGTTTCATCACCCCATTTGTTGGGATCACCCAGATCGATGCCAAAGCCCTTGAGGAAGCCCTGATCGCGCAGCACGCCCACGGTTGGCTGGCTGACGGCCAGGTCCAGCATGGCGATTTTGGCGTTTGCCGCATCGTCACCCAGCGCTGCAGCGGCCCATTGGCCAATCAGCTCACCCGCCAGGAAGTTGTCGGTGGCAAAGGTCATGTCCGCTGCGTCAATCGGATCAAGCGGGGTGTCCAGAGCGATCACCAGCAGGCCCGCGTCACGCGCCTGTTGAACGGCTGGCACGATGGAGCTGGTATCGGATGCGGTCAGCAGGATGCCCTTGGCACCGCTTGCGATGCAGGTTTCGATCGCGGCCACCTGCGTTTCGTGGTCACCATCTACCTTGCCGGCAAAGCTGGACAGGGACACGCCCAGTTCAGCGGCCTTGGCCTCGGCACCTTCGCGCATTTTCACAAAGAACGGGTTGGTGTCGGTCTTGGTGATCAGGCAGGCCCCGACTTCGTCAGCCGAAGCTGCGCCAGCCATGGCTGTCAGTGCGATTGCGGATGTAGCGAGAAATTTCTTCATATTGTCCTCCCATAGATAAAAACGGACTGATCCTTGGACTGACCAGCACGCAAACCTGAGCGCCTCCTCGCGGCAGGTTGGCCCTAAGGAAGCCTGATTCCAACGCGGCTGTCAATAAATAAATAAACTTGATTTATTAATGGGCGGCAGGCATCTTTCCTATTGTGGAGGAGACAAGTATGGTCGGCATCATGGATGGCGAACATGTCAGAGAACGTATCGGAGGCGTGAACCAAAGTGGGGTTCGCGACTATAACGAACGTCTGCTCCTTTCTATGTTGCAAAGAAACGGTCCGGCGGCGGGGGGCGACATGGCGCGCCGCGCTGGGCTGTCGCCGCAAACCGTGTCGGTGATCCTGCGCAAACTGGAACGCGACGGCATCGTCAAACGGGGCGAGCCGGTGCGTGGCAAGGTCGGTAAACCCTCGATCCCGATGGAGCTGAACCCGGATGGGGTTTTTTCCTTTGGGCTCAAGGTTGGGCGGCGCAGTGCGGATCTGTCCCTGTTGGATTTTACCGGGCAGGTGCGCAAGCAATTGCACCTGTCTTATACCTATCCGATGCCGCAAGAGGTGTTTGGTTTTCTCGAAACCGGTGTGGCGCAACTGGCTGCGGATTTGGACGAAGACGCGCGGGCGCGCCTCTGTGGGATCGGCATTGCTGCGCCCTTTGAGCTTTGGAAATGGCATGATCTGGTCGGCGCGCCCGAGCAGGATTTCCTGTCCTGGCGCGAGCTCGATATCGCCCAGATTGTTGGTCAGTTCAGCGACCTGCCGGTCTTTGTCGTGAATGACGCGACTGCGGCCTGCCGCGCCGAACATCTGTTTGGACAAACAAAGGATTACCGCGACTACGCCTATTTCTTTATCGGCTCGTTCATTGGCGGCGGGGTGGTGCTGAATGGCACGGTTTATGAGGGCAATCAGGGCAATGCCGGGGCGCTGGGCTCGATGCGCAGCACCGGGCCCTTGGGCGAAAGCCGCCAGCTGATTGACGTCGCCTCGATCCATTTGCTCGAACGCCGTTTGGTCGAGGCGGGGCTGGATACGGATATGCTTTGGGGCCATCCGCAGGATTGGAGCCAGTTGTCGCGTTACGTCGACCCTTGGATCGGGGAAACCGCGCAGGAGCTGGCTAAGGCGGCGCTGTCGATCTGCTCGGTCATCGATTTTGAGGCGGTGGTGATCGACGGGGCCTTTCCAGAAAATGTGCGCGAAGAACTGGTCGAGCGGGTGCAGCGCTATCTGGCCAATCAGGATGTGCGCGGGCTGATCCCGCCTGAAATCTGCGAAGGCAGTATCGGCGAGAATGCTCGCAGCATGGGCGCTGCAAGCAGCCCGATCTTTACGCAATTCCTGCTGAACACAAATGCCGGGTTGTCGTCGATTTAGCGCCTAGGCTCTCAATCGCGAAAGACCGGGTTCAACCAGGCGGGTTTGCCCGCACTATCAATGATACTGACCCGCAGCCATGGTGATTTGGCGAAACGCTGCAACAGAAGACCTGGCCGGGCAGGGCGAAAATATCGGTTGTCATCAGGGTCTCTTCTTCTCGCGTAAGTGTCGCGAAACTGTTGCAACCCGCCTGTAAAACCCGTGTGAAAACGAGGCAGGATATGGCAGATTTATCGGCATTGCCCTCCTTTCTGCAGGCGCAGGATTGGGAGAAGGCAGAACAGCTTTTGCGCCGCGCGGCCAAGGCCGAGGCGGCCCCGGCTGAGGTGTTTTACAACCTCGCCAAAGTGTTGGAGGCGGCGGGCAAACCCCGGCAGCGCAAGGTCTGGCTGCAACGGGCGGTTCAGGAACGCCCTGGCTATGGGCTTGCCTGGTTTGAACTGGGCCGGATCAGCCTCGAAGAAGACGATCTCGACGCCGCCTGGTCGGCGTTTTCCCGTGTGACGGCGCTGGACCCCAGCGATGGCGATGCGCGCCGCAACCTGGGCCGGGTCGCTTTGCGGCTGGGCTATTGGGACGATGCGCGCCTGGCCTTTATGGGGGCGACGGATCGCGAGGCCAAAGAGGCGCAATACCGCATCGCTTCGGAAATGGGCGAAGACACCACCGCCCTGCGCGATGAATTGCTGCAAGACAAGGAAAACCGCGCCGAGACCCTGCGCACCCTAACCCGCGCCTCAAAAGGCAGCCTGCCTTTGCGGTTGTGACGAAACCTCAGGGTTTCTTTGGGCCAAAAATATCCCGGGGAGTCTCGAGCTTGCTCGGGGCGGGGCAGCGCCCCACCCACCTTTTAACAGATATCCTACCTGAGATAGGTTTTGCGATACACTGGTTTCCAGCTTGATCTGCCTTTGCACCGGGGTGAGCTGGGCAATGGGGGTACCCTTGGCGATTACCCCCTCAAATTCGGGCGACAGATGGGCCGGGAAATGCACATAGCCGTCCCGAAACCGGTCCGTACCTACCACTCCGGTCAGGGTGGTAAAAGGCAGATCGGAGTAGCCAATCGGATGTTGTACCAGCAGGGACCAGCCCGGCGGACTTTCCTGAGCCCAACAATTGATGAATTTCACCAAGAGATGAGCACCCTCATGCGGCGATCCGGCCACCTGTTCGGGCACATGCACCCCAATCGGGGCGCGGGTGATCAATGTGTCGAGCTGGGCGAACATGGTGGGCTTGTTGTTTTCCGTCGGGGTCAATAGGCGAACACCTTGACGGTGCCGGACAAGGCCAGCGCATCGCTGTCTTTTGGGATGGCATGCGGTCCTATAAAACCGTTGCGCGCGGTCCTACGTGCCTTCGGTTGAATGTGACAAAGCCTCAGGTTGCGTTACAATTTTGCAGCAAATCTTTAATCTTCGTGATTCATTTCTGTCACGTAAGAGACATGCACCCCCCGTACTTCGCCCCAAGAAGTTTTGGGGGCGTATATGCTGAAGATCGACAAACTGACCAAGCGCTTTGGTGACAAGACCGCCGTTGATAGCGCCAGCTTTGAGGTCGACAAACCGGCGATGATCGGAATTATCGGGCGCTCGGGGGCGGGGAAGTCCACGCTGCTGCGCATGATGAACCGCTTGTCCGATGCCAGCGAAGGCAGCATCACGTTCAATGGTCAGGAAATCACCACACTGAGCGGTTCCGCCAAGCGTGCCTGGCAGGCCCGTTGCGCGATGATTTTTCAGCAGTTCAACCTGGTCCCGCGCATGGATGTGGTATCGAACGTGTTGCATGGCACGCTGAACCGCCGCTCGACCGTGGCGACCATGTTCAACCTGTATCCAACCGGCGACATTCACAAAGCGATCGAGATCCTTGATCGTCTGGGCATTGCCGAAAATGCCGCCAAGCGCGCCGAAGCCTTGTCAGGTGGTCAGCAGCAGCGTGTCGCCATTGCGCGCGGGTTGATGCAGGACCCTGAGATCATTCTGGCGGATGAACCCATCGCCTCGCTTGACCCGATGAATGCCCAGACCGTGATGGAGGCCCTGCGCCGCATTCACGAAGAGGATGGCCGCATGGTCATCGCCAATTTGCACACGCTGGATACGGCGCGCCGCTATTGTGACCGCGTCATTGGTATGCGCGATGGTCGTATCGTCTTTGACGGCACGCCTGCGCAGCTGACCACCGGCGTGGCGCGCGACATTTACGGCGCTGGCGCTGATTTTTCCGAAGCCGCAACCAGCACCGAAATCGAAACACTCGACAGGTCGGAACCCATTCCGGCCTGATTTCGTTTGAAGACTCGAACCTCTCTATCCAACCCGGAGAAAACTCATGAAAAACGTAATTGCTCTGGCTCTGTTCGCCTCGACCGCTCTGGTCTCGGCTGCAAGTGCTGAAGGAATCAAAGAATTTCGCATCGGCATTCTGGGCGGCGAAAACGCCCAGGACCGTATGAATTCCTACCAGTGTCTGGCGGATTACACCACCGAAGCGCTGGGCGTCGAAACCAAGCTGTTTGCTCCTGCCGATTACAACGGCGTTATCCAGGGTCTGCTGGGCGGCACCATCGATATGGCATGGTTGGGCGCGTCCTCTTACGCTGCGACCTTTATCCAGGATCCAGAAGCGGTTGAGCCTGTTCTGATCAAGGTCAATGTTGATGGTTCCATCGGCTACCACTCCATCGGTTTTGCCCGCAAGGATGCGGCGATTGCCTCCCTGGACGACATGCAGGGCAAGGTTTTTGGCTTTGGTGATCCAAACTCCACCTCCGGCTACCTGATCCCTTCCATCGAGATCCCTCAGTACAAAGAAGGCATCACCATGGAATCCGGTGAGTACTTCGGTGAAGTCAAGTTCACCGGTGGTCACGAGCAGACCATCGTTGCTGTGAACAATGGCGACATCGACGGCGGCGTGACCTGGGCTGACGGTCAGGGCAACTGGGAAGACGGCTACAACTCTGGTGCGCTGCGCAAGGCGGTTGATGCGGGTCTGGTTGACATGAACGATCTGGTGCAGATCTGGAAATCCGCTGTGATCCCTGAAGGCCCAATCGTTCTGCGCAAATCCCTGCCAGCCGATGTCAAAGCCAAAATGACCCAGCTGGTTGACGAGCTGCACGAAAACGACGCCGATTGCGCCTATGGTGTTGCTGCGGGTGAAACCCTGGGCTTCCAGCCGGTGACCCATGACACCTATGTGTCCATCGTTGAGGCCCGCAAGGCCAAGATGAAGAACTAATTACTGACAATTCAGGGCCATCCGCATCCGCGTGGGTGGCCCTTTGCTATATCGAGCTTTCCCATGACCGACGCCACTGCACAGATCAAAGCCAACTATATGGCTTTGACCAGCCGCCGCCGCCTGTATGGTGGATTGACCCTGCTGATCTTTGTGCTGCTGATGGCCAGCGGCTTTTCAATCGCCGAAGACCGCAATGCGGGTGGGTTTTGGGAAGGCTTGCACCGCCTTGGGGATTACCCCGCCGCGGTCCTGTCCGAGGCGTGGGAGAAACGCGCCGATCTGCCGATGCTGCTGGTCAAATACCTGCCCTCGCTGATCGAGACCATCAATATCGCCGCCGTGTCGACCCTGATCGGGGCGATGGGTGGCCTGATCCTGTCGCTGCTGGCCACCCGTGGGCTGGCGCGCTGGCCCTGGGCGATCCCGCTGGTGCGTCGAGCGCTGGACATCATGCGCGCTGTGCCGGAGATCGTCATCGCGCTGGTGCTGATCTTTGTCCTTGGTGGCGGGCCGGTGCCTGCGATGATCGCCATTGCCATTCACACCGTCGGCGCGCTGGGCAAGATGTTTTCCGAGGTTGCGGAAAACGCCGATCTGAAGCCTGTCGACGGGCTGAAATCCACCGGCGCAAGCTGGTCGCAGCAGATGTTGCTGGGGGTGATCCCACAGGTTGCGCCAAACTATCTGAGCTATACCCTGCTACGCTTTGAAATCAATATCCGCGCCTCGGCCATTCTGGGCTTTGTCGGCGCGGGTGGCATTGGGTACGAGCTGCGCAACTCCATGGCCTGGGGGCCGGGGCGCTTTGACGAGGCAGCGGCTATCTTCATCCTGCTGTTCGGCACCATCGTTCTGTTTGACCAAGTGTCGAGCCGCTATCGCAACCGTCTGACCGAAGGAACACAGTGATGGCCGATCTCAGCCTGTTGCAACAAGAAACCGACGCCCTGTTCAGCCGCAAGAAATGGATCGGCTTTGCCGTTCCTGCGGTGATCCTGGCCTATTTTGTCTATGTGTTCTTTGCCTTTGACATCCCCGGCCTCGCACAGCGTGCCAAGATGGAAAACGCGGTGATCCTGGCCTCGGACAGCTGGAGCTACAAGACCCATGTCACCCGCTCTCATCGTAGCGGTGAGATTGATTATGCCATCGAGGGCGAGCGCAAGGGCCGCTACCCCGAGGGCACCCGCCCGGATTGGGTGAGCGGCGAGGATGAGGTCGTGGTTGATCTGGGGGACGGTTCGGTCGTGACCTTGTTCCCTGACAATTACACTGAGATTGACCTGCCCGGCTTTGGCAAGATCGAAGCGCAGCTGGAGGGCGGCAAGATCACCACAAATCTCGGCGATGATGTGCCGGATTGGATCAAGGCGGGTCCGCGTCGGGTAAGTGTATTCACCGAAAATGGCCGCGTGACCCTGACCCGCTCCAAGACCGAGATTTTCCGTTATGCGGGTGGCTGGGAGCTGTTCTTTTTCACGCTGGCCTCGCCTTATCATGGGGTTGGGGTGAGCAAGATCCTGTTTGGGGATCAGATCGACCCGGAGCGCAGCAATCTAAAAGGCGCGTGGCAGGACTTTTGGGGCAACCCCATGTGGCGCCATGGCGATGTGTTGTGGGCGATTGGCGAAACCATCCTGATGGCGTTCCTGGGCACCTTTGGTGCGGCCATGGTGGCCTTGCCGCTGGCCTTTCTCGCGGCGAAACGCTTTACCCCGATCCTGGCCTTGCGCTTTGGGATGCGGCGGATCTTTGACTTTGTGCGCGGGGTTGACGGGCTGATCTGGACCATCGTTCTGGCCCGCGCCTTTGGTCCCGGCCCAATGACCGGCGCGCTGGCGATCCTGATCACGGATACCGGCACCTTTGGCAAGATGTTCTCGGAGGCGTTGGAAAATGTCGACAATAAGCAGATCGAAGGCGTCTTCTCGACCGGGGCCAAGCCGCTGCAACGCTATCGCTTTGGCGTCATTCCACAAATCGTTCCGGTGCTGATTGCTCAGGTGTTGTATTTCCTTGAATCCAATACGCGATCCGCGACCATTATTGGCGCAATCACCGGCGGCGGGATCGGGCTGCTGCTGACCCAAGCCATGCAGACCCAGAAGGACTGGGAAGAGGTCGCTTATTACATCGTGCTGGTGATTGTGATGGTCATGGTGATGGACTGGCTGTCAGGCTGGCTGCGCGGGCGCTTGATCGGAAAGAAAGACTAGTGGCGAGGATTTTGCTGACCGGAGCGAACCGGGGGATTGGGAAAGCGCTGGCCGAGGTTGCGCGGGCCCGTGGCCATGAGGTGATTGGAACGACCCGAGACGGGCACGGGGACACACTGGCCTTATCACTGGATGATCCGGCAACAGTTTCTTCGCGACTGGCGGAGCAGCTAAACGACCTTGGTCCGCTGGATGTTGTGATCAACAATGCCGGGGTGATTGGCCCGGATCGCCAATCACCGTTGGACATGGATTTCGACGGCTTTGCCCGGGCCTTGAACGTCAACACGCTGGCCCCCTTGGCGGTGGCGCAGGCAGCTTTGCCGGCGTTGCGGCAGGGGAGCGGGGCCAAGATCATCACGATATCTTCGCAAATGGCCTGGATGGGCTATCGCAAAGCAGACAGGATTGCTTACCGTGCTTCCAAGGCGGCGGTGAACAAGGTGATGCAGGGGCTGGCCACGATGTTGGAACCCGAAGGCATCACCGTGGCTTTGGTCGATCCCGGCTGGGTGCGCACCGATATGGGCGGCGATGAGGCGGAGGAAGACCCTGTCGCCGTGGCCGAAGGGATCTTGGATGTGATCGACCGCCTGACACTGGCCGATACCGGCAAGTTCTTTCGCTTTAGCGGCGAAGAAAGGGAGTTCTGATATGGCCCGCCTCAAGGCTGATACACCTTTTTTGCATGAGGATGTAGACCTGACCGAGGTGCGTTTGGGCCGCTGTTGTGAGATCGGCAAAGGGTCACGCATCGCCTATAGTGAGATCGGCGATTACAGCTATTGCGACCGCTATGCGGATATCGCCAACGCCACAGTGGGCAAATTCGCCAATATCGCCAGTTTTGTGCGCATTGGCGCGACGGATCACCCGCTGCACACCGCCTCCTGCCACCATTTCCTCTATCGCTCGGGCGATTATTGGGATGATGCTGACATGGATGAGGCCTTTTTCGCCCATCGCAAATCGCGCCGCGCCTTTATTGGCCATGATACCTGGATCGGTCATGGCGCGATGATCAAACCCGAGGTGAGCATTGGCCATGGGGCGGTTGTGGCGTCGGGCGCGGTGGTGACCAAAGATGTGGCACCCTATACGATTGTGGCAGGCACAGCGGCCACCAAATTGCGCGACCGCCAACCGCCCGAGATTGCCGAGCGCATCATCGCCTTGGCCTGGTGGGATTGGGAACACGCCCGCCTGCGGGAGACCCTGACAGATTTTCGCGCTCTGCCGGTTCTGGAGTTTCTGGAGAAATACGGCGGTTAAGAGCGCAACGCCCCCAAATTCCGTGCACGGAATTTGCAAAAGTTTTAGTTAAAACTTTTGTTCCGCGAGCCGCGCGCTTGGGACAAGCTCTTAATCGGGGCTGTCAAAGGTCAAGGTCACGCGATCTGCCGCAAACCAGGTCTGACCAAATTCCACCGGGGTTCCGTCAGGATCGACATTGACCCCGGTCGTATAGATCAGGGCGGCGCCTTCCTGGGTGTGCAGGTGATTTGCCTGGGTTGCGGTGGCGATCCGGGCGCTGATGCGGGTCGAGATGCGGGTGTAATCCGACACCCCGCACCGTTTCAAAGCCTCGGTCACACCAGAGGTTTCGCGCAGCGCGTCTGCCATGCCGGGCAGCAGTTCCGCCGGGAAATGGCTGCTGAATAGGGCAATCGGATGATCATCGGCCAGCGAGATCCCATGATACACCACCAGCGGTGCGCGCAGCGGCAGGTTCAGGGCCTGTGCCTCGCCATCCGAGGCGGGGCGGTGATCTATATGCAGGATCCGTTTTTGCGGGGTTTGCCCTCCGGCCAGCACGTTTTGGTGGAACCGCACGCGGCGGCCAATCGGGTAATCAGTGGGGGCGGCGGTGACATAGACACCGGCCCCGCGCCGACTGCGCAGCAAGCCGTCCTCGATCAGTGATTTCAAGGCGTGCCGCACCGTGTGGCGATTGACCCCAAACCGCGCGGCCAGCTCGGCCTCGGTCGGCAGTTTGTCGCCTTCGGTATAGATTTTCTCAGCGATATCAGCGCGTAACGCGCGTGATATCTCTTTCCAGATCGGGGTTTTTCGGGGAGCTGTCATGAGAGTTTCACAAATTTCCTATGGCCGAATCTGCGCGGCTTTGTAATGATGTGTCTAGTTGTATAGTATCTGAGAAGGTTGTCTAGATGCTCGATCAAACAACAGACACGGCGCGGCGCGATTGGCTGAGCCTGCTGGCAAAATCGCCCACCGGACGGGCAAGAGACCTGTTGAAGGCGCTGGATCTCAGCCCGTCTCACGAGCTGTTGCGCGCCCCCGAAATTGGCAGCGTCATGGTGCGCGGTCGGGCCGGGGGGACGGGGGCTCCGTTCAATCTGGGCGAAATCACCGTGACCCGCGCCAGTCTCAAGCTGGAATGCGGGACGGTTGGCCATGGCTATGTACAGGGGCGCAGCAAAGAGGATGCGCTGAGCGCGGCTTTGATTGATGCGCTGATGCAGACCGAGGCGGCGGATCACATCGCCGACGCGGTGCTGGCCCCATTGCGCCAAGAGATGGCGACACGCCGCGCGACCCGCGCCGGCAAGGCCGCCGCCACCAAGGTTGAATTCTTTACGATGGCGCGAGGGGAAGATTGATGAACAGTGCAGCACTCAGCGGCGGGTTCGCCAATCCGGCCCAGGAGGCCGCCCACGGGTTTCGCGCCCTGATGAACGCTATGGCACGTCCGGGCGAGATCTTTGAGGTCAGCGGCGGGCAGGGGCCTGCACCGCTGTCGATCGGCGCGGCGGTCGCCCTGTTGACCCTGTGCGACGCCGATACCGGCCTCTATCTGGCCCCGAGCTTTGACAGTGCAGAAATGCGCGGCTGGGTGGCGTTTCATTTTGGCGCGCCCTTGGTCCCGGCCGAAAGGGCGGATTTCGCGCTGGGACGCTGGGAGGAGTTGCTGCCTCTGGAGCAGTACCGGATCGGCACTGCCGAATACCCGGATCGCTCGGCCACCTTGATCGTGGAAAGCGATAGTCTGACGCAAAGCGGCACCACCCTGCGCGGTCCCGGGATCAAGGACAGTGCGGCGCTCTCCCTGCCCGAAATTGCCGCCTTTCAGGCCAATCATACCCTGTTCCCTTTGGGACTGGACTTTGTCTTTACCGCAGGCGCGCATGTCGCGGCCCTGCCGCGCAGCACGGAGGTCAACTGATGTATGTGGCTGTAAAGGGCGGCGAACGCGCCATTGAGAATGCCCATGCCTGGCTGGGCGAAGAACGCCGGGGCGACACGGATATTGCCGAGCTGAGCGTGGCGCAGATCCGCGAACAGCTCAAGCTGGCGGTCAATCGCGTCATGGCCGAAGGCTCGCTTTATGATCCTGATCTGGCGGCGCTGGCGATCAAGCAGGCGCGCGGCGATATGATCGAGGCGATCTTTTTGATCCGGGCCTATCGCACGACTTTGCCGCGCTTTGGCGGTAGCCTGCCGCTGGATACCGCTGAGATGGCCTGCGAGCGGCGCATTTCGGCGACGTTCAAAGATCTGCCGGGCGGGCAGGTCTTGGGGCCGACCTTTGACTACACCCACCGTTTGATAGATTTCCAGCTGGCCGCCAATGGCGAGGTGCCTGAGGCCCCAAGCCGCGAGGCCAGCGCCGATCCCGTGCCACATGTCACCGGATTTCTGAACCGCGAAGGGCTGATCGAAGAGGCGGGCGAGGGCGAGGACACCCCACCGGATTTGACCCGTGAGCCGCTGGAATTTCCTGCGGACAGGTCGCTGCGCCTGCAGGCGCTGACCCGCTCGGATGAGGGGTTTGCCCTTGGCATGGCCTATTCCACCCAGCGCGGCTATGGCCGCAACCATGCCTTTGTCGGTGAGCTGCGCATTGGCGAGGTTGCGGTTGAAATGGAGATCCCCGAGCTGGGTTTTGCCATCGAGATTGGTGAAATCACCCTGACCGAATGCGAGACCGTGAACCAGTTCACCGGCTCAAAAACCGAACCGCCGCAGTTTACCCGCGGCTATGGGCTGGTCTTTGGACAGTCTGAACGCAAGTCGATCTCGATGGCGTTGGTGGATCGGGCATTGCGTTGGGAAGAGCTGGGCGAGGACAATGTCGGCGCCCCTGCGCAGGATGTGGAATTTGTGCTGAGCCATGGTGACAATATCCAGGCGACAGGGTTCCTCGAACATATCAAACTGCCCCATTACGTTGATTTCCAATCGGAATTGGAGCTGGTTCGGACCCTGCGCAAAGAGGTGGAGGAAGCCCGTGTAGCTGCCGACATGGCTAACCAGGTGCCGGAGGCCGCGGAATGAAACCCTCTGTCGTGGTGTTTGATATTGGCGGAGTGCTGCTGGATTGGCAGCCGCATCTGGCCTGGCTGGATGAGCTGGGCAGTGTTGAGGCTGTGCAGGCGTTTATGGAGCGCGTATCCTTTGCCGAGCGTAACCTGCGCGCCGATGGTGGCGAACGCTTTAGCGATCTGGCGCTGGAAATTGACGACGCCCAGGATCGCGCACGGTTGGCGGGCTATGTCGGACGATTTGATCGCACGGTTCAGACCAAGCTGGAGGGCAGCTGGGATCTGCTGCACCGCCTGCAGGCGCGTGACGTGCCGCTGCACGCCATCACCAATTGGTCGCTTGAGACCTGGCCGGTGGGCTGCAACCTGCACCCCGAGCTAAAAACCGCCTTTGGTGTGACCGTGGTGTCTGGCGAAGAGCAGATCATCAAGCCCGATGCGCGGATCTATGAGATCCTGTGTGAGCGCGCTGGTGTTAAGGCAGGGGACTGCGTGTTTATCGATGACAGCCCCAAAAACGTGACCGGAGCCAAGGCGGCGGGGATGGATGCGATCCACTTCACCGGGGCCGAGTCCTTAGAGGCCGAGTTGATCAAGCGGGGGCTGCTGTGATGTCAGTCGCCGCCGCCCCCGCCTCCATCACCGCCCCCGTCAGAGCCGCCATCATAACCTCCGCCGCCCGGTTCATTGTACCAATCACCACCTTTTTCTTCGGGATGGGTGCGCGAGCTGCGGGTGGAGCCGTCAAAATCGGTCCAAACCCAGGTGCCGCTGCTGTCCTGATGCAGGCTGGCGCGCCGGCGTTTGCGCCGGCGGCTGTCCCAGATCACCGTGCCGATTATGGCCGCAACCACGGCCGCCATGAAGAACGCAATCACTGTGCCGTTCATGTCTTCACCTCACTCGGAAAAGGGCAATGTCATGGCCAAGATTAATGCGGTTCGGACGCTCTGGCCAGAGCGCACTCTAACCGGGCCTCTGGATGCAGAGCGTTTAGCACTCCGGGCCGCCCCGACCACCCAGGTCTTGGCGATCAATGAAAGGTGTCCTGCCGTTCAGGAGACCAGGCTTAAACCAAGCTCCGCCGGGGCGATCAGGATGAATGTTCGAAACCATTTCGGTGCCATCAGGTTCTGTCCAGACCCAGCGCCCGTCTGGCAAAGAGCGCAAGCTGCTTCGCCGCCTGTGGGTTCGGCGACGTTCACGCCAGCGCCAGACAAGGATCAGCGTGATGAAGCTGACAAAGGCACAGATCAAGTAACCGACCATTTGCATAACACACTCCCACTTCGTGAGGACACGATATGAGTGACTATAACTTCGCCTATCTGGATGAACAGACCAAACGTATGATCCGCCGCGCGATCCTCAAGGGGTTGGCGATCCCCGGCTATCAGGTGCCTTTTGCCAGTCGTGAGATGCCGATGCCTTATGGTTGGGGCACCGGTGGCGTGCAGGTTTCGGCGGCGACATTGACACCCGATGACACGCTCAAGGTGATCGATCAGGGCGCGGATGACACGACCAATGCGGTCTCGATCCGCAAATTCTTTGAGCGGACGGCTGATGTGGCCACCACCAGCAAAACCGCCGAGGCCACGGTGATCCAGACCCGCCACCGCATCCCCGAAGAGGTGCTGAGCGAGGATCAGATCCTTGTTTATCAGGTGCCAATCCCCGAACCGCTGCGTTTCCTTGAGCCACGCGAGACCGAGACGCGCAAGATGCACGCGCTTGAGGAATATGGCCTCATGCATGTGAAGCTCTACGAGGATATCGCCCGCCACGGCCATATCGCCACCTCTTATGCCTATCCGGTCGAGGTGCAGGGGCGTTACGTGATGGACCCGTCGCCGATCCCGAAATTCGACAATCCTAAGATGGAAATGGCGGCGATCCAGCTTTTTGGGGCGGGGCGCGAACAGCGCATTTATGCGCTGCCCCCCTACACCAAGGTGGTGAGCCTTGATTTTGACGATCACCCGTTTGAGGCGTCCAAGGCCCCCCATGCCTGCGCGCTGTGCGGGGCCGAGGACTCCTATCTTGATGAGGTCATCACCGATGATCAGGGCGGGCGGATGTTTGTCTGCTCGGACACCGATTATTGCGAAAGCCGCCGCGCGGCGGGGCATGTTGGAAAGGATGCAGCATGACACCTTTGCTATCCGTGCGGGACATCCGCAAGACCTATGGCAGCCATGTGGGCTGCACCGATGTGGGCTTTGACCTCTATCCGGGCGAAGTCATGGGGATCGTTGGGGAAAGTGGCTCGGGCAAGACCACTTTGCTGAACTGTCTGGCGGGGCAATTGAGCCCGGATCAAGGGCAGGTGGTGTTTGACACGCGCGAGGCTGGCCCGCGCGATACCTTGCAGATGAGCGAGCCCGAGCGGCGCATGTTGCGCCGCACCGATTGGGCCTTTGTCCACCAACATGCGCGGGACGGGCTGCGGATGAATGTCAGCGCTGGCGGCAATGTCGGCGAGCGGCTGATGGCCGTGGGCGCGCGCCATTATGGCGATATCCGCGACAACGCCGCCGACTGGCTGGGCCGGGTCGAGATCAGCGAGGCGCGTATCGACGACCGGCCGACCACCTTTTCTGGCGGCATGCAGCAGCGTCTGCAAATCGCGCGCAATCTGGTGACCAATCCGCGCCTCGTCTTTATGGATGAACCCACCGGCGGCCTTGATGTTTCGGTTCAGGCGCGCCTGCTCGATCTGCTGCGCGGGTTGGTGCGCGACATGGGCCTGTCAGCGATCATCGTGACCCATGACCTGGCTGTGGTGCGTCTGCTGGCGGATCGCTTGATGGTGATGAAAGACGGGCATGTGATCGAAACCGGGCTGACCGATCAGGTGCTGGATGATCCGCAAGAACCCTATACCCAGCTGCTGGTCAGCTCTGTTTTGCAGGTGTAACACCATGATTACAGTCGAAAACCTCTCCAAAAGCTTCACCCTTCACAATCAGGGCAGCGCCGTGATCGACGTGATGCGCGGGGCGAACCTGTCGGTGGCGGCGGGGGAATGCGTGGCGCTGACCGGGCAATCGGGGGCGGGGAAATCCACCCTGATGCGGATGATCTATGGCAATTACTTTGCCTCCTCCGGGTCAATCCGCATTGGTGATCTGGATCTGGTAGGGGCCGAACCGCGCCAGATCCTGGCCCTGCGCCGCGATACATTGGGCTATGTCAGCCAGTTCCTGCGCGTGGTGCCGCGGGTGGCGACGCTGGATGTAGTGGCCGAGCCGCTTTTGGCGGTGGGGCAGGAGCGCGAGGCGGCCCGGGCCCGGGCCGAAGAGTTGCTGCGCCGCTTGAACATTCCCGAAACGCTTTGGTCGCTTTCGCCCACGACGTTTTCGGGGGGGGAACAACAGCGGGTGAATATCGCGCGCGGCTTTGCCTATGATTATCCGGCCATGCTGCTGGATGAACCCACCGCCAGCCTTGACCCGGTGAACCGCGAGGTTGTGTTGTCGCTGATCAAAGAGGCCAAAGCCCGCGGCGCGGCGATTATCGGTATTTTCCACGATGCCGAGGCGCGTTCCGAGGTCTGTGATCGCGAGATTGACCTGTCTGGCTTTGGTGTCGGAGCGGCGGCATGACACCGGGTAGAGTCATAGCTGTCGTTGGCCCGTCGGGCGTCGGCAAAGACAGCGTCATGGCAGGGCTGATGGCCGCTGATGGCTCTTACCAGCTAGTCAAACGCGACATCACCCGCGCGGCCGAGCTGGGGGGTGAGGATTTTACCTCGCTCAGCCCGGCGCAGTTTGCCGAGCGACAGGAAGCGGGGGCCTATTGCCTGTCCTGGCAGGCGCATGGGCTGTCCTATGGCATCCCGGCGCGGGTGCAGGAACAGGCCAATGCCGGGCAGAATTACCTGATCAACCTGTCCCGCGCGGTTCTGGCCGAGGCGCATGAGGTCTTTGCCGATTTTCGCGTGTTGAACCTGACCGCCAGTGCCGAGGTCTTGGCCAAACGTTTGGCCGGGCGGGGGCGCGAAAGTGCTGAGGGTATCGCACAGCGGCTGGCACGCAGCGGTGCGGATCTGCCGGCGCATCTGCGCGTGGTGACGGTGAGCAATAATGGTGCCCTCGCGGATACCATTGCAGAGGCGCGTGCGCTGCTTCAGCCGGAAAGGGTGTAGCGTTGGATCGTTTCAAACCGACCGTCCGGGCGTTCGCCCACCAGCCCAACCTCTTTGATCTCAAAGGGTTGCGGCAAGTCGGGAAGAAGGCGCTGCAAAGCCTCGCTCGCGATGCGGGCCTGCTGTTTGGACAATTTTCCGGTCAGGGTCAGGTGAAATTTGAACTGATCCAGCACGTAAGGGTAGCCCCATTTCAGCAAATGCGCCTCTTGCGCGGGGGAGAGATTGGCCTTGCGACGCCGCGCCAGCTCTGCCTCGGAGGCGGGGGCGCGAAACCTGTCGAGCTCTTGCACCAGACGCGCGGCGAGGGCGGCCAGATCGGCGGTATCGCCAAAGGGCACCAGCGCCATGAAACGCCCCAGCTGCGCCAGTTCCAGCCCCTGGACGCTGACTGGTTCTTGGGTGGCGCAAAGCGTGGTCAGCGCGGATTTCAACCCGTCCAGATCGGTGCCCGCAGCCAGCACAAAGGGCGGCTTCAGCGTGCCGTGAAAGCCATATTTGCGCGGTGTCATGGTGATGTCATCAATCTCGGCCACATCGGGCAAATCGCGCGGTGTGCCGGTCTCGACATCCCAGCCCAGCCACTGCGCGCCAAACGCCGCCAAAGCCCCGTTTGGGGGCAGATAGAAAATTCCGAAACGAGAGTAGTCTGACATGAATTCGCCTTTCACTCCAACGCTTTTGCCGCAAACCGATGACGGTGATGTGACAGAAAATCTCTGCTTCGCCAATGCCAAGGTTGTGACCCGCGATCAGGTCTTTACCGGCGCTGTCAGTGTCTCGCAGGGGCAGATCGTGGCGGTTGAGGAAACCGGGGATATTCCGGTGGGGGCGATGGATTGCAAAGGGGATTTTCTGATCCCCGGTCTGGTCGAGCTGCATACCGATAATCTGGAGCGTCATATCGAGCCGCGCCCGGGGGTGGAATGGCCCCATGCGGCGGCGATTGTGGCCCATGATGCCGAGCTGGCTTCGACCGGGATCACCACGGTTTTTGACGCGATGCGGGTGGGGTCGATTGTCAAAGAGGGCAGCAAGGGTGGCTATTCGAAATATGCCCGCAACCTGGCCAGTGAGATGCTGGAATTGCGCGCGGCGGGGGCGTTAAAAATCAGTCATTTCCTGCACTTACGTGCCGAGGTCTGTTCTGAAACACTCTTGCAGGAACTGGCGGAATTTGGACCCGATGACCGGGTCGGGATTGTGAGCCTGATGGATCACACGCCGGGGCAGCGCCAGTTCCGCGATATCTCAAAACTCAAGCAATATGTGGCCAAGAAACGCGGCATGAGTGATGCGGAGTTTGAGGAGCATGTGGCGCATCTTAAAGGGTTGCGCGAGGCGCACGGGGATGCGCATGAGGCGGGCACCGTGGCCGAGGCGGCGCGCTTTGGTGCGGTGCTGGCCAGCCATGATGACACCACCGCCGAGCAGGTCGCGGTTTCGGCGGGGCATGGCATTCATCTGGCCGAGTTTCCAACCACGGTTGAGGCGGCAAAAGCCTGTCATGACAAAGACATAGCCGTGATGATGGGCGCGCCCAATATCATGCGCGGCGGGTCGCATTCCAACAATGTCTCGGCTTTGGAACTGGCAGAAATGGATCTGCTCGACATCGTGTCTTCGGATTATGTTCCGGCGGCTTTGCTGCAATCGGCGTTCAAATTGGCGAGCGTTTGGAAAGACTTACCCCGCGCCATTCGTTGCGTGACAGAAAGCCCGGCAGTGGCGGCTGGCTTGCAGGATCGCGGCGTGATCGAGACCGGCAAACGCGCCGATCTGGTGCGCATCCGAATGGTGGGCGACACACATCTAATCCGCTCGGTCTGGAGCAATGGACGACGAGTCAGCTAACCCAGCGTTCGGTGGGGGTAACGGTCCGTTCGCGGTTTGCGCAACGGGGGTATTGGTACAAAACACCGCCTGTTTTGGGGGGATTGCCTGGGGCAATTCGGGGCCCCGGAATAGGGATTTGGCGCGGGTTGCAGGGCAATCTGTCTGATTCTGGCCGAGTTTTGTAGAGATTGGGTGTTTGGTTGGTTTGTCGGGAGGCTGTTGGGCCGGGTTTTTGGTTAAATTCGATTAATTTGGGTTAATTTGGTGGGCACCGAGGTTCGCACCCGGACCCGAGGGCGGCTGTCAATTTGTCCAGTCTGGTGGGCCAAGAATTAGGGGTGTCGGCTGTTGAGCCGATGGAGTTTCGCACCCGCCCTAGGGGGCGGGGGCGAACCGGATTGCAAGCAATCCGGAAGGGGAATTTTTCCAAATCAGATTTGCAGTATCGTCACTCACGCGGAATCAAGGCCCTTGGGCCGCCGCGTGATCGCCGTCCCGCCCCCCGGGTCGGCGATTTAGCTGGCGGCTGGGTGAACACGGTTGTTGGAGTGAACTTGGCTGGGATAAAGTGGCAGAAACGGATGTCACATCGCCAACCCGCGAGACGGCGATCCTGCGTCTTCGTTCGGCTTTGCTCTGTCACTCAAAGCGTCCCTTGCACCTCACGGATAATCGCCGCCATGCCCTGAAAATGCCCCGCTAGCGGAGAGGATTTGCGCCAGACCATGCCGATGGTGCGGCTGGGGCGGGGGGCGGTGAAATGCGCGGTGGAGACCTGGGCGGAGCGGGTCTCGGAGGCGATGGCCATTTCCGGGATCAGGGTCACACCAAACCCGGCCTCAACCATGCGCACCAAGGTCGAGAGCGTGGTGCCGTCCAAAGTGCGGGCACGTTGCGAGGCAGGGATGTTGCAAAAGGCCAGCGCCTGGTCGCGAAAACAATGACCCTCTTCCAGTAGCAGCAGGCGCATCTTTTGCAGGTCGCTGGGGTCGGGGACGGGCAGGGTGGCCTCGCCCTCGGGGCGGACCAGAACAAAGCTTTCGTCGAACAGGGGATGTTCGCTGAGCCAAGGTTCCGAGATGGGCAAAGCCAGGATGGCGGTGTCCAATTGCCCATCCGAAAGTTCTTGGATCAGCACCGGCGTCATGGTCTCGCGGATATGGATATCGGCATCGGGAAAGGCGCGGGTCAGCGGGTCAAGAATGGCGGGCAGCAGATAGGGGGCGATGGTCGGGATGATCCCGATACGCAACTGGCCTTGCAGGCTGGATTGGGCGGCGCGGGCGAGATCCTCTAGCTCGTCCACCGAATGCAGGATGGCGCGGGCGCGTTCCAGCATTTCAATGCCGAGATGTGTCAGCATCACCCGGCGCGGTTCGCGCAGGAAAAGCGGCCCGCCCAGGCGCATCTCAAGCTCTTTGATCTGCACAGACAGCGCGGGTTGCGACACGGCGCAGGCATCCGCCGCCTGACCAAAATGGCCCAAACGGGCGAGGGCTTCGAAATAGCGTAGCTGTTTCAAGGTGATATTGCTCATAAATTGAAATTATTGGAACCATTCGAAAATGCAATTTCTTTTTATGAAAATACCCGGCTAGGCTGTGAAGGAACCAAGTCGCCACGTCAGCTAGGGAGAGATTTTATGGACGGTAACAGCATGGGCAAATGCCCGGTCGCACATGGGGCAACCAATGTCAGCATGCGCTCGAACAAGGATTGGTGGCCCAACCAGCTGAACCTGCGCATCCTGAACCAGAACACCTCAAAGACGGACCCGATGGGTGAGGGTTTTGATTACGTTGAGGCGTTCAAGGGGATCGATTACGAGGGCCTCAAGGCGGATCTGACCGCGCTGATGACCGACAGTCAGGAGTGGTGGCCCGCCGATTATGGCCATTATGGTGGCTTGTTCATCCGCATGGCCTGGCATTCTGCCGGGACCTATCGCACCGCTGACGGGCGTGGCGGTGGCGGCACCGGGCAGCAACGGTTTGCGCCGCTGAATTCTTGGCCCGATAATGGCAACCTGGATAAGGCGCGCCGCTTGCTCTGGCCGATCAAGCAGAAATACGGCAATGCGATCAGCTGGGCGGATCTGTTCATTCTGGCGGGCAATGTGGCGATTGAAAGCATGGGCGGGCGCACCTTTGGTTTTGCCGGTGGCCGTGCCGATGTCTGGGAACCTGAAGAGGATGTCTATTGGGGGGCAGAGACCGAATGGCTGGCCCCGGATGAGAATGAGAACAGCCGCTATAGTGGTGAGCGGGATCTGGATAACCCGCTGGCTGCGGTGCAAATGGGGCTGATCTATGTGAACCCCGAAGGGCCAAATGGCGAGCCGGATATTCTCGCCTCGGGGCGCGATATCCGCGAGACTTTTGCCCGCATGGCGATGAATGACGAGGAAACCGTGGCGCTGGTCGCCGGGGGGCATACCTTTGGCAAGGCGCATGGCGCGGGTGATCCGGCCAAGGTCGGGCCAGAGCCGGAAGCCGCGCCGATTGAGGCCATGGGCTTTGGCTGGATCAACTCGCACGGGTCCGGCAAGGGCGGCGACACCACCACCAGCGGGATCGAAGGGGCTTGGACCGCGAACCCGATCCAGTGGGACAATGGTTATTTCGATCTGCTGTTTGGCTATGACTGGAACCTGACCAAATCCCCGGCGGGGGCGTGGATCTGGGAGCCGGTGAATGTCAAAGAAGAGGATATGGCCCCGGCGGCGCATGATGCCTCGCAAAAGGTCAAGACCATGATGACCACCGCCGATATGGCGATGCGCATGGACCCGATCTATGGCCCGATTTCCAAGCGTTTCCATGAGAACCCCGAGGAATTTGCCGAGGCCTTTGCCCGCGCATGGTTCAAGCTGACCCATCGCGATATGGGGCCGCGGGTGCGCTATGTCGGGCCTGAGGCACCGAGCGAAGAGCTGATCTGGCAGGACCCGATCCCGGCCAGTGAGACCGATCTGAGCGACGGTGATGTGGCGGCGTTGAAGGCGGCGGTTCTGGAGGCGGGGCTGAGCGTGTCTGATCTGGTGAAAACCGCCTGGGCCTCGGCCTCGACCTATCGTGGGTCGGATATGCGCGGCGGGGCCAATGGGGCGCGGCTGCGTCTGGCTCCGATGAAGGATTGGGCCGCCAATGAACCGGCTGAGCTGGACCGGGTGCTGAGCGCGCTGGAGGCTGTCCGGGCGAGCAGCGGCAAAGCGGTCTCAATGGCGGATATGATCGTCATTGGCGGCGCGGCGGGCATCGAGGCGGCGGCCAAGGCCGGTGGTCACGATGTTGAGGTGCCGGTGACACTGGGCCGGGGCGACGCGACGCAGGAGCAGACCGATGTGGAAAGCGTGGGCTATCTGGAGCCGGAGGCGGACGGGTTCCGCAACTTCCAGAAGCAGGCCTATCGTGTCTCCCCGGAGGAGTTGCTGATCGACAAGGCGCAGCTGTTGACCCTGACCGCGCCGGAAATGACCGTGCTTGTGGGTGGCTTGCGGGTGCTGGGGGCCAATCATGGCGGCAGCGCGCATGGGGTGTTCACGGATCGGGTTGGCACGCTCTCCAATGACTTCTTTGTCAATGTGCTGGATATGGGCACAAGCTGGTCGGATGCCGGGGACGGGGTCTATGAGGGCAAGGCCGGTGGCGAGACCCGCTGGACGGCAACCCGCGTCGATCTGGTCTTTGGCTCCAACTCGCAACTGCGCGCGCTGAGCGAGGTCTATGCCCAGAGTGACAATGAGGGCAAATTCATCTGCGACTTTGTCAGCGCCTGGAACAAGGTCATGAACGCGGATCGTTTTGATCTGTGATCTGGGGTGTAATTTGAACGGAACGGGGGCCGGTATCGGCCCCCTTTTTTTGTGAGGGGGAGAGGGGCGCTGCCCCGTCCCGAGCAGGCTCGGGACTCCCCGGGATATTTTTGGCCCAAAGAAACCTGAAGTTGTGAGTTGTAATTCAATTTTCCTCGTGAAAATAATTCAACACACTGTGAAAAAATGGCGTTTGTTTTTGTAACCATAAGGGCTGAAATTATGGCTGATATTAATGGAACCAACGGTAATAACATACTCAATGGCACCAGCGAAACCGATAGAATAAAGGGATTTGCCGGTAACGATACCCTGAATGGAAATGGAGGTGTCGATACTTTGGAAGGTGGTGAAGGCAATGATCACCTCATCCTTCATCGTTCTGCCAGCGATGATGATACTTCGTCTTCAAGTTCAGCGCTGCACGGTGACGCAGGCAATGACACCTTGGAAGCCTCCGTCTCGGGGCTCGGGCAAGTCCACATGTTTGGTGGCGATGGTGATGACACCCTTATTCTCGATGTGACCAATGAGACGAACCATCAAGGGCACCATGCTTATGGAGGCGAAGGGGCGGACATCTTTCAGTTTACGAATATCCACCTGGCGAATTCACCGATAAACGGGCGTATCGACGATTTTGACGTTTCCGTTGACAAGATTTATATTGAAAACAATGAGATAGATTTGTTCGCCCTTCCAACACAAATCCAACTGCAAGATGGTTCGTGGGTGGAAGTTAAGGTCGTATCGTACCGCAACCCAAATTTGGGCTCGGATTCCTTGGGGGCGCAACAGTTCTTGTGCATCGGAGACAACGTGTTCTACGCGTTGGGTGGAGCCCGATTGACCGGTTCAGTTGATGGCAATGGCAACTACACCGAAGAGTCACACTTTATGCAGGTTCCTATGAACTTGGCGTCTTTGCCTGCCGTTCAGTATATTGACCCTTTCGATTACGTCCCGGAACACGAATATGATCACATAAGTTTTGATACATATAGATCGTATGGGCGAACAGCAGACGTTCGGGCCGGGTCAGGAGACGATTTTATATACTTTAATAAACGCGGTTCTGGCGATGGGAATATCGCGCACGGAAATGACGGCGATGATGTGATCAATGGTGGACAGGGCCATGACACGTTGTACGGCGGCAATGGGAACGACCTGCTTGCCGGCGGAATCGACAATGACCAGCTTTATGGGGATGCTGGGGACGACACGGTCTGGGGCGGCAGTGGGCATGACGAACTCATGGGTCAAGATGGAAATGACTTATTGTTCGGAAACACCGGAAATGACGCCATTTGGGGCGGCAATGGCGCGGACACGATGCATGGTGGGCTTGGGTACGACTCGATTGGCGGCGGCCTAGGAAATGACAGCATCAATGGTGACCAAGGCAATGATGAAGTCTGGGGCGGCAGCGGCGCAGATACTGTGCATGGGGGGACTGGCAACGACACCTTGGGTGGCGGCGATGGTAATGACGATCTTTCCGGCGGTGAGGGTAATGACAGTATCGGCGGAGGCGGAGGACATGACAGCGTCGAAGGCGGCTGGGGCAATGACACCGTTTGGGGATATACTGGAAATGACACGCTGGACGGAGGACAGGGCCATGACCTGATTGGCGGTGGCTCTGGCAATGACACCATTAATGGGAACCAAGGCAATGACACGCTTTGGGGTGGACACGGGCATGATGTGATCAATGGCGGTCTGGGCAATGACACTTTGAACGGTTGGGCCCATAATGATGTTCTAACTGGTGGCAGCGGTGCGGATGTTTTCGAATTCTACGGAAACTTTGGCTATGATCAGATCCTGGATTTCACCACGGGTGAGGATAAAATCGATCTTTCAAACGTGGCTGGTTTAAATAGTTTTTCGGATGTCCAAAGTGTCGTTCACGATTATGGTAACGGGGCTTATATCAGCGATGGGCAAGGCAACTCCTTCGTGTTGATGGGTGTTGATCCCTCGGATCTGAGCGCCGACGACTTTATTTTTTGACCGATCTGTAATTCACGTTGGTCATATCGGACGTATGATGGACGCCTTCGGGTTCCAGACCAGTTCGTTGTGAAGGCGGAGATATTAAGAAAAAGGCGGGGTGTTGGCCCCGCCTTATGTTTTACTCTGTGACCTCGTCCTGTTGGATGCGGAAGAAGACTGCGTAGAGGGTGGGGACGATGATCAGGGTAAGGATCGTGGCAAAGCTGAGGCCGCAGATGATCACCACCGCCAGTGAGGCAAAGAACGGATCCCAGATCAGTGGGACCACGCCCAGCACCGTGGTCAGAACCCCCAGCATCACCGGGCGCACGCGGCTGACCGAGGCATCGACAACCGCCTGCATGCGCGCTTTGCCATCGGCGATTTGCGTATCCGTCTCGTCGATCAGGACGATGGCGTTCTTGATCAGCATCCCGGTCAGCGAGAGCACGCCGAGAATGGCCATGAACTCCATCGGGGTGTTGGTGGCGACCAAGCCCCAGACCACGCCGATCAGCGCAAGGGGCACGGTGAGCCAGATGATCAGCGGTTGGCGCACAGCGTTGAAGAGCAGAAACACCACGAGGATCATCGCACCAAAGCCCAGAGGCATGGTTTGCGCCAGACCGGCATTGGCCTCGGCGCTGTTGCCGGCCTCGCCCTTCCAGACCAGTTCATAGCCGGGGGGGAGGGGAATGGCCTCGACGGGCGCGCGGACCTGTTCATAGAGATCGCCGGACAGCACGCCGGGGGCATTGTCAGCCTGGGCGGTGATGGCGAGCTTGCGGTTGATGCGGCGCAGATTGCCTGCCTCAAACACCAGATCAAAGCGGTCAACCACCTGTGAGATCGGGATATAGGCCCCGATGGAAGGGCTGAAGATCTGCACGCTGTTCAACATCTCGATATCATCGCGCGCCGAGGCCAGGGGGCGCATGGTAATGTCCAGCAGCTCATCGCCTTCGCGCAGCACGCCGATATTGGTGCCGTTGAAATGGGCGTAGATGGCGCTGGAAATCTCGCCCTGGGTCAGGCCAAGGCGGCGGGCGTTTTCCGTGTTGATGACCGGGCGCATGACCTGGATCTGTTCGCGCCAGTCATCCTTGATGGCGACGGCCCCCGCCTGGGCAAAGATGGTTTTGGCCTGCGCCGCCAGATCGCGCAGCACCGCCGCATCGGGGCCAAAGAAGCGCGCTTCGACCTTGGAACCGCCACCGGGGCCGAGGATAAAGCGCCAGACCTTGGCATTGGCCGAGGGGTAGCGGTCATCGATCCAGCTTTGCAGCGTGCCTTCGAGATCGGCGATTTGGGTGAAATCCTCGACATCGACCAGGATCTGACCATAGCCGGGATTGGCATCCGCCGCCTCGTAGATCAGCATGAACCGGGTATGGCCGCTGCCGATGGTGAGGTTGGTGCTTTGCACGCCGCTCAGCCCGCGCACATGGGCGTCGATCTCGAGCAGGTCCGCCTTGGTTTTGCTGATATCGGTGCCCTCGGGCAGGGTGTAGTCGATGACAAATTGCGCCCGTGTCGAGGCCGGGAAAAAGCCCGGAGGCACCAGGCTGAACCCAGCTATGGCCGAGCCAAAGAGCGCGACGATCAGCAGGATGGTCAGATAGCGTAGCCGGATCGCGGCGGCGAGCAGGCCGCGATAGAGGCGCAGAACGATGCCTTCTTTGGCGGCCTCGGCGCCTTCTTCTTTGTTTTCGGCGCGCAGCAGCAGGGTGCAGAAATAGGGTGTTAGCCAGATTGCCACCAGCCAGGAAAACAGCAGCGCGATGGCGATGGTCCAGAACAGGCTGCCTGCATATTCGCCGGTATTGTCCGGTGAAAACCCGATGGGGGAGAAGGCGAGAAAGCCAACCACGGTGCCGCCCAAAAGCGGCCATTTGGTCTGGTTGACCACGGCGATTGAAGCGTCGCGCGGGTGTTCGCCCTTATGGACCCGCACCAACGTGCCTTCGACCACCACGATGGCATTATCAACCAACATCCCCAGCGCGATGATCAGAGCACCCAGCGAGATGCGCTGCATGTCCAGCCCGTAAAGCAACATGCCAAACAGGGTGCCCGCAACCGTAACCAAAAGGATGCCGCCCATCAGCAGGCCCGAGCGGATGCCCATGAAGACAAGCAATGTGCCAACAACGATGATCAGCGCCACCACAACATTCATGACAAAGTCATTCACCGAGGTTTCCACCGAGACGGATTGATCCGAGATTGGCAGGATTTCAATGCCGATGGGGCGTTCGGTGATCAGCTGATCCATCCGCTCTTTGACCGCCTTGCCCATATTGACGACATTGCCGCCGATCTGGTTGGAAATGCCGATGCCAATGGCGGGCTGACCGTCGCGATAGAGCAGATTTTGTTCCGGGTCGATCAGACCACGGGACACACTGGCAATATCCGAGAGGCGAAAGGAGGCCCCGGTTTGCGGGTTGGAGATCACCAGATTGCTGATGGCCTCAAGGGAATCCACGGCGCTTTGCGGTCGGATGGTGATACGTCGTTCGCCCGCCACCACGGAGCCACCGGGCACGACAAGATTCTGACCCTCAAGCACCTGGCTGATTTGGGACGGGGCCAGGCCCAGTTCGATCAGACGGGCCGGGGCGTATTCGACATAGATGACCTCATCCTGGACGCCGTTCAGCACGACCTTGGACACGCCTTTGACGGTGACCAGCTCGCGTTGGAGCTGTTTGGCATAGGCGTGCAGGTCGGGCATGGTATAGCCCTCGCCGGTGATGGCGAAATAGAGCGCATAGACATCGCCGAAATCGTCATAGACCTGCGTTTTCAAGGCGTTGGGTGGCAGGGTTTCCTGAATGTCGTCAATCTTGGCCCGCATCTGGGCAAAGCGTTGATAAAGAGCGGGATAATCGCGCGCCGAGGCGATGGTGAACTCGACCGAGACATTCGAGAGGCCGGGGGAGGAGACGGAGCGCACCTCTTTGACACCCAGCAATTCCTGCAGGGCGTTTTCGACCACTTCGGTGACTTCTTCGGCCACCTCTTCGGCGCTGGCACCGGGATAGGGGGTGAGGATCTGCGCCTGACGGATGATGAATTCCGGGTCTTCAAAGCGCGGCAGGCTGGTATAGCTGAAATAGCCCGCGACCAGAATAAGCAGGGAGAACAGGGCCGAGATCACCCGCTTTTCAATAGCGAAACGTGCGAGATCCATGGGTTAGCCCCCGACCTTGGTGATGGGGCGAATGGCCATGCCTTCCTGGAGCTTGTTGGTGCCCGCGATGACGACCATATCGCCATCCTTGAGGCCGCTGAGCACTTCGATCGAGGCACCCGCCGCATCGCCAAGGGTGACAGCCATGGTCGAAACGGTTTTGGCGTCGGGGTGGACAACCCAAACAATCGGGTTGCCGCTGCTATCGGCGGCAATAGCGGTGAGCGGGACGGTCAGGACCGAGCGGTTATCGGTTTCAATCGAGGCCTCGATCTGGCCGACCATGCCGGGCAGGATCGTCAGGTTTTCCGGCACAGTGACGGCGACGCGGGCGCGATAGGTCTGCGTGGCCGCGTCGGCCTGGGTTGAGAATTCGACGAATTCTGCCGGGATGTCGGTATCGGGCAGGGCGTCAAAACGGACCACGGTTGTGGGGGTGCCAAAGCGCGACAGGGCGGTGACATCGACGCCGGGCACGTCAAAGGCGAGGTCGATGACCGAGAGCGTCTGGAGCAGCGCGACCTTGTCCCCGGCGCGCACATTGGTGAAGTTTTCAATGTCGCGCCGTGCGATCACCCCGTCAAAGGGGGCGGTCAGGGTGGCATCGTCAAGATTGTCACGCGCGGTGTCGAGCTGGGTTTCCAGCCCACGCAGGGCGGCCTTGGCGGCTTCGACATCTTCGGTGCGGCCACCCGATTGACCAATCAAGAGCTGCTCTTGCTTGGCTTTCAGATTGGCTTCGGCAACACGCAGCGATGCAAGATCCTGATCAAGGCGGGCCTGGGCGGCGACCCCGCGATCTGCCAGTTGTTTGGTGCGATCCGCCTGTTCGCGGGCCTGATCAACCTGGGCCTGGGCCGAGGCGACCGCGGCCTCAAGCGCGCCGATCTCTTCGTCACGGGCCCCGGATTCCAGTGCTTTGAGCTGGGCCTGGGCCTGGTCGCGCTGGCTTTCGAGCCCGGCAATGGCGGCTTCGAAATCGCGCGGGTCCAGTTTGGCGATCACATCGCCCTTTTTGACCTGATCCGCGCCGCGCACCGGCAATTCGATCACCCGGCCAGAAACGCGAAAGGACAGTTCCACCTCTTGCGAGGGGAAGACCACTGCCGAATAGGTGCGGCGCAGGACGGTTTCGCTGGCCTCGACCGTGTAGACCTTGGCCGGGCGCGGCGCGCTGGCGGGGTCTTGGGCGTAGAGGGGGAGGGAGCAGCTCAGCAGGCCCGCCACGGCCAGAGATGTCGCGCGCAAGGTTTTCATGGTGTCCACCTTTGAGAAGAGAGGTCCGCCCGGAGGGGAAGCCCTACAAGCTGACAGATTGCGTCATTTTTGTCATTTACTACCCGGAAAGACAGAATGATGCATCCCGAATAAGCGTTAGTATACGCAAACCTGCCCCGCTATTGGCGCACAGATCAATGGAATATGTAAGGCTCTGCTGACAAAACCCAGCCTAGGCACTCACATGGTCTTGGCCTGTTGGCGCAGGGCGAATTTCTGGATTTTGCCGGTGGATGTTTTGGGAAGCTCTTGGAAAACAACGGCTTTGGGGGTTTTGAAACCGGCCAGGCGTTCGCGGGCAAAGGCGGTGATTTCCTGGGCGGTGGCGCTGTGCCCGTCCTTGAGTTCGATAAAGGCGCAGGGCACTTCGCCCCATTTGTCGTCCGGTTTGGCGACCACGGCACAAAGCAGCACGGCTTCGTGATTCATCAGGCAGGATTCGACCTCGACCGAAGAGATGTTTTCGCCGCCCGAGATGATGATGTCCTTGGCGCGGTCGGCAATCTGGATATAGCTGTCAGGGTGTTGAATAGCGATATCGCCCGAGTGGAAATACCCACCGGCAAAGGCTTCGTCCGTGGCGGCGGGGTTTTTCAGGTAGCCTTTCATCACCCCATTGCCGCGAAACATGATTTCACCCTTGTCTTCGCCGTCCGGCGTAATGTCGGTGAGAGTTTCATCGGTGACGCGGACCTCTTCGATAAAGGGCATGGCAACACCCTGACGGGCTTTGATCGCGGCGCGCTCATCGCCCTCCAGACCCTCCCAGCGGGCGTTCCAGGTGCATTCGGTGGCCGGGCCATAGACCTCGGTCAGCCCATAGACCTGAGTGACGTTGAACCCCATGGGTTCGATCTTGGCCAAGGTGGCGGGGGCCGGGGGGGCCCCGGCGGTGAAGACCTCGACAATATGGTCGACGGGGCGTTGTTTCTCGGGCTCGTTCACCAGCATGTTAAGCACGATGGGTGCGCCGCCGAAATGGGTGACTCCCTCATCCGCGATGGCGTCAAAGATCGCCTGAGCGGTGATGTCGCGGCAGCAGACCACGGTGCCGCCAAGCGCGGGCATCATCCAGGTGTGGCACCAGCCATTGCAGTGAAACAGCGGCACGATGGTCAGATAGACCGGGTGCAAGGTCATGCGCCAGGACAGGACCTGACCCATGGCATTCAGATAGGCCCCGCGGTGGTGATAGACCACGCCCTTGGGCTTGCCCGTGGTGCCGGAGGTGTAGTTGAGCGCGAGGCTTTCCCATTCATCCTCGGGCATGATCCAGTCGAAATCGGGATCACCGGTGGCGAGCAGGGCCTCGTATTCCATGTAATGCCCATGCGCATGCACCCCGGCCTGATCATCGGCGACCTCGATGATGGTGGGTTTGGGACCAGTCAACTGGTCCAAGGCTTCGGCCAGGACCGGCAGGAATTGCGGGTCACAAAGCACAACCTTGGCCTCGCCGTGATCGAGGATATAGGCGATGGTGTCGACATCCAGACGGGTGTTGATGGCATTCAGCACAGCGCCACAAGCGGGCACGCCGAAATGCGCCTCGGCCTGGGCGGGGATATTTGGCAGGATCGAGGCGACCACATCGCCGGGCTGAACGCCGAGTTTGACTAGCGCCGAGGCGAGCCGGGTCACGCGGGTGATGTAGTCGGCATAGGACTTGCGGTGGGAGCCATAGACCACGGCGGGGTGATCGGGCCAGATGGTTGCGGCGCGTTTCAGAAAGGAAAGCGGGGTCAGGGGCACATAGTTTGCCGCATTTTTGCCAAGCCCGGTTTCGTCGCGCATCCAACCCATGGTGATCCTCCCTGTCCATGATGGTGAGAGGCACTATGCGCAGGGAACGGGGCGGAGAAAAGGGGATTCGGAGTCTCTGATGCAGGTGAGCATTCACTCGGGATCAAGGCCGAAACCCGCCTCTCGCGCTTTGCTTAGAATGCGCTGTCCGCAGGCGTTTGCAAGCAAACGCCGAGAGTTGGGTGATCGTCATGCCAGAGGCATACCTTTGACATGTCCCGCCCGTCGCACCAAAGGTGCGCCGATACAGTTGGCCCGCCTTTGGCGGGACGGGTGGGCGATTTGGCAAGCGGCTTGGTGAATACGGATGTTGGAGAGAGCTTGGCTAGTCCCCTGGAACTGAAATCCGCAACATTGACAATTGGTAACCACGCAGGTTCGCGCCCGGCACCGAGGGTGGGCGCGTCAAACCTTGGCAGCTGGGTGGTGGCATCAGATAACTTTGTATCTAGTTGAAACGTTGAGACGAATTCGCGCCCGCCGCTTTGCCGAAGGCAAACCTTTGGTTTGACGGGCGGGGTCATGCTAAAAGCATGCCTTTGGCATGGGCGCGAACCGGATCGCAGGCGATCCGGGGACATTAACACTATGATAAGAATTTCAGTTCCAGGGGACTAGGGTCTGTTGACATTCAGCCTTCAGCACCAGTTTCAGTCAAAAATTGCTCAGTTTTAGGAATTTGAGCGCAGGAGTAGTGATCTACTGCAAGCTCAAATTACGCAGAAGTGGGCAATTTTTGCGAAACCGCAAGCGGCGCGGCCCATTTTGCCTCTGTCTTCGTTGACTTGCCCTTACGATCGGTCAGATCGCTGCGGCCAAATCGCCTCGTCAGGGGCAAAATGGGTCTCGCGCTGGTGCCGAAGGTGAATGTCAACAGACCCTAGCATAAAGTGGCAGAAACAAGTGTTTCGTCGCCAACCCGCGAGACGGCGATGGCGCGGCTCGCTATTGACTGGTTTAGACAAATGGATGACTTGAAAAACCAAAGCCGCAAACTGCCGTTTCCATTTCCGCTTCAAAACCATAGTCTTGCCCCATGATCATCTCGCCGGGCCGTCATTTCATCTTTGTGCACATTCCCAAGACCGGGGGGACCTCGATGGCTTTGGCGCTGGAGGCGCGGGCGCATCGGGATGATATTCTGATTGGTGACACGCCCAAGGCGCGCAAACGTCGCGCGCGGGCGGAGCGGTTGCAGGCCAAGGGGCGGATGTGGAAACATTCCAATCTGGCGGATCTCGACGGGGCCTATAGCCCGGAACAGATTGGCGAGATGCTGTGCTTTACCCTGGTGCGCAACCCGTGGGACCGGGCAGTGAGTTACTATCATTGGTTGAAGAAGCAGCGCTTTGACCACCCGGCGGTGGGGTTGGCCAAGCAATTGGACTTTGCCCCGTTCCTGCAGCACAAACTGACCATCTCAACCATGCTGGCCTGGCCCTATGGGCGTTATATGCGCGATGTGACGGGGCAGGAGCATGGGTTGTTTCTGCGCCTTGAACATCTGGAACAGGATATGGCACCGCTGGCGGCGCATTTGGGGTTTGTGCCTGAGCTGCCACATGAAAACCGCTCGGACCGGGCAGAGTATCGCAGCTATTACGACGCTGATCTGCGCGACTTGTTGGGGCGACTTTGCGCCGAGGATATCGCGCGGTTTGGCTATGCTTTCTGATGGATTTGAGGTGTGATGGAGGGAGACTCTATTTAGCCGCGAGGGCGGCGTGAAGGATCGGCACTTGCGGGGCGCTATGTGTGTCCGGTCGCTGTAGATTTTAAGACATTAGACCGATAGGTTGCGGCCATTTGGAGCTGCACATGCGTATTCTTGTTCTGTCAGATTTGCACGATGATTTCTGGGCCTTGCAAAAGCGCGACCCGTTTGCCGGTTTGGAGACAGTGTTTTCTGAAATCGATCACATCTTATTGGCTGGGGATGTATCCAACAAACCCAAAACTCGGTGGAAATACGCCTTTGAGAGATTGGCCAAACTGATCCCGTTGGATCGGGTATCGGTATTTCCAGGCAATCATGACTTTTACGATTTTTGCTTGGACGGTGAGGCGCAGCTAGCGGAAATCGCCGCGTCTTTTGGGGTAACCTATGCGCAAAAGAAGGTTTTGCGGTTTGGGGAATGGCGCGTGCTGTGCGCCACTCTTTGGACCGATATGGAGCTCGGCGCGGGTAGTCTGATCAATCAGGCCAATATTTCGGAACGGATGAACGATTACCGCAAAATCCGGATGGCAAGTCGCGGCTATAGAAAGATCTGGCCCTCAGACACGGTTTCCACACATCGCAATCATGTTGCGTGGCTGCGTCAGGAATTGGCCCAGCCCTTTGCGGGGAAGACCATTGTTGCGACCCATCACGCGCCGCATGGGGATGTGTTGCGGTCCTATTCGGAGGGATTGGAGGCGGCCTATGCCAGTGATCTGACACAGGTGATCACGGAGTTTGGCCCTGATCTCTGGCTGTTTGGTCACAGCCATGATGCCAGAGATGTTGCCATCGGTGATACATCCCTTCGGAACGTGTCTTTGGGCTATCCTGATGAGGTCAAGGATCCTCAGCGGCGTATAAAAGAGCTGAGTTTCGAGCTGTAAACGCCGCTGGGTCTTGGTCAAACGCGTTTTTACCGGATCGGTTCGAATTTGGCGTCTTTCAGCGCGCAATCCTTGATCACGTCGCGCCCGCAGGGGACCGGTTGCAGGTCTTTGGAGAGGCATATGCGCGCCTCTGAGATGTAGCCATCGCGGCAGGTGATGGTGAGATTATCGGCGGACCAATCGGGGTTGGCCTTGAGAAAGGCTTCTTCGATCACCGAAGCGGGCAGTTTCACACTTTTGTCGAGTTTGCGAAAGATCTCGGGGCGGGTGACGCTGTCATAGGCGGCGCGCGAGAGGTCAAGATAGGCGCGGCCCGACAGGCCGGTGCAGGTGCCGTGTTTCTTCCATTGATGCCAGGCGAGGCCAGAAGAGCCCATGATATCAACCATTTCAGAGGTCATGCGACGCGAGGGCGCGCGTTCCACAGTGGGGCAATAGCTGGGCCAGCCGCGATGGAATTGCGGCCAGAGACCATGCATGACCCAGCCGTAATCATGGCGGGTGTCACATTGTTCAGAGCCTTTGGCATCACCTTCGACTTCGCACCAGTTGGACGACCAGCTGAGGGCGAGGACATAGTAGTCAAACACACCCGCTTTTTCGCCATCGGCGGTGGCCGGAGCGGCCAAGGACAGGCAGGCGGCGAGGCCCATAAGTGTGGTTTTGATGTTTGACATGATGCACTCCCGAAATTGGCCGCGATTTAGCATGTGGCCGGTTACCCGCGCCTTGCTACGCGACTGGCGGCGCAGCGTCCAGCATTTGCTAGGGAGAGCAAGTGCTAGGCCCCAAGTTTGCCCGGGGCCAGCCCAAGACGGGCGGCGTGCCAAGAGGCTTCGGCCCGCGAGGAAATACCCAGTTTGCGATAGATAGATTTGATGTGATGGGCGACGGTGCTTTCAGCCATGGAGAGCTGCTCGGCCACATCGACATTGCGCATTCCGCGGCTGATCAGGGCCAGCACCTCTTTTTCGCGCCCGGTCAGGTTGGCATCGGGTTCGCCGACCGGGCCGGTATATTGGAAATGCTCCATGATCCTGCGTGCGATGGACGGAGACAGGGCGGGGATACCATCGGCGAGCTGCGACAATTGCCGTACGATCACCTCAGAGGGCTGTTCCTTGAGCAGATAGCCATTCGCCCCCGCCGACAGGGCGGCCACGATCCAGGCGTCATCCCCCATCACGGTGGTGATCACACAGAGGGTTTCCGGGCGCGATTGGCGCAGGCATTTCAACACGTCGATGCCGCTGCCATCGGGCAGGTTGAGGTCGATCAGGGCCACATCATAACTGTTCTTGCGGGCAGCACCCAACGCGGCGCGCAGGGTGGCGGCGGTCTCGATTTCATGCGGGGCCTCAAAGGCCTTTTGCGCGATGCCGGTCAGCCATTTGCGAATATCCGCGAGGTCTTCGACGATCAGGATGCGGGTCATGATGCCCCCATATCAACAAGGGGAATATCGGCGCGGATGACAAAGCCGGTCGTGGAGTTTTCCCAACTGACCGATCCGCCAAGCGCCCCGACACGGGTTTCGATATTGGCGAGGCCGCTGCCGCCGCTGCCATGGCCGGGGTCGGCCGGGTCATCTGTTATGTGGGTGCCATCATCACGATGAGCCAGGCTGAGGCTGCTTTCATATAGCTGGAACTTGATCGAGGCCTTTTGCGCCCCGGAATGGCGGATGGTGTTGCTGACGGTTTCGCGCAGGATCGAGCGCAGGGAATGGATGAGATTTGGTGCAAGGGGTAGGTCACGATTTGCGTCGCCCTCTTCGACCCAATCAAGGCCAATATCAGCAAGGGCGAGGCGTTCACGGGCCTCGAGCTGCATGTCGGCCAGCAGATCACCCAGGGTTTTGCCGCCTTGGGCGTTGTTATTGATGATGTCGCGCAGGTCCGAGATGGTCTGGCGGATCAGCGTGTCCTTGCGGTCGAGCTGGTCGCTATGCAGGGCCGATAGCAGCTGCGCGCCAAGGTTGTCATGCATGTCGCGGGCAATGCGGGTGCGTTCGGCTGAGGCCCCGACTTCCTGAGCGTCGCGGCTGGAAATGGCATGGGCCAGCATGGCGCAAATCTCATCGGCAAAACGTTTGTCCCGAAGGCTGAACAACCGCCGCCCACCATGGGCATTGCGCAATTGCACCGGAGCCAGACGGCCTGCGCCGGGCAGGGACAGGGCAACGCCCTCCTGGTGGATTTCCGGGACGGTGGGGCCGGGTTGTTCTGTCTGGGCGAGGTTCAGAGGCTGATAGACATCGCGCAGGATCTGGTGCCAGCCTTGTTCTTGGTCCAGCCGGTCCGTTGTCAGCGCCACATCCACGATCCGGCGAAACAGGTCCTCTCGGTTCACGTTTCTTTTCCGGGTGATCAGCCGGGCCAGCCAGTCGCGACTGGGAAGGTAGGTCAGGGCGATCAACAACAGAGACAGGCCAAAGGCCGGGGCGCGCTCAAAGGCGACGAAGGCGATGAGAATGGCATCCAGCACCAAAAGCAAAAGCACGCCGACAAAGTAGAACAGGATCGAAAACGCCCAGCCTTCGAGTTCGAACAGCCGGTCGCGTGCAACGCCCGCTGCGACCCCGATAAAGAGCGGTACAAAGAGCAAAAAGGCAAAGCCCTGGGACAGGGTCGGGGCAAAGCCAATGAGATTGGGAACGATGATGAGCAGCACAAAGGTGCCGGCCCCCAGGATCACCGCCAGGGCAAACCAGCGCAGCGCTGCCCGGGCGACGGGATCATTGCGCGAGGTCCAGAATTGGGCAAGCGCCCCGGCCAGGATACCCAGCATCAGGATCACGACGGGCAGATGGATGGCTTGGGCGGGGCCGGGGCTGAGGATGCGAAAAACCTCCATCACCCAAACGACGGCAAAGATCGCGGTGATCACCCAAAGCACAAACGCAGGAACAAGGCGGCGCGGATAGGTCAGAAACAGCGACACCATGGCAACGCCAAAGACCAGCGTGCCAAAGTGGTTGATGGCGGACAGCGTGCGAAACAAGGCCGAGGGCAGGGCGAGCTCTCGGGCGGAATAGATCGCGGCAGGAAAGGCCGAGAGGGCGATGCCGATACCGGCCAGCGCCAGCAGTTGCGGGGCGAGCAGGGTTTGGCGCAGGCACCAGACCCAGACACCGACAATCACCGAGATCAGGCCGACAACGATCTGGACCCAAAAGACCAGAGGCAGGTCGCGGATCGGGCGGCTTGGCGCGGGAGAGATTTCGACCTGGGCCGCATGGGGCTCGGCGATGGTGAGCGTCACGCTGGGGGCGCTGATCAGGGCGTAAAGCTGTTCCTGGCGCTCAAGGAAATCCTCTAATTCGACATAGCTTGGGGCGGTGTCGGATTCTTCGACCAGATCAAATGGGCGCAAGGAGATCGGCCCGACACTGTCGAGCGGGGCACCGGGTTGCACCTGTGCGGCGGGGCCATCCGGGTCCACATCCGCGATCCAGACAAAGCCCAGTTCCGGTTGTGGTGACAGGGTGAGGCCCAGATAGGGCTGGCTGAGCGAAATGGCGAGAACACCCCATATCGCTGCAAGGCCCAGCAAGGTGGCCGCAAAAAGAAGAGTAAAGGGCGTTGGTTTCAAATCTACCTGCCTGACGGGCCAATCCGAAGCGTATTTGCACAGTATAGCAAGCAAAAGGGGCGCAATCTCCCCCGAACAGGGGATAGGAGGCCATTTTCGCAAATCTTAATCTTTGGCGCGAGTGAGGCCAAATTGGGCAAGGAGACTTCGAGCCATGATTCATTTCAATCGCAAGCGCGGCTCGCTGCTGATAACAACATCGATCACCATGGCATTGGCCTGTGTCGCCCCGGCGCAGGCGCAGGTCGTGACCCTTGGTGATCCTGCCATCGCCTTCGACGATGTCGGGGCCACATCCGGCCCGCTTTCAGAAGAGGGGTTTGCCATTTCGGCGGATGGGTCGACGGCTATGGGCCGCAATGGTGACCAAAACATCCTGTGGACCGAGACCGGAGGGTTTTCGCCCTTTACCTTTGGCGGCACGATTTCGGGATTGTCGATGGATGGCAGCGTCATGGCGGGCTGGACCCGCGGTGCGAATGGGCGTGACAGCGCGGTGCGTTTGACCGGAACCGGGGCTGTCGAGGTGCTGCCCTATCTCAGCGGGGATGGCACCGGGTTTATCGATTCTGCCGTGGCTTTTGGGATCTCGGATGATGGCAACACGATTGTCGGTTTCTCCAATGCCGGGGCGTCGTTCAATTTCAATGTCCATGCGGTGCGCTGGACCAGTGCCGGGATCGAAAGCCTTGGTACGCTTGATCCGGGGACCAATACCGGGATCGGCTCGGTGGCCTATGGGATTTCCGGAGACGGGTCGACCATTGTCGGAGCATCGGGAGAAGGCGCGCGACTGGGCATGACCGCGTTTCGCTATACGGATGCCACCGGCATGGTCAGCCTTGGGCGGCTGAACGAAGGCTCGGTTTCCGAAGCCTTTGCCGCCTCACAGGACGGATCAGTCATTGTCGGGCAAGCGGCGGATGGCGATGCGTTTAACGGCTTGCGCGCCTTTCGCTGGACTGAGGCGAGCGGGTTGGAGGCGCTGAGCGCCGCCAATATCAATTACACCGCTGCGCGCGCCAATGATGTCTCGGCCGATGGTTCCGTTGTTGTTGGAATTCTGGGGACCGGCGAAACAACCGGCCCGCGTGCCTTTCGCTGGACCGAGGCGACGGATGCGGTGACGATCGAGAACTGGCTGCGCTCTGCCGGGGCGACGATTGCCTCGGATATCACCCGAGAGGCCCATGGTGTCAGCGCGGACGGGACCATTGTGGTGGGCGAAACGCAGGACGGGCAGATGTTCATTGCGCGTGCGACCACCACTGCGCCGACGCCTGACCCGACGCCGACGCCTGATCCAACACCGACACCCGATCCAACACCGACACCCGATCCAACCCCCACACCCGATCCGGGACCGGGGCCGGGGATCATCACGGTGGCCGATTTGAACCAGAGCCTTGTGGCGGGCTCCACGGCCAATGTCGCCACCCTGACCGGGGCCGGGTTGGCCATGAATGGCGCAGGCTCGCGCCCTCTGGATCGGCGCGCTTCTGACGGTAAGTCGATCTTTTGGCTTGGCGGTGATTACGGACAGGATCGGCATGGCGATCGTGACGGCAGTCTTGGTCTGGGCGAGCTCGGCTTTGGCCACAATTTCGGATCGGTTCAACTGAATGCCACCATCGGACGCAGCAATCTGGATCAGGACACGTTTCTGGGTGGTCAAACCAAGGCGGATGTGAATTTCGTCAAGCTTGAGGCCCTGTCAGAGCTTTACAGCGCAGGGACCGGCAGCCTGTGGCTGGTTCTGGGGGGGATCGGGATGCGTGGTGATGCGGATATCACCCGCAACTATCTCGATAATGGCGGGCTGGTCGATTCCTCTGTTGGCAGCACCAAGATCGAAGGGTATGGCCTGCGCGCGCGTTTGCAATGGGAACAAGTGTCTGAACAGTTGCGCTTTTCACCCTATGGGGAACTGTCGCATATGCGCACCTGCATGGACGGCTATACCGAAACCGGCGGTGCCTTTCCGGCCCGTTTCGACAAGCTCTGTGACGATGTGACCGAGGCGCGGCTGGGCTTTGATGCGACTGTGCCGGTTTCTTCCGGCTTTCGTCTGAACGGCACGCTGGAAGGGGTGCATCGCTTTCAGGGTAAGGGCAGCGACGTGACCGGGCAGGTGATCGGCCTCAGTGATTTCAGCATCGCGCAATCCCCCTACGAGCAGAATTGGCTGCGCGCCGGGGCTGGGTTCGAAGTTGATCTGGCCGGATCGACTCTGTCCCTGATGGGCAATGCCACCACTAAGGGCGAAAGCTCGGATGCCTGGGTGGCGATCAATTGGAAGATGGAGTTTTAGGGTTAGGAACATAGATTCTAATCCGCAGGCCCGGCAGGCCCCTCTATTGGGAAGGCCGGGCCTGTTTGCGTATGTGTCGGCATGAACCAGCCAGAGAGGGACGCGAGTCATAAAAGCTTTGCCCCGCACCGGAAAACAACCTTATGTTGAACGTGGCTTTCGAGTCTTTTTACAAAAGTTGTTACCGGAGTAGGAATTATGAAACGGATCCTGTTGGGCGCTGCGGCGCTGACCTTTGGCCATGCTTTGCCGGCATATTCCCAAGAGCCTTTGGAAGGCTGGTTCATCGCGACCGAGCAATGCGAGGCCTATCAATCCAAGAACCGCCTGACCAATCCCGGCGATATCGTTCTGATCGACCATGTGGCCTATGATATGATTGGCATCAATCGCGCGGGCGGTGATTGGTATCAAATCCGTGTCGATGAAGCGCCCGTCACAACGGTGCGTTGGGTGAACAAGACATGCGGTGTGCATGTGGTTGCCGCGGACAGCGGGGGCGATGGCGGCGGGACCGCGCCGGTTGAGGATTTTGAACCGCAGGAGGGCGTGGAAGCAACCGATCTGTTGCTGGCGCTGAGCTGGCAACCGGCCTTTTGTGAAATGAAACCGTCCAAGACCGAATGCGTGCAGGTGAATGACGGGCTTTTGCCGATTACTGAGACCCAGCTTTCGCTGCACGGGCTGTGGCCGCAACCGCGTGGCAATGATTATTGCGGCGTGTCTGACGAGATCCGCCAATTGGACAAGGACAGACGTTGGAGCGAACTGCCTGCACCTGAACTGGATGACGATACCCGCGAGCGGCTTGAGGTTGCGATGCCGGGCACGGCCAGCTTTCTGGACCGTCACGAATGGATCAAGCACGGCACCTGCTTTTTCGGTGACCGGAATGGCGACGAATATTATGACGACACGCTGTATGTGTTGAAGGCGATCAACAGATCAGAGGTGGGTACGTTGTTTGCGCAGAATGTCGGCGGGACGGTGACGGCTGAGCAAATTCGCGCTGCCTTTGATACGAGTTTTGGGGCCGGGGCGGGGGACCGGGTGCAGATCAACTGCAAAGGCGACCAGGGCCGTGTGCTGATCCAGGAGCTCAAGATTGCCCTTGGCGGTGAGATCACAGAGCAGAGCGATGTCGGTGCACTGATCCGCTCTGGGACGGTCCAATCTGTCGGTTGCCCCTCGGGCGTGGTGGACCCGGCTGGGCTGCAATAACGCGTTCTATTTGTTGCTTATGGTTATAAGGCGAGGGGGTTTGGCCCCCTCGTCTTTTTGTTGGCTTTAGATCGCCCGACCTTAAATTTGTGGCACGAATACCCTGCCACGCCTTCGGCGCTCTCGGGACATTCGTGTCGCTTGATGAGTCAGGTTATAGGCCGGACGCTTTAGTCCCAAATGTCCTGACATTCGGGCGCGTGTCACACCGGGTTCATGCGCGCGTCACGTGGCTTTCATATGAAATGGACATGCATTTCATATGAACGAAACCGCGACACATATGCCCTTATCGGCTTTGGCCCCTGGATCTTCTCATGGGTCGCAGCGTCAGGCCCAGATTGCCGAGATCGTGCGCGATCAAGGTGAGGCCAAGGTTGATGACCTTGCCACGCTCTTTCAGGTCTCAACCCAGACTATTCGCAAAGATATCAATGTGATGTGTGAAAAGGGTCTGCTGCGCCGAGTCCATGGCGGGGTGGAGCTGGCGCGTGGGACTGCCGAGCATTACGACCTGCGCCGCATCCTGAATTTCTCGGCCAAAATGAAGATCGGCCAGGCCACGGCGCAGTTGATCCCCAATGATGTCACCCTTGCGGTGTCCATTGGAACCACCCCGGAACTGGCGGTGAGCTGTCTTGATCACCATCAGGGGCTGCGGGTGTTTTCCAACAACCTGCATGTGGCCCTGAGCGCGCATAAATTCGGCACGGCCGAGGTGACAATCCCCGGCGGGCGGTTGCGTGCCTCTGAGGCGGATATTGTTGGCCCGTCCGCGGTGAGCTTCTTTGACGGCTATAGGTTCGATATCGGGCTGTTTGGTGTTGCGGCGGTGGCCGAGGATGGCGCGCTTTTGGACCTGTCGGATGAAGACGCCCATGCGCGTGAAGCGATCACCCGCAATGCCGAGACCAAGATCCTGGTGCTGGATTCCAGCAAATTCGGGCGGCGCGCCCATACCTGTAGCGGGCATGTGAGCAAAGTGGACCATGTGGTCTGCGATGCCCGCCCACCTGCCGCAATTTGCGCGATGCTGGACGAGGCCGGGGTGCAATTGACCATTTGTGAAGAGGCCAGGCTGTGACAACGGGCAAATCCATTTTGTTGCGCGGCTTGCGCAAGGCCTGGGGCGAGACGGTCTCGCTCAAAGGGATCGACCTCACCATTCCTGAGGGCAAATTCACCACGATCCTTGGCCCGTCAGGCTGCGGCAAATCCACGACTTTGCGCATCATTGCCGGGCTCGAAGAGGTCAGTGACGGAGCGGTCGAGATCGGCGGCGAGGATGTGACCACGCGCCCCGCCTCGGGCCGTGATATTGCCATGGTGTTTCAATCCTACGCGCTGTTTCCGCATCTGTCTGTGGCGGAAAACATCATCTTTGGCCTGCGCGTACGCCGCATGGGCCGGGCAGAGCGGGATGCCAAGCTGACGGCGGCAGCGGATATGCTGGGCCTGTCGCATCTGCTGGATCGCAAGCCTTCGCAACTGTCTGGCGGGCAACAGCAGCGGGTGGCGCTGGGGCGCGCGATTGTGGCGGATAAGTCGATCTTTTTGATGGATGAACCGCTGTCGAACCTGGATGCCAAACTGCGCGCCGAGATGCGCGAGGAAATCCGTGACTTACAAAAACGGCTTGGCGTGACAATGGTTTACGTCACCCATGATCAGGTCGAAGCGGTGACCATGGCCGATCAGATCGTGCTGATGAACCAGGGTGAGATCGAACAGGTCGGAACCCCGCGTCAGATCTATTCCCACCCCGAAACCCTGTTCACTGCCAAATTCATTGGCACCCCGCCCATGGGCACCTGTTCCGCCCGCGTGCTTGGGATTGCGCGGGATGACATCACTGTCGGCATTCGCCCCGAAGCCTTGGTTCTGGATCAAAACGGGCCGATCCGGGCCAGGGTCGGGCAGGTGGAATATCTGGGCGCGGATGCCATGGTTGACTGTCGCATCGGAGATGAAACCTTGCCCTGTCGTATTCCGGGGCAGATCGATCTGACTCCTGGCGCGTCAATCCACCTGAGCGTTGCGCGTGATGATCTGCACGCCTTTGACAGCGCTAGCGGTCAACGGCTCGACACGCTTCCTCCAGAATTTGCGGCGCTGAGCGCGGCGCAAACAACCGCCCCTTTGGGGCCACTCGCCTCGTCAACCGAAAGGTAGCACTATGTTTGCCAATTTTCTGAAATCTGCCAGTGTTGCGGCTCTCGCAACTGTGGCCTCATTGAACCCGGCCTATGCTGTTGATCTGGAATTCTATTTCCCTGTGGCTGTGGGTGGCGCTGCTGCTGACACCATCGAGCAGCTGACCGCCGAATACGCCGAAGCCAATCCGGATGTGAATATCACTGCGATCTATGCCGGATCCTATTCTGACGCCGGTCAAAAAGCGCTGACCGCTGCGCGTGGCGGCACACCTCCGCAACTGTCGGTTCTGCTGTCGACCCAGATGTTTGCCCTGATCGACGAAGACGTGATCGTGCCGTTTGATGACTATCTGAGCGAAGAAGAGAAAGCCGAGTGGATCGGTGGGTTCTACCCCTCCTTCATGGAAAACAGCCAGACCGGTGGCAAGACCTATGGCATTCCGTTCCAGCGATCGACCCCGGTTCTGTACTGGAACAAGGAAGCGTTCAAAGCCGCAGGACTTGACCCTGAGGTGGCCCCGGCCAACTGGGATGAGATGGTTGAGATGGGTAAGGCCCTGACCCTCAAGGATGAGGCGGGCAATGTCACCCAATGGGGCGTGCGCATTCCGTCTGCGGGCTTTCCTTACTGGCTGTTCCAGGGCCTGTCGACGCCAGCGGGCGCGATCCTGGCCAATTCGGATGGCAACAAGGTGAACTTCAACGACGCCAAAGTGGTTGAGGCGCTGGAATACCTGGTCGACCTGTCCAAGACCCACGAAATCATGCAGCCCGGTTCTATCGAGTGGGGCCCAACGCCCAAAGCCTTCTTTGAAGGTGAAACCGCGATGATGTGGACCACAACCGGCAACCTGACCAATGTGCGCAACAACGCGCCGTTTGACTTTGGTGTGGCCATGCTGCCTGCCAAAGAGCGCCGTGGCGCGCCGACCGGTGGTGGCAACTTCTATCTGTTCAAGGACTCGTCGGATGAACAGAAAGAAGCCGCTGTCGATTTCGTTCAGTGGATCACCGCACCCGAGCAAGCGGCAACCTGGTCGATCGCAACCGGCTATATCGCCCCGCGCGCCGAGACCTGGGAAACCGACAAGATGAAGGCCTATACCGCTGATTTCCCACCGGCTTTGGTGGCGCGCGATCAGTTGGAATTCGCTGTGGCCGAGCTGTCGACCTTTGAAAACGGCAAAGTAACCCAGGCGTTCAACGACGCGCTGGCGGCTGCGATTGCCGGTGAAAAGACCGCTCAGCAAGCGCTGGATGAGGCGCAGGCCAAGGCCGAGCGCATCCTGAAACCTTACCAGTAAGCATTGCCAAAAACGTCTGCCCTGTCCGGCCTGTTCGGGCAGGGCTTGCCTCGACAAGGAACTCAAGATGGAAACCGCCCGCCGACAATGGATCTATGCCTGGCTGATGCTGAGCCCAGCCATGGCGCTGTTGATCCTGTTCACCCATTACCCGGCGGTGCAAACCATTGTGAATTCGTTCTATTCCACCCCGCGCGGACGGCGCAAAGCGGTGTGGATCGGGCTTGATAACTACCAGACGCTGATCCTGGATGACGTTTTCTGGAAAGTGTTGACGAACAATTTCTGGTACGCGGTCTGGACCATCCCGCTGTCGATCCTCCTGTCGCTGGCCATGGCGCTTTGGGTGAATGACAAGATCCGGGGCCGGGGTTTTCTGAGGATGGCCTATTTCACCCCGACCGTGCTGCCCTTGATCGCCGTCGCCAACATTTGGCTGTTCTTTTACACGCCGGGCTTTGGCCTGATCGACCAGATCCGCGGGCTGTTTGGGTTGGCCGAACAAAACTGGATGGGCTCGCCCGACACCGCGCTTTATTCGATGATCGCCGTGGCGATCTGGAAAGAGGCCGGGTTCTTTATGATCTTCTACCTCGCCGCGCTGCAAACCATCCCGCCCAGCCTGCGCGAAGCTGCTGATATCGAGGGGGCATCGCGCTGGTACTACTTTCGCCGCGTGCTGTTTCCGCTGTTGATGCCGACGACGCTGTTTGTGTCGATCAATGCGGTGATCAATTCCTTCCGTCTGGTGGATCATATCTTTGTCATGACCGAAGGCGGGCCGAACAATGCTTCTTCGCTGCTGCTTTTTTACATTTACGAGGTGGCGTTTGACTATTGGGACACCGCCTATGCCGCGACGCTGACCGTGGTGATGATCGCGATCCTGGTCCTGCTGGCGATTGGGCAATTCTTCCTCTTTGACAGGAAGGTGCATTACAAATGAGCTATGATCGCATCCTGAACACCATCGCCGCCTGGCTGTTGGCGCTGTTCTGGCTTTTGCCGCTGGCCTATGCCATTTGGACCGCCTTTCATCCGGCCGCGTTTGAGACCCGTTTCGAACCCTTTGCGCCGCTGACCTTGCAGAACTTTGTGCAAGCCTGGTCCGAAGCCCCCTTTGCGCGTTATTTCCTCAATACCCTGATCCTGGTGACAGGGATCGTGGCGGCGCAATTCACCCTGTGTACGCTGGCTGCCTTTGCCTTTGCCCGGCTCGAGTTTCGCGGCAAGGGGTTGATGTTTGCGCTGGTGCTGATGCAGCTTTTGATCATGCCCGACATCCTGATTGTCGAGAATTACCGCACCATGAGCCTGCTTGGCCTGATCGACACAATTGCGGCGATCGGCTTGCCCTATGTTGCCTCGGCCTTTGGGATTTTCCTTTTGCGCCAAACCTTTATGACTGTCCCGAAAGAGCTGGATGACGCGGCGCGGGTCGAAGGCTGCAGCTATCTCGGCATTTTGTGGCGGGTCTATATCCCTTTGGCCAAGCCGACTTTCCTTGCCTATGGGCTGGTCTCGGTCAGCCATCACTGGAACAATTTTGTCTGGCCGCTGATCGTCACCAATTCGGTGGAAACCCGGCCGCTGACCGTGGGCCTGTCGATCTTTGCGGTGACCGATAGTGGCATTCAATGGTCGGTGATCAATGCGGCGACGCTGATGACGTCGGGCCCGCTGCTCATCGCCTTCCTCTTGTTTCAACGCCAATTCGTGCAGAGCTTTATGCGCGCTGGCATCAAGTGACCGTTCCTGTCCCGATACCGGGCAGGGATCTGAAAGGAATACACAATGTCTGAGCTTCCCATTGTCGGCGCGGCACTGTCGCTGGATCAGTTCATCGCGATGCGCGATGTCATGTTTGACAAGGACCGCGACCTGGAGCTGCAGGATTTCCACAACCCGCAGACCCTGGACAGCGATTACAGCGGATTGGTCGATCGCGCCAAGGCGGCGCTGGAGGGCTATCAGGGGCGGCATGGTATTCATGGCCCGTTCTGGGATCTGCCCCTGGCGACCTGGGATCCGCAGATCCGCGAGGTGATCCACGATCGCATGTTCAAGGCGCTGGGCATCTGCGAAAACTTGGGTAGCACGCATATGGTGGTGCACAGCCCCTATCTGGAATGGGATCACCGCAACATCATGCATTACCCCAATGCCAAAGAGGGGATTTTTGAGCGGTTTCAGGCCACGATGGCCCCGGTGGTCAAACGCGCCGAAGAGGTCGGGACCACGCTGGTTCTGGAAAACATCGCTGATATAGACCCGCATTTCAGGGTTGAGCTGGCGGCGTCTTTGGAGTCGGATGCGTTGCAGATCTCAGTCGATACGGGGCATGCGCATTACGCCCATGGGGCCTGTGGCGCGCCGCCCGTGGATTACTTTGTCAAAGCGGCAGGAGATCGGTTGCAGCATGTGCATTTGCAGGATGCTGACGGCTATGCGGATCGCCATTGGGCGCTGGGCGAAGGCACGATCCGCTGGGATGCCGTGTTCCGCGCCATTGGCCAGCTCAGCAGCAAGCCCCGTCTGATCATCGAGGTTTACGTGGATAACAGCGTTGAGAGGTCAATGGCTTACTTGCAGAATGCGGGGCTGGCGCAGTAGGGGCTGACCCCAACTTTGTGCGGGCGGTTGATAGACCTGCAAACAAGGCTAATCTTACCCTTGGCGCGGATCCCCGTGCCAAGGGTTTCCTGTTTGCTGAATCGCTAACAACAACCATGCGTTTGGCGACACACGGCGGCAGGAGGACCCATTACGCAGTCGCCAGGAGTTCAAGAATGACCCAAGCCGTCCCGATCATCGCCGCCAAGTCACCTGCCAAGGTCACTTTGGAAGAGGGCAAAGACTATTACTGGTGCCAATGCGGGCGATCAAAATCGCAACCGTTTTGTGATGGCAGCCATGCGGGAACGGGCATCACTCCGTTGAAATTCACCGCCGAGAAAAGCGGCGACGCGGCGCTGTGCCGGTGCAAATCCACCGCCAATGGCCCGTTTTGTGATGGCTCGCATACGCGGCTGGGCGCGGCAGAGGTTGGCGATGCTGCCCCTGCGCCAAAACCAGACGTGCCTCAGGCCACGCCGACCCCCGAGGAACCCACAGTGGCCCGCATTCACGCGCTGGCCAAGGATGGGCTGAGCAAGCTTGGCCATCACGGCGAGATGGGGGCCATGGGGGTGCCGCGCAAGGATCTGCCGCATTGGGATGACATCCAGATCCTGCCCGCGCAAATGGCGCGTAAACCGCTTCTGGACGAGGCCGGGGTAGCGACCTCGGTCATCATTGGCCCGCGCGCGGCCAAGCAGTTGCAATTGGATATTCCCTTGTTTGTTTCGGATATGAGCTATGGTGCGCTGTCCGAGGAGGCCAAGACGGCCCTGTCGCGCGGGGCGCAGCTGGCCGGGACGGGCATTTGCTCCGGTGAGGGCGGGATGCTGCCCGAGGAGCAGGCTGAGAACAGCCGCTATTTCTATGAACTGGCCTCGGCTCAGTTTGGTTGGTCGCTTGATCATGTCACCAAGGTACAGGCCTTTCACTTCAAGGGCGGGCAGGGGGCCAAGACCGGCACGGGCGGGCATCTACCCGGTGACAAGGTGCAGGGCAAAATCGCGGAGGTGCGCGGGCTGGAGCCGGGGCAATCAGCGATCTCGCCTGCAACCTTCCCAGAGCTGCATAGCCCGGCGGATTTCAAACGGATTGCCGATCAGGTGCGTGAACGTTCGGGCGGCATTCCCATTGGTTTCAAACTCTCGGCCAATCATATCGAGGATGATATTGATTTTGCGCTCGAAGCTTCTGCCGATTACATCATTCTGGATGGGCGCGGCGGCGGCACCGGGGCGGCACCTTTGATCTTTCGCGATCACATCTCGGTTCCGACCATTCCCGCCCTGGCGCGGGCGCGCAGGCATTTGGATGCCAAGACAGGGCGCGAGGTCACGCTGGTCATCACCGGCGGGTTGCGGGTGGCCGAAGATTTCGTCAAAGCGATGGCGCTGGGCGCGGATGCGATTGCGGTCTCAAATTCGGCCATGCAGGCGGTGGGTTGTATCGCGGCGCGCATGTGCAACTCCAACAATTGCCCGGTTGGGGTGGCGACGCAGAAACCGGAGCTGCGCAGGCGATTGGATGTGCAGGTCGGAGCGGAAAAGCTGGCGCGCTATTTTGGTGCCTCGGTTGAGCTGATGCAGGTTCTGGCCCGCGCCTGTGGCCATGACAGCCTGTCGGGTTTTACGCCACGCGACCTGACCAGCTGGAAACGCGAGACCGCCGATCTGAGCGGTGTGCGTTATGCGGGGGTGACTTAAGGCAATTTCGAGTGTTGGGATGCAGAGGTTTCGGCCTCTGCATTCTTTGAGGGGCGAAGGGACCCGTCGAATTTAGCGCAAAATCAGCGCCGAATTGCCCAGTGGGGCCTGAATTCAGCGTGAAAGGCAGGCTGGGCCCTTGCATTTTCTCTTTCCTCGGCCCGGTTCTGTGCCTATATACATCGCCAAGTTTCCCTAAAACGGTTACCCGCCCCGGCATCTCCGGGGCCGCCCTTGGCCCAAGCCTCGGGCGGGGCAAGATGCTATTGCCGGGCCGAAAGACGCCCGAAAGACGCAAGGAGTTTATAACATGGCAAAGCTGCTTCATCCCAAAGCAACCGCCGTCTGGCTGGTGGACAACACCACGCTGACCTTCAAGCAGGTCGCCGATTTCACCGGCTTTCACGAGCTGGAGATTCAGGGCATCGCTGACGGGGATGTGGCTGTTGGCGTGAAAGGGTTTGACCCGATTGCCAATAACCAGCTGGTTCAGGAAGAGATCACCAAGGCGGAGAAAGATCCGCTTTACAAGATGAAGATCAAGTTCAACCCGGCGGCGCATGACGAAGAAAAGCGCCGTGGTCCACGCTATACGCCGCTGTCCAAACGTCAGGACCGCCCGAATGCGATCCTGTGGCTGGTCAAGTTCCATCCGGAACTGAGCGACGGCCAGATCTCGAAACTGGTGGGCACCACCAAGCCGACCATCCAGTCGATCCGCGAGCGCACCCATTGGAACATCGCAAATATGCAGCCGATCGACCCGGTTGCGCTGGGCCTGTGCCGCCAGTCCGAACTGGACGCTGCCGTTGCCAAAGCCGCCAAGTCGATGGACAAGGTGATGAGCGACGATGAGCGCCGCAAGCTGGTTTCGACCGAGCAGAGCCTTGAGATGGAGACCGAGCCGCGTCTGCCAAGCTCGATGGAAGGTTTGGCCGACTTCAGCCTTTCTGATCCGCGCGGCGATGAGGAAGAGAAGCCAGAGGCCGATTATTCGGATGCGGACAGCTTCTTTAACCTGCCCGGTGGCAGCGATGACGAGGACGAGCAGCCCTGATTGCGACACTGATCTATGATTTCAGGACCCCCGGCTTGGACGAGCCGGGGGTTTTTGTTTGGATGCAACTCTGCTTAGCCCCTGAGCTGCGTTACATCACTTTGAAATTCAACCAGTATTTCTGTTCCGATGACCCTGTCAGGGCCTATGTCAGGCAAGCCAGCGGCGTCAAATCAATGCATCCTGACCCTAGGCGCGATGATTGACTATTCTCGGCACTTTTCCCCGCAAGGATTAGACTTAATCCCGGTTTGAAACGGGTTACCTTTGAGTATGGCGTTTGAACTACACGAGCGCTGGGTTCGTACGCTGCCCTTCATTGACTATGCCGCGAAACGCCCTTCTTCGATTTCTTCGGCTTGTCCCAAGGCGGCGAGGCTTTCGAGCAGGGGCAGGACCGAGGCGGTGCGGGCGCGGGTGAATTTGCGGGCGATCTGCTCGGGCGTGGCTTCGCCCATGTCAGACAGGGTTTCGCGCACTGCGGCGAATTGTTCGGGCAGGGTTTTGGGCCAGGGGGCCTTTTCCACTTTGACCTTTGCGCCAAGGTCCATATCGGCGGTCTTGCCCTTGGTGGCCTGTGCGCCGGTGGGGTTCTGATAGTCGGGGCGGAGCCAGCGGATATGGCCGCGCGCCTCTTCTTCAGCCCGTTCCTTGTTGAGCGCCACGAGGTTGAACAAGATTTGCTCATCCGAGAGGTCAGCGGGCCAGCCATAGGCGTCTGCCACCGCCACGTCGATCTGATCATGCAGGTCACGCAGAATGCCGATCAGCCCCTGATCATAGATGTCCTTGTCCTTGCCCTCGATGCTGTCACCGGCGCGGAGCTTTTCCAACACGTTGTACATCTGGGTCAGCGTCAACTTAGGATGCGCGGCCTGCTGGCGCTTGCGATGCGCATCGAGCTCCTCGCCGAGCTGGGCAAGGTGGGCGCGCTGGGCGTCGGTGAGGTCGGGGAAGGGGAAGGTATTGAAACAATCTGTATGATTGTAAGTGGGGTCATTTCCCGCGCCTAGCATGCCGCCTACCGCAAAAGCCCACGTGACGTGGTATCTAGCAGACAAGACTGCGAGGTGGTTAGCTTCTTCGCTGGCTATTACAACCACTTTGCTTTCGCTAATTACGGAACTGTCTATGAACGAAAAATTTCGGTGTTTTGCTGTTCGTGTTGTCCCAATGTATCGATATAAGCTATTGGTTGCATTTCTAAAAGTTTGATGGGTGCGACCGAACCAATGCCAGTTTTCTTTCCTCCAAGGATCAGAGTTTTCGTCGCGCTCGGGTTTGACGTTGTCCATTAAGTGCTGAAGTGCTTCGGGGAATCTTTTGCCGATCTCTTCCCGGTTTAACGGAAAAAAGTCATATGCACGTCGGTAGGCTTTGCCATCTTTTAGGTCAGCACCGTTAATATAGACACGAAGGTGTTTTTCCAGCTCTGGGTACTTCAGGAGTAGCGGCTTCGCCGCGCTATCTTCGAGGATGAAACCCTGACCATTTAGTTGCATACCTTTGATCGCCAAACCTTCGTTTGAGATTAGCTTTGTAGTGCCGAGCACATCCGCCCCAATCTGCAAATTGGCAAAGATCTTGCCGATCTGGTGATCGAATGTCACCGCTTTGCCATCGGCCTCGTTGCTCTCCTGCTTGCTCTCCTGGGCCACGGTCAGCAATTGCCCGGCGCGGTTGCCTTTGGCTCCGACCGTCATGGCGATGCGCACGGCGGCCCCATAAAGCGTGTCGACCCAAGGGTGATCGGGCACGGCAAAGAGCAGGGAGAGCGGCTTTTTCGGGTCGTTCAGATGTGGCTCCAGCACCCGGCGGTTAAAGGTCTGGCGCAGGGAGTTGGTGGTGATCAAGCCAAAACGCCGGGTGCCCTTGCCGGATTTCGCCACCCAGCCCCGCGCCGCCAAGGCCGCCTTTTCCCACCAGAACATCACCAGATCGGCGCTTTGCGGCATTTTGGGATAGGCCTTCCACAGCGCCTCGACATAGCCATCGCCCAGACTGTCGCGCAGACGCGATGCGCCGATAAAGGGCGGGTTGCCAACGATGAAGGTGGCCTCGGGCCATTTGGTCGCGCGGGGTTTGGCATAGTCATAGACCTGCACGCGCGCCTCGGGGTCCGGCACCTCTTCGCCCGTCACATTGTGGCGGATCGTGGTCACGCCGTCCCAACGGGTCACCGGCGCGCCGTGGTCGTCGAGACGGGGGCTGCGCTCCTCCCATTCCAGCACCGCATCGGCATTGGTGATGTTCTTGAAATCGCGCAGCACGGGTTCAGACGGCGAGGCCGTGCCATGGGTGCGGAAATGCCATTGCAGATAGCCGATCCACAGCACCAGCTCGGCCACATTGGCGGCCCAAGGGTTCAGCTCGATGCCGAGGAATTGATGCGGATCAACGGTGAGCAGCGGCTTGGTGTCGCCCAGCTCGACCATCAGCGCGGTGACCTCGCCCTCAAGCCGTTTCATCATTTCAAGCGCGACATAGAGGAAGTTGCCCGAGCCACAGGCCGGGTCAAGCACGGTGATCTCGCACAGTTGGTGGTGGAAATTCTGCACCAGTTTCAGCGCGTCCTGCGGTTTGCCATCCGCCGTCAGACGCTGTACCCCGGCCTGCACATCGCGCCAATCGTTGCGCAAGGGCTCCATGATCGTCGGAGTGACCAGCCGTTCCACATAGGCGCGGGGCGTGTAATGCGCACCCAGCTTGTGGCGCTGACGTTTGTCGAGCGCGCGTTCCAGCAGGGTGCCGAAAATCGCCGGTTCGACCTGTTTCCAATCGGCTTCGGCGGCTTCGATCAGCAGGCCGAGTTGCAGGTTGTCCAGCGGCAGGGCGTCGGCCTCTTTGAACAGCCCACCGTTGAAGCGTTTGAGGTCGGTCATGAGGACTTGCGAAAACCCACCCGCATTCATGGTCTGCCACAGCCCTTGCAGCGACGGTTGTGCGTGTTCGGGATGGCCGCGCAGTTTGATCAGCAGCTCGGTAAAGCTGCGGCGCGGGATCAGGTCGACATCCTCGGCAAACATGGAGAACAGGCACCGCATGAGGAAACGGGCAACGGCCTGGCTGTCGTGACCTTGCGCCTCAAAGCTTTTGCCAAGCTCGGCGAGGTGTTCGGCGATCTCACGGGTGACCTTGGCCGATTGCAGCGCGGGGTCGAGGCTGTAGGGATCTGTCCAGATGGTGCGCAGCAGGTCGCGGGTTTCTTCCTGGCGCAAGTCTTTGAGAAAGATGCGGTAGCGGTTGCCATCGGGGAACTGGTTATAGCCTTGGCCCTGTTTGGAAAAATCGGCGTAGAACTCGATGACATGGCCGACATCGACGATCATCAGGAAGGGTGGCCAGCCATCTTCGCGAGCGACGGCGCGGGCGTAATTGTCGGCCTGGTTGCGCGCCTTGAGCATGGTGTCGTCAAACTTGGCGGTGCCGCGTTTGCCGTGACCAGTTTGTTTTGGCGCATCTTTGTCGAGGAACATTTCAAGGGTCGATTGGTCCTTGGGCTGAGCCGACACGAACTGCTTGGCCTCGAGGATGAAATGCCCCTTTTTGTAGAGGTCGATGCGGCCATTGCGTTTGGCCCGCTATGTGTCAGCGTCACCGGGCGTTAAAAGCGGTAGTCGAGAAAGTCGCCATCTGCGTCCGAGACATTGGGTCGGGGCACGCCAAGCAGCTCGGTCAATTCGACGGCAAAGGATTGCGCCGTCGCCATTTCGCTGCCTCCGGACCCGGACCAACGTTCGATGAAACCTTCAATATCCAAATCAATACCTTAGAAAACTTGATGCGTTGTACAGCATCTAGTCATTTTGAAAGCTTGAGTGCAATCGTTACGTTATTTCAGGTCTACCGTGTCGCGTTGAGAGATTTGTAACGAGCGCAACTCGTGGGTAAAAAAGTGTGGGTTTGATACGCGCGTAGCGGACCAAAGGCGCTATGGGACGCATGGCCGATCACAAGATCTTAGGCATTCGGTTTGGGTCGAGCGGTTCTTTCAAGGGAGAAGTGGTGGCGTGGGGGAGACTTGAACTCCCGACCTATCGATTATGAGTCGATCGCTCTAACCAACTGAGCTACCGCGCCGGACCGTGGGCGGTGGATAAGGCTGGGCCGCAGAGTCGTCAAGCGCAAATCGACAAGAAAATGTCAAATTTTCTGCCTTGGGAGGTCTGGCTGCAAATTCGCCAACCAGGTTTTTGGAGACGCCCCCATCAGGCGGAGAAACTCGCGGTTGAAATTCGACTTTGTGTTGAAACCGCTGGCAAAAAGAACCTCGGTCACCGGCTGGCCGGCGCGCAGCAAATCGCAGGCGTGGCGGATGCGAAACCCGTTCACATAGCGCGAGACGTTTTCGCCGGTATGGCGGTTGATCGTGGCCGACAGCTGTTTGATCGGGACATGCAGACGTTTGGCCAGACGCGACAGGGTGAGGTCGGGTTCTAGGAAGAGTTGCTCTTGACTCAGCAGGGTTTCGAGGCGCTGCATCAGGGCGGCATCATTGGCGGGGTCGATCTCGGGCTCTTCGGGCCTGTCCTGGGGTTCGGGTTCGGCGACGTCTTCGCGGATCAGGGCAAGCCCGGCGATGACCAGCATCGAGAGCGACCAGATCACATTGACCACGATATAGAGCCAACCGATTTCTCCGCGTTGCAGGGCAAAGAGGATCAAAAGATCTCCGAAAGAGGCGATGACAAAGATGGTTCCGATCCCCTGCCAGACGCGCCTTGGCACCGGGCCCGCGGCCAGACGGGCCAGGGGGAGGTCGGCGCTGGGGCGCAGGGACCACAAGATGGCGCTGCCATAGCCAAAGGTGGTGAGAAAGATCACAAAGTCGAGCGTTTGCGAGGCAAAGAGCAGGCAAAAGAGCGAGAAGCAGGCGGGCAGGGCGTGGGGCAGTGCGGTCTTGATCGTAAAGGGCGCGATCAGGGTGGCGCGAAAGGCGATCCAGGCCATGGCGGGCAGCGCGCAGGCTGACACAGGCAGGACCGGAAAGACCGCCCGCACCCCATAGTAATGCACCAGCGCGACGATCAGCGATTGAAAGGCGCAAAGCACCAGCAGTGTGTGGAACACCCGCCAGTGGCCGAGCTCACGCAGGTTATGGATCAGCAGAAAAAGAATAATCAGGCAAAAGATCAACGGTAGGGGCAGGGCAATCATCAAAGCGCTCGGGTCGTGAATATTGGTGTTTTGGTAGTGCGAAATCCGGTTCCTGACGACCCAAAACCGGTTTCAGGACGAAAAAGGGCCGGGAAAGGCGCAGGTGAGGGGCATCGAAACATGCAACCTTGAAAAGGAATGAAGATGACCCGCCTGTTGATTGCCGCTCTGATGGCCAGTCTCGTGACCCCAATGATGGCGCAAAGTGACAGTCCCGATATTGGCGTGCCGGGATATGATCGGATGGATGTCAAAAGCCCGCATCGCGCATGGCCCATTGCGGCCTCGGTCTGGTATCCGGCGGGCAGCAAGACCTATTTTGCCCGCATTGGCGACAACCCGATTTGGCATGGTATGCCGGTTTTGCAGGCCCCACGCGTGGCTGAGGGAAAGCACCCGCTGATCCTGTTTTCGCATGGATCGGGGGGCAATATGGATGGGATGGCTTGGCTGCTGTCTGGCTTGGCGCAAGAGGGGGCCATGGTGTTGGCGGTGAACCATCCCGGCAGCACGTCGGGCGATAGCTCTCCGCGCCGCTCCATGCGGCTGGATGAGCGCGCACAGGATCTGAGCGCGGCGCTGGATGTGCTGCTGGCTGAACCTGCCTTTGCCTCTTATGTGGATCAGGATCGGATTTACAGCGTTGGGTTTTCTCTGGGGGGTGCGACGGCACTGAACCTGGCCGGGTTGCAATTTGATGCCTCCGCCTATGCGCCCTATTGCGGCAGTAGCGCCGAGATGCAACGCCTGGATTGCCAATTCTTTGCCAAGGGTGGCGTGGATTTTGCCAACCTGCCTGCCGGATTTTCAGCCGATATGCGCGATCCGCGCGTGGCCAAGGCGGTGGCAATTGACCCGGCCTTTACCTATGTGGCGACTGAGTCGAGCCTGAGCGCGATGGAGCTGCCGGTGCAGTTGATCAACCTTGGGGACGAGGCTGGGCTGGCCGCATCTGACGTCAGCGCCAAAGGCAGTGATCTAACGGCAAAGCTGGTGGATGTGGACTATGTGACCTTGGCCCCGGCCAGCCACTTTACCGCGCTGCCGGAATGCAAACCGCAAGGTGCGGCGATTTTGCAAGAGGAGCAGGACGACCCGATTTGCACTGATCCCGAAGGGGCGGATCGCAAGGAAATTCACCGTCAGATGCTGGCAGAAATCGTCCGGTTTCTTGAGTTGTAACTGAAATGAGTCGCCCCGCATTAGCATCCCTAATGCGGGGCGGTTCTATTACTTTACGATTTTCTCGTCTTTGACGAACATGTTGGCCCAGGCACGATCCACCAGTTCCGGGGTCATTTTGTAGGGGATGCCCTCAAAGTCACAGACCGCCATCATCTGGTCGATCAAAAATACCGGCTGGTAGTTGGCAAAGACATTGTTGATCGTCGGGTATTTGTTCTTGAGCAGATGCACCAGCGACGCCTCATCCAGCTGCATCTTTTTCTTGCGCGCCACGAGGGCAAAGATCTTGAGGAAGTTTTCCTGGCTCGGCCCGTCGATCTTGATCTTGAAAAAGATCCGGCGCAGGGCCGCTTGGTCAAAGATCTCATTGGGGTGGAAGTTGGTGGAAAAGATCACCAGCGTGTCGAAGGGCACTTCGAATTTTTCGCCCGATTGCAGGGCAAGGATGTCTTTGCTCTCTTCCAGCGGAACAATCCAGCGGTTGACCAGTTTTTGCGGTGGTTCGGCCTGACGTCCCAAATCGTCGACGATAAAGATGCCGCCGGTGGATTTGAGCTGCAGAGGGGCCTGATAGGTGCGCGCGGTCGGGTTGTAGACCAGATCGAGCATGTCGAGGCTCAGCTCACCCCCGGTGATGACCGTGGGGCGTTGGCAATAGACATAGCGGCGGTCAAACTGCGCGCGGCGGCGCAATTGTTTGCTTTCGTCGACATCCTCTTCGGCGGCGGAATGCACGATCGGGTCATAAACGGTGATCACCTGACCGGAATATTCGACGGCGCGGGGGACGTAGATCTTGTCGCCCATGGCATCACGAATACCGTTGGAGATTGAGGATTTACCGTTGCCCGGCGGGCCATACATCAGGATCGAGCGGCCGGAGCCGACGGCGGGGCCAAGATTGCCGATCAGGTCCTCGGGCAGGATCAGGTGACCCATGGCCGAGACCAGTTGTTCGCGGGTGATCTGAACATTACGGATCGATTGGCGCTTGATCTGTTCCTGGTATTTCTCCAGCGGGATCGGCATCGGGCCGAAATATTCCGACTGGGCGAGGGCATCCAGCGCGCGCGCCTTGCCCGCATCCGTCAGCTGATAGGGCATTTCCGAGCTGATTTCCCCGGCGGCCCCCAGCGTGCCCATGGCCTCCATCAGGCCCTGGCCGCGCGCCATGTCGATCAATTCCTGGGTACAAGGCACTGGCAGGCAAATCGCCTTGGCCAGATCTGTCACCTTGTTGATATTCTTGCGGAACTGCGTTTTCAACAGGATGTCGCGCATCATGACCATGGTCAGGCCGACATCATCCAAATTCTTGGGGGAAGGGGGCGCCATTACCGCGCCGGTCTGCATGTTCATCGCTCAATATCCTGCCGCTTTTGGGTCTTGGCCAGAGAATGGCAAGCCTTTGTGGCAGGATGTGGGCTGGTTGGGGGAGTTTGGGGGGCAGGTTGGGGTCAGTCTTCGATATCGCTGATCCAACCAAGGATGTGTATTGGTGCAGGGTTGCTGGAGTAACGAAAGACTTCCTTGCCGTTCTGAAAGACTAGAAAAGTCGGGTAGATATTCACCGAATAGGTTTGCGGAACCTTTACCGAGTAATCCATATCCAAGTAAAAAGCCTTAGCCGTTTTGGGAAAGGACTTTTCCGCCCTTTCCAAGTTTAAATAGGCGAAGTTGCTGGACCCGGCCCAGGTGGCGCGAAAGAGGACAACATTATCTGTGTCCGATTTCAGAACTTTGGCGTCAAAGTCAGTGTCATCAATATAGTCAACCATTAGGGCCCCGATCCAATAAGAGAGGTCCAGTGAAGCTTAACCAACCGTTCAGAGAAAGCCAGACAAACCGGCTTAGGCCCCGTATAGGGCCCCCATCACCAGATAGGCGCAGAGCATCAGGCCAAGCCCAGTGCCCATCGGCAAGGTGAATTGTTTGCCCCCGCCGACAGAGTCCGGGTTGGAAGGGTCACGCATGCGCCAGGTTTTCCATTCCGGAGCCAGACGCTTCAGCGGGCTGAAGGTGACCAGCAATGTGGTCACCGTGGCGGCCAGCATCGCAGCGATACCGATGAACAGCATCAGCCGCAGATCGCCCTGATGGATGAACAGCGCCATGACAGCAGCGAATTTGACATCCCCCGCCCCAACCTGGCGGATCATCCACATCAGCAGGCCAATGGCAAAGACGACCCCGTAATGGGCAAAGCGCCAGAGAAATTCGGTGAATGGCATGGTGAACACGCCAATCATGATAAAGGTGGCGAACAGGGCCCAGACCGTGAGATTGCTGATCTTTTTCAGCTTCATATCCACGTAGAACGTGTAAATGCAGATCGGTACCACAAGGATGGCGAAGAGCAAAGCCTGGGTCGCAGGGATATGCATGGTCGTGCCTGAGCCTGTCTAAGTTACGCGTTTTCCAGTGCGTCCAAGGCGGTCTTGGCCGCTTCGAAATGCTGGGGATGCGTTTCGATGGCGTCGCGCAGCAGACCTTTGCCAATCTCGACATCACCACGTTTGATCGCAGCAAGTCCCAAGGAATGCAGCAGTTCGGCGCGTTCGATCTGGGTCATCGGCAGGGGCGGCAAGGTATATTTGCCCTGTGCGCCGCGAGCCAGAACCAGGTTGTTCTTGGCGGTGAAGAGGCTGGAATCCTGACGGATGGCATCGGAGAACAGGCGTTCGGCATCGGCGTAATCACCACGGGTCAGCTTGGAATAACCCCAGTTGTTGAACACAGAGGCGGGTTTGGTGGTCAGGCCAAGGGCGATTTCATAGAAACTGTCGGCCTTTTTCCAATCCTTGTTGCTGTCGGCGATCATCGCCTCAAGGCGGTAGCGCTTAAAGGTCTCGTGGGTGGGCGGAATGGCGTTCAGCACCTTTTCCGCCTTTTCCCATTCATTGGAGCGGATCAGTGCATCAGCCAGGTTAACCGCATCCTCGTTCGTCTTGTCCTCGTGATCAACAACGCGGGCCCAAGCAATGGCGGCCTCGCTGTTGCGTTTGGCGCGGATCAGCGATGATGCCAGCCCGCGCAGCAGATCAATGCGCTCGGGGTTCTGAGCCGAGGCGCGCTGAAAATAGGACACCGCTTCGTTCGGGTCCGCAGCGGTCAGCATGACTTCGTTCAGGTTGGATTCGTCAATGACGTTCACACCCTGAAACTTGCGTTCCATCTCGGCGACGTCGATCTCTTTTTCGCATCCTGCCAGCGCAAGAACACCTGCCGCGGCAAGTGAAAGATATGTCATATGGCGCATTTTGCCTGCGTCCTTTTACTGCTCTGCCTATTGCGCTGGCGCGCTGCGGATCGTGAATTGTCCGCGCCCTCGTCGCACCAACGTGTATTCGTATTCTGTATCAGCACCATAAACAGAATTTTCCATTTTTTCTATCGCCAAGCGAAGATTGTCGCGGATTGCGTCACTTTCGCCATTATCCAGGGCAAAAGCGCGGCGCAAAACCTCGACCGCTTCGGGCAATTCGCCCTTTTCGATCAGCAAAACCCCGAGATTGTTCCAGGCTTCGGGCCAGTCAGGTTCTTTCTTGACGGCATCGCGCAACTGGTTTTCGGCCTGGTTCAGCCGCCCAAGCGCGAGGTTGGCCGTGCCAAGGGCCATCAGGACTTCGCCCGTCAAACCATGTTCACCAGCGGCGCGGGTAAAGGCATTCAGCGCCAATTCGTGCTGGCCCGCATCCATCAGGCGATGGCCTACGATCAAGCCATCAACGGCCTCGCCCTTGGGGTCCAGGGCGGGTGCAAAAGGGGTGTCCAAAGACGCATCTTGGCCGCCTGTGCTGCAGGCGGCCAAAAAGCTCAGGATCAGGACGGCTCCGAGTGGGGCCAAGTGCATGTTTACTGTCCGATATTGCCCATTTCCGAGATGCCAACCGCAGAAGGACCAACAAGAATGATCAAGAGCGGCGGCACTGTCAGCATCATAGTGGTCAGCGTCATCTTTGTCGGCAACTGGTTTGCTTTTTCTTCCGCACGCATGACCCTTTTGTCACGCATTTCCCCGGCATAGACCCGAAGCGCATCTGAAATCGAGGTACCAAAGGTCTGCGCCTGGTTCAGAACCGTCACGAATGAGCTGACATCCTGCACGCCGCAACGTTCAGACATGTCGTTGAGAACGCTGGTTTTGTCCTTACCGGCCTTCATTTCGTGGCTGATGATTTCAAATTCATCGGCGAGGGCCGGGTAGGAGGCGCGCAGTTCTTTGGAGACGCGGACGATGGATTGGTCCATCGACTGACCCGCCTCAACGCAGACCAGCATCATGTCGAGCGCATCGGGGAAACCGCCCTGGATTTCCTCTTTGCGTTTTTCGACGCGTTTGTTGATCCAGTATTTCGGGGCGAGGTAACCAGCGGCACCGGGGCCGAGGATATACATCATCTTTTGCTGCAACGTGGCCTCGGGCCCGTTGACGAACATCAGGAAGTAGACAACGCCAACCGCCAAGAGGCCCAAACCCAGCGCCATTTGCGCAAAGAAATAGAGCTGAACGGAGTCCTTGGAACGATAGCCAGCCTGCAAAAGCTTCATCCGGACATCGGACAGCTCTTTTTCGTCCTGCGGTTCGAGAAACTGGGAATATTTGTTCAGCTTCTCATTACGGCTTTTGTCCCGCAACACCGCGCGCTTGTCGGCTGCCATGCGATCTGCGTTGGACTTTTTCAGCTTGTCCATCGGATCGGGCTTGGCGTTCATCATCATCGGGATGGTCGCCAGGATCAGGATAAAGGCTAGCCCGGCCACCACCATCAGCGGGCCGGCGGGGCCAAGCTGATCGGTGATCATCTGATTGATTTGGTCAAACATGTCAGGGCGTCCTTACACTTTGATATTCACAAGAGCGCGCATCACAAAGATGTTCAGCGTCAGCATGATACCCACGATAAAGCAGGCCGGGATGAACCACGGGTGATCAAGCACCTCGTCGTAGTAATCGGGCTTGGCCACCTGGATAAAGATCAGCGCGGCGACCGGGAAACCGGACAGGAATTTACCGGACCACTGTGCCTCGGCCGTGATCGCCTTGACGCGGCGGAACAGGCGGAATCGGGCGCGGATCACCTTGGCAAGACCTTCGAGGATCTCGGCGAGGTTACCACCGGCTTGCTGCTGAATGGCCACGGCCACCGCGAGAAAGCGCAAATCCTGCATGTCGAGCCGTTCGGCCATGTGTTTCAGGGCTTCGCCCACATCGCGGCCATAGGTGGCCTCGTCTGCGATGACGCCGAATTCAGTGGCCAGCGGGTCTTTGATTTCTTTCGAAACAATGGTGATGGCCGAGCTGAACGGGTGACCGACACGCAAGGAACGCACCATAAGCTCAACTGCATCGGGCAGTTGCTCTTCAATCATGCTAAGGCGCTTTTTGGCCTTGTGATTGACCCACATGTACACACCACCCACGCCCATGGCGATCCCCATGACCAGACGCACGGCCAGGCTTGCCTCGGTGCCGACGGACAGGCCAACAAAAGCAGCGACAGAGGCACCGGCCATGACCATGATCAACTGTTGCGGGGTAAAGGCGATGGAAGCTTTTTGCGCCTTATCCGCCAAGAGCGAATAGAGCGGCAAAGAGCGTGACTTCATGTGCTGGTCCATCTCCTTGCGGAGCTTGGCCAGAACGTCTTCGCGTCGCTCGCCCTTGTCGAGCATTTCGAGGCGACGATTGACCTTGTTGGACAGGCTGATCGATTTGCCAAACGCCACCAGATAGATGCCGTTGACCATGACCAGAACGCCAAGGAAGATCATGCCATAGATGATTGGGGCTGCACTGAGCATGGGTCTTACTCCGCTCGGAAAGGTTCGTAGATCGAGGCAGGCACGTCATAGCCCCACATGCGGAAACGTTCGGAAAAGTTCGAACGCACGCCTGTGGCGGTGAAATGCCCGATGATCTTGTTATCGGGGGTCAGGCCAACACGTTGGAAACGAAAGATTTCCTGCATGGAAATCACGTCGCCTTCCATGCCGGTGATCTCGGTGATCGAGGTCATCCGACGAGAGCCGTCCTGAAGGCGCGAGGCCTGAACGATCAGGTTCACAGCCGAAGAGATCTGCGCGCGCATCGCTTTCAGCGGCATTTCAATCCCGGCCATGGCGATCATGTTTTCCAGACGCGCCACGCCATCACGCGCCGAGTTGGCGTGGATCGTGGTCATCGAGCCATCGTGGCCGGTGTTCATGGCCTGCAACATGTCGATCACTTCTTCGCCACGGGTTTCCCCGACGATGATCCGGTCAGGTCGCATCCGCAGAGCGTTTTTCAAACAGTCACGCGGGGTAACCGCGCCTTTGCCTTCGACGTTGGGCGGGCGGCTTTCCATGCGGCCCACATGGGTCTGTTGCAGCTGAAGTTCCGCCGTATCCTCGATGGTCAGAATACGTTCTGAGTTGTCGATGAAAGAGGACAGCGCGTTGAGCGTGGTGGTTTTACCAGAACCGGTACCACCGGAGACGATCACGTTCAGGCGGGTGGCTACGGCGGCCTGAAGGTAGACTGCCATCTCTTCGGTAAAGGCACCAAAGTTCACCAGGTCATCAATGCCCAGCTTGTCCTTTTTGAACTTACGAATGGACACAAGCGAGCCGTCAATCGCAACCGGTGGCACCATGGCGTTGAAACGCGACCCATCCTGAAGACGGGCGTCAACATAAGGGTTGGATTCATCGACGCGGCGACCCACGGCGGAAACGATTTTGTCGATGATCCGCATCAGGTGCTTTTCATCTTTGAATGTCACGTCTGACAGGCTGAGCTTACCGTTTTGTTCGATAAAGATCTGCTGCGGTCCGTTGACCAGAATATCCGAGATCGTCTCGTCCTTGAGCAGGGGTTCGAGCGGACCCAGACCTTTGACCTCGTCATAGAGGTCATTGATCATTGTGCGGCGTTCGTCCCGGTTCAGAACAACGCCTTTTTCCTGCAAGGTCTCGGTGGTGATGTCGTTGATTTCTTCGCGCAGCTCTGCCTCGCTCGCGGCGTCAAGTGCGGCGAGGTTCAGGTTGTCCAACAGCGCGCGGTGCATTTCCAGCTTGATGTCAGCCAGACGTTCCTTGCGTTTCTTTTCCTTATCCGCAGGCGCAGCTTTGGCCGCGACCTTGGGCTGAACCGGACGACGAGCGGCGGCTTTCTGTTCGGCTGGTGCAGCTTCTGCCGCAGGCGCAACGGGGGCAGCCGGGGCTTTGGCCTCAACGGGGGCTGCCTCGGAAACCTGGTTTTTCTTGTAGCGCGAAAACATCAATATTCCTCGTTATCAGGCGGCTTCGGCGTCGGAATTGCCGATGGCGTCCAGTTGGGCGGCCAGTTTGACAAACTCTTTGCGGAGCGGGTTCTTGGGCACGTGGTTGGCCAATGGCAGACCGTGATCGCAGGCTTGCGCCACCGGTTTGCCGCCATCAGGCAGTTGCAGATCAAGGGCAATGCCCAGACCATCCGCCATGCGTTTCACACGACCTTTGCCTTGCAGGTCGGTGAATTTGGGCGCGTGGTTCAGCACATAGCGCAGCTTGTCATAGGGCAGGTCTTCGGATTGCAGGGCGCGTTTCAGACGCATCGCGTTCTGGGCCGAGCGCATGTCAAGCGCGACCATGGCGAAATAGACCTGCGCCTCGGTCAGGACGGTTTCGGTCCATTGCACAATCGTGCTGGGCATATCGACGATGACGTAATCAAAGTGATTGCGCGCCACGTCGAGAATGGCCTGAACGTCGGCCGGGCCGATCATGTCGAGCGGCAGAATGTCTGAAGGTGACGTAAAGACCTGGATCTTATCTTCGTAACTGACCAGAGCCTGGCCAAAGCTGTCACCATCCATGGATTCGACTTCGGACAGCAGTTCCAGCACGGCCTCGCGGCGGGGCAGGTCAAGATAGGTGGCGACTGTGCCAAATTGCAGGCCAAAGTCGATCAGGCAGACCTTGGGTTGGCCCTCTTTACGGCATTCGGCGAGCTCATAGGCCAGGTTGACGGCCATTGTTGTTGCGCCAACACCACCGGCAAGCCCTTGGACCGCAATCAAAACGCCATCGCCATCCCCGGAAAGCTTAACGCCTTGCTCACCCGGCTGCACCTCTGCGGCGACCGGGGCAGGGGGATTGCGCATGCGCTCAACCGCGGCGGCCAATTCGCCTTCGGGCAGCGGATAAGGGACAAATTCATCGGCCCCCTGGCGCAGCAATTGGTGAAGCGAGGCAGGGGTGACATCTTCGGCGATCAAGACAACCTTGATGCCGCGGTTCTTGGCTCCGGAAATGATACCGCTGAGCAGGGCGAGGTCTGGCTCGTCGATGGCATCAATCGCCATGGCGACAAATTCCAACCCTTCGGCCTCTTTTTGGTTGAAGAAGGCGAGGGCTTCGTCAAAGCCGAGATCCCCCCAGCTTTCCCCAAGGATCGTCTCCATATCCTCGATCAAGAGATCGAAGTTTTGCACATCACGGCTGATGGTGCAGGCAACGATGGGCGATGGGTCCGCCTGGGTTGGAATAGTACTCGTCATGGCCTCGCGTCCTTTCTGCCGAACCGGAAAGGTGAAGAAACCAATCATTTCGCCACCCGATTTCCGAATCCGATGCGCCGACTCAAATTGCGACGCTTTGATCCTTTGCAGTCGAAACTGACGGTGAAAGGCGGCAACATTTGGGCCAAAAAGTCGAAATTGTACGGTATTTCTGGACGGTCAAAAGAAAAGGCACCCCGAAAGGTGCCTTAATCTTAGTCACTGTGTGGGCGGATTATTCGCCGCCGTCAATGCCGCTATCTACTTCGAGGTTCGAGCTGGCAACGCCGGTCAACCCTGTCACAGGTTCGGCGCTACGCACATATTCGCGATAGATGACTTCGGCATATTTGCCGTCCATCACAGTCTGGTGACCGTCAACAAAGCCCGAAACCTCGGTCACGGTGCGGCGGTTGCGGCGCTCTTTACCTTCGGTGACGATCAACGGCTGGGTTTCGCCAAAGCTGACCACCGCCTCGAGGCGGGATCGGTCAATGCCCTGAGAGACAAGATAGTTAACAACAGTGCGCGCGCGGCGCAGGCCAAGAGCCTTGTTATAGCTGTTGCCGCCAACTTTGTCGGTATGGCCATAAACCTTAAAGCGCACTTCGGGGAATTGGCGGATCCAATGCGCCTGCTCGCGCAGCGTATCAATCGCACCCGCATCCAGAACCGAGCTGTTAAAGGCAAAGTTCACCGTGGTCATGACCTCGGAGGCAAAACGCTGGGACAGATCATAGACGAATTGTTTGTCGCCATTCATGATCTGGGTGTTGTGCATGGTGGCATTGCCGAAATGGCCGGTGTCAATCAACGAGCCCGCTTCGCGGTAAAACGCGCCGCCCACCGGGTCATTGCTACATCCGGCCAGCGCGAGGCTGATTGTGATGCCGGTAATCGTGGTCCTGATCATCTGTCCCATGCCTCCGCTTAATCCATCACATAGCCGTAAGAGCCGGTGAAATCCTGTTTCGCCACTTCGCCCGCTGCGCCGGTTTTTGGTGTGCCAGCCACACGACCGCGCAGGAACAGATCCTTTTCGGTCGGTGGAACAACCCGGTCGGTCGGCAGGGCCAAGGCCTCGCCGCGTGTCGGTGTCACCAGATGCGGCGTCACGATAATGACCAGCTCGGATTGTTCGCGCTGATATTCGGCGCTGCGGAACAGCGCGCCCAGCACCGGAACATCGCCCAGCCAAGGCACCTGACCGTTCAGATCGGTGAAGTCATCCATCAAAAGCCCTGCAATCGCAAAGCTTTCACCATCGCGCAGCTCGACCGTTGTCTGGGTCTCGCGCCGTTTAAAGGCGGCGACGGTGATGTCGGAGAGGCTGATACCGTTGGTGTTGTCGATCGAGGAAACCGCGGCTTCCATTTCGAGATTGATCAGATCGCCATCGATCACGCGCGGGATAAAGTTGAGCTCGACCCCGAATGGTTTGAATTCGATGGTGATCGTGTTGTTTTGCTGAGAGACCGGAATAGGGTATTCGCCACCGGCCAGGAACTTGGCCTCTTGACCGGAAAGGGCGGTCAGGTTCGGTTCAGCCAGGGTGCGAACTACGCCTTTGGATTCAAGGGCTTCGAGGAGGATGCCCACTTCGAGGCCGCCCATGTTAAAGCCAAGCAGTGCACTGCCTTCGGTGTCGATCCCTTCGGGGAACAGCTTGTTGGCCACCGCGTCCACATGGGCCTGCGGCGCGGCGTTGCCGGTGCCGATCTCAAGGCCCAGATCGCCGCCAAGGACGGAGCCACCGGTTGCCAGAGAGGCGCGGAGCTGCTTGCCAACGGTGCGCTGCATTTCTGCAAAGCGCACCTTGAGCATGACCTGTTGAATGCCGCCGACCGTCATCAGGTTCGACACCCGTTCGGGCGCGTAACGCTCAGCCAGATCAAGCGCGCGCTGCATGCGCGCGGTCGAAGAGGCGGTGCCAGACAACACGATACCGTCATTGGCGGTGCGGACTTCGATCTTTTCATCGGGAAGGATCTGGCGCAGCCGCTCTTTGAATTCGGTGATATCGGCGGTAACGCGCACATCCACATTCGTAATGAGCCGACCCTGGCCATCGAGAATGGTCAGGGTGGTGGCACCGGGCGATTTGCCCAGAACATAGATGGTGCGGTCCGAGAGCGATGCGATATCGGCGATTTCGGGGTTCACCACCGAAAGTTCGCCAAAGGGCTGGTCGCTTTCGACAACAACCGCGCGGTTCATCGCAACCTTAAGCACCTGTTCGGTGCCGTTGCGCATGACCCGCAGGGTTTCCGCCCGCAGCTCTGTTGCGACCGGAGCGGTCACAGCCATTGTCAGCCCCAACAGGGCTGCCTTCATGAATCTATCAAATTTCATGTGACCTGCCTTTCGATCACGCCTCATTCACAGGTCTTTTCGCCTGTATTTGGAGCAAATCTGCGCCAGTTTTGGATTTTTTGCAAGAATCAATGACTTCGGTCGCAAAATTTATGTGGATAACTGGCAACAGATGATTTTTAGGCCACAGCAAAACGGGCACCCGATTGGGGTGCCCGTCTGATCGCAAGGTGTTGAAACTGTATCAGTTCGAACAGGGGATCGGAATTTCAGTCCGGACATTGCCGCGGCGTTCGATCCGAGTGCAGGTTTGCAGCGCGCGTTTGGGGGCCTCTTCGGCTTCGGGCTGTTCTAGACCCAGCAAAGACAGTTGGTCGACTTCGATGGCATCGGCGACGGTGTCATCATTGCTGGCCATCAGGGACAGGGACAGTTGACCCGTTTTCTGAGCTTGAGCGAGGGCAGCAACCTGCTGCGGGCTGGCCGCGACGGTGACTGTTTGAGCGATAGTCGTTGCCGTTGTTTCAGTTTCTGACATCTGGTCAATCGCAATTAGACGCATACCGGTTTCGATCAACTTGGTTACGTCGCCCTTTGGCAGGTGCGGATCGTTGCCGGGGATGCGGCCTGTCCAATAGACGTCAACACGGTCGCCAGGGCGCAAGAAGCCCGACACACCCGAAGCCACGTCAACCTTGATCGCAAAGGCACGCTGGCCCTTTTCGAGGCGCGATGTCAGGCCGGCGTCACCTCCGGGTTCGGACACTTTGACCGCCAGAACAGCCTCGAACTTTTCCATCGGTCGCAGCGCGACACGCGGATCTTCTCCGACGACCGAGGTTGGGTTGGCTTCGTCAAAATACCCTTCGGGGAGGATCTCTTTGGGCCACGGGGCCAGTTGGATATCCTCAGGTAGGATCTGTTCGCCAAAGGCAATGGCGCGGGTCGTGACATAGATCTGCTGTGTTGGCACAGCGGCGGTCACTTTGGCGCGTTCCTGTTGCAAGGCGTTTTCATAAGCGCCGATATAATTCTGCGCCATGTAGACGGCAAAACCTGCCAGCCCCAGTCCTGCAATCAGCACCAATCCGAATACAAGTCGCATGTTTCACCTCATGATTAACTCGGGACCGCGATGAATAGGGTGCGATCCGAAACCCAAACTGACCAAAAATTGTGGCGAAATCGGGCCACGAAGGCGGTTCTTCCGTGAAGTTTCACGCATGAGCCGCTCATAAGAATGGGCCGCGCCTAGACAAGCACAGCCCATTTGCGTAGGGAACAGGGAAATCAGAAATCGTTTTCTGCGGCGATAGCTCCGCCAGCTGCGTTCATCAGCGCCAGTGAATTGTCTTCGATCATAAAGAAGGAGATCGCGGACATTCCAACTACAGCGGCAGTGATGACAACCCAATCGACGGTAACGGCACCAGATTGGTCTTCGCGGAATGCTTGGATAAATTTCAGCATGTTGACCCTTTCCTGCTCTGATAGTGGGGTTTCTGGTCAGACAAGCCGACCAGAAACTTAGGCTTTTGTGAAATCCGACTTAGAAGTCGTTTTCTGCCGCAACAGCACCACCAGCAGCGGTGATCAGGGTGTTGGCGTTGGTCTCGATGGTCGAGTAGGCAGCGATGGCCAGGCCAACAACAGCAGCGGTCAGAACAACCCAGTCAACGGTGACTGCGCCAGCTTCGTCTTTACGGAAGTTTTTGATGAACTTGATCATGGTTTTTCTCCAGGTTGCCCCAGCGGGGCGAGCATAAGGTTAAGTCTTGGTCATTTGGGCGGGGCCATCAGGCCCATCGCCCGACTTTCAAGCGATCAGGTGATCGCGACCGACTTAGAAGTCGTTTTCTGCCGCAACAGCACCACCAGCAGCGGTGATCAGGGTGTTGGCGTTTGTCTCGATGGTCGAGTAGGCGGCAATGGCCAGGCCAACAACAGCAGCTGTCAGAACAACCCAGTCAACGGTGACTGCGCCAGCTTCGTCTTTGCGGAAGTTTTTGATGAACTTGATCATGGTTTTTCTCCGGTGCCCTTTCGGGCGAATCTGTGTGTAGGGAACTTCAGGTCAGGTGGCGCGCGGGGTCGGCCCACGCGCCGATCTTTCTATGCGGCGGTTACGCCGCGACCGACTTAGAAGTCGTTTTCTGCCGCAACAGCACCACCAGCAGCGGTGATCAGGGTGTTGGCGTTGGTCTCGATGGTCGAGTAGGCGGCGATGGCCAGGCCAACAACAGCAGCGGTCAGAACAACCCAGTCAACGGTGACTGCGCCAGCTTCGTCTTTACGGAAGTTTTTGATGAACTTGATCATGGTCTCTCTCCAGAATTGGTCGTGTTTCGCTCACCGCGTTGGACGTTGTCGGCCTCTCTCACTTGCCTGTCCGCTGCGGTATGAGCCACTTATCACCCTGTATTGGGGCGAGATTTTGACCCGATTGCAGTGATTTTTAGCTTTCCCAAAAAAAGCGAAGTAAAAAATATAAGATGCTGAATTTGCTGTGTAAAATCGTTAACTTTTGTTGAATTTGGATAGTCGGCCTATCCTTTTGGGTATAAAATCATGGCACAATGTTTCCGGTTTGGAGACACAGATAGAAAACCAACTATAATTGTGCCATAAATAGAAAAACACCCAACGCAGGTGCGAGCAGATAATGGTTATGAGATTCTTTTCAGCGGCGCTGTGCGCCGTGCTTTTGGCGAATCCGGTGCCGCTGGCGGCGCAATCAGACTCCACAAAGGACACATTCTTTAAACGCGTGAAGCCGCCCAAGCCGGGGCAAAGGCGGATTACGATTCAGGTCGCGCCGCGTGCTAACCCGGCTGTGCCGCCTCCACCCAAATCCAAAGCGCAGCCAGTTGCAGCACCGCCGCCAGGGGCCGCGCCGGCTCCGCAAGCAGCCGCTACGCCCAAGTCAGCGCATTATGCCTGGTATTGGGATCAGGTCTCGCCCAATTTGGGGGCGCAGGGGGCTGGGCGGTTGGAGCCAGCCTTGAACAGTCTTAGCAAAGGGCCAGCCGGGCAGGCTGTCAAAGCGCCTCGTTTGCAGCATATGCAAGAGATCGCCGCCAAGTATGGGCGTGATATTTTGCGCGAGTCTGTGGGGACGCAGGTCTCACCGGCTTTGGCGCTGGCGGTGATCTCGGTCGAATCCGCGGGCAAGAGCGATGCGCTGAGCAAGGCCGGGGCGCAGGGGTTGATGCAATTGATGCCGGACACGGCGAAACGATTTGGCGTGAGTGACAGTCTCGATGCGGCGCAGAACATCAAGGGTGGGATCAAATTCCTCGATTTCCTGATGGAGAAGTTTGAGGGCGACCCGATTCTGGTTCTGGCCGGGTATAATGCCGGTGAGAACTCCATAGGCAAACATGGCGGTGTGCCGCCCTTTGCCGAGACCCGTGATTATGTGCCCAAAGTGCTGGCGGCGTTTCAGGTGGCGGCGGGCATGTGTCTGACACGCCCGCAACTGGCCTCGGATGGCTGCGTGTTCCGGCTGCCGCAATAGAAATGGTCAGAGCGGGCGCAGCACTGCGCCCGGGTTCATGATGCCATTTGGATCAAGCGCGGATTTGATGGCGCGCATGGCCGCGAGTTTGGCCGGATCGCCATAGCGTTCCAGATCGGCCGTTTTGAGGCGGCCAATGCCATGCTCGGCGCTAAAGGACCCATCCATGGCGTCCACGAGGTCGTGCACCGTCGTTTTGATTTGGTCGCGCAGGGCGTCTAAATCTGAACGATCACGCCCGGGGGCGGGGAAGACATTATAATGCAGATTGCCGTCGCCAAGATGGCCAAAGCAGTTGATGCGGATGTCTCCCAAGGTGGATAGCGTGCTGCCTGCCTGGGCGACGAACTCGGGGATCGCGCTGAGCGGCAAGGAAATATCGTGGCTGGAGATCGCGCCGATGGCGCGGTTGGCCAGTGGGATATGTTCGCGCAGGGACCAGAAATCGGCGGCTTGGCTTTGCGATTGCGCGATGAGACCATCTGTTACGAGATTTTTGTCGATGGCATCGCTCAGAAGCGTTGTCAGGCAATCCAGCGGGGCCAAGCCGCGCGGCAGGCTGATTTCGAGCAGAACGGACCATTCGGGAGGCATTGGCCAAGGCTGACGAATGTCCGGAAGGCATTCGGTTAGAAAGTCAAAGCCGGTGCGATGCATCAACTCGAACCCGGTGACGCAATCCCCAAGCTGATCGCGGGCCATGGCGAGCAGGTCCAGCGCGGCCTTGGGGGAGGTGACCTCGAGCAGGGCGGTGCCCTGAGCAGCGGGGCGCGGGAAAAGCTTGAGGCTGGCGGCGGTGATCACACCCAGCGTGCCCTCGGATCCCAGCAGCAGATGGCGCAGGTCATAGCCGGTATTGTCTTTGCGCAGCCGTTTGAGCCCGTTCCAGATCTGACCATCGGGCAGCACAGCCTCAAGCCCGAGCACGAGATCGCGGGCATTACCATAGCGCAAGACATTGGTGCCACCGGCATTGCAGGCAAGCAGGCCACCGATGCGGGCGGAACCTTCGGAGGCGAGGGAGAGCGGGAAGAGGCGGTTTTGATCCTCAGCTGCGGATTGCACATCGGCCAGAATGGCCCCGGCCTCGACAATCATGGCGTTTTCCAGCGGGTAGGTGGCGCGGATTGCGGTCATGCGTTCGAGCGACAGAAGAAGCGGGGCGGGACCTTCAGGGGCGACCTGACCGCCAACCAAGCCGGTGCCGCCGCCATAGGGGATGAGGCCAATATGGTTCTGCGCGCAGAAGGTGACGACTGTCGCGACCTCCTGCGTGTTGCGAGGCAGGGCGACATGGCTGGAATGCCCCTGCCAGCGCCCGCGCGGTTCCTCAAGATGATGAGGGCTGGATGGGCGAAGGGTGTCAGGCGGCAGGAGCTTGGCCAGAGCATTGGCGGCAGCATCGTCAAAGGGGGAAAGGGTCACGGGCGCGTCTTTGTTTTCGAGATCTTGGTGATAGAGATAGACAAAGCAGCGGGGCAAGAACAGGCGAAACGCTGTTTAAAGGTATGCCGCGAGCGGCATTCGTGGAGTTGGCCCCCCAACCTGTCCTTCCCCTTTGGGGGGAAGGGAGTATGATTTGGCCGACCCCGGCCCGGGAGCAGTGCGTCAGAGACCAGCGTTGCTTTTGCCGCGGCGATCCATACGCAAGGAGGCATAAAGGACATGGGTGCGCCAGCGACCATTGATTTGCAGATAGCTTTGCGCCACGCCTTCGTATTTGAATTGCGAGGCTTCGAGCAGGCCGCGTGAGGCCACGTTTTCGGGCAGGCAGGCAGCTTCGATCCGGCTTAGGCCCATCTTTTCGAAACTGTGATGCACCACGGCTGATATGGCTTCGCGCATATAGCCGTGGCGCGCATGAGGTTCGCCGATCCAATAGCCCAGGGTTCCGGCCTGAGCGGGGCCTCGGCGAATATTGTCGAGGGTGATGGCCCCCAGCAGCGTGTCATCCTCGCGGCGGATCAGAAACAAAGGCAGGGCGGTGCCGCCGGAAATGGCGCGCGAGGCCCAATAGACCCGGTTGGTAAAGGCGCGGCGGCTGAGATGGTCTGCTGACCAGCTCGGTTCCCAGGGCGTCAGGAAGTGGCGGCTTTGTTCGCGCAGGGAGGACCAGGCGGCGTAATCGCCATGCACCGGCGGGCGTAGGGTCAGCCGCTCGGTCTCGAGCTTGAGCTTGCGCCGCAACCCCAGCATCAGGCCACCCGACGTGCCTGCAAATCAGCCAGGGCGGGGGCCTGCGAGATCGGGCCATAAAGCGCCAGAGCCGGGGAGGCCTGTGCCGCTTGCTTTTCAGCAAAGCCCAGCACATCGGTCAAGGTGACGGCGTCGATGCGGGTGATGGTGTCTTCGATCGGCGGGACGCGATCCCAGATCTGCACCATACGCGCCATGCGTTCGGCGCGGCTGGCAGGGCTTTCCAACCCCATGAGCAACCCGGCTTTCATCTGGGCACGGGCGCGATCCAACTCGGCCTGGCTCATATCGTCGGCGGCGCGTTTCATCTCGTCAATGGTGAGGGTGGCCAGCGCGCCCAGCTCTTCGCCGCTGGTGCCCGCGTAGATCGTGGTCATGCCGGTATCGGCATAGGCCCCGCTTTGGGCAAAGATCGTATAGCACAACCCGCGTTTCTCGCGGATTTCCTGGAAGAGGCGCGATGACATGCCGCCGCCCAGAGCGCTGCTGTAGATCTGTGCGGTGTAGAAGTCAGGGTCGCGATAGCCAGGCCCCTCAAAGGCCAGCGCCATATGCGCCTGTTCAAGCTCCTTGACCTGACGGCTTTCGCCGCCATGAAACCGGGCCTGTTCAAAGGCGGGGGCAGTGCGCGCGGGCAGGGCACCAAACAGCGCCTCGGCCTGAGCCACCAATGTGTCGTGATCCACAGCACCGGCAGCAGAGAGGATCATCTGACCGGGACCGTAATGCTCAGAGACAAACCGTGCCAGATCTTCGCGATCAAAACTGCGCACGCGCTCGACCTCACCCAGAATGGTGCGCCCGATGGGCTGATCCGGATAGGCCTCTTGCTGGAGCCAGTCAAAGATCACGTCATCAGGCGTGTCCAAAGCCTGGCCGATTTCCTGCAGGATCACGTGGCGCTCGGTCTCGATCTCTTTGTCGTCAAAGATCGGGTTGAGCAGAATGTCCGAGATCACATCCAGCGCCAGGCCAGTATCGGCTTTGAGCACGCGGGCGTAATAGGCGGTCACTTCGCGCGAGGTATAGGCATTGATATAGCCGCCCACATCCTCAATCGCCTCAGCGATTTGCAATGCGCTGCGGGTCGTTGTGCCTTTAAACGCCATATGTTCGAGAAAATGCGCAATGCCATTCTGCTCAAAGCGTTCATTGCGGCCGCCGGCGGTGACCCATATGCCAAGGGCGGCAGATTGCAGCCCGGGCATGTGTTCGGTGACAATACGAAAGCCGTTGGAAAGCGTGGCGAGTTGGACGGTCACTTGGCGAGACGCTCCTGAATGAGGGTTTCCAGCGCGGTGAGGTCATTGGGGACCTGTGTCACGCGTTCTGAACGCTCATAAAGGTCTGCCATGCGATTGGGAAGAGGCGGGCGAATGCCCGAGGCATTTTCCACCGCATCGGGGAACTTTGCCGGATGCGCGGTGGCAAGTGTGATCATCGGGGTGGCGGGATCACGCTGTTCTTCGCCGATCTTGGCCCCGATCGCGGAGTGCGGGCAGAGCAGCTCACCCATGGTGGCGTTGGCCTCTTTGATAAAGGCGAGGGTTTCCTCTTCGGAGACACGGCCCGAGTCGAAATCTTCGCGTAAGGCTTGCAATGCGCCTTGGGAAACGGAGAAGCCGCCATTGGCCAACTCGTCCATCAGCTGGGCAACGGCAGCGCCGTCCTTATTATAGGCAAAGTAAAGCGCGCGTTCGAAGTTCGAACTGACCTGGATGTCCATCGACGGGCTGATCGAAGGGGCGACTTCGCCCTTTTCATAAGCCCCGGTTGTCAGGCAGCGATGCAGGATGTCGTTCTGATTGGTGGCCACAACCAGACGGTCAATCGGCAGGCCCATCTGCTTGGCGATGTAACCGGCAAAGATGTCGCCAAAGTTACCGGTTGGCACGGTAAAGCTGACCTTGCGATCCGGTGCGCCGATGCTGGCAGCTGCGGAGAAGTAATAGACCACCTGCACCAGAACCCGCGCCCAGTTGATCGAGTTCACACCAGCGAGTTTGACGCTGTCGCGGAATTCGAAATGGTTGAACATGTCCTTAAGGCGGGCCTGGCAATCGTCGAAATGCCCCTCAAGCGCCAGAGCATGCACATTGCTTTCTGGCGGTGTGGTCATCTGGCGGCGCTGCACCTCGGATACGCGGCCATGGGGGTAAAGGATAAAGACATCCACCGCGTCCAGACCCTTGAAGGCCTCAATCGCAGCAGAGCCTGTATCACCTGAGGTCGCGCCCACGATGGTCACACGCTCACCGCGTTTGGTGAGTTCGACCTGAAAGAGCTGGCCGATCATCTGCATGGCGAAATCTTTGAAGGCCAGGGTGGGGCCGTGGAACAGTTCCAGCAGGAAATGGTTCGGGGCCAGCTGCACCATGGGTGCACGGGCATTGTGGCCAAAGCCCTCATAGGCGCGGGTGATACAGCCCATCAGCTCCTCGTCGCTGAAGCATTCGCCGACAAAAGGTTTGATCACACGAAAGGCGGTTTCTTCATAGCTGAGACCTTGCAGGGCGCGGATCTCATCGGCGCTCATCTGCGGAATCTCAGCCGGGACATAAAGCCCACCGTCACGCGCCAGGCCGGTCAGCATGGCATCGGCAAAGCTTAGGTCCGGGGCATTGCCACGTGTCGAGACATATTTCATTTCAGTCGCCTTTTTTCAGCAAGCGTCGCAGCCAGACGCCGGTCATGATGAGCCAAATCCCGGCCAGAGAGAACCAGGTGATGGCATATTGCAAGTGATCATTGGGAATGCCCGAAATGTCGACCGGCAAGAGCGTCATGCCCTTGTCAGCGGGCGACAAACTTCGCGCAACAATTAGGAGCGGTTCGGTGTCGAGGGTTTCAGCCATCTGCTGGATGTCACGCGCAAACCAGATATTGCCCGCCACATCGTTTTCCGGGGTCGAGCTGTTGCGATCATCGGGCCAGAGCAGATTGCCGGTCATCTCGATAGGGCCGGTATAGAGCGGGGCCGATTTCTTGTCGGTCGGGACAAAGCCGCGATCCAGCAAGACGCGACGGCCCTCATCGGTTGTAAGCGGCGAAATCACCCGCCAGCCGGGGCCGCGGCTTTTGATCGAGACCAGCACAAACAATGCGCCTTCGTTCAGGGTACCGGAGGCTTGGACGGGCATATAGCGCTGTTCGGTGGGGGCAATCACGCGGGGCAGGGGGATAGGGTCGCTGGCGATGACCTGCTCGATCTCATTCAGCACACCCTGTTTCCAGGTCAGACGCTGCACCTGCCAGGTGCCAAGCGCGACAAGGATCGCGGCTCCGACCAGACCGATCAGCAGGGGGGCGATGAGACGTTTCAAGGCAGCTCCGAAAAAAGCAAAGGCGCGCCGGTGTGGGCGCGCCTTGTTTTTTCATTCTCGGCAGTGGGTTTCAACCTCAAACCGGGATCAAATACGGGCTCTTAGCCGCCCCAGACGTAAACTGCGGCAAACAGGAACAACCAGACCACGTCAACGAAGTGCCAGTACCAAGCTGCCGCTTCGAACCCAAGGTGGTTGGTCGGGGTGAAGTGGCCGCGAAGAACACGAAGGTAGCAGATGAACAGGAAGATGGTGCCGACAACAACGTGGAAGCCGTGGAAGCCAGTCGCCATGAAGAAGTTCGCGCCATAGATGTTGCCCGAGAAGCCAAAGGCCGCATGGGTGTATTCATACGCCTGGAACACGGTAAAGATCAGACCCAGGATGATGGCAATAACCAGACCAGACTTAATGTCTTTGCGGTTGTTGTTGTCATGGGTCAGAGCGTGGTGCGCCCAGGTTGCGGCACAGCCGGAGCAAAGCAGGATCAGAGTGTTGATCAGTGGCAGGTGCCACGGGTCAAAGGTTTCGATCCCAACAGGTGGCCAAACACCATCAATGGCCGGGCTGTTGCCGTCGGGGTCCATTGGATACATGGCGTGCTTGAAGAAGCTCCAGAACCAGGCAAAGAAGAACATCACTTCGGACATGATGAACAGGATAAAGCCGTAGCGCAGGCCGATCAGAACCACCGGCGTGTGATCGCCAACCTGGTTTTCGGCCACGGTCTCGGACCACCAGCCAAACATGACGTAAAGAACGCCAACAAAGCCGATGAGGAACATCCATGGGCCATTGTCATGCATCCACATGACGGCACCAAACAGCATGATAAAGCCTGCAACTGCGCCCAGGAAGGGCCAGATAGAGGGGTTCAGAATGTGATAATCGTGGTTCTTGGCGTGGGCCATATTCTGTCCTCGTTTCGCGTTAATTCAAAGACGTGTTGTCGTCTGTTGTTGGGGCCAAAGCGGCCTGCGCCTCATCGGGCAGGTCGATCTGGTAAAAGGTATAGGAAAGCGTGATATGCTTGGCATATTTCGCGTCGCCGTCATTGATGATGTCAGGATCAACAAAGAACAGCACTGGCATCTGCACACGCTCGCCGGGCATCAGAACCTGCTCGGTAAAGCAGAAACATTCGATCTTGGAGAAATAGCCACCCGCCGCATAGGGGGCGACATTATAAGAGGCCTGACCCGCAACCGGTTTGTCGGTCGGGTTGTAAGCCTCGTAAAAGGCCATGCCCTCTTCGCCGATGCGCATGGTCATCTCGCGCTGCATGGGTTTGAACTCCCACGGCATGTCGCGTTCCAGCGAGGCGTCAAAGCGGATCTTGATGGTCTGGTCCAGAATCTCACCTGCCGGACCTTCGGCAACATTGGTGGTGCCGCCAAAACCCGTGACACGGCAAAACCAGTCGTAAAACGGCACAGATGCCCAAGCCAGGGCCCCCATGGTGACCACGACGCCCAGCAGTTGGAATACGGTTTTGGTTTTTGGATCAGTTGCCATTTGTGCCCTCGACATTTGGCACCTGGAAGCCCGGCGACTTTACCTTGACCACGGTCAGGCCCATGATGATGGCGACGAATGCGACGAGAACCAAGGCCAGCCCGGTATTGCGCCCTTTGCGGCGGACATGAAGCTCGTGCTGTTTTGTCAGGCTCATAGCGCCACTCCGAATTTGTCCAGACCAGCCTCGATCAGGATCGCACCAAAATGGGCAAAGAGATAGAGCAGGGACAGTTTGAAGAATTTGCGCTCGACCGCGAAATTGTCGGCTTCGGACATGTCCTCGTCGCGGCGATAGATGTCGAACGCGCCCTTGAGGAACAGCGCATTCAGGACAATGGCCACGGTGAGGTAAACCCAGCCGCCCACTTGGGTAAAGCCAAGTGCAATCGCCAGGGCCGCGAGCAGAACGGTGTAGCCCAGGATATGGCGGCGGGTGGCCGGGCGGCCATGGGTAACGGTCAGCATCGGGACTTTGGCGTCGTCATAATCCGAGCGCATGAACAGGCACAGCGCCCAGAAATGCGGCGGCGTCCACATGAAGGTCAGGCAAAACATCAGCACGGAAGCGGTCGAAATCTCACCGGTGGCAGCGGCCCAGCCGATCATCGGGGGGAAGGCCCCGGCGGCACCGCCAATCACGATGTTCTGTGGCGTCGAACGCTTCAGCCACATGGTGTAGATCACGACATAAAAGAAGATGGTAAAGGCCAGAAGCCCACCGGCCAGCCAGTTTGTGGCCAGGCCAAGAAAGACACAGGCAAAGACCGATAGGGTCAGGCCAAAGGCAAAGGCCTCTTCGCGGGTGACCTTGCCAGCAGGGATGGGGCGCTTGGCGGTGCGCTTCATCACGGCGTCGATATCGGCATCATACCACATGTTCAGCGCGCCGGATGCGCCGCCGCCCAAGGCGATGAAGAGAATCGCGCAGAAGCCGATAAAGGGATGCACCGCTGTCGGTGCGGCCAAGAGGCCAACAAAAGCGGTAAAGACCACAAGCGTCATGACGCGCGGCTTCAGGAGGGCGAAGAAATCGCCGAACTGAGCCTCGTTCTCGATGGGCTTGCTCTCAAAGCTGGCGTCGCTCATGTGGTCTTCCGTATTGGTCTGTTAAGACAAGTGAGGGCGCGTTTCCGCGCCTCTCGGGAGTTTTACGGGGCCGGGGCCCCGCTGGATCAGTTGGTCAGGAACTGCTCAACCGGGGTGTAGTCAGCGCCACCCTTGTTGGCCTCAACCCAAGCCTCGTAAGCGGCTTCAGAGACGACCTTGACGGTGATGGGCATGTAAGCGTGGGCAATGCCGCAGAGCTCGGAACACTGACCGAAATAGACACCTTCGCGATCAGCGTTGAGCCACAGTTCAGCCAAACGACCAGGCACAGCGTCCTGCTTTACGCCAAAGGCCGGGATGGTCCAGGAGTGGATCACGTCCGCGCCGGTCACCTGCATCACAACGGTTTTACCAACCGGAACAACAACGGCGGTGTCGGTGGCCAGCAGGAAGTCTTCTTTGCTGTAACCGGCTTCAACCAGCTCGGCTTCGACTTCTGGGGACATTTTGTTGTCGCCTGCGCCGATCATGTAGCTGTCAAAGGCCAGCTCTTCGTGATCAACATATTCATAGCCCCAGTACCACTGGTAGCCGGTGACCTTGATGGTAACGTCACCCTCTGGGATTTCCTGCTGCGAGAACAGAACCGGCAGAGAGAAGGCACCGATCACAACCAGGATACCGATGGGAATCAGTGTCCAGGCGATTTCCAGCGGTGTGTTATGGGTAAAGCTGGCCGGGTTTGGGTTGGCCTTGCGGTTGTGGCGGACAATGACAAAAGCCAAGAGGCCTGTCACGAACAGGGTGATCAGGGTGATGATCACCAGCAGCAGGTTGTCCAAACCGTGGAGTTGCTCAGCCAGGCCGGTCGCTGCGGGCTGAAAGCCCACGCCACCCGGAACGGGTTTCCCCACCACTTCGAGCTCTTGCGCCAGTGCCGGCGCGGCCAAGACAGTGGCCGCCAGGCCCGTCAGCATCGTCTTCAGTTGCATATCTCACCCTGATCGGTTGCGAATTCTGTTACCTACGGAAAAAGGAGGGCACCGGGCAAACCGACTCCCTCACCTCCCATTGCGTTCTGACCGTTTAAAATCATATTCTGATGCACCTATAAAGGTCCCATCTTGCGGCAAAGCGCCGCTTTTTTGATCCAGATCAAATCGAGGTTGCCATGAGCGATGCCCCCTTCCGCCCTTTCGAGACCCATCTCGACCTTGAAAACAGTACAAAAATCCTGCGGGACGCCCTGACCGGGGCCGAGGATGGAGAGCTGTTTCTGGAGCGGCGGCGCTCGGAATCATTGGTGTTTGATGATGGGCGGGTGAAAACCGCCAGTTATGATGCCTCAGAAGGGTTTGGATTGCGGGCCGTGAATGGCGAAGTGGCGGGGTACGCGCATGCCACTGAAATCAGCGAGGCCGCGCTGAAACGTGCCAGCGAAACGGCGCGTTTGGCTGTGGGGCAGGGCGGGGGAGTTCTGGCTCCGGCCCCGGCGGGCACCAATAAAAAGCTCTACACCGATAGCGATCCGATTGCCGGGGCGGATTTCCCGGTCAAGATCGAAACCCTCCGCGAAATTGATTCCTTTGCCCGAGAGCTTGATTCTCGGGTCGTGCAAGTGACCGCGACGATTGCCGCAACCCTGCAAGAGGTGGCGATTCTGCGTCCCGAGGGTGGGCTGGTCACCGATGTGCGCCCGATGACGCGGGTCAATGTCTCGGTCATTGTCGAAGAAAACGGTCGTCGCGAATCTGGCACGGCGGGGGGCGGTGGTCGCGTGGCCTTGGATGGGCTGCTGGACCCGCAGGATTGGCAGGGCAAGGCGCGCGAGGCCTTGCGCATTGCGCTGGTCAACCTTGAGGCCGAACCGGCCCCGGCGGGGGTGATGGACATCGTGCTTGGCCCGGGCTGGCCGGGGATCTTGCTGCACGAAGCGATTGGCCACGGGCTGGAAGGCGATGCCAACCGCAAGGGGGCCTCGGTCTTTGCCGGTTTGATGGGGCAACAGATCGCCTCCAAAGGGGTGACGGTGCTGGATGACGGCACGATCCCGGATCGCCGCGGCTCGATCACGGTGGATGATGAAGGCACACCATCGGGCAAGAATGTGTTGATCGAAGACGGTATCTTGGTCGGCTTTATGCAGGATCGCCAAAATGCCCGCCTGATGGGGGACAAACCCACGGGAAATGGGCGACGGGAAAGTTATGCCCACGTGCCGATGCCGCGCATGACCAACACCTATATGCTGGGTGGTGATGCCGACCCGGCGGATATTGTGGCCGATCTGGATGACGGGATTTGGGCCGTTGGCTTTGGCGGCGGTCAGGTCGACATTACCAACGGTAAGTTCGTGTTCTCGTGCACCGAGGCCTATCGCGTCAAAAACGGTAAGGTTGGCGCGCCGGTGAAAGGCGCGACGTTGATCGGCGACGGGGCCAATGCGCTGAAACGCATTCAGGCGCTTGGCAATGACATGGCGCTGGATCCGGGCATGGGCAATTGCGGCAAAGCGGGCCAATGGGTGCCGGTTGGCGTCGGCCAACCGACGGTCAAGATCGGCGGTTTGACGGTTGGCGGGGCTGGAAACTAAGCCGATTCCCTAATTTTGAGCCGTTTTTTGACGGTTTGAGGCATGGTGATGGGCGAATTTCAGCCCATTGCCGCTGTTTAAATGCAGTTGTTTCAACGCTTTGTAACTAAATCTGGCGAAAACTGCCGCAATTTACCCGTGGTTAACCCTCTTTGCGCTACCTCTAAACGTGCAAGACGACGGGGCCAAGATGCGCGACCACAGCTACTCTTCCACTCACCCCCCACTCCCACCCACCACGGAAGATGATCGGGTGTCGTGGCTCCGTCTCTTGCGATCTCGCCGAGTCGGTGTTGCGACGTTCTGGCGATTGCTCTCTGAACATGGAACCGCCCAGGCTGCCTTGCAGGCCTTGCCCGAGGTCGCTCGTGCGGCTGGCGTGCAAAAATATGACTCCTGCCCAGAGGGTGTGGTTTTGGCGGAAATGAAAGCGGCGCGGGCGCGCGGGGCCAGATTGGTCTGCCGGGGCGAGGCGGCTTATCCCACAGAATTGGCGGAAATCGACGATGCGCCGCCCCTGCTGTGGGTGATCGGCGACACAGCGGCGCTTTCTCGACCGATGATTGCCTTGGTGGGCGCGCGAAATGCGTCGTCTCTTGGCCTACGGATGGCACGATCCTTGTCGGCCGATTTGGGGCAGGCGGGGTATCAGATCGTCTCGGGCCTGGCGCGCGGAATTGATACGGCGGCGCATCTTGAGTCGTTGGACACCGGGACGGTTGCGGTGATGGCTGGCGGGGTCGACGTGCTGTACCCGTCTGAAAATACTCGTTTGGCTGAGGATATCGTTGCCAAAGGCGGGGCTTTGATCAGTGAACAACCGATGGGATTGCAGCCCATGGCGCGGCATTTTCCGACCCGAAATCGCATTGTGTCTGGCTTGGCGCGGGCTGTTGTGGTGGTTGAAGCGGCAGCTAAATCCGGTTCGTTGATCACTGCGCGCACCGCCTTGGATCAGGGGCGCGAGGTTTTGGCGGTGCCCGGACATCCAATGGATGCGCGGGCCTCAGGCTGCAATATCCTGATCCGCGATGGAGCGCGTCTGGTGCGAAACGGCGCGGATGTTTTGGAAACACTCCCTGATATCCAAACGGCCGCTCAACCGGATTTGCCCGGCTTCGAGGAAGAGCCGCTTGAGGATGTGGTTGCTAGGCTCCCGCAAACGCCAGCACCCAAACGCAGCTTACGCGACACGGCCAAACTGCATTTGCAAATCCTGAAACAGTTGGGCCCATCCCCTGTCGCCGAAGATCAGCTGATCCGGGACCTTGGTGCCCCGTCAGGCGAGGTGGCACCGGCCCTGACCGATCTGGAGCTGGAAGGGCGTGTGCAACGCAAGCCTGGCGGTTTCTTGACCCTGGTGCCAGATGCCGGTGAGACCCGGCATTAGGCGGTATCAGACCTTAATTCGCGCAGGTTTCAGGAATGACAGGATGCCAAACCGGGCAAAAATACGGGTCCGCCCACCAGGCATCGGTTGCGCCATAGGCATGATGCACTGCGACCCAGGTATTGCCAGATTTCTGATACAGTGCCTGCATGTCCGGGCCGCCCCAAAACTCCGCCTCTTCACCATCGGCATAGGGAGACCGCAGGTCATTGATTCCGATTTCCGATCCATCCGGGCGCACCGGTTGCAACATGCCAAAGGCCACGTCTCCCTCAACCCGCAGATCCTGCACCACAAAGACAACGGGCGCGCCAAACACCTTTTCCGCATGTGGGCGCAACGCATCCATCAGATCGCTGCGCAGCGCCGTGCCGCGTTGGGGTTCCGTCCAGGCCAGAGCTGGCAAGGCGATGCCCGCCGACAGCAGAAGTGAAAGCGAAAGTCGAAGAAAAGTCATGCAAATATCTCCTGTGAATATGCCCGTTTTTAACGCAATCCCCTGATATTCGCCAAGCGTGATAGTTGCCCACATTGACAATTCCCCCTTGCACCCTCCACTCTGCGCCGCCATATGCGGCCCGCAAAGAGGCGCGCGAAATATCATAAAGAGGTTTTGAGTTTTATGCCTGTCGTAGTTGTTGAATCCCCGGCTAAAGCCAAGACAATCAACAAATATCTTGGGTCGAACTATACGGTTCTGGCCTCTTACGGGCATGTGCGCGACCTGCCGCGCAAGGGCACCGCAGTCGACCCGGATGACGATTTCTCAATGACTTGGGAGGTCCCGAATGATTCGCGTAAACATGTGGCTGCGATTGCAGCCGCACTGAAAACCGACGACGAACTGATCCTCGCGACTGACCCTGATCGCGAAGGCGAAGCCATTAGTTGGCATTTGAAAGAAGCGCTGACCAAGCGGCGTTCGATTAAGAAATCGACCCATGTGAGCCGCGTGACCTTTAACGCGATCACCAAATCCGCCGTGACCGAAGCGATGGCCAATCCGCGTGACATCGACACGCCATTGGTTGAGGCCTATCTGGCCCGCCGCGCGCTAGACCGGTTGGTGGGCTTTGGCCTGTCGCCTGTTTTGTGGCGCAAACTGCCCGGGGCCAAGGCGGCTGGGCGGGTGCAGTCTGTGTCCCTCCGCTTGATCGTTGAGCGCGAGATGGAGATTGAGGCGTTTAAGCCGCGCGAATATTGGAGCGTCAAAGCCCAGTTGACCACGCCGCGCGGCCAAAACTACGAGGCACGCCTGACGACCCTGGCAGGCAGCAAGCTCGACAAGTTTGATCTTGAGAATGCCACGCAGGCCGAGATGGCGGTGCAGGCGATCACCTCGCGCGCGCTCAAGGTCACCAAGGTCGAAGCCAAACCGGCCAGCCGCAACCCGTCGGCCCCGTTCATGACCTCGACCTTGCAGCAGGAAGCCAGCCGGAAATTCGGCATGGGCGCGCGTCAGACCATGAACGCGGCGCAACGCCTTTATGAGGCCGGGTATATCACTTATATGCGTACTGACGGGATCGACATGGCCCCCGAGGCCGTGACCGCAGCCCGCGACGCAATCAGTGATCGCTATGGCGCGGAATATGTGCCCGACAGCCCGCGCGTCTATAAAAACAAGGCCAAAAACGCACAGGAAGCGCACGAATGTATCCGTCCGACGGATATGACACGTGACGCGGCCAGCCTTAAGCTGACTGAAGATGATCAGCGTAAATTATACGATCTAATCTGGAAGCGGACCCTGGCTTGCCAGATGGCCAGCGCCAAATTGGAGCGCACAACGGTCGAAATCGGCAGCGATGATGGGCAGGTTGGTTTGCGTGCCAGCGGGCAGGTTGTGCTGTTTGACGGTTTCCTCAAAGTCTATGAAGAGGGCCGGGATGAGCCCGTTGAGGATGATGATAAACGCCTGCCGCAGATCATGATGGGCGAAGCGGCCGGCTTTGCGGCGGGCTCGCTTCAGGGCGGGTATGACAAGGCGGCGGGCACCGGTGGAGCCGTGATCGAGGGGATGCAGCGTTGTGATGCTGCGGTGTTGTCCGAAGATGCGGCCGTCTTGGCGCTACAAAGCTTTACCCAGCCGCCCCCACGTTACACCGAAGCGACGCTTGTCAAACGGATGGAAGAGCTGGGCATTGGCCGCCCGTCCACCTATGCCTCGATCCTGACCCGCCTCGAAGAGCACGCTTATGTGCGCAAAGAACAAAACCGCCTCTTTCCCGAAGAGCGCGGGCGCATTGTAACGATCTTTTTGCTCAATTTCTTCAAACGCTATGTGGAATATGATTTCACCGCAGCGATGGAGGATGAGCTGGACCATGTTTCGGCGGGTGAAATCGAATATGTTGAGGTGCTGAGCAAATTCTGGCGCGATTTCTCTGTGGCGATTGAAGAAACCACCGAGCTGCGGGTTTCCGAGGTGCTGGATGTGCTGGACGAGGCACTGGCTCCGCAGCTTTATCCGCCGCGCGAAGACGGCTCTGACCCGCGGATCTGCCCGAAATGCGGCAATGGTCAGCTGCACCTGAAAACCTCGCGCACCGGTGGGTTTGTCGGTTGTGGCAACTATCCCGAATGCACCTATACCCGCCCGATTGCGGGCGAAGGCGCTGAGGGTGAGGAAAAACTGCTGGGCGAAGATCAGGGCGACGAAATCTGGCTGAAAGACGGGCGTTATGGCCCTTATGTGCAGCGTGGTGAGGCGACACCTGAGAACAAGAAACCGAAACGTTCTTCGATCCCGCAGGCGCGCCATGGTGGCTGGCCCAAGGAAGAGACTACGCTTGAGCAAGCCATCGAGTTGCTGTCCTTGCCACGCCATGTCGGTGATCACCCCGAAGGCAATAAGATCAGCGGCAATGTGGGGCGTTTTGGTCCCTATATCATGCACAAAGCGCCCGGAGACGAAAAACCGGTCTATGTGAACTTCAAAACCTATCGCGAGATGATGGAAGTTGGCATGAACCACGCGGTGGAGCTGCTGGCCCATAAACGGGCCAATCCGGGGCGCGGGCGAGGTGCTGCGGCCAAGGCGCTGCGTGAGCTGGGCGAACATCCCGATGGCGGCAAGATGGGCATTTATGACGGGCGCTATGGGCCTTATGTCAAATGGGAAAAGGTCAATGCGACCCTGCCCAAGGATGTCGATCCCAAGGATGTGACCGACGAGATGGCGATCAACCTGATTGCTGAAAAGACCAAGAAAGCACCCAAGAAAAAGGCAGCAGCCAAGAAAGCCCCAGCCAAGAAAACGGCGGCGAAAAAGACCACAGCCAAGAAAACCACCGCGAAGAAAGCAGCGGCTGACGACTAAGGAAACAGGCCCGGCAATGCGCCGGGCCTTTTCTTTCAGTCATGCTTGGATGCGACCATCAATTGCAGGCGTTTGACTTCGCGAATGACGCGGTCGGCCTGGATTTGTGGCATCAGGCTCAGCTTCATTTGCAAAGCACCCAACATCAGCACGGTTGAGCTAAATCCCCATTTCAGGGCGGGCATGACTTCGGTCGCGCCAAAAAAACGGATCGCGCACCAAATGGCTGCGATAAACATCGCCGTTTGGACAAACATCACGACCCAGGTTACCCAACCCAGCTTGCCTCCGAACTGCTTGAAACCCAGTTCAAACCAGCCAAGCTCTTGGGTTGCTTCCAGAATTTCCCGATCCTGCCCGGTGAGGGCGGCTTTGATCTGGGCGTCTAGGTCTTTTTCAAAAGCATCAGACATCGTTTTCTCCTTCCAATGCGGTTTTCAGGTTTCTACGCGCCAAAGACAGGCGCGATTTGACGGTGCCGACAGGGATGTCGAGCGCGATTGAGACCTCGGTCAGGCTGAGATCTTCGAGATAGAACAGCGCCACTGTCGCGGCCTGAGCCGAGGGCAGGGCGGCGATGGCCTGGGCCAGGTCGCGTGACACGCCGGGGGGCGGTTCGACAAGTTGCGGTATTTCCGGGGCCAGGGCAGCGGCAAGTGAACGGTCGCGCTGCTTGCCTTTGATCAGCGCGGCACATTTGCGGGTCACAATCCGTAAGGCCCAGACCGGAAAGGCGGCGTCACTGCGCAGTGATTTCAACCCTTTGAAAATGTCAATCCAAGCGTCCTGGACGGCATCCTGCGCCTCATCATGATTCCCAAGAAGCCGAGTCGCGTGCAGCAAAAGACGTGGTCCACGCAGCTCGACAAGCTCGATTGCAGCCTTTTTGTCCCCCGTCCGGGTGCTGGCGACGAGATATTCCTCATATATGCGTCTGGTGGTGCTCATCTGCTCTCCTGCGTTGATATTAGAGAGTGCGGGCAGGGCGGCAAAAGGTTCATTTCTTAGGATGAATTTTGATGTGCAATTTAAGCGAGAGTTAAAAACATGAATAACGCCTCTATAAAAATAACGAGAATTCTTAGGTCATTTTGCACAACTTAAACGAAAGTGTTACAGAGCGTGTGCTGCGTTGCGGCGAAACAGTTGACACGTTAACTACCCTCGGGTCACAAACCTGACCATCCAAGTGTTCCAAGGGAGGACATCATGAAGAAAGTGTACGGCTCGGCCGCAGAGGCGCTGGATGGCGTTCTGCAGGACGGGATGCTGATTGCTGCGGGTGGCTTTGGCCTGTGTGGCATTCCTGAACTGCTGCTCGAAGCGATCAAGGAAAGCGGCGTCAAGGATCTGACCTTTGCATCCAATAATGCGGGTGTTGATGATTTCGGCATCGGCATTCTGTTGCAGACCAAGCAGGTCAAGAAAATGATCTCGTCCTATGTGGGTGAGAACGCGGAATTCATGCGCCAGTATCTGAGCGGTGAGCTTGAGCTGGAATTCAACCCGCAGGGCACACTAGCTGAACGTATGCGCGCTGGTGGCGCTGGCATCCCGGGCTTTTACACCAAAACCGGCGTGGGCACCGTTATTGCCGAGGGCAAGGACCACAAAGACTTCAACGGTGAGACCTATATCATGGAAGAGGGCATCTTTGCTGACCTCGCCATCGTCAAAGCCTGGAAAGCGGACGAGACCGGCAACCTGGTGTTCCGCAAGACCGCGCGCAACTTCAACGCGCCTGCCGCCACCTGTGGCAAGCTCTGCGTGGTCGAGGTCGAAGAGATCGTTCCGACCGGGTCGCTGGACCCCGATCAGATCCACCTGCCGGGGATCTATGTGCACCGCATCATCAAGGGTGACCATGAGAAACGTATCGAACAGCGCACTGTCCGCAAGCGGGAGGAAGCATAATGCCTTGGGATCGTAACCAAATGGCGGCCCGCGCCGCTCAGGAATTGCAGGACGGTTGGTATGTGAACCTTGGCATCGGTATTCCGACGCTGGTGTCCAACTACATCCCCGAAGGTGTCGAAGTGACGCTGCAATCGGAAAACGGCATGCTGGGCATGGGTCCGTTCCCCTATGAGGGCGAGGAAGATCCCGACCTGATCAATGCCGGTAAGCAGACCATCACCGAACTGCCTCAGACCGCCTATTTCGACTCGGCGCAGTCTTTCGCGATGATCCGCGGCGGCAAGATCGCTATGGCGATCCTGGGCGCGATGGAAGTCGCCGAGAATGGCGACCTGGCGAACTGGATGATCCCGGGCAAGCTGGTCAAGGGCATGGGCGGCGCGATGGATCTGGTGGCCGGTGTTGGCCGCGTGGTGGTTGTGATGGATCACACCAACAAGCATGGCGATTCCAAAGTGTTGAAGGAATGCACCCTGCCGCTGACTGGTCAAAAGGTTGTCGATCGTATCATCACCAATCTTGGTGTGATGGATGTGGTCGAAGGCGGTCTGAAGATTGTCGAGCTAGCTGATGGCGTGAGCGAAGAAGAGTTCCGCGCATCAACGCAAGCCACAATCGTCTAAACCTCTTGAACCTTTGAAATATTAAAGCCGCCGGGATTTCGGCGGCTTTTTTCGTGGGGTCACTGCTAGGGGCCTGACCCTAAGGCAAATCCACCGGGGTGCTGATCCGACCATCCTCAAGCATCACCGCCGCGCCATTCAGCGGGCCCGTGCAGAGCGCACCGCCAGGGCTGGGCGTGGTGCCCTCAGCGCAGGCATCCCCCTGCTTGGGACAGGCGCAGCCCGCATTGCGAACCGTACAGCCCGCGCTGCAGGCTTGGGAATTGATGATCAATGTCAGCGGGCGCATGCCTTGCAGCTCAAAACCGGTGCTCTCCAGCTTGTTTAGCAGGGTCTCGGTCGTCATCGGATCAAGGTTGTGCCACTTAAATACCCGCTCTTGAGCCAAGGCGGGCAGGGCAGTGCAAAGGGTTAGAAACAGGGCAAAAGTCAGGCGTATCATCTCGCGCCTCCGCTGTGTCAGGGACACCCCGATTAGAGCATTCAGACGGCGCTGGCGCAAAATGGCATGATTGACGGTCAGCCTTTCCTTACCTCGGTCTGGAAGGCCGACAAGTGAAAAGGCAGGCTCCTTACGGAGCCCGCCTCAAGGAAATTGCACCAGATTGGGAGGAGGGGTGCAATTATCCTGCTCAGCCGCGAAGGCTGATTATCTTATGCAGATGCCTTTTTGGCAGCTTTGGTCACTTCGTCAGTGGCTTTTTTGACGGCTGCAGTGGTTTCTTCCTGCAGGTCTTTGCCAGCTGCCATCAGCAGCTCAACGGTGTCCATCTGAACTTTTTTCGCGATTTCAGCGAAAGCAGCCATGTTTTCTGCAGCAACTTCAGCCTGAGCGGAAGCGAAATCAGTGACGGCTTTGGCGTAGTCGGCAGGCTCTTCTTTGGCGGTGGTCATGTCTGCCAGCTTGGACAGGGTGTCCTTGGTCCAGGTTGCCTGCAGCTCGGTGGACTTTTCAGCAGCTTCCAGAGCAACTGCGGCCAGTTTTTCGTTCATGGAAGCTTGCGACTTGAACGCGTCTTCCATGGCTTTGGTGTCAACTGGGAAAGAACCCATAACGTCTTTGAGAACAGCGGTGAAATCTTGTGCTTGTGCCATGATGCAAATCCTTTTCTTGCTGCTCTCGGGCCCACCCCGGTGTGCTGCAGCTGCAAAGAATATGCATGCTGCGACGCAGCATTTCAAGTGAAAGTTCTGCGACGCAGCATAAAACCTGATAAGTTACTGTTTTTGCTTCACAGCTTTTATCTGAACATAGGTTCCAGGGGCCGGGGCGAGTGATTTATATGACGAATCACCCGGAACGCGAGCCTCTGTTTTCTTGCCCGAACGCCTCTTCAGCCAGGCTTCCCAATGGGGCCACCAAGACCCCTCATGCTGCGTTGCGGCATTTTTCCAGTCTTCAAATTCCAGCCCCAGATCATCATGGGTGGAATAGCCGTATTTCACCTTGGACGGGGGATTGACGATACCTGCGATATGGCCCGACCCGCCGAGGATGTATTGCTTGGACTTTGATCCCATTTGCTGCACGCCGCGATAGACATCACAAGCGGCTGCAATGTGATCAGTTTCCGTCGCAACGGACATCAGCGGGATATCCACATCCTTGATCGACAGGGTTTCGCCGAACATCTCGAACTCACCATTGGCAAATTCGTTGCGCTGACAGAGGCCACGCAGATATTGCATGGTCATCTTGCCCGGCAGATTGGCCCCGTCGCCATTCCAATAGAGCAGATCAAAGGCTGGCGGGGTTTCCCCCATCATATAGCTCTTGATGGCAGGGCCATAGATCAAGTCGTTAGAGCGCAGGAATGAGAAGGTCCGCGCCATGATAAAGCTCGACAACATGCCGGTATTGTTGATCTCTTCTTCGATCCCGTCGACAAAATCGTTTTGCAGGAAGGGCGTGAATTCGCCTTGCTCGGCAAAATCGGTCAGGGTCGTAAAGAAGGTCGCGGATTTCACCAGCTTTTGTTTGCGCTTTTTCAGCAAGGACAGGGTGAGCGACAGGGTCGTGCCGGCGATGCAATAGCCGATGGCGTTCACCTGTTCGGTGCCACAAATCTCGCGCGCCACATTCATCGCGGTGAGATAGCCCTCTTCGATGTATTCCTCTAGGCCAATATCGGCATAGGCCTCGTCTGGATTGATCCAACTCACAACGAACAGGGTATAGCCCTGATCGACGATCCAGCGGATCAGGCTGTTTTTCTCTTTGAGGTCAAGAATGTAGAACTTGTTGATCCAAGGCGGGAACAGGATGATGGGGGTTTCATGCACCTTTTCGGTCGACGGTGCATATTGGATCAGCTCCATCATACGATTGCGATAGACCACTTCGCCCTTGGCTGTTGCGATATTGCCGCCAACCTCAAAGGCGCTTTCATCGACCAGGCGCACGATCAACTCGCCATTATTGGCCTCGACATCGGCCACCAGGTTTTCCAACCCTTTGACCAGGCTTTCGCCATCCGTCTCAATCGCCTTTTCCAACGCATCTGGGTTGGTCGCGAAAAAGTTGGTCGGGGCCATCATATCAGTGATTTGCTGCGCGAAATACCGAAGGCGCTTTTTCTCGGTTGGGTCGAGATCGTCGATGCTTTCGACCGCATCACGAATGGCGTCACCATTGATCTGATATTGCTGCTTGATGAAGTTGAAATAGGGGTGCGTGTCCCAAAGAGGATTGGAAAACCGGCGATCTTTGCGACCTGGATTCTCCGGGGCTTCCATTTTTCCAGCTGCAAAAGCTTTTTGCGCTTCTGCAAAATGCTGCATCGTTTTGCCCCAATAATGAACTTGCTGTTCGATCAATTTCGCGGGGTTTTGCAAGGCTTCTTGCCAATAGGCCTGACCGGCTTTGGCATAAAGCGTCGCCTCGGGCCCGTTCAAGGCGTTGGGAATGGGCCGCTTTTTGGTCAGAGCGCTCACCAGCCGTTGTTGCAGCTCTTCGATTCGGGTCATATTGGCCTCGAGTTGGGCGCGGTTTGTGCCTGCGTCAACGTCGTTTGTTGTCATTGATGCAAATCCCCCCTATCTTCGCATTTGCAGAATAGACCCGGGATGCCCCATCGGCAAAGCGACGAATTGGCTCGGGGACAAAGGCGCGGCAAAAATGCGCCACTTTGGAAACGCGTAAGGAGTTGTGCGCATGCGCTACATGATGACCTATGATCTAATGGAAACAATGCGCAATACAAATCAATGGCTTGGGGCGACTGCCAAGACCATGGCATCTTACCCGGCCTTTTCCATTGTGCCAAACCCAGCCTTGGCCTGGGCCGCAGCCTGGGGCGAGGTGACCGAGCGCACATTTGAACGCATGGTGGTCAAGCCGGATTGGGGTATTCACACCATGACCTGCGAAGATGGCAAGGATCATCTGGTCAATGTGGAAACCGTGGTTGAAAAGCCGTTTGGCGACCTGATCCATTTTGATGTCGCTGGCCGCGAAGAGCAGCCGCGCAAGATCCTGCTTGTTGCGCCCATGTCGGGTCACTACGCAACGCTCCTGCGCTCGACCGTGAAGTCGCTGATCGTGAATTGCGAAGTCTATGTCACCGATTGGCACAATGCCCGCGATATTCCTGTGTCTGCCGGCAAGTTCGATGTCGAAGACTACACGCTTTACCTGATGGAATTCATGCGCGAGCTGGGCCCTGACACCCATGTGATCGCCGTTTGCCAGCCCGCACCATTGACCTTGGCCGCGACCGCTTATCTGGCCGAGCTGGATCCCGAGGCGCAGCCGCGCACATTGACATTGATCGGCGGCCCGATTGATCCAAATGCAACCCCGACCGATGTGACCGATTTCGGCCATCGTGTGACCATGGGGCAGCTTGAAGAGACCATGATCCAGCGGGTTGGTTTCAAATATAAAGGCGTGGGTCGGATGGTCTATCCGGGTCTTCTGCAGCTAAGCTCGTTCATGAGCATGAACGCGGATCGCCACTCAAAAGCGTTTAACGACCAAATCCTGCGGGTGGCCCGTGGCGAAGCGTCAGATCATGACGCGCATAACCGGTTCTATGATGAATATCTGGCGGTTATGGATATGCCCGCCGAATTCTACCTGTCGACGGTTGAGCGGATTTTCAAGAATGGCGAGATTGCGTCGAACTCTTTTGAGGTCGCCGGTCACAAGGTCGATATCGGGGCCATCACCAATGTGGCTGTGAAAACCGTGGAAGGGGCCAAGGATGATATTTCTGCGCCTGGTCAATGTGTTGCGGCGCTGGATCTGTGTACTGGCCTGCCTGATGATATGAAGGCCGCGCATCTTGAGCCGGATGCAGGGCATTACGGGATCTTTGCGGGTAAGAGCTGGCGTAACAATATTCGCCCGCTGGTGTTGGACTTCATCGATTCCAACTCTGGTCCGAAAAAGCCGGCACCCAAGCGTAAGGCCAAGCTGAAAGCGGTTAAAACCGACGCGGCTTAAACCAACGATCAGACTGATAAAAGAAAGGCACCCGCATTGGCGTGGTGCCTTTTTCTTTGTTGCGGGCGAGGGGCCAGCCCCTCGCGCTCCCCGGGATATTTTTTGGCCCAAAGAAGACCTGGCCAAAAAAGAACCGGCCAAAGAGGATTTGGGGCGAAACTCAGAGACCTTCGAATTCGCAGAGGATATGGACATCCATGCCCATGGCTTCGAGCTTGGCGCGCCCGCCAAGTTCGGGCAGGTCGACGATAAAGGCGGTGCCGATGATCTCGCCGCCCAGACGCTCGATCAGTTTGATTCCGGCCTCAGCCGTGCCACCGGTGGCCAAGAGGTCGTCCACGACCAGGACTTTTTCACCGGGCAGAATGGCGTCGTCATGGATTTCAACCACCGCCTCGCCATATTCGAGTGTGTATTCCTCGGAAATCACGGCGCCGGGCAATTTGCCCTTTTTGCGGATCGGCACAAAACCGGCAGAAAGCTGATGTGCGACAGCACCGCCCAAGATGAACCCGCGTGCCTCCAGCCCGACAACCTTGTCAAATCGGACGCCGGCATAGGGGTGCAAAAGCTGGTCGATCGCCATGCGAAATCCGCGTGGATCGGCGAACAGGGTGGTAACGTCCCGGAACATGATGCCCTCATGCGGGAAGTCAACAATCGTACGAATGTAGTCTTTGACCTGAGGGCGGGCGTTTTTGGGGGCGGACATGAGTCTCTCCTGCACAAACAAAGCCGCCCCCTAGTGTCGGAGAGCGGCGTGTTAGGCAAGGCCCATCTGAGAAATCAGGATTTTTTGGCGCGCCAGTTGTAGAAACGTTTCGGGAGCCAGCGCAACCGTGCGCGGTTACCGTTCAACTGGTCGTTGACGAAGAAAGTCTTTGCAAGCATCGGGTTCATTGTTAATACCTTCTGATAATACAGCAAAGTGCTGTGCTTGTGATGTAATATGTATATACGTCTGTTTGGTTAAATTTCAACTAACGCGGGGCCATCTTGGGCAAGGAAACCAAAAAAAAGGTTAAAAAAGAGAAAGATGCGCAACTGGTTCTGCGCTTGGGGCGTGAGGAACGGGACGCATTTGTAGAGCTGTGCCAGGAATTGGACAGTTCGGCCAGCCGTGAGGTGCGGCTGTTCATTCGGCGGTTTCTTAAGAAACACGCCGAAGAGAATTCGGATTAAGTCGCGCGGCGCAGCGTCGCCGTAAAGACGCCCATGGCAATCAGGACAGAGCCGCCAGCCCGGGTGATCCAGGCCAGGATCGAGGGGCGTGAGATCATGCTGCGCAAACGGTCAGCGGCCAGCGCATAGGCCAAGGCGTTCAGCGTCGCCAATCCCACAAAGGTGCTGACCAGAATGGCAAATTGCGGCAAGAGCGGTGCAGCGGGGTTCACGAATTGCGGTACAAAGGCGATGAAAAAGGCGATGCTTTTGGGGTTTAACGCTGTGACCGCAGCGTTATGCGCAAAGATCCCTCGCGCCGACACATCGGTTTCGGGAAGCGCCAGCCCGCTGGTCGGAGCGGAGCGGATGAGCTTGACTCCGAGATAGATCAGATAGATCGCACCGACCCATTTCAGAACGGTGAACAGGGTGGCGGACGTGGCCACCAACGCGCCCAGCCCGGCCAAAGACAGGCTCATGGCGATGAAGTCCCCCATGGCGACGCCTGCGGCCGAGGCGACGGCCACGCTGCGGCCTTTGCTCAGCGCGTAGCTGAGCACCAACAGAATGGTCGGGCCGGGGATGATCAGCAAAACGATGGATGCGGCGGTGAAGGCCAGCCAAATTTCCAAACTCATGGTTTAGTCCTGCGGGTAATGGCGTTGCAGGGCCTTGATGTCCTGCGGGCCGAGGGTTTTGGACGCGTTGCTGTCCTGTGAGAAAATAGAGATGTCATCGTAATCAGGATTTCGGATATCTGTCAATAAACCAAGCGCTTGGGTCAGCTCTTCGAGCATGGCGCTTTCATAGCTGCGGATATGGAGGCGGGTGCCAAAGATAACGACGCTTCGGTTGATGACGCCATCTCTGGCCCAGACGATCACGCGGGCACCGGCCACGGTTTGGCCATCGACACCCGGCAGGCCAGTGCCTGAAATCGGTTCGCTGCCATCGGTATCAACAAAATAGATGCGGATATCGGCATCGTTCTCGGGTGGCACCTGCGTCAGGGACAGGTTCATCGGGACGCGGTTCAGATATTGGATAGCGCGGGTCAGGGCCGCTTTGGCGCGCTTTTGTTTGCCACCCAGAAAGGCGCGGTCCAGCGGTTCCAGACTCACCCTGATTTGGTCCCCAGAGGGCCAGCGGAGGAATTCTTTGGCGCAGGTTCCGTCAGGTGGGGCAGCACAGGCGACGAGGCGGTAAAACGCCTCATCGCTCAAAAGGCCCTCTGTTTCGACAAACTCCTGGGCCCGCAAGATCGCAGGACATAGCAGCGCTATGCAGGCCAGGAGACGCAGCATTAGGCGATCAGAACACGCCCGGCGACGGCGTCGAGTTTGGCGACAAGGTCGGTGTCGCGTTTTTCAGGGGCCGTCATGATCGCGAAATCCAGGGCGCGGTCGCAGCCATGGGGGCAGGGGGCGCGATCATGGCCGAGCAGGTCCGGCAGGCCGCGAATCATGGTGCGGGCCTTTTCGGAATTGCCCATCAGGGTCTTGATGATGTCATTCACATCAACCTCACCATGATCGGGGTGCCAGCTGTCATAGTCGGTCACCATGGCGATGGAGGCGTAGCAAAGCTCGGCCTCGCGGGCGAGCTTGGCCTCGGGCATATTGGTCATGCCGATCACATCCGCGCCCCAGTGTTCGCGATACATCTTGGATTCCGCCAGTGTTGAAAATTGCGGGCCTTCCATCGCCAGATAGGTGCCACCCTTGTGAATGGTGATACCGGCCGCTTGCCCTGCCTGATGGCAGGCCGCGCCAAGGCGCGGGCAGGTGGGATGGGCCACGCTGACATGGGCAACGCAACCAGTGCCGAAAAAGCTCTTCTCGCGGGCGAAGGTGCGGTCAATGAATTGATCAACAACGACAAAATGGCCGGGCGCGTATTCTTCGCGAAAGGATCCGCAGGCCGAAACCGAGATCACATCGGTTACACCAAGACGCTTCAACGCGTCGATATTGGCGCGATAGGGGACTGTGGTCGGACTGTGCACATGCCCGCGGCCATGGCGCGGCAGAAAGGCCATTTTGACGCCATTCAGGCTGCCGGTCAGGATTTGATCCGACGGGGTTCCCCAAGGGCTTTCAACATCGACCCAAGCTGTGTTTTCCAGCCCATCAATGTCATATAGGCCCGATCCGCCAATCACGCCAATCATTGTCTCTGTCATGTTTTTAAACCCATAGGTGTCCTGATTTGGTCGTAACCTGCCCAAAAGCGGGGCAAAAGAAAAGCGTTTAGCGCAGAACTTTCTTGTGAGGGAGAGAGTTCAGAACCGCTTGGAAATTCGGGCATTCCGCGTGGCTGGGGGCGGTGCATTTGGCGATGTGGCGCAAGAGTTTGCTGAGCTTTTCTAAATCTTCGATTTGCGCGTCGATATCATCGGCCCGCGCCGTGATCTTGTCGCGATCCAAGGTAAAGCGCGGCTCATCCGGGAGCATTTCTGCGGTTTCTTCCAGATTGAACCCGGCCGCTTGGCACAAGCGTATCAGCGCCAGCCGCGGCAGGATGGACGGTTCGTATTGCCGTCGCAGCCCCTTGCGCGAGATTGCTTCGATCAATCCGCGTTTCTCGTAATAGCGCAGCGCGGATGGGCTGGTGCCCGAGCGTTCCGAAACATCGCCGATATCAAGCAATTCCATGTTGACCTCAATCTGACTTCAAGTGGCAGTTTGCCGTTCCACTTGGAAAAGAGCAAGGAGCGTGTTGTGGATTGGGTATTACTGGGCGGGGCCGGGATAGCGGCGACCGCAGTTATGGATGTTATTGCCTTCATTCGGGCAAAGCTATTCGGTGTCAGTGGGTTGAACTATGCTTTTGTTGGTCGTTGGCTGTTAAATATGCCGCGCGGACGGTTCTTTCATCATCCGATTATGAACAGCGCGCCGATGCGTGGTGAACTGGCACTTGGCTGGGTTGCGCATTACGCCATCGGCATTGCGCTGTCTTGGGGGCTTGGGGCCTTGATTGGGGCCGAGAGGGCTTTGGTACCAAATGCACTTGTCCATATTGGCTATGGTTTGGTTAGCGTAGGATTGCCGTTCTTGATCATGCAGCCGGGGTTTGGTTTTGGTGTATTTGCGCGCAAAACGCCAAACCCGGCCCAGGCACGCAAGAGCAGTTTGATCGCCCATGGAGCCTTTGGCTTGGGGCTGTACCTTGCCTGTTGGGGGATCGCATTGATGCGTTAGGCGGCGATTTTGCACAGCGCGGCATCAAAGCTCTGCCGATTGGACACGTTTTTATAAGGGTTCTGCGCATAGACTGGCCTTTTCTGCTGGGGTGCAGTAGGCGGGGCGCGCGTCTATGAACAGGATTCCCGATGAAACGATCCCTTTTGGCGGCCTTTTCGGACCGCCTTGCTATGCCTGATCTGAGCCTGATGCCGAAAGAGGGGCTGACCCCGGCGCGGCTACGGATCGAATTGCTTGCCGGTTTGACCGTTGCCCTGGCCTTGGTTCCCGAGGCGGTGGCCTTTGCCTTTGTGGCGGGGGTGCATCCGCTGGTTGGTCTTTATGCCGCCTTTATGGTGGGGTTGATCACCGCGCTGTTTGGCGGTCGTCCCGGTATGATCTCGGGCGCGACGGGGGCCTTGGCGGTGGTCATGGTGGCCTTGGTGGCGCAGCATGGGGTGGAATACCTCTTTGCCACCGTGGTTCTGATGGGGATCTTGCAAGTCTTTGCCGGTGTCATGCAATGGGGCAAGTTCATTCGCCTCGTGCCGCATCCTGTGATGCTGGGTTTTGTGAACGGCCTAGCTATCGTGATCTTCCTGGCGCAGATGGGCCAGTTCAAGGTGCCCGGATCGGTGGTCAACACCGGCGAGGGGCTGAGCAGCGGTGAATGGCTGACAGGCATGCCGCTTTACCTGATGCTGGGTCTGACGGCGCTGACAATGGCGATTATCTGGCTGATGCCCAAAATCAGCCGCGTGGTTCCGGCGCCTTTGGCTGGGATCGCGGTGGTCGCTGCGCTGGTGATCGGGTTTGGATTGGATGTGCCCCGCGTTGGCGATATGGCGGAAATCAGCGGCAGTCTGCCACCGTTCCATATCCCGGCGGTACCATTGAATTGGGACACGTTCATGATCATCCTGCCTTATGCGGTGATCCTAGCGGCGATTGGTCTGATTGAATCGCTGCTGACCCTGAACCTTGTCGGCGACATGACCGGCGAGCGCGGTGGCGCTTCGCAGGAATGTATCGCCCAAGGGGGCGCGAATATTCTCACCGGTTTCTTTGGCGGCATGGGCGGCTGTGCGATGATCGGTCAGTCGATGATCAACGTGAAATCCGGCGCACGCACCCGGATCGCCGGGATTGCCGCCGCGCTGTTTCTGCTAATCTTTATCCTTTTTGCTGCGCCATTGATTGAGCTGATTCCGCTGGCTGCGCTGGTCGGTGTGATGTTCATGGTGGTGATCGGGACCTTTGCCTGGAACTCGCTCACCATCCTGCGCAAGGTGCCTTTGACCGATGCCTTTGTTATCCTGCTGGTGACCGTCGTCACTGTGATGGAAGACCTTGCTGTGGCGGTTGTTGTCGGTGTGATCGTGTCGGCCCTGGCCTATGCCTGGCAGAACGCAACCCGCATTCAGGCGACCAAGCGTGAGTCCAAGACCGAAGAAGGCGCGCAGGTGTACGAAATCCACGGTCCGCTGTTCTTTGGTTCAGCGGATGGCTTTACCGAGCTATTCGATGTCGCTCACGACCCCGAGGTCGTGATCATCGATTTTGCGGGCAGCCGGGTTGCGGATCAGTCGGCCTTGCAAGCGATTGAAGCCGTGGCGTCCAAATATGAAATGGCCGGGAAGAAAATTCAGCTGCGCCATCTCAGCCGTGATTGCCATCAATTGCTGACCAAAGCCGGGCACCTGATGGTCGACAGTGATGATGACCCTGATTACCGGATTGCCGCTGATTATGGCGTGCGCACCGGCATCTTGGGCGGTCATTGATCCACATTTGGGGACGCAACGAAAGAAGAGGGGGCTTGGCCCCCTCTTTGCTTTTTCAGCCCAGTTGTTGGCCTTATTGCGGCGCAAATACCTCAAGGTCGCGCACCGACCCTTTGGTAAGCGCATCGCGCGCTTTGGCGATGCGATCAAGCGGCCAATCCCACCAGGCCAGCGCGTTCAGATCCTCGATCTCTGCCGCGTCATAGCGCATCTTGATCACCTGCGCCGGGTTGCCCGTGACGATGGCGTAGTCGGGGATCGTGCCGCGCACGACAGAGCCGGCCCCGACAATTACCCCATTGCCGATCTTGGCCCCAGGCAGAACCAGCGCATTATAGCCCAGCCAGACATCATGCCCGATCACCATGTCCCGCGTATCTGGCTGATAGCCAAGCATGGTCTCCGGATCGAAGACAGCAAAGGGAAAGGTGCTGGGCCCCTGGGTGTCATGGTTGGCCGAACTTCCGGCAAAGCGCACGCCATGGGCGATCTGACAAAACTTTCCGATGCTCAGCAGTTCTTGGCTGAACGGAAATAGATAGGGCGCAAGGTGACTGGCCCAATCATCCGGCGGGCTGAAATCAGATGCATAGGTAAAGTCACCGATGCGCATTCTCGGATGGTCGATGACTTGGTTGAGAAAAACCGTGCCCTTGTGAACGGAACCGTCAGGCAAGGTGATGGGATAGGCGCGTTTGGGATCAGGCAATTGCATGTTGCCTCCTTTGAAAACTGGTTGAAATCAGGGATTCAAAGGTTCTGGTCCATCGCGCCCTCCATTGTTGCAGGTGTAGCTTAGCCCCCGCGTCACCCAGAGTCCATGCGTGCCTATTCGCCGGGCCGTGTCAGGCTGAACAACTCGCGCACGGTGGAAAAGTCGCGATAGCCAAGGCGCGAGACCGGGTTGAAGCTGAGCACGTCAAAGATTCCATCCCGAATGCAGTCATCGCGCAGATGGACGCCAGTGACTTCGCCAAAGACCGCAAAATTTGCTTCTCCCGGCAATTCTAGAATCTGGGTCAGCTTGCATTCCAAAGCTGCCGGCGCATTGGCAACGCGCGGGGCGTCGATGGTTTCACATTCGGCCTTTTCGATCCCGACATGGGCAAATTCATCCACAGTGCGGGGCAGGGCCGCCGAACTGGCATTCATGACCTCTTTGAGAGCCTCTGAAACCACGTTGACGCAAAACACCTCGGTTTCGCGGATATTGGCCAGGCTGTCTTTGGCAGTGGTGGACGAGAACATCACCTGCGGCGGCACATAGGCAACCGCGTTGAAAAAGGAATAAGGGGCGATATTGTCGCCCTCGGATCCGCGAGTCGAGATCCAGCCAATGGGCCGAGGGGTGACAATGGCGTTAAAGGGATTGTGGGGCAGGCCGTGGCCGTCTTGGGGACGGTAGAACATCTATGCGTCTTCCTGTTTGCGCGAGAATTGTGGAAGTGTTACGCCGCTTTGCGCCGGATTGCCATGCGAGGTTGCCTTGTACACGCTTCACCCCGAAACCCCTGACGATTGGTGGGAGGTCGAGAACCTCTATGACACTTGCTTTGCGCCCGGCCGCACAGCTTTGTCGTCATACCGCCTGCGCGAAGGTGTGGAGCCGGTACGCGGGTTGTGCGTGGTGGCGCGCGACGCTGAGGGGATCCTGGGGGCTGCCATCCGGTATTGGCCTGTCATGGTCGGGCACTGGCGCTGTTTGTTGCTGGGGCCGATTGCGGTGCACCCAACAGCACAAGGCGAAGGGCTGGGTTCCGCTTTGATGCGGGACACGTTGGAGCGGGCGCGTGAAGCAGGTCATGAACGGGTGATATTGGTTGGCGATGAGCCTTATTATTCTCGCTTTGGTTTTTTGCGTTTGACTGGGGTCGACATGCCCCCCCCGACCAACCCTGACCGGATTTTGGGTGTCGCCCTGGTCGATGGTGCCTGGGATAGGGTGAAAGGATCTGTTTCCCGCTGCGAAACGACCGAGGGTTGAAAAGCCCTGTCATCGCTCACATCTTTGTGACAGCGCGAAAGGAGCATTTCATGAGTGATACGACCCTACCGACCCATTCCATTCCCGCCGAAATCGCGGTTCTGGCGGAACGGCACCGGGCTGCGAACCATGCGGGCATGCAGGTGCTGAACCTCTTGGGAAGCCAGGCGGATAGCCTGCTGAGCCGATTGCCAGATGGGGTCAAATCCGGTTTGGAAGAGGCGACAACAGGGGCTTTGCGTGTGGCCTACCATTCAGCGAAATACTCTCGGGGCAAGGTGCCTGATCAAAAGGGCTGGCTAAACACGGCTTTTGCCACAGCAATGGGGGCCGTTGGCGGCGCTGGTGGGCTGGCCTCGTCGCTGGGCGAATTGCCAGTGACCACAACGGTTTTGCTGCGCGCCATCCAGGGGATTGCGGTTGAGCACGGGTTTGATCCGGAACAGGATGAGGTCGCACGCGAATGTCTCAGCGTTTTTGCCTCTGCCGGACCGCTGGAAAAGGATGACGGGGCTGACATTGCCTTTTTGTCGGCACGTATGGCGCTGACTGGCTCGACCGCGCATCGGATTATCGCCGCCATCGCGCCACGGATGTCGATCATCATGGGGCAAAAACTGGCCACGCAGGCGGTGCCGGTGATTGGTGCCGCGGCTGGCGCGGCGGTCAATTTTGCCTTTACGAACTACTACCAGCAGATGGCCCATGTGCATTTTGGCCTCTTGGCCCTGTCGCGCGACACTGGCGTCCCGATGACCGACTTGGTGGGGCAAATGTCGGCGGCATTGGAAGCTGAGCAGGACCGGGCGTCGGAAAAAGCGCAAGAAAAGGATAGCGCTTAAACAAATTTTAGGGGAATTCCCCTAAATTCATCTTTGCAAAGGGGAAACCAAGTCCCCTCATCTAAAGGGTCTGATCCAATGCAGTCGGCCGTATCGTCAGGAGCGGTGCAAACCGACATTGGGTGAAAACAGAGCCAAATCGCGTAGAATAGCGCGAACAGCGTTGCTGGCCAGAATGGTAGGGGACGCAAGACTGACGTCGAAGACTTTACACCCGGTTGATGGAAGCACTCCACAACCGGGTGTTTTCATACTCGGCCCATGGTAACCGAGAGCGCGAGGCTGGGTGATCCAAAACTTTTGCAAAAGTTTTGCAAATTCCATGGATGGAATTTGGTCGCGCGCGCCTCAGCCGTTTTCGCGCAAATAGGTCATCACCGCGTTGCGCACGGATTGCTCACCGCTTGCGCCCGCCTCATGGATCACTTGACGGATCTCATTGAGATTATAGCGCATCAACAGGCTTTTGACCGGGCCGATCGAGGCCGGCCGCATGGAAAGATTGCGAATGCCCATGGCGGCCAGGCACAGTGCCTCCACCGGTCGGCCTGCATCTTCGCCACAAAAGCTAAGATGGGTGCCGGAGTCTTCGCAGCGACGCACGACCCCCTCAAGGAAGGTCAGGAAGGAAACATTCAGCGTGTCATAACGGCGGCGCACCCGTTCGTTTTCGCGGTCAGCGGCGAAAAAGAACTGTTTCAAGTCATTGCCACCAATCGACAGGAACTGTACCTCGTCAAAGAATTGCTGAGGCGCATAGGCCAGTGACGGCGTCTCGAGCATCGCCCCGATTTCCAACCTTTCCGGGACCTTGTGACCCAGTCGCGTTTCCCGTGCCAGGACCTTATCGACCTCGTTTCGCGCCATCTTGTATTCGCTATACTGGGCGATAAAGGGGAACATGATGGTCAGCGGCCGCCCCTCAGCAGCGCGCAAAAGCGCCTGAAGCTGCATGCGCATCACGCCCGGTCGATCCAGGGCCACGCGGATGGCCCGCCAACCGAGGGCGGGATTGGGCTCTTCTTGCGGTTTCATATATGGCAGCACCTTGTCTGACCCGATATCGAGCGTGCGAAACACCACGCGCTTGCCATGGGCTGCGTCCAAGACCCGTTTGTAAAGCGCTGCCAATTCGGTGCGTTTGGGCATCTGGTTGCGGATCAGGAATTGCAATTCGGTGCGGAACAGCCCCACGCCTTCGGCCCCGGAATTGTCCAATGAGGGCAGGTCGGCCATCAAGCCGGCATTCATGTGCAAATGGATATGCTGGCCATCTGCTGTGATGCAATCGGCCTCGCGGATCGAGGCATAACGTTCCTGCGCCTTGGCCTGCATCGCCATTTTGTCGCGAAAGGCGCTGACGACTTGCTCATCTGGGCGCAGATGCACAATGCCCTGATCGCCGTCGACCAGGATCTGGTCCCCGTTCAAGGCTTCGTTGGTGATCCGGTCGGCGTGGATGATCAGCGGAATCGCCAGAGCGCGGGCTACAATGGCGGCGTGAGACCCGACTGATCCTTCCTCAAGCACCACACCTTTGAGGCTGCGGCCATATTCCAGCAGTTCCGCCGGGCCAATATTGCGCGCAATGAGCACCGGGTCGGACGGCATTTCGGACCCGGTTTCACGGCCTTGGCCGGTCAAGATCCGCAGCAAGCGGTTTGACAGGTCGTCAAGGTCGTGTAGCCTTTCGCGCAAATACCCATCCGTGACCTGGCTCATGCGGGCGCGGGCCTGGGATTGTTCTTTCTCTACCGCCGCTTCGGCAGAGAGACCGCGGGCGATATCCTCTTCCATGCGGCGCATCCAGCCTTTGGAGTTGGCAAACATGCGATAGGCTTCGAGCACCTGCATCTGTTCCGCATCGGCCGAGGCCCCGGCCAGCATTTCATCAACACTGACCCGCAGATGGTCAACTGCTTCGCGCAGACGCAGGCTTTCTTTTTCTGGGTCATCGGCGACAGGGTTGGTCACCACAACGCGCGGTTCGTGCAGCCAGACATGCCCCATGGCTGTGCCTTCTTGGCCGACGCCGCCACGGATCAGAACCGCCTGCGTGTGCAGGGCTTTCAACGCCGCGCCTTCGCCGACAAAAGCCCCAAGTTCCGCCATTTCGGCGAGAACCATGGCGACGACTTCCAAGGCATAGACATCATCAGCGGTGAATTCGCGCTTGTCCTTGCTTTGCACAACCAAAACGCCAAGCTTTTCGCCGAGACGTTGGATCGGAACCCCGAGGAAGCTCGAATAGATCTCCTCTCCGGTTTCCGGCATATATCTGAAACCGCGCTCGGATGGTGCATCGGCGGTGTTGACCACATCGCCATAACGCGCGACGCGCCCGACTAGACCTTCGCCCAGTTTCATGCGGGTCTGATGCACGGCTTCCTGGTTCAAACCTTGCGTCGCGCAGAGTTCCAGCGTTTCAGCATCACGGAACAGGTAGACCGAGCACACCTCGGTCTGCATGCTGTCGGCGGTCAGATGTGTGATCTTGTCCAGCCGTTCCTGACCGGCGGCTTCCTCAGCCATCGTGTCACGCAACCTGCCCAGCAGCTTGCGGCTTTCACTTTCCAGACCATCGGCCATAAGGCTCTGCTCCCTCAACGCTCCGGATACCAGTTATAGGCGAGTTGGGCAGGGGAGGGAAAGCACAATGCCCCGCCGCATCGCAGCAAAAATGCGTGTTTTTCCATGATGCTAATGGTTTGAGCAGATTGTCTCAGCCCGCCTTCGAACGAACGGGCCAGAGCGGCCTGCAAACAAGACCACCTGTCTCAGTCACACATCTGTGCAGCCGTTTTGTGACCTTTATTGCCACCGGCCAAAAGCGGCCCAATGACCTTGAGCCGGTTTGGTACCATCGTTTGAACGGCACGTTCGATATTGGAGGGCAGCCGGCCCGGATGGTATTGTAGCGCATAAGCAAACAGCGCGGTTTCAGCGAGATCCTCTTTGCCCGGGTTGCGCTCCGCGTAGCGAGTCAAAAATGTCCGATCCTTGCGCTGCGCCTTGCGCCATTTGCCGCTGGCGGCATGGGGGTGATCCAGCGTGGCGTGAACGCTTTCGTGAAAGACGGTCTCATCCAGATCATGGGTGCTCAGACGTTTTTTGACGTTTTGCGAATACAAAACAAAGAATCGACCGCGATCCTCGCCAAAGGCTGTGTGGTCGCCTTTGTGAAGGACAACATGGCTGAGTTTGGCGCGCATGGACGTAGGCAGGCGGCCAATGGCCTTGGCCACCGGATAGGCGATGGCTTGCGCGGCCTTGGGGTGTTTGAAATCAGGATGCGCCAGCAATTCCAGGCGTTTGCCGTCCAGATATCGGGCCTCGTAAACCATGACGCCATCTGCGAACAATTGGTTGTTGCGCTTGTCGGGCATTTCCCGCCGCTCGCGACCGATGGGCTGTTTCAAGCAGGCCAGCAAAGACGGATCCGACGTCTTGATGAACTCCAGATCGTTGGAAACGACAGAATTCTCAAAGAGAGGCTTGGCATTTGCCGGGTTGGCCAGAACAAGGGAGGCCAAAACGGGCACAATCACTGATTTATAGAAAGACAAAGGGGCACTCCTGCAAGGTGTGCCCCATGCGTGATCCAGTTCTTAGGCTTTTTCAAGCTCAAAGGCGTCATGGAGCGCTTGGACGGCCAGTTCCATATACTTGCGCTCAACCAGAACCGAGACTTTGATTTCGGATGTGGTGATAACCTTGATGTTGATGCCCTCGTCAGACAGCACTTTGAACATCTTCGAGGCCACGCCAGCATGGCTGCGCATGCCAATGCCGACGATGGACACTTTGGCAACGGCTTCGTCAATGTCCAAATGGCTGAAATTCAGCGCGCCGCTTTCCTTGATCCCGTCAATCGCTTTCTGGGCGCGGGCCACTTGGTCGGTGGGGCAGGAGAAGGTCATATCTGTACGACCGTCTTCAGAGATGTTCTGAATGATCATATCGACATTAACGCTTGCCTCGGCCAGCGGGCCAAAGATGGCTGCGGCGATGCCCGGACGGTCTGCAACCGAGACCAGGGTCATTTTGGCTTCGTCACGGGAATGGGCCACACCGGCCACGACATTGCTTTCCATGATATCCTCCTCGTCGCAAACGAGCGTTCCTGCCTCGTCGGACTGTTCTTCGAAACTGCTCAGCACGCGCAGTTTGACTTTGTACCGCATCGCCAATTCGACGGAACGGGTTTGCAGAACCTTCGCCCCCAAAGACGCCAGTTCCAGCATTTCTTCAAAGGCGATCTTATCAAGTTTGCGGGCCTTTTCACAGACGCGCGGGTCGGTGGTATAGACGCCGTCGACATCGGTGTAGATGTCACAACGTTCCGCGCCAAAGGCGGCGGCAAAGGCCACAGCGGTGGTGTCAGAGCCCCCGCGACCAAGCGTAGTGATACGGCCCTCGGGGCTGATACCCTGGAAACCTGCGACCACGGCAACCTTCATACCTTCGCCGAATTTGGCGTTGATATTGTCGGTCGGGATCTCTTCGATCCGCGCGCTGGCATGGGCGTCGGTGGTTTTGACCGGCACTTGCCAGCCTTGCCAGCTGCGTGCGGGAACATCCATTTCCTGCAGGGTCAGCGCCATCAGGCCGGCGGTCACGTTCTCGCCCGAGCTGACAACCGCGTCATATTCGCGAGCGTCAAACAGCGGCGAGGTTTCGTTGACGTAGCCGACGAGTTTGTTGGTTTCACCGGACATGGCCGAGACGATGACAATCACGTCATAGCCTTTGGCCACTTCAACGCCCACGCGTTTGGCGGCGCGGCGGATGCGGTCCAGCGTTGCGACGGAGGTTCCGCCGAATTTCATTACGAGAATGGGCATGATGCACCTTTCCTGTCAGGTCGCGCGGGGGTGTACGCGCTGACGTGGTTTTGTGCAAGGGTGCATTGGGTGGATCGCGGCGAAACGCGAAAATAGGTCCCGTTGGTTTGCGAGGTCAGTTGCTCTTGCGATTGGGGACAAAGGGCAGGGGGGCAACCGGAATGCCATCATCGATCAAGGCTTTGGCATCTTCTGGCTTGGCCTCGCCCCAAATCGAGCGTTCGGGGCTGTCCCCCAAATGCATGGCGCGGGCCTCAGAGGCAAAGTCCTTGCCCACATAGTCCGAGTTCTCTTCGACATGCGCCTTGATCTTGGCCAGGGCCTCTTCTGCGGCGGTGTCCGGGCTGCGCAGATCAGTTGCGTTTGACTCCGCCTCAGCCTTTTTGTTCACCCGAGGGGCCATCAGCGCCTTTTCCACCTCGCTTGTGCCGCAAACAGCGCAGGTCACGTGCCCGGCACCCTGCAATTTGTCAAAAGCAGAGGCAGACTGAAACCAGCTGTCGAACCGGTGCCCATTGGCACATTTTAGGCTGTATTGGATCATAAGATGCGGGTGTTTAGGGTCATTCCATTCGGCCTGCCAAAGGTAAACATTTCGTTACGCTGCGCAAGGGGCACAGGGGCTCATTCCGTTGGGGCACAGATGATTTTCGCGATGGTTTGGCACAGCTCGTCTAGGTTCAGATCCGATTTGAGCGCGTCTTTGGCCGCCTGTCCGGCGGCGATTTGCTTGTCTTCCGGTGCCAAGCATAGCAGCGCTTGGCCCAGGTCATGCGCCGTTTCAATCTGGATGGCGGCATTGTTGTTTTGCAAGCGCTGGCTCGCGGCAGCGAAATTCCGCATATCCGGACCGTGCAGGATTGCCGAGGCAAAGGTCGCAGGTTCATATGGCGTGTGACCGCCTCTGTCGCTCAGGCTGCCGCCGATAAATACCCGCCCTGCCAGTTGGTACCAAAGCGCCATTTCGCCCATCGTGTCCGCCAGGCAAATCTGCCGCCCGTCTTTGTTTGGCGGCTCTCCGGTACTACGCCGGGCGGTGCTGAACCCTCGCGCGCGGATCATGTCTGCGATCTCTTGCGCGCGCCTTGGGTGGCGCGGGGCCAGAATCAGTTTTGTGTCGGGCCTGTCGCGTAAAGCCAAGTCATGGGCCGCCAAGACAACCTCTTCATCACCCTCATGGGTCGAGGCGGCCAGCCAAGTTTGGGATCGTGAAAAGGCGGCTATAAGCTGCGGGTCCGGCGTGAGGTTCGGGGCGGAATAGAGAGACTTCAGATCCATGACCGGGCCGCTTGCCTGCGTGCTCAGGCCCAACTCCAAGAGGCGTGTCTGACTGGCCTCATCCTGTGCTAACGCGAGGGAGACCTTGCCAAGCACCCGGGCTGGCAACCTGCCGAGCTTGCGCCAGCTTTTTGCTGTCCCGGCGCTCATCCGTGCACCCAGGATCAGGACCGGGCCGCGGCAGTGCAAGATGCGGTGGGGCCAGATTTCGGACTCCAAAGTGATATGGGCTTGGACGTTCCATCGCCGGATCACGCGGAGTGTGACCCAGCTTAGATCCAGCGGTGCCAAGCGGGTCGAAACGCGATCCAGAGCCCACGAGGCGACCATATCGCGGCCCGTTTCCGTGTTGCTTGTGACCAGCCAATTGATGTTTGGCAGGTCCTCGACCAGCTTCTCGAATATTGGTCGGAAGGACGCCAACTCACCATTCGACGCACCGTGCAGCCAGACATGGGGTCCCGCAGGGATCGGTTGGGTATCGCGCCCCAATCGCGCGCGCACCGGGCCTTTGGCCAGCGAGATCGCGGAAAACAGGCTGATGAGGAAGCGGTATAGCAGCACGCGCAGATATCCATTCATAGGGATTGGGTTTCGATGTGTCTGTTCGAAGAACAAAAGACAAGCGAAGATATGCGTCACACGACCGCTCAGCACCGCGAGAGCGCGCGTCTGTGGATAAAACTGTGGATGGCGGGGTTTTCAAATTGGCTTCATTGCGTTAGGTGCCTCTCTTGAGGTGCGTACCAGGTTGATCATTTGCACCTGCTAATGTTGCGGGCCAACATTAAGCTTGCTTAGATGCGATTTCCTGACGCCAGTATTTGCAGATTGAGCCGAAGTTTTTTCACAAAGCCGATCTGCTCAGAGTTTTCTGCATGCGGCGAATCCCATGAATGGTCGGAAAAGTACAAGTCGCAGAACTGCGCCTAGTTGAACGAAACCTTTGCCGCCGAGGGCAGGCCTCGAAAAGCCATTACTTTCAACGCATTTCCCGTCAGAGTTGAGAGGTTGGTTCAAATTGTATGCTTCGATCCGCTCGCTCCTTGCTGAGGCCTTCAACTTGCATATTCGCCAATTCAAAATGTCTGGGATAAAAAGTGGCGGGTAAGCTTCTGAAAGTATTTGTACATTTTTGATCGATGCCTGCGAGCTCAGGGTGAAACGAAAAAACAGCCTTGAAAAGTCGCCCGGGACTCGTCAGGATCGAAAGTGAAATGCAATTTTGCATAGTGAAACTGGGAGGATTTCATGCGAAATTTGAAAGCCGTACTGTGTGCGGCCGTTACAACCTTGGCCGCAGGCGCTGTTTCTGCGGAAACTGTTTTGATCCACGGAGAGGCGGGCCCGAACCGAGGCGCGCGCGCCAAGGCAATCCAATGGTTTGCCGATAAGGTTTCTGAGCGGTCCGAGGGGGATATGCGCATTGATGTGCAGTGGGGTGGTGCCCTGTTCAAAGCCAACGCGGCGCTGCAGTCTATCCATGATGGCGTGGCCGATATGGGCACCGTCATTTCGGTCTATTATCCGCAGGAGTTCGCCAGCTACGGAATTGCGGACCTGCCTCTGGATAACCCGGATGCCTGGGTTGGCATGCGCGCCACGGATGAGTTGTTTCGCACCAATGCAGCGGTCAAGGCCATTCTGGATGACAAGAACCTTGTCTATATCGGCACCTTCACCACGAGCCAGGTCAATATCGGCTGCAAGGGGGCTGCGATCCGGACCGCCGACGACATTGACGGCCTGAAAGTTCGCGGCGTCGGAGCCTATGGCAAGGTGTTCGGTGAAATGGGGGCCAATATGGTTCGCATGTCGATCTATGACGCGTATCAGGGTTTGGATAGCGGTTTGATCGACTGTTCGCAGGGCTATTCCTACGCCGTCTCTGCGCTGAAACAGGCCGAGGTCATGGACAGTTACACCCTGTTGAATTGGGGGCAAGTTGGCGGCGTTGGCACGTTCATGAACAAAGACGCCTTTGAAGCGCTGAGTGCCGATCAGCAGGAATTGCTGCTGAGCACCGGGTCGGACATGGTGGATTACTTTGGTCAGATCCTGACCGGGGCCAATGCTAAGGCGATCGAGGACATGAAAGCGCAAGGTCTGGAAGTCATCGAACTGCCCGAGGCCGAACGCGCCAAACTGATCGAGCGCGGCCAGCCCTATGTTGACGCCTGGATCGAGACCGCGGGCAAGGCGGGCCTGGATGGTGCTGCGACGCTTGAGGTCTATCGTGGTCTGCTGGCGAAATACACCGCTGAGCGCGACGAAAAGGGTTATCCTTGGGATCGCCAGTAAGGTCATCTGACGTGCTCAAGAAAGTCGAAAACCTGTTGCTGGGGCTGGCAGCCCTGGCCGTGCTGGTCATGGGGGCGATGATCACCGTCAACGTTATCCTGCGCCTGTTTGGCACCTCGTTGCCCGATAGCGTCGTGTTGGTGCGCGAATTGATGGTGGCTGGCATCTTGTTGCCGCTGGCGGTGGTCACAGCGCAACGTGCCCATGTTTGCGTCGAAGTGTTGACCAACCGTCTGCCGCCCCGCGTGACCCAAGGGTTGATCCTGATCGGTTGGGTCATTGGCCTGCTGGCTCTGGCACCGATGGTCTATGCCGGATGGCGCGAGTTGGCGGCAACCTGGAGCAAGGGCAGCTTCTTTTTCGGCGATCTGTCTTTGCCGAAATGGCCGGGCCGCTTGGTCTTTTTCCTGGCAATGAGCGCCTGCTGGCTGCGGCTTTTGTTGGTGCTGATCGAAGACACACGCGCATTTCTGCGCAATGAAGAGGCGTAATCATGGACGGAGCAACAATCGGGCTTATCGCCTTTGCCGCCGTGCTGGGGATGTTGGCCATTCGTGTGCCAATCGCCTTTGCCTTGGCCAGCGCGTCGACGCTGGGCACGTTTATCATCTTTGCCACCCGGACCGGAGCCTTTGCCCCGGAACGCGCGGTGCGCCCTACCACGTCGATGGTGTTTTCCAACGCCTTTGACCTGGTTCACAATTATAACCTGTCCATGATTCCGCTTTTCGTTGCCTTGGGCCATGTCGCCTATCGCGCCGGGATCACGACCAATATCTACGAGGCCGCCAAGGTCTGGCTGACGCGTTTGCGCGGCGGGGTGGCCATGGCATCTATTGTCGGCTGCGGTGGCTTTTCGGCGATTACCGGAAGCTCGATTGCTTGCGCATCGACAATGGGGCGGATCTGTACGCCTGAGATGCTGCGCATGGGCTATGACAATCGTTTGGCCACAGCCTCAGTGGCGGCAGGGGGCACTTTGGGTTCGCTCATTCCTCCGTCTGTCTTGTTCATCATCTACGGAATCTTTACCGAAACCTCGGTCTCGAAACTGTTTTTGGCCGGAGTTCTTCCTGGACTGCTAACCTTGGCCGGGTTCGTGTTGGTTGTCGCCGTCTGGGTGCATCGCGACCCAAGCATCGCACCGGATTCCGGTATTCACTATTCCAACAAAGAACGCATGCAGGCCGCGATCAAAGCCTGGCCCGCGCTTTTGCTTTTTGTTGTGATCGTCGGCGGCATCTATGGCGGTGTCTTTACCGCGACCGAAGCTGCGGCTGTTTCGGTTTCCTTGGCTGTTGCTGTTGGATTTGCGCAGAAAACGCTGAACTGGTCTGATCTTTGGGACTCCCTCAAGGAGACCTGCATTCAGACCGCGGGCATCTTTATCATTGCGGCCAGTGCCAAGATCTTTGTTGCCTTCATCGCGTTGACAGGGGTCGCGCCAAAACTGGTCAGCTTTGTTTCTGATGCCGAGCTTTCGGTTTTCGCCCTTATGGCGGCAATTGCGGTCATTTACCTGCTGCTGGGCATGTTCCTTGATCCGATTGGCATCATGGTCCTGACCTTGCCGCTGATGGTGCCGCTGGTCGAAGGTTACGGGCTGGATCTGATCTGGTTTGGTGTTGTCATCATCAAACTGCTGGAGATCGGATTGATCACACCGCCTGTCGGGCTCAATGTCTTTGTCATCGCGGGTGTGGTTGGCAAGGACGCGCCGCTGGATCGCATTTTTGCCGGGATTGCGCGTTTTCTATCCGTCGACCTGATCGTGCTTTTGCTCATCATGGCCTTCCCGGTTATCTCTTTGTTGATACCAACGAGTATGTGAGGAGGCCCGATGACCGATCGAAAATTTGCCAACACTCTGGCGCGGGGGCTTTCTGTTTTGCGGGCGTTTCGCATCAGCGATGATGGATTGAGCCATAGTCAGATTGTCGAGCGCACAGGTTTGTCACCTGCCACCATCACCCGGCTGACCTATACCCTTAAGGAGTTGGGCTATCTCAGCCAGAACGGCAATCTGCTGCGGCTTGGTCCGGCGGCTTTGGCCTTGGCCAGTGTTGCGCAGATGTCGGCCAGCTTTCTGGATTTGGCCAATGGTCCGATGCAGGAATTGGCCAATACCAGCCAGACGCTTGTGTTGATGGCGGTGCGCGATGGACACTCCATGACCCTTGTGCGCACCTGGCGCCCCCGCAATGCCAGTTCGATCTGGCTTGAGACCGGAAACCGTGTGCCCATGTCACGGTCGTCGACCGGGCAGGCCTTTTTGGCGGCGCTGAATGCCGAGCGGTTTCAGGCGCTGGACCCGGATGCCGAACTGCACGCCCAACGCGAGGAAGCTCAGCAGCAACTGGCAGCGCGCGGTTTTGTCTTTGTGCAGGGCGAGGCGCGTTACTCCAAAACGGTCAATGCCGTGTCGCGCCCGTTTTACGCCTCGGACCTTGGGGAGCCGGTGGTGTTTGGCTGCGGGGCCACCCCCGAAGAGCTGACAGATAACCGTATTCTGACCGAGGTCGGGCCGATGCTGCGCAATGCGATGCAGGATCTGGAAAACAAAACCGGGGGCCCGCGGGCCCTGGATCAATTGAGAGCATAGAAAAGAGTGACATGACCATTCACTATGAACGACAAGGGGATATCGCGGTTCTTAAGGCCGATAACCCGCCCGTGAATGCCCTGGGACAGGCCGTGCGCCAAGGTCTGGTTGACGGGGTTGCCCGCGCAAACGAAGACGGTGCCAAAGCCATCGTGATCTATGGCGAGGGGCGTACCTGGTTTGCCGGTGCCGATATCCGGGAATTCGGGAAAACGCCGCTCGAGCCTTACCTGCCAGACGTTTGCAATATTGTCGAAGCCAGCGCCATTCCTGTCATCGCAGCCATGCATGGCACCGCCTTGGGGGGCGGATTGGAAGTCGCGCTAGGATGCCATTACCGCGTTGCGGTGCCGACGGCAAAAATGGGTCTGCCCGAAGTGCATCTGGGGCTGATCCCGGGGGCAGGGGCCACGCAGCGATTGCCGCGTTTGATTGGTCATGCGGCCGCCATTGACATGATGACCTCCGGTCGGCCCATCGGGGCCGATAAGGCGCTGACCCTTGGCATTCTCGACAAGATCGAAACCGGCGACCCGCTTGAGATCGGCTTGGCCTATGCGCAGGAATTGATCGCGCAAAATGCCCAAGTGCGGCCCGTCAGCGCGCTGCCGGTTCCCGAAGCCATTGATTTTGACGCCGCGCGTGACGCGGTTCGCAAGAAATCGCGCGGACAGATATCACCCGTTGTGGCGGTGGACGCGGTCGAGGCGGCAACCCGCATGGACTTCTCGGAGGGGCTGGCCGAAGAGCGTCGCCTGTTCATGGAGTTGATGAAAACCGATCAGCGCCAAGGCATGATCCACGCCTTCTTTGGCGAACGCCAGGTCAGCAAGCTGCCCGAGCTTCAGGGCGTCGCGCCGCGTGACGTTGCCGAAATTGGCGTCATTGGCGGGGGCACAATGGGCGCGGGCATTGCCACGGCGGCGCTGCTGTCAGGCCTGCGTGTTGTCCTGATCGAAATGACGGACGAGGCTGCCGAGGCCGCCAAGGGTCGCATCGCGGGCAATCTGTCTGGTGCCTTGAAGCGCGGTAAGATTGATCAAGCCAAACATGATCACATCCTCAACGACGCCCTGACCTGCGCAACCGATTATGTGGCCCTGTCCAACGCGGATCTGATCATCGAGGCCGTGTTTGAAAACATGGACGTCAAGAAAGAGGTGTTTGGCAAGCTTGATACCGTCGCCAAAGCCGGGGCGATCCTGGCCTCAAACACGTCCTATCTGAACCTAGATGAAATCGCCGCCAGCACCTCGCGCCCGGCGGATGTGATCGGCCTGCACTTTTTTAGCCCCGCCCATGTGATGAAACTGCTTGAGGTCGTGGTTGGCAAAGAAACCGCGCCGGATGTGGTGGCTACAGGCTTTGCGCTGGGCAAGCGGCTGGGCAAGATCTCGGTGCGTTCCGGCGTCTGTGACGGCTTCATCGGCAACCGAATTCTCAACACCTATCGCAGTTGCGCCGACCACCTGATTCTGGACGGGGCCAGCCCCTATCAGATTGATAAGGTCATGGAAGGCTTTGGTTTTGCCATGGGGCCATTTGCGGTTTCGGATTTGGCAGGGCTAGACATTGGCTGGGCCAACCGCAAACGCCTGGCCCCCACGCGTGACGCGCGCGAAAGGGTGCCGACTTATGCGGACAAGCTGTGTGAGGATGGGCATTTCGGCCAGAAAACCGGGCGGGGCTATTACGTCTATGACGGACGCGCCAAGTCGCCCAACCCTGACGTGATGCCTCTGATCCAGGCCGAACGCGCCGAATTGGGCCTGACCGACAAAGGCTATAGCGACGAAGAAATCCTGCGCCGCTACATGGCCGCCATGGTCAATGAGGCGGCCAAGATCCTCGGCGAAGGCATTGCCCGCCGCCCGCTGGATGTCGATATGGTTCTGCTCTTTGGCTATGGCTTTCCGCGCTACAATGGCGGGCCGCTGAAATGGGCAGACCTGCAAGGGCTTCCGGCGCTGCTGGAAGACATCAAGAGCTTTGCCCAAGAGGACGCCTATTTCTGGCAACCGGCCCCGTTGTTGGAGCAACTGGTGGCCGAGGGACGTAATTTCGAAGATCTGAACAAGGAGGCCGCAGCATGAAAGAAGCGGTGATCGTCGCAGCTGGACGGACCGGATTAGCCAAATCCTTCCGCGGCTCATTCAACCAGACACATGGGGCCACGATGACGGCGCATGTGATCGAAAGCCTGATGACGCGCACTGGCCTTGAGGCGGACGCAATCGAAGATGTGGTGATCGGTTGCGGCTACCCTGAATCCGAGACCGGTGGCAATATCGCCCGTCAGGCAGGATTGCTGGCCGGGCTCGACAAAAGCTCGGCTGGGCAAACCGTCAGCCGTTTTTGTGCCTCGGGGTTACAGGCGGTGGCCACAGCGGCCAGCGCCATTCGCGAAGGCTCGGGCCCGCAGATTGCGGGGGGTGTCGAAAGCATCAGCCTGATCCAGTCCAAGATCCGCCGCGTGCCCGAACCGACGCTGATGCAGCGCATGCCCGAGACCTATCACACCATGATCGAAACCGCCGATCTGGTGGGCGAGCGTTACAATGTCAGCCGCGAAGATCAGGATGCCTTTAGCCTTGTGTCACAGCAACGCATTGCCGCCGCGCAAGAGGCCGGAAAATTCGCCGATGAGATCATTCCGATGCAGACGGTCATGGCGGTGAAAGATCGTGAAACCGGCGATGTTTCTCAGAAAGAGGTCACGGTTGATCGGGATGAATGCAACCGCCCCGGCACCACATTGGACGGTCTGGCTGGGCTGAACACAGTCCGCGAAGGCGGCTGTGTGACTGCCGGTAACGCGTCGCAACTCTCGGATGGGGCGGCGGGTTTGATCCTGATGGAGGCCGGTGAGGCCGAACGCCGTGGGCTGGAACCACTGGGCGCGTTCAAGGGTTTTGCCGTGGCGGGCTGTGGCCCCGAAGAAATGGGTATCGGCCCTGTCTTTGCAGTGCCGCGTCTGTTGGAGCGTCACGGGCTGTCTGTCGATGACATTGACCTTTGGGAAATCAACGAGGCCTTTGCCAGCCAGGCGCTCTATTGCCATCGCAAGCTGGGCATTGACCCCGAGAAACTGAACGTGAACGGCGGGTCCATCGCGATTGGACACCCCTTTGGCATGACAGGGGCCCGTCTGGCTGGACATCTGTTGTTCGAAGGCAAACGGCGCGGTGCCAAAACCGGGGTTGTCAGCATGTGCATCGCTGGCGGCATGGGCGCAGCCGGGCTGTTTGAGATCTACTAAGAGAGGCAAATATGGATCTGAGTTTTAGCGAAGAAGACCTCGCCTTTCGGGCCGAGGTCCAGGATTTTATTGCCCAAAAGCTGCCGGCCGAGCTGGCAGAAAAGGTGCGGTTGAACAAAGGGTTGAGCAAAGCCGACCATGATTTCTGGCATGCTCAGCTGAACGAAAAGGGCTGGCTTGCACCCAATTGGCCCAAGCGGTTTGGCGGCGCGGAATGGGGCGCGGTGCAGCGGCATATCTTTGAGGAAGAATGCGCCTTGGCCTTTGCGCCCCGCATCGTGCCCTTTGGTTTGGCCATGCTGGGGCCGGTTTTGCAGAAATTCGGCTCGCAAGAGCAACAGGATTACTGGCTGCCCCGTATTCTGAACGGTGATGATTGGTGGTGTCAGGGCTATTCCGAACCCGGCGCTGGCAGCGATCTTGCCGCGCTGAAAACCCGCGCGGTGCGCGATGGTGACCACTATGTTGTCAACGGACAAAAGACGTGGACCACGCTTGGCCAGCACGCGAATATGATCTTTTGCCTCGTTAGAACCAACGTCGAAGCTAAAAAGCAGGAAGGTATTTCCTTTCTGTTGATCGACATGGACAGCCCTGGTGTCGAAGTGCGTCCGATCACCTTGATCGATGGCGGGGTTGAGGTGAATGAGGTCTGGCTGACCGATGTGCGTGTGCCGGTTGAAAACCTGGTGGGTGAGGAAAACAAAGGCTGGACCTATGCCAAATACCTGCTGACCCATGAGCGTACCAATATTGCCGGTGTCGGCTTTAGCCGCGCCGGGCTGGACAATGTCAAACGCATTGCGGGGCGTGCCATGTCCGGCGGCCGCCCTCTGATCGAAAACCCACATTTTGCGGCGCGGGTGGCGCAGGTGGAAATTGACCTTATGGCCATGTCCACGACAAACCTGCGCATCATCTCCAAAGCGGCGGCAGGGCAGGCTCCGGGTATTGAAAGCTCCCTGCTCAAGATCAAGGGCACGCAGATCCGGCAGGAGATCACCGATCTCACCCGCCGGGCGGTTGGCCCGCAGGCCTTGCCCTTTGTTTCAGAAGAGGTGGAGAGCAACATACCTCTGCCGGATGCCTTTGACGCGGGGGCCGTGGCGGCCAGCTATTTCAACAATCGCAAATTGTCGATCTTTGGTGGATCCAACGAAATTCAGCGTGAAATCTACGCCAAGCAAATGATGAGGGATGCAAAATGAACTTTGAGCTGACCGAAGAGCGGCAAATGCTGCAAGACAGCCTGCGCCGCTATCTGGCCGGGGCCGAAGGCGACATTTGGGCAGGCTTGGCCGAGTTGGGCGTCATCGGTGCTTTGTTCTCAGAAGAGCAGGGCGGGTTCGGCGGCGCTGGCTTTGACTTGGCCGTGGTGTTCGAAGAGTTGGGGCGCGCGGATCTGACCATCCCTTTGATTGACAATGCTTTGCTACCTGGCTTGCTTATGGCTGCTGGTGGGCTGGATGTCGAAGGCCTGATTGGCGGGGCGCAAAGATTGGCGCTGGCCCATGGTGAAACGGCGGCCCGCTATGATCTGAATTGGGTGGAAACCCGCGCCGAAGGCGACCGTCTGACCGGTGAGAAAACCGTTGTTGTCGGAGCCGAGGATGCGGATAGCCTGATCGTGTCTGCGCGCCATTTCGGTGCGGCATGTGATGAACAGGGGATCGGCCTGTGGTTGGTCGCAAAAGACGCGCCGGGGCTGCAAATTCGCGGCTATGACATCGCGCAAGGGGGGCGCGCGGCTGAGGTGTCACTGACTGATGTCGAGGCGAAACCCCTGATCGCTGAGGCCGGTTCTGAATTGGCCAAAGCCTTTGCCGCGGCGACTTTGGCGGAAATGGCGCAATGCCTGGGTGCGATGGATATTTGCGTAGCCATGACCCAGGAATACCTGACCACGCGCAAGCAATTTGGTCGCCCGATTGGCACCTTTCAGGCTTTGACACATCGGCTGGTGGATGTGGTCGTCGCGGTGGAACAGGCCCGTTCCATGGTCATTCTCGCAGCCGGGCATCTGGAGGCAGAGGCCAAGACGCGCGATCTGCATATCGCGGCGGCGAAAAACCTGTTTGGGCGTTCCGGGCGTTTGGCGTCCGAAGAATGCATTCAAATGCATGGCGGCATTGGCATGACCGAGGAATACGCCCTGGGGCGCTATGCCAAACGCATCACCATGTCGGATCACCGTTTCGGCGACACAGACCACCACCTTGAGCGGTTTATTCAGCTGGGGGCGGCATGAATGTCCGTCTGGAACAGGTCGGTTCTTGTCTGATCCTGCATAACAGGTCGGAAAAGCGCGGTGCGATCTCGGTCGAGTTGTACCAAGCCATCCAAGAGGCTTGTGCCCGCGCAGATGACGGTTCCGTCCGCTCGATTATCCTGACGGGTGGCGCGTTTTTCTGCGCGGGCGGTGATCTTGATCTATTGGCCAAGCGCGCGGAACTCCCCGTGGACGAGCGGCGCGCGTTGATTGAGCGCTTGCATGATACGATCCGCGCCATGATGGCCTGCCCTGTGCCGATCATCGCTGCCGTCGAAGGCGGGGCTGCGGGGGCAGGGCTGTCGATCACTCTGGCTTGTGATTTTGTTGTGGCTGCCGAACAGGCGCAATTCACCGCGGCCTATGTCAAAGCAGGTCTGACGCCAGATGGTGGTCTCACGCATTTCCTATCGCAGGCGCTGCCGCGTCAATTGGCGATGGAGCTTTGCCTGCTGGCGCGGCCGATATCGGCGGAAAGACTGGCCAATTTCGGTGTCGTGACCACGCTTGTGCCCAAGGGGCAGGCCTTTGATCAGGCTCAGATCTTGACTGCGGAACTGGCCCAAGGTCCGGCACAGGCGCAATCGCGTATTCGCAATTTGCTCAACGCCGCCCCCAATCGAACGTTGTCACAGCAACTGGATAGCGAGGCTGATTTTATGGCCGAAGCCCAGGGCGGGGCTGAGGCGGCCTGTGGCATCCGTGCCTTTTTCGAAAAACGCCAACCGGAGTTCCCGACATGACCCTGATGCATACGGAGTTGACGCAAAGATTTGGTCTGCGCCTGCCGGTTCTGGCGGGCGGGTTGATGTGGCTGGCCGACGCGGATTACGTTGCCGCCGCCGCTCATGCTGGCGCTTTGGGTTTCCTGACCGCCGCCAGCTTTCCCGAAGACGCGCAATTGCGCGCCGAGATCGCGCGGGCACAAGAGCTGTGTCAGGGCAAACCCTTTGGTGTGAATGTCTCGATGTTGCCCAAGCTGGTTCCGGGCGAACGCACCGAACAGGTGTTTCGCACCGCGGCCGAAATGGGCGTCGAAGTGGTCGAAACCTCTGGCCGCAACCCCGAGCCTTACCTGCCTTTGCTGCGCGAATTGGGGCTGGTGGTGATCCACAAGGTGCCCGCCGTCAGATATGCGATCAAGGCCCAACAGGTGGGTGTCGACATGGTCTCGGTCGTCGGGGCGGAATGCGGTGGCCATCCGGGGATGGACATGATTGGCAGCTTTGTGAACGCCGCCATGGCGGGCCGAGATCTAAATATTCCATTTATGATTGGCGGCGGTGTCGGGCACGGCGCGCAAATTGTTTCAGCCCTGGCGATGGGGGCGGCTGGTGTGGTGATGGGAACCCGGCTTTTGGTGGCGCAAGAGCTGAACGCCCATCCCGATTACAAACGCGCCATTGCAGAGGCGAGCGAACGTGACACCGTGCTGACCATGTCCAGCGTGCGCAATACCGTGCGGACCTTGGCCAATGAAACGACAGAGGCTGTGACGCGGATGGAAACCGACAATCCGAATGTCACCATCGCGGACCTGATGCCTTTGGTATCCGGGCAAATCGGGCGCAAAGCCTATGAGACCGGCGATGTCTCGCGCGGCTTGCTTTCGGCTGGGCATGCTCTGGGGCTGACCGGCGCAGTGCAACCGATGGCCGAAATTTTTGATCAGCTCGAACAAGAAGCGTGCCAGGCCCTGGCGCGCATAGATACCCTTCGCGCCCCACTGACCGAGGTAGCCTGACCATGCGCATTCACGAGATATTGGAGCAGAAAGTTGCGAAGCAGCCCGTTGCTCCGGCTTTGACAGACAGCCTGGGGTTTGACTGGTGCTACGAGGTTTTGGGGCAGGTGGTTGATGAGCTGGCCCAGAAATTGGTTGATCTGGGGGTGAAACCGACAGATCGGGTTTTGCTGGTCATGGAAAACTGCGCCCCTGCGGTGGCGACCTTGTTGGCGACATCCAAGGTCGGCGCGGTGCTGATCCCTTTTAACGCGCGCCAAACCGATAAGGATCTGCAACGCGTTATCGATCACGCGACCCCGGCTGCGGTTTTGTTCACCGTGAGCGTGTCAAAAGAGGCCAAGGCACATGCCGAACGGGCCGGCGCGCAGGGCATGGATCTTGCTGGTTTGAACGGAGCGCTTTTCGCCACGTCGCGAGCGACGGATCCTGTGGATGAGCTGAGCGATGTTGGCGCCATTCTTTACACCACTGGCACAACCGGCGTGCCCAAAGGCGTTATGTTGACCCATGACAACCTGATCTTTGGCGGTCGCGTCTCTTGTGATGTCCGCAAAATCTCGGCCGAGGATGTGCTATACGGCGTGTTGCCGATGAGCCATGTTTTTGGGCTTGCCTCAGTCGTTGTGGCTGCGATTTTGGGCGGTGCTTCTATCCGGATTGAACCGCGGTTTGCCCCGGCAAATCTCTACAATGCTTTGCTGAAAGGGGTCACGCTGCTCTCCTCTGTGCCGCAGATGTTGGCGCAACTGATGCATTACACCCGCGAACAAGGGCACGAGCAGCTGCCAATTGACAGCCTGCGCTATGTGTCATCCGGCGCGGCACCGTTGGACATCGATTGGAAAAGCAAAGCCGAAGCCTTTTTCGGCCAGCCCTTGCAGAATGGCTATGGCATGACCGAGGCCTCAGCCGGGGTCTGCGTTACGCGCCATACGGGCAGCAATGATGACATCTCTGTTGGTCAACCTTTTCCCGGCGTGCAGCTGAAACTTGATTTGCAAGCCCCAGGCGGAGGCGGCGAAGTCGGGGAAATCCTGATCGCCGGTGGGGGCGTGATGAAAGGGTATTTCCGCAATCAAGAGGCGACAGCGGCGGCCTTTAACCCAGATGGCTGGTTGCGGTCAGGGGATCTGGGGCGGTTGGACGCGCAGGGCAATCTGCACATCATGGGGCGCTCCAAGGAGTTGATCATTCACGGCGGGTTCAATGTCTACCCGCCCGAGGTCGAGGCGGCACTGAATGAGCATCCTCAGGTGATCCAATGCGCCGTGGTTGGCGTCACACGCGACGGGGATGAGAAGGTTTGCGCCTTTGTCGAAGCCTCGCCCAATGATTGGCCCAGCGAAGAGGATTTGCACGCCTATGCCCAAACGCAATTGACCGGTTATAAACGCCCTTGGCGCATCGTGGTCATGGAAAAGCTTCCGGCAGCGGCGACGGGCAAGATCCTGAAAAAGGACCTGCCAGCTCTGATCAAGGAGTGATCCATCCTCAAAGGTTATGAGGCGAAAACGGCCTCCATATCGGCAAACCCCTTGACTTCAATGGGGTTTCCGCTTGGGTCGTAAAAGAACATGGTCGCCTGTTCGCCCGGCTCTCCGGCAAACCGGATGGTTGGTTCGATGACAAATGCGATTTGCGCTTCGGTCAATCTCGCGGCCAGTGCTTTCCAATCTGGCATGTGCAAAACGACGCCGAAATGTGGCATGGGAACCATGTGGTCACCAACCTTGCCGGTTGCCTGGCTTTTGAAAGGTTCACCCAGATGGAGTGAGATCTGGTGCCCGAAAAAACTGAAATCGATCCAAGTTTCGGTTGAGCGCCCTTCCTTGCAGCCCAGCGTTTCTCCGTAAAAGTTCCGTGCCACGTCGAGATCCGTGACATTATAGGCGAGGTGGAAAGGTGTCAGCATGTCAGCTCCGCGCTTTGGGTCTCTCCTGCAAATAGCGCGAGTTTGGACGGGAGAAAAGCGTCACTGTTTGGCAACCAGTTGCCCCAGGTTAAGGACAGGGGAAATATCATTTAGGGGGCACCGCGACGTTACAGCCGGACGCAAATAGCCCACCTCCGATGTCTCGACAGAAAGGGTGCGACTCTTAACTTGCCTCTTTCAATTCATGCTCTTGTTCTGGCGCGGTTTGCGGTGGCTCGACCTGAAATTTCTCACCTGTTCCCAAGAGGTCGCTGGTTAACTCATTCAATGATTGAATGGACGCGGCGGTTTGTTCAAACATCGACGCATTTTGCTGGGTCACCCCTTCAAGCTCGGAAATGGCTTTGTTGACCTGGTTCAGTCGCGTGGCCTGATCCCCGGTTGAGCTGGCCACCGCTTCGATGGCTTGGTCCAATTCCTGAACGTAGCCTGAGATCCCCTTGATCGAATTCCCGGCCTCGGCGATGCGCCCGGCACCATCTTCGATTTCCAATTCACTGGAACTGATGAGATCGTTGATCTCTTGAACGGCGTCCGACGCGCGATGCGCCAGGGCCAGAACTTCGGAGGCGACAACGGCAAAGCCGCGACCACTTTCGCCAGCCCGAGCGGCCTCAACACCGGCATTCAAAGCCAAGAGGTTGGTTTGAAATGCAATTTCTTCGATCAACTCGGTGACTTTGGAAATCTTTTTGGAGGTATCGACGATCTTGTCCATCGCGTCGATGGCTTCTTCGACCACCGTGGCCCCGCTCTGTGCGATCTCATTCGCGGCTTCAGCCGTGCCACGCGCGGCGGAGACGCGGGTGCTGATTTCATCGACAGAGCTTGTGAGCTCTCCCAATGTCGCGGCACTTGTTTCGAGGTTGTAAGATTGGGTTTCAGTACGACGGGCAAGGTCAGAGGCCGCCGATGAAATATTGGCGGTGTAGTCCGAAATCTCTGACGAACTGCCCAAGACGGCACGAATGGAATCTGACATGGAGGTCACTGCTTCGTTCATCGACAGTTGCAGCCGCGCGAAGGCACCGTCAAAGTCTCCGTCCATACGTTGGGTCAAGTCTCCTCGCGCCAGCGCGTGGCTAACCTGAACCACGGCGTTGAGACCGCTTTCGATTTTGTCCAGCAACTGATCCAGATGCGACGCGACCTCGGCCAAGGTGTCATCGCTATAGTCGCGGCTGATACGTTTGCTAAAATCACCTGCACTTGCGGCAGATGCCAGTTGTGACACCTGCATCTGAAAATCTTCACGTTCCTGTTGCAAGGCCGCAGCCATTTCGTCTGCCTTGTCTTGTTTGGAAACAACGCCGCGGCGCAGAATTTCACGGGCACCAAGCGCAGTGAGCAAAGAGAGGACTGCGATAATCCCACCGACAATTGTCACCAGTGTTTGCGTGGCCGCCAGATTGTCGTGGACAGTTTGCGAAATCTGCCGCCCTTCGGCAACGACGGCGGCATCGAGGACGCGAAGACCATCCAGAGCTGGGCCATCCGATATTTTGACAACTGAATCTATCTCTTCGGCAGATTTACCTGCGTCGATCATGGCCAATACATCGGCCAAGGCGGCCGCATATTTTCCAATGGTTTGTTCAATATCAGCAATGGCCTGGCCCTCTTCCGGGGAATGCGACCTTGCCCGGTACCTTGCCAAGGCAGCTTGGGCTGCAGCGGCGGCTGCTTCGACTTTAGCAATGCGCGGTTTGTCGCCGCGCAGCACCAGGTTCTTGAACTGGTGAATCATTCCGCCATAGCCAATATGGCCACGCAACTCTGCCAAAATGCTGGCCTTGCTTTCGGTTTCGGTTTCCGCGCGAGAAGCCGACAGGGATGTGATTGCATTCAGGGCCGGAGAATCATCGATTTTGACGACTTTGTCTATTTCTGCGGCGGATTTCCCTGCGCCATACTGGTTTTCAACGGTCTCTAGCGCAGTGACATAAGATTGGATTGTTTGCCCCACGGCATCCAGTTCTTCCGCCTTTTCAGGATTGAGGTTCTTGAGCTGCTCCAACGCGGCCATGGCGGCCCCGGCGTTTTGACCGGCAGCATGGTAATATTTTTCATCCCCACGCAGCACGTAGTTTTTGAATTGATGGATCATTCCACCATATCCAAGGGCTTGAACCAGCTCATTTTGCGCGCGTTCGCTTGGATTGGCGCGCCGTTCATATTCGGACATAAGGTTGGCCGCGTCGCCGGTTCTGTTGAACGACCAAAACGACATGCCCGCAATCATGACAGCGGTGAACAGAATGGAGCCAACAATCGCTCTGCCAAGTGTGCGAACAGGTAGGGAAAAGATAGCTTGCATAAATGAGCCTCCACCGCTCTGCGAAGGCCTGAAGAAAGGCCGGTATGTGAATCGCGCGCAAGCTTTGTGCCTGAAGGGCTCTTAAGGCTGGTTTTATAACCGTCGATTTGAATGTGTTCTTTGAACCCAAAAAGGTTCAATTTTATAGATCATGATCATGCGACGTTTGGGAAAGGCCGCTGCACATACAGTTTCGACAGAAACTGCGCACCATCATCAGCGAATTGGTTGAACAATGTTGGAAGATGGTGCTGCTGGAGAGAATTGAACTCTCGACCTCTCCCTTACCAAGGGAGTGCTCTACCTCTGAGCTACAGCAGCAGCGTGAGCGGGCTTCTAGACCCGGTTTTGCGAGGGTGCAAGAGGGAAATTGAAAAAAGTGTGCCTTGGTTCGATTTTCTTCGCCAAGGCTGCTGGCCTGGGATCAGCGCCCCACTGGACCCGTGCCAAAGGCTGGGGTAAAGCAAGGCATGGATCAAAACAAACAACCTCGCAAAAAGCACAAGGATGCCGGGCGCGAAGAGCGCCTGAAAGCCGCGCTCAAGGCCAATATGGGGCGGCGCAAGGCGCAGGCCCGGGCCCGTAGTGCGATGGCTCAGGATGTGCCGGAAAACGGGGATGAGGCGGTACAGGACAAGGACTGACAGGTATGGATTCGATTATTGTTAAGGGCAACGGCCCGCTGAATGGTGACATTCCGATTGCAGGTGCCAAGAATGCTTGCCTGACCCTGATGCCCGCCACCTTGCTCAGCGAAGAGCCGTTGACGCTGACCAACGCGCCGCGCCTGTCTGACATCCGCACGATGACGCAACTGCTTCAATCGCTCGGGGCAGAGGTTACCAGTTTGCAAGACGGGCAGGTTCTGGCCATGTCGAGCCACGATTTGACCAGCCAGCGCGCCGAATATGACATCGTGCGCAAGATGCGTGCCTCGATCCTGGTGTTGGGGCCATTGCTGGCGCGTTATGGGTATGCCGAAGTCTCGCTACCGGGTGGTTGTGCCATTGGCGCACGTCCGGTTGATCTGCACCTCAAAGCCCTTGAGGCGATGGGGGCCGAACTCGACCTGCGCGACGGCTATGTGCACGCCAAAGCCCCGTCTGGCGGGCTGCGTGGTGGAGTAGTTGATTTTGCCTTTGCCTCGGTTGGGGCGACTGAGAACGCGTTGCTTGCGGCGACTCTGGCCAAGGGGACAACCGTTCTGAACAACGCCGCGCGCGAGCCTGAGATTGTCGATCTGGCTGATTGCCTGCGCAAGATGGGCGCGCAAATCGACGGGGACGGCAGCAGCACGATCACCATTCAAGGGGTCGATCGTCTTGGCGGTGCAACCCATCGCGTGGTGACGGACCGGATCGAGCTAGGCACTTATATGCTGGCCCCGGCGATTTGCGGCGGTGAAGTGACCTGTCTGGGCGGTCGCCTGTCCTTGGTCGAATCCTTTGTTGAAAAGCTGGAGCTGGCCGGCGTTTCGGTGACCGAAACCGACAAAGGTCTGACCGTTGCGCGAAAGAATGGTCGGATCAAGGCGGTTGACGTGACAACCGAACCTTTCCCGGGCTTTCCAACCGATTTGCAGGCCCAGATGATGGCGCTGCTTTGCACCGCCGAGGGAACTTCGGTTCTCGAAGAGAAGATCTTTGAAAACCGCTTTATGCACGCGCCGGAATTGATGCGCATGGGAGCGCAGATTGATGTGAGCGGCGGGACCGCCAAAGTCACCGGCGTGGAAAAACTGCGCGGTGCGCCTGTTATGGCGACCGATTTGCGCGCCTCGGTTTCCCTGATCCTGGCCGGTCTGGCGGCTGAGGGTGAAACCAAGGTCAGCCGTGTCTATCACCTGGATCGCGGTTACGAACATGTTGTGCGCAAGCTGCGCAATGTCGGTGCAGATATCGAAAGGGTCAAAGGCGAATGAGCGAAGACGCACGTTTCGAAGATGGCGGTGAACGTCCCCTGAACCTGGGGGCGGTGGATGCCGAGGATTTGCAGGTCGTTTCGGCTTTGGTGCAGGACTCTGTGCTGCCCGTCACCGAAATCGCATTTCAGAAACGTCACCATCGCCTGTGCCTCCTGCTCAATCGCGTGCGCCGCGAGGATCTGGATGCCGCCGCCCAACGTGGGCGTCCTGTGGAACGGGTGCAGTCGCTGTTGACCATCGAAACCGCTTTGGGCGTTGGCGCACAAGGGATTGATAAATCTGACCAAGAGATGATCCTGTCGCTTCTGTCTGTGTCCTTTGAACCGGGGGAAGAGGGCGGCGGGCATGTCTTGCTGACTTTCGCCGGTGACGGGGCCCTGCGCGCCGAGGTTGAGGCGTTGGAAGTGACGCTCAAAGACGTGACGCGACCCTATATTGCCCCATCGGGCAAAGCCCCCTCACACCCCGAATGATCCGCGCACTGACTGGCGCTGACCTGTCGGCCTATCGCGCCTTGTGGCTTGATGGATTGCGCCGAACGCCCGACGCTTTTCTCCTGACGGAAGCCGAAGCTTTGGGCATGTCAGATGCGCAATTGATTGCGCGACTGGAGAAGGGCACGATCTTTGGCGCCCTTGAACAAGATCAGCTGGTTGGCATGATTGCCTTGTCGCGTGGTGGGCCGGAACGGCTGCGCCATATGGGCGATCTTGGGCCGCTTTACGTGCATCCCAGCGCGCAGGGCAGGGGGCTTGGCCGGGCTTTGATGCAGGTGGCCGAAGAGGCGGCGCGCGACCTGGGTCTGTTGCAGGTTGAGCTTTGCGTGGATGCGACAAATCACGGGGCCATTGGTCTCTATAAATCCTGCGGGTTTGTTCAAATCGGGCTGCGGCCGCGGTCGGTGATCGTCAATGGCACGCCGCGCGACGATTTGCTGATGCTCAAGCAGCTCGATCACGCTTGAGACCCGCAGCCACAAGGGCTATTCAGCCGGGGTAATTCCGGAGAAGCCCATGCCCGTCTTTCTTGACAGCACCGACACTGATTTCGAAGCCGCCTTTGGGGCCTTATTGAACGCCAAGCGCGAAGACAGCCCGGATGTCGATGCCATTGTGGCCGAAATCATCGCAGATGTGCGGGCGCGCGGCGATGCGGCTGTGCTGGAGCTGACAGAAAAGTTTGACCGTCTGTCTTTGGATGCGGCAGGCATGCGGTTTAGCGCCGAAGAGATTGACGACTTTTGTGCGCAAGTCTCTGAAGAGGAACGCCAGGCGTTGGAAACGGCTGCGACGCGTATCCGGGCCTATCACGAAAAGCAATTGCCGCAGGATGAGCGGTGGACAGATGACAGCGGGGCCGAGTTGGGCTGGCGTTGGACGGCTGTTTCAGCGGCGGGGTTATATGTACCGGGTGGGCTGGCATCATATCCCTCGTCTGTGCTGATGAACGCAATCCCCGCCAAAGTGGCCGGGGTCGAACGGCTGGCTATCACCGTGCCAACCCCGGATGGTTTGGTGAACCCGCTGGTTATGCTGGCGGCGAAACTGTCAGGCGTGGATGAGGTCTATCGCATTGGTGGAGCCCAGGCCATTGCGGCCTTGGCCTATGGCACCCAAACTATTGCGCCGGTTGATAAAATCACCGGCCCAGGTAATGCCTTTGTCGCTGCCGCCAAACGGCGGGTGTTCGGCAAGGTTGGCATCGACATGATCGCTGGCCCGTCTGAAATTCTGGTGATCGCTGATGGTGAGAATGACCCGGATTGGATCGCACTGGACCTGATGAGCCAGGCCGAACATGATGAAAGCGCGCAATCGCTGTTGATAACCACCGATGCCGAGTTTGGCCGCGCTGTTGCTGACGCCGTTGAAAAACGTCTGGAAACGCTAGAGCGCAGCGCGATTGCAGGCATTAGCTGGCGTGATTATGGCGCAGTGATCACCGTGCGTGATCTGGACGAAGCCGCGGCGCTGTCCAACCGCATTGCCCCGGAACACCTGGAGCTCTGCGTTGCGGATCCCGACGCATTGGCCGAAAAGTGCACCCATGCGGGCGCGATTTTCCTTGGCCAATGGACGCCCGAAGCGATTGGCGATTATGTCGGCGGGCCAAACCATGTTTTGCCCACCGCCCGCTCGGCCCGTTTTAGCTCTGGCCTGTCGGTGATGGATTTTGTCAAACGCACGACACTGGCGCGCATGACCCCGGACGCGCTCAAAGCCATTGGTCCCGCAGCCGAGATCCTCGCGACTTCTGAAAGTCTTGAGGCACATGGCCTGTCGGTCACTGCGCGGTTGAAGAAGCTGAATGGCTGAGTCGTCGGCCGGGCGTCGTTGTAGAAATAACGATTACCCGGCCAGTTTGCGCATGACCGCCTCGATTGGACCACGTTTAAAGAAGTGATTCCAAACCCAGGCATAGGCCATGGCGGCCAGAACAAAGAGTATCGCCGCGCTGACAGCGGCCTCGATGCTTTGTCCGCCCAGCATGCCCAACGCCTCTAATGTGCCCATGCCAATCAGGATATGCGCGATATAAAGCGTTAGGGTTTGTCGCCCGGCGGGGGTGAACAATTGCAAAAGCCGCCATTTCTGCAGGGCAGGGGCCAGCAGCAGGCTTGTACCGACCACGAGACAGGCGGCGGAAATGCCCGCGACTGTGTAAAGCGGCATAGGTGGCACAGGGGCTGTGCCAAGCAAAACCGCAAGCTCTGGGTCATTCGGTGCCAAAGATATCATGAATCCACTGACCAATTCGGTCGCGATCAGGCCTACGATCCCGCCCAAGAACAGCCGCCATTGTGTGCTGCGTTCTGCCAAAGTCAGACGGCTTAGAATGATCCCGACCACAAGAAACCCCAACCAGGGGATCACCGGGTGCCAGCCATTGAAAAACAGGTTGCGGATGAACCCTTCAGGCGTCCAGAAGCCGCTATAGGTCAATGTGGTCCAGTCCCAGCCAGCGTCATAGTTGAACACCATCAACATCGCGACAAAGGCGAGGTTCAGCGCCACCACGACGGCGATCAAAACCCCGGTCCCAAACGGCAATAGCAACGCGCCAAAGGCAAAATAAAAGGCGTAGTAATGCAGGATGTCAGCCTCAAAGATCAGCATATTTGCGAGGCCCAGCACCAAGAGAAACAGCGCCCGTTTCAAAGCTGTGACCAGCGTGTTTTGAAAAGCCCCGCGATAAGCTAAGCCCAGACCAATTCCTGCCAGGACCACAAAACTGGCAGCGGCCCGCCCCTCCAGAGCGCCTGAGAGTTGTCCAAGGATTCCCGTTGCCTGTTCAACGCCCATGGCGATCTTGAAATTGACGATGACCATGCCGAACAGCGCCAGAAACCGGGCCAGATCCAGCCCTTCCAAACGCGGCCTGCTCTTCTCTGCCTTGTTTTTCATCACTTTTCCCAAATGCATTTGTACAGACAGGTGGGGGCTTGGGGCAAAATGTCCAGCTCTGGAACTTATGAATAGGTCTCATTGCCCCTTTGTCATGGCCACGCTACACATTTGTGTAACAGGATAAGTGACTGACCCATGACTCGTATTGCACATATCGCGCTTGATGACGCCAATCTGCCACCGCCGACACCGGAAATCGAACAAGAGCGCCGCGTTGCCATGTTTGATTTGATGGAGGAAAACTCCTTTACTCTGCCGGCGCGTGATGATCGCGACGTGCCCGAGGGGCCCTATGATGTGGGCTTGTCGATCCGGGACAAACGGTTGGTTTTCGAGGTCAACACGGAAGGCGGTGACAAGGCCGGGGATTTCCATTTGTCGCTGTCGCCGTTTCGGCAGGTGGTGAAGGATTATTTCCAGATCTGCAAAAGCTATTTCGACGCGGTCAAAACCCTGCCACCCAGCCAGATCGAAACCATCGATATGGCCCGGCGTGGCATCCACAATGAAGGCGCACGCATTTTGCAGGAACGTCTTGATGGCAAGGTCGAGATTGATGACGCCACCGCGCGCCGTCTCTTTACCCTGGTCTGCGTCTTGCATTTCGGAGGCTGATGCGTGGGAGGCTTGCCGCAATCAGTTCTTTTTTGCTGCGATCATAATGCCGTGCGTTCTCCCATGGCCGAAGGCATCATGAAAAAGCTTTTCGGGACAGAGACCTATGTTCAGTCAGTGGGCGTGGTCAATGATCTGGAAATTGACGGCTTTGCCATTTCGGTTTGTTCGGAAATAGACGTTGAATTGTCGCGTCACCGCTCGCGCTCCTTCGAGGAAATGGAAGAAAACGGAGAGGCCCTGTCAGGCTTTGATGTGATCGTGACCTTGTCCCCGGCCTCGCAACGCCGGGCGCTGGAATTGACCCGGTTTTACCATCTTACGGTGGAATATTGGCCCATCATGGACCCGACAGGCATTGGGGAAACCCGTGAACAGAAACTGAATGCCTATCGCCAGACCCGCGAACAGTTGACGGATCGAATGCGGGGCAAATGGGGACAAGAATGAGCCGCGACACGATCCAGACCTATTTTGACGCTTTTAACGCGGGTGATACGACTGCAATGCTGGATTGCCTGACCGATAACGTCGCGCATCACGTCAACGAGGGGCAGGTGCGCATCGGCAAAGAGAAATTCGGTGATTTTTGCGACCATATGAGCCGCTGCTATGCCGAAAATCTGACTGATATGGTGATCTTCCTGTCCGAGGACGGCACCCGTGCCGCTGCGGAATACACGGTCAACGGCACTTATAAGGTCACAGATGCGGGCCTGCCCGAGGCCACTGGGCAAACCTATAAACTGCCTGCAGGGTCCTTCTTTTCCTTGCAGGATGGCAAGATTTCCCGCGTGGTCACCTATTACAATCTGGCCGATTGGGTGCGTCAGGTCTCATGACCCTGACCGTAGAAGCCTTGACAGGAGACGCGTTTGACGCGGTTCTGGATGATTTGGCGCAGCTGCGTATCGAAGTGTTTCGCGCCTTTCCCTATCTCTATGATGGCGACATGGTTTATGAGCGTCATTACCTGCGTTCGTACCGCAATAACCCGCGCGCGCTTCTTGTGGCGGCTCGCGATGGGGATAAGATTGTTGGTGCGGCCACAGGCATGCCCTTTGTCGATCATGCGGATGCGACCCAGATCATTGGGGCTTTGCCTCATGCGGAACAGACATTCTATTGCGCCGAATCCGTGCTTTTGCCGGGTTATCGCGGGCATGGCATTGGTCATCGATTCTTTGACCTGCGAGAGGAGCAGGCGCGAAAACTAGGGCTAACTCATTGTGCCTTCTGTGCCGTTATCCGACTCGAGGACCACGCGCTGCGCCCGACAGGTTACGCGCCCCTTGATCCGTTTTGGCGCAAACGTGGGTATGCGCCGGTTCCTGATGTGATGGCCGAGTTCACCTGGACGGACATAGATCAGGAAAGCGAGAGCAAGAAGCGCCTTCAGTTTTGGCAAAGACAGATTTGAAACGCTGAGGCAGATAAAGGGTTGGGTGACCACATGAAAATCGCAACTGCCGCCTATCCGATGGAGGTTTTGGCCGATTGGGAGGCCTATACCGAAAAACTCACCGCTTGGGTGCGTGAGGCAGCGGACAAGGGGGCTGATTTGCTGGTCTTCCCTGAATACGGGGCGATGGAATTGGCCACTTTGTCAGGGGCTGAGATTGCGGCGGATTTGGAGGTGTCTTTGCAGGCGGTCGCCGGGTACCTGCCAGCCGCAGATCGGCTTCATGCTGCGTTGGCGCAGCGGTTCAAGGTGCATATCCTGGCGGCGTCCGCCCCGGTCTTTGCCGATGATGAGGCACGTCCTGTCAACCGCGCGCGCCTCTTTGCGCCGTCCGGAGAGATGGTTGCGCAGGACAAACAAATCATGACCCGGTTCGAGCGCGAGATTTGGCAGGTCGAGTCAGGCGAGGAGCTGCAGGTGTTCGACACGGCCCTGGGCAAGATCGGCATTCTCATCTGTTATGACAGCGAATTTCCCTTGCTGGGTCGCGCCTTGTCCGAGGCGGATATTTTGCTGGTGCCCAGTTGCACGGACACATTGGCTGGCTATTGGCGGGTGCGGATCGGAGCGATGGCGCGCGCTTTGGAAAACCAATGCGTTTGCGTGATGGCCTCGACGGTTGGGGATTGCGATTGGTCGCCCGCCGTCGATGAGAATGTCGGGGCGGGTGGTGTATTTGGCCCACCTGATGCCGGTTTCCCGGATACCGGTATTCTGGCGCTTGGAGAGTTGAACACGCCTGGCTGGACCTATGCCGAGGTTTCGTTAACCAATGTGCGTCAGGCGCGTGAAACCGGCGCTCAACTCAATCGGCGGCACTGGATTGACCAGGAAACCCGTTCAACAGCCGCACAAATAACGCAGCTGCGCTGATATGATGGCTTGAAATACCAGTAAAAAAGGCTCATATCGCAGGGGTCCTGCATCTGGCGGGATGGCAAATGATGGAGAAAACATGGCCAAGGAAGATACGCTCGAATTTCCTGGTGTCGTGAAGGAACTCCTGCCGAATGCGACATTCCGGGTCGAGCTTGAAAACGGCCATGAAATCATCGCACATACGGCAGGCAAGATGCGCAAGAACCGCATCCGTGTTCTGGCTGGCGACAAAGTCCAGGTTGAAATGACCCCCTATGATCTGACCAAGGGGCGCATCAACTACCGCTTCAAATAAGCGATGCGTTGAAGACCGCCGGGGACCACCCCGGCGTTTTTCGTCCGAGACCTCACTTCTGTGCGCCAAAATTCCGTGCACGGAATTTGCAATAGTTTTGAAAAACTTTTCTGCGCCCGGCCTGACTGGCTTATTCCACCTCAAACCTATGCGGATGTTGCGATGACAGACAAACCCCGCCTCATTCTAGGGTCCGGCAGCCCGCGCCGCCGTGAATTGCTGGCCCAGCTTGGTATTGTGGCCGATGACATTCGCCCGCCTGACATCAACGAAGATCCGCAAAAAGGCGAGGCCGCGCGCCCCTATTGTGTGCGTCTGGCGCGGGAAAAAGCGCTGGCCATTCCGGCAGACCCTTCCGAGATCGTTCTGTCTGCGGATACCACTGTGGCGCTGGGGCGTCGCATTCTTGGCAAACCGGCTGATGCTTCAGAAGCGGCAGAGTTTCTGACCATGCTGTCCGGGCGGCGCCACCGCGTCATCACAGCTGTGGCCGTTCGCAAGGGGGATCAGGTTTGGGAACGCGACGTGGTCACCCAGGTCAAGATGAAGAACCTTTCGAATGAAGAGCTGAACGCTTACCTCGCCAGCAATGACTGGCAGGGCAAGGCTGGCGGCTATGCCATTCAGGGGCCAGCAGGGGCCTTTATCCCTTGGATCAACGGGTCATTTACAGCCGTCGTTGGTCTTCCGCTGGCAGAGACGGCGAATTTGCTTCTGTCTGCGGGCTATCCGCTTTACAAGCCTGCCTCATGAAGGGAACTCTTATCGCATTGGACCATTGGCAAGGGCGCGAGGCCGCGGCTTTGATCAAGGATGGTCAGTTGGATGATTTGCTGATCGACACCGATCTGCCGCGTCCGGGAACGATTTACCGCGCCATTGCCGACCGGCCCGTGAAAGGGCAGGGGGGCATGTTTCTGCGCACGCCTGACGGCATGGCGTTTCTGCGTCAGGTCAAAGGGTTAAAGCCCGGTCAGCCTTTGATGGTGCAAGTGACCGGTTATGCCGATCCGGGCAAAGCCATTCCGGTTACCCAGCGCCTGCTGTTCAAATCCCGCTATGCCATCGTCACGCCGGATGCTCCGGGTATCAATGTCTCGCGTGCGATCAAGGAAGATGAGTTGCGAGAGGCTGCGTTGGAGGCCGCGCATGAGGCCTTGGCCGACTGCGCCTTGCCAGAAAATGCTGGTTTGATCCTGCGGTCGTCTTGTGCCGATGCAGATCCGGAAGACATCAGCGATGATGTTTTGGCCATGGTAGAGTTGGCGACGGCCGTTCTGGGCGACACTGGTTCCGAGGCGGAATTGCTATCCGAGGGCGACGGACCTCATGCGATGGCCTGGCGCGAATGGACAGACCCGGCGCAGATTGCCAATGAGCCGGGCAGTTTTGAGCATCACGATGTGCTGGACCAAATCGATCGTGCCCTAGAGCCGCATGTGGCCTTGCCTGGCGGGTATTCCATGATCATCGAGCCGACCTCGGCTTTGGTCGCCGTTGATATCAATACGGGCGGTGACACGTCGTTCTCGGCAGGGCTCAAGGCCAATTTGGCGGCGCTCAAGGACCTGCCACGCCAGCTGCGTCTGCGTGGCCTTGGCGGGCAGATCATTGTCGATCCTGCGCCGTGTCCCAAGAAGGAACGCAAGCAGCTTGAGGGCGTTTTGCGGGCCGCCTTGAAACGCGAAGCGACCGAAACCATTCTGGCCGGGTGGACGCAGCTTGGGCTGATGGAAATTCAGCGCAAACGTGACCGACTGGCCTTGAAAAGCCTGAGAGCCAAGTCATGAGCTGCCCGATTTGCGCAAAAGACACCGATGCCAAATACCGCCCGTTTTGCTCCAAACGCTGCGCGGATATTGATTTGGCCAAGTGGCTGTCGGGGTCCTATTCGACCCCATCGCAAGATCCGGAAGATATGGAAGAAGCGGCGATTGCCGCCGCTGAGGCGCAGCGTAAGCCACATTAGAAAACCTGCGTAACCGTTTCCTTTGCGAGTGAAACGCCAATTCTAAAAAAGAAAACCCCGCCTTGATCACCAAGGCGGGGTTTTGATTTCCATGCGTGGCAGCGCAGTTATTCTGCCACACAATCTGCAATGCGTTGTGCCGTGTCTTCGATCAGGGCCGGGTAGAGGCCCGCGCCAAGCTCAAGATACCGACCTTGCGGGTCGAGGCGGGCAATTGGCTCTTTACCGCTGTCATTGTTGAGCAGTTCCGCCCACCCGACAGACAGGATCAGACGCGCATTTGCACCGGGTTCAATGATAAAGCACTTGGGCTGAACCTCGGAAAACTCGTCACGCAATGTGCCGATACGCTTGGCACCCGGGGCCACATCGTCGCTATCGGTGATTGCGCCCAAAACGTTCAGATCAAACGCCTCTTCGTAATACTGATACGCGTCGTGATAGGCCGCCAGAGGGGCATCTTTGACCGGTTCAAGGATCGCCTTGGCGCGTGTCTCTGCCGCTTTGATCTCTTCGATCGCTTTGGTCGCGTTGTAGAAATAGGTGTCACGATTGTCCTGATCGACTTTGCCAAGCTCTTCGGCAATCACACCCAGCCAGAAGATAGCGTTGTCCGGCGACAGCCAGACATGCGGGTCGTTTTCACCATGGTGGTGATCATGGTGCCCGGCCTCTTCATGGCCATCTTCCTTGTGATCATCATGGGCATGGTCGTCATGATCATCGTGATGCTCTTCGCCTTCATGGGCGTGATCATGTTCGTCACCATGGTCGTGACCGTCATCATGTTCTTCTTCGTGATCATGCTCGGCATGGTCATCTTCATGCGCATGTTCTGCATGATCATCGTGATCATGGTCCGCATGTTCGTCTTTGTGATCGTCGTGATCTGCATGGTCGTCATGGCCGTGGTCATGATCATCGTGATCGTGTTCAGCGTGCTCCTCATGCGCGTCATGATCATCATGGTCTTCGTGATCATCATGCCCGCCAAAAATCGCGTTTTCGCGGAAGGGCAAGATGTGGGTGCCTTCGACCTTCATCAACTCAATATGCAACGCATTGGGGGCCAGGGTCTCGATGTGGTTGCCAGCGGCGGGGTTCATCTCTGGGCCAACCCAGATCACGACATTCGCATCACTCAGCATTTGTGCCTGGCTTGGCTTCAACGCCAAATCATGCCCAGATGTGCCCGGTTCAATCAGCATGTCCGGTTCGCCCGTTTGACCCATCACCATGGAGACCAGGCTGTGGATTGGGGCGATATCTGTGACAACATTTGGGGCTTCGGCCAGAACGGCGCTTGAGCTCATCATCAGAGCAAAGGCAGAATATTGAAGTTTCATTGGGTCTCTCTTCAGGCAGGGCGAATGTTATGATATAACAGTCATAGCTTGTAGAAGGTTAGAACATAACATATCAACCCCAAAACGATCCCCTCAAAGGACAAGTTCGCATGACCGCCAATGGTTTTGAGACTCACGATCACACGCAATGTATCTCGAACACGTTGCAGGTGGCCGAAGAGACCTGTCGTGAGAAAGGCCTGCAATTGACGCCGGTTCGGCGGCGCGTGTTGGAAATTCTTGCTCAAAAACATACCGCTATGGGGGCCTATGAGGTCTTGGATTTTTTGCGCGAAGAGGGGCTCGGTTCGCAACCGCCCGTCGCCTATCGCGCTTTGGATTTTCTGGTCAGCAACGGATTCGTCCATCGGATCGAACGTCTGAACGCGTTTATCGCCTGCGTCCATCCGGGCGAACACCATGCGCCGAGCTTTCTGATTTGCCGCGAATGTTCGACCGTCGCGGAATTGCCGGGCAAACCTGTATCCGATGTTGTGGCCAAAGCCGGGACCGAATTGGGCTTTACCGTTGAAAAAGTCTCAATCGAAGCAGAGGGAGTTTGCCCGGACTGCCAGGAAAAAACCGCATGACGGCGCTGATTGAAACGCGGGGCATGCATGTCAAACGGGGCAATGTCACCGTGTTGCGAAACGTTGATTTTGCGATTCATGCCGGAGAGATCGTGACGATTGTCGGGCCGAATGGTTCGGGCAAATCGAGCTTGATGAAGGCTTTGATCGGCGCTGTGACGCCGTTTCAAGGGCAAGTGACTCGTAAGAAAGGCTTGCGCCTGGGTTATGTCCCCCAAAGCCTGAGCGTCGATCCTTCGATGCCGATGACCGTGTCGCGCTTTCTGGATCTGCCCCGGCGCAGCCCGCGTGATGCGCGGCAGGCGGCCTTGGCGGATGCCGGGGCGAGCGACATCGCCGATCGCCAGTTGACCGATCTGTCGGGGGGGCAGTTTCAAAGGGCGATGCTGGCGCGGGCCCTGTTGAACAAGCCGGAGATCCTGCTGCTGGATGAACCAACCACCGGGTTGGATCAGCCGGGTCAGGCGGCGTTTTACAAACGTATCGAAGAGGTGCGCGACAATCTCGGCTGCGCCGTGCTGATGGTCAGTCATGATTTGCACGTGGTGATGAGCGCCTCTGACCGGGTTCTTTGTGTGAACGGCCATATTTGCTGCGAAGGCCGCCCCGAAGTCGTCGCGCAGGCCGAAGAATACCGTGCCCTGTTTGGCAGCGGCACGGGCGGTGCACTGGCGCTTTACCGGCACCAACACAATCACAGCCATGATGATGGCGCGTCTTGTGACCATGATCATCAGGAGACGGCATAATGTTGGACCATTTCCTGACCCGCGCCGTGCTGGGCGCGGTGGGTGTTGCCGTGGCCGCCGCGCCATTGGGCGTATTCGTCGTCTGGCGGCGCATGGCCTATTTTGGCGATGCAACCGCACATGCGGCGGTTTTGGGCGTGGCTTTGGCCTTGGCCTTTTCAGCGCCTGTCTTTGCCGGCACCTTGCTGATCAGCCTTGGCATGGCTTTTGCGGTTGCGGCGCTGACCGGGCGCGGGTTTGGCCCGGATATGATCCTGGGCGTTGCCAGCCATTCGGCCCTGGCCTTTGGCCTTGTGGCGGTATCTCTGGTCGATGGGCCGCGCATCAGCCTTGAGGCATATCTGTTCGGCGACATTCTGGCGGTCGCCAAAAGCGATCTCTTGATGATCTGGTGCGGGGCGGCGGCGGTTTGGGCGCTGATCCTTTGGCGCTGGAATGGGCTGTTGCTGGCGACCTTGTCGCCTGACCTTTCCTATGCGTCTGACAATGACCCGGAGCGGGAAAAATATGTCTTGATGCTGGCCTTGGCCCTGGTGGTTGCCGTGGCCATCAAGATCGTTGGCGCGCTGTTGATCGGCGCGATGCTGATCATCCCGGCTGCCTCGGCACGCCCCTTTGCCCGCACCCCGGAACAGATGGTTATCGGGGCCGCAGGTCTGGGCATCTGCGCCTCTCTCTTGGGCCTATGGGCCGCCTGGGAAATAGACACACCCGCCGGGCCAAGCATCGTTTGCGCCGCCGCCGGGTTGTTTCTTATCTCGAGCCTGTTTGGACGCCGTTAGGGTCAAAGCATCTTGGTCATAAAGGTGCTCAGAGGGTCCTCGACATATTCCCCGAAGGGCGGGCAGACTTCGAACCCTGCCGAATGATACAGGGACCGCGCCGGTGCAAAGGCCTCTTGAGAGCCGGTTTCCAACCACGCACTTTGCGCACCCTGATCTTTGGCGGCCTGCAACAGATGCGTCAGCATCTTGCGACCATATCCCAGGCCTCGGGCCTCGCGCGCGGTATGCATGCTTTTCAGCTCTACCGCTTGGCCAAAGGGTTTCAACGCCCCAATCGATTGCACCTGCCCATCGCCATCACGCAAGGCAAAGACCTGCGCACCGGCTGCACGCAACTCGTCACCGGTCATGACGTGGCAGCTTTCCTCGGGTGACCCGGCGCGCATATCGGCATGATGACGCGCCAATAGGGCATTTACCCCGTCGTCGGATTCCGTGATTTGTGAAATGAAATAAGTTTGCTGGTTCATGGCGCGACCCTAGGCCGAGCCTCAGATTTGGCCAAGAGAAACCGAACGGGTTGAGCAAAACTTTTCCCCACGTGCTGCAGATTTCATCATGACCTTTGGGTCGCTTTGACCTCCCCCAATACTGTGCCTGCGGAAATCGGCAAATGTGACTTCTGATCGGAAGTTTTGTCACTTAGATGTAACGTCACGCTACTATTTGAAATTCATTCGAATGATTCTGACATGACACGGACCAATTGGACAATGATCCGCGACGCGCTCGCACATGATATCTCTTCCGGCCGTCTGCGCCCCGGGGACAAGCTGCCGACCGAACCGCAGCTTGCCGCGCGTTTTGAGGCTGGGCGCCATTCGGTGCGCCGTGCGGTCGAGGCGTTGGCCAAAGCCGGCAAGGTCAGCATTGAGCAAGGGCGCGGCACCTTTGTCGAAGAGGCTCCTCGTCTGTCTTACGCCATTGGCAAACGCACCCGATTGCGCCGGAATCTGCTGCCGCAGGGATGCGAGGTGACCGGTGAACTGCTGGGGGCCGACATGATCATCGCCCCCGAGCCGGTGCGCGAAGCGTTGAACCTGCCCAATGGGGCAAAGGTTGTTGAAAGCCGCCGCATAACGCTTGCCGATGGAATGCCGGTGGCCTTCGGTACGGCTTGGTATCCGGCGGATCGCTTTGCGGACTTTGTTGAACGGCGAGACCTGTTGGGTTCGGTAACCGAGACCTTCAAATCTTACGGTGTCGATGATTATCACCGCGCCGAAACCGATTTCTACGCACGTCCGGCTAAGCCTGACGAGGCCAAAACGCTGAAACAACACAGCGACTTACCGGTCATCGTCGTTTTGGCCCTGGATGCGGATCAGGACGGTGCTCCGATTTCTTATAGCCGGGTGATCTGGGCATCCGGACGGGTGAAATTCACAATATCAGGGCAGGATGATGGCTGACACAGACCCCCAACTCGACGTTTTGGCACGGGCCGCGCCCGACAAGTTAAAACACTTCGCAGAAACGTTGATTGGGGATCTGGGCGAGATCGACGTGCTGAAAAGCCGGACAGGTCTTGTCATGCTGCCCATGCGCGATACGGCGCAAGGTACCGTATTTCACCTAGGCGAGGTTCTGGTCAGCGAAGCGCATATTCGCGCTGGTGACCTGCAAGGTTACGGCATGCGACGCGGCCATGATCTTGAGGCGGCGATGGCCATGGCTCTGGTCGATCTGGCGCTGCAAAGCGATGTGCAGTCAGAGGCCTGCGCTGCCTTTTGCGACCAAACCGCCAAAGACCAAGCCGCCGAAGATCGCGAAACCCTGCGCCGGGTAGAAGCGACCCGTGTGAACATGGAGACGTTTTGATGTCCCAATCCGCCCCCCTCCGCAGCGTCGAAGAAATCGAGGCCAATGCCAGCTTTGACGCTTTGCTATGGGCGCTTAGCCGTCCTGGCCAGATCCAGCACTTGCCCAAACCGGGTGAGGCTGCCTTGATCGACGCACTGATTGATCGTGAATGCCGGGTCTATTCAGCGGATCCCTTGCTGGTACCGCAGGTGATGCGCTCTGGCGCTGAGATCGCCGATATGGCCAGCGCTGACCATGTATTCCTTGCCATTGTTCAAGACAGCGAAGTTTTGAAATCGCTTCAACTGGGCAGTGATCTTTATCCTGATGAGGGCGCGACGGTGATCATTCGCTGCAAGTTGGGGGCAGGTCCGCGGCTGCGTCTCAGTGGCCCCGGGGTCAACGGAACCTGCGATTTGCAAGTTGCGGGTTTGCCTGATGGGTTCTGGCAGACCCGCGCGCAGGTCATGCGCTACCCGACCGGGTTTGAACTGATCCTGCTGGATGGCGAACGTCTGGTTGCTCTTCCACGCTCCACAACCGTCGAGGTTTTGTAATGGCTTATGTAGCAACCCGCGGCGGTGAACGGGCGATTGAGCAGTCCGAACGGCTGTTTCGTGAAGAGATCGGCAGCTTTGATGTGCAGCGTGTCAACGAAATTCGCCAAAGCCTGCCTTATCTCGTCGATCGGGTCATGGGAGAAGCCTCGCTTTATGACGAAGATCTGGCGGCTCTGGCTTTGGCCCAAACAGGCGGCGAGATTTATGAGGCAGTTTTGCTGCTTCGTGCCTGGCGCACGACGCAACCCCGTCTCAGTGTTGCCGAGCCAGTTGAGCAGGGCGACCTTTTCACTCATCGCCGCATTTCCGCAGCGTTCAAGGACATTCCCGGTGGGCAGGTGCTAGGGCCAACTTTGGATTATGCACACCGCATTCTGGCAACAGATGTACTGCGCGGCGATCAGTTCACCCCGTCCTCCGTAGACCCCGCCGATCAGCCGGCCCCGGCGCAGCAACCGTCTGTCAGTGCTTGGCAGGCAGAGAACGATTTGGTGGATTTGCCAGAGCCGGATCAAACCGCAGGCGGTGACATTCCCGATCTGACCCGCGAACCCCTGCTTTTCCCGTCCAAACGTGCCCATACCCTGCAAAGCCTTGCCCGGGCGGATACAGGCGGCGTTCTGGCGCTGGGCTATGCTGCGATGCGCGGCTATGGGCGGGCACACCCAACGGTCAATGAATTGCGATTGGCCGAGGCGGATATCACTGTCTCGCATCCCGACGGGCGCAAATTCTCGGCGGGGCGTGTCAAAGTCAGCCAGGCCGAGGTCGTCAGCAAGAAGTCTGAAAAGCTAAACCTTGGCTTTGCGGCGACCTTTGGCTGGAACGAAGTCAAATGCATCTCGGCCGCCACTTTGGACTTGAACAGCGCTGGGGCCCCCAAAGGGTCGGCGACTGAAGAAGAGTTCTTTCTCTATCACACCGAAGGGGTCGAAAGCTCGGGCTTTTGTATCCATTTCAAACTGCCACACTACGTCACTTTTCAATCCTCTTTGGATGCCATGCGCGATGCCAAGGCCAAGAAGGCTGCCAAAACCGATCCAGCCGCCAGTGACCCGGCCCCGACAAAAAGCGAGCCTGCGGAATGAGCCTTTCTGAATTGACCAAACCTTGGGAGGCCATGAGCTATGGCTTTCTGGATGCCTCGGCCAAGCGTGAGTTGCGGCGCAAGATGATCAAAGCCGTGGCGGTGCCGGGTTGTCAGATGCCCTATGCCAGCCGCGAAGTGCCAATGGCGCGGGGCTGGGGCACGGGTGGTTTGCAGGTCTCGCTGACTTTGGTGAACCCGGAAACCACTGTAAAAGTGATTGATCAGGGGGCGGATGACAGTGTCAACGCCGCCTCGATCCGCCGCTTTATCGCGCGGGTGGCCGGGGCTCCGGTCACGATGGACACCTTGCAGGCCGATCTGATTCAGTCACGTCACCGCATCCCCGAAGAGATCCTGAGCGAGGATCAGATCCTGGTGCTGCAAGTTCCAAACCCTGAGCCGTTGCGCCCGGTTCAGCCCAATATGTCCATCGCTCGTCAGATGCATGCAGATGCCGACTATGGGCGTATGTGGCTGCAACTCTATGAACAGATCGTGCGCTCGGGTCGGGTAATGCAGGGGGCTAGCTATCCCTCTTTGGTGCATGGCCGCCACATCATGACCCCGTCGCCAATCCCTCGCTGGGACGTGCCCAAGCTGCATATGGCCAAACATCTGACCATCCTGTCTGCCGGCCGCGAGAAACGCATCTATGCCGTGCCGCCCTATACCCGGGTTGAACCACTGGTGTTTTCCGATGTGCCCTACAAGGTCGAAGATCATGGCGGCCTGACATGTCATCGTTCCGGGACCAAGGGCTTTTTCATGAATGAAATTCCGCAAGATGACGGAACATCGGCCTACGAGGTTTCGGACAGTGAATGGGGTGTCAAAGCCCTTCGACAGCGCGACGGAGAGGGCGTCATCCAAGGGGAAACCTGGTACAAAAACGGGGAGATGGCGCAATGACACTGGCAATGGAAGCCCCCCGTTTTGTAAAAACCCAGCCGCTCTTGCGCGTGGATCATGTGTCAAAAACCTATGGGGATGTTCATGCTCTGCGCGACGTTTCGGCCTATGCCTATCCCGGTGAAGTGTTGGGGATTGTCGGCGAAAGCGGATCGGGGAAATCGACGCTGTTGCGCATGATGAACCTTGAGGAAACGCCAGATCAGGGCAGCTACAGTCTTGATCTGCCCGAGACCGAGGGCAATCTGTTCGACCTTGACCGGTTTGCCCGCCGGATGCTTTGCGCCACCAAGATCGGCATTGTCTATCAAAACCCGCATCTGGGCTTGCTGATGAAACATTCCTCATCGGGTAATGTTGCTGAACGCCTCTTGGTGGCGGGCGAGCGTAGTTTTGCGACCCTGCGCGCCAAGGCGACAACCGCGCTTGAAGCCTCGGAATTCCCGTTGGAACGCCTTGACGCGCCGCCGATCGAGCTTTCGGGGGGGATGCAGCAGCGCGTGCAACTGGCCAAAGCCATCGCGCTGGAACCCGCTTTGCTGTTGTTGGATGAACCAACCACCGGTTTGGATGTCTCGGTGCAGGCGCTTGTGCTCGATACGCTCAAACGTCTGCAACAGGATCGTCAGATCACGATGGTCATCGTCAGTCATGATCTGGGTGTTATCCGCACATTGGCGGATCGCGTTATGGTCATGCGGCGCGGGCAGGTGGTCGAAACGGGCCTTGCTGACCAAATCTTTCAAGACCCGCAACACGCCTATACGCAACAATTGGTGCATGCAAAACTATGACAGCTGTTCTGGAAATCGATGGGCTGAGCAAAGCCTTTGACCTGCACCATCTGGGAAACCGGATTGCGGCCTTTTCGAAAATCTCTTTTGCTGTGGATGCAGGGGAGTTTGTACTTCTCAAAGGGGCGAATGGTGCGGGTAAATCCACGCTATTGCGCACCTTGTACCGCTCTTACCTGCCACAAGCCGGACAGATCCGGTTTCAATCGTCACATGGCGAAATTGATCTTGCGCGGGCCGCAGAAGTCGATATCGCCTATCTGCGCCGCAGTGAGATTGGCTTTGTCACACAATTCCTTACGGCGCGCCCTCGGGTCAGTGCCGAGGCGATTGTCGCCGAACCGCTGCGCCTGGCGGGCGTGGCAGCTGACGACGCGCTGGAGCAGGCCCGCCGCGCTTTGGATGTTTTCGGCGTAAAGCCAGACCTCTGGCCAGCTTATCCAACGACCTTTTCCGGAGGCGAGCAGCAAAAGGTCAATCTGGCCCGCGCTCTGATCCTACCGCAACGGCTGCTTTTGCTGGATGAACCGACGGCGTCTTTGGACGCCAAGGCCCGCGCGGCCTTGGTTGCGCGCCTGGCCGAGTTGAAGTCGCAAGGTGCGGCCATGATTGGCGTGTTCCATCATCCCGATGATGTGGAACATCTGATTGATCGTATCGTTGATTTGACCCCCGATCATTATAGTGAAGAGGACCGTGCAGATGTGGCTGTCTGACCTGACCCTTGTTCTGCCTGACTGCGTTGTGCCCGCCGGTGCCTTGCGGATTGAAAATGGCGTGATTGTCGAGATTTCGGAAACCCCAATAGCAGGTCAGGGCCTGGGGGAGAGGCTGACGGCGTTCCCCGGTTTCATTGACATGCATGGCGATATGATCGAGCAAGAGATCGAGCCGCGCGTGCAGGTCGACTTCCCCATGGATGTGGCGCTGAATGCTTTGGATGTGCGTCTGGCGGCGGCAGGTGTCACCACCGCCTATGCGGCCGTGTCCTTTTCCAAGGGTGCCCGCAATGGCGAACGTCGCTCTTTTGACCATACCAGTGAGGTGATCCGCGCGCTGAGGGCCGCCAAATCTCATGCCCGGGTTGATCACCGTATTCATGCCCGGTTTGACATTACCTTTACCGCAGCGATTGACGCGCTCGAAGGGCTGTTGCGTGACGGCATGGTCGATCTGGTCTCGGTCATGGATCACACGCCGGGGCAGGGGCAATATCGTAATCTGGAACGACATATTGAACTGCGCGCGGCCCATCACAACATCTCGCTCGAAGAGGCGCGGGCCATGGTTCAGGAGCGGATCGACGCGGCCACGCCGGGCCAAGAAATCCTGCACAATCTGCAAACCGTGTCGCGTTTGTGTCGCGATGCTGGGGTTGCTCTTGCCAGTCATGATGATGATACCGCCGACAAGGGCCGGTTGATGGCAGATCTGGGCGCGGTGATCAGTGAGTTCCCGGTGACGCTTGAGGCTGCGCAAGCGGTCAGCGCGCGTGGTCTGATGACAGCCATGGGTGCGCCCAACGCCATGCGCGGTCAAAGCTATTCCGGCAATCTTTCAGCGCGTGATGCCCATGCGGCTGGGCTGTTGCACATCCTCGCGGCAGACTATCACCCAGCGGCAATCCTGCCCGCGATTCGAAGCCTGGCCAAGTCTGACCCGAATGGTTTGGCCGGAGCGGCGCGTTTGGCATCGGCCAATCCGGCGCAGGCGTTGGGCTTTTCTGATCGTGGTGAAATAGCGCTGGGCAAACGCGCTGACCTTGCTTTGGTGGATCAAAGTGACCGGGTTGTGGCAACCCTGCGCGAAGGCCGTGTCATCTATTCCAACGGGATTGTGCAACCTTCGCTGCAACAGGGCTTTGCCGCTGCCTGATCTTTCAGAAACTGTTACCTAAAGGTTAACTCACAGTCACACTCACAGCGGAATGTAGCCTTGAAAATTCATTCGGATGAATCATCATGGCTGCAACGCTTACACTTACCAAGGTCTCCAAGGTCTTTGCTGAAACAAAGGCCGTAGACACAGTATCACTGGATATCGAACCGGGTCAGTTTGTCGGCGTGATCGGCCGCTCTGGTGCCGGCAAGTCCACAATGCTCCGTCTTATCAACCGTTTGATCGACCCCACCACGGGGTCGATTTCGTTTGACGGGGCGGAAATCACCAGCTTGCGCGGCAAAGCCTTGCGTGACTGGCGACGCGATTGCGCGATGATTTTCCAGCAGTTCAACCTTGTGGATCGTTTGGATGTTCTGACCAATGTGCTGATCGGGCGCCTGGCGGAACACGGCTTTCTCAGCTCAATGGCCATGCAATTCTCGGATGAGGAACGCACCATGGCGCTGCAAGCGCTGGATCGTCTCGATCTTGTTCCACAGGCCTTGCAGCGCGCCGGGACCCTGTCCGGCGGGCAACAACAACGCGTCGCCATTGCCAAGGCGCTGGTTCAACAACCCAAGATCATGCTTGCGGATGAACCCATTGCCTCGCTTGACCCGGCCAATGCCACCCTGGTCATGGACGGGCTGAGGCAGATTAACAAAGAAGACGGGCTGACCGTGCTGGTCAACCTCCACACACTGGATACTGCACGTGCCTATTGCGACCGCATCATCGCCATGCGGGCCGGGCGTGTGTTTTTCGACGGCACCGCCGCCCAGCTGACCGATGATGTTGTGCGCGACATCTATGGCACGCAAGGGCTGCGCGAATTCAACGAAGCCGTCACCTCCACTCAATCCATTGCGGTGCCTGCCTAAGCACAGGCCATCGCGGATCACCTCGACTTACCACCAAGCCAAACCAACCTGGGGGACACCACCATGAAACTATTGGCTACTACCGCTCTGGTCGCATTGACCGCATCGGCTGCTGTCGCGGCTGACTGGAAAGAAGACTATGCCGTCATCAAATTCGGCATCCTGTCTGGAGAAAACGAAAAAGACCGCATCGCGCGCTACACCCCGTTCGAGAAATATCTCGAAAAAGAGCTGGGTGTTGAGGTCGAAATCTTTACCGCTGGCAACTATGATGGCGTGATCCAAGCCATTGGCGCGGATCAGATCGAATTCGCCTTCTTTGGCTCCTCTTCCTACGCCGCAGCCTATACCGGCACCGACGGCAAGGTTGAGCCGCTGGTTTCGCGCGAGCGCAAAGACGGGTCCACCGGTTACTATTCGGTCGTCGTGACCCGCTGCGCCGACGGTTACAAAGAGATCAAAGATCTCGAAGGCAAGGTTTTGGCCTTTGCCGACCCGGATAGCACATCGGGCTATGCGGTTCCTTATTTCAACATCGCCAAAGAAGTTGACCCAAAGACGTTTTTCTCGGCTATCCCCTTCTCTGGCTCACACGAGGCCGGTGTTGCTGGCGTGGTTCAGGGCACCTTTGATGCGGCAGCCACTTGGCAGAACAACGCTGTTGATGGCCGTTGGCAGCGCATGATCGACAAGGGCATGATCGAAGAGGGCGTTGTCTGCCCGATCTGGGAAAGCCCCGAAATCACCTCTGGCCCCTTCACCGCGCGCGCCAACCTGCCACAGGAACTGAAGGATGCGGTGAAAGAAGCGGTCATGACCGTTCAGGACAAAGACCTCGAAGCCTTCCGCGCCATGACCGGCTGGAAAGAAGAAGATCCGAACCCGCAAACCGGTTGGATCGAAGTCAACCACGAGCGTTATCAGTGGATCGTTGACATGCGCGCTTGGCTGAAGCGCCAGCGTCGCTCTTCCTAAACCCCACCATCGCCCCCGACCAATCTGGCCGGGGGCTTTCTTTTTCGGGACGACGCGCCATGACCGCCTATACCGATACGCCTGATCTGTCGCCTATGCAGCAGTTCGAGGTTGATTACAGCGCTTTGCGCCGCAGAAACCAGATTGGTTGGCTGGTGGCCAGCGTGATCTTTCTTGCCATGTTTACGTTCTCTGCCTGGCTTGGAGATTTCTTCAAGGTGACACAGGTCACGATGCCAGATGGCGCGCGTGAATGGCGTTGGATCATCCCCGCCGGAATTCCGCGGCTTGGAGAGTTCATCGCCAAGACCCTGCCGAATCTCAGCTGGGAGACGCTTGGCGCAGATTTGGCCAATTGGTTCTGGCGGTGGAAGATCTGGCTGAACCTGCTGGTGGAAACCATCCTGATTGCGTTCATGGCCACCACTCTGGGCGTTGTCGGTGGCTTTCTTCTTTCATTTCCGGCCGCACGCAACTTGGCCCCGAACAAGACTGTGCTTTGGGTCAGCCGCCGTTATCTTGAGATTGCTCGCACCGTCCCCGAGCTCGTCTGGGCGCTGATCTTTGTCTTTTGCTTTTCTGTCGGCCCTATGGCCGGAGTGCTGGCGATTGGCCTGCATGCCACCGGCGCGCTGGGCAAGCTGTATTCAGAGGTGAACGAAAACATCGACATGCGCCCGCTCGAAGGGGTCAAAGCCGCCGGGGGCACCTGGTTTGACCAAATCCGCTATGGTGCGGTACCGCAGGTTTTGCCCAATATCATCAGCTATACCTTGCTGCGTTTCGAGATCAATGTGCGTGCCAGTTCCATCATTGGCTATGTCGGCGCGGGCGGCCTGGGGCAAGAGTTCCGAGAAGCGCTGTCATTGCAGGAATACACGGACCTCTCAGCGCTATTCATCATCATCTTCGTTACCGTGATCGTCATTGATTACGGTTCAGAAAAACTCCGCCACCGAGTGATCGGACTGGAAAAAGGGCCAAGCGCATGACCCCGACACAAGAAGACATTCGCACCGCAATGGAAGCCCATCCCCGAGTTTTTCGTGACACGGCCGCGATGCGCGCGCGCAAGATCGCGCTTTGGGTCGGCTTTATCGGTTTGTTTTGCTGGTGCCTTTACGATTTCAACTTCGCACCAGAGCGCATCTGGACCGGCCTCGGGCGATTGGGACGCGTGCTGAGCTTTATGTTCCCGCCCTATTTTTGGTCAACTTGGGCGGAATGGCTCGAAATCCTGACCGCGCTTGGTGAAACCATCGCCATGGCGTTTCTGGGCACGGTTCTGGGCGCGATCGTCGCCTTTCCGCTCTCTTTTCTCGGGGCCAAGAATATCAACCGCATTTTCTGGCTGCGTCAGGGCACGCGCCGGGGATATGACATCATCCGCGCCTTCGAAACGCTGATCCTGGCGCTGATCTTTATTCGTGCGTTTGGGCTTGGGCCTTTGCCGGGCATTCTGGCCATCGCCGTCAGTGAGATCGGCACCTTTTCCAAGCTCTTTTCTGAAGCATTGGAAAACACGTCCAGGAAACCTGTTGAGGGTGTGGTCGCCTCGGGCGGGTCGCGGCTTCAGGCCATCCGCTATGCGATCATGCCGCAGGTGTTGCCGGTGCATCTGTCGGTTCTGCTCTACAATTTTGAATCCAATGTACGCTCGGGCACGATCCTGGGGATTGTCGGCGCGGGGGGCATTGGGTTTTTGCTCAGCGACCGGATCAGCACCTATCACTGGGATCAGGCCTGGACCATGATCTTTATGATCATCGCAATGGTCTATCTGATCGACTACCTCTCGGGTCTGATCCGCACCCGGATTATCGGCAAGTCGGAGCTGGCGAAATGAGCGGCGCAGGATCCAAAACCCATCTCAGCGAAGCCCCAAACATTCACCCTGAGGCCAGCGTTAGCGACTGCGAATTGGGCGTTTGGACCGAGGTCGGGCGCGGCACGATGATGAAATCCTCTAAAATGGGGGATTATTCCTATATCACAAAGGATTGCCATGTCGTTTGGACCACGATTGGCAAACTCTGTTCGATTGCCAATGCGACGCGGATCAACCCGGGCAATCACCCGACCTGGCGCGCGGTTCAGCACCATTCAGTGTATCGCGCCGAAGCCTATGGGTTGGGCAAGGATGATCACGATTTCTTTGACTGGCGGCGCGAGAATTGGGTGACGATCGGGCATGATGTCTGGATCGGCCACGGCGTGACGGTGACGGCAGGGGTGACGATTGGCACAGGGGCGGTGATTGGGGCCGGTGCCGTCGTGACGCGGGACGTCTCACCTTATTCGGTTGTTGGAGGCGTGCCCGCACGCGAGATCAAGCGCCGCTTTACCGAGACACAGGCCGAGGCCTTGATGGACATCGCCGTCTGGGATTGGCCGCGCGACACATACCAGGCCGCTTTGCCTGATATTCGCGCGCTGGACATCGACGCTTTCATTGAAAAATACCGTAAAGCTTGATCTTTGGGGGCCGGACCCTTCGGCGGGGAGGGTTTCCCAACCTGCCATAGGGTGCTTTAACGCTCTCAAGAGGGAGAGCAGCCGTGAGTGTGCAGTCAGAGCAAACAACCACGAAGGAGGCTCCACCTCTGGGGCGTCAGCGTGCCTTTGACACGTCTTTTGTCATTCTTCTGGTGATTGCGATTGCCGCGGCGACAGGTGTGGCCTGGTTGCATGGGCCAGGGCGCGTGGTTGAGATCATGGCGCGCTATCTCGGTTTTTTATTGGTGTTAAGCCCTAAGATACTCTGCGGTTTCTTTGTTGCTGCCGCCGTTCCGATCCTGATCCCACGAGAGGTGATCACCCGTTGGGTCGGGCAGGGCAGCGGCACACGCGGCCTGGCCATGGCAAGCCTTGCGGGCGCTTTGGTACCGGGCGGGCCGATGATGATCTTCCCTTTGGCAGCTGGGTTTCGCGCTGCTGGCGCGTCCACCGCAGTGCTCATCAGCTTTGTCACAGCCTGGAGCCTTTACGGTTTAAACCGCACTGTGATCTGGGAAATGTCCTTTCTCCCGATTGATTTTGTGTTGGCGCGCGTGGCCATTTGCCTGCCAGTGCCGTTTCTGTTGGGCTGGCTGGCGCAAAAGGTGATGCGATGAATATTGTCATCGGCACGCTGGTTTTGATGGCTTTGGCGGCCTGGGCGTGGCGCAAACTTGAAACGGGTGCCGCGCGCGACCAGGCCTTGCAGGGCGTTCGTTCCATGGTGATCACCAATCTGCCTCGGGTGGTGCTGGCGCTGATTTCGGCAGGGCTGTTCGCGGATCTACTGCCCGAAACGCTCGTGCGCCAATATATCGGCGATACGTCAGGTTTTACCGGGGTCGTGATTGGCATGGGGTTAGGAATCTTCACACCCGGAGGAGCCTTTGTCAGCTTTGCCCTGGCCGCAGGGGCGTTGCAGGCAGGGGCCACGGCTCCCGCCATTGTGGCCTATATTTCGGCATGGGGGCTTTTTGCGCTGACCAAGATCATTGCCGAAGAGCTGGCCTTTCTCGGACCTCGCTTCCTTTTTACACGCGTGATACTCAGCTGTCCGATCCCTCTGCTGACCGGCGGCGTGGCGCTGATCTTTTTGCGATAGATCACTGAACCAATCCCAATCCCTTGAGATAGGCAAAGCCCGCAGGAATATCGGATTTGCGCCGCAGCTCAAGCAACAGGTGCGGTTTGCTAAGGCAGTCCGAAAGCGCGCGGAACACTTCGGGCCAGTGGATTTCACCTTCACCCGGAGCCCAGTGCCGATCTGCGTGGCCGTCCAGATCTTGCAGATGCACATGGGCCAGTTGTCGCCCGGCGTCGCGGATAAAGTAGTCAACCGGCGCGGCACCCGACATGCGCCGTGCCAAATGTGCATGGCCGGTATCAACCGACAGCTTGACATACTGGGATCCAAAACTGTCCACCATCATGCGGCGGCTGGACGGGTCAACGTCGAGAATGTTTTCGATCACAAGAGTGATGCCGCGTTCTTCGGCATTCCTCACGACCGGGACCATAACGTCATGGATGCGGTCTAGCTTGGTCTCGTCGTAATTGGGTTTGGCGAGCCGGTTCCACTGATACCAACGAGAATATGGCGAATGCAGTACCATCTGGCGCGCGCCAACCCGCTCGGCTGCCTCCAATCCTTTGAGAAAACGCACTGTGATCAGCGGGCGCAGTTCGGGGTCTTTGTTGTCCATGTCCAGACCTTCATAGGGGCCGTGGATGCCGCGTCGCCCCCGATGCCCATCCAGTGCCTTGTTTGCGGTGGCGATGCGATCCTCGAGTTCCGAGGTCAGGGCGAGATGGCTGCCGAAATCCTGCAATTCGATGTCGCGCTGATCATCGAATAGCCAATCGCGATGATCGCCGATTTCACTGGCCTTCAGGCAGGCTCCGATCTTGAGCGGGGTCTGGTGAAAGGGCATGGGTGGAACTCCTTGGGTCGGGGATCAGGGTGTAACTGGCCAGGGCGCAGGCCAGAATTGCGGTCATCGTGGCAAAGCTCCACCAGCTGCCATAGGTCTGCGTGACCCAGGCAAAGGCGAATGGCCCAGAGGCATTGACACTCATCTGGACAAAGGAAATCCATCCCAGCCGCGCGCCATAACCTTTGGCCCCAAACAGGGCGAGGGGCAGGGTGCCTCGGGCAATGGTTTTAATCCCGTCACCCATGCCATAAAGTGCGGCGGCAATGAGAACTCCGGCCAGGGTGACGCCCAAGAGCAAGAGAGTCAAAAAGCCCGCCATCATCAGGCCAAGAGCCAAGGCATAGGTGGCCAGGGGGTAGAGATTGCGGCTGACCAACATCTCAAAGAAGCGGCCAACGGTCTTGAATGGCCCGATCAGCGCCCCGGCTAGCGCGGCCATGGCGGCGCTATGGCCCAGATCTTGGACATTGGTCACCCAAAGCGTCATGACCGCGCCCATGAGATAGCCGGAAAAGACAAAGGAAATGATCATCCAAAGCATACCGCGCTTGCGTTCAGTGCCGCTCAACTCCGGCCAATCTGTTGCGTCGCTTTGGGCAGCGTGCGGTTGCTCAAGGTCGCGCATGGGATGGGCCAGCGACAGATGTAGCAGCGGCAGGCAGATGGCGAGATAGGCCAAGCCCAGGTAAACCCATGTCATTTTCCACCCGACCGTGTTGAAAAGGGTCAGGGTCAGTGGCCAGAAAATGGTCGAGGCGACGCCGCCAAATAGCGTGATGACCGAGATCGAGCGTTGCGGTGCAACCGCTAAATCCAGCTGCGTCACGCTGGCAAAGGCAATATTATACAGCACAAACATGCTCGCCGCCTCGGCAAGAAGTATCGCCGAAAACAATCCGGGTGTGTTTGCTACCAGGCTCATCGCCATCAGAGCCAACCCGGCCACGACCGCGCCCAGCATCATGACCCAATACCCGCCATGCCGATCCACCAACCGCCCCGCAAGCGGTGAGATCAGACCACCAAAAAACAGCCCCAAAGACAGGATGCCAAAGATCTCGGACAGGCTCAGGCCAAGATCTGTTGCCATATGCGGCAGCAAAACGGCATAGGCATACATCAGGCAGCCATAGCCCATGATCTGGGTAATGCCGAGCCCGATGGCTGGCAGGTAATCGCGGCTGATCCTCATTCGGCTTAGCTCGCGGGAATGCCGCGATAGGCGGCGCGCCCGGCGACCCAGGTGCCTTGGATCGCGGGAACGTGCCCTTCTGGCCAATCGACCAAGACAAGGTCGGCGCGTTTGCCGACGGTGATTTCGCCGCGATCCGCCAAACCCATGGCCCGGGCCGGGCCGCTCGACACGAGCGACCAAAGCGCCAGCCGATCCGCGCGCTTTTCGCGATCCAGGCGATCCATCGCCGCCAGCATGGCCGGGTAATAGTAGTCTGAGGCCAGCACATCACAGAGCCCATCTTCAACCATATCCGCTGCCGCGAGCGACCCGATATGGCTGCCGCCGCGCACCGCATTGGGTGCACCAAAGATGATCATATCGCCGTTATCCCGCGCTGAAGCAACCGGCCCCATTGTCATCGGAAATTCCGCCACCGAGGCTCCCAAACCTCGATAGAAATCGCGGGTTTCAGCCTGAGTATCATCATGGCTGAGCATCGGAATGCCTCGGGCTTTGGCCTTTGCAGCGACCTCTTGCATTTTGGGCAACACCTTTGGGCGGCGATCCCAGACCTCTCCCAGGTGGGCCATATAGCTGTCCAGATCCTTGCCCGAGCGTTCCGCCTGTTTGGCGTGACGCTTGATCAGGCGTTCATCATGCACGCTGACCGTGTCGAAATCCGGGCTATGTTCAAACGGGCGGTCCTGAACGGCCATGTCAAAGGGGCGCATGCTCATCGACAGATGGTCATTGAAGGCCAATGACGGTTTCAACGGCGCGTCCAAAGCCCAGTCCAGCACGTCAAGCGCTTCAAATGCAAAGGTCTCCCACCGCAGCTGGATGCGGTTTTCCACCAGCAGGCGCGGGGCGAGAGCACGAATGGTCTTCATCATCTCATGCCCGCGTGCGACGCTGCGCAACCCTGATTCAAAGCTCAGCGTAACCGAATGATAGGTTGTCGCGATGCCATTGACTGCCAATTGCCGGTCGGTTTCCAGTACGGCGGTCTCGATGGGAAAGAACACGCCGGGGCGTGGCATGAGCTGACGTTCAAATGCGTCCCCGTGCACGTCAATCAGCGCCGGTGCCAAAATGTGCCCACGCGCATCAATGACCTCACCCTGCGCTGGGCCGCCGATCTCAATAATCACCCCATCCGCGACGGTGACTGTCGTTTCGACAATGTCATCAGCCAGAAAAACGCTGGCCCCTTCGAATGTGAACATCACCTTACAGCCTTTCCATGACCAAGTGCCAATGCCAGGAGCCGGGCTCTTCATGCTCTCGATCATGCAACCAGGTGATTTCAAAGCCTTTGAACAGCGCCAAGAGATCCTGCGCATTACAAAAGTAATGCGGATGGATCTTATCGGTTCCCGGAGCGTCGAACACCCATGTGTTGCGGCTGATTTCCTGCCCCGGATAGCGTGCCTGTTCAAAAGGCAAACGCCGGTTGGACAGCATGGTTCCCAGAAAGCTCCCACCCGGTTTGGTGATCCGTTGAATTTCAGAAATGCTGCGGCTCAGCACTTCTTCATTGCCATGATAGATGACGTTCCAGCTCAGAACGTGGTCAAAGCTTTGATCTTCAAACGGCAATGCATCCATGCGCGCCAGAACGGTCTCAACACCGCCCGCCTTGTCGATTTCGGTCAACCCTTCGGGGGCGGCGTCGAGGGCGACCACGTCAAAGCCATGGCTGGCCAGCCACAATGCGTGGCGACCAACGCCTGCACCCAGATCAAGGACACGCGCGCCGGGCTGCAAACCTTTGGCCCAAGTGATCACATCCGCCTCAGGCGTCAGCCATTTGCTGTCGGCTTTGATATTGGCCCACTGATCGTTCCAATGGTTGTCCGCTGTGTCCGACTTCATCTTTGTTCTCCGATAATGCGGCTTCGGGCTTTACCGCTGATTTGTTCGATTCCGATGACAACCACGGCGATCATCAAAATAACTGTCATGGCGGTGGGATAATCAAACAGATCGAACCCGACCTTGAGTTCGATCCCGATGCCGCCAGCCCCCACAAGGCCCAGAATGGTGGAGGAGCGCACCGCCTTTTCCAGCGCGAATAGTGAGGTTGAGATAAAGGCGGGAAGGGCGGCAGGTACTGTGGCGCAAGCCACAACATCCAGCTTGCGAGCACCTGTTGCGGTCAAGCTTTCAGATGGGCCTTTCTCGACCGCCTCCATATCGTCGGCAAAAAAGCGGCCACAAAACCCGATAGTATCAATCGCAATGGCCAGCATTCCGGCGAAGGGACCAAGGCCGACGGCCACCACAAAGACCAACGCCCAGGCGATATCTGGCACGGCGCGGATGAAACCCAGGCTGGTACGAGTGATCTGGTTGATCCATGGTCCGGCGATCAATCCGCGCGCCGCCAGCAAGGCGATGGGCAAGGACAGAATAACGCCGATCACCGCCCCAGCCACAGCGATCTGCAAGGTTTCAACCATCTTCCAACCCAGCCGGCTCAGAACTTTGGGTTCAAGATTGGGCGGGAAGGCGCGATCAAGAAAATCGGCAAAGCGCGGCGGCGATGAGATGACCTTGTCGAGTGAAAAACCCGCACCGGCAAAGGACCAAAAGATGATAACAAGTCCAACAGCGTAGCCAAGAAAGGCCAGCGCCGAGGGGCGTTCAAAACGGGCAGGGTGGGAAAAATCAGTCATAAAGCTCTCGCAGCTCGGCCTCGTTCAAATGGTCGGCGCGCGTGTCCAGCCGCAGTTTTTTATCCGCCAGCCCAAGCACGCGGTCTCCATAAGTCAGCGCGTGGGTCATGTGGTGGGAAATAAAGACAACCGTGACGCCTTCTTTGCGGGCCAGAGAAAAGAACAGGTCCATCACATCCTCGCCGGCGGCCGGATCCAGCGAAGCGGTGGGTTCATCAGCGAACAGGATCTTGGGCTGACCAACCAAGGCGCGGGCAATTGCGACGCGTTGGGACTGTCCGCCTGACAGGCGATCTGCCCGACGATTGGCCAGATCGGTCAGACCAACTTTGCCCAAGGCCTCAATCGCGGCTTCGCGCGAATCTGTCGGGGCCAGTGCCTGGCTCCAATGACGCAGGCCCGGGTGCTGCCCTAGCAGTCCATGGACCACGTTGGACAAGACGCTAAGCCGCGGGACCAGGTTGTGTTTCTGCGACACCAGCCCGATCTGCGCACGCAATTTGCGCAACTCGGCGGGGCGCGCGGCGCTCACATTTGTGCCCAGCATCTCAACCTGACCGCCATCTGCCGCAATCAACCCCATGAGGCAGCGCAGCAGGGTGGATTTTCCGGTTCCGTTTGACCCCACAATGGCCACGGCCTCACCACGAGACAGTCCAAAGGACACATCCGAGAAAATCTGGGTATCACCAAAGCTTTTGCTCAAAGCGCAGGCGCGAATGTCAACGGGCAAAACCGGGGCAAAGCCAGCCCCGGTTCCGGTCGACCGCTCTTGTGCGGTCTGCTTGTCGAGAAGATCAGTCACCGATGAACTTGTCGAATTGCGGGAAACCCGCGTTGGAATACATCGAGCGCACATAGTCATAGGCGCTGTCCTCGATGGCAACGAGATCCATGCCGACATATTTGTCGTTCTCTTCATGGGCCGTGATGCCTGCGATGATCTCGGCCTTGTTTTCAAGAATGGCGGTCTTGACCAGCTCGGCCTTGTCGGCGGGGACGTGCGCGCCAACCATGATCATGTCATTTGGTAAGTCGCCGGACCGTGCGATCATCTTAAAGAAACCATAGGGCAGTTCGGTTTCCTTGGCGCGCACATTCAGCCAGCTGCCAGCGTTCGAGCCGATGGCATCCACGTCGCCTGCCTTTAGCGCCTCATGGGCGATGTTGCGCGACGTGTGGGTCTTTTCCAGATCATTGACCGGATCAACACCATGATCCGCCAGAACCTGCATCGGGCAGAGCATGTTCGAGGTGGACCCGATATCGCCAAAGGCAACCTTCTTGCCCTTCAGATCGGCAGGCACGTTGATGCCACTATCGGCGCGCACGATGATGGCGCAGTGATAGTCAGGGCGCCCCAGACCAATCAGAGGCGTGGCCTTGGTCAGCTTGTTGATGACAACATATTCCGCCGGACCGGAGACAACGAAGTCAACCGTTTCACCGCGCAACGCTTCGGCGGCCGCGGTGCGCGAATTGACCGCAAAGAACTCAAAGCTCTCGCCGGTGGCAGCTTCTAGCGCGTCCTTGAACGGCCCCCATTCCAGTTGCAGGCGTTCCATACCTTCAACATCGGTGACAGCCAGCTTCCAGGTTTCTGCCTGCGCGGCAAAGGCAGCGGATGCGGCAAGAACAGCCCCCGCCAGAATCGAACGAAGTTTCATTTGAATGTACTCCCAAGGTGAAATTCATTCGAATGATTTGATCAATTCTGTAACGGGGGGATGTCAGCCAGCCCAAAGTTTTGTGTCCTTTGGGGGCAAGCCAAGTGTCGGAAATACGTGGAAATGAACCTGAAAACCACGACAAAAGCGCCGCTTATCGCGGTTCAAGTTATTCATTTCTTTGAAGATTGAATGGTGGGCGACCCTGGAATCGAACCAGGCGTGAGTCGCCTCGAGGGAGTTACAGTCCCCTGCCACACCTTGCGGCCTGTCGCCCACCGTTGCGCTGCCAATGTCAGCGTGAGGGGCGGAATACAGCCCACCCAAAGCGGCGTCAACAGGAAAATCTCTTGGCTTTCATCTTTGTTGGGTGCAAGGAGACACAGCAGATAGCAAGGGCGCATGAGATGGCACAAAAACCAAAATGGGTGATCGAAAAAGAACAGGCGAAACGGGCGGCTGCGGCGGAAACCGTCTGGCTTTTTGGTCTGCATGCGGTGCGCGATGCCTTGGTCAATCCGCGCCGGGAAAAGCTGCGTTTGATTCTGACCCCCAATGCGGCGGACAAGCTCGCGGATGCGGTCAAAGAATCAGGGATCGAGCCGGAAATCCAGGACCCGCGCAAATTCAAAGCACCGCTTGATCCGCAATCGGTGCATCAAGGGGCCGCGCTTGAGGTGAAACCGCTGAATTGGGGTGCATTGCAAGAGGTGGCCATCACGGCAGATGATCGCCCTTTGCGCCTGGTCCTGCTTGATCGCGTCTCGGACCCCCATAATGTCGGGGCGATTCTGCGCTCGGCCGAGGTGTTCGGCGCTCAGGCTGTGATCGGCACCCGCCACCACGCGGCGCCGGAAACCGGGGCTTTGGCCAAAACCGCTTCGGGCGCCTTGGAACGCCAGCCCTATCTGCGCATGCGCAACCTGTCTGATACCATCGTTGAATTGCAGAATATGGGCTATCTGGTTCTGGGCCTTGATGGCGAAGCCGATCAGACCATCGAACAGGCGGTCGAGGGGCGGCGGGATGCGCCGATTGCCTTGGTTCTCGGGGCCGAAGGGCCGGGGCTGCGCCCCAAGACCAAAGAAACCGTGGACCAATTGGTGCGGATTGATTTCGCTGGCGAATTTGGCTCTTTGAACGTTTCCAACGCGGCGGCTGTCGCCCTATACGCCGCGCGCGCATGAACATGGGGGCTGGGGGCTGACATTTCCCTCAGGCATCCCCATATTGACCCAAAGTCAAAAGGATAGAGGGTTCATGGACGCCAAGATTGCCACCTGTTGTTACTGCGGAACCCGCGCGGCTTTGGTTCTGGACAAGGCCCGCCATGAGCTGGTCTGCAGCTCCTGCGGGGCGCCGCTGCATGACCTGAAACGGATCAAATCAAGCGTGGCGGGGGTCGCCCATGTCGACGGGGCAGGCCCGGCCCGGCCTATCGGAAAGAAATCCAAGGGCAAGGATCATCGCAAACCGCCAAAAGGCGGCTATGTCGAAAAGCGCAAAAAGCAGAAGAAGCGTAAAGGCTTTGGAGCCAAGCTCTTTGATGAGGCGTTTGATTTCATTGAGGACATTTTTGACTAGGGCCAGGATGCATTGATTTGACGCCACTGGTTTACCTGATCTTGTTCCTGACAAGGCACATCGACGCGGAAATACTGGTTGTATTTCAAGGTGATGTAACGCAGATCAGGGGCAAGATCAGGTAAATCGTCCCGACGCAGGAAGCGCTGCAAAGCAGCGGCTTTGACCGCTTGCAATTGACCCAGCCAGTTCCTGCGCGTCCAAAACCCCTGCTTTATTGCTCTTCCTGCGCCAGTGGTGCCAAATCAATGCATCCTGACCCTAACCCCTGCGCGCCTTTGGCGTGACGTTTCCTCTGGTCAAAAAGCCTGCGCTGGCGTATCTGCCACTATGAACTTCAGGAGGCGATATGGTGGACTACGAGACCCCCGGTCCGGTTGAGGAAAACTGGAAAGATGCCATCTCTTCGGTGGAAGAGATTATTGAGGATGCGCGCAACGGGCGCATGTTCATTCTTGTGGACCATGAAGATCGGGAAAACGAAGGCGACCTGATCATTCCGGCGCAATGGGCGACCCCGGATGCGATCAACTTTATGGCGCTTTATGGGCGTGGTCTGATCTGTCTGGCCATGACAGGTGACCGTATCGAAGAGCTGGGCCTGTCGCTGATGTCGACCAACAATTCTTCGCGCCATGAAACCGCCTTTACGACCTCGATCGAAGCGCGCGAAGGGGTGACCACCGGGATCTCGGCGGCGGACCGTGCGCGGACTGTTTCCGTGGCTATTGACGCCTCCAAAGGGGAAGCGGATATCGCCACGCCCGGCCATGTCTTTCCTCTGCGCGCCAAAGCGGGCGGCGTTTTGGTGCGTGCGGGCCATACCGAAGCGGCGGTTGATGTGAGCCGCCTGGCAGGTTTGAACCCGGCCGGTGTGATCTGCGAGATCATGAACGAAGACGGCACCATGGCGCATTTGCCGGAACTGGTGGCCTTTGCACAGCGCCACGGGCTCAAGATCGGGACTATTTCCGACCTGATTTCCTATCGTCGTCGCAATGACAATTTGGTCAAAGTCTCAAAAACCGAAACCATCACCAGCGAGTTTGGCGGTGAGTGGGAGATGAAGATCTATACCGACGAAACCCATGGAGATGAGCATATCGTCTTGATCAAAGGCGATATTTCCGGGGAGGAACCGGTTATGGTGCGCATGCATGCCATGGATCCGATGCTGGATGTGATCGGCGTCGGCCCGAAAGGCCGGGCGCATGAATTTGAAAATGCCATGACGGCTGTTGCCGAGGAAGGGCGCGGGGTTGTGGTGCTGCTGCGCGACACCTCGATGAAGCTGGATGTGGGCGATGGGGTCTCCCCCAAGACGCTGCGCCAATATGGCTTGGGTGCGCAGATCCTGTCCTCTTTGGGGCTGTCGGATCTGATTCTGCTGACGAATTCCCCGACCCCCAAAGTGGTCGGGCTTGAGGCCTATGGCCTTGAAATCGTTGGCACTCGTAAAATCTCGGAGCTGGGCTGATGGCGGGATCGATCAATCACTATGTTCTGCCGCGTGCAGAATTCGACAAGCCGGTGAAGTTTCTGATCGTGGTGTCGCCGTATTACAAGGACATCGCCGACGAATTGGTCGCCGGTGCCAAGGCCGAGATCGAGGCCGCGGGTGGGACCTGGGACCTTGTCGAAGTGCCTGGCGCTTTGGAGGTTCCAACCGCCATCGGCATCGCCGAACGGATGAGCAATTTTGACGGCTACGTGGCCTTGGGCTGCGTTATCCGTGGAGAAACAACGCATTACGAGACCGTCTGTAATGACAGCTCACGCGGGATCACCCTTTTGGGCCTGCAAGGCTTGTGCATCGGCAACGGCATTTTGACCGTCGAAAATTACGAGCAGGCGCGGGTGCGGGCTTTGGTTTCTGAGCAAAATAAAGGTGGTGGGGCGGCGGCGGCGGCCTTGCATTTGTTGGCGTTGGCGCGTAAGTGGGGCGGTCCGCGCAAGGGGGTGGGGTTTCAGCCCGCCACCGATGAGATCCAGATCGCGGGCGACGCAAAGGGACCTGACCTCGCATGACACAACCTGGGGATAACCTGTCTGGCAACCAGAAACGCAAGATGAAATCCGCCTCGCGGATGTTCGCGGTGCAGGCGCTGTTTCAGATGGAACAGTCGAGCCAGCCGCTGGACAAGGTGCGCCAGGAGTTTCTCGACTACCGTTTTGGGGCCGAACTTGAGGCCGGGGTCGAGATGCTGGATGGCGATATCTCGTTGTTTTCCAAACTCTTGGAGAATGCGGTGAGCTATCAGGCCAAGATCGACCAGATGACCGACCGCGCCCTTGTGGCCAAATGGCCAATTGATCGCATCGACACCACCTTGCGGGCTTTGTTCCGCGCGGCGGGGGCGGAATTGGTGGCGCTGGAAACTCCCCCTAAAGTTGTGATCGTCGAATTTGTCAGCGTGGCCGAGGCGTTCTTTCCAGACGGGAAAGAGACCAAATTTGTCAACGCTGTGCTGGATCATATGGCGCGTGAAGCGCAGCCTGAGGCGTTCTGAAAACCCTGATATGCGGGCGGTGGGGTGAAACCCCACCCTACGTCTTAACGAACCGCTCGGTGCCCGGTAACGGGGCGGGCGGTTTTAGTGCAACGGGGCAATCAGTCCAAAACCGCCCGCGTTTGGGGGAGATTGCCTCCCATGCTTTGCCCCCTGATCCGGGGCCCCGGGTCAAGCCCGCCAAAGCAATCTGTCCGATTCTAGCCGAGTTTAGGGGGGATTGCCCGGGAAGGGCGGGGTTTGAGGCTCTTGTTGGGGATGTTTTTGGTTAAAATGGGTTAGCGGAGGTTAATCCTGCTCCTTGGCGAGGTTTTCGCGGATTTTGTCAAGATTATTTGCCACAGTTTGCGTGCTTGGGTGGCGGTTAGAAAGGGTCTTTTTGAAGATGCTGTAAGCCTGAGACACTCGAGGTTCTGCCATCGCCCAATTCTCTTGATGAGCGAAGAGCATTCCGAGGTTATTTAAGGCTCGCGCATAGTCTGGATGATTATCGCCAAGTGTTTCTTTGGTTATTTGCAAAGACTGCCTGAAAAGGGGCTCCGCCTCTTCGTAGCGACCTGTGGTTTCGAGAAGAGTAGCGAGGTTATTTAGGTCGATTGCATAGCCTGCATGTTTTTCCCCTAATAATTCTTGGTCTATTTGCAAGGTCAGACGATAAAGTGTTTCCGCTTCTTCATAGCGTTTCTTAGTTTCAAGCAACGTTGCGAGATTGTTTAAACGAACGGCATAGACTGGATGTCGTTCGCCTAGTTCTCTTTTGGTAGTTTTCAGCGCCTTCCTGAAAAACGGTTCAGCCTCATCATAACGTCCCATAGCTCGTAACAAAGCTGCATGATTATTCAAAGCGGTTGCAAATTCGGCTGCAGAGTCTTGTTCGGCCAGGGCGAGGTATTTCTGAGAAATGGGGAGAGCGGCGTTGTAGTCTCCGGCGCGTTGTGTAAAATCTTGTGCCTTATTCAAAGTTGCCAACGTCGAATGCAGTTCCGCTGCCCGGCGGTAATGCGCAGCGGCGCTGTGCCAGTCGATGCGGGCTTCGGCGATTTCGCCTTGGCCGTATTCGGCGCGGGCGACCTGTTCGACGGCGAGTTGGTTGAGGGCTTTGACCTCTTCAAACAGGGCATCTGCGGCGGAGTAGTCGAAGCGGGCCAGGGCCTGTTTGGCGGCGGTGATTTTCTCTTCGCCGAGATGATTGGCTTCGCGGTCGAGGCGGGCGGCGATGTCGTTGATGCGGGCGAGGTCTGTGGCGTAGGAGGCCTCGGGGTCGGCAAGTTTGCGTTGGTATTCAGCGATTTGGGTGTTGAGCATGTCGACCTGCATGTTGAGCATCTTGAGTTCGGCCCGGTCGGCGCGGCTGGCCTCGGCGTGTTTCGCCTCAAGATCCTTGCGCAGGTCGGCGAGGGCGGTTTCCAGCATCTCCCGATGCAGGTCGGGCGAGATACCGGTGATGTTGCCGCCCGCCTGTTGCACATGGCTGGAGCCGGTGACGGTGTTGTCAGTCTTATCCCCCAACATCAGCCGGATTGATCCACGTCTGAGGAGTCATAGGTGGTGTTGGTGGTGTCGCGGTCCGGGCTGCCGGATTGGCGGATGCGTTGGCTAGAGGTGGCGGTGTTCACGGTTTTGGCGGTGGGTTTGCGCAACCCGCGCCAAGCGAGGTAGAGGCCGATCAGGGCGATGGGGAGGCCGAGGATGGTGGCCCATTGAGCAAGGGAGTTTGGGTCAAATGAGGCAAGCACTGCTTTGTCTTTCACGAAACGCAACTGTGGGTAGTAGTTAGCAGAGCGCATCGGGTGGCAAGGGGCGCGACGGAGGGGCGCGCCCGGGCCCGAGGGTGGGCTGGGGAGGCTGGGTGTTTGGGGTTTGGGACCACAAGCGTTCAGACACTTTGTGACGTTGGACGAATTCGCGCCCGCCGTTTTGCCGAAGGCAAACCTCCGGTTTGACGAGGGCGGGGTCGGGCGCGAACCGGATTGCAAAAGCGTTTCCAGTTTGTATTGGATCAGCTTTCGCTGCCTTTCGCCTACGGCTCAAACGCAGAAAGCTGATGCTTTGACTCAACGAAAACTGGAAACGCTATAGGCAATCCGGGGGATTTGAAGTGAGGGGTGTCCTGTGATTTGGCGGGTGCGAAGGGGTCTAACCTTCCTCGGCCAGGTCTTGTTCGGCGAGTTCGATGGCTTCTTTCAGGTAGTCATCGGCGAAGTCGGTTTTCAGGGCGACCCAGAGCGGCATGTGGTCGGACATTTGCCAGGTGCGCCATTTGCGCCAGTAATAGGCGCGCTTTTCGACCTCGGTGAAATTTTCGATCTTATCAGCGGGCAGGTTGTCCAGGTAATGGGCGAAATCCGAGGTCTCGGCGGTGAGATGGTCAAAACTCTCGCCCTGCGGCACGCCATCATCGTGATTGGCGCGAAAGACGTTTTCAAAGCAGTTGAACACGCCCGCATTGGGGTGATTTGCGAAATCGGGGATTTCGAGCTCTTTCTCTTTCACGCGAAAGGCGATCTGGTCATAGATGGCGTTGCGCATCATGTTGGTGGCCAGGCCCCATAGCTCTTGGGGGACGGAGAAACCGTTGTCGAGCAGGGCTTTCATCGTGTCATCTTCGGTGGAGACGACGTTGAAGTCACCCAGGATGATGTAGTTTTCGTCATTGTCGGCGCTGCGATCCTTGAAGAAGCGGGCCAGGGCAGCGAGCTCTTTGACGCGGCGTTCATATTTCGCGCCGCGGGCCTTGCCGAAATAGATATGGGCCGAGCAGAGGGTGAATTTGAACCAGCCCGCCTGGAAGGCGACAAGAAAGGGCGTGCGGGCGAATTGTTTGCGATCGACGACCTTTTGGCCTTCGGGGAGGTGGAGCAGGTCGCCCTTGTCGAGATCCAGCACGCCGTCATCGGTTTCAAGCTGGGTGCCGGCGGGGAGTTTGACGGTGGTGGCGTCGCCGCCGATTTCGCGGGCCTCGGTCAAGACAACTTCGCCGACGACATTGCGGGTGAAGACGCGGTTGGTGTCAAAGACAAAGGCGATGCGTTCGCCATTGCCCGAGGCGCCTTCGGTCATGTCGGAGATGATGTAATCCCAGTTTTTGCCCATGAGCTTCATCAGTTGGTCGAACTGGTCGAGGTCGCCGATTTCCTGCACGGCGATGATGTCAAAGGCCGAGAGGATTTCGGCGATGTAGTAGGAGGTTTCGGGCAGGCGGGGGCTGGGGTTGAAGGTGGATTTGCCAAAATCGCGGATGTTCCAGCTGGCGATCAGCAGGGTGTCGCGGGCGGATTTGGGCGGGATCTCGCGGGCGATCTGTGCACGCAGGGCGAGCAAACGCTCGGACGTCCATTTGGCCCATTCGGCCCCGGCTGAGAAATAGCCATAGCGCCGCTTGAGGCGAACGTAATTGACCATGGGAAATATCCTTGGGTTGAAATCAATGCTGATAGATTATCATAGTTTGCACGCAATGGGGGTAACATTCTGGTGCCGAACACTAATGCGCTGGTCGTGAAACTCTGCAAACCTCAAGTTTTCTTCATATTGCCCATAGATTTCCGGCCCTGCTTGCGGGGGAAGAAAGGCTTTTTTCATAGAGCTGACCTAATCATGAACGGTGGTGGGAAAGGCCTTGGTCGGCCTTTCAAAATTGTGGGAACTGCCAGGAATGCGAGAGATCGCCGCGCCCCAAGGTTTGCCGGGGCGGGCTAAGGCTCTGTTGTGTCTGGTTGTTGTCCCACAGATGGATGTGGGGCTGATGCAATGACCTCGTGGACGAAGAATAGCATTTTGCACAGGGGGCTGGCATGAGCACGGTCACCCATTACGGCTGGTATCTGGGCAATTTTGCAGCGCTGGATGGCAATCTGAACGCGGTGCTGGGCACCTATGGCAGCGGTGGCAGCCCGATCAATGATCAGGCCATGAGCTTTACCACCACGTCCAATGATTTCAACGCGGATATCGCTGAAAACAATCTGCTCGACACGATGGGTTTCGACACCGGGTCAGGCCCGGTGACGACAGAGATGGAAGAGCTTGCGCTCTATAATGCCACCGCGACGCTGGATGATGGATCGGTCATCAATATCCAGATGTGGGCGATGCAGTCCACCAATGGCGATGTCATCCTGCTGCATGATGCAGAAGCTGAAAATGATCCGATGGAAACCAACACCGTGGTTTCGTTCCAGATCACCAGCTCGGTTGCCGGGAATTACAGCCTGACGCAGAGTTTTCATGCCGAGCCCATCGACATGGTGCCCTTGGATGGCACCGTTGATGGTGAGGCCGGTGATGACACGATCAGCCTGGGCTATGATGACAGCACCGGCCCCAGCGATGGCGGCGGTGATCAGGTCAGCAATGATGGCAATATCATCGAAGGGCAGGGCGGCAGTGACTCGATCACCGCCGGGTCAGGCAATGACACGATCTATGGGGATTTCGCGGATCAGGCGGCAAGCTATCTGATCACTGATGCGGGTGAGTTGTATTTATACGAGCCCGCCACTGGTGACAGCACGCTGTTACAAAGTGGTTTGGAGCCTTATGGCGATATCACAACCACGCCCGATGGCAGTCTTTATGGCGTGGTGTTTGACGAATTTCTGCCGTCCAATGCAGGTGTCTACGAGATTGATCCGGTCACCGGGGCGGAAACTCTGGTCATTGATTTGCCCGACGGGGCGGAATCCCATGCGTCTCTGACGTCGGATGCCAATGGCGGGCTTTATGTCAATGACGATGCCATCGGGGCGTTGACCTATTACCCCAGCGATGGGGCGGGCGGTTTTCTGGCAGGCACTTCTGCCGGAACAATTCAGTCTTTTGCAACGGATATCCTGATCCTCGATAGCAGCACGGCCTGGGTCGTCGCAAATGGCGTTATCTATCAATATGATGTTGATGGGGCCGGGAATTTCTCGAATGAGACCAATCTGGGACCCGCCGGAGGGGACACGGATGTCTTTGGACTATCCCTGGGCGAAGATGGCACGGTCTATGCCTATGAAGGGTCCGGCGAGGTCTGGAGCACGGACCCTGCCAGCCTGCCCCTGGCTTGGTCTGCCGAGACAAGCGCAGATATTGGCGGCAGCCAGATTTGGGGCGCGGCGGATGCCTCAAATTCCAGCGGCGCGGATACGATTTCGGGCGGGCTTGGCGATGATGTGATTGCTGGCGGCGATGGGGCGGATTCGCTTTTGGGCGGCGCGGGTGATGACACGCTGAGCAGTTGGACCGGGGCCGCCACGATGGATGGCGGTGATGACAGCGACACGTTCCTTTTATACGATTCAGGCGGCGGCAGTTATGCCGGTGTCACCATTATCGGTGGCGAAGGCGGCGCGACGGATAATGACACCATCGACCTCAGCGCGCTGAGTGGCGCGGTCTCGGTGGACTTCACCGGGCATGAGACCGGGATCATCACCAACGGCGCGGATACGATTTCATTCAGTCAGATCGAAAGCCTGATCCTGACCGGTCAGAATGACACGGTGGACGCCACGCTGAATGCCAGCATGGGGGCGACGGATCTTTATATCGACGCGGGCGGCGGCGATGATATGATCGAGACCTGGGGTGTCGACAGTGTTGGCAATTCCAATGTTGATACGATCTATGGCGGCACGGGCCATGATACGATCAGCTCGGGCGGGGCGGATGATCTGATCTATGGCGGGGATGGCGATGATCTGATCTCGTCCGGGTTTGCCAATGACGGGCTGGGCGACACGGTCTATGGTGGTGCGGGCAATGACACCATCAACACGGTTGAAGGCAGCACCGGCACAGTATCCGGGGTTGGTGATTACGTCGATGGCGGCAGCGGTGACGATTCGATCACAGGGGCGGATGATACGGGCGGGCTCTATCAGGGGGACACGCTGATCGGCGGCACCGGCCATGACACGATTTCGGCTTTGGCCGGGGATGACAGCCTGACCGGCGGGCAGGGCAATGACTCGCTCACGGGGGGCGATGGCGACGATACGTTTAACTACAGTGTCGGTGACGGGGCCGACACGATCACCGATTTCAACTTTGGCAATTCCGGGTCTCTGAGCGACGGGGATAGCAGCAACAATGATTTCATCGACCTGAGCGGGTTTTACGATGATATCTGGGAGCTGCATGCGGATTTGGCCGATGACGGCGTCCTGAACCAGTCCAATGACGGGGTGGATGGAGTCGATTATTCGGACAACACGCAGTTCGCGGTGGGCGACGGTCTGAGCTTTACCGGGGCGTCGGCGGATGGGTCGTCGTTCACGGTGGAAAACACCGGGGTGATCTGCTTTGCCAAGGGCACGATGATCCGCTGCGCTGAGGGGGAGGTGGCGATCGAAGAGCTGCGTCCGGGGGATTTGGTGCAGACGATGGATCGCGGTCTGTGCGAGATTGTGAATGTCGAGCGGTCAGATGTGCCGTTCAGCCGGTTGAGGAAAGAGGCGCAGAGCCGACCGGTCTGGATTTCTCCGAAATTGACGGGGGGCGAGGTGCCGCTGATCGTGTCACCGCAACATTGCCTGTTGCTGCCGGGGCGCGGTGGGACGCGGGCTTTGATCAAGGCGGGGCATTTGGCGCGGATGGAAGGCGGGCAGGCGCGGGTGATGCTGGGCAAGCGGCAGGTGAGCTATTTCCATCTGATGCTGGAGCGCCATGAGATCCTGTTTGCCAATGGCATGCCCGCCGAAAGCTTTTACCCCGGGCGTATGGCGGTGTCGACGCTGGGCCGGGAGGGGCGGGCGCGTCTGGTGCGGCTGTTCCCGGATCTTGTGACGTACCGGGCCCGTCACGTCTTTGGCCCGCGCGTGCGCGAGGTGACCAAGTGGAAGGACCTGCCGGAGCATATTGGCGATCTGATCGGGAGCCGGGTGTATTAGGTTAGCATGTAGGGCGTTTTTGTCGGAGCGTTTTGAGGAGCCGCGAGCTAAATGTTAGGGGCGCTGCCCCGTCCCGAGCAAGCTCGGGACTCCCCGGGATATTTTTGGCCCAAAGAAGCCTTTGGGGCTCGGGATCTCCAATGTAGGTCAGTGCGCTTAAGCTTGGGGCAGGCGGTCTGGGTTTTGGCTGCGCGCCTTAGTTGTTGTCTTTGGTGGTTTGAGGGCGGGAAACTGGGCTGTGCTGCCTATTCCAAACGGTCCTTTGGGGGATCTGTTTTTGCGCAAACCGTGCGGAATAGCAGCGTTCCGGTCAGGCCTTTGGCCACCAGCAATTCCTCGGCGCGGCCGCGGGTTTTAGGGGTGCTGAAGGTGATATAGGCCTCAAGTGGCGTGACCGCCTCGGCAATAGCAAATTGGGGCAGGGGCGGGGTATCGGCCTCGTCAAAATCATTGGGTTCAATGAAATAACATCCGGGCCGATAGCGCCCTGCCTCGGTGAGGTCTTGCTTGTGGCGGGCAAAACTGTCGATGGCGACGGTGCCGACACGCGCCTTGCGCAGGGGGCGCAGGGCGATGCTTTCCTCGATCACGCCATTGGCGGGGAGGGTTTGGCGAAGGACATAAGTTGTCGGATTGTCTTCGGCCAGTTTCGGATCCGTGGGGCGCAGGATCAGCTTGGCGACAAACAGGTCGGCATTACCGTTGTTCAACAGGCCAAGCTGCAGAAATTCATCTTTATTCGGGCCCTGCTGGGTTTTGACACTGGAATACAGGCGGGCGCTGACATTGGGGGCTAGGCTCTGTTGACAAAATCCAGCCACCACCGGTTTCAGACCAATTTTTGTCGGCGCTAGGCGTTTGCGCGCAGGAAGGGTGGCCCCCTTAGAAGCGGAAACAACGACGCGCTGGCAAAAATTGACGAAATCGCACGCGACGCGGCAGGTTTTGCTTCTGACCGCCCTGATTTGCCCTTCCGATCACCCAGATCGCTGCGGTCAAATCAGCTTGTCAGCAGCAAAATCTGACACGCGCCGGTGATGGCTGGATTTTGTCAACAGAGCCTCAGACCGACAGCGCCTGGGGCAGTAAGGCCACCCCCGCCGTTGCCAGCGAAAGGATTGTGGTCAAAGCCCCGGCCAGTGCCGTAAATCGGATCAGGTTGCGGCTGACTTGGGATTGTCTGGTCCCGCAATGTGGGCAGATCGAAGCCTCGACATCGATCAATTCGCGGCAGCCCACGCATTTCTTGCGGGTTTCAATCTGAGTGTCCGTCATTTTGTCAGACCCGACATTAGGTGGCTTCTGGCGATCAAACAGGCAATCCCCAGATAGAGGGACCTTCACATGGACACGCCTGTAGCGCGCGCCGCTTACAACTGTACCTCGATGATAGAGGCCGGGTCGAGGCCCTGGCCGCCGGGTACGATGGCAAAGACTTCACCATCAACGAGGACATTCGCCCCGGTGCCATCAGGCCAGTCTTCGACCGTGATGGTCAGGGCGTCGAAATCGGTTACGATGCTGCCGTGCGGATTAATGGTGACGCCAATCACGTCTTCGGCAGGGTTGAAATCAGCGAAGGTGATCGGGCCGTTGCCCAGTTCTTCGTTGGTGAAAAGATCCGCACCCGCGCCGCCGGTCAGCGTGTCATCGGCTCCACCCAGCAGGGTGTCATCCCCCTCGCCACCAAAGAGTTCATCGGCCAGAGCGACCTCATTGGGTGAATAGCCACCACCATAAAGGATGTCATTGCCCGCATCGCCGAAGAGTTGATCCATACCGGTGCCGCCCTGGAGGCGATCATCGCCATCGCCGCCGGTTAGGGTATCATCATCATGACCACCAAACAGAATATCATTCCCGGCATTGCCGTTCACGATGTCATTGCCGTTATAGCCAACCAGGTAATCGTTACCCGTGCCGCCATTCAGCGTGTCATCGCCTTCGCTTCCGGTGAATTCGACGGCGAAATCGATGGTGTCGGGGTCAATGCCCGCTGCATTGCCAAGCGTCGCAATGTGTTCGCCAGCATAATACAGTTCAGCACTGGTTCCGTCGCTTGAGTCTACAACGCTCAGGGCTCCGTCTAGAGGAGTTGTGCCAGGGTGAATATCGACATTGCGATAGATTAGTCGGTCTTCGCCAGGAGTGAAATCGGAGATGATACTGACGTTGTTATCGTCCTGAAAAAGATGGAATTCGTCGGCTCCTGCACCACCTGTCAGCGTTGACCATGAAGATGCAATCAAGCGGTCATCCCCGTCTCCACCATTCAGGTCGCTGAAACCTCCCCTGTTCTCCAAAGTGTCATTGCCTTGGCTGCCGAACATACCAGCGGAACCTGCGTCATTGATCAGCCTGTCATCTCCTTCACCGCCATCCATGACGTCATCGCCGTCGCCGCTATGAAGTGTGTCATCTCCCAAACCGCCATCCATGACATCACTGCCATCACCGCCATTCATGAAATCCCGTCCAGCGCCGCCATCGAGGCTGTCATTACCTGCGTCGCCTGAAAGACGGTCATTGGCATCGCCGCCCGTGAGTATGTCGTCACCTTCGCCACCTAACAGGACATCCCGATCAGCACCGCCGGACAGTTGGTCATTGCCATTGCCCCCCACTAGGGTGTCGTTTCCGGCCAAGCCTTGGAGGATGTCGTCTCCATTCGTGCCGGCCAGGCTATCAGAGCTGTCGGTACCAAGACCTGGGTCCACCTCATCACCTGGCTCGTCGCTTGGGGTGTCATCGGAATGATCGGATTCGCTGTCGGAGCTGCCGATCAGTGCCAAAGAAAGTCCGAGAAATAAGAGAATAAGTGGGGACATGGGAATTACTCGTGCGCAAATTGTGAATCGGGGTCATTTTTTTAAGAATTAATCTATTTGTGATTGCAAATCTACTTCCTTGTTTTTGTTATTGTTTTCGCAGTGGAAACAGTCGCGGGGGCTGGCCACTGCGTGGCCTGTTGTTCGGGCGCATGTGCGATGTCGGTTCCTGCAACAGGATTTCGCTCAGCTGCAGGCGTGCGGGCGCTGGGCGGTGGCAGTCTTGGGGGAAGACAGGAGATTGCCATGACCCAGACGCTTTCGAAAACCCCAGCACCAACCAGAGAACGCGGCCGGGCCGGGGGGCGCAGTGCCCGACGCGCGGCGCGCAGCACGCGGGATGTCACCATGTTGCCCGGGCTCAAGCGCGGCATTCCGATCTGTGAAGTCATGGACCAGGAGCAGGTGGAGCGCATCGATGCGGCCTCGATGGAAATTCTGGAGAATGTCGGGGTGCAGTTTCGCGATCCCATTGCGTTGGAGGATTGGAAAAGGGCCGGGGCCAAGGTGGTGGGCGAGATGGTCTATCTCGACCGCGGGCTGGTGCGTGATCTGATCCGGACCATTCCGGCGGATTTCACCTATCACGCGCGCAACCCGGCCAATAATCTGCGTCTGGGCGGGCCGCATTCGGTCTTTGTGCCGATGACCGGCGCGCCGTTTCTGCGCGATCTCGATGATGTGCGCCGCAATCCGCTGCTTGAGGATCTGGCGACCTTTCACAAGCTCAGCCACATGCTGCCCGCGCTGCATTCCAGCGCCCATCATATTGTCGAGCCCTATGATCATCCGATCAGCCAGCGCCATTTGCGCATCACCTATTCGTCGATGAAATACAGTGACAAGATGTTCATGGGCATGACCACAAGCCCCAAAAATGCCGAAGATGTGATGGATATGTGCGCGATCCTCTTTGGCGAGGAGTTTATCGACAGCCACCCGGTCACAACAGGCAATTGCAACGGCAATAGCCCGCTGGTTTGGGATGAGACCATGCTGGGCGCGATGCGGGCCTTTTGTCGGCGCAATCAACCGGTTCTGTGCTCGCCTTTCGTGCTCGGGGGCGCAAATACCCCGGCCTCGGTCCCGGCCACTGTCGCCCAGTTGAATGCCGAGGCACTGTCGGCGCTGGCCTATACGCAAGTGATCCGGCGCGGCTGCCCGGCGATTTACGGGCATTACCTGTCGACCGTGTCGATGAAATCCGGGGCTCCGATGGCGGGGACGCCGGAGATCAGCCTGATGAATTTCATGATCGGCCAAATGGCGCGGTATTACGATGTGCCCTGGCGGACCTCGAACACGCTGGGCGGGGCCAAGAGTTTTGACGCGCAAGCGGGATATGAAAGCGCCACGACCTTGTCAGCGGTGATGCATTCCGGGGCCAATTACATCTGGCATTCGGCGGGGTGGAATGAGGCGGGGATGCATTGTTCGATAGCGAAATTTGTTGTCGATGCCGAGCAATGCGCCATGGCCTATCGCATGGCCCAAGGGCCGCAATGGGGCGATTTTGACGAGGCGGTACGGGCAGTGCCGGATGTGGGGCCGGGTGGGCATTATCTGGGGCATCCGCACACGCAGGAGAATTTTCAGACCGCGTTTTTCATGCCGGAGCTGTTTGACAATAACTCGATTGAACAATGGGTCGCGGAAGGATCGGTTGAGATCACCGAGCGGGCGCTGGGCTATGCCAAGACGCTATTGGCTGAGTATCAGGAGCCGAAGCTGGATGAGGCGAAGAATGAGGAACTGCTGGACTATATCGCGCGGCGTGAACGGGAAATTCCGGCGAGTCATGAGTTGAATCAGGAGTATTGAGGGGGATTTCGCGAAACGGAGGGGCGCACCCGAACCCGAGGGCGGCCCTCTGTTTGGCAATCCGTAGGTAAAAACCGCCATGATGGCAGGATGTTTCGACGTTGTATATTCGCACCCGCCCTGGGGGGCGGGGTCGGGTGCGAACCGGATCGCAGGCGATCCGGGAAAAGGTTTGGTTTTGCCTCTAAGGCTCTAGCGTATAGAGAAAAACCTTGCCCGCGCCTTTGTCGCGAGTCACCTGGAAATCTTCGCCGTCATATTCCCAAAGCTGGCAGTCTTCTTTGGTGGAATAGCTTTGCAGCACGCGACAGAAATAGCCGTCTTTCCAGGCCCAGCTTCCGGTGATTTCCTTGCCTTTGAACACCACGATCAAGCGGCCATCAGCCAAAGCCAAAGCGGTTGTGTCGCCAAGGTAGAGCGTTTTGCCCACGACCAATTCCACGAACTGCGACTCGGATTCGATGCGGGTGAAGCCCTGCGCTGAAACGGGGCCGGTCAGGCTGACCAAAACGAGGGTGAAAAGCAGAAATCTAGTCATTTGGGCCTCTGATAGGGTGGGTAAGACAGTCACCACAGCGATAAAAGCCCGGGCAAACCCGCGCCATGACCAAAATCAAGCATAAAAGCCAAGGAATGTGCGCCAGAGCGGTTGACTCGGGGGGCAAGGCCAGTAAAAGGCAGGTTCCAGATTTTCACGTGGGCCCCACGCCCAGCGTTGCAGGAGATGACCCATGGCGAAGCCGACAACAATCAAGATCCGCCTGAACTCGACCGCAGGCACCGGCCACTTCTACGTGACCAAGAAAAACGCCCGTACCATGACCGAAAAGATGGTCATCAAAAAGTACGACCCGGTTGTGCGCAAGCATGTTGAATACAAAGAAGGCAAAATCAAGTAAGCCTTTTTCGGTTCAACCGAGATTGCAAACCGCGCAGGGGTGACCCTAGCGCGGTTTTTCTTTGGCCAAATGGGAGAGAGACAATGACAGTCTGGCCAGACCCTGTTGAATTGCACGGAGCGTTTGTTTCCGTTGTGCCCTTGTCGCAGGACCATCACGATGATCTGTGCGACGCCACTGAGGATGGCGAGCTGTCCAAGCTGTGGTACACCTCGGTGCCGGATCGGGCGGGGATGCGGGCGGAGATTGAACGTCGTCGAAACCTCGCCACCATGTTGCCCTTTGCGATCATCGACACAGCCTCTGGTCGCGCGGTAGGCATGACAACCTATATGAACATTGATGCGGCCACCAAACGGGTCGAGATCGGCTCGACCTGGTATCGCAAATCGGTGCAGAGGACGCCGTTGAACACCGAATGCAAGCTCTTGTTGTTGCAACATGCGTTTGAAGAGTTGGATTGCGTCTGCGTGGAGCTGCGCACACATTACGTCAATGTGCAAAGCCGCCGGGCGATTGAGCGGTTGGGGGCCAAGCTGGACGGCGTGTTGCGGTCGCATATGCGGATGCCGAACGGGACGTTGCGCGACACGGCGGTCTATTCGATCATTGCCAGCGAATGGGGCATGGTCAAAGCCAACCTGGCTTTCAAACTTGCGAACATGGCGCGGTGATCAGGTCGAGCGACCAGAGCTTCTTTGGTCGCTTCGCATTTGCAGCATTGACCGGGGCCGCGCGCTTTGGCAGTGTCACAAGTGATGGTTCTGGCGACCTGACCTTTGGTCGTCAGAGAATAGGGAACACGGTGCGCCTATGGCAATTCCGCGACTGCCCCCGCAACTGTAGGCGGAGAGCCTGTCTGACAAACCACTGAAGCGAACCGCTTTGGGAAGGGTTGGACAAGCAGAGACCCGCAAGTCAGGAGACCTGCCATCAGAGTTGAAACGGAACCGGGCGGGGTGCCCTGGGGAGGCTTATGATGATGGCACGTGCCAAAACAGATCTGATCGGCCCCAACCTCGCATTATGGCGCGGAGGGATGCCAGATGAACAAACCACTTTCCAGCAGGGGCTTGCGCACGGCAGTGGCGCATGAGCAGCCATTTCGGCTGACGCGTTGCAGTGATTGCCCGCTCAGTGGCGCCCCTTGCCGCGCCGGGTTGGAGATGCTGTTTCGCTTGCAAAAGGGCATGGCGGCGGCGGGGCAGGCCGTTGGCGAAGGTTTCCAGATGTCGGGCGACTTGGTGCTGGAGGGCTGTGCCCATCCCTGCCGGATGATGTATTTCGTTGAAAAGGGCGGGTGTTATCTGGTGGGCCATATCGCTGAAGATATGGAGGAGGCCGAGGCGCTGGCCCTGGCCAAGGGGCAGGTGGCTGGGCAAGAGGCGATGGTGATGGCGCTGGAGCTGGAGCAGGTGGCACAGCCTTTGCAGTGAAGGCGCGGAACGTCTTCACAGAGCGCTTTAAAATGCAGTTCTAAGACGCAGGGCTTTCGTCGCACAAAACAAAAGGGCCGGTCGTTGTGACCGGCCCTTTGTTATGTCGTCGTGACAGGCGCCCTATTCGCGGTCGCCCAGCAGCTGCAGCAGGAACATGAACATGTTGATGAAGTCCAGATACAGGTTCAGCGCACCGCTGATCGCTGCTTTGGCCAGCCATTCCTGATCGCCATGCTGAGCATGGGCGATATAGGTGTTCTTGATGTTCTGCGTGTCATAAGCGGTCAGACCGGCAAAGATCAGCACTCCCAGAACCGAGATCGCCAGTTGCATGACGCCCGAGCCCAGGAAGATGTTGATGATCGACGCCACGATCAGGCCGATCACACCCATGATCAGGAAAGATCCCCAACCGGAGATGTCTTTCTTGGTGGTGTAGCCCCACAGGGACAGGCCAGCAAAGGAGATCGCTGTGATCAGGAAGACCTGAATGACCGAGAAGCCGGTATAGATCAGGAAGATCGAGCTGATCGAAAGACCCATCAGAGCCGCGAAGGCAAAGAAGGTCAGCTGAACGCCGGCGGCGGAGAGACGGTTCATCGCCGCGCCAAAGCCAAAGAAGACAAAGGCCAGCGGGGCGAACATGATCACCCATTTCAGCGGGCTTGCATAGATCGCCATGCCCAGACCGGTCAGGTAAGTTCCCTCACGCACCATGCCTTCGGCGGCATTGATGTCTGTGGTGGTTGCCAGGCTTGCAATTGCCCAGGCCGCAGCAAAAGTGATTAGCATGCCGATCGACATGGTACTGTACACTTTGTTCATATGGGCGCGAAGCCCTTCATCGATCGCGGCCGCGCGGGCACCAATGCCTGCGGAACGGACCGTGTCGTATTCAGCCATAAAAGCCTCCGTCAAAGAAACCGTACATGCGGGAACCGCATGGCGACGCGGGATCGCGTCGGATATGGCTCAGATATTGGGGATGTGGGCGGATTTTTCAAGGAATTCCGTACCACATCCGTAAAGATATCTGGAAACTTAGAGTCAGGAGGCACTGATTTGACGCCTCGGGCGTAGGACGGGCAATGAAGCAGGGGTTTTGAGCGCGCATGAACTGGCAGGGTCATTTGCAAGCGGTCAAAGCCGCTGCTTTGCAGCGCTCCCTGCGTCTGTCTCCTCAAAGGGGAGACAAATAAAAGACGCACCTCTGGTGCGACAGATTTGGTTGGTCTTGCCCCTGAGCTGCGTTACATCGCCTTGAAAGACAACCGGTATTTCTGAGCCGATGTGCGGTGTCTGGTGCAAGGTCAGGTAATCCAGTGGTGCCAAATCAATGCATCCTGACCCTAGTCACCTGGAACTGGAAGTCGCGACGTGGATAAAAAGCAACCACACAGGTTCGCGCCCGGCACCGAGGGTGGGCGTGTCTAAACTTGGCGAACGGGTGGAGGCGTCAGCAAGCGGCGCATCTCGTTGAAACGTTGAGACGAATTCGCGCCCGCCCTTGGGGGCGGGGCCGGGCGCGAACCGGATCGCAAGCGATCCGGAAACATTAGCTCTTTATTTCAGCCAGTGGTTCGGCGCATCCCAGAAGGGGCGCGATGCTTCGGCCTGCGCTTGGTCCGGGGTCAGGCCAATATCGCTGAGCATGGTATCATCCAGCTCTGACAGGGACTTGCGCTGGTGGGACAGGGCCATCCAGTTTTGCATCATGGTCAGGGGACGCAGGGAAACAGAGGGAACGTAGCGGGTTGCAACACGGATCATGATGGTCTCCTTCAAGATTTGTGATGGGTTTGCGTTTTTATATTTTTCCTGTTGATGGATATGGCCTCTTGTGGTTCATTTGTGAAACGAATGTTTTTGACGTCACCCATCAAGGTCTGTGATCAATGCGCAATCTCGACATCACAACACTGCGGTCATTCATGGCGGTGGCTAATGCGGGCGGCGTGACGCGCGCCGCCGGGTTTCTCAATCTGACGCAATCGGCGGTGTCCATGCAGCTCAAGCGGCTGGAGGAAACGCTGAACCTGCAATTGCTGGATCGGTCCGGGCGCGGCGTGACACTGACACCGGCAGGGGCGCAGCTGCTGACCTATGCGCAGCGCATCGTTGATTTGAACGATGAGGCCTATGCCAAGCTGACCGATCAGAATTGGGAAGGGGACATTGTTTTGGGCGTGCCCGAAGACATCGTCTATCCGGTGATTCCGCAGGTTTTGCATCGTATGGGGCGCACACATCCGCGGGTGCGGGTGCAGTTGGTGACTTCATTCACCAAGACCTTGAAGGAGAGCTTCTCCAAAGGCGAAGTTGATGTGATCCTGACCACGGAAACCGGGGTTGAGCGCGGTGGTGAAACCCTGGCCGAGGTGCCCTTGCGCTGGATTGGCGCGCCGGATGGGCAGATGTGGAAGGCGCGGCCCCTGAGGGTGGCCTTTTGCCGCCGCTGCGTGTTCCGCGAAGACACGTTGAAACGCCTGGACGAGGCGGGGATCGACTGGGAACTGGCGGTGGATTCTGACAGTGATGTGACGATTGACGCGACGGTCAGTGCCGATCTGGCGATCACAACCAAGCTGGAAGGCCACGCGCCACCGCACCTGGTGCAGATCGAGAATGGCAATGCACTGCCCGATCTTGGGACGCAGCAGATCAACCTCTATACCGGTAGTGGCAAAACGCAGATGGTGGACACGCTGAGCAGCTATTTGCGCCAGGGTATGACGGCAGTGGCTTAGGGGGAGACCGTCGTCTGTTTCGACTTTGTCAGGGGGCAGTTCTTGGCGGAAAGTGAACCGCGGTGGGTTCTTTGAGAAACCCGGGACAAGAGCCTCGCTGGGTAGGCTGACACGTTTTTCTTTGAAAAACATGTCCTTGTTCCAAGCGTTGTCGATTAGAATTGGATTGCTTAAAGCTGCCTGAAATCAGAGATTTCAACGCGTTAAGCAATGCTTTTTTAGGCTGAAATCGAAACGCTATACGCGCCGCAAAAATCCGGGGATTTTTGCGGCGGGGACCACATCTTCCGTGTGGGTGAACGCATTCCCGAGGACCTGTATATACAGGTGGGCGCCAGGTAACGAAGCCACGGCTACGACAGAGCCAGCCCCCTCGGATTTGCTTAAGGCCACCGGAATGTACCCGTTCACGCAAAGCGCAGACCCCCGCCAGCGACTGACATAGGCGAGTGGGCCTAGACAGACAAGGGCTCTCGGGTTTCTGGAGTGGCAGTTTCTCCGGAAAGATGCGCCAAAAGTGAATTTTCAAAGTATTTCTGCCAGCCACGGGTGCAGACATCGTGGCAGTCCAAGCTCGGTGTGAGGCCGAGATGGGACAGGGTGATGCGCGAGCCGTCGCCGTCAGGCAGGATTTGCCAGATCAGCGATGTGCCCTGCCATTCGGTGGCGTCGGCCACATCTTCGATGATCATATTGGCCTCGCGGCAGGTCCAGACATAGGTGCCGTCGCGCTTGGCAAAGTCGAAACTGACATGAGAGTTGCCAAAGTGGATTGTCGCTCCGCTTGCGGTCTTTTCGACGCGGGTTGACCACCAGATATGCATTTCGTCAAAGATCGCCTTTTGCGCGGTTTCGACCGAGGCCGGGGTGCGGATGGTGGCGGTGTAATCGTTGCCCATGGCGTGGAAATTGCCCAGGAAACCATGCCACCCCTTGTCGAGCGCCAGGACAAGCCCATAGCCTTCGCCATTTTCGGGCAGGCCGGAATGTTCCAGCGTCAATTCAGTGCCGCCGGGAGCAGGGGCAAGCCGCCAATCCACGGTGGACATGACGCCCTGCATCGGGCCGACGGTAAAGCTCCAGCGCATATGTTCGTGCGGGGTGGCCTTTTCGACCTCGCCCCAACACATGCGCTCGCCATCTGCGGCTGAGAGTAGGGTATAAGGCTGGCCCTCGGCCAGATCCTCGGCAGCGGGGTGGAACCATTTGCCCATCAAATCGGCCTTGGTCAGGTGATTCCAGACGATGGCCGGGGCGGCGGGCAGGAATACGGTTTTGCGGATGGTCAGGGTCATTCTTTGTCCTCCAATTCGGTGTCTTTCAAATCTGATAACGTGTCGTGCAAAGCGCCCAGATGGGTGTCCCAGAAGCTTTCGAAATAGGTGAGCCAGTTGACGACGGGTTTCAGCGCGTCAGCATTCAGCGATGAGAGCGTTTCGCGCCCCGAGCGCCGCATCTGGATCAGGTTGCCGTCTTGCAGCACGACAAGGTGCTTTTTGACGGCGGCGCGGGTCATGTCGCAATGGGCGGTGATTTCGGCCAGGGTCATCTCCCGCGCGCTGAGACGTTTGAGAATGTCGCGGCGGGTTGGGTCGGCCAAGGCGCGAAAGGCGGGTTGCAGATCGGGCGAGGCGCTCATGGTGTCACCGGCAGAAAATCAAAAGCGCCGTCCTGATAGAGCAGGGTCACGCAAGGCGTGTCAGAGACGCAAGAGGAGACATGCGCCAGATTGGCCGGGATCTCGTAATATCCGCCGGGGCCGATTGGGGCGGCGGATTGCGGGTCTTGCCCGGCGAGAACATGGGTCATTTCGCCCGAGACCATCAGCCCGATCATGGTGGCGGATTTGGTGTGCGGCGGGCTTTGCAATCCGGCGGGCAGGTGCACCATGGCAAAATAGGGATCGCGCATCCGGTCGCCGCGCAGCGGGGCAAAGGCGACGCCTTCGGGTGTTTTTTCCCAGTCGAGTGCGGCGGGCGGGACAAGGGTGATCTCGGCCTGCGCAAAGGTTGGCAGGAGTGTGAGACAGGTTAACAGGGGGCGGAGCATGGGGACCTCGGCTAAAATGATTCCATTTGGTATCCTATTTATGGATACCTTTTGGTATCTCGTCAAGTGGGCGTGTCGGAATGTGTCGCGCCGAGCGCTCCTGGCCCATGGCAATTTTGTCAGGTCAGTCCTGTATTGGCCCTGCAATTCTTGATCGGATGCCCGGAATTTCGCAGCCTGTCCGTGGCGCATCTAATTTTCAGCGCCGCATGTTTATGGGAGATGAAATATGACCATTCGGACGATGACTGCCGCTTTTGTTTTATCAGTCACGGGGTTTGTCACTGCCCCCCAAACGGCGCTTGCCGGGGATTGTTGCATCCTGAAATCACCACAAAAGGGCACCGAGTTTTGTGTCCGGGCGACGGGGCCGATTTGTCGGGCCAACAAGCATTTTTCGCAGTTCAAACCCAAGCTGTTTTGCCGGACACCCGGGCGGAACCCGCCTGATTGCGTTCAGAACAAACCTAAAGGGGCCGCAATGGAAGGGGGTGGGGATTCACTTGAGCTCTCGGCCAAATATCTCGAAATGGATCCCGAAGAATTGAAAGAGGCTTTGGGGAGCAAGGCGCGCGAATAAGCGATACATGGCCGTCCTGGCCTTTTGGTCAGGACGGCGTTTCGGTGGTGAGACCGTATTCTTCGACCTGTTCGGGCAGCAGGATATAGATTTCATCCGCTGGCGTGGCCAGGGCGTGGCGCATGATCAGGGGGTTGATGCCCATATCATGCAGATAAGCCATGACATCGCCCTGACCGCGCTGGATATCTTCGATGGCGATAAAGGCGGGCAGGTAGGTGTTCTTGTCAAAATCATGCTGATGCACCCCGATCGACGCGGATGGGGAGGCAAAGCGTTTTGCACCGCCAGAGAACAGGTAAGGGCAGGCGGAATAGCAATATTCGCCAGACAGGATGCGGGTCGCGATTGAGGCCGCACGCAGGTGGCGGCCAAGATCCAGCGCATCGCGGACCGAGCCGCCGGGGCTTTGCAGGATCAACTCGTTGACCGGCGGGTCTGAGCGGTCGATCTGGGCAATCAGGCGCGGGGCATCGCCGGGGGCGATCATGCCTTCGAGGCGGTAGGTGCCGTCTTCGAAGGTCAAGGTCAGGCGGTCGGGCAATTGGCCGGGGTCGCGCACCGGCTGGACCTGCGGATTGTCCTCTTGCGGGCGGAATTGGCGGCGTTGATCGCCGGGGCGCACTGGTTGGCTGAGACGCGGCGCGTCCGGGGCAAAGCTGGGCAGAGGCAACCCGTTGCCCTGAATATCCCCCAGCACCAAAAGCGCGCCGATCCCCAGTTGAAAGATCAGCACGGCCATCATGGTTCGGGCCACGGCGCGGGGGGTCATGAACTGCCCCCGGCCTTGCTGTCCGTGCTCTCGACCGGCTGAAGGTGGTCGGATTTGTCGCTGTCATGCAGGGGCGTGGGTGGTTCGGGGGCGGGCTGCGGGGCGGCGGTTGGCGGCTGGGCAGGGGCGTCCAGCACGCCCTCGACATCGCGCAAAGCGGTGACGGCGGCGCGCAACTCGGCCAGGGTCAGCGTGTCTTCGACCCCGGCCCCCTCGCGGCCCGCGCGAATGGCGCTTTGGGTCACGGCGAGGATAAAAACCAGCACGGCGGGCAGCAGGTCAATGGCGATGGCCCCGGCCCAAGAGGGCACGAAATTGCGCGCATATAAAATGACCGCATCCGCCGCCGAAAGCGGGGTATAAGTGACATCGACCGGCGCGGTTTGGGATGAGACCGATTGCGCCGCCTTTTCCAGCGTATTGGCACGGGCAGCCAGAACATCCAGCACCGAGGTGATGGTCGAGGCCTGATCATTGCGATCCGCCGCTGTGCGCCCGTCAAGTTCGGGCAGCACAACCGAGGCGGCGAGGTCCTGGGCCGCACGTTCCACGAGTGTGGCAACCGACAGCTGGCGCAACCGGGTGATCAACCCTTGCAGGCGCACGGCGGCCTCGGAAAACTCGACCGAGCGCGCCTCGACATTGCCGGGCTCAACGGTGAGGGCGCGCATCCGCGACAGGATGGTGTTGCCTTCGGTAAAGGTGGCCTCGACCAGAGGGGTTTGCGCGGCGATCTGTTGCTCGAGAGCTGAAAGCTCGGCGGATTTCTGGCGTAAGACGCGGAACACCGCCCCGCGTCCAGCGAGACCGGACAGGGTGCCCTCGGCCTCTTGTTCAGAGAGATCCTCGAACCCTTGCCGGGTGCGGGCGACATCGCGTTGCAGCGCCTGACCCGACAGCGCGATTTCATGGGCGCGCTCCAATGCGGTTTGGTAATCTTGCACGGTTTCGGCCAGGTGCTGTTCAACGGCGGCAGAGCCGGCCAGCGCGGCGGCGTTCAACCACGAGGACATGGCGACAATGGCAAGGCTGCCGAGCCCCATCGCCGCCAACAATCCGGCGCGGGCACGGGCGGTGCGCACCGCAGGAAACAGCCGCAAGAGATAAGACCAAAAGACAAAAATCCCCACCGAAACGGCGACTGAATAGGCGATGGCGGCAAAGACCGACATGGCTCCGTTTTCATCCAACAGAGACGAGACGCCGAGATAGGTATAGATGCCCGAGGCTGTGGCGAGCACGCCAAGCGCTGTGCCGGAAAACGTGTCGAGCCAGGTCAAATGGGTTTCCAGCTCACGCGAATAACGCACGCCACGGGCCTCGGCCCGGGTGAGATGGGGATCGCTCATCTTGTCCTCTCCTGTTCGTTGCGAGGACTGTAGCCCAGATTTGGGGCTGGGAAAGGTGGCTTGCATTTGTTCACGAAATGTTCGATGTTTTGGGCATGAATTCGCGCGGATCAGAAGGATTGGGCACCGAAGGGTTGCAACCGGGGCAGGTTTTGGCCCGTGGGGTGGCGCGGCATCTGGCCAGCCATGGCTTTGCAACGATTGAGGAATTTGTCCCGGATCGCGGGCTGCGCGTGGATGTGATGGCGCTGGGGGCCAAGGGCGAGCTTTGGGTGGTGGAGTGCAAATCCAGCCGTGCCGATTTCATGAGCGATCAGAAATGGCAGGGGTATCTGCCCTGGTGTGATCGCTATTTCTGGGCGGTGGACCAGGAGTTTGACGTTGATCTGTTGCCAGAGGGCACGGGGTTGATCATCGCCGATGGCTATGACGCTGAGATCCTGCGCATGGGGCCCGAGGACAAGCTGGCAGCGGCACGGCGCAACAAGCTGGTGCGCAAATTTGCCTTTCACGCCGCGCGCCGTCTGCACGCCCTGCGCGATCCGCGTCTTTCGGGCTTGTTAACGGTGGAGTGACCGGGGCGGTCTTGTCAAATTCCGTCGACGGAATTTGCAAAATTTTTAGATAAAAATTTTGGTTGCTCGCCGCGAGAGGTTAGGGGCTGCCCGCGCAACTGATGACAAGCCTTAGGATTTCACCTTGCGGGCGGTGGCCAGGGCCGAGCGCAGCTCTTCGATGATTTCCTCGGCCTCGTCAGGTTCGAAATCCATCGGGATCTCAAGGTCGCCGGCAAAGATGAACAGGCGCACCATGCCCTGATCGGTGGGGCCGATCTGAAGGTTGGCCTCGATCTCGCGTTCGGTATTGATACCCATTGAGCTGTCCTTTGTTTGTCACAACCAGCGAAGCCACTGGATTAAATCGAAAGGCGGCCTTTGCCAAGGGGTTGAGTTGTTGTCGAACCTGTTTCACCATGCCCCTATGGAGATTGCCCTGAAACATCTTGGTCCTGGGGATGCCGCATGGTTGGTGGACCAACATGGTCGCGCCTATGCCGAGGCAGAGGGGTTTGACGACACGTTCGGTCCGCTGGTGGCGCAAATCCTGGCGGATTTTGAGGCCGGGCATGACCCCAAGCGTGAGCGCGCCTTTATCGCCTGGCGGGGGGCGGAGCGGCTGGGCTCGGTGTTCTGCGTGAAACTGGACGAGACTTGCGCCAAGCTGCGCCTGTTTTATCTTGTGCCTGCGGCGCGCGGGCTGGGTTTGGGGCAGCGTTTGCTTGACGCCTGTATGGAGTTTGCCCGTGAGGCCGGGTATGAGCGCATGCAGCTTTGGACCCATGAAAGCCACAGGGCCGCCTGCGCCCTATATGCCCGGAATGGTTGGGAGTTGCTGAGTTCCAAACCGGTTCACAGTTTTGGCGTCGATCTGGTCGAGCAAGCCTGGCAGGTCGATTTGACCGCAAAAATATGATATGAATTTTCTCGCAGATTCTCTCTTGCATTCATCGGAGGCGGGGGGTAAATCACGCGCCAGTGCCGCCTTAGCTCAGTTGGTTAGAGCGCCTGATTGTGGATCAGGAGGTCCCCCGTTCGAGCCGGGGAGGTGGTACCATCCCCCCTTACATCATTGGTCGATGTTTCTTTGCTTTCGCCGAGCAGGGGCTGGCGGGAGATAGAAGAGCTGTCGGCATTTCAGGAACGCTTGCTGCGCCTTTGAAGTTGCCGAAGGTTCCCAAGCTTTTGGTCGCGACCAAGTTTGTACATTAGAGGCGGCATGGTCATCTGCGAGCAGTCCCAACCAGGTGTAAGTTCAGATGTTCTTGGGCTTTCTCCATTACCACAGATCAATTTTTAGCTGGGGTTCTCCGTTACTGGTTTTTTCAGCCGAATGCCCTTTGGGTCCGACGACGCCACGAATTCGTGTATATGGTGTGCTTCATTGAAAAGGCCGAGATGACAGATGTCTCACGCAGCTTCAGCGAACAAAAGGCGATTTCTGCTTGGGCAGAGCGGGAGGTGATTCCGTATGGGGAAACGTTTCAGCACCGGGAAATCTTGGAGCTATCCGAGGGCTATGCCAAAACCGAAGTTACCTGGCTGAGTTGGATCGTTCATTATTCCTATTGGTGGGATATAGAGGACAAGATCACAAGAATGTCGCTGCAATACGCAGATAAGGGTCTGTAGATAAATCGACGGCAAAAGAAAGCATTCGCAACACGCACATGTACTCAGGGTCGATCGCGCAGGCGGGTGAGATTGGTGCAGCTGTGCCCAGTCTGTCTTGAGAGGCCTCGGCATCAAAAATTCTCATATTGATCCACGTGCTGAAGGATAGTGTTACAGCGTGGAAACAAACCGGGTCGGCACTGCATCCTGACCCTTCTGTATCTCCGTTTTGCTATATTGCCTCCGTCAGCGACCTTGGCCGAGGTTGCTGACGGGGCGGTGTATGGCGTCTGAGCCTTGTGGCTTGAGCACGTTTGCTAGCGAGCCAGCACCGTCTCTCTTCATCATCTCGAACAGTTGCATGTGGCCGCTCAGGACCACGGATCAGAAGGAAGAGCATATGGACAAGGTAACACAGGCGACAATCATTGGCATAGATGTCAGCCGCGATTGGTTGGACGTTCACTGCTTGCCCAGCAATCAAAGACGACGATTGCCGAATACGGACAAAGGGCATGAACAGTTGACCGAGATGGCGCTCTTCGAACGTGCTTTGGTTTGTTTTGAGGCGACGGGCGGTCAGGAATGGAGGCTATGGGCTGCGTTGGATTCCGCCGGGATTGCGACCCGGCAATTGCCACCAGCCCAGATCAAAGCCTTCGCGGTCAGCCGTGGCACGCGGGCCAAAACAGACCGGATTGACGCAGAACTCATCGCACGGTTCATGGTATTTCGACCAGATGCCGGGCGTGATCTCCCACATGAAAAGATACGTCTTCTCAGAGCGTTGACATCCAAGCGCGGTCAACTCGTCGAAACCCGCAAGCGACTTCTGGCACAGATCAAGGCGCGTGGGAAACTGGGGTCAGCCGATCTGTTCAAGGCCATGGATGGTGAACTCAAAGGCCTCCTGGATCAACAAGTCGCAGAGCTTGAAATGCAGATCGAACAGGTCATCGCAGCGGATGAAAACCTTAACGCTGCTGCTGATATCTTGCGCTCCGTGCCTGGGATCGGTCCGGTTGCGAGCACAATGCTGATCGCGGAAATGCCTGAACTCGGGCTAATCAACGGCGAACAGGCCGCCGCGCTCACAGGTCTTGCTCCCATTGCCCACGACAGCGGCGCGATGCGTGGCAAGCGCGCCATTGGCGGTGGTCGGCGATTGCTCAGGCATGTAATGTTCCAAGCGGCTCTCGTCGCCAGCCACCATAATCCAGTCCTGAAAGTCTTCGCAGACCGCCTGCGCGCCGCCGGAAAACCACATAAGGTCGTCATCACTGCCGTCGCAAGAAAACTCGTTACAATCGTCAACGCCCTCGTCACATCAGGGCAAAACTGGCACCCTCAGCTCGACTGAAAAATACAGTTGCTAGAGATTGGTGTTCAGCAGAATCTCGATGCGAATATGTTCTTGCTGGCTGTGGGTGGTGCTTTTGTCCGAAATTGCTTTCAGTTTGCGAACGGCACTGCGAACCAAGTGTCCGGCGTTTTGCGCGATAACACAGTCGAGCCGCCCGTCATGCAAAGCTGCCTCGGTAAAGGGGGTTCGTTCATGACCGACGGTCACCACGTCTTTGATCTTGGGCAGTTTCGAAAGCACGGTCACCGGGATCTTGGCCTCTGAGGACATAATGTAGATGCCCACGAGGTCCGGATCGTTGTTGACCACATTCGTTATAATTTCCTCGGCGCGCTCTTCGTCGCCATAGGTTTCGAGCGAGGGCAGGGCGGTCAGCTGCGGGAAGCTCTTGCCCAGTTCCGCGTCAAATCCAAGGCGGCGTTCCTGGCTGTCGCGCGACTGCATGCTTTCCGCGATGACCATGACCGACCCGCTGTCGGATTTGCTGAACCGGCCCAGCAAAGCAGCCGCCGTCGCCCCGGCTGCGCGGTTGTCGATGCCAACCCAGTCGGTACCCATCGTGGTCTGATCGGAAATGAAAGGGATTGCGGCCACACCGCGTTCCTGAAGGCGAAAGATGGCGTCTCGTACTTGCGGAGATTCCGGGGCCATGATCGCAACGCCGCTTGTCACGTCCGGGGAAAGCGAGGCCAGAAAGGCGGCGATGCTGTGAGGGTCATTTTCGTCAATATGTTCAACGTCACACCGGACCTGATCAAGCGCGAATGCCTCTTCTGCGTCCCGAATATGGCGAACGATCTCTTCGAGAAACTCTTCGCCGGAGCGGGGCAGGGCAAAGACGAACCGGTAGCGTTTCGATTTGGCGAGGTTTGCCGCCTGAATGTTGCGAACAAAACCCAGCTCTTTGATGGCGGCGTTCACCTTGTCGACCGTCTTTTGCTTTACGCCCTCGCGACCATTTAGGACGCGATCAACAGTGGCGCGGCTGACGCCGGCTGCTTTGGCCAGATCTTTTGTCGTTGGACGCATCATAAAACGATCACCAGAGAGCTGCGTTGATTTCAATTTAATATCAGACCTTTGCGAAGACGAAAACCAATGACTTTCCCGGAGGGGTTACGGTCTTTTAGCACAAAATGAGGCACGTGCATCAAAAATATCTTGATTTGATGCACGTGCCTCAAATAGGGATATGGGGCATCGAGTCGGAGCGAGGAGGCTTGGCTCGAAACTTCAGGGAGGAGATTTCCGAATGAAAAATACACATCTCACTTCAGTCGCAGTGGGTGCGATTATGGCGTCTGGTGTTGCCAGCACGGCTCTGGCGGATGGGCATGCGACCGAACTCACGCTTTGTTGGGCCGCATGGGATCCGGCAAATGCCTTGGTTGAGCTGTCAAAAGATTTTGAGGCCATGTCCGGTCACAAGATGAATTTTGAATTCGTGCCCTGGACCAGCTTTGCGGATCGTATGCTGAACGAGTTGAACTCTGGCGGTCAGCTATGTGATCTCATGATTGGCGACAGCCAGTGGATTGGTGGCGGGGCCGAGAATGGTCACTATGTCAAGCTGAACGATTTCTTTGACGCCAATGGCATCGATATGGGGGATTTCATCCCGGCTACCGTGACGGGCTATGCCGAATGGCCAAAGAACACGCCGAACTATTATGCGCTTCCTGCCTTTGGCGACGTGGTTGGCTGGACGTACCGCAAAGATTGGTTTGAGCGCCCCGAGCTTCAGGAGGAGTTCAAATCCACCTATGGTTACGACCTAGGCGTGCCGGAATCGCTGCAGCAGCTGACAGATATTGCGCAGTTCTTTCAGGGGCGTGATATTGACGGCACCACGGTTTACGGGGCCGCAATCTACACCGAGCGGGGTTCTGAAGGGATCACCATGGGGGTGACCAATTGGCTTTATAACCATGGGTTCCTCTACGAAAACCCGGACAAACCTTATGATCTTGACGGGTTCGTAAACTCGGCAGAAGCCGCTGCGGGGCTGGAAGCCTACAAGGCGCTTTATGATACGGCGACGCCTCCGGGGTCCTCGAACTGGTATATGGGCGAAAACATTGATGCCTATCGCTCTGGTCAGGTCGCCATGCAGATGAATTTTGCCTTCATCTGGCCGGGTGTCGAAGCGGATGAAAAGGTTGGTGGCGGCAAGTCCGGATACTTCCCGAACCCGGCTGGCCCGTCTGGTCAATTCGCGCAACTCGGTGGGCAGGGCATTTCGGTTGTGGCCTATTCTGAAAAGCAGGACGCTGCCCTGGAATATATTCAGTGGTTTGCACAGCCTGAAATTCAGTCCCGTTGGTGGGAACTCGGCGGGTATTCTGCCCTGAGCGCGGTTGTCGAAGACCCCAGCTTTGTCGAGAGTCAGCCCTATGCGCAGACCTTTCTCGACAGCATGGCAATCGTCAAGGATTTCTGGGCGGAACCGGCCTATGCCGACCTTCTGATCCCGATGCAAGAGCGTATCCACAACTACGTCATTGCCGGCGAGGGCACGGCGCAAGAGGCGCTGGATGGCCTGGTTCGGGATTGGACCGAAGTCTTTGAGGACGAAGGCAAGCTCTAACAAAATCCTCCCTGTCGGACGCATGAGGATGCCCCATGCGCCGGACGTCCCAGCCGATCAAACGGTCGGCTGGGGCCATATCTAAATTGGGCACTAGTTGCGGGTTGTCGTCTTTGGGCACCTGCACAAAAGGAACAGCGATGACCGCATCACCCATACAAAAGATGGCTGAAAAAACGCCACCGGGGATGGCACGTAATATCAAGGGGCTTTCGGACCGAACGATTGCCTGGATTTTCGTGGCCCCGACAATTTTCCTGCTCTTGGCCGTCAATATCTTTCCGTTGATTTGGACGATCCGCCTGAGTTTCACGAACTATCGGGTGAACCGCCCCAACAAAGATGTTGATTGGGTCGGGCTGCGAAATTACGAGCGCATCCTGAATGATCCAGACATCTGGAACACGATGCAAGCAACGGCGCATTTCCTTCTTTGGACCATTGCGCTGCAGGTGCTGATCGGATTTGCGCTGGCTTACCTGATCAACAAGAAATTCAAGGGCAACGATCTTTGGACGACGATCATCGTCTTTCCGATGATGCTGTCCCCGGCTGTTGTCGGCAATTTCTGGACCTTTCTCTATCAGCCGCAGATTGGCCTGTTTAACTACGTCATCGCGTTTTTCACCGGCGCAGATCCGGCCAGTTTCTCGATGATCGGCGATGTGCATCTGGCCCCCTGGGCGATCATCATCGCGGATACCTGGATGTGGACGCCTTTCGTGATGCTGATCTGTCTCGCTGGTTTACGATCCATTCCCGACAGTATCTATGAGGCCGCAGAATGTGACCGGGCCAGCAAGTGGCGGCAGTTCTGGACCATCACGATCCCCATGGCATTGCCCTTTCTGATGTTGGCCGTGTTGTTCCGTGGGATCGAGAATTTCAAGATGTTCGATCTTGTCGTGCAGCTCACCGGGGGCGGCCCTGGCAACACCACGACGCTGACCTCGATCGACCTCAAGCGTGAGGCGTTTGAGAAATGGCGCACCGGATACTCCTCCGCCTACGCCGTCATCCTCTTTGTCACCGTCTTCGGCCTTGCGTCGATCTACGTCAAAGCGCTGAACAAGGTAAAAGAAAGATGAGCTTTTCCGTCACCGAACCGACCAAGGGCACCAAGTGGTTTGCTGGAGTTCTGGTCGTTGCCTATGCGGTCATCACACTTATCCCGCTGCTGTGGATCATCGCCACAGGGTTCAAGTCACCCGCCGATTCCATCGCTTATCCACCCGTGGTGGTGTTTGAGCCAACGCTCGAAGGGTATGTGAACCTCTTTACCGACCGCACACGTGCAACCGAGGATATGCTGGAGGCTGCGGGCCCGCCGCAAACCTGGTACGAAGAAATCGCGCGGGAGCGGGGCACTGTCATCTCTGGTCCGTCCCGTTATGGCGAACGTTTTCTCAATTCGGTAATCATCGGCTTTGGGTCTACGGCGCTGTGCATGATCCTTGGGACCGCTGCCGCCTATGCGTTCAGCCGGTTTCGGGTACCGCTGAAAGACGATCTGCTCTTTTTCATTCTCTCCACCCGGATGATGCCGCCTATTGCGGTCGCGATCCCGATCTTTCTGATGTTCCGCAACTTGGGCCTGAACGACACCCATCTTGGCATGATCCTGCTTTATACGGCGGTGAACCTGTCCCTGTCGGTCTGGTTGCTCAAAGGGTTCATTGACGAGATCCCGATGGAATACGAAGAAGCCGCCCTGATCGACGGTTACACCCGGTTTCAGGCTTTCTACAAAGTCGTGTTGCCTCAGGCCGCAACAGGCATCGCGTCTACTGCAATATTCTGTCTGATCTTTGCCTGGAATGAATATGCCTTTGCGGTCTTGCTGACCTCGGGTGAGGCACAGACCGCACCGCCCTTCATCCCGAATATCATCGGCGTGAACGGTAAGGATTGGCCGGCTGTGGCCGCGGGTGCCACGATCTTCCTTGTCCCCGTGATGGTGTTCACTGTGCTTTTGCGCAAGCACCTGTTGCGCGGCATTACCTTCGGAGCGGTTCGCAAATGACAAACTTTATCAATGGCCTGCTACGGCTTCGCCGTGGTCCGTGGGAAATGGTGGCTTCGATCCTTATCGCTTTGGGTGTGATCATGTTGATGCAGCCCATCGCTATCGGGCTCTACACCTACTCGTTCATTATCACCCTCATCGGCACGGTGATGTTCATCATCGTCAGTCACTTTCCAGAATAGGAGGCGCACAATGGCACAGATTCGCATTGAAAACGTGCGCAAGGAATTCGGGGCCTTTACGGCTGTGCAATCCTCAACCTTCACGATTGAGGACGGCGAATTCTTCATGCTGCTGGGGCCATCTGGCTGCGGCAAGACGACAACGCTGCGGATGATGGCGGGGCTTGAACTGCCAACATCGGGCGAAATCTATATCGACGGCGAAGAGGTGGGGCAAAAACCGGCCAGCCAGCGCGATATCGCCTTTGTTTTTCAGATGTTCGCCCTCTACCCGCATATGAATGTGGGCAAGAATATCAGCTATCCGCTGCTAAGTCAGGGGATGCCCAAAACAGAGGTCAAAAAGAAGGTCGGTGAGATCGCTGAGATCCTTGGCATCACCGACATTCTGAACAAACCGGTTGGTGGTCTGTCTGGCGGTGATCGGCAGCGCGTCGCTTTGGGCCGCGCCATTGTTCGCGATCCCAAAGCGTTTTTCATGGACGAGCCGCTTGGCGCGCTCGACGCTGAATTCCGCGAACATATGTCCGAAGAATTGCGGGCGCTGCATGACCGGATGAACGCCACCACGGTTTATGTCACCCATGATCAGCTTGAGGCCATGCAAATGGGTGACAAGATTGTGGTGATGAACCACGGCGTCGTCGAGCAATTCGGCGTTCCACAGGACATCTATGACTGGCCTGCCACCAAGTTCGTTGCACAGTTTATTGGCTCTCCGCCGATGAATTTCCTCGATTTCCACGGGATGGTTGGCACCGGCCAGAGTGAGCTGCGGATGAACGATGTGGCCATCGAAATGCCCGAGATGCGGGAAGGCCGCGACGGTGCGCTGACCTTCGGCATTCGTCCTGAACATGTGCGCCTGGACGATACGGCCCCTTATCGTGGCCGTGTGATTGCCACCGAATATTTGGGCACGACACAGATTGTGACCTTGGACACCGCAAATGGATCGGTGAAGGCAAGGCTTTCGTCAGCTGATGCTGTGCAAGTTGGCGACCAAACTGGTTTGCGCTTTGATCCGCGCACGATCACCCTTTTTGATGCAGAAAATGGGAAAGCGCTGAAAAGCGCTGCGAATATGGAGGTGTTGTCGCATGGCTGAGGTGGTTCTAAACGGCGTGTCCAAAGCGTTTGGTGATGAAACCGCCTTGGACAATGTGACGATGACGGTGCCGGACGGGTCCTTTGTCGTCTTGCTTGGGCCGACCGGTGCGGGCAAGACCACGACCTTGCGCATGGTGTCCGGGCTGGACAAGCCCGATGCCGGGCATGTGAGCATTGGCGGGCGCGATATGGCGGGGCTCACACCTGCGCAGCGTGATGTCGCCATGGTGTTTCAGCAATATTCGCTCTACCCGCATTTGACGGTCCGGCAAAACTTTGAGTTTCCGCTGAAATCCCCGATCCTGCGCACCCCGCAATCGGTGATTGACCAGAAGGTAGGCGAGGTGGCCGAGATTCTTCAGATCAGCCATAAACTGGGCAACAAGGCCACGGCCTTGTCAGGTGGTGAAATGCAGCGGGTGTCGATTGGACGGGCCTTGGTTCGCAACCCGTCGGTCTACCTGATGGATGAACCGCTCAGCTCTCTGGATGCCAAGTTGCGATCAGATCTTCGGATCGAGTTGAAGAACATCCAGGCAAATTCCGGCGCGACGCTGCTTTATGTGACCCATGACCAGATCGAAGCCATGACCATGGCCACCCATGTGGGTGTGCTGGACAATGGCAGGCTTGTGCAATTTGGAACCCCGCGCGAGATTTATGAAAACCCGGTCAGCGTTTATGCCGCCAGCCGTCTGGGGCAACCGCGCATCAACGTGGTGCCCGCTGATTTGTTCGGCGGTGCGCCGCAAGCGGCGGAAACCATCGGCCTGCGTCCGGAACATATCGTGCAGGGCGAGGGAGAGGACAGCATGGTCAAACGCGTGGAACATCTGGGTGATCAGACGCGATTGCATCTGGCCTTCAAAAACCACGATCTGATCACGGTCACGGATGCACATACGGAGCTTAGCGAGGGCGATATTGTAAAAATCCGCCCCGAGAAACCTTATTACTTTGACGCCTCTGGCGCGCGCGTGGCCTGAGGGAGGGCAGCATGGAACATTTTATCAACGCCAAGGAAGATATGGTCACACAGGCCATCGACGGAACGATTGCCGCAGCGGGGGGCAAGCTGACGCGGCTTGACGGTTATCCGCATATTCGCGTTGTCGTGCGCTCTGATTGGGACAAATCCAAGGTCGCGCTGGTCTCTGGCGGTGGCTCGGGGCACGAACCTGCCCATGCGGGTTTTGTGGGCGAAGGCATGTTGACCGCGGCGGTCTGCGGCGATGTCTTTGCCTCACCTTCCGTTGACGCCGTTTTGGCGGGTATTCTGGCGGTGACCGGCCCGGCGGGCTGTCTGCTGATTGTCAAGAATTACACCGGCGACCGCCTGAACTTTGGCCTTGCGGCCGAACGTGCGCGGGCCTTTGGTCACAAGGTATCCATGGTGATTGTCGACGATGATGTTGCCTTGCCCGACCTGCCACAGGCGCGCGGGGTTGCGGGCACCCTTTTTGTCCACAAGATCGCAGGTGCCATGGCGGAAAACGGATCTAACCTCGAGGCCTGCACCCTTGCCGCCGAACGTGTGATCAAAGCGACCCGCAGCATCGGCATGTCGCTGGACACCTGCACCGTTCCCGGCTCGCTCAAAGAACAGCGTATTCCCCAAGGCATGGCGGAACTGGGGCTGGGAATCCACGGCGAGGCCGGTGTGGAACAGGTCGCCTCGCGCGGGGCGCGGGATGCGATTGGGCTGATATCCGAGAAACTGGCGGCGGGGATGCCGCGAACGCCCCATGTTGCGCTGATCAACAATCTGGGCGGGGCCTCGTTTCTTGAAATGCTGATCCTGACGGAAACTCTGCTGGCCTCTGACATCGGGCAGAATATTAGGCATGTGATCGGCCCCGATGCGATGATGACAGCGCTGGATATGCACGGCTTTTCGGTTTCTCTATTGGAATTGTCCAACGGAGATGAAGAGTTGTTAGCCCAGGCTGTTGGAGCCCCGGCCTGGCCCGGTTGCAACAAGGTTCATGTGCCCGAGGTTCTGCCATTGCCGGATGGGCTATCCCCCATTCGCGCGCCTGCATCCCAACATGAACCGACCAAGGCCTTTCTGACCGCCTGCTGCAATGTGCTGATCGCCTCCGAAGCGGATCTCAATTTGCTTGATGCGAAGTCAGGGGATGGCGACACGGGTTCGACTTTGGCCACTGCTGCGCGCGCCTTGATCGAAGCGATGGACACGCTGCCGCTGGCGGATCACACACAGCTTTATCGCGCAATCGGGCTGGAGTTGAGCCAAACCATGGGCGGATCCTCTGGGGTTCTATTGGCCATCTTTTTCGCAGCGGCAGGTGATGCTTCGTCGTCTGGTTTGCCGATGAAAGATGCCTTGAAAATGGGGCTGGAGCGAATGCGGCAGATCGGCGGGGCCAATCCCGGTGATCGCACAATGGTCGACGCTTTGTTGCCTGCTCTTGAGGAGTTGGGGACAAGCGTTGCGGCGGCGGCAGCAGCAGCCCGCAAAGGGGCGGATTACACGGCGAGCCTGACATCAGCAAAGGCGGGGCGCGCAAGCTATATCAATGCCGAGCAATTGGATGGTCATATTGATCCCGGCGCCGAGGCGGTGGCCCGCCTGTTCGAACATCTCGCAAGCTGATCCGATGGTACAGGAAACACTTCACGCCTATCTCGACCGCGAGGTAGGCGACGCAAGTCTGCGTGACCTACTCGACCGGATTGCCAGCGCCTGCTGGTCCATTTCGTCACTGGTTCGTCGCTCTGCGTTACACGGCAATCCGGATGAGGTGGGTTCAGCCAATCGACAAGGTGACGTGCAAAAACCGCACGAGTTGTTGGCAGACGATGTGTTTGCGCGAGGCTGTGCGGCTCATGCTGATGTCGCAATGCTGATCTCCGAGGAAGTCGACGAGGTCATAACGTTGAAAGACCCCCAACCCGGCGATTTTGTTGTGGCTTATGATCCTTTGAATGGCGCTTACAATCTTGATGTTGGTCTGCCGGTTGGCTCCATCTTCGCAGTGTACAAAGTGTCAAGGGATTGCGGAAAGACCGCTCTGCCCTCAGGGCGGCAGCTGGTTTGCGCCGGGTACGCGATTTATGGCCCGTCGACCATGTTGGTGCTGACAATTGAAAACCGCGTCCATGGGTTCAGCCTTGATCCCGAAACGGACACGTTCATTTTGACCCATCCCGATGTGACGGTTCCGCAGAACGCAGCAGAATTTGTGATCACCATGACGCCCCGGCGGGCACCCATCCAGAGCCTTGTTATGCGCTGGACAGCGTCAATAGTGGCTGAGGTTCACAGTATCCTGTTATGCGGGGCGATCTTTCCCTGTCCTGTCGATGATGAAAACCCGTCGCACAAGGGAAGTCTCCGCCTATTTTTTGAAGCCTATCCTATGGCCATGATCCTTGAGGCGGCAGGCGGCAAAGTGACAAACGGTCGAACCCCGATCCTAGACCTCATGCCCTTGGAGGCTCATCAGCGCTCATTCGTCGTGTCGGGCTAAAGCTTCGAGATTGACTGTATGGTCAAGGCTTACACAGAAGTAGAGAAGATACCGGCTGACCCTGAGTGCTTTGAAGCAAGCAAAGATTTAAGCCCACTTTCCTCAAAGGACATGGTCTGATGAGATGCCATGTGGTCAAACATGGCATCCATACCTGTTCGGGATTCAGCCGTCATGCCCTCATGGCTACGGGCAACCGTAACCACCGCCGCCGGGTGTTTTCATGACAAAGCTGTCCCCCGGTGCCAATTCGGTTTGGTCGTTGCCGTCCAGGATTTCGATTGCGCCACATGCTCGATGAACCGAGTTTTCCCCGGTTGCGCCCGGAACACCCCCCTGCGCCCCCTGTGGCGGAACGACCCGGTGCGAGGTCAAGGTCGTGACCGTCATGGCCTCGTTAAAGGTCAATCGGCGGATGATGCCGTTGCCTCCGCGAAACTCTCCGTCCCCGCCGGAGCCTTGCCGGATTGAGAATTCATCAACCCGGACGGGGAACCGGGTTTCAAGAACTTCTGGATCCGTCATGCGCGTATTGGTCATGTGACTGTGCACCGCGCTGGTTCCATGGAACCCATCGCCCGCACCTGTACCGCCGCAAATGGTTTCGTAGTTTTGGTAAACGTTATTGCCATAGACAAAATTGTTCATCGTGCCTTGGCTACCTGCGATGACACCAAGAGCGCCATAAAGCGCGTCTGCAATTGACTGGCTGACCTCGGTATTGCCTGAAATCACAGCCGCAGGGGATTTGGGATTGATCATCGAGCCTTCGGGGACGATCAATTCCAGAGGTTTGAGGCAGCCTTCGTTCATCGGAATGTCACGCCCGACAAGCGTTCTGAAGACATAGAGCACCACGGCCCGGCAGATCGCCATTGGCGCATTGTAGTTCAAGGCGCTTTGCGGGGATGTGCCGGTGAAATCAATCGTGGCCGAGCGGTTTTCCCGGTCGACACGGATGTCCACTTCGATCTTGGAACCGTCATCCATTGGATAGCTGAAACGGCCATCCTTCAGCACGTCCAGCACGCGTCGGACACTTTCTTCGGCATTGTCTTGAACATGGCCCATATAGGCGTGAACGGCGTTGATCCCGAACTGTTTGGTGATTTTCTGAAGCTCAGAAACGCCGGTTGCATTGGCCGCGATTTGGGCGGCCAGATCAGCCATGTTCTGATCGACATTGCGGCAAGGATAGGTTCCGGATGCAAGCAGGGCGCGCGTTTCGGTGTCGCGCAACGTGCCGCGATCCACGAGAAGGAAGTTGTCAATGACAACGCCTTCTTCCTCGATCACGCGGCTGTCCGGAGGGGCTGATCCCGGTGTCTTGCCGCCGATATCTGCATGGTGCCCACGCGACGCCACTGTGTAGATGATCCTGTCCCCATCTGGATCAAAGACCGGCGTGATCACCGTAACATCGGGCAAATGCGTGCCGCCATTATAGGGGTTGTTCATCATGAACACATCGCCCGGGCGGATGCGGCCGGCATTCTCGCGCAGGATCGTGCGGACACTTTCCGACATTGAGCCCAGATGAACCGGCACATGCGGCGCATTGGCGACCAGATCGCCATGTTGGTCAAAGATTGCACAGGAGAAATCGAACCGCTCTTTGATGTTCACCGAATAGGCCGTGTTGGCCAAAGTGGCCCCCATCTGCTCGGCAATGGACATGAAGAGGTTGTTGAAGACCTCAAGCATCACAGGATCCACCGAGGTGCCGATCGCTTCGGCCCGTGTGATGGGAATGACGCGTTCGAGCACAAGGTTTCCCCCCTTGGCGCAGGTTGCGCGCCATCCAGGCTCAATGACATTGGTTCCGGTGGGCTCCGTCAGGATTGCGGGGCCATCGACGGAGTCACCCACCGCCAAACTGGCGCGGTTGACCAAAGGCACGTTCTGCCATTCCTTCTCAAAGCACACAGAAACGGACGTTTGATCAAGTGTTGTCTCATGCGGGTCTGGAAGGCTGACTTGTTCGCCTGTGCGGCCAATGGCTTCGACCACCAGCACATCAATGATGAGGTCACTGGTGTCGGGTGCAAACCCGAACCGCTGCTGATGAGCCTGCACAAAATCCGCTTCCATGTCTGAGGGCGTGCCAAAGGCGACCTCCAAGCTTTGCTGGGCATCGCGTGGGCGAATTTGCACCCTTTCGGCCAGATCGATTTCAGCCGGATCAATCCCCTGAGCGATCACTTCGTTGCGTGCGTTTTGAGCCATCGTGTCGAGGGTTTGGCGCGCACCATTATCGCTGAGGGGCTTTTCAAACTGCTGTTCGCGCATGGCTGTTACGTCGGCCAGACCCATGCCAAAGGCTGACAGAACACCGGCAAACGGGTGGATAAAGATGCGTTCCATGCCCAGAGCATCAGCGACAAGGCAGGCGTGCTGGCCACCCGCACCGCCAAAGCAGTTCATCGTGTAGGTGGTCACGTCGTAACCACGTTGCACGCTGATCTTTTTGATCGCGTTGGCCATGTTTTCGACAGCGATCCTCAGGAAACCTTCGGCCAGGTCCTCGGGGGACTTTCCGTCGCCGATCTGTTTGGCCAGTTCCTCGAATTTCTGGCGCACGATAGCACGGTCAAGCGGTTGATCCGCATTTGGGCCAAAGACATGCGGGAAATGATCGGGGTTCAGCTTGCCCAACAGAACGTTGCAATCAGTCACTGTCAGCGGGCCGCCCCTGCGATAGGCGGCTGGGCCTGGATTGGCACCCGCGCTTTCGGGGCCGACCTGCATGCGACCATCGCGGTAAGACAGAATAGATCCGCCACCGGCTGCAACGGTGTGAATGGACATCATCGGTGCCCGCATCCGCACGCCAGCCACTTCGGTTTCAAAGGAGCGTTCGAATTCTCCGGCATAGTGGCAAACATCCGTTGATGTGCCGCCCATGTCGAACCCGATGAGTTTCTCATAACCCAGTTCATCAGCCGAGCGCACCATGCCAACCACGCCGCCAGCCGGGCCGGAGAGGATTGCATCGCGACCGTGGAACAGCCGTGCATCCGTCAAACCGCCGTTTGATTGCATGAACATGAGCCGCTCACAGCCACCGGAATCTGCGCCCAAAGCATTGGCAACCTGATCGACATAACGGCGCAAAATCGGAGAGAGATAGGCATCGACCACGGCGGTATCGCCGCGCCCGACAAGCTTGATCAGCGGGCTGACCTCATGGCTGAGTGATATCTGAGTGAACCCGCATTGCTGCGCCATTTCGCCAAGGCGCTGTTCATGTTCGGAAAACCGATAACTGTGCATGAGCGCGATGGCGATGGATCGATAGCCCTGGTTGTAAGCCTGCGTTAACGCTTCGCGCGCCTTTGCCATGTTCAAGGGGGTGATGACATTGCCTTTTGCATCCAGACGTTCGTCGACTTCGACCACGTCGTCATAAAGCAACTCGGGCAGTTCGATATTGAGGTCAAAGAGTTTGGGCCGGTTCTGATACCCGATCCGCAAGAGGTCTTTCATGCCTTTCGTGATAAACAAAACCGTCCGCTCGCCTTTGCGTTCCAACAGGGCGTTTGTGGCAACGGTTGTGCCCATCTTTACGGCGTCGATCATGCCGCTTGGGACAGGGGCGTCAGGTGCGAGGTCAAGCAATTCCCGAATGCCATGCACGGCGGCGTCCTGGTAGACTTCGGGGTTTTCCGACAATAGTTTGTGCGTTTTCAGCGAACCTGTGGGGGTCTTTGCCACGATGTCGGTGAAGGTTCCACCACGGTCTACCCAAAATTGCCACATGGGACATGTCTCCTTGGTTTGCAGCCCGGTGGCTGCATTATTTTGTTAAGTGTGATTGGGTCCTGACCCTAGGCGTCAATTAAGCGCGGAGGGCAGCCAAAGTGCGATGTCAGGGAAGGCGATCAGGGCAAAGGCCATGGCAAGCATGGTCAAGCAATAGGGCAGGGCCCCGAGCATGACCTCGTTCAGATTGCCGGATTTTCGCGCGCCCTGCACGACATAGAGGTTCAGGCCAACTGGTGGGGTGATCAGCGCCATCTCGATGAGGACGATCATCAGAATACCAAACCAGATCACGTCATAGCCCTGGGCCAGGACCATTGGCACGATAATCGGAATGGTCACCACCATCAGTGACAGGGTTTCAATGAAAAAACCCAGAACGATATAGATCAGCACCACCACCATAATGAAGCCGATGGGCGAGAGGCCAAGACCTTCGAGGAAGGCCGTCAGTTCGCGCCCCAGACCTGCGGAGGACAGGGTAAAGTTCAGAAAGGATGCGCCGATAATGATCAACATGATCATTGAGGTGACCTTGATCGTGCCCAAAAGGCTTTCGCGCATCATCGTCCAGCTGACCCCGCCAAAGGCGAGCGCGATCAGGAGTGCGCCCGCCACTCCAACGGCAGCGGCCTCGGTTGGTGTCGCCCAGCCGCGATAGATCGACCCGACGATGAGCGCGAACAGGATCAGGATCGGGATAAGGTCAATGAGCGCGCGGGCCATTTGGAGCAAGGGAAATACCCGACGGTTGCCGCCCAGTTCAGGCCAGATGGTGCAAAGAATGGCGGTGACAGCCAGAAAGGCGAGCGCCAGGCCAAGACCGGGTATCAGCCCGGCAAGGAAAAGCTGCGGGATCGAAGATTGTGTCAGAAACCCGTAAACGATCAGATTGATTGATGGCGGGATCATAATGCCCAAAGTGCCTCCGGCGGCGATGGCACCGGAAAACAGCTTTGGATCATAACCAAGCTTTTCTGCTTGCGGCATGGCAACGGTCGCAACCGTGGCGGCCGTGGCAACCGATGACCCGGACGTGGCAGAAAACATAGTCGCGGTCGCGACATTGGCGTGCACAAGGCCACCGGGCAGCCAGCTGACCCAACGATCCAGCGCCGCATAGGTGCGCGTCGCAACGCCGGAGCGGACAAGTACTTCGCCCAAGAGGACAAAGAACGGGATGGCAATCAGCGTCGCGGAGCTGGATGAGGACCAGACCATATTGCCAAGCGCACGGCTGAGCGGGAAGTTGGAATAGAATTGATCAACCCCAAACCCCAGCAGAAAAAGGACGATCCCTACGGGAATGGAGAGGGCAAGCAGCGCCAGAAGGCCTGCGGAAACATAGGTGATCATTTCAGGCTGTCCTGTTCGGCAAATGCGCCAATGAAAGTTTCAGTTTTCGACGCTTTGCCGCGCAACAGCAGGCTGATCGCTGCGAGTGTGATCAGGCTGGCCATGGTTGCGAACCAGATCCAGCCAGCGAACCAGGGGATTTGCACCCAGGCCAGCGGCGTGGCCAAAGGCGTGTTGGCGCGGCTGCCATTTTCAACCGCGCGCGCGACAACAGGCCAGCATTTGACGGCGATCGTTGCGATAACGCCCGTCATGACAATCATCGAGAAAATATCAAACAGCGCGCGCAGAATACCTTGGGTGCGCGAGCGCAGCAGGTCGATGCGGATATGGCCAAGCTCTAAAAGAGCATAGGCCATTCCCCATGAGCTGACCAAAGCCATTGCATAGCCCGCCAGCTCTTCAGTTCCGCCAAAGGAGGCATGGACCTGGCGCAGAGCGATATCGGCAACGACGAAAGCTGCCATTCCAAGAAGCCCAATTCCCACGATCAACGCAACGATGCGATTGAGCTTTCTAAGCGTATTGATCAACGCCAGTTCCATAATACGTCCCTTGTCCCTGCGTGTTTATTTGATTGTAACGCCAACAACCTGGCCGACGCTGTCATTCCAGCGTGCCGCCCAGTCGCCGCCTGCGCGTTCGGCCCAATCAGGAAGAACGTCTCCGACCAGAATGCCGCGGGCGGTTGCGAAATCGGCATCGGAAATATCTACCAATACCATGTTACGCGCATCGCCCGAGGCGCAGTCGCCGTTTCCGGTCAGACAGGCAATGTCATTCACCAGAGCGTCCTGCGCGCTGGCCCATGCTGGTTCTTCGAAGCCGGATGAGATCTGGTCGCGAACCAGGTTTTGTTTGTCAGCACTCAGCGCGTCCCAACGATCAGCATTCATGGCCGTGACAACATGATCCCACCCGCCAAGCGGAATGGGCAGCAGATGTGTCGAGACTTCCCACCACCCCGCAGAATAGCCCGAACCCGCACCGGTGACGGCGCAATCGACAACACCATTCTGAAGCGCGCCGGGAACCTCTGAGAAGGAGACATTCACACCTTCAGCGCCGAGGGCTTCGAGAAACAGCGCCGTCATTCGGCCAGATGCGCGGACCTTAAGACCGGCCAGATCAGAAAAGCTGTTGATTTCAGCGTTGCAGAACACGACTTGTGGTGGGTAGGGGGCGATCGCCAGAACTTCGGCGTTGAAACGTGCACGATAGATGTCAGCCACCATCGGGCGGGCTGCATCAACCATCGCGCGGGCCTCATCCGCTGTCATTGCCAGCAGAGGCACATCAAGGCCTTCAAGTTCGGGCGCGTCCCCGACCGCATAGTCAGCCACGGTCATCGCAACATCATAAACGCCCTGACCAAGCAGCGGATAGATTTCTGAGAGCCCAAGGCCCATCTGGTTATGGGTTGTTAGCTCAACATTGAAGTCACCAGCGCCGGGCAGCGTTTCGGACCAGAACGGAGCTTCGTAGGCCTTGTGCAAAGGCAGGCTTGACCAGCTTCCGACCACAGACAGGTCTTCGGCATATGCTGGCGCGACAAAGGTCGTCGTGGCAGCAAGTAAAGACAAAGTACGTTTCATATTTCTCTCCTAGTTGGTGTTGTTTTGGTAAATCGTTGTCTCTGCATCTTCGGAGACATCCGTGATGAGCATGTGGCCGGGCGCATGCGTGATGCAGAGCGGAAGCCGCGCTGCGCGAAGAACGTTTTGCGGCGTCACTCCGCAGGCCCAGAAAACGGGGATTTCACCGGGTTGGAAGTCGACAGGATCGCCGTAATCCGGGGTGTTGAGATCGCTGATGCCAATATCCAAGGGGTTGCCAATGGCGATTGGTCCGCCATGAGCCTGAGGGTAGCGTGCGCTGATACGCTTAGCGTCCTCGATCTGCTCTTTGAGCAGCGGTCGCATGGTCACAACCATCTGACCGCCAAAGGGGCCAGCCGGGACAAGATCGATATTGGTCCGAAACATTGGCACATTCCGGCCCATTTCGATGTGGCGCACCGGTATACCCGCCCGCATCAACGCGTTTTCAAAGGTAAAGGAACAGCCAAGGGCAACCGTTACGAGATCATCTGTCCAATAGTCAGAGATCTCAGTCGTTTCTGTCGACAGGCGCCCGTCGTTGAAGACGCGGTATCGCGGCACATCCGTGCGGATATCAATGTCGCGCCCCAGCGTTGACAGCATCGGATCGCCCGTATCGCTGACACCGACAACGGGGCAGGGTTTGGGGTTTCGCTGACAAAACCGGAGAAAGTCCAGTGCAAAGGCCTCGGGGAGTATGGCGAGGTTGCACTGGAGCTTTCCCGGAGCAAGCCCAGCGGTATGGGCCTCGTGTCGGCCTGCTCTGATCCGCTTGCGGATGTCGTCACCGGAAAGATGTGAGAGATCGTTTTCTCTGGCTTGCTGCACCGACATGCTGCCTCCTGTGGAAGTGTCATTGAAACTTCACACAGGGGGCGCATTCATTCAAATTATCATTTTTTATCTACATTGATAAAATTTTTGAAATCAGCTGGGATGCGCATTATGCCAGTTCACGGCAACGTCCCGCGCAATTTCAGCACTGTTTTCAACGAGAAAGCTTCTGGGTTCTGCCAGGTAGGAAGCCGTGAACTCCAAAGGTGGCGGAACGAAGCCGGGATCGAACTCTTCGACCTCGTTCGCCTCTAAGTGGCGCGCAGCCAGAACGCGAGGGTAGGGGCCAACGGCGATTCCCGACGCGATCATTTTCAGGCTGGCCGACAGGGAGGCGGATGAAAACACGCGGGATTTTGGACCAACACGCCGCGACAATTCCGAGGTGAGTTCGCGGTAGGGGCGGGTCTTGCTGGAATAGGAAATGATCGGAATCTCGGCCAGATCGACATCGTTGATCTGTTTCGACTTGTACCAATGCAGATCGAACTGAGGCAGCGCGAGGTTCTTGACGGAATACTCGGATATCGGCCCCATCAAAAACGCAAGATCCAAGCGGCGTTCCAAGATTGCGGCACGTAAATTCAAGGAAATATCGACCGTTAGGTCAACATTGACCCTTGGAAACTGCGTGCTGAAAGCTTCGATAAACCGCGGCAGCCAGGCTTGGGCAATGGTCTCCGAGGCTCCGAGGCGAAACAGGCCTTCGGTTTCGGCGGGGTTGGCGACGCGGTTTTTGATCTCTTCTTCGACAAACAACATCTGTTCGGCATATCCGAGCAATTGCTGCCCCTGCTTGGTCAGAACGAGGTCGCCGGGACCCCGTTCAAACAGCTTTGCCTGCAATTCGTCCTCAAGATTGGAGATGCGGGTTGAGACGGCGGGCTGGGACAAATGCAGCCGCTCTGAGGCTTTGCGGAAACCACCCAATCGGGCCACCCAAAGGAATGTGCGAAGTTGTTCAAAGGTCATGCCTATAGAGAACACTTATCAGAATACGGGTCAAACCATCAGTTTTTTTCATTTCGAAAGGGCTGAAAATCCGATGGATGCTGTTTTGGTCTGCATAATCAGCGAGCCATGCGCTTGGTTTAGGGGAGCAAATGTTGATCAACTTAACGAAGAAGCGGTCTGGAGAATTTTGTCAAAATCTTGACTAGATTCCCGTTTTCTAACGCTAAATCGATCCCAGCCTTCACGGCTTCTTTTGAATTTTGCCTCAGTTTTGCCTGCAGGGTGAGTATTTTAGACGTGCCAGTGTGATCAGAGGTATCGGGGCGCGCGTGTCGCAAAACACATGACAGGCTGTCGCTGTCGAAACGTTTCTTTGCATGGCGAACCCTGAACGCATTGGCTGGATACGCCGCAACGAAGTAAGAGCAGAATGGCAACCTATACTGTCACGACGAGCAACTGGAACAGTCCGGCCTATTGGGCTGGGATTAGCGAGGTTGGGCCTGGGCACGAACTCGATTTTTCTGGGTTGCCGTCCAGCTATTCCGTTACAGTTGACTATACGACAGCCGTCATCACCATTTTCGACGGCACGACGAGCTTTACAATTGGCGAGCCCGGCGATGCCACAACGGACGCCAATTTCGGTGGTTCCACGCAGCTTGACTATTTCAACGATATCAATGGCAGCGCAGGCCAAGACACGGTGGACGCCAGCAGCCAAACCTCCGGCGTAGACATCAGTGGCGGCGGCGGCGCGGATGCAATCGCCGGCGGCTCGGGCAATGACACTATTATTTTCGGCTCCGGGGATGACACCGTCCTTGCCGGCGCAGGATATGACTACATCGATGATACAGGCGGTTTTCAGGAAAATGGAGCCAACCTGCTGGATGGCGGTGCGGACAATGACACGATTTACGCGGGTCAGGGCGATGACTCAATCTATGGCGGCACCGGGTCGGATCAACTGTTCGGAGAAGATGATGCCGATGTCTTCTATGTAGAAGACAGCTTTGGCAATGACACGATCTTTGGCGGTGAGGGTGGCACTGACGACGACACGATAGATGCCTCGGCGGTGACCTCTGGTATCACGGTCCAATTGTCTGGAAGTGAAACAGGCACTCTAACCGATGGCACCGACACGATCTCGTTCTCGGAAATTGAAAGCTTTCTTTTAACCGATCAGGCCGACAGTCTGGATGCGAGCAGCGACAGCTCTGGCCTTAGCGTGGAGGCTGGTGCAGGCGATGACACGATTCATGGTGGCACCGGAGGGGATACGATTGTCGGTGGTGGCGACGACGATTCCATATTCGGCGGTGTCGGACAAGATACGATTTTCGGTGGTTCAGGTGCCGATACAATTGATGGCGGCGATGGTCATGACGTCGCCAGTTACTGGTTTAGCGTGTCGGTCAATATAGACCTAACGGATGGCTCCCCCGAGTCCGGAGGAGAGGCGCAAGGCGATGTCATCACGAATATCGAGGAAATTGACGGCTCGAACACTGGTGATGACACCATAACCGTAAACGATCAGGTCCAATATGTTTGGGGCTATGGCGGCAACGACTCTCTCACCGGCAGTGGCACCGCGCAGGGTTTGGGCGGCGGCACAGGTGATGACACGATAGACGGTGGCGGTGGCAACGATACGCTTTGGGGCGGCTCGGGCAATGACACCATTATTGGCGGCGATGGCGATGACAACATCACAGGCGGTACGGGAAATGACAGCCTGACGGGTGGGTTGGGCAATGACACCTTTGTTTATTCGGTCGGTGACGGTCTTGACACAATCAGCGATTTCAATGCCGGCAATACCGGCACGCTGAGTGACGGGGACAATACCAACAACGATTTCATCGATCTGTCAGCCTTTTATGACAATATCGCTGAGTTGCAGGACGACTATGCCGATGACGGCATTTTGAACCAATCAAATGCTGGCAATACAGTTTGGGGTCAGACCATTGACTACAGCGACAATACCAGCTTTGACACAGATGCAACGCCAGACAATGAGGGGATTGTTTTTACAGGGCAATCCGCCGATGGCAGCAGTTTCACACAGGAAAATACCGGTGTCATTTGCTTTGCTACGGGCAGCATTATCAATACCCCCCGCGGCAGCATCCCGATTGAGCGTCTCACGCCGGGTGACACAGTGACCACCCGCGATAACGGTCCACAGCCGATCATTTGGGTCGGAAGCCGGACCTTGGCCCCTCGGCAGTTGGAACAGATGCCGTCCCTGAAACCAATCCGGCTGTCAGCCCGTTTCTTTGATCTTGAGCGAGACCTGATTGTGTCTCCTCAGCATGGCATTCTTTTGCGCGCGGCTGATCGAGGTGGAACCGAAACACTCTTTCGCGCGCGGCATCTGGCCGAATTGGAGGGAGGCGGCGCACGTGTGCTCATTGGGTGCAGGAAGATCACCTATCACCACCTGATGTTTGCTAGCCACCAGGTGATCAACGCAAACGGAATGTGGTCAGAAAGCTTATACCCCGGCAAAATGGCATTGGCAGCCATGCCGAAAACCGCCGTTCAGGAAATAATGCATCTGTTTCCGGGTTTGAAATCACACTCGGTTGCGAGATCATATGGCGCGCCTACGACCACATACTCGCAGCGGCGTCGCCTTCCTGACACTCTCAGAGAACTCGTCAGGATCGGGTGACCAGCAAGTTAAACATTTGGCTTGTCTGGGCAATCTGGTGTCAATTGTCGGTCAGTCTGCGAAAGCCGCATTTGCAAGCTGCGTGTATCACCAACTTTGGTCGTCGCTGGGTGTGATTTTCAAAGCAGGGGCGCGGAGCCGGCTTCTTCCCCTATTCACCCCAATTCCAAACTGGTCACAGCAAAGAATTCTGCTGAGCTGGGTAAGAATGGGCCTTTATACATGCGTGCGGTTTTGAAACCGGGTTGCAGGCCGAGCCGCTGGCACAGCGCGCTCAAACCAATCGCACTTTCCGGTACGTCCAGCGTGATGGGACCCTCAAACAGGGCGGCTGCATGCGCAATCAGCTGCTGCGCGATGGACGCATTCCTGGCGATGAGCGGCCCGATTTTGGACCCGAGACCGCATTTGCGCACGGTGCAGAACCCTTCCAACCCGTCCTGTGTGCGGTAGATTATCGTGGTTCTGTTGGGCGAATTTAGAAACCACGCTCGCAGATATTGGTTTTTTTCAACGCCCGAAGCTGCGGCCTCTGACGTGATCAAATCTGCGAGGTCTTGGTCACTGGCCAGCGAAATTTCACCGGAGCGCGCTGCAGGGATTTGACCGGTGAAACGTGTCGTGCCCCCGGCATATCTAAATCCGGAGATCGCATAGTTGCTTTGCTGTGCCTCCACGCCGTCCAAACCAATTGTACGCCCAGCCGCATGCCCTATTGCATGTTGCCAAAGGCCATAACCGGTTCCTTTGCCGCGCCAATCGGGACAGACAATGTATAGTCCGAGAAAGGCAAAATCCGCAGTGTGATTCACGACTGAAATCGCCGCGACGGGTTCGTTTTTATCGTTTGTCGCAACAAAGAAACCATTCGGGTCAGCCTGAAAAAACGCGGCGGCATCATCGATACCGGGGTTCCAACCTTCTTTCGCGGCCCAGCCCAAAATTGTCGACACTTCTGACAAAGAGGCATTTTTGAATTTGATCATTGGCGCAAGGCATCCCTGAGTGATGTGAACCCACCGTCCCGTTCCTGAAGATCCAATTGCGAATAGATGTCCAAGAGATGGCTTTTCATGAACTCCTCGGCAGAATCCGCGTCACGCTCACCGATCGCAGTAATAAGGTCGTGATGCGCATTGCTTTCGCAAAGGGCGTTCCGACGCCGCCAATAGAGCGCAATCACCAGTGAGGAACGTGAGATTAGCTGGCGCAAGAACTGTTCGAGTGTTTCCTGGTCCGCTATCTCGGCAATCTTCAGATGAAAATCCCCGGATAATTTCAGCGCCAGCCCGGCCTCACCCTGGTCCAGTGCCGCGTGTTCCCGTTTGATATGTTTCTCAAGCTCCTGAATATCTTCAGGTTTTGACCGCTCAGCGGCCATGCGTGCGATGCTGGGTTCGATCAGGGAACGCGCCTGAAACACTTCGCGGGCTTCTGTGAGAGAAGGTTTGGCGACAAAGGCCCCCCGGTTCTTTTGGATGGTAAGCAGGCCTTCGAATTCCAAGGACCGCAGCGCCTGGCGCACCAAGGTACGGCTTACGCCAAATATATCGCAAATCTCGTCCTCGCGCAGTTTCGCACCGGGCTGCAACCGATGTTCATGAATGGCTTCGGTCAGTTGTTTGGCGATTTCGTCGGCAGCCGACATCTTTGATTCGGTCATGATAGGCATTCAAATACTCCTGCATGACCTATGGGCCACAGCGCGGTTTATCTCAATATCTCACACAAAGGCGCGTCAGATCGTATACAATCATTGATTAAATCTTGGACAATGTGGGCGCGAATGTCTTCGATTTAGGCGCTTGTCCCTTTTGGTCCGGGAGCTCGCGCGGTTTCGGCTAGGGAAATCGTAAAAAAGTCGGTCAGCCTGAGATCAACTTCTCGGGGGTGACATGAGTCAAAAACTGGACCTGGAATTTATCAACCTGACAAAACGTTATGGGGCAACCGTGGCGGTTGATGCGATCAGCTATCATTTTGCGACCGGCACTTATGCATGTTTGCTGGGTCCTTCTGGTTGCGGCAAATCCTCGACTTTGCGGATGATTGCAGGGCACGAATCTGTGTCAGAAGGGGCCGTTACGCTGGGTGGTCGCGACATCTCGCATTTGCCACCGGCGAAACGCGGCACGGCGATGATGTTTCAAAACTATGCGCTGTTTCCGCATTTGAGCGTGTTGGACAACGTTGCCTTTAGCCTGAAAATGCAAGGGGTTGAGGCCGAAAAGCGTCACCAGCGCGCCGGAGAGATGCTGGAATTGGTCGATATGTCAGCCTTGTCAGATCGCTTGCCAGCCCAGCTTTCTGGTGGGCAGCAGCAACGGGCGGCGCTGGCCCGCGCCTTGATCACTAAACCCGATGTGCTGCTTTTGGATGAACCGCTTTCGGCGCTGGATCCGTTTTTGCGTATCCGAATGCGGGCCGAACTGAAAAAGCTGCAACGTGAGCTTGGCATCACCTTTATCCATGTCACCCACGGGCAGGACGAGGCCTTGGCGCTGGCCGACGAAATTGTCGTGATGAACAATGCCCGGATCGAACAGGCAGGGCAAACGCGGTCGGTCTTTGACGCCCCAAAGACGGCCTTTGTTGCGCGCTTTTTGGGCTCTCATAATGTGGTGAAAATGCCCGAGGGAATGGTCGCCATTCGCTCTGATGCGCTTACGCTGGATACCGGAAAATCCGCCAAGCTACCGGGAACAATCACAAATATCGAATACCAGGGAACCCATGTCGCCGTGACGGCCATGGTTCCGGGCGACCAAGAGGTCACAGCTCTTTTGTCTGATCACGAGTTTTTCGACAGTCCAAAGGAAATAGGCGAGGCGATTGGTCTCGGCTGGGAGTCCAGGGCGGCACAAGCCTTGGCACAATAACTGAACGTTCAACAATGAGGAAAACGCTATGACGACGATTTCTAAAGTGCGCTATTCGCGCCGGTCCATGCTGAAAGCAGGTGGCGCGGCGGTGGCGGCCGCCGCGCTTCCGGCTCCAATGGTATGGGGACAAGAGACGAAAAACATCACCTTGCGCCAGTTTGGCACCGGGGTTTCCAACCTCAACGAAGTCGCAGCCAAGGTCAAGGAAGACCTCGGGTTTACGCTGGAAATGACCGCTCTGGATTCTGACTCCGTGACGCAGCGTGCGGCCACTCAGCCTGACAGCTTTGACATCGCCGATATTGAATACTGGATTTGTAAGAAGGTCTGGCCGACCGGCAACCTTCAGGCCATGGATACATCCAAGATCGCCAATTACGACAAGATCGTCGGTACGTTTCGGTCCGGGAAACTCACGCCGGAAAGCGTGATCGCACAGGGCACCGCGCCGCATACTGTTGGCTTTACCACTGGTGTGGATGGCACGGAGTTTGTTCCCGAAGAATCCGGCTGGATGACGCTGATCCCGACGATTTACAATGCGGATACGCTGGGCATTCGCCCAGACCTGATTGGCCGTCCGATCAGCAATTGGTCTGAGCTTTTGAACCCTGAATTCAAAGGCAAGGCGTCGATCCTCGACATCTCGTCCATCGGTATTATGGACATGGCGATGGTTGTGGAATCCATGGGTGAATACACCTACCCGGACAAAGGCAACATGACCAAGGAAGAGATCGACCTGACATTGGGCATCTTTACCGAAGCCAAGAAAAACGGTCAGTTCCGCGCCTTCTGGAAATCCTTTGATGAATCCGTGAACCTGATGGCCTCGGGCGAAGTGGTGATCCAGTCCATGTGGTCGCCTGCGATTACCGCTGTGCGTTCGCAGGGCATTCCATGTGTGTATCAGCCGCTGGAAGAGGGCTATCGGTCCTGGGGGGGCGGGCTTGGTCTCTCGGCCTCGCTGTCTGGGATGGAGTTGGACGCGGCTTATGAATACATCAACTGGTATCTGAGCGGCTGGGTCGGCGGATTCTTGATGCGTCAGGGATACTATTCCGCAGTGCCAGAAACCTCCAAAGACTTCATGAGCGCGGATGAATGGGGTTTCTGGTTCGAGGGCAAACCCGCAGAGGGCGACATCACCAACCCATTTGGCAAGGTCATGGAAAAAGCCGGTGCCGTGCGCGATGGCGGCTCGTTCTATGATCGCATGGGCGCAGTGGCCTGCTGGAACGCCGTTATGGATGAGAACCAGTACATGGTTCGCAAATGGAACGAATTCATCGCGGCCTAAGCGATTGACTGACAAGTTTTCGCCGCCCTTGCGGGCGGCGACCAACTGGGGGGCTTTCGCCCCCCAGACCCCCAAGAGTATTTGGACCAAGAAGAAGGGGTGCAGGTGTGCTTCGCAAATCTGATGTGACGGGGTGGGCCTTGGCCGCGCCACTGAGCGCCGTGCTGGGCGTGTTTCTGGTGGCCCCTATTGTGATGATTGTTGTGGTCAGTTTCTGGGGGGCAACGGAATGGTCGATCTACCCCGCGTTTCAGTTCGACAATTACGCGTTTCTTTTCACGTCAGAGGTCACTTATCGGGTCTTTGTTAACACCTTTAAATACGCGGCAATCACCTGGGCCTGCACCCTATTGATTGGCTTTACTGTGGCCTATTATCTGGCCTTTCACATCCGCAGCCTGACCTGGCAGATCGCGCTGTTTTTGCTGTGTACGATCCCGTTTCTCACATCCAATATCATCCGTATGATCTCGTGGATTCCGTTTTTGGGGCGGAATGGGATCGCCAATTCAACCTTGATGTCGATGGGCGTTATCGACGAGCCGGTGGAATGGCTTTTGTTTAGCGATTTCAGCGTTATCCTGGCCTTTGTGCATCTTTACACGCTGTTCATGGTCGTGCCGATTTTCAACACCATGATGCGGATTGACAAATCGCTGATCGAAGCGGCGGCTGATGCGGGGGCCACCGGTTGGCAGACGCTGTGGCATGTGGTGGTTCCCTTGACCAAACCCGGCATCATGATTGGTACGATTTTCGTGGTGGCGCTGGTGATGGGGGATTTCATCACGGTGCGTTTTATGAGCGGCAGTCAGTCTGCAAATGTCGGCCGCATGATTCAGAACGATATCGGCTTGCTCCAATACCCCTCAGCCTCGGCCACAGCCGTCATCCTATTGATCACCGTGCTTTTGTTGATCGGCACGATGCTGCGCTTTGTCGACATCAGAAAGGAGCTTTGAATGGAACCGCGTCCAAGATCCTTCTACGTTTTGACCGCCTTCTTTATTCTGTTCCTGGTGTTTTTATACGGTCCGACACTGACCATCGGCATCCTGTCCTTTCAGGGGCCGGGCGGCGGGCTGACCTTTCCGATGCGGGGTGTTTCGCTGCATTGGTTCCGCGACCTGTTCGAGCAACAGGCGGTTGGAGACATATGGGGCTCGTTCTCGCGGTCTTTGACGTTGGGGCTGATGGTCATGGTGACGACCGTTGTCGTCTCGGTGATGGGTGGCCTGGCCTTTCGCAAGCGTTTTGCCGGCGCGACCCTGCTGTTTTACCTGATCATCACCTCTTTGGTGATCCCTTCAATTCTGGTGTCCTTGGGGGTTGGCCTGATCTGGTCGCAATCCGGTTTGCCGGTTCATTGGTCAACCTCGGGTTTTGGCGCGCAATTGACCTGGACGCTGCCCTTTGGCCTGCTGATCATGTTTGCGGTCTTTAATCGTTTCGACAGGTCCTATGAAGAAGCCGCGCGCGATCTTGGAGCCTCGCCATGGCAGGTTATCCGGCATGTGGTTTTGCCGATCATCGCGCCGTCCCTCATTGGGGTTGCGTTGTTTGGTTTTACCCTAAGCTATGACGAATTTGCGCGCACGCTTTTGACCTCTGGCAGTTACAACACGCTGCCGCTTGAGATTTTTGGAATGACAACAAATGTGACCACACCGGTGCTGTTTGCGCTTGGCACGTTAACGACGGTGTTTTCTTTGATCATCATTTTGGTGTTCTTGCTGGTGGTATGGTTGCTTAATCACCGCCGGGCACGTCAGGGATCCAATGCCGGCCAAGGGATGGTCTGATGGCGGTCATCATCATCAACCCCAACAGCACCAGCTCCATGACCGAAGCCATGGTCAACCAAGCCCGGCTTGCCGCGCCCAGTGTGCGGTTCGAAGGTTGGACATCGATGAACGGACCTGCGGCGATACAAGGGGCCGCAGATGGGGAGGCGGCAAAGCGCCCGCTGTTGGAATTGGTCGAGAAAGCCTCATCACAAGGGGCTGATTGCATCATTATCGGATGTTTTGACGACACCGCGTTGGAAGAGGCCGCAGACCTTGCGCAGTGCCCTGTCATTGGTCTGGGCCAAGCGGCCTATCATTATGCCGCGCTGAGGAATTGGCGCTTTAGTGTTGTGACGACCTTGTCCGTTTCCGTGCCAATCCTTCAGGCAAATATCCGGCGACAAGGCCTGTCCCCGTTTCTTTCGCAAGTCCGCGCATCTGAGGTGCCGGTCCTTGAACTCGATGCAGATCCCGCTGGGTCGGGGGCGGTTGTTCTTAAGGAGGCTTTGCAGGCGCAGGCCAGTGACGACATTTCTGCCGTCATTCTAGGATGTGCCGGGATGGCGGGCGTGACGGCGGCTGTTCAGGCGGGTTTGGAAATCGCCGCCATTGATCCGGTTACATGTGCTGCCAACTGCGTGAAGTGGCTGATCTGACAAGCCATAACCGGCGCGTAAACCGATACGCGCCGGTTATGGCTGGGCTCGTCGAATTAGCCTTGGGCTTGCTGCAAGATCGGCTAAGAGCAACTGTTCGGGCAGAATTGCCGATGTTCAATGAGGCGGGTTGCGCCCGGCTTGGATTTCCGCTTGGCGCGCTGGCCAGGTGGAGGCGATGAAGGCCAGAATGTCCCAGATTTGCCCGTCGCTTAGATTACCGGCAAAGCCCGGCATACCACTTGGAAACCCGGTCACGCCCATCTGGGCCAGGGCCTTGGCCCCGCCCAGTTTGGTGTAGGTAAAGAGATCCGCGTTGGAATGATGCCAGGTATGGCCGGTTTCATCATGCGGCGGGGCGGGGAGCACGCCGTCTTCATCGGCAATGCGCCAATTGGGCTGCCCTTCGAGGTTGTCCCCGTGGCAGGAGGCGCAGTTTTCAGCATAAAGCGCTTTGCCCGTCGCAATGTCGCGCCCCTCCAACTCGTGCCCGGCCTGCGCAAATGTCGCCATGGTCAGGCCTGCAATCAGCAAAAGCCTCATGTCACCTCCACCCAGGTCTTCATACCTGCCGCCTGGTGGCCCAGCATATGGCAATGCAGCAGCCATTTCCCGGGATTGTCAAAGACGCATAGAATGTCTCGGCTTTCGCCGCGATTGATCAGGGTCGTGTCTCGCAAATCGCCAAGGCCGGCTTCGCTTGTCTCATAGAAATGATGGCCGTGCAGATGCATCCCATGCGGGAAGGCGGTTTCGTTCACCAGGCGAATGCGGGCGGTTTCGCCGCGTTTGAAACGGGCGAACGGGGTTTCAGGCAGGCCCGAATGGCCGTTCAGGGCCCAGATGTCATCACCGGAGTGACGGCCGCCCATCGCGCCGCCCTGCATGGTCAGGGTCAACTCATGATCGGCAGGGCCGGGTGTTGGGGTATTGGCGGCAGGCAGCGGCGTGATGTCTGTGCCGATTGGCGACGGGTTGTCGCCCTCAACCGCGATGCGGCCCAGCTCGTAGGGGTCGCCGCGTGTCGGAAAGTCAAAGCGCAGCGTGTCGGTGACATCGACGATCAAATCCATGCGCTGGGCCGGGGCCAAGGTGATATCGCCGATCTCACGCGGGGCGGGCAGGGGCATGCCGTCCAGCGCCACAACCTTGCCCGAGGCTCCGGAAAGGATCACCGGGAATATCCGTGCCGTGGCGGTGTTGATCAGACGCAGGCGCAGCCGGTCGCCGCGCCGGGCTGTATCGACCGAGACCAGAGCGCGGGCAAAATTGCCGAGCCGCCCGGCATGAGCAAAATCGTGACGATTGCCAAAGCCACCAATCAGCGTGCCGTCCTCTTCCAGCCGCCAATCGTCGAGCAGGACGGTCACGTCGTGATCCACCGCGGGCGGCTCGGCCTCTTCGACGATCAGGGCCCCATAGAGCCCCTGTTCGACCTGCTCCCAAGAGCGGCTATGGGAGTGATACCAAAAGGTCCCGGCATCCGGGGCGACAAAGGAGTAGTCGAACCTGCCGCCATGGGGCACGGCGGATTGGGTCATGCCGGGCACGCCATCCATGGCGTTTTCGATGCGGATGCCGTGCCAATGCAGGGCGCTGTCCGCCCCGATCTGATTTTCAAAGGTGACGTCAAGCCGCGATCCCTGTTTGACGCGCAATTCAGGGCCGGGGGTGGTGCCGTTCAGGCCAAGCATGGCCGTGGTCCCATCCCCTTTGGGCAGGATTTGCGCGCTCACAGGCGCGGCACGCAAGACGGTTGGCGCTGCCAGGGCAGCGCGTGGCATGGCGAGCAGGGCAAGGCCCGACGCCATCGCCCTGCGCCTGTTCAGGGTGAAACCGGTCATTTGCGATACTCCTTGTGGCAGGCCTTGCAGGTGGCCCCCAGCTGCGCCAACCCGGCCGTCAGATCATCGGGGGTGGTCAGGCTTTGGGATAGCGCAAGCGCGCTTGCTTCGGTGTCCTGCGCCAAGGCGGTGAAGGCGTCGAAACGCTCCCAGATCACTGGCAGCGCCTCAGTCTTGGGGTCGGTTTCGGGGGCTTGGAACAGGTCCGGGATTTGGGCGGACAGGGTGCCCACATCCTTGGCCGCGGCGCGGGCGGTTTCGGCGTCAAACTGGGTTTGCCCCTTGGCCATCGCCCCCAATACTTTCATCGCCTCGCTGATAGAGGTCATGCCATTCATCCGCGCCATTACGGCGGCGTTTTTGACCCCGCCATGTGCGAGGGCGACCGAGCCAATTCCGGCAACCAGCAGGGCCATGGCGAGAGGCGTTTTTGTCAGCTTCATGGTGTGTTCCTCAACTCAGTTAATACCATTGGCGCGCTGCAATTCGCGCATATAGGTGATGATCATTTTCACATCGGCGCGGGTGAAGCCGGGTACCGGTGCCATGTCGCCAAAGCTCCAGTGATGGGCCCGCACGCCCAGGGCAACGGCGCGTTGAAACGCCTCGTCGCCATGATGCGACGGTTCATAGATTTTGTGAACCAGGGGCGGCCCCATGCCGTTGCGCCCGTTGCCGTTTTCGCCATGGCAGGCCACGCAAACCGTGTCATAGGCCCGCTGCCCCAATTGCGCGTTGGGCGAAAGGGAGGCGGGCAGAGTGACCCGGACGAGCGCCGCACCGATTTCTGCGGTCTGCGGTTGGTCTGGCGGTGTGACATTGGGGGGCAGGAATGCCCATACGCCGATGCCAACCGCGCCGATGGCGGCGGCGATCATGAGTTGTTTCTTCATGTGATGTCCTCTGCAATGTCAAAATGATGGCCCCTTCGCGGGGTATTCATCTTCACGAGCGCGGAGGCGGGGGATCAAAACCTGGCAACGTACTGCTGTGTAACCCCGCCAAGGGGATTGGCAGGGGCAAACACGTTGCTAAAGCTGTTGTCTTGTCGTTCAGGGACGGCGCGCGCAGGGCCAGGCAACTCAGGCAGAGGTCGCAACTGCTGCCGGTCTCATGCCCGTCCTGACAGGGCGGCGCGCAGGGGGAGGCATGGGGCATCTCAGCCATTTCTTCCGACATATTTGGGATGGCGGTGTCGGGCATGGCGGCAGCATAGAACCCGCCCGCCCCAACAAGGAGCGCGGCCATAATGGCAACAAGGCAGATCAGGGTTCTAATGGCCCGCATGGGGGTAATCTGCCTCTGCCCCCGCGCCAAGGCAAGGGGGGCGAAGTCACAGGGCTGTGTGTTCAGCTCCTATTTGCAGATTGGCAATTCCAAAGGGGGCTGTTTGGGCAAGGAGCGCCGCCAGCGATTGATCACCGGTTGAAGTTTGCGCTTGGGCCAGAATTGCGGTTTTCCGATCTTGGCCAGACAGGTCTTGTTCCAATAAAGCCCTTCGGAGCCAAGTGACTTGCCAGATTTCAGCGCGGCGCGGATCTGGGTAATATCGCTGCCCTCCGGGTAGATATATAGCGCGGCGGGGTCCTTGTTGATCAGGGGCAGGATCTCTTGCGTAGCGGTGTCGGACCAGGTTGTACAGCCATTGCTGCGCCCAGCGGTGTAATCAACCAGACGGCCAAAGGGCACATAGCCGTCTTTATCCGCATGGGGCGAGTCCGGCATTTTCATCCGACATTGCCATTTCAGGAACATTGCGCGATGTCCGCCAATGGCACGATCCCGCGAATTGCGGGTTTCGCCTTCGCCTTCAAAGACCACGAATGTGCGATGGAAGGGGCGGATGTCACCGGATTGGCGGTGATAGCCTTTGAACGAGGTGCGGGCCTCGGCGGTGACATAAGATCCGCCCATGGTCAGCTTGGAGCCTTCGGCATTGCTGAAATGTTTGGCGCATTGGCGGCCATTGGAAAAATCGGCCTTGGGCAGTTTGCGCCCATTACCATAGCCCGAAGATACGGCGCGAAAGGTCTGGCGACCCTCGCAAATGGTGTAAAAGCGGCGGCTGGGTTGGCCGTTTTTGGTAATGCTGGGGCGGGTGGCATCCATGGCAAAATAGCAGGGGCTTTTGACCGCGCCCTGGCCAAGTTTTTTGAAATAATGCGCGCGCGCACGTTCCAGGACGATAGGGGCAATCTGCCCATCGCTCAGCCCAATATGCTTTTGCAACCAGGCTGGCAGGGCCTCGCTCTGCGCCTGCGATTTGACGGCAGACAGGGACAGGACGGCGATCAACGCCGCGCGGGTGATCAAATGTGAACTAATACTTAGGGGCACGGGAACCACCTTATGTTTCAACCAATGGTGGTTTCAGGATGCCATAATCCTGGATCTTTCGCACAGGTTTTTGCGGAGATGGGCCTTTAATCGCCCATTAATCGCCCATGGGCCCTGACCCTAAGACGTTTCGCCCATGCAAAACGAGGGGTTGAGCCGGGCGATCACATCATTGATGCCCCAGACCGGCCTTTGACAAGCGCTCTGAACCGCAGCGGCGTAGGGTTGCAGATTGGTGCATTCAAAAAGGAAACCGGCCGTGTCGGGATGCTCAATCAGAGAGGATTGGCACAGTGTGACAAGCTCGTTTTGCAGGGCCTGCGGGTCCAGAGTGATCGCCTCTGGGTCGCCATCGCTTAGGATGGACTTGCGAAAGGCCGGGCAGGTTTCCATGCCGATGATGTGAATATCCCAATCGGGTAAAATGCCCACCGCATACAGGTGATCCCAAGTCAGATTTTCGCGACTGGCTGTGACAATGACCAGCGGTTTGGCCCCCTGGGCGTGGTAGATGTCGGGCACCAAAGACAGGCTTGAGGTGAGCAAAGGCACCTCGACCGCTTTGGCCAATTGGGTTTGCAGCAGGGATAGAAATCCGCAACTGGTGGTGATGGCCTGTGCGCCTCGGTGTTCCAGCGTTTTGGCCGCCTCGATAAAGGCGGGGAGCAGATCATCAATGGAGCCAGAAGAGATGATCCTGTGAACCTCAGCCTCGGGGACTTTTTGATAGAGCACCGGAAAATCAAAGCTGTCAGGATTGCCGATATCCCCGAGGACACGTTTGAATTTGGTGTCGAGCATGATGACACCCAAACTGGGCCGGGCTTCGCTGGGCATGTGTTTGGCTCTATTTCACGACTTCCAGATATTGGGCTTTGGCGGGCTGCAATCCGGTGTTTCGGCTGAATCTTGTCGCCAGGATCATCTGGCTCTCTACCGCATATATGCCATCAAGCAAGCTGACGTCATCAATCAATGCGTCCAGATCTTCGCTATATTGCACTTCGACCATGCAAGACAGGTCATAGGTGCCGGAGGTCGAGTAACAGGCGCGGATTTCGGCATAGTTGCGCAAATCGCGGGTAATGGTTTTGATCATGCGCCGTTCGCATTTCAGAAAGATCAGCGCGCGGGTTTGGCTGGCCTCGGGATCGGCGGCAAGAATGGTGGTGTAGCCTTGAATGACGCCATCACGTTCCAGACGGGCAATGCGGTCATTGACGGTCGATCGCGCAATCCTAAGTTCGCGGGCGATTTGCGATGCGGACATGCGCGCATCCTTTTCGAGCAAAACAAGAAGCTTTCTGTCCAATTGATCTCGTGGTTGCAACTGCATGACGGCCTTGATCATCCCCGGTTCGCGTGCCGCAACGGTGGCAGAAGTCGCGCGGTTAAAAAAACAATTAATCTGCAGTTTAGTATGACATATACTCATGGCCATGCGACGTTTCCTTCCCAGCATGTCTGCGCTTCAATCCTTTGAAACGGCGGCAAGGCATTTGAATTTCACCCGTGCGGCCGAAGAGATGGGCATCACGCAAAGTGGAATTAGTAGGCAAATCAAATCATTAGAGGGTCACCTAGGTATGCCCCTGTTTGACCGGGTGGGGCCGCGCCTGATCCTGACAGAGACTGGGCGGTCCTATGCCAAAGAGGTGTCGCGAGTGTTGGATGAGTTGGAATCAGTTTCGCTGGATATGGTGCGCGGCTGGAAGACCGATGCCGCGCTTATGGTCGGAGCGATGCCAACGGTTGCGGCGCGCTGGCTGGCACCGCGATTAGACAGATTTTCCAAACGTCATCCGGGCACCTATCTTGAGGTGACGCCAGTCACGGCGGACACGGATCTGGAAAGCAGCGCCGTGGATATCGCCATTTTGCGGGGCAAAAATGAATGGTCCAATGCCGTGGCGACGCCGTTATTTCCCGAACGGGTGGCAGTGGTGGCCGCCCCCGGCTTGATCCCTCGCGGAACCGAACTGGTACCAGAGCGGTTTGTGGACTTCCCGCTGTTGCAAAGCTCGGCCCGGCCTGATGGCTGGCTGAATTGGATCGCGGCCAAAGGAGTTGATTTCAAGGGGCGTATTCAGGGGCCGCGCTTTGGGCATGTGAACATGCTGGCCAATGCGGCGATCAGCGGGCTGGGCCTGGCCATTGTCCCGACGTTTCTGATCGAACCGGACTTGGAGCGCGGCGATCTGCATCTGCCCTTTGGACCATCGGTGCTCAGTGGCGAGACTTATTTTGCCGTCAGCCCGGAACGCAAGGCTCAGTACAAGTCTGTGCTGGCATTCCGGGATTGGTTGCACAGTGAGACAAAGCCGCTGCGCCAGGCTGCGCAGGATTAGCGGCCCAGCATAGGCCGAACCCCCATATATCAGAAAAAGCCGATCCGTTTGCCATCCAGGCTAAGCGGGTCTTCGCCGCGTTTGCGCAGCCAGGAATAGACCGGCGGAACGCGGTCGGCGATGGATTCCACATGTACATCGATGAAACAGGGGCCTTTTTTGTAATCAAAGGCCTCGCGCAGCACCACATCCAGCTCCGGGGCGGATTTGGCGGTAAAGGCTTTCATGCCAAAGGCTTCGGCAATCGCCTGACCACGGGGCGGGGTGAAATCAACGCCAAAGCATTGGTTATGCCCGTTAAGGCGGTGCAACCCTTTGATCCAGCCAAAGGTGCCGTTGTTGAACAGGATGAGAATGGCTGGGACCTGCAGGCGGACAAGGGTTTCAAGCTCGCCAGTTGTCATGCCAAAGGAGCCGTCACCGAACAGGCCAATCGGGCGCTTGGTCTTGTCGGCGCGCCAGGCTCCGACGGTTGCAGGCAGCGCCGAACCAAGCCCACCAAAGGCGCGGGGGATGGCCAAGCGGGTCTCGCGATCCTGCAACCGCAGGAACCGGGTCATGTGCGGCGTTGGCGTTCCGGCGTCGGAATAGATCAGGGCGGGCTGGCCCGAGGCTTCGAGCGCTTCGTTGAAACAGCGCACGGCGCGTTCGGGGCGCAAAGGCGCGTTGTTGTCATTCAAAAGCGCCTGCGCATTGTCCCAAAATGTGGCGCGCAAGGCGTTGAGGTGATCCACCCATGGCTGGTGTTTGGTGGTGTCAAATGCGGGATCGACAAGGGTGAGCATCTCTTGCAACACCAGTTTCGCATCCCCCGGCACGCTCATCAGGTTTTCGTAATTATTTGCCATGACCTCGGGGTCGATGTCGATCTGGGCGACGCGTTTGTTCAGGGTGAGTTTGGGAAAAGTCCAGCCGATGGTGACAACCGACCCGATGCGCGACCCAACAAAAAGCACGAAATCAGCCTCTTCAAGGGATTGATTGGCATGGGGGTGATAGCCGTTATCGCCGATAACCCCGATCGCCAAAGGGTGATCATCGGGCATGGTGCCCTGGCCGGTCATTGTGGTGCAGACCGGGATGTTTAGGCGCTCGGCGAGGGCCTGGACATCGACGCCAGCGCAGGCGCGATTGACCCCACCGCCTGAGACGATCAGCGGACGTTTGGCATCGCGAATAAGGTCCAGAAGGGCGGGCAGGGCATCCGGGGCGGGGCGTGTTGGGAAGGCGGGAAAGGTCTTGCAGTCTTCCTCGACATGCAAAGAGATGGTTTCGGGATCGACCTCTGCTGTCAGCATGTCTTCGGGGATCTGCAAATGAACCGCTCCCGGTTTGCCCGAACAGGCCACCCGAAAGGCGCGGCGGATGATTTCGGGCAGCTTTTGCGCGGTCTTCACTTGTATTGACAGCTTGGTCACCGGTTCGAACAGCTTGGCGCAATCCAGCTCGGTTAGCACCCCACGCCCTTCACCGGGCAGGGGGATGTCGATGGTCAAAAGGATCACTGGCACCGCCGAGGCATTGGATTCGGCAACCGGGGGGAGGGAATACATCGCGCCCGCGCCTGATGGACATTCGAACACGCCGGGCTTTTTGGTAAAGCGGCCATAGGCATCCGCCATATACCCCGCCGAGCGTTCATCGCGCGCCATGATATGGGTGATCTTGTCTTCCTGACGTTGCAGCGCCTCGTAAAAGGACACATTGGTGTCGCCCGGCACGCCAAAAACCGTGTCGACCTCGTAGCCCATCAACATCTGAACAAGAATATCTGCACCTTTCACGGCACTCTCCTGAATTGATCTTTTGAAGCAGATTGACGGGGGCGTTGCACGGGAACAATTTGCATTCCGCCGGGATTTGCCCGGGCTTTCCGGCAAATTGACGGATGCATTCTGCCTGCGGGCGCATGGGCTCCGGCTTGGGGCAATGAAATCGCGTCGCGAAGGGATGAATTGGCGGGCGCAGGTTGGCCTAAGGCACTGGAGATGCCGCGCCCGCCTTTTGGCGGCACCGGAAGGGGTGGTTCTGCCAAATTTCGAAAGGGCCGGGAGGTTGGAATGCTGTCCCGGCCTGAAACGCTTTAACTGCCAGCGATCTGGCGGGCTTTTTCGACCAGCACTTCGGCCTGACGGATCGAGGCATAGTCGATCAGGCGCCCATCCAGCGACACAGCACCTTTGCCGGCGGCTTCGGCCTCGGTCATGGCGGTGAGGATGCGCTGGGCTTTGGTGACCTCGGCGTCAGAGGGGGACATGACTTCGTTGGCCAGGGCGATCTGGCTTGGATGGATGGCCCATTTGCCCTCGCACCCAAGAACGGCGGCGCGTTTTGCAGCGGCTTTGTAGCCTTCGGGATCCTGGAAATCGCCGAATGGCCCATCGATGGGGCGCAGGCCATTGGCGCGGGCGGCAACCACCATGCGGGCCAAGGCATAGTGCCACATGTCGCCCCAATGGGTCATGCGCGTACCGTCGTCAATCGGGTCGGTCAGCACCGAATAATCCGGGTTCACGCCGCCAATGATGGTGGTGCGGGCGCGGGTAGAGGCGGCGTAATCGGCAACGCCGAAATGCAGGCTTTCATTGCGCTTGGACGCGGCGGCGATGTCCGAGACATTCTGCATTCCCAGCGCGGTTTCGATAATATGCTCAAACCCGATACGCTTTTTCAGACCCATAGCGTCTTCGATCTGGGTGACCATCATATCGACGGCGTAGACATCGGCAGCGGTGCCGACCTTGGGGATCATGATCAAGTCGAGGCGTTCGCCCGCCTGTTCCACCACATCGACTACATCGCGATACATGTAATGAGTGTCGAGCCCGTTGATGCGCACCGACATGGTCTTGGTGCCCCAATCAATGTCGTTCAACGCTGCGATGATGTTTTTGCGCGCCTGCTCCTTTTCATCCGGGGCAACCGCATCTTCGAGATCGAGAAAGATCACGTCCACATCGGACTGCGCGGCTTTTTCGAACATGCCGGGTTGGCTGCCAGGCACCGCGAGTTCGGAGCGGTTGAGGCGGGCAGGGGCCTGATCAATCGGGAAAAATGACATGGTAGGTGGTCCTTTGGTCAAGTGAGGAGGGGGCGAAAGGCAAAGCGGGAGTGTGCCCGGCGAAGCGTTCCGCCGGGGTGGGTCAAGTGAAAGAGAAGGGGGCAGGCCCCGCGGGTCAGATCACCCGATCACGGGGATCACGGCCCGCAAAGAAGTCGGACAGGTTGTCGAGCACCCGGAACCCCATGGCCTCGCGCGCTTCCTTGGTCGCGCTGCCGAGATGGGGCAACATCACAAGGTTGTCGCATTGCATCAGGTCCGGATTGATGCGCGGTTCGCCGTCAAACACATCCAGCGCCGCCCCGCCAATCAGCCCATACATCAAGGATTGTGTCAGGGCCCATTCGTCGATCACTTCGCCACGGGCGGTGTTGATCAAAAAGGCGTCTGGTTTCATCAGGTCGAGCCGTCGAGAGTTGATCAGATGGCGGTTCGTTGCACCGCCAGGACAATGCAGGGACACAAAATCGCACATCGGCAAAAGCGCATCGATCGAGTCGACCTGAGTGGCGTTGTTGCGCGCCAGAACCTCGGGCGCGATGGGCGAGCGGTTATAGACCACCACCTGCATGCCAAAGCCATGATGGGCGCGGCGGGCCATTTCCTGACCGATACGACCATAACCAATGATGCCCAGCACCTTACCCGAAACCTTGGTGCCGATCAGATGGGTGGGACACCAGCCGGTCCAATTGCCCGCGCGCAGCTCGCGTTCGCCTTCGCCCGCGCGCCGGGCCACCATCAGCAGCAGTGTCATGGCGATATCGGCGGTGCATTCGGACAAGACATCGGGCGTGTTGGTGACGGTCAGACCCAGATCGCGAGCCGAAGCCTCGCAGATATGGCTGTAACCAACGCCGTAATTGCCCAAGATACGCGTTTGCGCGCTTTTTACGTCCAGCGCTTCGGCGGTGAACCTGTCCGTGACCGTGGGCAATACGGCATCGTATTTGCCCAAGGTCTCGCGCAGTTCGGCCGGTGACAGGGGGGTGTCACCGGTGTTGAGTTGCAGATCATAGGTTTCCGCCAACTTGGCCTCGACGGCTGCGGGCCAGCGGCGGGTGACAAAAACGGAAGGTTTGACCATCACGCGGCCTCCATCACACGAGCGATTGTTTCTCCAATTACTGCCGGGTTTTCAGCGACGGTGACACCGGCAGCCGACAAAATTTCCACTTTTTCCGACGCGCTCTCACCAAAGGCAGAGATGATCGCGCCGGCATGGCCCATAGTCCGGCCCTTGGGCGCGGTGAGACCGGCCACATAGGCGATCACCGGTTTGGTGATGTGGTCAGAGATAAAAGCGGCGGCTTCGGCCTCTTGCGGGCCACCGATTTCGCCGATCATCGCGATGACATGGGTGTCGTCGTCCTGTTCAAAGCGTTCAAGGATATCGCGAAAGCTGGAACCGTTGATTGGGTCGCCACCAATGCCGACCGAGGTCGAGACGCCGATGCCCCGTTCCTTGAGCTGCGCCGCTGCTTCATAACCCAGCGTGCCGGACCGCCCAATGATGCCGACATGGCCGGGCAGATAGATATGGCCGGGCATAATGCCAAGCAACGCCTTGCCGGGTGAGATCGTGCCCGCGCAGTTTGGCCCGGTCAGGACCATGCGTTTGTCCTTGGGGTAGCGATACATGTAGCGCTTGACCCGGATCATGTCCTGCGCCGGGATGCCATCAGTGATGCAGACGCAGTAGCGAATACCGGCATCCGCCGCCTCCATGATGCTGTCAGCGGCAAAGGGCGGTGGCACAAAGACCAACGACGCATCGGCCCCGGTGGCGACAACCGCCTCTTTCACGGTGTTGAACACCGGCACGCCCTCGACGGTTTCGCCGCCTTTGCCAGGCACAACGCCACCGACAACATTGGTGCCGTATTTGATCATGTCCTTGGTGTGGAACCGTGCCATGCGGCCCGTGATCCCCTGAACAATGACACGGCTTTCTCGGTCTAGAAGAATGCTCATTTCAGGGCCCTCATTCTGGTGGCTTGGGTCAAGTCGTTTTGCCAGGCACCCACGGCGCGCTCGGCGGCTTCTATTAGGGTGGTGGCGCGGATGATTGGCAGGCCGGATTGGGCGAGGATCTTTTGGCCCTCTTCGACATTGGTGCCCGCAAGGCGAACCACAACCGGGATGTCGATTTCCAGCTCTTTCAGGGCCAGAACCACGCCTTCGGCCACCCAGTCACAGCGGTTGATCCCGGCAAAGATGTTGACCAGGATCGCCTGAACATTCTTGTCCGACAGAACCAGACGAAACGCCTTGGCAACCCGTTCAGGCGATGCCCCGCCGCCAATGTCGAGGAAGTTGGCCGGTTCACCACCCGCCAGTTTGATGGTGTCCATGGTTGCCATGGCCAGGCCTGCGCCATTGACGATGCAGCCGATATTGCCGTCCAGCCCGACATAAGACAGGCCGCGATCTGCGGCGCGGCTTTCGCGCGGGTCTTCCTGACTTTTGTCGCGCAGCTCGGCGATTTGCGGGTGGCGAAACAGGGCGTTGTCGTCAAAGCTCATCTTGGCATCCAGGGCCATCACCCGGTTGTCGCCAGTGATCACCAGCGGGTTGATTTCAACCATGGTGGCGTCCAGCTCGGAGAAAGCGGCGTAACAGCCCTGAAGCGTGCGCACCATATGCTGCACCAGCCCCGCTTCGAGCCCCAGTTTGAAGGCGATTTCACGCGCCTGGAATTCCTGCAGACCAACGGCGGGTTCGACGATGGACCTGACTATGCTGTCGGGGCGCTGTTCCGAGATCTCTTCGATCTCCATCCCGCCCTCGGATGAGGCGACGATCATCACGCGCTGGCTAGAGCGGTCGAGCACAAAGCCCAGATAGATTTCGCGATCAATCTGCACGGCGCTTTCCACATAGACTCGGTAGATGCCCTTGCCCTCGGGACCGGTTTGATGGGTGACAAGCTTGCGGCCAAACATGGCATCGCAGGCCTCGTACATGTCGTTTTCACTGTCGCAAAGCTTGACACCGCCTGCCTTGCCACGGCCACCGGCATGGACCTGAGCCTTGACGATCCATTTGTCGCCGCCCAATTCGCGGGCGCGATAGGCTGCCTGTTCCGGGCTATAGGCCAATCCGCCAGGGGGCACGTCCACACCAAAATTGGCCAAGATTTCCTTGGCTTGGTACTCATGAATGTCCATCGGGTTCTCCTCCCTCAATGGTCCGTTTGTTTCGGTGGCCCCTTTCTCCTCAAAGGGGCCTGTTTCAGAGCCTAGGCGGCAACACTGGTGCCATAGCGGGTGTCCAGAATGGTCGTGATGCTGGCGTCATCGACCTCGGCCCCGAGGTCGCGCATAGCATCGGCAAAGAGGTGGACGATCTTGGTGATCACGCCGCGATCCAACAGGTTGAGAATGCCGATACGCACCTGAACCGGCTCAGACAGGGTGGGCCAGATGCCAAACCCCTGCGCGCGGCAGTTCTGCACCAGCTCCATTTCGCGTCCGGCAAGGGCCGGAGGCAGGTTCAGCACCACAAGGCTGGTCATGTTCGAGGTCACTTCGCAGCCCATGGCGGTCAAGGCTTCGCGCAGCACGGCCTCATGTGTACGATAGGAATGGGCGCGCTTGGCCAGCCCGTCTTGCAGCGCCAGGCGCAGGCTTTCGTGGAAGGCGGACACAGCATAGGCAGAATGGGTGCGGTGATAGCTGCCTTTGTCGACATCCTGACCATTCACAATGCCCCAATGGCGCGCCTCAAAGATCGGGTTATGCACATAGCTATAAGCCCCGCGGGTCTTGAGCGCCTCGATATAGGCATCCGTGAAACTGACCGGCGCATAGGTGAGCGGCAGGCAGCACAATCCTTTTTGCGGGCAAGAGGCCCAACCGGCGACGCCGGGGAAATCGTCAATGGCAAACTCTTCGACCCCGAGAGAGGATACCGCATCAATCAGGCCCATCGTGCCGTGACGTGCGCAGGCATCCGAAAAACCTTGCAGATCGTTGATGCGGCCTGACCCGGTTTCCCAATGCGCCATAAAGGCCCATTTGGGTTTGTGCGTGGCCAGAGCTGTTTCAATCGCCTCACCGCTGATCGATTGGCCATGTGGGATTTCAATGATAGTGACAGAAGCTGCCTGCGGATTGAGCGGGTTGGCCGCATGTTCCAAGGCCGTGGCGGCCTTGATGTTAAGGGTCTTGGCATCGATGCCCGAGAAGGTGCCGTTTACAAAGGCGACAACCGTGTCGCCCGGCATGACGGCGGAAAACATCATGTCCAACCCGCTCCACCCGGTGCCGGCAACGGCAAAGGTGTGGGTATTCTGGGTGCCCCAAAGGCGGCGCAGCATATGCTTGCATTCGACCATGCCGCGCAAGACGTCATCCTGCATGTGATCGGCCATCCCGGCGCGAGAAAACGCGGCCAGGACGCGGGCATCGGTATTGCCCGGTCCGGGGCCAGCGGCCAGGGTCTCGCTGATTTCCAATTGTGGATAAATCGGCATGGTCATGTTGGTCTCCTCCTGCCCTTGGGGGCGTGTCTTGGGGGGCGGGCTGGGCCGTTCCTCGTGTTGACGGGTAGGAAAACCGAAGCTTGTCATGAGGCGCAACGTAACTTACGACTGCTATTGGGTATCTAAATGGGTGGGAAATTACCCATCCTTATGTGTAAGGATACCGCTGTATACCGTATAACTCCCCACCCAAATGGGTGGGAAATCGCGAATACCTGTGAGAAAACAGATGTCTGACCAATTGAGCCCCTCGATCGACATCATGCTGGCGGACAGCAATCCTCTGGTTTTGACGGCCATGTCGGAATTGTTCGACCGCGACCCGCGATTCTCATTGGTGGCGACATCCGCCACGGCCGAAGGCTTTCTCGGCACGGTGATGCGGGTGCCGGTTCAGGTTGGTGTCGTGGATTGGCATTTGCCGGTTCTGGGCGCGGCCACGCTGATCGAAGTGCTGCGCGAACAGGAAAACGCCCCGCGCTTTGTGGTCTATGGCGATGCCGGGGGCGATATGGCGCGACTGGCAATGCAGGCCGGGGCGGCGGGATTTGTTGCGCGTTCGGGGGCAGTTGAGGGATTGCTGGACACCTGTGCCGAGGTGGCAGCGGGCAAAATGGTCTTCCCTTTCATCGATGTGCGCCAAATGCAGCAGGACCCGATCCACAGCCTGTCACGCAAGGAGCGCGCCATGCTGGAGGCACTGGCCAAGGGGTTGTCCAATCGCGAATTGGCCAAGGAGTTGCAGATTTCGACCAACACAGTGAAATTCCACCTGTCAAATGTTTACGAAAAACTGTCGGTCAAAAACCGCACCCAAGCCATCGCCTATTTTTACTCGTCGCAGTTCACCGGCGGGCAGAAATAGGCACCACAACAGGTTGATCTTGGTCTGAGCCGTTTTTCTTAGCAAATGTCAAAACGGGGTGGTCCAAATGCGCGGCGCGGATTTGGTGGACGGCCACCTGAAAGATTGGTCCAATCACATCCGCAGTCAGCACAGTATCAGGTTCGCCAAAAGCCTCGAGTGATCCATCTCGCAGCACCGCAACCCGATCACAGGCAAAGGCGTGGTTCAGGTCGTGCAGCGCCATGGCCACGGTGGCCTCTTGTTGTTTGGCCCAGTCGATGATCGCAATCTGGTGACGAATATCCAGGTGATTGGTTGGTTCATCCAGCAGAAAGACTTGCGGCGCCTGGGCCAGAACACGGGCAATATGCACCCGTTGTTTTTCGCCCCCTGACAGGGCGTTAAACAGCTTGTCGCGATGGGTGTCGATCGCCATGTCGCGCATGGCCTGATCCACCAGCCGTTGGTCCTCTGCTCCAAAGGGGGAGGCAAAGGAAAGCCATGGCGTGCGCCCAAGCTTCACCGCGTCATGAACCGCGATGGCGTCGGTTGTCCCCGCCTCTTGGGTGACAAAACCCAAGCGTTGCGCCAGTTTGCGCGGCGAAAGCCTGTCGACCCGGTCACCGCCAATGGTGACTTGTCCCCGATCCGCAGGCAGCAAGCCTGCGATGATGCGGAGCAAGGTCGATTTGCCCGAGCCGTTGGGGCCAAGCAAGGCCAGGGATTGCCCGGCCTCCACGCTAAAGGACACATCGCGCAAGACTTGTTTGCCTTGGATCGATTTCGAGATGTTTTCAACCTGAATGCGCACGGGAACTCCGGACCAGAATGATGGCAAATGCGGGGGCCCCAACCAGGGCGGTGACGACGCCGATGGGCATGGCTTGCCCCGGAATCAGGATACGTGACACGATGTCAGCAAGGATCAGGAAAACGCCGCCGGCCAGGGCGGTGGCAGGGATCAGGCGCACATGGCGCACTCCGACAAGAAAACGCATAGCATGAGGAACCACAAGGCCGACAAACCCGATGGCACCGGTCATCGAGACCATGACGGCGGTCAGCAGAGCGGTGGTCCCAATCAGGATGGTCATTACCAGCCCGGTGCGAATGCCCATGGATTGCGCAGCTTCGCGGCCAAAGGTCATCGCATCCAGCGCGCGAAAATGCGCAAAGATCACCCCCGCTCCGGCCAGTGCAACAGGCACGGCAAGATAGATATCGGGCCAGCGGCTGCCTGACAGGTTGCCCATCATCCAGAACATGATGCCGCGCGCCTGATTTGCGTCGGCGGATTTGGCAATGATGAGCGCGGTCAGCGCATGAAACAGCTGCGCCCCGGCAACCCCAGCCAGCAACAGCGCCAGGCTGGAGGTTGCGGCAGCCGAATTGCCGCGCGCGAGCCGGGCCAGAAACGCGACAAAGCCAAAGGCCAGCAAGGCTCCAATGAATGCACCGCCCGAAAGGGTCAAAGCCCCAGCACCAAAGCCAAGGATCGCTACGGCCACCGCGCCGGTTGAGGCCCCGGCAGAGAGGCCGAGAATATAAGGGTCAGACAGGGGGTTGCGCAGCAAGGCCTGCAAGACAACGCCGCTCAGCGCCAGGGATGCGCCGCAGGCCATGGCCATGATGGCGCGGGGCAAACGGTAGCTCCACAAGATGCCGCGATCGATTGGATTGACCTCGGGTGCGGGATAGCCCGCTTCGATCCGCAACACATTCCAAACCGTTTCCAACGGGATGCGGGTTTCGCCGATCACCAGAGCAAAACCGAGGGCGGCAATCGCAATTGCCGCCCCAAACAGGAGTGAGACGGCGGGGGTGCCCCCGCCGAATTTGGTGTTTGTCACTGGGTCAGAGCCTTCTTTTCCATGGCATCCACGAGCAGTTCCAGACCAGAGATGGTGCGGATTGTGGCGTCCATCGCATGGGCATTCAGAACCAGAACGCGATCTTCCTTGACCGCATCCATCAGGCTGGCCACCGGATCGGTGTTCAGGAACTCTTGTTTGACTTCGACAGCATCCGCCGGGAATTTGCGACGTTGAAGGTCGGCCAGAACGATATAGGTCGGGTTGGCCTTGGCCAGGAATTCCCAGCCGACTGTGGGCCATTCTTCGCTGGATTCAACAACGTTCTTGATGCCGAGCTGGCTCATGATAAAGCCCGGCGCGCCCTTGGCCCCGGCCACATAGGGATCTGCATCCATTTTGGCGCTGGAGAACCAGAACAGGGCCGAGCTGTCTTGGATATTCAGCGCTTTGGCGCGTTCAATCGCCGCCATTTCGCGGGCTTTCAGGTCTGCGACAGCAGCCTCGCCTGCTTCGGCTACGCCAAAGATCTGCGACAGCTCGATCAGGCCGCGATAGATCACCTCGGTCGAGATCAACTCTTCGCGGGTGCCATCAACGCCGACGCTGTTATCCTTGCCGACGCAATCAGCGGGCCAGATATAGGTCGGGACAGACAGGTCGTGGAACTGCTCACGCGTGGCAACCGAACCTTTGGGGCCGACATACCATTCATATTGGCTGGTCACGAGGCCGGGGCGCTTGTTGACCACGGCCTCAAAGCTTGGCGCGTTGTCAGCGATGCGCTCAATGCCTGCGTTCAATTCGGCATATTCGGGCAAGACATCGGTAAACCAGACAGCGGTTCCCGCAACCTTGTCGCCCAAACCCAGCAGATAGAGCGCTTCGGTGGTGGCCTGACCGATGCTGACCACACTTTCGGGGGCGGCATCAAAAGTTACGGTGTGGCCGCAATTTTCGATGGTGACCGGGTAATCCTGCGCCATCGCGCCGGTTCCAGAGAGCGCCACCAGGGCCAAGCCATAGGACAGTTGTTTCATATCTCGCGTTCCCACCTTGTTAAAAGCTCGGGCCGAACGTGTTGCGGCCAGATTGCGATTTGGTATGTTATATCATAACGTAAATGCCAAGCGCAAAATTGTGGCTGGAACGTCATTCAGCACAATCATGCGCAAATGATCAGGGGGCCGGTTGGATCTGGATTTCCTGGCGCAATTTGCCCGACGCGCGATCAAAGATCAGGATTACATCCCCCTCGGTCACCACCGCATACCAGTCCGCCCCTTGCGTATAGGCGGTGGCGGTTTGACCAGCGGGCAGGGTGATCACCTCTGGCAAGGGGGCGCGGGCATTGTTATAGCGATGCCAGATCAAAGCGAGGATCAACACGATCCCGGCAATCATCACGCCCGTGAGCACCGTCACCAGAAGGCGCAGAAAGCGCAGCTGGGGTGGTTCGGGCAGAGTTTCATTCTCAGGGGTGTCCATGACAAACCTTTGCATCACCATTGCGGCCAATCCGCCGTCCCGTCTTGATAAGGCCTTGGCCCGCGATGTGCCAGAGGAGGCGGCGCTGTCGCGCACCCGTTTGGCGAAATTGATCGCCGAAGGGGCCGTCAGCCGCGCTGGCGTGGTTCTGGACAATCCCAAACTGGCGGTGGCAGAGGGGGATGAGATCGAGATCACCGTGCCGGAAAGCGTCAGCTATGACGTGGTGGCGCAGGACATTCCGCTGGAGATCGTCTGGGAGGATGAGGATCTTTGCGTGGTCAACAAACCCGCGGGCATGGTGGTTCATCCGGCACCGGGCACGCCGGATGGCACTTTGGTCAATGCCCTGCTGCATCATTTTGGCGACGACCTATCCGGGGTTGGCGGTGAAAAGCGCCCGGGCATTGTGCATCGGATTGACAAGGATACCAGCGGCTTGCTGGTGGTGGCCAAATCCGATCGCGCCCATCACGGCTTGGCAAAGCAGTTTGAAAAGCACACCGCGCAGCGCGCCTATCTGGCTTTGGTGCACGGGGTGCCAGACCCTGCTGATCCGCGTTTGATGGGGACCAAAGGGGTCTCGGCCGGGGCAGGGGGCATCACCATCACCAGCGGCTTGGCCCGTCACAAGACCGAGCGGCAGCGTCAGGCGGTTTATTTTGACGGGCAGGGACGGCATGCGATCACCCATGCGCGGGTCTTGGAACGCTATGGCAGCCCCGAGGTGTTGAGCCTGGTGGAATGCCGGTTGGAAACCGGGCGCACGCACCAAATCCGTGTGCATATGACCCATGCGGGCCATGCCTTGATCGGGGATCCTGTCTATGGCGGGCGGCGCAAGGTCTCGGCCAAGGCGATGTCGCCCGAGGCTCATGCGGCGGTGACCGGATTCTCGCGTCAGGCCTTGCATGCGCGTGAATTGGGGTTTGTGCATCCGGTCAGCGGTGAGGAACTGCTGTTTCAGGCGGAGATCCCGGAGGATATGGCCGAGTTGCTGGCTTTGCTGCGGTGACCCTGGCTTAACTGGGCGCGTGCCGCGGGCGGGGCGGGGCGCTGCCCCGTCTTGAGCAAGCTCAAGACTCCCCGGGATATTTTTGGCCCAAAGAAGACTGGGCAAAGGATGAACGGGCAGGGGGCAGATGGGCTTGTCCACTTTGCGGATGTAATGATATAACATGTGTCGAATTTTGGAGATGACGATGCAATCCGGTAACTTGGGGGCGACCCATCTGCGCCGCTCAAAGCGCAATATTGACCCAATGGCGGCCTATGATGCCTTGCCCAAGGAGTTGCGTCATTGGATGGCAGGGGCGAAATTGCCCTGGTCTGCGCACTCCTGTCTGAAAATCTGGCGCCGGGCCAAATCTGCGTCAGAGGCCGTAGAACGATTGGCGCGGGCCGAGGCCAAGGCGCTGGAAAAAGAGCAGACAAAATTCGCTAAGCTACGGAATTCCTGACTGCTTTTGGCGCGACATCGCGTGGTAGGATTGTTGTAACACAGAGCACCTGTGCGTGAGAGCACAGAAACAAAGGTTACATTTTCGGCAAGAAATCTTAATTGCCTGTCAAGCTTTTGGTGGCAAAGCCCTTGAACCGGCTGTTAGCGCTGCCTACCTATGGTCCAACCGATGTTAAAGGTTGTTACATTTACTGGAGGAACAGGGACATGAGCAATTACGCAAACCTTCCAGCCCCGACACCTGAGGGCGGGCTGAACCGCTATTTGCAGGAAATCCGCAAATTTCCGCTGCTGGAGCCGGAAGAAGAATACATGCTGGCCAAACGCTGGGTTGAAAATGAAGACAGCCGCGCCGCGCATAAGATGGTGACCTCGCATTTGCGTTTGGCCGCCAAAATCGCCATGGGCTATCGCGGCTATGGTTTGCCGCAGGCCGAGGTGATCTCGGAGGCCAATGTGGGTCTGATGCAGGCGGTGAAACGCTTTGACCCGGAAAAAGGGTTTCGTCTCGCGACTTACGCCATGTGGTGGATCCGTGCCAGCATTCAGGAATACATCCTGCGCAGCTGGTCCCTGGTGAAAATGGGCACCACAAGCGCGCAGAAAAAGCTGTTCTTTAACCTGCGCAAAGCCAAGAACCGCATTGGCGCGCTGGAAGAGGGCGATCTGCGTCCTGAGCATGTGGAAAAGATCGCCAATGATCTTGGCGTTTCCGAGGATGATGTCATTTCGATGAACCGTCGGATGAGCGGTGGCGATGCCTCGCTGAATGCCACTGTCGGGTCGGATGGCGAAGGTGCGATGCAATGGCAGGATTGGCTGGAAGATGAAGATGCCGACCAGGCTGGTGATTATGCCGAGCGCAACGAAATGGATGCGCGCCGGGCCTTGCTGACCGAGGCGATGGATGTGCTGAATGACCGGGAAAAGGACATTCTGACCCAGCGCCGTCTGGCTGAGAGCGCGGTGACGCTTGAGGATCTGTCGGGTCAATATGATGTCAGCCGCGAACGCATTCGCCAGATCGAGGTGCGCGCGTTTGAAAAGCTGCAAAAGCGTATGCGTGAATTGGCGCGCGAGCAGGGGATGCTGCCAAGCCATTAAAGCGATCGCTTAAGAACTGTTGTCCGGGTCTTCCTCCCGCCCGGCGGCAGGTTTCAGGGCCTCCTTCTTTGTCCCGGAAGGAGGCCCTTGCTTTTGCGTAGGCCTGCTTTAGGTTGGCGCTAACATTTTCTTTGATCGCAAACTAATAGGGGGGAGCCATGGTGGTCAGATGGGGAGTTTTGGGCGCGGCCAAGTTTGCGCGTGAGCATATGGCTCCGGCGATTAATGCCGCGCAGCGCGGACAGCTGGTGGCTTTGGCCACGTCAAGTTCGGACAAGGCCAAGCCGTTTGAGGATATTGCGCCGGGGCTGCGTGTTCATACCAGTTATGAGGCGCTCTTGGCTGATCCGGAGGTGGATGCGGTCTATATTCCATTGCCCAACCATTTGCATGTGGAATGGGCGCTGAAGGCGATGGAGGCGGGCAAACATGTCTTGGTTGAAAAGCCACTGGCAATGAGCTGTGTCGATTTTGACAAGGTGATTGCCAAGCGTGATGAGACCGGGGTGATGGCGGCTGAGGCCTATATGATTGTGCATCACCCGCAATGGAAACGCGCCAAAGCGCTGTACGAGAGCGGGGCGATTGGCAAGCTGATCCGGGTGAACGGGGCGTTTTCCTATGACAATTCCGCCGATACGCAAAATATCCGCAATGATGCCAGCAAGGGCGGCGGGGCGATCCCGGACATTGGGGTTTATATCTATGGCGCAGCGCGCTTTCTGACCGGGCAGGAGCCAGAGAAGATCCTGAGCACCGAAGTGCGGCGCGAAAATGGGGTGGATGTCTGGAGCCATATTACTGCGCAGTTTCCGAGCTTTCATTACACGGGGGTGGTGTCAATGCGCATGGCACCCTGGCAGGAAATGGTATTTCACGGGGATAAAGGCGTGATGCGTCTGAGCGCGCCGTTTAACGCCAATCTTTATGGTGAGGCGCGGATTGAGCTGCAGAGTGCGGGGCCTGAGGGGATGGAAATGCAGACGATCCGCTACCCGGCGGACAATCATTATGTCCACCAGGTCGAAGCGTTTAACGCAGCCGTTCTGGACGGGGCGGGTTATGCCTGTCCGTTGGAGTTCAGCCGCGGCACGCAGGCCATGATTGACATGGTGTGGGAGGCGGAAAACGTGTGATCTCGGGCGCGGGCGGGAGTGCGCCCCGACTGCCCCTTTGGGGCAGCGGCCCACCCGCCAGCCTGCGCGCCTGTTGTGTCAGAGGTCGGCGATTTGGATGACAACCTTGCCGGTGGATTTGCGGCTGCGCAAAAGCTCCATGCCTTCACCGGCTTGCTCCATTGGCAGGACATGTGAGACATGCGGTTTGAGCTTGCCCTCGCCATGCCAGGCGATCAACTGCTCGAGTGATTTGGTCAGAACCTCGGGGCGGAAGAACAGGTAGCCGCCCCAATAGAGCCCATGCACGGACAGGTTTTTGACCAGCAGGTGGTTGGCTTTGATCTGCGGCACGTCACCGGAGGCAAAGCCGATGGGGATCAGGCGTGCTTCGGGGTTGCAGGCGCGAAAGGCGGCTTCGAACTGGTCGCCGCCAACTGGATCATAGACCACATCAGCCCCGCCCAGCGATTTCACTACGGCGCGAATGTCGTCGGTTTTGGCGTCGATCAGATGATCAGCACCAGCGGCTTTGGCCACGTCAAGCTTGTCTGTTCCGCGGGCGCAGGCGATGACAGTGGCCCCCATGAGTTTGCCAATTTCCACAGCCGTTAACCCGACGCCCCCGGCGGCACCGAGCACCAGAAGGTTTTCCCCGGGCAACATGCGCGCGCGGTGATCGAGCGCGAGGTGCGAGGTGCCATAGGCGATCTGAAACGCCGCGGCATCGACCCAGCTCATGCTGTCGGGCAGTTTGACCGCGCGGCTGGCGTCAAAGCAGCCATATTCTGCGAGACCGCCCTGGCCACCATAGACCGCCACCCGGTCACCAACGGCAAAACCTGTGACCTCATTGCCGATGGCCGTCACCCGGCCCGAGACCTCAAGACCGAGCGTAAAGGGGAGGTCGGGCGTGTCCTGGTAGGTGCCCTTCATCATCAGAAGATCGGCGAAATTCAGCCCGCAGGCGGCGATTTGCAAACACAGCTCTTGGGATTTTGGCTCGGGTGTAGGACAATCTGTGATTGCGGGAGGGGATTCGTGTGAGGTGAGTCGAAAGGCGCGCATTGGGATCTCCGATTGTTGCGCGCATGAGTGCCGAATCCAACAAGGCCTGTCAAATGGCACCAAGAGAGGAGAATTAGGGGACGGAATGGGGATAATGACGGTGAAATTGCAACTTTGTGTTGTTTTGTTAGCAATTCCACCATCTTTAGGTCAGTGTGCGGCTTGATTTTAACCTCATTTTTGCAGTAGCACATCATGCTATGAAGCGCACAGGTTCGGGTTGAGCTATGCAGCGGCACGTGTCGCGCCCTTTGGCCCGACAATGAAACAAAGAACGGGAAATTCAAAATGGCGCATCCTGTAGATGTACATGTCGGCAAACGCATTCGTCACCGCCGTTGGCTGGTGGGAATGACTCAGCAACAGCTGGCCGAAAAGGTTGGGATCAAGTTCCAGCAAATCCAAAAATACGAAACCGGGGCCAACCGTGTCAGCGCGTCACGTCTTTGGGACATTGCCGATGCTTTGGAAGTGCCGGTCAGCTTCTTCTTTGAAGGGATCGAAAGCGATAGCGCTGCCGAACCTAAAGAGGACAATGTACCAGCCGATATTCTGGGTGACAAAGAAGCACTGGATCTGGTGCGTTCCTACTATGCCATTCCGGAAAACCAGCGCCGCCGCCTGTTCGAACTGGCGCGGGTTCTGTCTGACGTAGCCTGACCGTGAGCGAGCCGGTTGCAATGCTGGCTTGAGCATGAGGCGACCCTCGGTTAGCACGGTGACAAACCGCAAACAGGGGGTGGGCATGGTATCGCAAAATCTAGCAGCGGAGCTGATTGAAACGGCTGAGGCGATGGCTGATGCCGCACGCTCAGCTATTTTGCCGTATTTCCGCGCGGCGGATTTGCAAGCTGAAAACAAACTGGCCAGCGGGTTTGACCCGGTGACCGAAGCGGACCGGGCGGCAGAACGGGCCATGCGCGCTATTCTGGCCAAACGCCGCCCAATGGACGCGATCCTTGGCGAAGAATACGGACATCAAGAGGGAAGTTCGGGCCTGATCTGGGTCTTGGATCCCATTGATGGCACGCGCGGCTTTCTGTCTGGGACGCCGACTTGGGGTGTTTTGATCGCTGTTTCGGATGATACTGGTCCGATCCTTGGGATTGTTGACCAACCCTATATTGGCGAACGGGTCATTGGTGGCCTGGGAAAGGCCGAGTGGCGCGGCCCACATGGGGGCGGCGATCTGCGAACCCGAACGACGCAATCCCTTGATCAGGCAATCCTTTTTACAACCTTCCCGGAGGTTGGCACCGAGCAGGAGCGGCTCAGCTTTCACCGCGTGGCCGAGCAAGTGAAACTCGTGCGCTATGGGATGGATTGCTATGCTTATGCTTTGTTGGCTATGGGGCAGGTGGATCTGGTGATCGAAGCCGGATTAAACGCCTATGACATTCAGGGGCCGATCGGTGTGATCGAAGCGGCGGGTGGGATTGTCACCAATTGGCAGGGCGAACCTGTGCATGAGGGCGGGCAGGTCATTGCCGCCGCAAATGCCAAAATCCATGCTGAGGCCTTGGCAGTGCTACAAAAGCAGGGCTAAACTGGCCTAGCTGGCGACGCGTCCTTCCCTTTTCTGGCGTCCCGCAGGTTTTCACATACCGAAAAGGGCGGAGATCGTGATGACAGAAATTCTCATCCGCGACGCCCAGCTTGCCCTGACGATGGATGATCAGGCGCGGGAACTGGCAGGTTGCGACATTCGTTTGCGCGACGGTGTGATTGCAGAAATCGGGCAGGGATTGCGCAGCTCGGGGCAGGTGATTTTGGCCTCGAATTGTCTGGTAACACCCGGCTTGGTCAACACCCACCACCACCTGTACCAAACGCTGACCCGGGCCGTACCCGGCGGGCAGGATGCGCTGCTCTTTGGCTGGTTGCAGACGCTCTACCCGATTTGGGCAGGTTTTGGCCCGGAAGAGATGTTCACCTCGGCGCAAATCGGCCTGGCCGAGCTGATGTTATCCGGCTGCACGATGAGTTCGGACCACCTCTACCTTTATCCAAACGGCAGCCGGCTTGAGGATACGATACACGCAGCGGGTGAGCTCGGAATCCGCTTCCATCCGACGCGCGGCGCGATGAGCATTGGGGAAAGCGACGGCGGCTTACCACCGGATAGCCTGGTCGAACGGGAGCAGGCCATTCTCGAGGATTGCATCCGAGTCATCGATGCCTTTCACGACTCGCGCGAGGGCGCGATGGTCCGTGTCGGCGTCGCCCCCTGTTCGCCGTTTTCGGTCAGTCGCGAGTTGATGCGGGATGCCGCCCTGCTAGCGCGCGACAAGGGGGTGATGATGCACACCCATCTGGCGGAAAACGACGAAGATATTGCCTATAGCCTGGAGAAATTCGGCTGCCGACCCGGGCAATATGCCGAAGATCTGGGCTGGGTTGGCGATGATGTCTGGCATGCACATTGCGTGAAACTCGATGGGCAAGAGATTGATTTATTTGCGAGAACCAAGACTGGTGTCGCCCATTGCCCCTGTTCGAATTGCCGCCTTGGCTCGGGCATAGCGCCGGTGCGCCAGATGCGGGACCAAGGGGTCAAGATTGGCTATGGCGTTGACGGGTCGGCCAGCAATGATTCCGGGAATCTGGCAGCCGAAGCACGCCAGGCCATGCTGATGCAGCGCGTGGCCAATGGTGCCGACGCGATGAGCGCTCGCGAGGCGTTGTATATCGGCACACGAGGCGGGGCCGAGGTCTTGGGGCGGGATGATTGCGGGCAGGTCGCTGTCGGCAAACGGGCCGATTTGGCGCTGTGGGACATGTCAGTGATTGAGGCTGCGGGAAGTTGGGATCCGGCGGCGCTTTTGCTTGCCGGGCCGATGAAGGTCAAACATCTCCTGGTTGAGGGGCGTCATGTGGTCAAAGACGGTCAGATCACAACAATTGACTTGGAAAAGGCCATTGTTAAGCAGAATCAGTTAGCCCATTCTTTGCGAGAGAAGATCTGACCGGAATTTGTTGGGAACGCCACATGCTGCGCTTTGCTTTGCTATTGACCGTGATTATGGCTTTGGGCCTGCCTGCCTCTGCGCAACAGGCGCGGCAGATGTTGAACGGTATGCGTTCTGAAAAAGGGTTAGGGCGGGTTCAGCCCTCTCCCCGCTTGGAAAAGGCGGCGATGGCCCATGCGATGGACATGTCGCGCAACGGGTTTTTCTCGCATGAGGGGTCGGATGGATCACAGGTGATGACGCGTGTGCGGCGCACCGGGTACGGGCCTTGTGTGGTGGCGGAAAATATCGCGCACGGCCAGCGTAGCCTGACCGAGGTCATGGCCGCTTGGGTAAATTCCAAGGGGCATCGCCGCAATATGCTGAACAAGCGCGTGACCGAATATGGCTTGGTCAAAGCGCCGGGCAATTATTGGGTGATGGTGCTGGCGACGTCTGGTTGCTAAGGTCTCAGCTTTTGGCTGCGACGCGAGCTCCAGCAACGTAAGTCTCTGAAATCGCGCGGTCATCCCCCATCATGATGGTGGCGAACAGGGCTTCCCAGATGTCCTGGGCGCGGCTGGAACGTTGCGCAATGGCTGGGGTCGAGGCAAGATTCATCACGATGAAATCCGCCTCCATGCCAACGCCCAGATTGCCGATAGAATTGTCCAGATGCAGGGCGCGGGCCGAGCCAGCCGTGGCGAGCCAGAGCAATTCGGCTGCGTGCAGCGGCGTGCCACGCAATTGCCCAATCTCATAGGCGGCTGCCATGCTGCGCAACATGGAAAAGGACGAACCGCCACCGGTATCCGTGGCGAGCCCAACAATCTGACCAGCCGATTTCAGCCCGGCCATGTCGAACAGCCCAGAGCCGATAAAGGTATTTGAGGTCGGGCAATGGATCAGCGAGGCACCAACCTCGCGCAGCTTGGCCTTTTCGCGGGTTTCCAGATGGATCGCATGGCCAAAAAGGCCCTTTTCTCCAAGCAATCCAAAGCTTTCGTAGGTGTCGAGATAGTCGCGCGCCTGCGGATACAGGCTTTTGACCCATTCGATTTCATCCAATTGTTCGCTGAGATGGGTTTGCATCAGGCAATCGGGGTTCTCGGCCCAAAGCGCGCCCAAGGCCTCCAATTGTTCCGGGGTTGACGTGGGCGAAAACCGGGGAGTGATCACATAAGAGGCTCGCCCGCGCCCATGCCAATGCTCCAGCAGGCGGCGGCTGTCATCATAGGCGGATTTAGCGTCATCCTGCAGCCCCTCGGGCGCGTTGCGATCCATGCAGGTCTTGCCCCCCAGCACGCGCATATTACGCTCGGCAGCGGCGGAAAAGAACGCATCCACCGAAGAAGGGTGAATTGTGCAATAGGAACAGACGCTTGTCGTACCGTTGGCCAGCAACAGATCAAGGTAGCGCCCCGCCACCTCATCCGCATAAGCCCGATCGCCAAAGCGCATTTCCTCGGGGAACGTATAGCTGTTGAGCCAGTCAATCAGCCGCTTGCCCCAGCTGGCGATAATCCCGGTTTGCGGGTAATGCGCATGCGCATCGACAAACCCGGCCAGCAAAAGCCCATCGCCATGATCCACCTGATCCGCCCAAGGATAGGCCGCGCGCAGGTCCGCCGCCGGGCCAACCGCCTGAATCTTGCCATTCTCTACCAAAAGCGCCCCGCGCGTTTCATGTCGCGCTGCCGCCAACCCGTCAACAAAGGGATCGCCGTCAAAACGCAGGGTCTGACCAAGATGCAAGGTGGCTTCTGACATAGGGGGCTCCGGAAACGTGCATCGCCGCAATTGGCGACCACAATAGCTACATTGATCTGCGATCTTTTCGCAACCTCTCTGTTACCTCTCCACGGCTTGCCCTAAAGTCGGGTCAAGATTCTCCGGAGGTGCCCATGCTTGACGAAATCACGAAACAAGTGGCTGAGAGTGACGGGGAATATGCCTTGGATCGCAAGGACGTGGCCAAGGTTCTTTATGCTGTCGACCGCGATGATCGTGATGCGCTGATCGCGCTGATGGAGCCGCTGCACGCGGCCGATATTGCCGACCTTCTGGAACAGATCAATGCCTTTGACAGGATGCGGCTGGTCAAGCTGTACGGGCAGGAATTTGACGGGGAAATCCTGTCGGAACTTGATGAAGCGATCCGCGAAGAGTTGATTGAAATCCTGCACCCGCACGTCCTGGCCGAGGCGGTTCGGGAATTGGAAACCGATGATGTTGTCGATCTGGTCGAAGATCTGGATGAACCGCAGCAAGAGGCGATTCTGGAAGCGCTCGAAGACAGTGATCGCGCCGCTGTTGAACAATCGCTGACCTTCCCGGAATTCTCTGCCGGGCGTTTGATGCAACGCGAAGTCGTCATGGCCCCCGACCATTGGAATGTCGGCGAAGCTATCGATTTCCTGCGTGATCAAGAAGATTTACCCGAACAGTTTTACCACGTGGTCCTGGTCGATCCGCGCCTGCGCCCGGTGGGCAATGTAACGCTTGGACGGCTGATGTCCGCGCGCCGCGAGGTCTTGCTGACAAGCATCGCTGAAGAAACGTTTCAAACCATCCCGGTGATGCAGGAAGAGGGCGAGGTCGCCTATGCTTTTAACCAATACCACCTGATTTCCGCGCCCGTTGTGGATGAAAATGACCGGTTGGTTGGGGTGATCACCATTGATGACGCCATGGCAGTGCTGGATGAGGAAAATGAAGAGGATATCCTGCGCCTCGCCGGTGTGGACGGCGAAAGCCGCCTCTCTGACCGGGTTATCGACACCACCAAACGCCGTTTTCCCTGGCTCGGCGTCAACCTGATCACTTCAGTTCTGGCCTCGCTCGTGATCGCACAATTCGAAGAAGCGATTTCGCAATTGGTGGCTTTGGCGGTGCTGATGCCGATCGTTGCCTCGATGGGCGGCAATGCGGGCACGCAGTCGCTGACAGTGGCGGTACGGGCCCTGGCCACCAAAGATTTGACCGGAGCCAACCTCTGGCGTGTGGTACGGCGCGAGGTCTTGGTTGGCCTGGTCAACGGCATCGCCTTTGCGGTGATCATGGGTGTGGTTGGCGTCATCTGGTTCGGCTCACCCGCGCTTGGTGGGGTGATCGCTGCCGCAATGGTGATCAATCTGGTCGTCGCCGGGCTTGCTGGAATCGCCATCCCCGTGGTTCTTGAAAAGGCCGGGGTTGATCCGGCGCTGGCCTCGGGCGCGTTTGTGACCACCGTGACAGATGTGGTGGGCTTTTTCGCCTTTCTCGGGCTGGCGGTTTTGGTCTTGCTATAGGGGTAAGAGATGGATCTGGAACAGGAAAAAGCCGCAGCACGCAAGGCGGCTTTTGCGCGACGCAAAGAGGCTTTTACCTTCAACCAACCGGGCAAGGCAGGCCATCTCAGCGCCTTTCTCGCTGGTCATCGCGGGGTTCCGGTTGCAGGCTATATGCCGATCCGAACCGAGATCAATCCGCTCGCCGCGATGGAAGAGGCCGCCGCCCATGGCCCCGTCGCTGTTCCGGTGATCATCGGGGCCGGGCAACCGTTGAAATTCGCCCGATGGGAGCCAGATTGCGCGTTGCAAGACGGCCCGTTTGGCGCGCAGATCCCGGCCAAGCTCGACTATATCGAGCCGGAAATCGTCATTGTCCCGCTGGTCGCCTTTACGATCGAGGGCGGGCGTCTAGGCTATGGTGGCGGCTTTTATGATCGTACATTGGAATTGCTGCGGGCGAAACGCCCAACCTTGGCGGTCGGCTTTGCCTTCGCCGCGCAACAAGCAGATGAGCTCCCGCTCGAGCCAACCGATCAACCGCTCGACCTGATCATCACCGAACAGGGCATCCTCACCCCGCAGCGCCCAGCCTTTGGTTTCTCTGGGCCAGAAATATCCTGGGGGTGAATGGGTCCTTTAGGGCCCAGAGGGGGCAAGCCCCCTCATCCCGCCCGCCGCACGCGGAAACCTTAAGGTTTCAACCCGGGTACCACCTGCCGCTATGGCCTTAAAGCGCGCGCCAGCCAATGTCGCGGCGCACAAATCCTTCGGGCCAATCCACCGCGTCCACCATGGCATAGGCACGGTCACGCGCCTCTTGCAGGCTGGCCCCGCGCGCAGTGGCGTTCAAGACACGCCCGCCGGTGGCGACAATCCCCGCCTCTGATTTCGAGGTGCCGGCATGGAACAACACGTTAAAGCTGTCCTCGACCAACGCATCCAAGCCTTTGATCGCCGTGCCCTTTTCATAAGATCCAGGATAACCCTCTGCCGCCATCACAACGGTCATGGCGTGATCATCTGCCCAGGTCACCTGCGCCTCTTCCAAACGCCCTTCGGCGCAGGCCTGCATCAGGTCCAGCGCCTGCGCGCCAAGTCGCAGCATCAGAACCTGACATTCCGGGTCGCCAAAGCGCACATTATATTCCACCAGACGCGGTTGGCCGTTTTCGATCATCAAACCGACATAGAGCACGCCGGAATAGGGCGTGCCACGTCGCGACATCTCGGCCATGGTCGGGCGCACGATCTCGTCCATGCATTTGGCCAGCACGTCATCGTTCAGCACCGGGGCAGGGGAATAGGCCCCCATCCCGCCGGTGTTCAGACCGGTATCGCCTTCGCCAACGCGCTTGTGGTCTTGTGCGGTGCCCACGGGCAGGCAGGTGTCGCCATCAACCAGCACAAACAAGGACGCCTCTTCGCCGGTCATGAATTCTTCGATCACAACCTCCGCCCCTGCCGCGCCAAAGCTGCCGCCAAACATATCGTCAATCGCCGCCTCGGCATCAGCCACGGTTTCGGCGATGATCACGCCTTTGCCCGCTGCCAAACCGTCAGCCTTAACCACAATCGGCGCGCCTTGGGCGCGGACATAGGCTTTTGCAGCCTCAGCCTCTTTGAAATGCCCATAGCCCGCTGTCGGGGCCTTGGCCGCGTCGCAGATTTCCTTGGTAAAACTTTTCGAGGCCTCAAGCCGCGCCGCCGCCGCGGACGGGCCAAAGACCGACACACCCGCCTCGCGCAAGCGATCCGCAACACCGGCGGCCAAGGGGGCTTCTGGCCCGATGATCACAAGATCAATGGCGTTTTCGCTGACGAATTCCGCCACCACACCACCATCATTCACATCCATCGCCGCGCATTCGGCAATCTGCGCAATCCCGGCATTGCCAGGGGCCACGATCAACTTGTCACATTTGGGGTTTTGCAACACCGCCCATGCCAAAGCGTGCTCACGCCCGCCGCTACCGAGAATTAGGATGTTCATGATGCTGCCCCCAGATGTTCGTCAGGGGCCTTCTAAGGCCCCTCTCACTCAAGGGCAAGCTGTGGATCAGAGCACTTTTCCAATGCCAGTGGAACCGGTGGGTATCCCGAGATCGCCTTCGCTGAGGTGCCATCCTTTTGGAAGTAGATGACAGCCGGACGGCTTTGCAACATCCATCCGCCTTAGAATTTGCGCAACCTACATGTCTTTTGGGAGACCGGAGTTGTGATTCCATCCTGCATGGTGATCAAAGTGACGGATGAGCAATCCACTGAGAACTTGTAGAAGACTCGGCTAGCTGTGTCAGAACCAGACACAAAGACCTTTCCGGCCCATGGGTTTTCAACCTCTACCATTTTGACTTTCTTACCGTTGCTGCACATGTCATTCTGAACTCGAAGAGAGGTCACCCGAGTTGACCCAAGAATTCAAGGCAGAGCATGGACCTTTTCGACGACACCCCGGACACATCAGACAACGCCCCGGAATTCACGGTTTCGGAACTCTCTGGCGCGGTCAAGCGCACGATTGAGGGTGAGTTTGGCTTTGTCCGCGTGCGTGGCGAGGTCGGGCGGGTCAGCCGTCCGCGCTCGGGGCATGTGTATCTTGACCTCAAGGATGACAAATCGGTCATCGCGGGTATCATGTGGAAAGGCGTGGCCGCCCGCCAGCAGACCCAGCCCGAGGAGGGCATGGAGGTCATCGCCACCGGCAAGATGACCACCTTTCCCGGTCAGTCGAAATACCAGATCATCCTCGAAGAGATCCGCCCCGCCGGGGCTGGGGCGCTTATGGCGATGCTGGAAAAGCGCAAGGCGCAGCTGCAGGCCGAAGGGCTGTTTGATCCCGCGCGCAAAAGGTCCTTGCCCTACCTGCCTGAAATCATTGGTGTTGTGACCTCACCCTCGGGGGCGGTGATCCGCGATATTCTGCACCGCCTGCGCGACCGTTTCCCGCGCAAAGTGCTGGTTTGGCCTGTTGCCGTGCAGGGCGCGAAATGCGCGCCCGAAGTGGCCCGCGCGATCAATGGCTTTAACCAACTCACCCCGGGCGGTGCCTTGCCCCGACCTGATCTGTTGATCGTGGCACGCGGTGGTGGTTCGGTCGAAGACCTCTGGGGCTTTAACGAAGAGATCGTGGCGCGTGCCGCGGCGGCCTCGGAAATTCCACTGATCTCGGCTGTGGGGCATGAGACCGATACGACTCTGATCGACTATGTCTCGGACCGCCGCGCCCCGACACCTACGGCGGCGGCGGAATTGGCGGTGCCGGTGCGCATGGAGTTGTTGGCCGGGCTGCGGGATTTTGACGCGCGCATGACACGCGCGGTTGAGCAACGCCTTGAACAACGCGGTCAGCGGTTGCGAGATCTGGGCCGTGCCTTGCCGCGCGCCGAAACCCTGCTTGAGGGGCCTCGGCAACGGTTGGACGTGATGGGCGACAAACTCCCCGCCGCATTGCGCCGCTTGGTGGATCGTCAACGTCTGCGCCTGTCAGAAAGCGCTGGCAGCCTTCGTCCTGGCGTGCTGAGCCGGGCGATTGTCACGGAACGCAACAAGCTGGATGAGCGCGCGCGACGTCTGCACCCGGCCTTACAACGCTTGGTGGACACCCGGCGCGAGGCGTTGATGCAGCGGGGCAATCGCCTGTCTGATCGCCCAATTCTCCGGGAAATTTCGCTGCAATCAGAACGGCTTGCCGCCTTGTCGCGCCGATTGGATGACAGCCAGAATACCCGCATAACAGATGCGCGGGCCAAATTGGATGCCTTGGATCGGTTGCGCGAAACCCTGGGCTATAAGGAAACGCTGCGCCGCGGCTATGCGGTGGTGCATGGGGACGGAAACGTGATGACCAGCGCTGCGGATGCAAAGAAAGCCTCGGCGCTCGAGATCGAATTTGCCGATGGTCGCCTGGCCGTGGGGGGCGGAAAAACAGCGCGAAAAGCAGCGAAAAAACCGCCGAACCCACCGAAACCGACGCAAGGCAGCCTGTTCTGACGCGACGAATATGTCGCTATCCTTTTGACAGGCTTTCTTTTTGTTCTGCGCTCGCATAAGCTTTGCTGCGTTGCTGCATCGCAGGGGAGGCGAGGATGGCTGAACAAGACAAGCCGTTATTGATTAAGCGCTACGCAAGTCGGCGGCTTTATAATACGGAAACCTCCGACTACGTCACGTTGGAGGATATCGCGGGCTTTATCCGAGATGGCCGGGATGTCGAGATTATCGACCTGAAATCGGGTGATGATCTGACCCGACAATATCTGCTGCAAATTGTGGCCGAACATGAAAGCAAAGGCGAAAGCGTTCTGCCGATCAATGTGCTGACCGATCTGGTGCGCAGCTATACCAGTCAGGCAGGCAGCACAGTGCCGCAATTCCTGGCGGCCAGCTTTGAGATGTTTCGCGACAGCCAGTCCAAGTGGATGGAAAACATGGGCGCAGCGAGCCCAATGGGCTCTATGAACCCGATGGCCAATATGCCGGGCTTTGAGGCGCTGCAAGCGCAGCAAGAGGCGTTTCTGAAGGCGATGACAGGGGGTATGGCTGGCACAACCGCACCACGACAGGATGCTCCAGAAGAGGGCGAGGACCTCGAAGCGATCCGCAAACAGCTGAGCGATCTGCAGGATAAACTGTCCAAGCTCGACAAGTAAACTGCCCTGACCGGCAAGATGTAGGGTGGGGTTCTACCCCACCTTTTTCATGCTTATTGCGCCGCAACCGGCTCCATGACGTGGGTCGCGGCCTGTATCAGCACAGCCGCCACCGCGTCGCAATCCGCTTCGCTCAAACGGGCCGGCAGACGGGTGTCACAGGCCCGCATCAGCATGGCGCGCGTCTTGGGCAGGTCAAACTTCTCAGGCAGGAATTCCCAGTTCCAAAAGGCGCGGGCATTGTCATTGGTCAGGCCAAAGACCTGAACCTTGACGCCCAAAGCCTCAGCCGCTGCCACAAAGCCATGCACGTCCTCATCGGACATGCCACAGAGGTTGAATTGCAGCGAATCCGGCGCGCGATCCTCGGGCTCCAGCTTGGCAGGCACGTTGATCCAGGGGCTCTGATTGATCTGCTCTGCCACCCGATCATGATTGCGCCGCCCGGCAGATACCCGCGATGTGAGCACAGGAATTTGCGGGCGGATCACCGCAGCAGCCAGGTTGGACAAGCGCAGGTTATACAGCGGCAATTTGTTCTGCCACTTGGCAAAGGCTTCTTCCAGTTCAGCTGAATTATCCTTGCGATCCATATGCTTGCGCCAGTTATGCTCATAAGCACCCGACAGGATGACCGCTCGCGCTACGATCTCGGCATCATCGGTGATCATGATCCCGCCTTCGCCAGCATTGATCATCTTATAGCTTTGAAAGCTAAAGCAGCCGATCTTGCCAATCGTGCCGATATTCTTGCCATGCCAGGTGGTGCCCAGGCTATGGGCCGCGTCCTCGATCACCGGAATATTGCGTGCCTCACACAGCGCCATAATCGCGTCCATATCCGAAGTATGACCGCGCATATGAGAGATGATCACTGCCTGAACAGCGTCAATCTTGGCCTCAAAATCTGCCATGTCGATGCGGTAATTTTCGCCAACTTCACACAGCACCGGAATGCAATCCGCATGTACGATCGACGATGGCACAGCAGCAAAGGTAAAGCCGGGAATCATCACACGGGCATCGCGGGGCAGATCCAGGGCTTTTAGCGACAGAAACAGCGCCGCCGAACAGCTTGATACAGCCAAAGCATACTTGCTGCCCAGAGCGGCGGCGAATTCCTGTTCCAACAGGGCCACCGGCGCATCTTGTGGCGCGTGGTAGCGAAACAGATCCCCGGATTGTAGCAGCCGGTCAATTTCGGCGCGGGCGGCTTCGGGGATCGGCTCGGCATCGTGCATGTTCGGAAGCATGGATTTCATTTTCCTGAATTTCAGTTTTGAATATTCTTAAACTAGTGGCCTGCGCACACCAAGAGAAATCCTCTGCCTGGACATGAAAAGTTAATGACACTGGGGCGCGGTCAGAAGCCCAGCCGGTCGCGCATCGCGTACCAACTCATGGCGAGGCTGAGCAGCGGCGTGCGGAATCCGGACCCGCCAGGAAAGCGGGTTGTTGGCAAGGCAGCAAAGGCGTCAAAGCCCGCGGATTGACCGCGCACAGCTTCGGCCATCAATTTGCCCGCCTGAATAGCATTGCCCAACCCATGCCCGCTATAGCCCGAAGCCGACAGGATGTTCGGAGCGAGGCGGGCCAGATAAGGCATGCGTTTCATGGTGATCGCCAGCGTCCCACCCCAGGCATAATCCAGCTTTACATCCCTAAGGCTCGGAAAAACCTGCAGCATTGGCTTTGAAACCACGGCGCGAATATCCGAAGGAAAGCGATAGCCATAGCTTTCGCCCCCGCCAAAGAGCAGGCGTTTGTCCTCGCTCAGGCGGAAATAATTCACCACAAAACGGTCATCTGCGACAGCAATGTCACGAGTCAAAACCTCGGCCGTGCGCGCACCCAAAGGTTCTGTTGCGACAATGAAATTGTTGATCGGCATGACCCGTGCGGCGACTTTGCGCTCCAACCCGCCAAGGTAGCCGTTACAGGCATAGATCAGATGATCGGCCAACACATGACCCTGATCCGTGGCGATGCGGATTTTACCTGCCGCATTGGGTTTGACGTGATGCACATGGGCATGCTCAAAAATCCGCGCCCCGGCGGCGTGGGCTGCGCGGGCCAAACCCAGGGCCAGGCGCAGCGGGTGCAGGTGTGCCGCGCCCATATCCAGCATCCCGCCCTGATAATCCGGCGAGGGGCATATTTGCGCAAAATCCGCCGCATCCAGCGCCTCAATCGGATAGTCATAGCGCTCTTGCAAAAACGCCGCATAATCATGGGTCCAACGGCGCGACATTTCCGAACTCGCCGCCCAGGCCACGCCATCCTTCAGCGCACATTCAATCTGATGCTTTGCAACAAGATCGCGCACCAGCGCCTTGGCCTCTTGCCCAAGTTCCCACATGCGCCGCGCCGCATCGCGGCCGATCATGCGCTCCAACTCCTGGTGATCTTGCCTCTGCCCCGAGCCTAGCTGCCCGCCATTACGCCCCGAGGCGCCAAACCCGACCCGATGCGCTTCCAGCACAGCCACGTCCAGCCCGGCCTCGGCCAGGTGCAGCGCCGCCGACAGGCCGGTGAACCCGCCGCCAATGATGCAGACATCCGCGCGTGTCTCACCGCGCAGCCGATCATAATCCGGCGCATCCCCTGCGGTTGCGGCATACCAACTTGCCGGAAAGGCACCTTTTTTGTCATTGGTAAATAGCAGGTTCACGCGCACAGCTCCCAAATATCTCTTCGTGGTTTCTTTGGGCCAAAAATATCCCGGGGAGTCCCGAGCTTGCTCGGGACGGGGCAGCGCCCCCTACACGTTGAGCAACAAATGTTCCCGCTCCCAAGGGGAAATCACCTGCAAAAACTCCTCATATTCCGCGCGTTTCACGATGGAATAGACGCGGGCAAAATCCTCACCCAGCACCGCATGTAAATCCGTGGCCTGTTCAAACAGCGCCAGGGCCTGCCCTTGAACGCGGGGAATATCGGTTTCGCCTTCATAAGCATCGCCACGGAATTGCGCTGAGGGACGTTGTTTTTCCATCATCCCAAGATAGCCACAGGCCAGCGAGGCCGCGATGCCCAAGTAAGGGTTGCAATCCATCCCAGCGATGCGGTTTTCCACCCGTCGGGCCTGAGCCTCGGATAGCGGCACACGAATACCGGTGGTGCGATTGTCCCGCGCCCATTCCAGATTGATCGGCGCGGCGTGGTCCCGCACATATCGGCGATACGAGTTCACGAAAGGGGCCAGCACGGCGATGGCCGAAGGCAGATGTTTTTGCAAACCGCCGATAAAGTGGAAAAACGCATCCGTCTCCCCCTCTTGCGGACCGACAAAGATGTTTTGCCCGGTTTCCATATCCAACACCGAATGGTGAATATGCATGGCGCTGCCCGGCTCTTCGGCGATGGGTTTGGCCATGAAAGTGGCAAAGCAATTGTGGCGCAGGGCGGCTTCGCGGATCAGGCGTTTGAAATAGAATACTTCATCGGCCAGTTTCACCGGATCACCGTGGCGCAGGTTGATCTCCAACTGACCGGCCCCGCCTTCCTGGGTGATGCCGTCAATCTCAAACCCCTGCGCCTCGGCAAAATCATAAATGTCGTCGATCACCGGACCAAATTCATCCACTGCCGTCATGCTATAGGCCTGGCGCGCGGCCGCCGGACGTCCAGAACGCCCTGTCATCGGCATGATATCCTGCGCCGGATCAAGGTTGCGCGCGATCAAAAAGAACTCCATCTCAGGCGCGACAACCGGTTTCCAACCCTGCGCATGATAGAGCTCAACAACCCGTTTCAGAACGTTGCGCGGTGCGTAGGGGATCGGCTCACCATGGCGGTCAAAGGCGTCATGAATGACCTGCAACGTCCAGTCGCCAGTCCAGGGCGCAGCTGTGGCCGTGGTCATATCCGGGCGCAGCAGCATGTCCTTTTCGATAAAGCCATCCTCATCGGCCGCCTCTCCCCAACCCCCTGTGATGGTTTGGAAAAAGATCGAGTCAGGCAGGTGGAAATGCTTTTGCCGTGCGAATTTAGACGCAGGTACGGCCTTGCCCCGCGCGATACCGGGCAGGTCCGACACGATGCATTCGACCTCGTCGAGGCGTTGCCCGTCCAGATAGGTCTGTGCCGCTTCGGGCAGGCTGGTCAACCAGTCACTCATGAGATCCTCCCTTCGCGGAAAAACAAGGCAAATTGCGCGGCCAGTTTGGCCTGAGACAGAGGCGCGCCCAGCCGCTTGGCGGCACCGTCCAGAATGTCCTGCGGCACAAGGCCAGGGCCGCGCGTGTCAATCAGCGCCTGCGTATAAGCATCGCTGAATTCGGGATGGGGCTGCACGGAATAGGCCTTACCCGGATAAAGCAGCGCTGCATGTTGGCAAAACGCATTGCTTCCCACGGTCTCCGCGCCCTCGGGCGGGGTGATGACCTGATCCTGATGCCAGGCATTCACGGTCACGGTTTCGCCGTTCAGCTCATAGTCCTGCGGGCCGATCGCCCAGCCGCCCTTGAATTTCTCAACATGCCCCCCCAGGGCCTGCGCGATGATCTGATGACCAAAGCAAACGCCGACCACCGGACGATCTGCGGCAACCGCGCTGCGGATCAACTCCTCGAGCGGGGGGATCCAGTCGTGATCCTCATAGACGCCGTGGCGCGACCCGGTGATCAGCCAACCATCCGCCGCCTCTGGGCCAGAGGGGAATTCACCACGCACCACACTGTAGCTGTCAAAGTCAAAGCCGTGTTCTGCCAGAAGATCCTGAAACACCTGCGGATATTCGCCAAAGGCGCTGACGAGATCTTCGGGGACGAGCCCGGTTTGCAATATGCCGATTTTCATGTGGCACCTGTCTTTGTCGCCGGATTCATAGCAAGTTACACCGTGTCGAGATAGATCTCGACCTGTTCGGCTGGCGTCAGTTCTGCCATATCGCGCATTTCCTGCTTTTTGGTCATCAGCATGTTGCGAATGAGGGTTGGCGCAAAGATGCGTTCGACTTCCGGGCTATTTTCGAACCGATCGATGGCCTCGGCCCAGCTGCCCGGCATCTGATCAAGTTTTTGATCATAGGCATTGCCGGTGATTGGGGCAGGCGGTTTTTCCCCATCTTCGATCCCGTTCAGCGCGGCACCCAAAATCGCTGCGAGCGCCAGATAAGGATTCACATCCCCGCCGGCGACGCGATGTTCGATCCGGCGTGCGGCGGGCGCGCCCGAAGGCACGCGGATCGCAGCGGTGCGGTTTTCATAGGCCCAGCAAACCGAGGTCGGCGCGTGGCTGCCCGGCACCAACCGGTCATAGGAATTGGCATGGGGGGCAAAGATCAGCGCGCTGTCGGGCAGGGCGCTCAGACAGCCTTGGATCGCGTGCTGCAAAGCATCGGTTCCTTTCGCCCCGCCATCGTCAAATATGTTCTGGCCCTCTGCATCCAACACCGAAAAATGCGCATGCATGCCCGAGCCGGAATAATCCTCATAAGGCTTGGCCATAAAGCTGGCCGCAAAACCATGGCGGCGCGCTAGCCCCTTGACCAATTGTTTGAACAGCCAGGCATCATCGGCCGCGCGCAGCGGGTCTGCCACATGGACAAGGTTGATTTCAAATTGCCCCAACCCGGCCTCGGAAATTGCTGTATCTGCAGGGATTTCCATAGCTTCGCAGGCGTCATACAGCTCAGTAAAGAAAGTATCAAAAGCGTCCAATGCACGGATCGACAGGATCTCGGCGGCCTGGCGACGTTTGCCTGACTTGGGGCTGACCGGCACCTGCAACTTGCGCGAGCTATCATCGATCAAAAAGAACTCCAGCTCAACCGCAACAACCGGTGTCAGCCCCTTGTCCTTGTAGCGTTGCGCCACCCGGTTCAGCGCATGGCGCGGGTCGCCCTCATAGGGGCGGCCATCTTCGTGAAACATCCAGATCGGCAGCAAGGCGCTGGGGGAATCGAGCCAGGGCATGGGCACAAATCCGCGCTCCGTCGGGAACAGTTGACCATCCTTATCACCGGTCTCAAAAACCAGCGGGCTATCCTCGATATCCTCCCCCCAGATGTCGAGATTGAGCACCGACATGGGAAAGCGCGTGCCGTCTTTCAGCACCTTCTCGGCGCTGGGGATCGGCATACGCTTGCCCCGTGCCACCCCGTTCAAATCACAGGCAGCCGCACGAATGGTGCGGGCTTGCGGATGGGCGCGAAGCCAGTCTGCGGTCGGGGCGGGCATGAGTCACCTGTCGAATAATTTGATCAAATTTACTCTAGGCGCGCAAATTCCCGCTGGCAAGAGCCTTCCAAAGTTCTGCCTCCCGGCTCGACCTCAGCGAATGAGCTTTGGTCGAATTTTCAGCTTAGGACGGTCATTTCGTGGCAAATGCCGGTTCAAACGTGTGTTCACAACCCCATAAACCCCAATCACCACCAGTGTCAGCAGAATGAAATACCCGGCCAGAATGGGGTAGGGGATGAAAGGGTTAAAGGTCTTGTCAGCAAAGTAATTGGCATAATAAAGCGCATCGCCCCGCTGGCGTAGCGCAGGAAAGCCGGAAAAGAACACCAACGTGGTGGCATGAAACAAAAAGATCGCCTCATTGGTATAGGCGGGCCAGGCCAGGCGCAGCATGGTCGGCCAGGTGATCTTGCGAAACTTGTTCCAGCCTGAAAACCCATAGGCATCCGCCGCCTCGGTATCCCCCTTGGGGATCGACAGGAGAGCGCCATAGAAAATCTCACCGGTATAAGCGGCGGTGTTCAGGAACAGCACCACCAGCGCCCCAAGCCAGGCCGCCGTGAACGGCGCCAAAATCGGGACCGCGCCCTTCAGCGCGACAAACAGGAAATAGGCAAAGAAGAACTGAATAAACAGCGGTGAGCCGCGAAACACAAAGATGAACCACTCTGACGCTTTGCGCAGCAGCCAGACCCGGCTCGCCTTGCCCAAGGCCAAGGCGGTGGCCAAAAAGAACCCGGCTAAAAGCGCCAGCACGCCAAAATAGATGTTCCAGATCATGCCGGACCCGATCAGGGTGAATTGCTGGCACAGGGTAAAATCGCCGCGTGGCAACAGCCGCTCGCCATAGCCCAAGGACCGCAGCCCATAATCCGCAATCGTCTGCCAACAGCTCATGCGCCACGCCCCTGTTTCTCTGGGCCAAAAATATCCCGGGGAGTCCCGAGCTTACTCGGGGCGGGGCAGCGCCCCAATTCAACCGCGCCGCTCATGCTGCCGCCTTTCGTTGCGCTTCACCACCCGCGGTGGCTTGGCCTCGGGTCAGGCGTTTCATCAGCCGATCCAGCACAATCTCGGACACGCGAGTGAAAGCAAGATAGAACACCAACAGGCCAAGGAAGTACCACATGCGCCAATCCCCATGCGGGTAATCGGTAAAGCGCGCTGTCTTGGAGCCGCCCAGTTCACGCGCCCAGAACACGATGTCTTCGACGCCGAGCAGGAACAGCAGCGGCGTGGCTTTGATCAAAACCATCCAAAGGTTGGACAGGCCGGGCAGGGCATATACCCACATTTGCGGTACCAAAACACGCCAGAAGGTTTGGCGCGGTGTCATGCCATAGGCGGCCGCGGTTTCCAGTTGGGCATGAGGCACCGCGCGCATGGCACCAAACAACACATTGGCGGCAAAGGCTCCAAAGACGATGGCAAATGTCAGCACTGCAAGGAAAAATCCATAAACCTCATGCACCCATTGATCCGCTGTTGACAGCGGCAGCTTGGCCGCCGCGCAAACCACAAAATCATTGCCCTGCCGGATCGGCTCGTCCCAATCGGGGCATAGCGCCTGATGGCGTAGCCATTCAAACCCCTGATCCAAGGCTATGACAAAGAACAGGAAAAACGCGATATCCGGCACGCCGCGCACCACTGCAATATAACCGCGACCAAACCAGGACAGAGGCGCAATGCGCGAACGTGCCGCCGATGCTCCGCCAAAACCGAACAGTAAAGCGGTGGGCGCGGTGATCGCCAACAAGAGAAGGACCGTGCCAAAGGACACATAGAAAGACATGTGTTTGCCCGTCGTCAAAAAGCACGACAGCCAGGCAATGCCCTCCAGCGTTTCGGGATTTGCGCAATAGCCGAAAATGACGGACCTCGTCATGTTGGCGACGGGGCATCCCCCGTCGCGTCATATCAAAAGGGGGCGCGACACGCGCCCCCGATCACAGATCAGAAGCGGGGGGATTCCTCACCCAGCCATTTGATGATCATTTCGTTCAGCGTGCCGTCCTCTTTCATCGAGGCAATCGCCGCGTCGAACTTGCCACGCAGTTCCGGGTCAGACTTGCGGAAGGCCATGCCGATACCGCCGCCCAAAGGCACGTCTTCGCCAACGAATTTCAGCTCAGCGGCGGCTTCGACCTCTGGGATCAGATAGTCTTTGTCGGCGATAACCGCGTCAGCCTCGCCGGATTTTACCGCTGCGATGGTTTCATCCGGCGTCGGGAATTCCAGCAGGGTTGCGCCGGTATCGACCACGTGGTTGGCCTGGATGGTGCCGGTCTGGGCCGCGATGATCCCACCCTTCAGGTCGGCATCTTCAGACATGGCCGCATAGGCGGATGGCGATGGAGGTGTGTAATTCTGCGAGAAATCAACAACTTCGGCGCGCTCGGCTGTAATCGACATGCCCGCGATGATCGCGTCATAGTTCGAGGAAACCAGGTTTGGAATGATGCTGTCCCAATCATTGGTCACCCATTCACAGGTCACCTCGGCGCGCTTGCACAGCTCGTCACCCAGCTCGCGCTCAAACCCGTCAACTTCGCCCGCATCGTTGAGGAAGTTATACGGAGGGTAGGCCCCCTCGGTGCCCAGACGCACAGTGGTTTCGGCAAAGGCCGCGCCCGCCATCATGGCAAGGGCTGCTGTTCCGATCAGTAGGTTTTTCATAGTTCGCTCCCTAGTTTTGACCCTTACCCGGGCCTTTCTAAATGTGAGTGGTTGATTTCAGGAAACCCCGAAGCCGCTCTGATTTTGGTGCGCCAAACAGCTGATCCGGCGCGCCCTCTTCTTCGATAAGCCCCTGATGAAGAAAGACCACATGGTCAGACACATCGGCGGCCATCTTCATGTCATGAGTCACGATCAGCATCGTGCGCCCCTCTTGCGCCAGATCCTTGATGACTTTGACAACCTCTTGTTCCAATTCCGGGTCCAGCGCGCTGGTGGGTTCGTCAAACAGCAGCGCTTCGGGTTCCATGCACAATCCGCGCGCAATCGCTGCGCGCTGTTGCTGCCCCCCCGAAAGTTGCGCGGGATAGACGTCGCATTTATCGCCGATCCCAACCTTGTCGAGATACTTGCGCGCCGCTGCTTCGACCTCATCGCGGTCACGGCCCAGCACAGTGACCGGAGCCTCCATGACGTTTTGCAGAATGGTCATATGGGCCCACAGGTTGAATTGCTGAAACACCATCGACAGGTTTGTGCGAATGCGCAGCACTTGTTTCGGGTCAGCGGGCACGCGGGCCAATCCTTGACCTTTCCAGGTCACGGCTTCGCCTTTGAACAGGATCTCGCCCTGTTGGCTATCCTCAAGAAGGTTGCAACAGCGCAGCAATGTGGATTTCCCTGACCCGGATGAGCCGATCAAGGACACCACGTCGCCAGCATGGGCGTTGATGTCGACCCCTTTCAAGACCTCCAATGACCCATAGGCTTTGTGGAGATTGCGAATTTCGATAACGGGGCTGCTGGCAGTCACGGAGCACCTTAGGCAAATGGGCGTTGCCGGGCAGAGTGCAGCAAAACTCAAACCCGATGCAATGCGCAAAACGCCCGTTCGGTGCAGTCAAAAGAGGGTTTACGACGCGTTAACCTGCGCAAATTGCAGTGCTGGCGGGTTTGGAAGGTCCAGATAGGTCGACTCCTTGAGTGCACAAATTGCATACAAAGAGATCGCTTCGCGTGTTTTTTCATCGAGTCGTGCAATGGCGCGTTGCATCGCAGCCCGAATCAGAGCGGGGTCTTGTGACAGGCTGGTGATGAATGGCGTGGCCGGGGTTGGCACCGTGCGGGCCACTTCGCGCAGCTCGGCGGCATGGGGATCGTGGCGTTTGATCAAACGCCAGCTCATGGCATCGAGGGCCGCGAGATCGCCATGGCCTTCGGCCACCGCATGGGCGGATCTGACATGCCCGCCAGTCTCTCCGGTCACATTCGGCTGGGTGCCAAGATCGGCGGCATGAAACCAAAGAGCCCCAAAACCGGATTGGCTGTGGTCCTGATTGATCAAAACCCGCGCGGCCAAAAGCTCGGACAGAGAGCGATGGTCATTCGCCCGCGCGATCAGCACCGAATTGTAATACCCCGGCGGACAACCGGGCAGTTGGTAATCAGGGCTACCAATGAGCTGCACCTTGCCATGTAGGTGCAACCGAAAGGGCAGGTTGCAGGTCTGAGCCAGAACCAAATCGGGTGAGGTCCACAAATCCCAAAGATCGTCTGACCGGGTCAGCTCTGCCGGGCCAAAACCCAATTCTTCGCGGATCAAACCCCAAAGCGTGTCATTTGCCGCCTTGGTTTCCGCGCGGTCATACATGGGGAGGGTGGCGATCATGATTGGCGCTCAACCCTTTGGCGCGCCAGCGCATTGTCGCGGTCATTGATACCAAGCATCGAGGCAACCAGCCGCAGCAGGGCATCTTCGTGTTCGTCGCGCTGCCCATCCGCCAGGGCCACTTGCCAGAGCGCTTCGATCACTTTGATGCGTTCCTCAATCGGCACCGCCTCTTTGATGTCTCGGGTGAACCGCACCGTGTCCGGGGCTTCCTCCTCCAGCGCTTCGGCTTCGCTGCGCAAAGCCAGAGCATCCGCCTCTGACAGCTCATAGCGCGCCTGCGTCACCTCAAGAATGCGCGCCTGTTCCTCTTTGTCATAATGCCCATCAGAGCGGGCAACCCGCACCAAAAGCGCGGTCAAAGCAAGGCGACAATCCTCAGCCGGAAGCGATCCGGGCTGGGCGGCGGTCAGGCGGGCAAAGAAGGATCCAAACATGGGATGACATATAGGGGGCGATTGGGCTTTGCTCAATCACCCGTCGCGCTTTCACGGAATAGAAGCCGCCAAACGCGCTGCTTCGGAATGATCCGCATCCACGCCAAGCACCTTTTCGATCAAATCGACCAGGGCGGCCTCGCGCTCATCCGTGATGCCGTCGGCCAGCACCACCTGCCACAGCGCCTCGACCTTTTCGCGGCGATGGTCGTAATCGACGCTATCGCGGATCAACGCCGCCATATCCTCGTCATTCTCTACCGAAAAGGCGAGCTTTTCGCAGGTGGCGCGCATCTTGGCGGCTTCGATTGGGTTCAGGTCATAGGCTTTGGCAAGAATGCGGTCGATCTGCTCGATCTCTTCAAACAGATAGGCCTTGTCGGCCATGGCGACGCGCACCAATAGCGTGCCAAGCGCCAGTTTTGCATCCGGCTTGGGCAGCGGGGCTTCGGGCGCGTGTTTGCGTTGAAAGAACTGTGTCAGCTGCTCAAGCATCGGGGCATCCTTCCCTAGTCAGGTCGCGCAAACCTACCATATGAGGTAGGTTCACTCCATAGCTATCACAACTGATTGAAGTTCTGTGTCAAGCTTGCCGCATAGTCATCCAGCCCCCAGGGCGGGTTGATCACAAACATGCCCGACCCGATCATGCCATGACCTTTGCGCGCGGGGGGGAAGGCAACCTCGTGACAAAGCGCCTCGGGAAAGCTGGTTTTTAGCACCTCGACCATGCCCGCATGGCGTTTGTCGCTCAAGATCGGATACCACAGGATCAACACACCGACATTCCAACGTCGATGGATCTGTTGCAGTGCTTTGGGGATGGATTGATAGTCGCTCTTGATCTCCCAAGGCGGGTCGATCAGCAAAACCCCCCGGCGCGGATCAGGCGGGGCAAGGCTTTGCGCCAGTTCCAAACCATCCTGCTGATGGATCTTGGTGTTTTTGGCGCGGCAATTCTTGCGCAGCTCGGCATGTTCGCCCGGATGCAGCTCGGCCAGATGCAGGCGATCCGTGTCGCGCAGCAGCGCTTGCGCGATCAGAGGAGACCCCGGATAGGCCTGCGCCCCATGCGCCGCGCGGGTTTGGTCCAAAGCACGCAAATAAGGGCTGTCTGCACCAAACCAACCGGCAATTTTCAGAATACCCTGCGCCGCCTCGCCGGTTTTGGTGGCGTCCGCATCGCTGAGATCATAGAGCCCGCGCCCCGCATGGCTTTCGATATAGCTCAGCGGTTTGTCTTTGCGCGTCAGGTAGTCCAGCACCCAGGCCAGCAACGCATGCTTGTGCACATCCGCCAGATTTCCGGCATGAAAACTGTGTTGATATGATAGCATGGGGCCCTCGTTTTCTGCGCTTTTATCCGGAATTCCACCGCTTGTACAAATGGCAAACCTTCCGGTACCACTTGGCGTGGATTTTATCAGGAGCATTTAAGAGATGAGCGGCCCAATCGATCGCGACAACCAGGAAAAGGAACTGTTTGAGTACCTTAGGGTCTATGTGATGATCTGGCAGAAGATTGATTTCATCTGGGGCATGTTCATCACCTCCTACATCCCGCTCTTTGGGTTTTTGCATTTCTATCCGGGCGAGATTGGAACCGGGTTTGGCGGGCTGTTTGTGATCGCGATTGCAGCCTTTACCTATGTCAATGCCCAGGCACTGCGCCAGCATTATGACATCGCCACCACCATGAGCCGCGAATTCCGCCGCCTGAACCGAGGCTTTCCGGATTTAAACGCAGCCCTCTCCCGCACCGCCCATGACGGCCGCGCCCGCATGGTTCTGTTCACCCACGGCTTCGGCTTTGCCGGGTTCTTGTACCTGATGGGGGAACGGGTTGGACCGGCGGATTGCGAGGCGGTGAGTGGGTGGATTTGTTTGTTGAGCGGTTGAAGGAAACTTCGGCGCGGAATCAAGGCCGTTAGGCCGCCGCGCCAGCGCCGTCACGCCCCCACGGGGCGGCGCTTTGGAAAGGTTTGGCACTTCGTTGATAGAGCAGACTGATTTTGCAGGATAAAGTGGCAGAAACGACCGTCAGAGCGCCACCCCGCGTGCCGTCGCTTGCGCGGCTCAACGCTACAAACTTGCGTTGCTTAGCCAGTGGAGCCATGAGATCGCGTTGTTGTCTCAAAGTGCGAGACATTGGCTTTGACGAGCAAGTCGTCCCAAAAGGCTTCGATATCTCTGGCAACCGCCTCAACAAATTCGGCAGTTATTTTGTCCTGCCATTCGGAGCGAAGATCACCGAACAAATCAGGGTCATCATCTATTAGTCTTGTTTTTTTCTCGGCAATCTCAGGTTTGCCATGCGCCAGCAAGTTTCGCAGATTGAAGAGCCGTCCTAATGTCTGCAATGGTGGTTGTCCGTAGTCGGTTGCGCTGGAGTAAAGCTTTCCCAACAACGCGACTTTGGATTTAGTTGCAGCTTTCTCAGGCCAACCCTCGCCCAACTTGATGACACCGACACAGTTTACTTTTGCTTCAAACTCGAAAGCGGAGACGATCAAGGCGCTCCTCCATAGATGAGCAATTCCTGCCTGATCTCCGCTTTCTATGCGTTCTTTGGAAAGGTCCCGTAGAAAGCGCGCGGTAGCTTCCAGATCGTTATGGATGTGTCGGTAATAGGAGTAAGTTTCGACAAAACTTTTTTCTGTCATACCGGCCACCTCCTTGTCACACCAACCGAGACGCCTCTTTCGCTGCCCGGACAAAGTCACGGAACAGGGGGTGGGGCTCAAAAGGTTTGGATTTCAGCTCCGGGTGGTACTGAACGCCGATGAACCATGGGTGATCCGGCCACTCCACGATCTCGGGCAGGCGGCCATCTGGCGACATGCCGGAAAAGCGCAGCCCGGCTTTTTCCAGCTGTTCGCGATACTTGATGTCGACCTCATAGCGGTGGCGGTGACGCTCGTCGATTGTGGTTGTGCCATAGGCATTGGCGACGCGTGATCCTTCGGCCAGCACGGCGTCATAGGCCCCCAGGCGCATGGTGCCACCCTTGGCATCGGTCACCTTGCGCGAGACTTTCTCGTTGCCCTGAACCCATTCTTTCAGGTGGTAAACCACCGGTTCAAAACGTTTTTCCCCGGCCTCATGGTCGAACTCTTCGGACCCCGCAGCCGCCAGACCGGCAACATTGCGGGCCGCTTCGATCACCGCCATTTGCATGCCAAGGCAGATGCCGAGATAAGGCACATTGTTTTCGCGCGCGAATTGTGCGGCCTTGATCTTGCCCTCGGTGCCGCGCTCGCCAAAGCCGCCAGGCACCAGGATGGCGTCAAATTTCTCAAGATGCGGGGCGGCGTCTTCGCGGTCAAAGGTCTCGGCATCGACCCATTCCACATTGACCTTGACCCGGTTGGCCATGCCGCCATGGGTCAGCGCCTCGGCAATGGATTTATAGGCGTCTTCGAGTTGAACGTATTTGCCGACAATCGCCACGTTCACCTCGCCCTCGGGGTTGAACACGCGGTCGGCCACGTCTTCCCATTTGTCGAGGTTGGGTTTGGGTGCCGGGGCAATGCCGAACGCGTCCAGCACCGCCTGATCCATGCCCTCGCGGTGATAGGCCAGCGGCGCCTCGTAGATGGATTTCAGATCCTGCGCGGCGATAACGCTATCGGGGCGCACATTGCAGAACAGCGCCAGCTTTTCACGCTCTTTCTTGGGAATCGGCCCTTCGGAGCGGCAGACCAGAATGTCGGGGGCGAGGCCAATCGAGCGCAGCTCTTTCACCGAGTGCTGGGTCGGCTTGGTCTTCAGCTCGCCGGACGCCTTGATATAGGGCAGCAGGGTCAGGTGCATGAAAATGCACTGGCCGCGCGGCTTGTCATTGGCGAATTGGCGGATGGCTTCGAAAAACGGCAGGCCTTCGATATCGCCCACGGTGCCGCCAATTTCGCAAAGCATGAAATCGACATCATCTTCGCCAATCGAAATGAAGTCTTTGATTTCATTGGTCACATGGGGGATCACCTGAATGGTCTTGCCCAGGTAATCGCCACGACGCTCTTTTTCCAGAACATTGGTATAAACCCGGCCCGAGCTGATCGAATCCGTGCGCGAGGCAGGCACACCGGTGAACCGTTCGTAATGGCCAAGGTCGAGATCGGTCTCGGCCCCATCATCGGTCACGAACACTTCGCCATGTTCAAAAGGCGACATGGTGCCGGGGTCAACGTTCAGATAGGGGTCAAGCTTGCGCAGGCGAACCGAATAGCCGCGCGCCTGTAGCAATGCGCCAAGCGCGGCAGATGCCAGACCCTTACCAAGCGAAGAGACCACACCACCGGTGATGAAGATAAAGCGTGCCATATTGGGCTAACCCCGTGATTTTGCGTATTATTATGAGCTCTGGCAGCGACGCGACCAAGCTATATCACGGGACTCGAGATATAGAGGATTCGGGACGCTTTGGCAAGATCGCCGCAAGATGATGTTGCGGAAAAATTGCCAAACACAGCCAGTAGTGGTTTGGGCGGGCGGCTTGCCATGCGCGTCAAAGGCGCGCCGGGGCAGGGCCGGAAAGCGGGGTGATCCAGATATCTTTGAGAGGACGGCAAAGAAAAGCATGTGGCGGGTCTGGATCAGCAGGTCAGGCGCGTTGCGCGACGCAACGCGGGGAGGTTCAGGAAAAAGAACGGGCGGCCCAATCAGCCGCCCTTTTGTTTGGGATCGCGCTGTGGCGCGGATCAATCGGCGCGTGGCACCGATGGGGCATCGCCACCATCCGCAGAGGGCGGAGGCAGAAGCGCGTCTGTGTCCAGACCTTCGCCCGGAGCGGCAGGTTCAACAGCCGCCGGTGCGCTGCCGCCCACACGGTCAAGGATCGAGGTGCCGGTCGCGTTGCGGGCGGAAATCACCGTCAGCGTGAGCGAGGTGATGATAAAGGCAATCGCCAGAATCCAAGTCAGCTTGCCCATGGCGGTCGCCGCCGAGCGTTGGCTCATGGCCCCGCCACCGCCGCCACCCATGCCAAGGCCGCCGCCTTCGGAACGCTGCATAAGCACCACGCCAATCAAGGCGAGGGCAAGAAGAAGGTGGACGATGAGAATAACGTTTTCCATGGGACCTACGATAAGCGTTCGGCGAGATGCGTGCGGTTCTGCCGGGCTATGTAGGAGGTTTGGCGGGGCGGCGCAAGCGGTAGTCTTGTCAGATCGGACACAAAGCACTGGACGGCACGGCGAACAGCGGCCAAAGTCGCGCCATGCCACATGATCATCACGACCACGACCACCCGCACACATTGTTGCCTCCGGACCCGGCTTTGCGGGTCAAGGCCTTGGAAACCTTGTTGGAACGCAAAGGCTTGCTGGACCCGGCGGCGTTGGATGAAATTATCGAAACCTATGCCCACAAGATCGGCCCACAAAACGGCGCGGCGGTGGTGGCGCGGGCCTGGACGGATGAGGATTTTCGCCGCGCCTTGCTGACCGATGCCACGGCAGCGGTCAGCGAGATGGGGTTTTATGGGCGTCAGGGCGAACATATGGTGGCGGTTGAGAACACGGATGACACGCATAACGTTGTCGTTTGCACCTTGTGCTCCTGCTATCCTTGGCCGCTTTTGGGTATTCCGCCGGGCTGGTACAAATCCGATGCTTACCGTGCCCGCGTTGTGCGCGAGCCGCGCAAGGTTTTGGCAGAGTTTGGCCTGACCTTGCCCGAGGGTAAAAAGGTTCGGGTGTGGGATTCGACTGCCGAAATCCGCTATCTTGTGGTGCCGCAACGCCCTGCCGGAAGCGAAGGGTTGAGCCAGGAAGACCTGGCGAAACTGGTTACACGGGAATCGATGATCGGAACCGGTCTCGCCACGGAGCCAGGCGCATGAGCCGGGTGCATGATATGGGCGGCCGTTTTGGCGACGGGCCCATTCCGATTCCGGGCGCGGATGAGCCGGTTTTCGAAACAGAGTGGCACGCGCGGGCCTTGGCAGTGACCTTGGCGGCGGGGGCCTTGGGCAAGTGGAATATCGACATTTCCCGCCATGCCCGCGAATGCCTGTCACCCAAGGATTACAGCCGCTTCACCTATTATGAAAAGTGGATGGGGGGCCTTGCGGATCTGCTGGTTGATGGCGGTGTTGTCACGCGTGAGGAACTGGCCGGGGCGGCTCCGCAACCCGCTCCGAAAGAGCTGCAAGAGCGCAGGTTGCGTGCTGAACGCGTCGCGGCTGTTTTGGCCGCCGGTGGTCCGGCAAATCGTGACGGGGCAACTCCAGAATTCGCAATCGGGGACAAGGTGCGCACCCGCCGCATCGCGCGGAACACCATGGTTGAGGGCGGGCACACCCGCTTGCCCGCCTATGCCGCTGGGGTCGAGGGCGAGATCATCCTTTCTCACGGATGTCATGTCTTGCCAGATGCCGCCGCGCATCGGTTGGGCGAGCAGCCGGAGCCGCTATACACGGTGGTTTTCGATGCTGGCGATCTCTGGGGCGAGCCGGAGCGGGCCGGGGATGAGGTAACCTGCGACCTCTGGCAAAGTTATCTGGAACCGGTGACATGAGTGCGCCGGAACCTGTCTTTGAAGCCCCCTGGCACGCTCAGGCCTTTGCCTTGGCTGTGCATTTGAACGCGGAAGGTGTGTTTGATTGGCCGGAATGGACGCAATGTTTTGGCGCGGTCTTGCAAGAGCACGGCGTATCGCGCGACCTGAATGGCGGGGATGATTACTTTCTGGCGTGGATCACGGCGCTGGAGCGCATTTGTGCGCAAAAACAAGTGGCCGATGCTGGGGCTTTGGCCGAATTAAAGGCTGGGTGGGAACGCGCCTATCTGGCCACGCCCCATGGGCAACCGGTGCACTTGAACGCGGGTGAGGTGAAGGTGGGGTAAAACCCCACCCTACGGTTATTCTTCGACGTCGTCCGTATCGACCTGACCAGAAAGGCGGCGGCGGATGATCGACCAGCTCAGGCCAACGCCCAAAACAATCGACAGAGCGAAAATGCCGATCCAGGTCGAGAGCTGTGGGTTGCTGAGATCAAGCAGGCCAAAATCCCAAAGCACCCAAAGGATCGCGCCGACCAGCGCCAGAACCAAGAGCATGCCAAACAGCCCAATGCTGCGCAGAGTGGCGCGGATATAGATGATATAGCCAACCATCAGGATCAAAGCCGTCAGTACTGTGACTGGCAGGTTGGTCTCCCAATTGGTCAAAGCCCAACGGGTGAAATTCCACTCGGTCGGGTTATAGGTCGCGGCCAAAAGGACAAAGGCAAACAGCCAACGCAGGGCAAAACTCATCTCGGGTCTCCGCATATTTGGTGATGTCAGGTCTAACGGATTGGTGTGAGAGGTCCAGCGCCTTTACAACACAAACCGCATTTCGGCACGTTTCAGGAGTTGGCCGTCTTTCTCAACTTCTTCGTGACGGATCAGAGTAAAGCCAAGCACTGTAAACGGGGCTTGGGCGGAAAGGCTGGCATGGGTGGTGATATCTCTGCAGCCCAAGGAACGCGCCTTTTCCGTGATCATGGCCCAGAGGTGACGCAGGTGACCTTGGCCCTGAAAATTGGGCCGGACAAAGGCCAGATCCAGATAGCCCGTATCGTCCAGCGTCATCATCCCGATCGGGGATTTGCCGCTGCGCGCCACCGCGACGTGTTGCGCAGCCAGCTTTGCCTGCCACCTGGGCCCATCCGGTGGCGTGGCCAGCCAGGCCTGCCGTTGCGCTGCACTATAGGGGCTGGGGTCACTATGGATGGCGTCATACATGACCTGACCCAAGGCCGGGGCATCTGCGGCTTCGGCCCAATCATAGCGATATGCGTTTTCTGCACCTGCGGCCATTTTACGGTTTCCTGTTGCGTGTCGCTTGGATATACCGGCGCGGGTTTGAAAACCATCACCGAAAAGGATGTGTTATGGCGAATGTAGTTGTCGTGGGCGCTCAGTGGGGCGACGAAGGCAAAGGCAAGATTGTGGATTGGCTGTCGAGCCGCGCGGATGTGATCGCGCGATTTCAAGGTGGTCACAATGCCGGTCACACGCTGGTTGTGGACGGAAAAGTCTATAAACTTCATGCGCTTCCCTCTGGCGTTGTCCGTGGCGGCAAGCTGTCGGTGATTGGCAATGGTGTGGTGCTGGACCCTTGGCACCTGGTCAAAGAGATCGCTACCGTGCGTGAGCAAGGCGTGACGATTTCGCCCGAAACGCTGATGATCGCCGAGAACACGCCGCTGATCCTGCCGATTCACGGCGAGTTGGATCGCGCCCGCGAAGAGGCCGCCAGCAAGGGTACCAAGATTGGCACCACCGGGCGCGGCATCGGCCCGGCTTATGAGGATAAGGTGGGGCGTCGTTCGATCCGTGTGGCGGATCTGGCGGATGATGCAACGCTTGAGGCGCGCGTGGATCGCGCCCTGCAACATCATGACCCACTGCGCAAAGGTCTGGGCATCGAAGCCGTAGATCGCGACGCGCTGATTACGCAGTTGAAAGAGATTGCGCAGGATATCCTGCCTTATGCCGCACCGGTTTGGAAAGTGCTCAACGAAAAGCGCAAGGCGGGCAAACGCATCCTGTTCGAAGGCGCGCAGGGCGCTTTGCTGGATATCGATTTCGGCACATATCCCTTTGTGACCTCTTCCAATGTGATAGCGGGTCAGGCGGCGACCGGTGTTGGCATCGGGCCGGGCTCGATCGATTATGTGCTGGGTATCGTAAAGGCCTATACCACCCGCGTGGGTGAGGGGCCTTTCCCGACCGAATTGCTGGACGCAGAGGGCAAGCCGGATGCGGATGGGCAACGTCTGGGCGAGCGCGGCCATGAATTTGGCACCACAACCGGGCGTCAGCGCCGCTGTGGCTGGTTTGATGCGGCGCTGGTGCGCCAGACTTGTGCGATTTCGGGCATCAAAGGCATCTGCCTGACCAAGCTTGACGTGCTGGATGGGTTTGAAAAGCTCAAGATTTGTGTGGGCTATGAGTTAGATGGGGATCGTTTGGATTACCTGCCCACGGCAGCCGATCAACAGGCGCGCTGCACCCCGATCTATGAAGAGATCGATGGGTGGAGTGAAAGCACCGAAGGTGCGCGCAGCTGGAATGATCTGCCCGCCAATGCGATCAAATATGTGCGCCGCGTCGAAGAGTTGATCGAATGCCCGGTGGCGCTGCTGTCGACCTCGCCTGAGCGGGATGATACCATCCTGGTCACTGACCCGTTCGAGGATTGATCCTGTGGCTCTGAGTTACAAAGCCCGGCGGCGCTGGGCGCTGGTGATCTTGCTGATTGGCATGCCGATTTACGTGGTGGTGGCGGTGAGCATCGCCAACCGCGTTGGGGTGTCTGATCTGCCGCGCTTTGTGCAATTTGTGATCTATGTGGCGCTGGGCATTGGCTGGGTTTTTCCGCTGAAGCCGATCTTTTTGGGGATTGGGCAGGCGGACCCTGACGCGGATCCGGAAGACGGCCAAGACTAGGAACGGTGCGGCGCTGTTTGCTGCGCAAAGGCGCCCCGCCCACCGTCCCATCGCGGACAAACGCGCGCGTGAGACATGAAAAAGGCGACCCGCTTGGGTCGCCTTTTGTCTTTGGGTGGGGGCTGGAGCGGTTACCCGGCAGCCCTCGACGGTTTGAAGCTGATCCGCTCGGATGCGGTAAAGCGACCGCCGGATGTCTTTTCGATTTTGCCATCGCGCAAAAGCTGGCCAAAGCTGCGCAAGCGATCTTCTCGGCTGGATTCCCCCATCTCGGCTTGACGCACGGTGGTCATCAGTTGCGGGCGCGAGAATTGCTCCATGCCTTCGACATAAGACATATAGGCTGCCGCGGCCTCGAGAAGGTCGGGCAATTCGCTGGCTCCGACGCTTTCGGCATAGGCGGCGAAATCACCGTCGCCGCTTGGCTGAGCCATAGGGGCGGGGGCGCTTTCCTCGTGAGGGCGTGCAGCACGCGGTGAGGGCGTATTGGAGCGCGCCACCCGGCGGGGACGAACCGGGGTGACCGGGGCTGGCGCTGGTGCTTCAGCTGGTGCCGCGGCGACGTCGTCCTGGACAACCCGCTGTTCTGCCACGAGTTTCAGAGGTGCGGCTTGAACAGGCTCGGCACTGGGGCGTTCCGTACGCGCGCCGCCAGATTGCGGGCGACGGGGGCGCACGACGCTGGCCAGATCCTCGCGGTACGGTTCGGTTTCCTCGGCTTCTGTGGGTTTGCGGCCCAAAAGCCGATCGGCCTTGGTCGCGGCAACGGCGGCGCGCAGATGCGCAATGGCGCTGCGGCGGCGATTGCCTTCGGGCTCTTCCAGCTCGGTATTGGTCTGGTCGAGAATGCGCGACTCGTCAAAGTCTTCGACGCTTTGCTCGGTCAGCATGGCGCGGGCCGGGCTGGCCAGTTTCACCGCCTTGCGGGCCCCGTCAATCGCGGCGCTCAGATCAATCTCGGGCTCTGGTGTGGATACCGGATCTTCGAGGCGGAGCGGTTCGGACATGTCATCGGCAACCTCTGCCAAATCTTCGTCCTCTTCGTCATCCCAGCCCCAATCGTCCTCATCCTGTGCGACCGGCTCGGCTTCTGAGGCCTGCGCTTCGGGTGCGTCCTCGTCGTCCCAACCTTCCATGCCACCTGCAAGCTCTGCTTTGACAGCGGCCAGTTCGCGGGCGAGATCATCTTCGTCCTCGTCCGACAGGCTGCTTGTCGCAGAAAGCGGCGCGGAGAGCGGCTTTTCTTCGACGTCTGGCTCTTCGATTTCCTCAAGCTGACCGGATTGAACCGCTTGCTCGAAGGCTGTGCGTTTTACTTTGACCACGCGGGCACGCACGCGGCGCGGGGCCGGTTCTGGTGCGGGCGCAGGTTCCGGGTCTGCAACGGCTTCGGCGACGGTGTCCTCGAGCGGTTCGTCGTCAAAGAGACCGTCATCTTCCTCTTCATCAAAGGCAGTGTCGGTCAGGTTGGTCAGGGTGTCGGCCAGATCGGCACTGTCTTCGCGCTTGTCCTCATCCCAGGTCGTCAGGGCATCATCGACAGAGATTTCCGCATCCTCATCAGACAGGTCAGAAAGCTCTTCGGTGACTGTCTCTGCCGCCTCGGCCTGATCGACCTGATCCAAAGCGGACATCAGATCAAAATCTTCATCCTCTTCGTCAAAGGCCGCATCCAGCACGTCATCGACATTTGGCACATCCTCAACGGCCTCAGCCACCTCGTCTGAGGCTGCTTGCATGACGCTGGCAATGGTGTCGGTAAAGAGATTGTCCTCTTCCTCGGCCACGTCCAGCGTGGTGTCGACCTCTGCCGGGGCCTCTGGGGCCGGTTCGGACAGGGTTTCACCCAGCAGCGCACTCAGCGTGTCTTCGTCAAAGCTTTCCTCGGCAGGGGCTTCGGCGGTCGGAGCGGCTGGCTCGGACGTGGAATCCTCGGCTTCATTGTCTGACACGACAGCACGAATGCGCGCCAGTTTGGCCGCGACGCTGGCGGCACCGGTGGAATGCGGAGCAGGCGCATCCTCAGCCGGGCCAGCCAGGTCGGCTGACAGATCCATATCGTCTGCGGCAAATGCAGTCGCATCGGGATCAGTCATCTCATATGTATCATCGCCTTGGTTTTCAGCCGCGTCATCCTCAAGCGCAACCTCATCGCTGAGGTCGGGCGAGGGCGCTGGTTCATAAGCGGTGGCTTCGATGGTCGCATCGTCTGGAAGAACTTCTTCCAAAACCGATTCTTCGGGTTTGGCGCGGGCAGGGCCTGCGGCCAGGGCTGCGGCCAAAGCACCAGAAGAGGCGGCGGCAACACCGCTGGGCAGATCCAGTTGAACCTTGCCACCTTCGGGAGCGGAAATCTGTTGGCGCATCAATTCTGACGCCAGCTCCGGATCAAATTGTGGGGGTTCGGCACCAAAGAACCGGTCCTCTCCGACAACGGAGCGGAAGAAATGTGTTGTGTCCTTCATCACCGCCAAAGGATCTTCGAATCCTTCTGCGGTGCAGGAAAAGGTGCCATAAGACACCGTGAGAATCTTGCTCGAACTCACCATGTGCTGCTCACTTTCATTCGTTCTGCAACAATGTGTTTACCATGACGACCGCGACGAAAGGTGACCGAATCTGTGATCATCAGCGTATCATTTCGTGGCTAGATTGTGATCTGTTTCCCAAAAGGCCATTAATTGGACATGAATACTAAAATTGTTCACAGCCAAACCCCTGTATTATTGGTCGGCGGCGGAAGGTGCGCTGACGCAGCGTTAACCAAGGCATTGGCTGACACAAAATGCGCTGTTGCCGCCGATGGCGGGGCGGCAGAATTGCTGGCGCGTGGGCATATGCCCGATTCGGTGATCGGGGATATGGACAGTCTGTCCGCCGAATTGCAGGCGCAGCTTGCGCCCGGTGTGTTGCAACATATCGCCGAACAGGACAGTACCGACTTTGACAAAAGCCTGCGCCATATCGAGGCTCCGCTGGTTTTGGCGCATGGGTTTTTGGGCGCGCGGGTGGATCACCAATTGGCGGCCTTCAATGTGCTGGTGCGCCGCGCCGATCGGCGCTGTGTCTTGGTGGGCGAGGATGACATCGTTTTGCTCTGCCCGCCGAAATTGCAGCTGAACCTGCCCAAAGGCCTGCGCTTCTCGCTCTTTCCCATGACGAATCTGCGCGGCACGTCGCTTGGCCTGCGCTGGCCGATCGACGGGATCGATTTTTCGCCAGATACACGGATTGGCACTTCTAATGAGGTCTCGGGGCCTGTTGCTCTTGAGATGGTGGCACCGGGAATGCTGCTTATTCTGCCGCCGGAGGCGCTTGATCCGGTTCTGGACGGGTTGCAGAGCGCGCCTTTAACATGGCCCGCTCGCGCAGAATAATATAGAGGCCTGCGGCGATGGTGATGGCGATGCCCAGGCTGGCCAGCGGGCCGGGCAGGTCGCCAAAGATCATCCAGCCCACCAATGTGGCCGCCGGGATCTCAAGATATTGCATCGGGGCCAGGGTGGATGTGGGCGCGTAGCGCAGCGACCAGGTCATCAACAGATGTCCCACGGTGCCGACGCATCCCATGATCAGCACCAGCCCCCAAATGTCGAGTGAAGGCCAAACCCAATCAAGCGCGGGCAGGTCCAAAGGCAGGAAATGCAGCGGGATCAGCACCAGCAGCGCAATGGGCACTGACAGGGCCTGCATGCCAATCGGATCGGTGGTGGCGGAGATCTGGCGGGTGACCAGCATAAAAAGTGCGAAGTCCAGAGCCACCCCAAGCGGTAGCAGCGCCGCCCAGCCCACCACGGCAAAGGCGGGCTGGATGATCAGCAATGTGCCTATGAAGCCGACCAGACAAGCGTTCAAGCGCCGCAGCCCGACCTCTTCCTTGAGAAACCAATGGCCGAGAAGGAGCATGATAAACGGCATGACAAAGGCAATGGCCACCGCATCTGCCAGCGGCAGGTAAAGCAGTGATGTGAACATGAGGCCAATGCCGAGGATTAGCATGAATGTGCGCAAGATGATCAGCGCCAAGGTTTTGCCCGAGGCGCGCCAGGGCCGGCCAGTCAGCGCAACCAGTGGAAACAGGATCAGCCCTTGGATTGCGAAACGCAATGTGAGCAATTGAACGACCGACAGATGCGGCCCAAGCAATTTCGCCAGCGCGTCTCCGAAAGGGATCAGCAGGCAAAAGCCCAGCATCAAAGTGATGCCAAGCAGGGGGCGGTCAAACTGGTCGGTACTTGTGCTGGTGCTCATTCGGGCACGCTATGGTGGAAACCTGCGCTCTGCAAGGCCGCTGGGGCGGGTAGGCTTCGTCGACCCAGCCTAGGGCAGCAACGAGAGCCAGACCCAGACGGTGATGACCGAGAGACCGGTGGCGATCAAGACTGACGAGGCCGCTACCCGTCGGGCGCGCCCATACATATTGGCAAAGACATAGGCATTGATACCCGGTGCCATGGAGGCGGTGAGCACGGCAGAGCGGAAAGCGGGCGTCGATAGTTGCGAGAGCGTTCCCAAAGTCCAGGTGATGGTGGGGTGCAGGATCAAGGTCACAACGCAGATAAAGGCAATCACTCGGCCATCCCCCTGTGGGCGGTAACGGAACAGCACACCGCCCATGCCAAACAGCGCGGCGGGCAAAGCGGCGCGGATCATCATGTCAATCGCGTCGGTCAAAGGGCCGGGCAGGGACATGCCGGACAGGTTCGCAACCAGCCCTAGCAGGATGCCAATCACCAACGCATTGCGGAACATGGCCCGGGCGACCTTGCCCGGCAATTCCCGCGCGGGTGCTCCGCGCGCGCGGACCAGTTCCATCGCGGTGATGCCAATGCAGTAGCAAAACGGGGAATGCAGGGCGACAATGACAAAATTGGCCGCCAAGGCATCAGACCCATAGGCGCGCTCGGTGATGGGTAGGCCGATCAGCACCGAATTGGCAAAGAGGCAGCAGAACCCGATGGCGACCGCGTCTTCCCAATCGCGTTTGAACAGGTAGCGCGCACCAAGCAGGCCAACGACAAACCCTGTCGCCGAGCCTGCGTAAAAGGAGAGCAGGATCAACGGGTCGAAATCGGGCCCGATATCCAAGGTCCAGATCGCCCGGAACAGCAGGCAGGGCACAGCAAAGTTCTGGGTGAAACTCATCAACCCATCAACCGCGCTGTCAGAAAACCATCTGCGCCAAACCGCGCCATAGCCTGCACCGATCACCAGAAAGACAGGCAGGATGACGTCGAGAAGCGCTTGCATCAGTTTACCCGTCTAAATGGGAGGGATTGCGCCGCGCTGCGCGTGTCGCGCTGGCGCAAGGCGCGCTGTTGGTTGCGATGCGACAAGCGGGGCGCGCCGCGTGGGCTTGGCCTCCGGCGGGAGTACTTGCACCAAGAAGAAGCCGAACGTCGTTAAACATCATAGCGGATCACCATGCCGTCATAGGCTGGCGTGATGTGATCTGGTGTTTCGGCCTCAACCTCCGCATAATCGAGATCGATATGCATATTGGTCAGAATCGCGCGGCGTGGGGCAACGCGGGCGATCCATTCCAGCGCCAAATCTAGATGGGCGTGGGTGGGATGCGGCGTGCGGCGCAAGGCGTCGAGGATCCAGCAATCCAACCCTTCGAGATGCGGCCAGACATCATCGGGAATGGTCGCCACATCGGGCAGATAAGCCAGATCGTTGATGCGAAAGCCCAAGGCCTCGATCGCACCGTGATTGACCTCGAAGGGGGTGAGGGTGATGTCGCCACCGGCACCGGAAATCGTGAAGGGCCCATCGATTGTGTGCATGGTCAGAATCGGCGGATAGGGAGAGCCTTCGGGCTGGGCAAAGGCATAGCCAAAGCGTGAGAGCAGCGCGTTTTGCGTGTCGCCATCGGCCCAGACATTCAGCCGCTCGCGGGTGTTGAACACGATCTGACGCAGATCATCGAGCCCGTGCACGTGATCTGCATGGGCATGGGTCCAGGCCACGGCGTCGACCTTGGCAATGCCCACATCAATCAGCTGGGCGTGCATATCCGGGGTGGTGTCGATCAGAACCGAGGTGGTGCCCGCCTCGGTTTCGCGTTCGATCAGCATGGAACAGCGCCGCCGCCGGTTGCGCGGGTTGTTTGGGTCGCATGCGCCCCAATAGCCGCCAATCCGCGGCACGCCGCCGGAACTGCCGCAGCCTAGAATAGTGAAACGTAACTCGGCGCTCATGCGGCGGCCTTTGCCAGGCTGGCCTTGGGGAAGAGGTGGTCGAAATTGGCCTCGGTGGCGCGGGCAAACTCCTCATAGGTCAGGCCAAACAGCTCGGCCCCGACCTTGGCCGTGTTCACCACGTAAGAGGGTTCATTGCGCTTGCCGCGATAGGGCGGCGGCGCAAGGTAGGGGCTGTCGGTTTCTACCAAAATGCGTTCCAAGGGGGCCTTAGCAAAAATATCGCGCAGCTCCTGGCTTTTGGGAAAGGCGGCGATGCCCGACATGGACAGGTAAAACCCAAGATCAAGCGCGGCCTGCGCCAGTTCAGCCGAGCTGGAGAAGCAATGCATGACACAATGATAAGGGCGTGCCTCATAGGTCTCGGTCAGGATCCGGGCCATGTCATCATCTGCGGCGCGGGCATGGATGATCAGCGGCAGGCCGGTTTCCTGTGCTGCTTCGATATGAATGCGCAGGCTTTGCTTTTGAATCTCGGCGCTGTCGGCGGTGTAGTGATAATCCAGCCCAGTCTCGCCAATGCCAACAAATTTCGGATGCTGTGCCAGGGTCACCAGTTCTTGAACGCTGGCCAAGGGCTCTTCGGCGGCGCTCATCGGATGGGTGCCAGCGGCGTAAAAGACCTGGGGATAGGCCTCGGCGATGGCGCGCACCGTGGGTTCATTGCGCAGCCGCGTGCAGATCGTGACCATACGCGCCACGCCTGCGTCAATCGCACGTTGAACAATCTCTGGGCGTTCCTCGTCGAAATCGGGGAAATCCAGATGGCAATGGCTGTCAGTAATGGTGATGGTCATGGGAACTCCTTGTGCGCAGGTATCAATCAAGCCGCGCGCAGGGTCAAGGAGAGTAAGTGGGGCGGTCGGGGGAGGGCACTCAATGCGCACACATATATATGTGTCTGTCGCGTGACCTCTTATCTGCGCCCGGGATTTGAGCTTAGATCAACCCATCCAGGATATTGCGCAACATCCGACGTTCATCCGTGGCCAAGGTGAATGCCACTCCGGCTTTGCGGGCTCCATACCAGCGAATGGTGCCATAGCAGGGACCAAATTCAGGGAGTGTCAGGTTGATCCGCGCGCCCTCCTCAAAAGGGCGCTCTTCAGTGTTGAATTTGATCAGGGCGCCATCAACCGTGATGTCGTGAATTAGGCAGTTCACCTTCGTCGTCTTATCACTTGCCACACTGGCAAGGTCCAAGATTAACCGTTCTTCCCGACGCGTACCAGCGATCACCTGTTTCTTAGCGCCTGCCATTCCGGTCTCCGTCCAAAGCGGACCTGATCTTAGGCGAAACGGCTTAAGAAAGAAGAAACGGACCATATTTTCGGTAAAAGGCTTTGTATTCTCTCCTGACGAGCTGGTTCGAGAGTGCAGATGAAGCGGCCTGGCTGCTGCTAGGCTAATCATTAGTAAGAGCCGTCGTTTCCTAAGAATAGAGAACCGGTCGCAGGGCTGTGATTTGATCCAGTTTGCCATTTTCGACCCGCCCGGTCTCATGTCAGTCCGACATCTTATTCGTTACAAACCGCCCGAAAAGACCCGACATATCCTGCGTGGTAGGGCATATGGGAAAATATGGGTCGCGATATGGGAAATCTTGGGAAAGTCACTGGGTGACATGAGTAACACTGGCAAATCACCGCCAAAACGAATCGTTTTTGGCGGGTAAGGGGTGATTTCCTGTGGATAACTGCCTATATCACGGGTGTCGTGAGCCCTCAGGTGAGGGTTTGAACGTGGGTTCCGACTTTTTCTGGGAAATTATGGGACATTTTAGGGCCCCTTGCTTTTGTCTATATGTAGTTGCCACTGAGATGTATCCGCATAATTGTGGGTTAATTTGCCTAAATTTAGGTATGAGATCATGACCTTGGCAGCGCCAACCAACCATCTGGGCCAGAAAATTCCCACAAAAAACTGTTGCATCCCATGAATTCCCATGGCATCCATAGGTCACAGGATGGGAGACGGATAACGGGGCGCTAACGACCCCACACCGACTTCAAAAATAAAAATAAGAGCAGGTTCATACAGGCATCCGCTCTCATCCCAATAAGGATCCGGCGCGCGGGCGAGCAGACATCCCCCCAGGTGGCGCGCGCAGTCGGAGATACCCGCCTAGCGGGTCAAGCGGCGGGTTGATCAGTGGCAGCAGATCAACCCGCCGTATTTCGTTTCAGGCTGGGGGAGAAGGGCAGAGGCCGGGACAGTGAGCCGTAGGCTGAGGTTCAGAGGTGAAAGTCGGCATAAGGTCGATACAAAGGGGCGGGTGTCTATCCCAGCCTCCTTTCGCCGTGTTCTTCAGGCCGGTGACCCGGATTGGACTGACGGCCTGAACCCGAACTTTGTGATCGTCTATGGCGATCGTCGCCGCAAATACCTGGAATGCTACACGATTGAGGAAATGGAAGCGGTCGAAGATCGTATTTCCGCCATGAAGCGTGGCAGCCAGAAGCGACGCATTCTGGAACGTCTGTTCCTCAGCCAGTCCATGACCACCTCTGTGGATGAGACCGGGCGCATCGTTCTGCCAGCTAAGCTGCGCGACAAGATCGGCATTTCGAAAGAGGCGCAATTTGCCGGGGCCGCCGACACCTTCCAGATTTGGGAGCCCGAGACATACGAGGCCGAGATGGAGGCCACCGAGGAATTCCTCGACGAGCAGGATGATGACTTTGATCCTCTGATGTTGCTCGACGAAGACGACGAAGAGGACATCTGAGGCCATGTCGGGGGGCAAGCCACATATTCCGGTTCTTCTGCGGCCTCTGATCGAGGCGGTTTCACCTGTGTCTGGTATCTGGATTGACGGCACCTTTGGGGCAGGGGGCTATTCCCGTGCTTTGGTCGAAGCCGGGGCCGAGCGCGTGATCGGTATTGATCGCGACCCGCTGGCGCATGACATGGCGATGGATTGGATCGGCGATTACGCTGGGCGGCTTGATCTGGTCGAGGGCAATTTTGCCCAGCTCGATCAGGTGGTTGAGGCAGCCGATGGTGTGGTGCTTGATCTTGGGGTGTCCTCCATGCAGCTGGATCAGGCCGAACGCGGTTTCAGCTTCATGAAGGACGGCCCGCTGGATATGCGCATGGCTCAGGCCGGGCAAAGCGCGGCGGATCTGGTCAACGAGGCCTCCGAGGAAGCACTGGCCGACATCCTTTATATCTATGGTGAAGAGCGCCAATCGCGCAAAATCGCCCGCCGCATTGTCGAGGCGCGCGCCGAAACCCCGTTTGAGACCACGCTGCAACTGGCCGATCTGATCGAAAAGACCATCGGGCGCAGCAAGCCCGGCCAATCCCATTCCGCCACCCGCAGCTTTCAGGCGCTGCGCATTGCGGTGAATGACGAATATGGCGCGCTTTGGCAGGGCTTGATGGCAGCGGAACGGGTGCTCAAGCCCGGCGGGCTTTTGGCCGTCGTGACCTTCCATTCCGTCGAAGACCGCATGGTCAAACGCTTTTTCCAGGAACACGGAGAGAAAAAGGTCAAGGTCAATCGCTACGCCAAAGAGGCCCCCGAGATGACCCAGCCCTTTGAAATCCTGACCCGCAAAGCGGTTGGCCCGGACAAGGACGAACTGGTGGAAAACCCCCGCGCGCGCTCGGCCAAGCTGCGTGTGGCACGGCGCACATCGATTGCGGCGCGCGACATTGATCCCGGCGAGATCGCCATGCCCCTGGTTGCGGGGCAAACCCAAGATAGGAGACACTGAGATGCGTGGTTTGCTTTTTCTTCTCAGCGCCTTGGCGGTGATTGGCACAGGGTATTGGGCCTATCATGAAAACTATCGCACCCAGGACGAGCTGGACCGCGTTGACGCGCTGCGCCGCGACATTGGCGAGGCGCGCGAACGTCTTGCAATCCTGCGGGCCGAATGGGCCTACCTGAACCGCCCCGACCGGCTTAAGGAACTGGCGGATATGAACTATTCCCGCCTTGGCCTCATGCCGCTGCGCCCGGATCAATTCGGTTCGGTCCGGGATGTGATCCGCCCGGTGCCCGAGATCCCGCTTGAGGTGAGCGAACCTATCGACGTGATCAGCACAGGAGCGACGCAGCCATGATGCGCACACCGCTTCGCCCGCTGGCCCGCATTCTTGAGGCGCGTCAAAAGGGCGAAAACCCCGACGCCATCGAAAAGGAAAACCGCCGACTGCGGCACGAGCAGATGCGCGACCGAACCCGCCTGCAATCCGAAGGGCGGCTTTTGGTGTTGGGCGTCATGTTCTTTTGCGCCTTTGGGGTGATTGGCGCGCGTATGGGCGCGATTGCCGCGACCGAACCGGTCGAGCCGCGCGCCGCCTCTACCGGGGCGTCGATTGTTGCCAGCCGCGCCGATATTGTCGACCGGCGGGGCCGGGTGCTGGCCACCAATATGGACACGCACAGCCTTTATGCACATCCCCAACAGATGATCGAACCGGATCGCACCGCCAAAGAGCTGGGCAAGATCTTTCCCGACATGGATGTGCAGGCCATGGCGCGCCGCTTTAACGACCCAAAGAAGAAATTCATGTGGGTGCGCAAAAAGCTGAGCCCCGAGCAAATGCAGGCCGTGCATGATATTGGCGAGCCGGGCTTGTTGTTCGGTCCGCGCGAAATGCGGCTTTATCCTAACGGCGCGATTGCGGCGCATGTTTTGGGCGGGGCCGGGTTTGGCCGCGAAGGTGTGCATAGCGCCGAGGTGATCGGCACGGCAGGTATCGAGAAATTCTTTGACGAAGAGCTGCGCAACCCCGCGCGCGAAGGCGCGCCGCTGGAACTGTCGCTGGATCTTTCTGTTCAGGCCGCATCCGAGGATGTGCTTTATGCCGGGATGAAGCTGCTGAACGCCAAGGGTGCAGCCTCGGTCTTGATGGATGTGCATACGGGCGAGGTGATCTCGATCGTCAGCCTGCCGGATTTTGATCCCAATGATCGTCCCAACCCGCTGGTCGAAGGCAACCCATCCGACAGCCCGCTGTTTAACCGCGCGGTTCAGGGCGTTTACGAGCTGGGCTCGACCTTCAAGATTTTTGCCGCCGCACAGGCGATGGATCTTGGCCTGGTCAATCCAAACACCGTGATCGACACCCGCCCACCGATGAAGGTTGGCGGCCACCAGATCGGTGAATTCAAGAAAAAGAATTACGGCCAGATCAGCGTCTCGGAAATCATCATCAAAAGCTCGAACCGGGGCACCGGCAAAATGGCCCTGGCCATTGGTCCCAAGCGGCAGCAAGAGTTTCTGCGCAGCCTTGGCTTCTTTGACCCAACCCCGGCGGAAATTGTCGAGGCCAAGGGCGGCAAGCCCTTGTTGCCCAAACGCTGGACCGATCTCAGCGCGGTGACCATTTCCTATGGGCACGGTATTTCGACCACGCCTTTGCACCTTGCGGCAGGCTATGCGGCGATTGCCAATGGAGGCATCGCGGTCAAGCCGACCTTGCTCAAACAAAACGGGGCTCAGGACGGCCCGCGCGTCATGTCCGAACAGGTCGCCGCCGCCTCGCGCCTGATGCTGCGCCAGGTTGTGACCGAAGGCACCGCCAGCTTTGGCGAAGTGCCGGGCTATCATGTTGGTGGCAAAACCGGCACGGCGGACAAACCCAAGGAACGCGGCGGCGGATATTATAATGACAAGGTTATTGCCACCTTTGCCACGCTCTTTCCTGCCCATGATCCAAAATATGTGCTGATCGTAACCCTGGACGAACCGGTTGAAACCAGCGGCGAGAAACCGCGCCGCACCGCCGGTTGGACAGCTGTGCCTGTCGCCGCCGAAATGATTGGCCGCGTTGCGCCGCTTCTGGGCTTGCGTCCGGAGTATAATACAGGGCAATTGGAAAGCGTTGTGCGCATCAAGCAATAACACGGCCGCAAAGGCCCGCTTGCGCGGAACGTTTTGACGAAAGAAGAAGGCTGGGGGCGTTCATGAGTATGACAGCCGGGCATAGCAAAAGCCTGACGGAGCTGGGATTGACCGCGCGCGCCGGGCGCGAGGCGCAGGTGACAGGCCTTGCTGTGGACAGCCGCGAAGTCAAAGACGGCTATCTTTTTGCCGCGCTGCCGGGGACCCGTGTTCATGGCGGCGAATTTATCCAATTTGCCTTGCGCATGGGGGCGGGTGCGATCCTGACCGATGCCGAAGGGGCCGAGATTGCTGCGGATGAGCTGGCCGCCTCTGACGCGGCGCTGATCATCGCCGAAGATCCCCGTCAGGCCTTGGCCTATACCGCCGCCCTGTGGTGGGGCGCGCAGCCTGAACATGTGATTGCGGTGACCGGCACCAATGGCAAAACCTCGGTCTCGGCCTTTACCCGCCAGATCTGGCAGGCGCTTGGCAAACGCGCCGTCAATCTGGGCACCACCGGGGTTGAGGGCGATTGGACCGCACCTTTGCAGCACACCACCCCCGAACCGATCACCTTGCACCGCATGTTGGCGGGCGCAGCGGCGGCGGATGTCACCCATGCGGCGATGGAGGCCTCAAGCCACGGGCTCGCGCAGCGCCGGTTGGACGGGGTGCAGCTCAAGGCGGCGGGCTTTACCAATTTCACCCAGGATCACCTCGATTATCACGAGACGTTTGACGACTATTTCGCCGCCAAGGCCGGGCTGTTTGCCCGTGTCCTGCCCGAAGAAGGCACCGCTGTCATCAATATTGACGATCCGCGCGGCGTTGACATGCTGGCCATTTCCAAGGCGCGTGGCCAACAGGTGATCACCGTGGGCCGCCATGCGGCAGATCTCTGCCTTGAGGGGCAGCGCTTTGACGCCACCGGTCAAGAGATCCGGCTGAGCTGGGGCGGGGCGGTTTATCAGGCCCGGCTTGGATTGATCGGCGGTTTTCAGGCCGAGAACGTCTTGTTGGCGGCGGGCCTGGCCATTGCCTGTGGCGCGCCTGCGGGAGAAGTCTTTGACTGCTTGCCCATGCTCGGCACAGTGCGGGGTCGAATGCAACTGGCTGCCACCCGCGACAATGGTGCGGCGGTCTTTGTCGATTACGCTCATACGCCTGATGCGGTCTCAACCGCGATCAAGGCCTTGCGCCCCCATGTCATGGGCCGCCTTGTCGCGATTGTCGGCGCGGGCGGAGATCGGGATGCAGGCAAACGCCCCTTGATGGGGCGGGCCGCGCAGGAAAACGCGGATATGGTTATCGTCACCGATGACAATCCACGCTCCGAAGACCCGGCCAGCATCCGTGCGGCGGTTCTGGCGGGGGCGCCTGATGCAATAGAGGTTGGCGATCGCGCCGAAGCGATCCTGCGCGGGGTGGATGCGCTTGGCCCTGGGGATGCCTTGCTGGTGTGCGGCAAAGGCCATGAGACCGGCCAAACCGTTGGCGACACGGTCTATCCCTTTGATGATGTCGAACAATCCAGTGTGGCCGTGGCGGCGCTGGACGGAAAGGGCCTGTAATGCTGAGCTCCGCGTGGGAAACAAGGGTTTCAACACGCGGGCAGGCAAATGGCGACTGCTCTGGCACAGGTGACAGGGATCAGAGCGTTAAGAATAAGGCCCCAATCCAAGGGGCAAACAACATGGGAAGGGCCTGCGCGGTTGACGCGATGCGCAAAATGGGCCACTCCCCCGCGCAAGAAGCAGGGGTAAAGGGGTAGGCAATGCTGTATTGGCTGACAGAACTGAGCGATGGCGGGGATATTTTCAACCTGTTTCGCTACATCACTTTCCGCGCCGGTGGCGCCTTTCTGACCGCCTTGATCTTTGGCTTTCTCTTTGGTCGCCCCCTGATCAACGTCTTGCGCCGCAAACAAGGCAAAGGTCAGCCGATCCGCGATGATGGCCCCGAGGGTCATTTCGTCAAGGCCGGCACGCCCACCATGGGCGGGCTGCTGATCATCGGCGCGCTTGTGACCTCGACCCTGCTTTGGGCGCGTCTGGACAACCCCTTTGTCTGGATGGTGCTCTTTGTCACCATGGCCTATGCGGCGATTGGCTTTGCCGATGACTATGCCAAAGTGTCGAAACAGAACACCGCTGGTGTTTCCGGTAAGGTGCGGCTTTTGCTGGGTTTTGTCATTGCGGGCATCGCTGGTTTCTGGGCCGCGCAATACCATCCCGAAGGGTTGGCCAACCATTTGGCCTTGCCGGTCTTCAAGGATGTTTTGCTCAACCTCGGCATCCTGTTTGTGCCGTTTTCGATCATCGTGATTGTCGGGGCCGCAAATGCGGTGAACCTGACCGATGGTCTTGATGGGCTCGCGATCATGCCGGTGATGATCGCCACCTCGACCCTCGGGATCATCGCCTATGCGGTCGGCCGGGTCGACTTTACCGAATATCTTGACGTGCATTACGTCCCCGGCACCGGTGAAATCCTCGTCTTTGCAGCGGGCGTTGTCGGCGGTGGTCTGGGCTTTTTGTGGTACAACGCCCCACCAGCGGCGGTGTTCATGGGCGATACCGGGTCTTTGGCCCTTGGCGGAGCCTTGGGCGCGATTGCCGTAGCCACCAAGCACGAGCTGGTGCTGGCCATTGTCGGTGGGCTGTTTGTGGTCGAAGCGCTGAGCGTGATCATTCAGGTGCTCTATTTCAAGCGCACCGGGAAACGAGTGTTTCTGATGGCCCCGATCCATCACCATTACGAGAAAAAAGGCTGGGCCGAGCCGACCATCGTGATCCGCTTTTGGATCATCTCGCTGATCCTGGCGATCATCGGTCTCGCGACGCTCAAGGTGCGTTAAGGCACGTTTAAACCGGGGGTGACCATGCCACATGCCGAGCTGAAATTTTCTGATGATCTGGCTTTGGATGCGGCGGCTATTCTCGCCGATATCGAAGCGGTGATTTCACGCCATGACGGCGGGGCAGGGGCCTGCAAGGGCCGCGCCTATCCCAGCTCTCAGTTTCATCACACCCATGTCTTGCTGACCCTCAGCTTGCTCAGTAAACCGCATCGCGATGCCGCTTTTACCCAGGCGCTGATGGGCGATGTCGAAGCCGCGGTAAAGGCCAAGCTGCCGCAAAGCTGTCACTTCTCTTTGTCGCTCACCTATAGCGACGCCTATTACGTCACCAATTATCACGAGGTTCTCGCATGATCCCGGTTCTGGGTCTGAAAGGGGCCAAGGTTGGCGTGTTGGGCCTGGGCCGCTCTGGCCTGTCTGCGGCACGAGCCCTGCGCGAAGGTGGGGCCGTGCCCATCGTCTGGGATGACAATGCCAGCGCCCGCGAACGTGCCGAGGCCGAAGGGTTCGAGGCCCGCGATCTGCGCAAAACCATGGATGAGCTGACCCGTCTGGTGGTTTCCCCCGGTATCCCGCATCTATATCCCACGCCCAACCCGGTCATCGCCGCCGCCCTGCGCGCAGGCGTGCCGGTGGACAATGATATCGGGCTGTTCTTTCAATCGCTGGGGCAGGGCTGGGACGCCTTTGATGTCACCCCCAAGGTGATCACCGTCACCGGCTCCAACGGCAAATCCACCACCTCGGCCCTGATCCATCATCTGTTGGAAAGTGCGGGGCGCGACAGCCAATTGGCGGGCAATATCGGGCGCGGTGTGCTGGATATCGACGAGTTGATCAATGGCAGCGTCGTGGTGCTGGAACTCTCCAGCTACCAGACCGAGCTGGCCCGCAGCCTGACCCCGGATGTGGCGGTCTTTACCAATCTCTCCCCCGATCATCTGGATCGCCATGGTGGCCATGGTGGCTATTTCGCCGCCAAACGTCGGCTCTTTGCCGAGGGTGGGCCGGATCGCGCCATTATTGGTGTGGATGAGGATGAAGGCCTGTTTCTGGCCAATCAACTGGCCGAAGGGCCGGGGGATGATCGGGTGATCCGCGTCTCTTCGGGCACGAAGCTGACTGGCCCGGGCTGGCAGGTCTTTGCACGCAAAGGGTTTCTGTCCGAATGGCGCAAAGGGCGTCAGGTCGCCTCGATTGACTTGCGCGACGTCGTTGGCCTGCCCGGCGCGCATAACCATCAAAACGCCTGCGCCGCCTATGCGGCCTGCCGCGCGGTTGGCCTTGCCCCGCGTCAGATCGAACAGGGCTTGCACAGCTTTGCCGGCCTGCCCCATCGCAGCCAGGTGGTGGGCGAAAAGGACGGCGTGCGCTTTGTGAACGATTCCAAAGCCACCAATGTCGATGCCGCTTTGAAAGCGCTACAAGCTTTCCCCAAAATCCGCTGGGTCTGTGGTGGCTTGATGAAGGAAGGCGGTCTTGAGGCGTTGGAGCCGGGTTGTGCCAATGTTGTCAAAGCCTATGTGATCGGGCGCGAGGCCGAAGGATTTGCCCTGCAGCTCCCCGGCGTTGAGGCCGAGATTTGCACCAGCATGGAGCGCGCCGTGGCCGAGGCTGCCAAAGACGCGCAGCCGGGCGAGGTCGTGCTTTTGGCTCCGGCGGCGGCGAGCTTTGATCAATACGATAATTTCGAAAAGCGCGGTGATGATTTTGTCGCCCAGGTGGAAAAGCTGCTCTAGGGGCGTCGTCAGAAAGCCTTAGGCAGATTGCGGCGCGTCCCAGCCAGAAGCCTCAGCATAAGAGGCTGGCACCTGACGCAGCTTGTCAAAGGCGCCGCTCTCTACCGCATCGCGGTGAACCACGCCCAGTTGCGCAGGCATGGATTTTAGCCCCAGCACTTTGGCAATCGCCAACCGGTGATTGCCATTCCCCGCCAGCATCACCTCGCCATGGCGATCCACATGCACAAAAACCCCGTCATATTCACGACGGAAAAACTCGGGCCGTTCCGCCATGCTTTGAACGCGGCCCAGGCGGCGGATACTGTCATATAGCGCGTCGATATGGCGGTAGCGTTTGAGGATGTCGTCGCGATTGCGGCAGCCATCATAAATGCCCTTTTCGCGCACCGATTGTAGCATGGACTCGATGATGCCGGTCTCTTCCCAGCTTTTATTCTCGACAAAATGCTCCCAAACCGCGCGAAATTTGCGCATTTCCTGCAATGGGCGCGTGGACAGATCCCAATCACCACCGCGCACCAACCCGGTGTGACGGCGCAGCAGTTTCATCCCCTTACGGCGCTGGAAAACGCGGGTCACCCGGCGCGGGTCGATAAAGATCCGCTCATCGCTCTTAGGCGCTGCCGGGCCAAAGAGTAGACGGTTTTTCAGATCGCGCAGCGCCTTTTGCGGCACTTGCGTTTCGATGCTGCGATGCCAGTTGCGAATTTGGAACGGTGGGTAATCGGACATGCTGACGATATAGGTTGCTCTGGTGGCAAAGCTAACGCTGTCACGACAATTTTGTAAATATTGAGTAACTTATTTTTGACAGGTCGCGCGGATGGCCAAACCTGCCGCCACCGCCGAGGACCAGGCCCATTGGAAATTGAACCCGCCGAGCCAGCCGGTGACATCCACCGCCTCGCCAATGAAATACAGGCCCGGCACGGATTTCGACATCATGCTTTGCGAATTCAGCCCGTCTGTATCGACCCCGCCCAGTGTGACCTCGGCGGTGCGATAGCCTTCGGTGCCGGTGGGTTTCAGCGCCCAGGCGGTCAGGTCCTGACACAGCGCCTCGATGCGCTTATCCGACAGATCGCCCAGCTTGTCGCTGAGATCCATTTCCGCTTTCAGGTGCTCGACCAAGCGGGCCGGCAGGTGCTGCGCCAGTTCCGTGGTCAGCGCCTTTTTCCCCTCGCTGCGCCGCTTGTCTTTCAGCACAGAGGCAAGATCGCCATGGGGGAGCAGGTTGACGCTGATCTCTTCCCCCTCGCGCCAATAGCTCGAGATTTGCAGCACCGCCGGGCCAGACAGCCCGCGATGGGTGAACAGCATGGCTTCGTCAAACATCGTGCCGTTACAGCTGATCTGGCTGGGCACCGAGACGCCGGAAATCTCGGCAAAACGCCCCTTGTCAAAGGTAAAGGGCACAAGGGCAGGCCGGGTGTCTGTCACCGCATGGCCAAACCGGCGCGCAATGTCATAGGCAAGCCCCGTCGCCCCCATCTTGGGAATGCTTTTACCCCCGGTGGCCACCACCAGATTGGCGCTGGTCACGGTGATCTCTTTGCCCTCTCGGCTCAGCCGAGTGACAAAGCTGGTGCCGTCATGGCTCAACTCTTTGACCTCGGTCTGCAGCCACAGATCCGCCCCGGCATCGCGCAACTCGCTCACCAGCATCTGTACGATCTGCGTGGCCTTATCGTCGCAAAACAACTGCCCCAGTGTCTTTTCATGCCAGGCAATGCCATGCTTGCCCACCAGTTCGATAAAGTCCCATTGCGTGTAGCGGGTCAGGGCGGATTTGTGGAAATGGCGGTTCTGGCCCAGGTAATTTTCGAATCCGGCATACATATTGGTAAAGTTGCAGCGCCCACCTCCGGAGATGCGGATCTTTTCACCCGGGGCTTTGGCGTGATCAATCAGCAGCGTGTTCGGCCCGGCATGGGCCGCAGCCATCAACCCGGCCGCCCCGGCCCCAAGGATTAGCGTGTCTACCTTCATTCCCTGCCCGTGCCTTGCTTTGGCGTGATGCGCAAGGGGGAATGACAACGAGTAAGGGTTTTAGCTGTCCCACGCGGCTACCGCGGAAACTCCATCGCCAAAAACAACACCGCCTCGGCGCTGATCGCTTCATAGATATGGGCGACATCGCCGGGAAAGCGGAAATAATCCCCGGGGCCCAGTTCTTCGGGTGCATCCTTTGGGCCGACCCGCGCGCGCCCGCTGGCAACCAGGATATGCTCCATCGTGCCCTGGGGATGGGCGGCGGCGTTGCGGGTCATTCCGGCGACCAGATCAAAGCGATAGAGATCCCGGCGACTGCCCGGCGGGCCGTTGGACAAGAGCACCGCCTTAAGATCCGTGCCCTCAGAGCTGATCGGCGTGCCCTCACCAGCGCGCACCAAAGTCAGCTCAGGCGGCGCAGTATCGAACAGAAAACCAAAGGGCACATCCAGCGCGCTGGCAATCGCCCATAGCGTTTCAATGCTCGGATTGCCTTGCCCGGCTTCCAACTGCGACAGGGTGGATTTCGCCAGCCCGGCGCGTTCGGCCAGGGCCGACAGGCTCAGCCCCGCCTTGCTGCGTTCGCGCTTGAGCGCGCGGGCGATGAGTGTGATTGGCGTCATGGGCCCCTCGAAGCTGTTTCGTTCGTTTTAATGTCCACTGTTCATCTTGACAAACGCTATGTGCGCGTTCATCTAAATGGACAACGTTCGATATGAGGTTGAGATGGCCGATATAGCCGCCCCCCAAAGCAGTATCCAAGGCGACATCCGCGCCGGGTTGCGCGATGTGTCTCCGGTGCTGGGGGCCATTGTGCCCTTTGCGGCAGTGTTTGGCACCGTGGCCACGGAAAAGGGGCTGTCCATGGCCGAGGTTCTGTTGGCTTCGGCGACGATATATGCCGGGGCGTCGCAATTCGTAATGATCGAACTGATGGGGCAAGAGGTGCCGATCTGGTCGATCGTTCTGGCGGTTTTTGCGGTGAACTTCCGTCATGTGCTCTATTCCGCATCGATCGGGCGGCATATGGGGGCCTTTGGCACCGGGCAAAAGATCCTGGCCTTTCACATGCTGGTCGATCCGCAATTTGCGGCATCCGAGGTGCGGGCGCAAAAGCAGGGGCTGCGGCCTGCCTATTATTTTGCCTATGCCTTTGCGCTTTATTTTGTCTGGTTAGGGGCCAACACGCTGGGCATTTTCTTTGGGGCGCTGATCGAAAATCCCGATGCCTGGGGCTTTGATTTTCTACTGCCGCTTTACTTCCTCGGCCTCGTCATGGGGTTCAAGGGGCGCAGCCAGTTCTGGCTGATCCTGATCGTCAGCGCGGCGGCGGCCATTGTGGTGCATCGCACCCTTGGCAGCCCCTGGCACATCACCCTGGGCGGCGGCGTTGGCATGTTGGTCGCGGCGGTCCTCAGCAAGCCGAAAGAGGATCAAGACCATGAATGAAACCATTGTTATCATTCTGCTTTGCGCCATGGCGACCTATCTGACACGCGCCGGTGGGCATTTGATCATGCTGCAATTTGGCAAGGTCCATCATCGGGTCGAAGCGGCGCTGTCCGCCGTGCCCGTCGCCATTCTGACCGCGCTTGTTGCCCCGTCGGCATTAAACGGTGGCCTGCCGGGTGTTGCGGCCATGCTGGTCACTGGCCTGATCTGCCTGCGCGGCTCCTTGTTGATCGCTGTCGCCGCTGGCGTTGCCACCTTGCTGGCTTTACGGGCCATGGGGATGTGAGCGCCGCAGTCGCCCTCAGACAATACTGCCATTAACGTGAAAATTCTGGCCAAGAGCCGTGTAATTGGCTAACCTGTCGCAAAGCGATCCCGAAAAATCGGGACGATGAGGCAGAGTAGCGGTGATCTCATGACAGAGATGGTGTATGGCACGGCCCCCGTGCGTGATGTGGAACCTGTGTTGCCCAAATGGTGGCGCACGGTGGATAAATGGACGCTCAGCTGCATCCTGATGCTGTTTGGCATGGGGATCTTGCTGGGGCTTGCGGCCTCTCCGCCTTTGGCGGAACGCAACGGTCTCACTCCGTTCTACTATGTGCAGCGTCAGGCGTTTTTTGGCGGGCTGGCCATGGTGGTGATGTTCCTCACCTCGATGATGAGCCCGCTTTTGGTGCGCCGACTGGCTGTGCTGGGCTTTCTCGCGGCCTTTGTGGCGCTGGCTTTGCTGCCGGTTCTGGGCACGGATTTTGGCAAAGGCGCTGTGCGCTGGTACTCGCTGGGCTTTGCCTCGATCCAGCCGTCGGAGTTCCTGAAACCGACCTTTGTGATCATGGCCGCCTGGCTCATGGCTTCGGGACTAGAGCTTGGTGGGCCTCCGGGCCGCACCTATAGCTTTATCCTCATGGTCATCATCGTGCTGATGTTGGCGATGCAGCCGGACTTTGGTCAGGCCTCGCTGATCCTGTTTGGCTGGGGGGTGATGTGGTTCGTTGGCGGTGCGCCGATGATCCTGTTGCTGGGGCTGGCCGGGCTTGTGGTTTTGGGGGGCATGTTTGCCTATGGGGCCTCTGATCACTTTGCCCGCCGCATTGACGGCTTTCTCAACCCCGATGTCGATCCGACCACACAGCTGGGCTATGCCACCAATGCGATCCGCGAGGGCGGGTTCTTTGGCGTTGGCGTGGGAGAAGGCACAGTGAAATGGTCGCTGCCCGATGCCCATACGGATTTCATCATCGCAGTGGCCGCCGAGGAATACGGGCTGGTCATGGTGCTGGCGGTGATCGCGCTTTATGCCACCATCGTGGTGCGCTCGCTTGTGCGCTTGATGCGCGAACGCGACCCGTTCATCCGCTTTGCGGGAACCGGGCTTGCGGCGATGTTTGGCGTGCAGGCGATGATCAATATGGGCGTTGCCGTGCGGCTTTTGCCGGCCAAGGGCATGACGCTGCCTTTTGTGAGCTATGGCGGGTCCTCTTTGATTGCAGGCGGCATTGCCGTGGGCATGTTGTTGGCCTTTACCCGCTCGCGACCACAGGGCGAGATTGGCGATATCCTGCGCGGGCGCGGACGATGAGCCATGGTGGGGTGAAACCCCACCCTACGGATTATTGTGGGGCAGAAAAACGAACAAGCGGAGCGGGGACCCTTCAGGGTATTCCCCGGATCGCTTGCGATCCGGTTCGCGCCCGACCCCGCCCCCCCAGGGCGGGCGCGAACCTCTGTTTCAATGAAATCATGATCGAAAAACAAAACTGGCGAGGATCGGCGCAGGATCTAGCGATGTGATTGCCCCGATGGGGTCTATACGGTATCTGACCCGAAATCCGGGTGTGGAGTTGGTAAGATGGCAGAGAGCAAGCCTTTATTGGTGATGGCCGCAGGCGGCACAGGCGGGCATATGTTCCCGGCCCAGGCCTTGGCCGAACGCATGCTTGCCAATGGCTGGCGGGTCAAACTGTCGACCGATGCGCGCGGCGCGCGCTACACCCAAGCCTTTCCCGAAGGCGTCGAAATCGAGGAGGTGTCCAGCGCCACCTTCGCGCGCGGAGGCATCGCCGCCAAGGCCTTGGTGCCGTTTCGTATTCTGGGTGGTGTGATCTCGACCCTGTTCAAGTTCCGCAAGGATCGCCCGGATGTGGTGATCGGCTTTGGTGGCTATCCCTCCATCCCTGCGCTGTCCGCCGCCTGGCTGCTGAAATTGCCGCGCATGATCCATGAACAAAACGGCGTGCTTGGCCGCGTGAACGAGATTTTTGCCAGCCGCGTCGATCTGATCGCCTGCGGCACCTGGCCAACCACCTTGCCCGAGGATGTCCAAGGCGTGCATGTGGGCAACCCGGTGCGCGCCTCGGTGAAAGAACGCGCCGGAGCGGGCTATATCGCCCCCGGTCCTTACCCGATGTCGGTTCTGGTGATCGGCGGCTCGCAAGGCGCGCGCATCCTGTCGGATATGGTCCCCCCCGCGATTGCCGCCCTGCCTCTCGACGTGTTGGGCAATCTCCGCGTCAGCCACCAGGCCCGCGACGAAGATGGCGAGCGCGTCAGCACCTATTACGCCGAACACGGTGTCAGCGCCGATGTGCAGCCGTTTTTTCACGATGTTCCCGCCCGGATGAGCGAGGCGCAACTGGTGATCTCGCGCTCCGGTGCCTCCAGCGTGGCCGATATCAGCGTGATCGGTCGACCTTCGATCCTGATCCCGCTCAAGATTGCCACCGGCGACCATCAAACCGTGAATGCCCAAGGCCTGGTCGATGCCGGGGCGGCCATTCGGATGCCGGAAAGCAAGCTCACCATCGAAAGCCTGAGCGAGGCGATCCTTCAGGTCCTGACCAATGAGCAGGGCTCGATCAAGATGGCCAATGCGGCGCTGTCAGTCTCCAAGCCGGAGGCAGCGGAAGAGCTGGGAACCCTGGTCGAGCAATTGGCGGCGGGGCAGGGGCCGCAAAAGAATAGTGAAACGCGTGAATAAAGATAATAAAGGCGGGGCAGAGCCATGAAAGATCTGGAATTTGAACGGAGCGCAGCCATGACAGGGGCAACCAAACTTCCCGGTGATGTCGGGCCGATCCATTTTGTCGGCATTGGCGGTATCGGCATGTCGGGCATCGCCGAAGTGCTGCTCAATCACGGTTATGTGGTGCAGGGCTCGGACCTGAAGGAAAGCAAGATCACCAAACGGCTTGCGGATCTCGGCGCGCATATTTTTGTTGGCCAAAAGGCTGAAAACCTTGAGGCGGCCGAGGTCGTGGTGATTTCCTCGGCGATCAAACCGGGCAATCCGGAATTGGACGAAGCCCGCCGCCGTGGTCTGCCCGTGGTGCGCCGCGCCGAAATGCTGGCCGAGCTGATGCGCCTGAAATCCAACGTCGCCGTGGCTGGCACCCATGGCAAGACCACCACCACCACAATGGTGGCCACTCTGCTGGATGCGGGCCAGTTCGACCCGACCGTGGTCAATGGCGGTATCATCCACGCCTATGGTTCCAATGCCCGCATGGGCGAGGGCGAATGGATGGTGGTTGAGGCGGATGAAAGCGACGGCACCTTTAACCGCCTTCCGGCCACCATCGCCATTGTCACCAATATCGATCCCGAACATATGGAACATTGGGGCAGCATCGAGAACCTGCGCGACGGGTTCTATCAGTTTGTCTCCAATATCCCCTTCTACGGTCTGGCTGTCTGCTGCATTGACCACCCCGAGGTTCAGGCCCTGGTCGGTCGCGTGTCCGATCGGCGCGTTGTGACCTATGGCTTTAACGCTCAGGCCGATGTGCGCGCGGTGAACCTGACCTACAAGGCGGGCGTGGCGCATTTTGATGTGGTGTTCCAATCCGAAGACATGGTGATCGAAGGCTGCACCCTGCCCATGCCCGGCGATCACAATGTCTCCAACGCCCTGTCCGCCGTGGCCGTGGCCCGTCATCTCGGCATGAGCGGCGATGAAATCCGCGAGGCCCTGGCGAATTTCGGCGGCGTCAATCGCCGGTTCACCAAGGTGGGCGAAGTGGATGGGGTGACCATCATCGACGATTACGGCCACCACCCGGTCGAGATTGCCGCCGTACTCAAGGCAGCGCGTCAGGCCTGTGACGGCCGTGTGATTGCTGTGCATCAGCCACACCGCTATTCGCGCCTGCACCACCACTTCGAAGAGTTTTGCTCCTGCTTCAACGATTCCGACGTGGTCGCCATCGCCGAGGTCTTTGCCGCCGGTGAGGACCCGATCGAGGGCGCAAGCCGCGATGATCTGGTCGCCGGTCTGGTGCGCCACGGCCACCGCCATGCCCGCGCGCTGATCAGCGAAGAAGATCTGGAGCGGCTGGTGCGCGAACAGGCGCAACCTGGCGATATGGTGGTCTGCCTCGGCGCCGGGACAATCTCGGCCTGGGCCAACGCCCTGCCAGCCCGCCTGCAAAGCTAAACAAGTAGAGGTTGGCGACCCCGCCCTCGCAGGTCGCCCACCCACCCACCC
>JAGHRD010000039.1:0-531 GCA_017744045.1 Tropicibacter sp. R15_0 | reverse complement strand
CGCGGGTGGGCGATAGCCTAATGCGCTGTGCGGCCTGACGGTGTTGTAGTGGATACGCCATTGCTCGATCAGGATTTGGGCTTCCTTCAGGGTGTAAAACATCTCGCCATTCAGGAGTTCGTCCCGGAACCGTGCATTGAAGCTTTCACAGTATCCGTTCTCCCAGGGTGATCCGGGTTCGATATAGGCCGTTTTTGCCCCGACTGCTGCGATCCAGTCGCGCACCTTCTGGGCGATGAATTCCGGCCCATTGTCGGACCTGATGTATTCTGGTGGCCCGCGCAGGATGAACAGGTCGGTCAACGCATCCAGCACGTCTGTCGAGTTAAGCTTGCGATCGACGCAGATCATGAGTGCCTCCCTGGTGTATTCATCAATGATGTTCAGTGTTCGGTACACCCGACCATCAGCGGTGCGATCCTGGACAAAGTCATAGGACCAGACATGGTTCGGTCGTTCTGGCCGCAGGCGTACGCACGAGCCGTCATTCAGCCATAGCCGTCCTTTCTTCTTCTGCTTTTGCGGGACCTT
>JAGHRD010000038.1:0-568 GCA_017744045.1 Tropicibacter sp. R15_0 | reverse complement strand
CACCGTCAGGCCGCACAGCGCATTAGGCTATCGCCCACCCGCGCCAGAAAGCATCGTTCCGATGGACCAGAGGCCGACGATGCACTAACAATCAAACTGGACCACCCGATGGGGGCACGCCAGCCCGGTTCGAAAAGCTAATGCGCACAACTCCTTGGACCCATTTGGACTTCGCAAAGCTACTCAACGCAACTCATACAAGCCCACCAATATGGGCACCCATGCGACACCCAGTCTACATGCCAGCTCGTTTTCGATACTCAGATGCAATGGCCAAGTTGGAATCAAGGATCTCCTTCCAAGGCTCGTCTTCCCCACCGACGCCTTCCGGCGTAGCACGCTCAAACATGATGTTTTGATACTCGTAGATTTGCGCGACCAACTCTCCAATCGGTTTGCTCTCATCTCCAACTACAGAGTCAAACTCGATCACTTGTTTGAGTGGAGTAGCCCCCTGAAAGTGGTCCGCCAACTGGGATAGATTGTCCCGTAAATTGGAGGATCAGCGATGGCTGGGAAAAGAGAGAAACCCGAAGAGATTGTATCGAAGCTTCGGCAAGTTGAAGTA
>JAGHRD010000037.1:0-1793 GCA_017744045.1 Tropicibacter sp. R15_0 | reverse complement strand
GCCCATGTTGACGCGTCGCGTTATGATGAGATGTATGCGCAGTCGGTGAGCGATCCTGAGGGGTTCTGGGGGGCTCAGGCGGAGCGGCTGGATTGGATCAAGGCGCCGAGCCAGGTCAAGAACGTCAATTACAACTTTGGCGAGGTGAATATCGAATGGTTCGCCGATGGCACTCTGAACGTCGCCGCCAATTGCATCGACCGCCATCTGGAGACCCGCGGCAATCAGACCGCGATCATTTTCGAGCCTGATGATCCTGCCGAACAGGCCCAGAGCATCAGCTATAACGACCTGCATCGCCGGGTCTGCCGCATGGCCAACGTCTTGGAATCCTTGGGGGTTCGCAAGGGCGATAGGGTGATCATCTACCTCCCGATGATCCCCGAGGCCGCCTATGCGATGCTGGCCTGTGCCCGTATCGGCGCCATCCATTCCATCGTGTTTGCGGGCTTCAGCCCCGATGCTCTGGCGGCGCGCGTCAATGGCTGTGACGCCAAGGTCGTCATCACCGCCGACCACGCCCCGCGCGGCGGGCGCAAGACTCCGCTCAAGGCCAATACCGACGCCGCCCTGCTGCATTGCAAGGACACGGTTAAATGTCTGGTTGTAAAGCGCACCGGCGAACAGACCACCTGGATTGCCGATCGCGACTATGATTACAACGAGATGGTGCTGGAGGCCGACGATTACTGCCGCCCCGCCGAGATGAACGCCACCGACCCGCTGTTCATCCTCTACACCTCCGGTTCGACCGGCCAGCCCAAGGGCGTTGTGCACAGCTCTGGCGGGTATTTGCTTTATGCGGCGCTGAGCCAGGAAGTCACCTTTGACTACCAGGAGGGCGATGTTTACTGGTGTACGGCCGATGTGGGCTGGGTCACCGGGCACTCCTATATCGTCTATGGCCCGCTGGCCAATGGCGCGACCACGCTGATGTTTGAAGGCGTGCCGACCTATCCCGATGCCAGCCGTTTCTGGCAGGTTTGTGAGAAACACAAGGTCAACCAATTCTACACCGCCCCGACCGCCATCCGCGCATTGATGGGTCAAGGCAATGAATTTGTTGAGAAATGTGACCTGTCCTCCTTGCGCATTCTGGGCACGGTGGGCGAGCCGATCAACCCCGAGGCCTGGAACTGGTACAATGACGTGGTCGGCGGCGGGCGCTGCCCGATTGTCGACACCTGGTGGCAGACCGAGACTGGCGGCCACATGATGACCCCGCTGCCGGGCGCCCATGCGACCAAGCCCGGTTCGGCGATGAAGCCCTTCTTTGGCGTACAACCTGTGGTTTTGGACCCGCAATCGGGTGAAGAGATCCACGAGTATCCGGTTGAGGGTGTTTTGGCGATCAAAGACAGCTGGCCCGGTCAGATGATGACGGTCTGGGGCGATCACGAGCGGTTCCAAAAGACCTATTTCAGCGATTACAAAGGCTACTATTTCTCGGGCGATGGTTGCCGTCGTGACGAGGATGGCGATTACTGGATCACCGGCCGCGTCGATGACGTGATCAACGTAAGCGGGCATCGCATGGGCACCGCCGAAGTTGAATCAGCCCTGGTGGCGCACGCCAAAGTGGCTGAGGCCGCGGTGGTTGGCTACCCGCATGAGATCAAGGGCCAGGGCATCTATTGCTATGTGACGCTGATGAACGATGTGGAACCCACCGAAGAGCTGCGCAAAGAACTGCGCACTTGGGTGCGCACCGAAATCGGCCCCATCGCCTCGCCCGACCTGATCCAATGGGCCCCCGGCCTGCCCAAAACCCGCTCCGGCAAAATCATGCGCCG
>JAGHRD010000036.1:0-9874 GCA_017744045.1 Tropicibacter sp. R15_0 | reverse complement strand
CAACACCGTCAGGCCGCACAGCGCATTAGGCTATCGCCCACCCGCGCCAGAAAGCATCGTTCCGATGGACCAGAGGCCGACGATGCACTAACAATCAAACTGGACCACCCGATGGGGGCACGCCAGCCCGTCACGCCCAAAAATCATGCAATCCCCCCCCGTCACAAATTACCTTATGACAACAATGAGGACACAGATAGCGATTGAAAAAATGAGCGGTTTCCGCTCATGGCGACTGAACTCTATCAGTCAGACTACCAACACGTCTCATAAGGACGCACGCCAAGAGCGCCGCCATAGCCAGAAACGACTTCAGGACCCGAATGCGTTACTTGCGGGCCAGAATGCAGGTTTGCAAATTGTGTTGCATGGGAATGATCTCTTCCACAGTGAGGAATCTTCCCCAAGTCGCTCTAATATAATCAGCTTTGTGAAAGCTGAGCGTGCGATAGGGGCCGATCTCGGTGCGACGATAGGTTTGCACATCCTGCGTCATCGGATGCGCCAGATCATCCTTTAGACCAGAAAACTGCGCAACTTTTTCAGACAAGGCCGATCCCGTTTGTGCGACCTGCTCGCGCCACGCCTCCCAGGTTGGCTCGGTATGGGCGGTGAGATAGGCCAGACCGCCGGGGCGCAGAATACGTCGGATTTCGCTCAGAAACGCACTTTCGAACGTATCCACATGCGTAAAGACCGAGAATGCCGTGACAACGTCGAAATAGTTGTCTTCAAATGGCAGGCTGGGAAGCGCCGGAACAAAAACCGGTTTGACGTTTTGAGGCATCACCTTGGAAAGCCAACGGATATGGCGCCCATTGATATCTGTTCCCCAGATTTCGGGGGTATCACTTTGACACGCAAAGTGCCGCAACACCCGCCCGCTGGCACATCCAATATCAAGGACGCGGTCAATTTGGATGTCTCGCGTTCTCGCCGCGGCCTGAACATGTTCGTAGTCGCGCAGCCCGCTAATCCAGTATCGCGCATCCTGCCCTTTGCTATACCCTTCTCGATCCTCGGAATTCGGAATGGGCAACTGATCTTTGTTCTTCAGTTCGAGCAGCGGCAAAGACCGGAGGTTCGCAGGAAGGCTGATCTGTGTCCGAGCTTCAAACTCGGCATCATCCCAGGTGGATATTGGAGGTCGGTCGGAAAAGGGAGCTGCGTCCATGGCATTACAAGAAAAATCATCCTCCCAACGCTGCGGCCTGCTTTTCGGGGCAGTCTCCTTAACCGAGGCGGTTTTCACCAGCTCAGACGCTGCGGGCTTGGTTGATTTGGGGAGCGGTTTCACATCGGTCGGCGCGCTCAATTCCGTCAGCCCGTCCAACCGCCCCGGTTCGCGCGCTGCGACAATGCCAATCCTGGAAGCCCTGTTTTGTTTCGATCGATCTGGCAAATTGACCTGCCAGTAATAGATTTTGGCCTCTGCGAAACCCAGCCATTTCAAAATACCCTTTAGGACCTTGGGACCGCTGGGCAACCAGCTCAACTCATGGACCCCCGACATCACCTCCTCGACACCTTCCTTCTTGTAATGGAGGGCTGGCACTTCCACATCACCGGGAACGTAAGGCGAGCACGCGGTGTTCAGGAACAGCAGTTCCTTGGTGCGGTCTGCGGCGTATTTCAAACCCGTAACCGGGTCGGGAAGGTGATAGAAAATCCCTGAAAACCAGGTGACGTCAAATTCCTGATCTCCCGCGCCGATCTGCATAAGGTCGGCGACCTCAAATGCCATTCCTGAACTGTCCTCTTCGCGGTTTTCCAAGACAAAGTTTGCCTGATTGATCCAATGGTCCCGAACATCAAAACCATAGGTCCGACTGGCCCCCGCATCCTTTGCCGCAAAGGAGTACCCCCCCGCATTGCAAGCACAATCCAGAAAACTGCGCCCTTCCATTCCGTTTGGCAAAACATGCTCGGTCGCGAATTGGAACGAGCTATGCGCGTTTAAGAAGGTGACCTCCTTGCCAGTGGTATCGAGATTTGGCTGATCACTGGTCGACAGCCCATTGCCAAGCTCCAGATGGTGGTGCCATGGGGCCAGTTTTTGGATCTGATCAAGTAACTCTTGGCGGCTCATGGTTTTCCAACTCCGGGCAAATTAAGGTCGGATTTCTGAAACAAGGGCATCAATGAAACAAGCCTCTCGGCATTGGGATTCAAAGCGACCAGGTTTTCTACCGCTTTGATATCGGTCAAATCCAAGGCTGAAAGGTAAGGCAAAGCCAAATACAACAAATCCACATCGACATGCGGGCCGGTTTCGACTGCATGGATCGGATAGGCCAAAAGCCGCAATTGCGCCGTCGAGGTAAACCGCAACGTATTCAAGAGCGTCAGTTTTTGAGGCCGCGGATTGACCAGCAATTTCGCAACCAGCGCCGCGCGTGATGCCGCGTCATTGGCCTTGGGCTGATGGTGGCGCACCCGGTGCCCCAATTGCTTCAAACGCTCGGCGACCTCCTCCGCTTCCTCACTGAACCGACCATCGATCAAAGCAATGTCGAGCGGCGTTTCGGGATCAAATCCTTCGCAGCTTTCGAAAACAACCAAATCATGTTGGGTGGCATTCATGATGACCAGGTGCTCTGGCACCTCTGGCGGGTTCAATGCTGGCCATCCCGATGGCGGGGCGGGTGCCACATCCTTGATCAAATCATAAAGGTCTTTTTGGTAGTCAAAATAGCTCCAGGCATCCTTGATCTTTTTGACAGCCTGACCGGAATGCGCGTTCACCAGATCCGGATCATCCACATATGACAGCACGGCCTGCGCCATTGCGGCGAGGTCATAAATGTCAACAATCTGCCCGCAATCTTCACCGATCAGCTCGGGCGCGCCGCCGCCTTCCCGAAAGGCAACAACCGGCAACCCGCAAACCATGGCTTCGTGGATCACACAAGGAAAAGGGTCCGCCCGCGCGGTCAGCAAAAATAGATCGCCCCCCAGAAAAACCTGTTCAATCTCAGGCGTGGAAGGCAAAAACCGAACTCTGTCCTCAATCCCATGGGCGCGAACAGCCTCTCGTGGGTAGGAAAAATTCGGGTCCGGCTTGCCATACCACAAAAAATAGACCGGGCGATCTGTGGGCAAAGCGTCGAGGCAAAGCTTTGCCGTATCGACAAACAGATCCCCGCCCTTTCGGACATCCATCGTTCCGACGTTCAAAACGATAAACGCGTCCTCTTCCAGACCCAGATTTTCGCGCAAGGTTCGACGACACCGCATACGGTCCATACTGCCAAAGCCATCGGTCAATAATCCCTGCCCGCGCACCCAAGCCTTGGACATATCCATGTCTGAAAACTTGGCGGCGGCGTTCTTAACGAACTCAGAAGGGAACACGACCTTTTCGGAACATGCGCCGAATTCAGTGAACTTTTCACGGCCGTAATAGGCCGCGATTTCGTGGATAAGCGAAATCATCGGAACGCCTTGGCGTGCCAGCCCTTGCGCGATACGCAAGGATTCCGCCGAATTCACAATGGCCAGGACCGGTTGATTGTTTTGAAAAACCCCTTGCCGATGAAAGAGCCTCGCAATTTCGGCAAAGGCCTCATCATCCGAAAACCCTTTGTCATGGCGGTTTCTAGACATCACATAGGTATGCGAAAGCTCCTGAAACTCTTCCAAACGTTCACCGCCATCGTCCAGGATCGAAAAACACTCAAACGCGCCGCTTTTGCTAAACATCTCAAGCAAACGCAAAATGATCGCGGGCGCTCCTGTCCGAGAGGCGTCATGACTGACGAAAACCAGCCGGGGTTTGTGTTGCAGTTTCGATGCCAAATAGGCGTCCAAAGGAGGGACACCGTAATGCGATGAGTGGTCCAATCCATGAAAGACATATCGCTCGCTAAACCATTCACTCGGCCGGCGCTTTTCCTGGCGACCGAACCTGTCGAAATGGCGCAACGGGTTGATATTGGCATCGCGCACATCCTGGTTCACCCGCAGATAGTAATCGCCGTCAAACAGGTCTTTGACATCAGCATCAATCGCGGGTGGCAACGCCCGCCGCAAGGCGCGTCTGAAAAGGCTTGTAGGGTCTCGATCCTTGTCATCTAGCATGACGTCAGCCCCTCCTGAAACCGCATTCGGTCGGCTATGCGTGGGTTCAGCGCCGTCATTTCCGAGATGATATCGGCATTTGCCACCAAGATTTCATCCGTCAGGTCAGCAAAGTTGTAGATCTCGGCCAACTCAGATTGGACGCCGTCCAACAGCCAAAGCACCCTGTCAAAGCTGGCAATGTCCTGCACAGCCCCCCCCGCACTCAACCCACGCACATTGTATTCAGTCGCACCATCCACATGCAAAGCCGCCTTGGCTCCCATCGAAAGTGGGGATGTCATCAACTGGTGTCTGGTGAACCTGATCGGGCCGGTTGGGCGTTTGGTCTTTCGCTCGTCGTCAAGATCGGCCAGCACTTTGGCAACGGAGGCCCCGGCAATAACCAAGACCCTTTGCGGCGGGCTGAACAACAACTGTTTTAGGAACGGTTCCTGTAGCGACAAAGAGCTTGAACAGTGATTAAGCTCTGACAGGAACGCCATAACAGGTTCAATCTTGGGGAAAGCTTGCTGATCGACGGCAAGGTCATTTTCCGCTTGGTCGGCGAACCCTTTCAACCTGGCCGCGATTTCAGGCAGCGCAAAGGGCGAGCAAATCGCCGCTTCTCCGCTAGGCAGAATGTCGCCCCCCGCCCCGCTGATAGATATCGTCGCGAGGCCCAGGTTTTGCGCATAGGCGCGCAGATTTGTGTCCCCGCCCCCCCGTTTCGTGTCCAGGAATACGTCAGAAGCCGCCAAAACCTCGGCAAGATCCATGTCCTTGACAGTCGTGAACACCTCGGATTGATCCGACAGTTCGGCAAAATAAGTCCCGTAAAAATGCGGGGTATTCGCATAAGTTGGCCCATCCCCGACCCAGATAAAGTGAACATCCCGTTCACAGGCCCATTCGGTGCGGAACTTCGCCCCAATAACCCCGAAAAAATCTATGCCACTGTCCAGAGAAAAGGGCCCCTGCCCCGCCACAACAAATGCATCAGACGCGACGCCAAGCCGTTCTCGCATCTCTGCGCGGCTGGGCGGTTTCTGCACCTGACGCGCGCCCAAGAGGACACCGGTGGTGTAGCCAAGTGTAGACGAAGCCGAGATGCCCTCTGGCAAAGATTTAGGCCCCCCGTCGTGCCCAGCCTGAGACGTAAGAACATGATCAACATGCATTTCCAAAAGCTGTGCCGCATCGTCACTGTCAGGCTCCTGCCACATCTTTGAAAAGACAACGTTTTTACCCGCAAGGTCATACAATACCTCGAGCAGTGACAGATCTTGGTCCGTTTGAATGAAAGCGATCTCAGGCAGGTTCCCGGACAGCGCCTGATGCAAACGGGCAAGGTTGTTTTTCAGATGGGCCTCGTATCCTTTTTTGGTTTTGGGGGGCAGGTGCCAGATATGGGCGCAGGTGGAAAATTCACGGCTCAACGCCCCGCCCGCACGCGTCACTATCACCACGTCTAGGTCCAGCGCGCCAAGCTGCAAACGCAATGCGGCGCTAAGCGTGCGGTTAATGGCTGTATCGTCCAGATTGTCGAGTGAAAACATAACCCGTCGGCGCAGATGCCAACCGCGTTGAAAATACGCTTTGACCGGGCTTTCGTCATCAACACCCAGAAAAGCCAGTTGCTCGGCGATGTATTTTACGTTGATCAAGCCATTTGGCGGCCGTTGCTTTGGATATCCGTGGCGCAGGTAGTGGTCTCTGATTGCTGCAGGCTCTTCTTGAGTAGCCAGATCACCTTTGTTTTGGTTCTTCCAATAGACCGGATCAAATTCGGGGATTACCTGTGACGGCACCATCTCAGGCCGCGTCGCCAGAAGTGTTTCCATCGCCAACCCCGTATTCGCCGAGGCCTGAGCATGGAGTTGAGACTGGGCAAACCTGACCAGGGACAGACCTGTCGCAGAGGAATGCCCTCCGTTCAAGAAATGCTGCAGAGGCGCGTCGCAATCGCCAATTCGCGCCCGGCAATGTTCGGTTTCGAAAAACGCAGACGGGTTCAACCCCGCCTGCTGACCATGGGTGATGTAATGCTCAAACGGGCGCTGCGGTGTAATTTCGAACCTGTCATTTGCATCCCTGACGTAGAAATCAGGATCAAACAGAGGCTGAGGAGAGTGCGCCCCATCAAAGACCAGATAGTGATAGACAGCGCGTTTGATGCCGTGATCTTCACCCAACTGGGCGCGATAGAAATCGAGATCGAACAACACATGTGTCGAAACATCCTCTTCAGCCTTCCAATAGGCTGCAAAGGCGTCTCGATAGTTTTCGAACCTCTGGTCAAGCTGGTGCCCCAAATAGCCGAGATCGACCAGCGGATGTGGTCTTTCGACGAAAAACGCGCCGGAAAACAGCGCATTGTAAAACCCGTTTGGCGTGGAAAGCTCTTGTTGATGACGCAAATAGGCTTCGTCAATGAAAGGGTGAACCGCTGATAGGTCAGACCCCTCTCTCAGCTGTGACAGGCAATCACGAATTGCAGCAACAGGGTCTTGGGGCAGGTGCACGTGCCGAGACAGATAGAACGCTGGGTCAAAGACCGGATTTGGCGAAACACCGCGCGGCAGCCCGACCTGCAAATACTGTAAGACACTGTTTTCTGTCCCGCTATCCTGCTCGCAAACCGTTCTGCAATGAGTGTCATCGAACAGCACATTGGGGGAAAACGGCGTCGGGTTCGACGGGTCAAGGATCTCAGCCATTAGCCGCTCTTTTGAAAGCGCCTGCGCCTCCTCATACCGTCCACGCACATAGTCGAGATCGAAAAACCACGGGTGGACATCGGAAAAATTCATATTTAGGTCAGGCATTTAACGTAACTGTCTCGCAGGCTTTCGGCTGCCAATCCACACAATGCCAACGTGCCGCTGTATGGATTATGTTTTCAAGAGATGAGTGTTTGGCTTCAAAACCGAGAAGCCGTTTGGCTTTGGCCGGATCAGAAATCAAAGACGCGGGATCACCCGGGCGGCGAGGCTCCTGGCGAAAGGGAACCGCGGTTTTCAATTCTGCTTCCACTGCCTTGATCACCTCAAACACCGAATATCCTTTGCCGACACCAAGATTAAAGACATCTGTTCGCCCGCCATTCAACAAATAAGAGCAGGCGGCCGCGTGCGCCTCGGCAAGATCCCAAACATGGATATAGTCGCGAACGGCTGACCCATCGGACGTGTCATAATCGTCTCCGAAAACGGCAAAATCATCAATTCGGCCCAAAGCGGAAAGGATCGCGCGCGGAATTAGGTGGGTCTCTTGACGATGGGCTTCACCAACTTCCAAATCCGCATCACCCCCGGCTGCATTGAAGTAACGCAGGCTCACACTTCTCAGATCGTAAGCTGCGGAAAAATCCTGCAAGATCTGTTCAACCATGCGCTTGCTGCGACCATAGGGGTTGATCGGCTGCTGATGGGTCTCCTCGGTGATCAGGGACACATCTGGCGTGCCATAGGTTGCACAAGTCGACGAAAAGATGATTGGGATATTGCCAGCGTCTGCGGCAGCCTGGACAACGTTCAAAGAGCCAAGTGTGTTGTTTTCATAATACTTGGCGGGGTCACTGACGGACTCACCCACATAGGCCAGCGCGGCAAAATGAATGATCGCTGCGGGCGCGACCTTGGCAATTGCGGCGTCCAAATCAGGTTTGGATCTGATGTCGCCAAGGATCAGCTCCCCCCATTTCACAAACGCGCCGTGCCCATCTGACAGATTGTCAAACGTCACAGGATCAAAGCCTTTCTGACGCAACTTTTTACAGGTGTGGCTGCCGATATACCCGGCCCCACCTAGAACAAGTATCTTTTGGGTCATAAATGGAAGAACCTCTCCGAAGCCCGCGTCGACCGCTTGTCAATTGAAAAAGGTTACAAATTTAGTACATTAAGCCCTAACATGAAATCGAACTTTATTAATTTGAGTCAAGAAAAAACCATCCGCAGCTCATGTTTACCTAAGGTCGCTTGCAAAACACGCGTGCAGTATGGAGCAAATTCTGGAGCGGGATCACCTGTATGAAAAAGCATCTTGTCAACGTCCACATCCCGAAATCTGCGGGCAGCGCCTTGCGCGCCAATCTGGCAACTCTCTTCCCTACGGACGATCAAGGCCGAACCTTTATTCTGGGTGTTTCCCCGGACAAAGAGAGGGAATATTTCGACGGCCTACGTCAGGGTTTCGAAGCGACGCTTCCGCACCTGTTCGACCTCAGCCATAGAATGATCTCAGGTCATTACAGGTATCGAGATATCGCGGATATCCTGGTCCCTTACCGAGCGCAGCTGTCATTGATCACGTTCTTACGTGACCCGGCTTGGCGCACCTTGTCCGATTACTATTACAGCATCTCCGCAAAGAACCCGGGTGCCGAGACGTTCCATGCGACCTATCCGACATTTGAACATTACATGAGCAACCCGGGCGAAATGAACAAGATGTCGAATTTCCTGCGCTTGGACGAAACCGAAACCATCCAAGACGTTCTGCTCCACGCCTACCGCGACTTTGACTTTGTCGGGATCACAGAGAACTTTACCCAAGACCTGGAGTTCCTCGCCAATTCTCTTGGACAAACCATCGATACTGAACGGCGGGAAAATGAAAACAGGAACAAAGACAAGATGATCGAGGCATATGAAAAGTTTGCGCCTATTCTGCGCGACGTTTTGAGTGACGATTACATTCTTTACGAAGGTGTGCTGGAACATCGAGGGCTGTCAACCTAGCGCAGAATGGTTGTGAATGCTTAGGCGCTTTGAACGTCTAAGTCATTTCCGTATCGCAACAATTAACCACCAGATGCGGGCCAAGAGCCGAGCAGCCGTTGAGCCTAAAGCTTTGGTGCGTTGACCTTCCGCAATGGTGGGATAGAAGAAACAGGTCTGGGTGCCGGGGTACAAAGCATTCTGGTTCCCATTGTCGAAAGCGGCGCTCAGGCCAAGGATCTGGTTGCAGCCGTGACCTATCCGCCCCAGGGCGTGCGCGGCGTTGGATCCGCCCTTGCCCGCGCGTCGGAATTTTCGGCAATCCCCGATTACCTGACCACAGCAGACGAACAAATCTGCCTGCTCGTGCAGGTCGAAAACCGCGCCGGAATGGCCGCCCTTGACGATATTCTGGCCACCGATGTGGACGGCGTCTTTATCGGACCATCAGATCTGGCCGCGGATATGGGCCATATCGGCCAAGCGGGCCACCCCGAGGTCAAAGCCGCAGTTCTGGACGCCATCAAGCGCATTGTCGCGGCAAGTAAGGGCGGCGGCAAAACAGGCCAAAGCGGTGCGCGACGAATAGGGTCGCGGCACCAACGCTGCAAACGCTCAGGAAATACCACCATCCTCAGCGTTTCTTTTGTTGTGGGTCAAGCTTGGCAACCAAATCCAGTTTTGTAATCAAACCCGTTTAGTGACCCAACCGGCGGCCTTGCGGACACGCAATCACAATTGGGCAGTTCCTGACCAGCGAACACACCCTCAAACAGTCAACTATTCCAGCAGGTCAAATACACCTTTTACCTGTGCTGCAAAAACACTATCCATCTAAAAGTGCAAAACCGCCGCATAAGTTGAATTTGTGTCCTATTAGAAAGCCGAACCATGCTAGTTACCGATCAATCATCGTATAATGATGCTACCGCAGCAACCGCCGAGCACTTTGGTGGCAATGTTGTTGGAGTAGCCCCCTGAAAGTGGTCCGCCAACTGGGATAGATTGTCCCGTAAATTGGAGGATCAGCGATGGCTGGGAAAAGAGAGAAACCCGAAGAGATTGTATCGAAGCTTCGGCAAGTTGAAGTA
>JAGHRD010000035.1:0-10293 GCA_017744045.1 Tropicibacter sp. R15_0 | reverse complement strand
ATACTTCAACTTGCCGAAGCTTCGATACAATCTCTTCGGGTTTCTCTCTTTTCCCAGCCATCGCTGATCCTCCAATTTACGGGACAATCTATCCCAGTTGGCGGACCACTTTCAGGGGGCTACTCCAATACCACCATCCGCGATCCCGCCATCAGAGCCGAGTTCCTGAGAACAGTCGAAGCCTGGGCCGAGGATCAGTGGTGCATTGTGGGTAAGGGTTGAGCAATACCGTGTTCAGCGCACATGCGCTGCCAAACCGGCCTAGTACTAACGTTCGGGGCGCGTCAATCGCCGATGACCGCACGCAGCCCAAAGACGACATTTATTCGAGCCACAGTTATAGCGTGCTGAAACTGCGAATTTGCTAAGGGTATCTCCCGTTAGCGGACTTTCAAAATCACGTAAAAAATCGAACTGATTTCGCCGCAGCTATTTTTGACGGCTTCGGGATTGTTTGCGGACCTGTTGCCATAAACAGTCATGTTGCGAACGGTGGTGCGAAGTTTCGTTTACTACTGGAAAATAGAACCACACCCGTACCTGTGCGGAGGTTCCATGCAACATAGTTTCGATGATTTTCTAAGGCGCGGTGACAACGGTCAATATGTCATTGCCAAGAAACAAGGTCATCTGATTGGCAAACGCGTCGGCGTGTCGCTCAAATCAAATTTTCCGAACTACACCGCCTTGCGCGCTGATTTCAGCGACCGTTTGGACGAAGTGATCGCGCATAACACGCGGACAATATTAAACGCATTGACGCCGCCAGATACCGTGCCAACCGTCACCGAAGCCGACTTGCGGAATGTTTCTGATGCGAAGCAAGAGACGTTGGATGCCTGGGACACAAGGCTTGCGCATTATTTCAGCGAATATCAAAATCACCCACAAAGGCTACGCCCCCTCAGAATAGCCATGGAAGAACGACTGGTGCGCGCATTTGCCGGGCTCATCAATCAGCTTCGACAGGAAAGTCTTGGGATTGTGCAATATGTTTGGCGTTCGCAGGAAGATGCCAAAGTTCGTGACAGCCATGCCGCACGTCATGGCCACGTATTTCGTTGGGACGCGCCGCCCGATGGTGGGCATCCAGGTGAGGAGCACAATTGTAGGTGCCGTGCTGTGCCCTTAGCACCTGATGTTCCGAGCATCGCAGTGCTGGCTGACTTCGCTCCAGCCGCAGATGCTATTGGGGCCGAGCCGCAGATAGGAGGCTTTTGGCGGGGGCTATCAAGAAGATTCCCTGCGGTCGCTGGCCTTCTTAGCCTTCTGGAAGAACAAGAGCGCCTCTCCGAACTGTCAGATCCCGCGGTATTGAGACAAGAAGAAGCAGCTTCGCGGCTCGGACTTGATATTACAACTGAAGAAGGCGGGCTCGCAGCATGGGCTCATCAGTCCTACTCGGATAGCATTTTCCGTGGGGCTGCACCTTTTTTTGCGCCGACAACGCGCGAGGCTGCGGAAATTGCGGGGCAAGCAGCAGCCTTATACGAATTGATGAACCCAGGTGCGATCACTGGTTTGGATCCTGCAGCCAGCGCTGGAATGGCAGCGTTTGTCGAGCAGGCATTACGAGAATTTGAAGCTGGGCACTTAGGCCTAGAAGCTGACGACTGGGCGCAAGGCTGGGTCGAAGTGTTCCCAGAATTGACAGAAGACGAGCGACGTCTGGGACAACTCCCCGGCTTCACACCAGAACGGATCGAGCAATGGCTTGAAACCTATCCGATTGAAGATTTAGGTCTGCCTAACCACACGGGTTCCCCCATACCCGGTGATCCGACCGACAACATCATTTCGACTCCGATCCCTGAAGAAACAGGGCCGAATATCGTTGCGATGGCCGACCCAAATAACAGTAGGGCGACAGCCCTGGAAGAAAGCACCTTTGAGCGGATAAAAGAGGCGTTTCCTAGGGCCGATATCGAGAGAAACCGCGAATACCGGAGAGAAAATGGAGAGCTCGACGGTGAGGTTGATACACTCGTCAATGGCATTCCAGTTGAAGTTACCATTGGGGTTGGCGGCGACAAACTTCGCCAAGCGAAAGATATTGAAAGACTGACCGGCGAGGCACCAATCATCTATGGTCCAAGAGTCCGGGGGACCGTTGAACGTAACTTGCGCCGCGAAGGGTATGATCTTGTCCGTGATCTTGATAGCCTCATCGAAGCCCTGCGCAACAGAGGGATAGACCCATGAGCATTAAGCCTGTCTGGATTATTCTCACAGCCCAAAAAGACCTGGTCAAACTAGCGGGGCATCACTTGGTCGATCAGTTCCCGAACTATGCGATACAGCCGAACAGCGACACGTTTGGCCTTGTCAAGAATAACCGCGCGCAGCTTTTTCTACGTGGCGGCGGTTCTGAGAATGACAGTCTTGACGAATATGAACCACAAGAGCGCGCCCAACTCAAAGAATGGAACCTTACTCGTTTTTCTCATGCTGTTGAATCCAGGGACCCGAGCTTGACAATTGACCTGATAGAACGCCTGAGCAAGCTGACGGACCTAGCTATTTTTGACGACATGGGCCTGCTGTTACGCGCAGAGGAATTCAAGGCCTTGAAGCCTGAGCAGCAAGTGTCGTTCCTCATCGGGAATGGTATTTGACCTTGCCAAGACAATGCGCGAACGTCAGTGCCGAGCTCCCGCAATAGTTCTAAGGTATGAGGGGAAGTGATGTTCGATTGGGATAAGAGGGAAAGCGAAACCACCTAAGAGTGGTTATTCTCATTCTTATTTCAGGGATCGCCACAGCCGCTAGACGAAGATGTTGTCGAGGAACTGGCCTCTTCTGTTAATCGAGATGCGCTCGCCCGACCGCCGCAGCCGGTCTGTCCAGGCGAAAGACGTGAACCGCGAGCCTTGGTCGGTATTCATGATCTCGGGCGGGCCGTACTAGTGGATGGCTTAGTTCAGCGCTTCGACGCAGAAGTTGGCTTTCAGCCCAAATTGGACGTTCATTCTGCAAGCGCATGCTTGGTCCTCTCCCGCAGTCGGGGACGGATTTCGGCCATTCGCTGCACCTGCGAAAGCGCTCCGCGCGACGGATCAAATCGGACATTCGGGTAAGTAGATACACCCTGCTGGCGCACCAGCCATGGTATACCCCCCATTATTAGAGGGGTGCATCCGTAGAACCTAGCCTGCCGCCGGATTTTCTATTCGAGAGATTACCGCGATGCTCAATTACACTTACACATCCGATCAAGATATAGCGAGGTTACACAATAAACCGATATCGTCGCTATAGGTAGTGGAAGCCCAAGCCCCGATGTCGTCAATGCGTCGAAGACAACGGAGCAAAGCGTAATTTCACTTTGGTTCTTCTTTTTTAACTGACAGTAATCTATCTGCTCGCACACCGCTTTTCTAAGTTTATCATCGTGGAAACTTAGGAGTTTTTCCAACAGCGGGTGCCGTGGTCGACCATCCTCAATTCGCGGTTTGTTTATGTCGTCATCGTCGCCGGACAAGACGCCAATCGGAAGTTCGTCGACATCTACATCTTCAAGCTCCTTTTCGACGTGTTGAAGCATCGCATCATAATCATGAGTAAGCGTCTCGAAGAGCTGTATTTCGCTCAAATTCATTGGTAGGTCTCCAGACTATTCTGTGTTCAGCGCCGTTAGGCCATTCCCATAGCACTGTAAGAAGCCCCAAAACACTGGGTGCGATAACCATTCACTCCGAGAAAATTCTTGCCGCACATGGGCCATGGCATCCTCAACAGACGTGTCGGTTTTCGCTGAGGCCGACAAACACTCCATAGCAAAGACCGCCGCGCTTGGTGTCAGCGGTTGTGAGCATCCAACGACACAATCCGTTCCGGCATTCAGGAGTTCGACGTGAATTCCATGAACCTCTCGGCCAAGCTTTTTGGGAGAGCTATTAATTCCTGAGCAGGAAAGAAGTATCGCGAGCCGCGTGTGTATCCCTCCTGAGGTGCGTAGCGCTTTGATTTCGGGGCCTCCAACCAAACCGTCGGTTGCGACGATTGCAGAGCCAGTGCTGGTCACCAACCCATGGCCGAAGAACAAAAAGGTTTCACTTTGATTCAGTTCTTCCAAAATGCGTTGGACGCTTACATTGTCACTAGTTGGCCACTTGGACGCTTCAAAGCTAGAAAATCTCTCGACTGCGGCTCTAAGGCGCTTTTCTACGCCGCGAATCTTTGAGAGCCTCGAGTTCCACGGGATGGTGGTCGCCGCGACCGCCACGAAGGGCTGTCGATTTTTTGCTAATTCCTTGTTGCGTTTTCTTGAGCCAAGGCTCTTCAAGGTTCCTACGCTTGGAACCACACTTATCGGCACTGGACCACTAGGGCTCACGGCCAGGCCAAGCGATATCTTTTCACCACGAAATTCGACTTTTAGTGCTGGGAATGGCACATCGAACAGATACGCTTCTGGAACGAATACAACCCGTTGCAGTTTTCCCTCGCTCAACCATTCACTGATTGAGGCCGGAACCAAAGCGTCGGATAATTCATCGAGAGCGACATCGAAGTCAGCAGAATTTTTATTTATCGTAGATCCTACTTCTGCCCGAAATTTTCCAAAAATAGAATTCGACAATTGTTCGAAGGCTGAATTAAATTTCGATACAGCGCCATGCATTTTTTTGAATGAGATTTGATCGACAATTAGTTCATTGTCTGTTCCGGATAACAAAGTGACTCTCTGCCAGAAGCCTGAGTTTAGATCAGTTTCATGCAACAGCGTAAAATGAACAAACGCGGTGGCCTTAGGGCTATTTCGTATCGTGTCCTGGTGGTTTGCTGGAAGAAGGCACCTTGCCCTATCTGACCCACATATTCCGGAATCCACGGAAGCGCTTGTATCCGTGGGCTTAGATTGCCCGAGCGAAATCACTTTACACAATTCCCCAAGCTCGAATAGCTCACGCCCTCGGGCTTCTCGTATTTCGGCGTCTCTATTCAATGTGCGAGCGGCTCGGTAGGCCGGCGTTACCAATTTCTCCAACTTCGGATCGCCAAGATAGCCCTCGAACCGTTGATCAAGTGTATCTAGCAAGTGGTCCGACAGCATCATATGGAGTTCGTATGCTCTCTCAAAATGACCAACTGCTTCGAAAACCTCGGCCAGAAGCCCCAGAAGGTTCTCGACACCCGCACCCTTTTGTCTCGAAATAAACCCAACTGGATCTACGGCCACCAAGGCTTTCAGTTTGTCAACAGTAGCTCGGACATAACTCGATGACAGCGGATTAGTCCCATAAACCTTGTATTGTCGCAAGCGCCCCACAACAGCGAGCAACGAAATTGGAAATATCTCCTCCTCTGAAAGACCTCTAGTCGGGCCAAGAATTTCAACACACCTACATAGATACTGTTGCACGCCGATATCCGAAAGCACTTCGAACTCTTCAATTACAGAAATCCAAGCCTTAAGCCACGACTCATTGTTGCTGGACGCATGAGCAATATCGAGGGCTAGTATAAAGTTGTTTAACCACAAGCAGCCGGAAAAATTTACCACCGAAACGTACGGTGGAGACCCTTCTGTGCTGCTCAGGAAATACTCGACGATACCAGTGGCGTCCTCTGGGGGTTTGCCTATCGGTTCACCGTACAAATTATGAGCAAACAACTGATCCGGTACTATCGGTTTATTCTCCTCGACATTTGGGGAGAACAAAGGCTTTCGGAACATTCGTGCGAGGCTATATTGCCTCTCACCGTTGTCAAAAAGCTGCCCGTCAGCGATTATCATGACCTTTTCGGCGTTCACAATGGCATCTGAGACAAACTCGTTTTTGATTCCGCAAAGGAATACCGATTTCTCAATTCCACGGCGCAACCTGAGCGATCCAGAGATCAATGCAAAGTTGAATAAATCGCCAACAATAGTTTGATCGTGCTCGTCGATTTTCGTTAGGTCCAACTCTAGCTCGTCTTGAAACCTAGTTTCGAATTCGCTCAAGTGTGACTCGTCGAGCCTGCCTATTAGTTTTAGCGCTCCAAGTTCACCTACTGACGACTTTATCGCACCTTTCTTGTGGCCGATCTCAGAGAATAGGCTTTTTGCAATCCTGAACGATTGAATGGATGGGTCGAACTGTCCGCGCAGCGAAAACCGATAGCCCATTGACTCCCAGCCAATAGCTAGCGGAAGGAAGAAACTTGAAAATAGAGGCGCGCCCGCAGAGTGATGCAATGCCCTACAAAAAATGTTCAGGCCAGCAGCATAGATATCCTCTGATAGCGTCTTATTCTCTATTGTGTGCTCAAAGTATTGACCTCCCATAATCATTATAGAGAGGGCAGCTTCGAGGCTTTCAAATCTATTAGAAATATTTTCGAAGTATTCTACAGCTGAATTTATGATTTCCAAATTGCGATCATTATTACCGATTGACGATAGTATTATTTTTAGTACAACGTCTAGCTCCTGAGGTGAGCCTGTATTATACGCGGCGACGATTGTTTCCTTTGCCGTTTTAATTTTGCCTTCCGCGTGAATTACCTGTGACAGCAAATCCTCTTTGGTGAGTGAGTTTAGAAGTTTAGCTGAAACTTCGTCTTTAGAAGACTTGTTTTGCGTGTTCGTGCTGTTACGTGAACCCAATCGATTAATTGCATTTAGTATATTGGCCGCAGTATCGGCTTCCTCCAGGGAGAGGCCATCAGTGCGATACGACGGATTTGCTGCCATGTTCTTTATGGAGCTACTTAAGTCGTCGCTGGGGTTAGCGACGTCAACCGTCTTCCATTCCGTATCAGCTAGTAACTTACTAGCACCTTTATGATAATCTTGGTATTCAACGGGGGCTTCGATGTCTCCGATTGACTCAATTAGTGTCTTACAGACTTTATGAATGGATTGTCCTGGTTCCGTATCCCGCACGACATTTTTTGAGTGATTTAGGAGCTCCCTCTGGAATTCAATTCTCTTCTCATCGCCGCGAAGCTGAAATCGAATAGACGTCTTTTGCGCTAGCTGTTCTACCAGACGCTTCGCCCTACTGATGTAGTCAGGTATTTCTGCCCTTATGGCAAAGTCAGCGCTGTCATTGGCCTCGAGTTGAAAATCGGTTTCCGAGACCGTCAAGACCGGAAGCAAGTGCGAGAAGTTCTCTAGAAGCACTCTCCTATTTGGTACATCAATTTGATCAATGCCTTCGAATTCTGTTAAGCACGAGTCCCAGACCGCGTTGAAGCGCGAGAGCATTGTACTGACTGGCTCCAGCCTATAGTCAATGTATACGATGCGTTGGTTGAGGCGATCAATTGCGACGAAGCCGTCCCATATATGTCCGGCATAATTGCAAGTTTCACAGACTACCAAATTTAAGCGGCCAGTTCGTGCTTCTTCAGGCAGTTCATGAAGTCCATCGAAAGCAAAAGCGCTGACTATAGTGGTCTGTGGTAAAGGCGCCCGACATACGCCGCAAGGCGCATTTTCAGGGGTCGGTTTTCTGATTTCTTGAAATGCCATAGTAGTAGAGATGTAGTATCCAAACCTGCGAAAGTGTAGAGCTTATGCGAAAAATGCACCTCGCATCCTGTGGGCTGAAACTTCCGGTTCTAAGAGATCGACAAGGAGTTGCCCTTCCCGATCAAGCTCTGCCAAAGCACCGTCCGCAACTCGGTCATTGTCTTGCCGTTAATGCTGCAGACCGTTTCGAATGGCAGGTTCGGGGAATCTGGACTGCAGCGGCCTTGATCATGGTGAATGACTGGTAAGGGCCGGTGGTCAAACTTTGCAAAGTCCGTTTCCTGCGCATCGCTGCCATCCGAACTCGGCATTGTATGCTGCAAACTGAGCTCGGTCCGAACCTCTGAAACAGCGTCACATCATAAACGTTTCCATCGACGCGAGCGGCCCAAACCTGCCGTTTGCTAATATGCTTGAATGCTGCGATGTAGCCAACCGAAGCCGCCATTCGCTGCCGCCGCGAAAACTGAAGGTGCTCCGACGACAGCACTGCGGACAAAGTCGCCGTTTCCACCATTAAAACGAAGGTCTGCTTTGGACGCTTTGCGGCAGGAAGCAGTCTTTTTTCTATGCTGGTAAATTGTAAATGCGCGGTCATCCAAAGCAGACCTTGGCTGCACCTGCGCCCCCTCAACGAATGGCCTTCTAAAGTAGTTGCTTTGGCTTGTTGTGTAGATTCAAAATTACAGCATCGCACTAAAACAGAAGGCCGTCATTTGGTTTGCCGCCATCGGGTTCTCAGTTTGTACCGCATGACCATTCTACTTGAAAAGAAAGTCTGTGCGATGGCCAGGCTCGGTGCGCTTCTGTAGCGGATGTGGTGCTTGCGGAGCTGAGTGCGACAGGCCTTGCGAGGCCCCAAGCTCCGTCATTCGAAACGAATAACGAAATTCATTCTCAATGGTCTGTTTTGAGCGTCATACCGCAAAAGCGGAGGCACATCATGCCAGATGCTCGGGCCGAGGATATTGATGCATCCGGGGCTATCGTAATAGACGTGCAACCGTTCGTCATAGAGTATGCGAATGCAGCCGACGGAATTGAAACTGACCGGGAGCAGCATGTTGACGCGCTCACCGAGCTGGGCATCATTGTGCATGCTAAGATAGTCGCCCTCATCGTAGGCAAAGATCTTGCAGCCTGCATATTGCGTCACCCCGGTGATCTTGCGGAGCACGGGGGCCATGCTACCGGCGAGGGCCTCGCCTGTCTTGAGGAGCTGTGCCTGGACTTGATGCCAGGTACTGTCTTCGGGCCTGTCGGCGTCGATTTCCGCCTCAAGAAAGATACGCGACAAGCTGAAGCCGGTATGGGCTTTTGAAATGTCCGGCCGCTCCGGTTTCAGCGCATTGTTGAACCGTTGGCGGTTATCGCGTTCGATATGGCGGAAGGCGCGCGCGAGGTTGTAGGCACCGAATACATTTTCGATCTGAACGAAGCCGATTTCCTCGAAGTCTTGCTGAAGCGTTTGTAGTTTGTCTTCCGAAAAGGACCCGGCTGCGCGTTCGAAGTCATCCTCGAGCGCTTTGAGGGCGAGGTCGAACTGGCGATCACCTGAAACTTTGCTGGCGACTGTCTGGGCTGTCAAATGCTATTCTCTCCCATCTGGTCGTAGCGGTGGGGGAGCTTTTCGCCGAAGGACGGCACACCGCAGAGGGCCGCCGTGCGCGCTTGGCCGCGCAGATTTTCAAGCACGGTACCCTGCCACGCCGCACGCAGGGACTGGATCTTCAAATCACCGAAGCAGGTATCTGCATTAGCCGAATAAAAGCACGGGTAGACCTTTAATGCAGAGTCGATATAGGCCTTACTGAAGGCGCAGCAACACTGATCGAGCCCTTCGAACATCGCGCCCAGCTCCCCCCCCGGGCGCTTTCTTGCGGGGCAGGTGCAGCTTGAGTGTTGGCTCACGCTCCGAGCGGGCATGAAGCCGTGCAAAGAACTGATCCAACCTGTCAAGATATTCTCCTTGGACCGCCTGTCTATTTTCTTCGCTGGTGGGGACCTGGGGGAAAAACCGGAAATTGACAACATCCGGAAAGAACAGGTCGATCAATTGCTCAGCAGTCTCGAAGCTGTCGATAGTCAGCACAGACGAGATACATACCGAGTGTTCCCGCTCGATAAGATTCCGGACAGCCCTGATTGCCTGTGCGCCACCCGCGCCTCGATGGAGGTCATTCACCGCGACATCAGCAGAGTCGATGCTGATAGCCACAAGGCTGTTAGGCGCTTGCGCATGGAAACTATCGGCATAGTTTTCACGCGATAGCCGTATGCCGTTCGAGTTTATCAGTACTTCTGGGATCGCCCGGGATGCGATTGCCGCGATCTGGAGGAAGCCCGGGTGCAGTGTCGGTTCGCCACCGGAAAGCAGCAGCGAGTGCACCCGCATTTCGCCCATTTCCGCAATGATTTTGCAGGTGCGCTCAAGCGGAGCTAGAGCGCCGGAAAACGGCATGGCTGAGCAGTAGTTGCAATTTAGCTGGCAGGAAGAGGTTACAGCCATTTCGACGTGAAGCGGCGCCGACAGTTTCGCGCCTGAGCGATGATCGAACATGGATCTCTACAGTTTGATCTTGTTGGCCTCGAGTTGCTCCAAGAAGGCCTCGTAGGCCTTTTCATCTTTCTCCTTAAGTTCGTCTCCGTTTCGGTGATCATTCACGTAAGACAGCGCCTTGTAGGCTTCGTCATCAACCATGTGGAGTAGCCCCCTGAAAGTGGTCCGCCAACTGGGATAGATTGTCCCGTAAATTGGAGGATCAGCGATGGCTGGGAAAAGAGAGAAACCCGAAGAGATTGTATCGAAGCTTCGGCAAGTTGAAGTA
>JAGHRD010000034.1:0-11963 GCA_017744045.1 Tropicibacter sp. R15_0 | reverse complement strand
GTTCGCGCCCGACCCCGCCCCCCCCCAGGGCGGGCGCGAATTCGTCTCGACGTTTCAACAAGATGCACCGATATCTGATACCATTGCCCGGCTGCCAGGATTAGACGCGCCCACCCTCGGTGCCGGGCGCGAACCTGCGTGGTTGATAATTATTTATGTAGCGGATTTCGGTTCCGGGTGACTAGTCGAACAACGTTGTTTCTCCGCTGGCCGCGTCGTAACTGGCGGCCATGGCATGGCGGAGCGTGGCGAGATTGTCGTCGGTGCTTTGGCTCGGGTCGGGCGTGATCTGGTCGAGAATGTCGATGGTGATGCTGCCCGCTTTGGGCAGAAATGCACCGCGTGGCAGCAATTTGTCTGATCCAATGATGACAAAGGGTCGGACGGCGCGCTGTGTGGCTTGGGCAATCAGAACCGCACCGGGTTTGAAGGGCGGCAGGCCGGGCGTGCGGGAGCGGGTGCCTTCGACAAACAGGATCGGAGAGCGGCGGGGCGGCATGGCCCCGACGGCTTCGGTCAAAGAGTCGAGCGCGTGGCGGCCATTCTCACGGTCGATCTCCAGCAGGCCTGCGCCCAGAAAGCCGCGTTTTAGCAGGGTGGCACGGCAGAGCTCTTTCTTGGCACCAAAAGTCACCCATTTCTGATCTGGGATGACATGCAGCATGGCGAACCCGTCAAGATGGCTGCGGTGATTGACGGCGATGACGCTGTTTTCGTCCTGTGCCAGCGCCGCGCGGGCGCTGTCGCTGATAATCACGCGGATGTCGAGAAACCACAATAGCCAGGAACAGGCACGCGAGACCCGTCGCCAATACCAGCCGCGAAACCCGCGCCTTTGACCGCAGAAACTGGGGGCTACGGCGAGAAAGAGAAAAATCAGCGGGCCAACAAATATGAGCGCAAGACGTTTCAACACGCGCAAAGGCGCAGCCGGGATCGGATGGGCTGTGGGCAAGGCAGGCTCTTTCACGCTTGGGCCAAACAGGCCGCAAAGGCGTGTCCGAACGGTTTGATTTCAATTCCCTTAGGGCAGCCTAGCGTGTTGAGGCAAGGCATGTTGTAGCTCTGTGGTCAGAGATAGCCGTTAATTCCCCCCCAGAATGTCGCGCAGAACCTGGTTCAGGATCGAATCCCGCCTGCGCTGGTCGCGCGGTGCGGGCTGCGGGGCAGGTTGCGGCGCGGGGGCCTGCACCACCGGAGCCTGCGAGGGCAGGGGCTTGGCCGGGATGCCTTGATGCACGCGTGTCATGACCTCGCGCCAGATCTCGGCGGGCAAGCCGCCCCCGGTGACGCCCGACAGCGGGGTGTTGTCATCATAGCCCATCCAAACACCGGCCACGTAATCGGCGGTAAAGCCGACAAACCAGGCATCGCGCGCCTCTTGGCTGGTGCCGGTTTTGCCAGCAACCGGGCGGTCGGACAGGCGGGCGCGGGCGCCGGTGCCTTCGGCGACGACCTTTTCCATCATCCAGATCAGCTCGCCCGCGGCGCGGGGCTGGATCACACGTTCGCCAATGCCGCCGCCGGCCCCCATCAGCGGGGTGTCATCACCGCGCAGGCGCAGCTCGGTCAGGCCATAGGGCGTCACGGAGGAGCCACCATTCAGGATGCCTGCATAGGCACCGGTCATCTCGAGCAGGGTCGCCTCGGAGGAGCCAAGCGCCATGGATGGCGTGTCCTTGAGGTCGCGATAGATGCCGAAGTCGCGGGCGACCCGCATAACCAGATCGCGCCCGACAGATTCGGAAATCTTGACCGCGGGAATGTTGAGCGAGTCTTTCAGCGCATCGGTTAGGGTGACGCGGCCCTTGAAGGTCTTGGTGTAGTTCTTGGGGCACCATTCGCCGGAACCTGGGATGTTCATACAGAACGGTTCATCGAGCACGGTGTCGAGCGGGCCATAGCCCAGTTCCAAAGCGGTCGCATAAACAAAGGGTTTGAAGGCGGAACCGGTCTGACGGACCGCTTGGCTGGCGCGGTTGAACAGGCCTGACGCATCGGTTTTGCGCCCGCCGATCATGGCGCGCACGGCACCATCGGCGGACATGACTACAACAGCGACCTCGGCCTTGGACCCTTCGCGCACCTTTTCGGAGAAAACCTTGTTGACCGCTTCGGCGGTGGCGGCCTGCAGGCGTTGGTCCAGTGTGGTGCGGATCAGCACGTCTTCGGTGGTGTCGCGGGTAAAGAATTCAGGACCCGAGCGCATGACCCAATCTGCAAAATAACCCCCGGCAGACATTTGCGCCTCGGCGGCCAGGGTGGCCGGGTTGTTCTGGTAATGCCGGGTTTCTTCTGCGGTGAGGTAGCCCTGTTCGTTCATCAGGCGCAAAACGGTGGCGGCGCGATCTTGCGAGCGTTTCAGGTTGGCCGTGGGGGCCATGCGGGTGGGGGCCGTCAGCAGCCCGGCAATCATCGCCGATTCGGCTGGGTTCAGGCTGGCGGCGGTCTTGTTGAAATAGCGCTTGGCGGCGGCTTCGGCCCCATAGGCCCCGCCGCCCATATAGGCGCGGTTCATATAGATCGCGAGGATGTCATCCTTGGAATATTTGCTTTCCATCGCCATCGCATAGATGGCTTCCTTGATCTTGCGTTGCAGGCTGCCACGGCGGCAATCGGCGACAAAGGCCGACTCGCTTTCCCATTCGCTGGGATCATAGGTATTGCCGAGGCAAAGCAGTTTGGCGGTCTGTTGGGTGAGGGTCGAGCCGCCATGACCGGACAGGGGGCCGCGCCCTTCGCTCAGGTTGATGCGCACCGCACTGGCTATGCCGCGCGGGCTGAGGCCGAAATGGTTGTAGAAACGTTTGTCCTCGGTGGCGACAATGGCGTTTTTCAGGTGTTTCGACACACCATCAGCCGTAACCGCGCCGCCATATTGGTCGCCACGTCGGGCATAGACCGCGCCTTCGCGATCCATCAGGGTGACAGAGCCGCGCGCGCGTCCATCAACGATTTCAGAGACTTCGGGCAGGCCTGCGCGGGTGTAAAACACCGCCGTGCCGATGATCATCGCCAGAACCAGCGACACAAAGACAGTGCTGCGCCAGATCAATCGCCAGAGCCAGCGAAAGATGCCGATAAAGAAGGCCGCAATGGGATTGCGACGGCGCGTTGTCTTGCGCTTGGCCGGTTTGCGGCGTTTCGGGGCGGGCTTTTTGGTGGGTTTCTTGGCACCTGCACGCGGATAGCGTTTATCCGCCACCAATCGCCCCGGTTTTCGTCCTGAGTTACTCATCAATTCTGCCTGCCTGAATGCTGCCCGACTGCGGGTGCCTCGTTTTCATTGATACGATTCTATCTGGTTCTTTGGCGAATGTTGACCACCTCAAACTGCCATATACACTTTTTGTTTAGCTTAAATTTTGAGCATTAACCGTGTTGTGCGCATTTTTTGTGCGCTAATTCCGCGAAGTTGCCCGTTTTTGTGGCTGAAAGCTTCAATCTGCGCCGCCGACAGGCTTTTTCTGCATTTGCGAAATACGCGAGGGGACGCTCGGGGGTGACCCCGATGAGATGAAAGGGACCAAGGTGAAACTGATCATTGCAACGATCAAGCCGTTCAAACTCGAAGAGGTGCGCGAAGCGCTCACCGGGATCGGGGTGCGCGGCATGATGGTGACCGAAATCAAGGGCTTCGGCTCTCAGTCCGGTCACACCGAAATCTACCGTGGCGCTGAATACGCTGTGAACTTCGTACCCAAGATCAAGCTGGAGATCGTCGTATCGGCCTCCATGGCGGATCAAGTGGTCGACACCATCAAATCCACCGCTCAGACGGGCAAGATCGGCGACGGCAAGATCTTTGTACTGGATGTGGCGCAGGCCGTGCGGGTGCGCACCGGCGAAACCGACGCGGACGCGCTGTAAGCGCGACCAAGAAATCAAGGGAAGAAACGATGATGAATTTCAAGACACTCGCCTCGGCGGCTGTTCTTCTGGCCCTGCCCTCGCTGGGCCTGGCGCAGGAAGCAGACGTCACGCCGCCGAACGAAGAGATCGGCTTTATCTTTACAACCTTCATGTTCCTGGTCGCCGGTTTCCTGGTGTTCTGGATGGCTGCAGGCTTTGCCATGCTCGAAGCCGGTCTGGTGCGTTCCAAGAACGTCACGATGCAGCTGACCAAGAACGTCGCGCTGTTCTCGATGGCGGCAATTGCCTATTATGCGATCGGATACAACCTGATGTATCCGGGCGATGGCTGGACCGTTGATGGCGTATTGGGCGCGTTCAAGCTGGCAGCTCTCGAGCCGGTCGGCCTGGCCGAAACGACACCAGACCTGACCTATGCATCGGTTGGCTCTGACTTCTTCTTCCAGATGATGTTCTGTGCAGCGACCGCATCTATCGTATCGGGTGCTTTGGCCGAGCGTATCAAATTGTGGCCGTTCCTGATCTTCGTGGTTCTGCTGACGGCTGTTATCTATCCTGTCCAGGCCTCCTGGAAATGGGGCGGTGGCTTCCTGGCACCGGGCATCGACGGTCAAGTTGACTTCCAGGACTTCGCCGGTTCCACTGTTGTGCACTCTGTGGGTGGCTGGGCCGCTCTGGCTGGCGCGATCCTGCTTGGGCCACGTCTGGGCAAGTACAAAGATGGCCGCACTGTTCCCTTCATGGGCTCCAACCTGCCGCTGGCAACTCTGGGCACATTCATCCTGTGGTTGGGTTGGTTCGGCTTCAACGGCGGTTCGCAGCTCTATATGGACACAGCCGGTAACGTTGCTGACATCTCGCGCATCTTCTCCAATACCAACGCCGCGGCTGCGGGTGGCGCGGTTGCTGCTCTGCTGCTGACCCAGATCCTTTACAAAAAGGTCGACCTGACCATGGTTCTGAACGGCGCATTGGCCGGTCTGGTGTCGATCACTGCCGAGCCTCTGACCCCAACCCTGGGTGTGGCCACACTGATCGGTGCTGTTGGTGGTGTGATCGTGGTCTTCGCGGTTCCATTCCTGGACAAGCTGAAAATCGACGACGTTGTTGGCGCGATCCCGGTTCACCTGTTCGCCGGTATCTGGGGCACCATCGCGGTTGTCTTCACCAATGACGCGGCCACCATCGGCCAGCAGCTTTACTCCATCGTTGTGGTTGGTGTGTTCGTCTTCGCCGTAAGCTTTGCGATCTGGTTCATCCTCAAGATGACCATGGGCATTCGGGTTGGCGAAGAAGAAGAGATCACCGGTCTCGATATGGCCGAGCTGGGCATGGAAGCCTATCCGGAATTCACCAAGGGCTAAGCCCCGCGTGACATGACATGAAGAGGCCCGGGTCGATGGATCCGGGCCTTTTGCTGTTTGACGTGACTGTGACGTGTTTATGACTGCCAAAGAAAAGACTTTCATTTATGCGGTATAGAACTTATCTAATCTGCGCGACGTTACCTCTTTCGACTTCTCTACTCTTCGCAGGGTCAGGCATCGATTTAGCACTGACTTAGCCACACTGCCGAATAGTTCGGGCAGATTTGAGATAGGAGAAAGACAATGGCCAACGGCACTGTCAAATGGTTCAACACCACCAAAGGTTACGGCTTTATTGCCCCGGAATCGGGCGGCAAGGACGTATTCGTACATATTTCCGCGGTCGAACGCTCGGGCCTGACCGGCCTGGCTGACAACCAGAAAGTCACCTTCGACATCGAACCCGGCCGCGATGGCCGCGAGAGCGCGGTGAATATCGCTCTGGCGTAAGATTGCCTGGTGTCGAGAATTTAAAGGGCGCGCCTTTTTGGTGCGCCTTTTTGTTTGGTGCGGGATCTAGTCTTCTAGATTGCCAGCGTCACGCCCATGCAGGCTCTTGAAATCGTGCATCATTTCATGAACATCGCCGTCGATATAGGCATCAAACCATGTGCGAATGCCGAGCTGGGTCAGTTCGCGTTGCAAGCGGAAATCAAGTTCGAAGCTGAAGCATTGCCAAGTGTAGCTGACACAGACAACTTTGACATCGTAGTCACCAAGCAGGCTCATGAGTTTTGGCCGGCGATTGAAGTCGACCTGATGAAGCAAGGCGCGAATGTGAGCGTTCAGGTCTTCGGTATCGCGTAGACCACTGCTGCGTTTCCAATTGGTAAAGTGGCGGATCTTTTCCCGACCCTGGCGAACTTCGACGTCACCTTCGGACCACTCATCATCTGGTTGAAGGCCCAGAATTTCGGTAATGCGCGAGGATGGGCCGGTCCCTATGATCGAAAGATAGGCGTATTGGCGGTCTGTTTGGGGCTCTAATGGCAAAACGTCTTCCCTCATTCGATACGGTCACTCTTGGCGCTCAAAAGTTTTAGATAAAACTTTTGCAAATTCCGTCGACGGAATTTGGTAGTGCCCGGTCTTAGCGGTTGTTTTCCTGTTCTAGGCGTTGGCGTGCGATGATTTCGTTTTGTTCGGTCTTGCGATTTTCGAACAGGCTCGCTTCGACATAGCTCAGGTGATCCTCGACCGCCTTTCGGGCGGCTTCGGGGTTGCGGGCCTGGAGCGCGTCATTGATCCGCCCATGTTGTTCCAATAGTTGATCGCGGGTGGTGCGCTGACGGAACATGATGGTCCGGTTGTAGAAAACCCCTTCGCGCAGCAGTTGATACATCGACCTCATCATATGCAGCATGATCACGTTATGGCTGGCTTCGATGATGGCGAGGTGGAAATCAGCATCCAGATGCGCCTCTTCGGCTGGATTGCGTTTGGAATGGGCGGCGCACATCTTGTCAAAGATTTTTTGGACCACATCCAGATCGGTGTCGCTGCCATGGGTGGCGGCGCGTTCTGCCGCCAGCCCCTCCATGTCGCGGCGAAAGGACAGGTAGTCAAACACCGCCTCGTCGTGATTGGCAAAGAGCTGGGTCAGAGCCTCGGAAAAGGCCGATCCCAGGAATTCGGTCACGAAGATCCCGGCCCCGGCCTTGCTTTCCAGCAATCCGCGATCCTGCAGGGTGGCGATGGCCTCGCGCAGAGAGGGGCGCGACACCCCCATGCGTTCTGAGAGTTCGCGCTCGGAGGGCAGGCGTTCGCCGGGCCGAATGATCCCGCGCAGAATCAGCAGTTCGATCTGATCGACAACAGCGGCAGAGAGTTTTTCAGGCTTGACCGGGGTAAAGGGCATGGGTGGCTCGTTTCAAATTGGTAAGGTCAGCTTACCAACGAGAAAGGCAAATTACCAGCGATCCAGCGCCGCCTCATCCTCATCCTTTGCGGCAACCCAACCGGCATCTTGTGCCGTGTGCTCTTTCTTCCAGAACGGCGCGCGGGATTTGAGGTAATCCATCAGATATTCCGCCGCTTCAAAAGCATCCTTGCGGTGGCGCGCGGCGGTGGCGACCATCATGATCTTTTCGCCTGCGCCCATGCGGCCATAGCGATGGATGATCAGCGCATCCCCGAGGGACCAGCGCTCTATCGCCTCGGCGGCGATCTTTTCCAGCGCTTTTTCGGTCATGCCCGGATAATGTTCGATTTCCATGACATCCAGGCCACCAGCGACATCGCGCACCATCCCGGCAAAGGTGACAATGGCCCCCATATCATGGCGACCATTGGCAAAACTCTCGGCCTCTTGGCCATAGTCAAACGGGGCTTCCTGAACGGTGACGCGCATGGTTCAGCCGCCTGTCATGGGTGGGAAAAACGCCACTTCCTGTGCGCCCTCCAGCGGGGAATCAAAATCGCTCAGCTCTTGGTCAATGGCGACGCGCAGGGCTGACAGATCGGCAAAAGCCGCCTCATACCGCTCTTCGCGTCCGCGCAATTCGGCGATCAACTCGTTGACCGTGGTGGCATTGGTTTCGATCTTTTCCTTGGGCAGACCGATACGCTCGCGCACCCAGGCAAAGTAAAGCACGTTCATGTTAACGGTCCTCTCGCAGCAAAGGCAGGGCCTTGCGGAAATAGTCAAACCCGGTGATCAGGGTCAGCGTGGCGGCCACCCAAAGCAGCACCAGCCCGATATCCCCCGACCAGATCATCCCGGTATATTTCCAGCGCAGGCCCAGCACGTCTTCCTCTTGTCCGTCCAAGATAGATTGGAACATCGCCTGATCCATGCCAAAGGCAGACATGCCCAGGTAATGTTCGAATACGCCCTGGGCAAACAGGATGGCAATTGCGACCATCTGGGCGGTTGTTTTCCATTTGGCGAGCTGCGTGACCTTGAGCGTGCCAGCGACATCGCCGAGAAATTCGCGCAGGCCCGAGACAAAGACCTCGCGGAACAGGATCACCGTTGCGGGCAGGACCAGCCAGGGCGACATCGAAGAATAGCCTACAATCACCATCAGGGCGATCACCACCATGGCCTTGTCTGCGATCGGGTCCAACATCGCGCCAAGCTTGGTTTCCTGTTTCCAGGTCCGTGCCAGATGGCCGTCAAACCAATCGGTGACTGCGGCCATGATGAACAGGATCAGGGCGGCCCAATCGGCAAAGGGGCGATGGAAATAGAGAAACATAAGCGCCAGGGCCGGGGCGGCCAGCAGACGCAGGGCGGTCAGGATATTTGGTATCGTCCAAGTCATTAACCCCTTCCTATCGTGGATTTCCCTGTTGTGAAAGGTGGCAGGGCGGGCTTGCACAATGGGTCGCGGGGGCACATTTGTGATAATGTGAATAAAAGCGTGAGGTTTGACGATGCGCGTGATGGGAATCGTGATGTTCGCGGCTTTGGCAGCCTGTTCCGGAGACGAAGGCGTGCGTGCCTATGGGGCGGCGGATAAGGTGTGGCACCTGACCCAGATTGATGGGGCGGATTTTGGCGCGGATGCCACTTTGATCTTTCCCAAGGCGGGGCGTGTGACCGGACGTGCGCCCTGTAACAGCTGGTCAGCTCCGCAAACCGCGCCCTATCCCTGGTTCGATCTTGGCCCCGTGGCGGCGACCAAAATGGCCTGCCCGGATCTGGCGGCAGAGCAGCGGTTTTTTGATCATCTGGCCAAGATGAGTATCTCCGAAGTGTCGGGTGATGTCCTGGTACTGTCCAATGATCAGGGGGGTGAAATGATTTTTACCGCTCGATCAGAATCGCCAGCCGATCCATAAAACCGGCGCGGGCCGGGGGGAGGGCGCTGTCGCTCAGACTGCTCGCCAATTGGTTTTCGACAAAATGTCCGGTGGTGCGCAGGGCGGTCAGGATTTCGTGATCATCCATTGGGCTGTCGCCCAGCAGGACCGGAGGCAGGGGGAGGAGCCGATCGATCCACTCCCCAGCGGCTGAGGCCGTGACCGCGCGCCCGGTGCGGGGAGAGATATAGGCGAGATGATCATTGGCCCCGCTGATCGCGCATTGGCTGAGGTCGAGCCCGAACCCCATTTCCTCAAGCAACAGCATTTCCCAGCGCAGATAGGCCAGTGGCCAAATCTCGGTCTGACCCAATAGGTCGAGCAGTTGTTCGGTTTGTTGATAGAGTTTGGGATAGAGCGCGCGGTCGGGCAGGGCGAAACCCAAGAGCGAGATCACGGTGTTCAGACCTGCCAGCGAAAGACGATCTCCCATGGCTGCAGCGGCGCGGGAGCGTTGCGGTTCCATGGTGAAAGCACCCAAGTGCTCTTCGACCCGGGCGCGCCAGGTGAGGTCCAGCTGGGCGCCGGGTTGCAGATGCGGGGTGTTCTTGCGCGAGATGCCGCCGCGTAGCACGCCGGCATGGCGGCCATGGTCTGGGGTGAACACGTCAAGGATCAGCGAGGTCTCGCCATGTTTCCGTGTGTTCAGCAATATGCCTGTGTCGCGCCATTCCATGGCTGCAGGGTGATCGCTGATCGGGGCAGGTGCAAGCTGTTATGCGGTATGCAGCAAGCTGCATCCAGATTAGTCGGGCTTCGCCCTCCGGTGGGTGGGTGTTGCTCGCGTATTGTGCCGCCTCAGCGGGGGTGCTTGGGGAGGGGAAGCGCAAGGAAGAGGCCTGCGAGGAGGATCAGCGCGAAGATCATGCCCTCATTCGGGGTGACCCAGCCTTGATAGATACTGGCGAACATGGCGGTGGCGGTGGTTGCGCATAGGGCGAGATGCCTGAGAATATGGCGGGCTTGGAGGGCGGGTTTGAGCAAGTAGAGCAAAAGCGCGGCGCTGCTTGGAAAGACCGTGAGAACAAAGATCAACTGGTAGAGTGCCGAAGGTGGCAGAAGTGTCGCGGCGAGGCCCGCCGCAAAGTAGAACCCGGCAATGGCGGATATGAGTGAAATCAGCGCAAAGCTTAGGCGTGGCGCGCGGTTTCGCCAACTCATGTCAGCCCGTCTTGGTCCAAGAGGTGGCGACCGGCGCGGTCTTCGACCTCGATCACCCAAAGATCCGGGTCAAAGCCGCGCTGTTTGGTGATGCTGGCATCCACATCGGATTCGATCCCGCTGGCGAGTTCATTCCAGACCCGCTCACCGCTCATCAAATCAAAGCCTCGGGTAAAGGCGCGGGCCTGACCGTCCAGCGTGTTGAGCTTGATCAGAACCGATCCGGCGGTGTCATCGCCATGGGCGACCACAAAGGCAGGAATATCCGCAAAGCGCAGCCGCGCCAGATAGGCATCGACCCAAAAGCGCGCCGTCAGTTGCGCCATCAATTGCCGTCCTTGAAATCCAGCCCCATTTCGGAATAACGCTCGGCCTCCTCCAGCCATTTCTCACGCACTTTGACCTGCATGAAGAGGTGGATCTTGCGACCGAGGAATTCTTGCAGCTCTTCCCGCGCGGCTTTGGAAATCGCCTTGATGGTTTCGCCTTTATTGCCCAGCACGATGCCCTTGTGTCCATCACGAGCCACATAGATCACCTGGTCAATGCGGGCCGAGCCATCTTTGCGCTCTTCCCAGCTCTCGGTTTCGACGGTGAGCTGGTAGGGCAATTCCTGGTGCAGGCGCAGGGTGAGCTTTTCACGGGTCATTTCGGCGGCAATCATGCGCATGGGCAGATCGGCAATCTGATCTTCGGGATAAAGCCAAGGCCCCTCGGGCAGTTCACCCGCCAACCATTCGCGCAGGGCGTCGACCCCGTGGCCCTTTTCGGCCGAGATCATGAAGGTCTGCTCAAACCCGTAGCGCTCGTTCAGGTCTTTGGAGAGCGCCAGCAGATCTTCGGCCTTAACCCGGTCGATTTTATTGATGGCCAGGGCGATGCGACGCCCCTGGCCAATTTCCTCAAGACCGTCGAGAATGCGTTTCACGCCATCAGTGACACCGCGATGCGCCTCGACCAGCAATACGATAATATCAGCATCCGCCGCACCACCCCAAGCTGCGGCCACCATGGCGCGATCCAAACGGCGCTTGGGTTGGAACAGGCCGGGAGTGTCGACAAAGACCAATTGGCTGTCGCCCTCCAAAGCAACACCACGAATGCGGGCGCGGGTGGTCTGCACCTTGTGGGTCACGATCGAGACCTTGGCCCCCACCATGCGATTGGTCAGGGTGGATTTGCCCGCATTGGGCTCTCCGATCAGGGCGACGAATCCGGCGCGGGTGGTCATGGCGTTTTGATACTCCGTAAAAGCAGACGCTGTGGGATAGCGTAAGGAGCGGGATTTGCCAATGCAATCGCACTTACTGGCTGCGCACTATATATAATGTGAGGCGGAGTTGGGAGATTGGGGGCGCGCGAGCGGATCGCGCGCAAACTTGGTTTCACCAGGGCGGGCGATTCAGCCCGAGTCATGTCGCGCATTTGTGGCCAGAATTGGCGCGGCATCTATATCTTGGGGTGTGCTGGTGCTGCGATGCAGCGTTGGGTTGCGGCCCAACAGGGTCGCGCTGTGTAATTCCAGAGGGTTCGCGGAGTTGATCGCTCTTAACGCATTGATTTTGTGTGACTTTCAAGAAAAGTGCAAAAAAGATAGGAAAAACTGAAAAAAGGGGTTGCGGGGGTGAGGTGTTATCCGTAGAACCCCCTTCACCGGCGGCGCTGAGGCGCTAACGGGACGCCAGACGGGGCGACGGAGCGAGGCTCTGACGCGCAAGACGGTAAGAAATTTGAGGCAGATTGAGCGGGTTGCGC
>JAGHRD010000033.1:0-12832 GCA_017744045.1 Tropicibacter sp. R15_0 | reverse complement strand
CGACCCACGGGCCTGACCGGGACTGTCAATGGTCGCGGGGCAGGGGTGGTGCGGCCCGCAACCGAAGGTGAGGACACGGCCCTGACACGCGACGACCGCGCAGCGGGCGCTTGCCAATTGACCGGCCAGGGCAGGTCTGTTGGGCGGACGAAAACGAAATGGAAAACTGCCTGATCCGATAGAGCGCAAGCGGAATCGGGTCAGACCTTTGGGATATGTGATCTGCGCGCCTCGCGCAGATCTCGAAAGACTGACTGCGACAGTCGATCGTTACCCGTATGGGCCGATCCGCGCTGTCCTGGGCGACCATGCTGGCCGTGCTGGGTGCTGGCCCATTTGAGACAGTAGGAAAGCGCACCAAACCGATACGAGCATTTTTGCGCCCAAGGAATATAGGGAAAATAATGGAGATAGCACCCTTTCCTTGAAGCTTGAGTTTGACAAATGGTAACACATATGTAACCAAGAATTTCTATGATCGAGCTTGTTTTCTATGTCACTGAAGAGGGAAAGGTGCCGTTCGAGGATTGGTTCATCAAACTCGACACTGCCGCAGCCCTGAAGGTTAGAACCGCGCTTGCACGGATCGAGACCGGAAACCTTGGCGACGTGAAGCCAGTGGGCCAAGGCGTGTCAGAGCGACGCATCACCTTCGGCCCCGGCTACCGTGTCTACTTTGGCAAAGACGGAGATACGCTTGTGATCCTGCTCTGCGGCGGCACGAAGAAGCGCCAGTCGAAAGACATCGAGCAGGCAAAAGCATATTGGGACGACTACAAGGCCCGCAAAGAGAAAGGCGACTGACATGCCACTGACGAAAGACTTCAAAGACACGATCAAAGCCCGCGCTGAGCGCGATCCCGAGTTTCGGGCGGGGTTGTTCCGCGAAGCCATCGAAGCGATGCTCAGCGACGATCTGGAGACCGGCAAGGTGCTGCTGCGCGACTACGTCAACGCGACGGTTGGGTTCGAGGCCTTGGCACAAGACATGGACAAGGACCCCAAGAGCCTGATGCGGATGCTCAGCGCCAAGGGCAACCCGCGTGCGGATAATCTGCTGGCGATGGTGTCGCGGTTGAAGCAGCGTGAGGGCATTTCTTTCTCGCTGACCCACGACAATGGAGCTCACGCGTAGCAATTCAATTGAACAGCTTTGAAGAAAACGTGCTTTATTTCGTCTGAATAGCTCTCCCTTGGCTTGATTTGAGAGTGCATTGGCAAAATCCGACTGTTAGGATGCCAAAAACAATAAGGAATTCTCGATTTGAGCAGTGAGATCGCCAGCCAGGGCAGCCTATTTACTTCCGACTTTTTGACCGAGTCCATTCAGGACGTTTCGGAGTGGAGCGCACTTGGCGATGCTGATCTTGAAAAGTTTGGCGAGAGCATTCGCGGCCATTTTGACAGCTTCCCAATTACTCAAACACCAAATGAAAGCCAGACAGAAGACGATCTGATCTGGCCAATTCTTGAAGCACTTGGCTGGACGGAATCTTTGCGCCAGCAAAACCTATCGCCGCGCGGCCGCGAAGACGTGCCCGATGGTTTGCTGTTTGAAAGCGTTGAGACGAAGGCCAAGGCGAACGGCTTCCCAGAAGAGTGGAAGCGCTACGAATTCGGCCGCGCTGTGGTGGAGTCCAAAAGATGGGCACGCCCTCTCGATCGGCGTTCTGGCAGGCGTGGCGAAGAAACTGCACCCTCGACCCAGATGCTTCGCTACTTGCGCCGCATCGACGACATCACAGGCGGTTCGCTTCGTTGGGGCATTCTGACCAATGGCTCTAAATGGCGGCTCTACTTTTCAGGTGCGCGATCTGTCTCCGAGCAATTCTTCGAGCTCGACATCGCCGCGATCCTCAATCTGCCAGGGCACAATGAAGGGCTTTTCGCACTCAATGAGGACGATCGCCGTCACTGGCTGAAGGTCTTTTTGCTGATCTTCCGGCGTGAGGCATTCGTGCCTGCGGGCGCTGATCCGCGTACCTTCCACGAGAAAGCCCTAGAAGAAGGCAAATTCTACGAAGAGCGCGTTGCCGAAGACCTTTCCAACAAGGTTTTCGGAGAGGTGTTCCCCGACCTGGTGCGCGCGATCGTCAAGGCCGCGCCCGAGGCCGATCTACAGGCAGTGCGCGAAGCAGCCCTAATCCTGCTCTACCGTCTCTTGTTCATCCTCTACGCCGAAGACCGTGATCTCTTGCCGGTCAAAGACACACGCTATGACGACTACGGATTGCGCAACAAAGTGCGCCTCGATGTCAAAGAGCGCAAAGACAAGAACGATGTCTTCTCAGAAACCGCCGCGCGCTATTGGGGCGCGATGGCCGATCTGTTTATTGCGATCGACCAAGGGGACGCTTCGATCGGTTTGCCGCCCTACAATGGCGGTCTCTTCGACCAGGAGCGCCATGCGATCCTGACCAATATCCGCATCCCCGATGCGGTCATGGCGCGCGTGATCGACGCGCTTTCTTTCGAGGTGACGCCAGACGGGCGGAAATACATCAACTACCGCAACCTTTCGGTGCAGCAGCTTGGCTCGATCTATGAGCGGCTTCTCGAATACGAGGTGACGCGCGACGGCGATGACATCACCGTTCAGCCGAATATCTTCGCGCGCAAGGGATCAGGCAGCTACTATACGCCCGATGATCTCGTACAGCTCATCCTGACCGAGACCCTTGAGCCACTTGTCGAAGAGCGCAAGCGTGCCTTCAGGGACAAGATCACGGAACTGGAAGGCAGCACCCGCGCTGATGATCGGAAGATTGGGCAACTTCGTTTGCATGACCCTGCGACCGCGCTTCTTGATCTAAAAATCTGTGACCCCGCCATGGGCTCTGGCCATTTCCTTGTGAGCCTTGTCGATTTTATGGCCGATCAGGTGATCACCGCCATGGCTGAGGCCGAGCTCGACGCGCCCGAGGAATGGGGCGATTACATTTCACCGCTTGGCGAGCGGATTGATACGATCCGCAACACAATTCTGGCCAATGCCGACGAACGGGACTGGACGATCGACGAGGAACAGCTCGACGATCGGCACATCATCCGCAGAATGGTGCTCAAGCGCTGCATCTACGGTGTGGACAAAAATCCGATGGCTGTGGAGCTCGCCAAGGTGGCGTTGTGGCTGCACACCTTCACCGTGGGCGCGCCGCTTTCCTTCCTCGATCACCATCTTCGCTGTGGCGACAGCCTCTTCGGCTCCTGGGTCAAGAAGGGCATCGACAAGGCCGCGACCTACGGCACGCCGCTCTTGCTGCATGAGCCGATGAAGCGCGCTCTGCGGGCGGCATCCAAGATGCAGATCGTCGAGGGGTTGACCGACGCCGAGATCGCTGAGGCGCACCGATCGGCAGACGTGTTTGCCGAGGTTGAAGACATGACAGCGCCGCTTGATGCGCTGCTAAAGTTGATCCATGCGATCGACTGGCTCGACATCAAAGGCAAGGAAAAGAAGACTGCGATGCAAGCCTTCTTCGATGGCGAACTTGGTGATCCGCTCGATATCGTCTTGGGCAAAAGAAAGCTCACAAGGCCCAAGGCAAAGGCCGCAGAAGAAACCCTTAAAGGGCGCATGAGCGCCGCCGAAAAATTTGATCTGTTTTCTGATATCTTTGCGCAAGCGCAGATGCTCATCGCAGAGGAAAACTTCCTCAACTGGCAAGTGACTTTCCCAGGCATTTGGTCGGATTGGGAAGCAGATGATTTGACTGGCGGATTTCATGCCGTGATCGGCAACCCGCCATGGGATAAAATGCGGTTTGAAGAGATACCGTGGTTTGAGCAGCGTGTCCCCGAGATTGCTAAACTTGGAAGCGGTGCAGAACGAAAAGAAGCGATCAATGAGTTGATCGAAAACGAACCTGAGCTGCATCACCAGTTTGAACAGGCACGCGAACGTAGCACTTTGGCTACCACTGTTGCTAGAAAGATTGGAGATTATCCACTGCTATCCGGCGGTGACACAAACATCTACTCTCTATTCGTAGAACAGGCTCGCCGTTTGCTTAGTGCTAATGGTCGTTCTGGTTTACTTGTACCATCGGGCATCGCCTCCGATGGCACATCGGCCAAATTCTTCGAGCAGGTTTCAACTGGCGGTCAGTTGCGCACACTTATCGACTTTGAAAATAGGCGCACACGCTATGGGTTACGGCCGTTTTTTGAAGATGTAGATAGCCGATATAAATTCTGTGTTTTTGTTCTTAGTAAGATGGCTATGGAAGATGCGGCGAAATGTGCGTTCTTTCTTCAAGCCGTCAGTGAACTTGAGCACGAGGATGTTGTTTTTGAGTACCGCGCAGAAGACTTCGATCGTGTGAACCCGAATACGAAGACTGCGCCAATATTCCGCTCACGAAGAGACGCCGAAATTTGCGCGCGAATTTATGAAGCTGCGCCAGTCTATAGCCATCACGACTCGGGGGAAAAACAGTACCCGATCAAGCTTGGTGTACCGATGCACGTCACGCATGATTCCAAGCACTTTCAGTCTAGGGCGAAGTTGGAAGCTAGCGGTTTTTATCACATAGGAAATCATATTTTTGAAAAGGGAAGCCTGCAGGCGCGCCCGCTCTATGAAGGTAAAATGATGATGGACTACGATCACCGCTCGTCGGATGTCGTGGTAAACCTTGCGAACTCTAAAAGACCTGCGCAGCCTAAAGAAATTCCTTCGGACCAGAAGACTGATCTTGATCGCATGAGCGTACCCCGATTTTGGGTTCAAGATGATGCTCCTAAGCGCCCAATTTCTCTTTCATGGTTGCTAGCATATAAAAATGTCTGTTCTCCCACGAACCGTAGGGGAATGATAAGTTGTGTTGTACCAACAAATCGTTGTGGGCATTCACTTCAAATTCTTGTTCCGGATCAAGATGAAAATGGCCTTGAATCATACAAGTCTTGTGTTTCTAACCTTCTGGCGAACATCTCATCTATAGTCTTTGACTTTGTTGCTAGAGCAAAAATTCAAGGCAACAATCTAAGCTGGTACATTTTTGAACAGCTTCCTGTGATACCACCGGATCGGCTTGCAAGTGAGCGCTTTGGAGAAAAAAGTGCTGCTGAAATCGTGCGGGAGGCCGTTCTTGAACTCACCTATACGGCCCATGACATGGAACCGTTTGCGCGGGACATGGGCTATGTGGATGAGGCTGGAAATGTGAAACCGCCGTTCACCTGGGATGAAGAACGACGCCTTGTCATACGAGCTAAGCTCGACGCCATTTTCTTCCACCTCTACGGCATCACCGACCGCGACGACATCCGTTACGTATACTCGACCTTTCCGATCGTTGAGCGGGAAGAGAAAGCCGCCTATGGCGGCAAGTACCGCTCTTGCGAGCTGTGCCTTGCCTACATGAACGCGCTCGCCGCCGGAAACCCCGACGCGGAGATCAAGCTATGAAGCAAATTTCCAAAATGGATTGGGACATCATCGACGCTCGTGTCACGAAGGCATGCGATCGGCATCAGTTCCAGAAAAAGACAGTTGGATTTTTGGCGATCGTCATTGATCAGATCTTCCCTGGCCATGAAGACCAATTGCAAGAAATCATCACAGACGGCCCAGACGATCGAGGCGTTGACGCCATTCACATCGTAGAGGGTGAAAGCAGTGCTGAGGTCTTTCTATTTCAGTCCAAATACAGGGAAAGCCAGGCCACTTGCCACAAGACGATCAATGACGCCGAAGTCCTGAAAGTTTCGTTGTTTCTGAATGAGCTCTTCGATAAGGCGGATGCTCTCGCTGACAGTGGCAACTTTCGACTACAGGAAGCCGTTCGGCGGATTTGGGAGCTTCACGACAAGGGAAAAATTTGCCGTTACAAGGTTATATTTTGCTCGAATGGTGGGGGCTTTGCGACATCTGCACAGGGAATTATTGACAGCGTAAAAGCATCGCATTCGTCGGTGTCTTTCGAATTCTATAGCGGACACGATGTCGTGCAAGCGATGGCCATCGAGGGGCGGGACGCCGAAGATGGTCAGCTCCAAGTGATAGGTAAAGAAATCCTCGAACGGTCAGATGGTGACGTACGAGGGGCTGTTGCATCCGTCGATGCACAGTCTTTTGTCGATCTCATCACCGCAGAGGATGGGGAGACGATAAAGCGCCACCTGTTTGATGATAACTTGCGCGTCTTCCTGGGCGCGAAGGGTGGTTATAACCAAGCGATTATTTCGACCGCCACCTCCGGCGACAGCTATCTTTTCTGGTATCTGAACAACGGTGTGACGATTACCTGCAAGAGCTTTTCCTACAACAAGGGTCACACGAACCCGAAGCTTGTTTTCAAAGACTTTCAGATCGTTAATGGCGCGCAAACCTCGCATTCTCTTGTTGAGGCAGCACGGACGAACCCAGAAGCGCTTGCTGATGTTGTCGTGATGGTTCGAATGTACGCGACCGATAGAGCGGACATCGCGGAGAGGGTGGCGGTTGCAACCAACAGCCAGGCCAGAATTCAAAGCCGTGACTTGATGTCGAACCATGAGACGTTGAAGAAGTTGGAGTTGGCTTTCAAAGAGCGCGGCTATTTCTTCGAGCGGAAGAAGAACATGCATTCTGACAAGCCAGAACAGAAGCGGATTGATGCTCTGAAACTTGGCCAGATCATTCTGTCTTATGAGTTGAGAGAGCCAGATAAGGCTAAAACCGAGTCAGATTCGATATTCGACTCGCGCTTCCATCAGATTTTTGACAATCGGCAGAGCATTGATGAATTGATAAGGCTCTATCAGCTTTATGAGATCATTGAGGAAATGCGCGATGGCTATCAGGCCGAGTTTGCATCATCGCCAGAAAGTGGTCATGAGCACCAATATCTAGTTTATGGTCATTGGTTTGTGCTTTTCGCCTGCAAATTGTTGCATGTGAAGTCGCAGGAACAGCAACTCCCTACTGGAGACGACGCGCGTGCATTGGTTGAAGAGGCAATCCGCAGGGTAGCCGCAGCATGTAGTCAGCAGAAAGCGGTCGCGCACTATCAGATGTTCCGAAGCCCGAGAACCAAGGAGCGCATTCTTGGGGAAATTAGCGCCAAGCAGATTGATTTCTTCGATCTATTGGCCGTTTCTTGATTCCGCTCATCCCATGAAACCGTTGATCGTAAGGAAAAGCCTTGTCAGATTGCCCATTCTACAAAATTCACGTCCATCACATCGAGAGCCGGACCATTTCGCCTGACCGACAACGGCGGACTTCGCGCTCTGAAATCCCTTGGTGCGATCACGACGAGTCGCCTGTGACACTCGGGGATGCGCGGTCTGTTATCGGTGGGGCCAAACTTCTCAAGTGTGGTGGCAACGTGAAGAACTGCCAAATTTCGCCCGAGCGGCTGAAAGATTGGATTTCTCGGGAAGGCTAGCTGGCCGATCGGTTATCTGAAGCGTGCATAAATCAAGACTTATGCACGCCTTTCTTGATCCAATAACATCAATCGCTCAGCGATTGAAAAATTCATGGGCATAATTGCGACATGAATGGTATCGGCTACGGGTCAATACAAAGTTCTGGATCAAATATCATCCTTGAACCGATCTCGATCCCCCTACTGGAAGCGGTGCCGGAAGGAACTTCGAGAGCGGCCATAATGGGCCGCTCGCTTTCAATCGGCTCTATCGATTCCGACGGCGCCGAAGGCTCGATCTGAGAAACCACACCCGCCGCATCAAGAAAAACAATATCGAGGGGAATAGGCGTGTCTTTCATCCAGAAAGACACAAGCTTAGGATCGTCATATGTGAACAGCATGGCATCAGCCGGGGAGAAGGTAGAGCGATTTTGCATCCCCGCAAGCTTTGCCCTCGATGTTGCCGCCAGCTCGGCAGTCAACACCAACTCAGGCGATAGCATCGAGACAGATATATAACGGCAGAGCGGCCAAGCCGAGGAAGCGGAGAGAGCCGCGAAGATGGACAATAGAGCTATGAGAAAAACTGCGCCTGCAAGCACGTATCCCAGCCAGGTTTGGCGCAGTTTTCCTTGGGTAAAATCGAGTGTCGTCTTCTTGGCCGCCATACTGCTGATGATACTATCAACGGTGGCTGTTGGGGAAGTTCTCTCAGCTCGAAAAATCTACATGATTGATGGCGACACGATAGCGATTTCAGACCAGCGGTTTCGGCTGGTCGGGTTTGACACTCCTGAAACGCGCCACGCAAAATGCAGCTATGAGCTGGCATTGGGCAACGAAGCGACACGCCGCGCGAGACAGCTCATGGATAATGCTGGGTTCGTAGATCTGATTGTGTTGCCAGGGAGAGACAAATACGGCCGCAGATTGGCTCGACTTTTGATACAAGGCGAGGATCTCGGCAGTCGATTGATTGCTGAAGGTCTGGCGCGTCCTTACCAGGGCGGTAGACGACAAAGCTGGTGCTGATCCCGCGAAGCGGTTCCGTGCGAATAGCACGGGCCCATTTCAGGGGGGCAACAGCCCTCCCGAAATGGGCAAACACAGCATCAACCCGGCGGCAAGCCGTTTCGGATTGAAGCCCCAGACCAATCTTCAAGGTCTTCTGCTTTTTGATCAGCTGGTGGATAGGGGTTTGCTGGGCCATATTTCGCGCCAGCCTCTTCAAACCAGCCGTGAAAACCGCAATGCCAAGCACGATGAAGGGCTGAGCGCGCCATTCTGCGGCGCAACCAGCGCGGCGCTTCCCAGCCATCATAAGCAAATAGATAAACGCGATGGAGAACGGCGATATGCATCAATCTACACCTTTTTAGGAAGTCTCACCCACCATGGGTGCGACAGTATTCATTTCTATGAAGCCGTTTCCAGTCATCAAGGGAACAATGTGACGCTACTTGGTTGCCACATAGCTTACCATTCTTGAGCGTTTCCATGCACAGCGCCCGTCCATCCGTTTGCTGCCATTCCTCAAATTCATCCGGCTCGATACCTTGAAGGCGAAGTACGTAATCCAATCCCTGTTCAAGATACCCGATAACCTGATCCGGTGTGAGCCGAACTCTCATTTGAGAACAGAAGCCCCCACCGAACCGAACCTCTGCGACAAGTCCTGCGTCTTGCATCGCTTTCACTGTTCGAAGATCATATCCGCTCATTCCCTTGCACCTTTGTTGGAAATCCTTGAAATGGCGCTAAGCCAAATCCGTTTCGGAAAAATCGTTACCTTTGTAGATCAGCTTCAACCGGTACGCCTTCGCGCAAGCGTAGGTGAAACAATCTCCGAAGTTCAAATCGGCGGCATGACCGACGGTCTTGCCATATTCAGCGGCGGCGCGGATGGCACCGTCGCCAATGCTGCTGGTGATATGAATATCCTTCGCCTTAACCTCTTTAACAAAATCTGAAACCAGCGAGGCGCATTCCTGAACCAACTCGGGGGAAGGCTTCTTGTCTTTGCCTGAGCGCTGCCGCGCCAGACTGACCGAAGCTTCAAAGCGAGACAAAGGCGACGTGTAAAGCTGGTCTGTCACATCGTCGATACGGCGGGCCAGGTCTTCATAGCCAGCCTCGCGATTGAGGACTGCGAAAATCGCAGACGCGTCAATGAACATTAGGCGTCTTCCCACATTTCGTCAGTGAATTTCTTCATGTCGAAATCAGGATCAGCCGGACCCAGATCGTCGGCGCGTTTCAGGATCGGCTCAAGGCGCTCTAAAAGCGGTTTCTGATTGGAAACGGCTTCAAGCTGGGCCATAAGTGCCTTACGAACTGCATCCGTTTTGGATTTTGCGCCGGTCAGCTTCATGAAGCGAACGGCAAGATCATCAACTTGATCGTCTCGAATATAGAGGGGCATAGCGGTTCTCCTGTCACCCATATGTATATCCCAAAACGAATATTCAAGCAATGCTATAATGAATATTCAGAAAAAGAAGCCCCGCCGAAGCGGGGCCAGTTGATCCTCACCACAAGGAATTTCTATCGGGCGGACGTGGCGTTTCGTCCTTCAGGTAACGCGGCGACCATTTTCAGCACTCGGCCTCGGTTCGTGTCGTTTTCAAATGCCATGTCCAAACCTCCTTTCAGTGGGGCAGGGCGCTTTTGCGCCCTGCCTCTGGTTTCAGCCCATGCCCTCGGGCAACCATGCGTCGATCTTGGCGGCTTGCTCGTCGGTGACGTTGTGCGCCTTGCGCATGTCGGCGTCCGAAAACAGCTTTTCCAACTTCTCGGCCTTCTCGCCCTTTTTCAGCTTGGCAAAACTCGTTGCGGTCGGGTGATCTTCGGACAGGTCCAGAAGATCGCGCCAAATCTCGACCATGTAAGGACCACCCACGCGACCAAAGAAGTTTTCAGCGGTCGGCGTCCAGACCTCGCGGATATTGGGCTTGGTTTCCTTCGCCACCATCGCCGCCAACTTCTCGTCACCGCCCTGATACTGCGCGGCCAGAAAACGGGTCAGTTCGCCTTTGATGTGGTCAGCACCCTTCTTGCGGAATGCGCGGAAAGATGCGCCAAGGTCTTTGGCATCGTACATATCGCGCCGCGCGTTGTCCGTCAGGCGTTCGTCCAGTTCATAGCCATTGCCTTCGGTGGTCGGCCAGTTCGGTACAGTATTCAGGGAAATCCCGTAGGGCGTTTTCCAGAAAAGATTGTGGCTCAACTGGTAGGCCAGAAGGTCGATCAGCAAGTCAGGATCGCGCAAAATCGCGTGTTGCTGCGCCCCTTGGGCGATGCGAGAAAGATCGTCGGCCAGCTTTTGAGAGATAGGCGACTTTTTCACATCACTGCCGCCAGTGCTATGTGCCGATCCGCGCAAAACACCCGCCTCAATTGCTGCCTTCTTGGTTTCTGGCTTGATGAACCCGCCTGATACCTGCACCTGACCATCACGGCCAACATAGACATATGCCCCGGCAAAAACCTTCTGTTCTTCGGTGAACTCCCCATCAAGGATCGCCTGCAAGGTCTCCAGTTCGGCTTGGCCTTCTTCGTCCAGAACCTCGCCTTCGGCCAGTTCGGCCAACTCGTCGTAACGCTCGGTTTCTTCCTCGTTCAATGCCCCTTCTTCGGCATAAACACGGCCATATTTTTCCAGCCCCATGCTGTAGCTGCACACGTAATCGCGTTCGGTGACTTCGACCCAATTCCAGCCTTCATCCTCGCGGATGCGCTTGGCCTCGGCTTCCAGCTTTTCAAGAAACAGGGTTTCCAGAATATCGGGGTTGTCGAACAGGGTGACTTCGGCAAACAGATCGCCGCCCATTTTGCCGCCAGCGTCCTTATAGGCGTCCTCGCCAACAAAGATCGCACGGCGGTCGGTGCCTTTCACGCTGTCGGGCTTGAGCATGTTCTTCAACTGGTAGTCATTCCAGTTCTCGCCGCGAACCCGCTCCAAGACTTCAAGGCTGTGCTTCTCGTCGTCGCAGATCGTGAAACATGCGGCCATGCTCAGATTGATTTCTCCCTCGGCCAGTGCGTCGATTACCTGCGTTGGCAAGTTCGCCAGCGCAAGGCGGCGATAGACGTGCTTTTCCGTGACTGCGAAAGAGCGAGCGATAGCGGCTGGCGTCGATCCTGCGGCTTCCATCTTGCCATAGGCACGGATTTCATCGGCGGGTGACAGATCGCGCCGTGCCACGTTCTCGGCGTAAGCCCATTGTTCGGCGGTTTCTACGTCCGGTGCCAGCATCACCATTGGGTTCGCCAGTTCGGGGCGCGTATCTGCCATGTTCGGGTGCTGCTCTGCGAGATACTGCAAGGCCCGCAAGCGGCGACCGCCTGCAACAATGTCGGCACCGCCCACATCATCGCCCAGACCTGCGATTGGTTGGATCAGGCCAGCGGCCCAGATGCTTTGTGCCAGTTCGGCCACTTCATGCTCAGGCACATGCTGGCGCGGGTTCAACGGGGAAAGTGTCAGCATTGCCAGCGGAATGCGGGCCTCGGTTGCGATGATTTTGGATTGTTTCGTCATTTGGTTCATCCTTGTTTCGTGGTGAGATTTTGTGTTATGGATGCCCCAGCCCTGACGGGCTGAGGCGAGTGGGCTTACAAAGCCCCGTGCTGGATCAGGAAGCGGCGTCCGATACCAAACTGATCGCCCTTCCTGAGAAGCGCCCAAGCCTCGGCAATGTGGCGCTTCTTCGTTTCATTGCTCATGTGTTTCACCTTCCTTTCTGCTTGTGGTGATGGATGGGAAGGGCGCTTGCCGCCCCTCCCGTGGACCTGCGGGGCAGGCCAGCCTCGGCGCGAGATCGGGAGAGAACCCCGCTAACCGAACTCAGTAATCGCTTGGGAAAAGGATGGTCAGAACGCGGCGTGTCTTGGTGACTTCTGACGGATCATCCGAACCGCCTTCATAGTCCACGTCATAAAGGTCGATCTTGAACCAGACCGTTTTACCCTCAATCTCAAGCCGCCCCATAGAACGCTCGCCATAGGGGTCCATTTCTTCGGTGAAGTCCTCGAACTTGCGCACGGCCAGAATGCAGGCCGCAACAAAAGCGGGGCCTTCTGCATAAACGGCACGGGTCACGACCCAACGCCCTACACTCTCGTCCAGCAGGATCATCTTGCGAAAAGCATCGTTTTGCTTGGCAATCGCCTCACTACGCAGCGCTTCGCCAAACTGTTCAACAGTCACTTTGTCAATCTTGATAGGTGTCATAGATTTGTCCTTTGTGGTGCGACGTTTCGGGCTTGGTGCCTTCTTTCCGCCGATGGGCTGCGCCTTCCTCTCTTTTGCTCGGAAAACACAGTTTTCCGGGGAACAGAGTGGGAGGGCGCAGCCCGACCCACGGGCCTGACCGGGACTGTCAATGGTCGCGGGGCAGGGGTGGTGCGGCCCGCAACCGAAGGTGAGGACACGGCCCTGACACGCGACGACCGCGCAGCGGGCGCTTGCC
>JAGHRD010000032.1:0-16920 GCA_017744045.1 Tropicibacter sp. R15_0 | reverse complement strand
ATACTTCAACTTGCCGAAGCTTCGATACAATCTCTTCGGGTTTCTCTCTTTTCCCAGCCATCGCTGATCCTCCAATTTACGGGACAATCTATCCCAGTTGGCGGACCACTTTCAGGGGGCTACTCCACGTTCTGATCAGCAATCACGTTTTCATGTCACCTAATGACAAGAACCGAACAAGGTGCGCGGCGAGCCAATCGTGACGAGGTCGCCCCTAAAGCGTAACCGTCGCTTCCTGGGCGGCTTGCACCGGATATAATCAGGTCCGCGCCGATCTCTTCGGCGTAGTTAACGATCACCACACCAGGCTTGCCTGCCAGTGTGACACGTTCAATATCGTCGCGGCCAGCCAACGCTTCATCAAGCGCCTTTTTTATCTCTACGACCATCTTCTTTCTGTCTGGCCGAACAAGGGCATATTCAGCGACATAGGTCGGAATATCTTCGAACACCGAAACCGCTATAATGCGGCCTTCTGGTCCGCACAATTGACGAGCGACGTCCAGCTTTCGCGCGAGCGTCTCGGTGTGATCCAGAGCGACCGGAACGAGGATGGTATTGAACATGGTGATCCCTCTATGGAAGGCCGGAGCACGCGGCCCCGGCCGTTGAACTTAGGTTGAGACGTGAGACACGTCCTTGTCCGGCGAGTAGATATCGAGGATGTTCCAATGCCCCGTCGTCGGTGTCGGATTGTTGATCATCGGCACGTCCAAAACCGTGGGCTTACCGCTGGCAATTGCCGCCTCAAGCGCTGGAAGCAATTCATCCGCAGACGTAATCCGGACCCCGACTGCCCCATAGGCCTGCGCGATCTCGGCATAGCCCGGCCCGTTCGTGGGTGCCGCGGCGGTTCCTGGGAAAGTCGTGCCATAGGTCAGCCCGTAATGGGCCTTTTGCAGGCCCGCGATGGTACCAAACGCGTTGTTGTTCATCACCAGCCAAATGATACCCAGATTCAGTTCGACTGCCGTTGCCAACATCGATGGATTCTGACCAAAGCCGCCATCACCCACAAGGCTGATCACCACGCGCTCCGGCGCGGCCAGCTTAGCCCCAATCGTCGCCGGGGGGCCAAAGCCCATCGTGGCAAAGCCACCAGGGGTAAGGATTGAGCCGGGGGTCAGGATATCGAATTGCTGCCCGACCCCGTTTTTATTCCAACCGACATCCGTGGTGATGATTGCATCCTCAGGCAGCGCCTTGCGAGCATCCGCCAAAATGCGTTCCGGCATCATCGGGAAGGCTGACGAGGTCTGCATCTCGGTGTTCGAGGCTTTGAACTTGGTGCGGAAATCGGCAATCTCGGCCTTCTTTTCAGCGCGCGGGAAACCGTCAGGATACATCTCTTTCGCCACACGTGTCAGCACGCGCAACGCTGCCTTGGCATCCGCCACCACACCGATTTCGGTCGGGTAGTTGCGGCCAATTTCCTGCGGCTCGATATCGATATGGATGACTTTGGTGGTGTCGTCCTTTCCACCGATGTTGAACGTGTAGCCGGGATACCAGCTCGAGCAATCAGCCTCTTTAAAGCGCGTCCCCACGGCAAAGACGTAATCCGCATTCAGGCAGGATTGGTTCACCAACTCGGTGCCCCAAAAACCCGTCATGCCCATGACCAACGGGTGATTGTCACGCAATGCGCCCTTCCCCATCAGGGAATGCGCAACCGGCAGGCCCATATGCTCGACAAATTCACGCAGCTCTTCGCTGGCCTGAGCCAACAGAATGCCGCCGCCGACATAGGCCACGGGGCTATCAGCCTGCGCCAGTTTCTCGACAATCTCACGCGCGGTCTCGTCGTCGATGGACGGCTTCTTCAACGCGCGGGTGTTGTCGATGATCCGATCAAACGTGTCCGACGGGATCACTTCGGAAAAGATGTCCATCGGCACGTTGACCAGAACCGGACCGGGCTGACCGCTTTCTGCCAAATGGAACGCCTTTTCCAGAATCTCGGCCATCAGGTCCGCCCGATCCACGCGCCAGGCGCGCTTCACGAAGGGGCGATAGATTTCCCATTGGGCGGCATCGGCGTGCAGGTTCACCTCTTGGTGCGGGTGCTTGCCGTAATAGTGGGTTGGAATGTCACCCGCGATCACCACCATCGGGATACAGTCGAGTGCCGCATTCGCGACCCCAGTGGCACAGTTCGTCAAACCGGGAGAGAGGTGTGACAAAACCACCGAAGCCTTACCCGTCACGCGTGCATAAGCATCCGCCGCGTGACTAGCGATCTGTTCATGACGCACGGTGATAAAATCGATGGGGCTTTCGGCCAGCGCCGCCAGAACCGCAATGTTGGTGTGACCACACAGGCCAAACACATGCTCGACCTCGCGCCGTTCCAGAAAATCGACGATATGTTCGGCAACCGTTTTGCCAGCTACTTTCGATCCATCCATCACGCGACCTCCTGCCCGTAGAACTCGCCGAACAGCTCTTCTTCCGAAGGGCGGTCTTCGGCGATGGGGCGCGAGACCCATGTGTAGTTCATCATGTGTTTCATGGTGACGTTTTCATTGGTGATATTGCCCCCCCAGATCCCGCAACCCAGCGAGCTGGTCATCGGCATGCCGTTGGTCCAGGCGCCGGCATTGGCCTTGGATTGCGGCTGGCGCACCATCATGCGGCTGACCGGGGCCAGACGGGCCAAACGGTCGATATTCTCGTCATTATGCGAGTAGATGCCGCAGGAATGGCCCTTGCCGCCGGTGGCATAGATTTGGCTGACAGTGTCCAGCGCATCATCAAAGGTCTCAAAGTGATAGAGCGCCATCAGCGTGGTCAGCTTCTCTTTCGAAAACTTGTGTTCTGGCCCGATTTGACCCTGATTTTCCACCATCAGGAACTTGCGATCCTCGGGGATCGAGAAGCCAGCGACCTCGGCAGTTTGTTGTGGACGGCAGGCGATGGTCGGGAAGGTGCGGTTGCCTTTCTCGTCCCACATCGCGGCCTCAAGCATCGCTTTTTCCTCGGTCGAGCACAGATAGCCCCCTTCGGCTTCCAGCGCTTTGACCATGTCGTCATAGATCGACTTCTGGATGATGATATTGCCATCCGCCGAACAGCCCGAACCGAAATCCGAAGTCTTAGAGATGCGGGTGTTCATCGCAGCGATATCGAGATCTGCTGTTTCGTCGATGACAATCGAGCTATTTCCAGCCCCCACGCCATAGGCCGGACGGCCCGAGCTATAGGCCGCTTTCACCATTGGCTTACCACCGGTGGCCAGCGTCAGGTCGCAGATCTCCATTAGGTGCTGGGTCAGCGGGATGGACGGTTTGCGGATAGCTTGGAACAAATCCTCGGGGGCACCAACAGCACGGCAAGCAGCGCGCATCACTTCGGTCATTTCCCATGTGGTCTGAGCCGTGCGCGGGTGGGGTGAAAAAATTACCGCGTTGCGCGCATTGGCTGACGATACGCCGGTAACAGGTGGCGTCATCGCCGGGTTCGTCATCGGGATGAGCGAGGCAATTACACCGGCGGGTTTGGCGTATTTCACCAGCCCCTTATCCTCATCCACTTCAACGATGCCGGTCGACGGGGTACGCAACACATCTCGCAGCACCATCTGGATCTTGAAGCGTTTGGCCGGGCGACCCGCGCGGTCGCCAATGCCGCTTTCATCCACGCCCTGCTCGGCCAGGCGGGTGAAGGTTTTTTCATTGCCCGCATACCATGCAATGGCTTGGCTCAGGCGGTCCAGTTGGTCTTGCGACCAGTCTTCGATTTCAGCCATGGCGGCACGCGCACGCGCCAGCATGTCGGCCGCCAGTTGGCGATCCGCGTCAGTGAGCTCTTTGCTCATGATGATCCTCTTTGTGTTGGAGAGTAGCTGCATCCGGCATCCGGCGCTGAGAGCGCGCCTTGCCGAAAGTTCGTTTCGCGTGTTGCAGGCAACGACGCGCGTGTTCTTCGTATCCCAGTTCGACGACACGGCTTTGGTTGGGCAGTTCGATCGAGTAATCCACCGGAGGCATCCGTTCGATGATACCCGCGAAATCAATCCAGCCCTCGCCCGGATAAAGCCGCGCGTCACGGGCCAGTTGTATCATACCCTCACGAGTGTCGGCGATGCCGGGCAAGCAATCCGAGATGTGCAGAAAGTGGAACAGCTCGGACGGGACGTGCAAAAGCTCGCCCAGATCAACACGGCTCAGGTGTAAATAGAGCGTGTCCACCAGAATGCCACCATTGGGGCGGTCCGCAGCGCGCACGATATCCAACGCTTCGTCCAAGGTGCGCAGGCGCGAAAAGGACGGAAATTCAAGATCAACGGAGATGCCGTAAGGCGCGGCCAAATCGCAGGTTTCAGCGTAGACATCGACGAGAAAGTTGCGATCATCACGGGTCGGCGTCCAAGCCGACATGATCATCCGCTTGGCGCTCAGCTCCCCGCCCAATTCCAAGGCGCGTTCGAAACTGCGCGGGTCCACATCCTCGGTGATACGGGCCAGTTCGACATCCAGCACTTTCAACCCGGTTGAGGCCAGCGCCGTTTTCGTCGCCTGCACTTGCGCCTTGTCCACCGGGGTTTCCGTAAACTCCCCCGGGACTTTCATCGGGATGAAACGCGGGCTAACAGCATCATAGCCCGCACGGGCGGCGATATAGACCAGCTCGGGCGGCGACGCCCCGATTAGTGTCAAATGGGCTAACGAATACAACGGTGTCTCATCAGCCAGTTGGGCAGTGTCGGGCATGTAAGGGGCTCCGGACGAAATCAGTGAGTCGCAGGTTTATCCTACGTGACGTAAAATATCTGATATTTTTGAAAATATCAAATGTTGATTTGAATCCGGTCTAGCTCTCCGAACTGGGTTAAATCGCGACCCACGCCCCGCCTTTTTCATTTGACCGCACCGAAGCTGCGATGAACTGTACCCCGGCCGCTCCTTCGCCCACTTTGGGAAAGCTCACCCAGCCATCGGGAAGGACCACCCCATCACGTCGTGCCGCCACAGCCATGGCAAACTCGGTGTAGAGATTGGCCCAGGCTTCGATAATCCCTTCGGGGAATCCGCGCGCGGTGCGGACCAGACGTTCGGTGGCCGCACTGACCCCATGACCGTGCCCCCGGCTGATCACCCGATCTGCCTCGCCAAAGCGATAGAATTGAAGCCGCTCAGAGTTCTCAAGATCCCATTCCAGACCGCCCTCGGACCCATAGATCCGAAGCCGCAACCCGCCACGATTGCCGGGAGCTAGGCGGGTGGCCAACAGCGTCCCGGGCACATCTCCCTGAAAACGCGTGAACATAAACGCCGTGTCTTCGAGAGGTTTCGGCGCGCCGCAGACGTGGAATTCAGCACGCAGATCGGTCATCTCCAGCCCTGAGACAAAACTTGCCAGATGCGCGGCATGGGTGCCGATGTCACCGACACAGCTTGTCGGTCCCGAGATCTTCGGATCAAGCCGCCATTTCACATGCGGCGCATCGGCTACGTCATCGGGTGTCATCCAGTCTTGCAGGAACTCCACATGGATCTGGTTGATCTTGCCAATACGCCCTTCGGCCACGATCTCGCGCGCCTGACGGATCATCGGAAAGCATGACATGGCATAGCCCACGCCGAACACCTGCCCGGATTGTTCCGTCAGGTCGATCAACGCTGTGGCCTCGTCCGGCTCGTTGGTCAGTGGCTTGTCGCAGATGACATCAATGCCGGCGTCCAGAAACGCCTTGGCGGCGGGGAAATGCAGGTGGTTGGGCGTGGTGATCATGACCGCATCCACCCCATCCGCGAGCGCGGCCTCAGCCTGTGCCATGTCTTGGAATGAGGCATAGCAGCGATCAGGATCCATAAACCACTCCGCCCCGCGCGCCTTTGCCCGCGTAGGATCAGAGGACAGAGCACCCGCAACAACCTCCCACCGGTCAGTCATGCGTGCGGCGGTCGCCTGCGTGGCAGAAATCCGTCCACCGCCAACGACTCCGAGGCGCAAGCGACGCGAGAGGGGCGGAAACGGTCCATTGAAATCCAAGTTTTCTGGCAGAAGTCTCTCGGTCATCTTATCCTCCCAAATTCGGGATCTCTGCCCCCTCGGGCAGAATTTCCAGCGCCAAAAAAATGCTGGGTGTGGTCGTTTCATATTGGTGCCAAGGATAGTTGCCCTGGGCGTCATACATCGGGCGATGGGTCATGCCTGGAGCCATCGGCTCTTCTAGGTAAAGCGTGGCCGGATCGCGTTCGCGGCATTGCTGCATCTTGCCGAACCCGACGATCTGGGTGTGCACCTCGCGGAAGCCCGGAACCGGACAGAAAGGGTGATCCTTATGCAGGCCGACATTCAGCGGCACTGAGGCCGAGTGATACATGGTCAGGCCGATATTGCCGACAAAGACCTTGGGCGACATGTAGTGCTCAACCCCGCGCAGCCGTTCTTCGCCGCGCAACTCGTAGGCCGAGGGCCAAGCCATGCGCACCTCCGCGCAAAGGGCTGCGTCATCGGCATGCGTGTCAAAGCGATCCACCACGATAGCACGATCCACGTCATGCAGGGTGACATTTGCGAAAATCGCCGATTGCAGAGGCTCAAGGGTTTGGTCCTCGATACGAATGGGACGCTCGGCAACGTTCAGAACAATCGCGCGGTCTGTTACGTTATATTGGGTCTCATCCACGACGTGCCGCATGCCGAAAAATGGCTCAGCGATGGTGACGGTTTCAATGGGCATTAGCAGGCTCTTTTGTCTGGGTTGCTTCACTGGCCGGGAAGTTTTCGGGCAGCGGTTCGGGCACAGGGCATGTGCTGGCAATATCCTGGTAAAGCCCTTCGTGGGGTGCTCGAGCGATGGCATCCATCACCTCAAACACATGGAAAGACAGTTCGCCGCTGGCCCGCACCGGGCGGTCTTCGCGCACAGCCAAAGCCAGATCGAGCAAGCCCAGACCGCGGCTATTTTCATTGTGGCCATGGTGGTTCTTGACCACCTGCCAATCGTCACGCCCGGTGGGTCGAGGCTGGTGTGACCAGCGCGAAGTCTCGCGCGTGCGCAGCCAGACCGGGCCGTGAAAATCATTCGCCCCATGAACCGGATCGGGATCGGGGATCGAGATCACGCCATCCTCGCCATAAATCTCGAACCGCGGGGTTTCGCTATCCCAAATATCGAAGCTCATGGTCATTGAGCCAACCGCCCCGGTTTCAAACTCGATCAGGCTGAGCGAATGGGTATCAACCTCCACATCTATCCATTCACCATTGCGAGGGCCGTTTTCGATCTGGCGACGATCGAAGGCCCGGTTTGCCATGCCCGCCACCCGCGCGATGGGGCCAAGGCAGAATACCATGGCGGTTAAGTAATAAGGGCCCAAGTCCAAAAGCGGCCCGCCTCCGGCCTGATAGTAGAAATCCGGGTTCGGGTGATGGCGTTCCGTACCGTGTGTGCCCACATGAGCAAACACCCCGGTCGGACGACCAATTGCGCCCTCGTCGATCAAACGGCGCACGGTTTGCCAACGCCCGCCCAGAAACGTGTCAGGTGCATTGCCCAGCTTCAGCCCGCGCGCCTCAGCCAAGGCCAGCAGCTCGCGCCCCTCATCCAAGTCCGTAACAAACGGTTTCTCAGAATAGACATGCTTGCCCGCCAAAAGCGCCCGCCGCGTGATATCCGCGTGGGCCGCCGGAATGGTCAGGTTGAGGATGCAGTCGATTTGGGGGTCAGCGATCACCTCGTCCACCGAACAGGCGCGCACAATCCCGTGCTGCGCGGCCTTGGCCCGGCTTTCCTCTAGATCAAGGCTGGCACAGGCCACGACCTCGACGTCCGAGAATTTAGCAAGTGTTGTTAGATAGATGTCACTTATACGGCCACATCCAACAAGGCCGACCCGGAAGGTTTTCGGTGAATCACCGGTCATCTTCTTTCGCTTCATAAAGTGGTAAATAGCTGGGTGGCATCGGCCCTTTGTTCCGACCACCCTGGTTCATTTGTTCCCAGGCATGCGACAGCACGCCGACGGATCTGGACAGGCAGAACAGCCCGCGTGAGAGGGGTGCTGGAAAGCCAAGTTCGCAGAAGATCACCGCGGTTGCGCCATCGATATTCATCGCGATGGCGCGCCCTCCGCGCTGGCGGCCAAGCTCGGCTTGTACCTCTTCGCCGATATTGGCAAAACGCCCCGACACGGTCCCCTTGGCGGCGGCCTCGCGCACCAACTGCATCAACCGTGGCGCACGTGGGTCGACGGGCTTGTGGAACCTGTGGCCAAAGCCTGAGACGATCTTGCCATACCGTGCACGCCACTCGTCCAGCCCGCTTGTTACAGCTTCGTTTAGCCCAACGTCATGGGTCAGTCGGCCCGAGATACCATAGTAAAGCTCGGCGCATTGTTCACCCGCGCCACCATGCACATCGCCCAGCATGTTCACGGCCGTCGCCATCGCATTGTTCAGCCCAACCCCGCAGGTCGCCGCCATACGTGCAGCAGCTATCGAGGGCGCTTGCGGTCCGTGATCCACACCCGCCACCAAAGCGGCTTCGAACAAGGCGGCTTCGTCAGCGCTTGGCATATCGCCGCGCACCATCAGCCAGATCATCTGCGGAAAGGAAACATTGCCAATCAGGTCCTGAATCGGGTGACCTCGGAACGCGATCCTGCCCGGTTCCATGTCGATAATCGACGTACGCCACCAATGCCGAATGGCGTCTGCATCTGACATTTGGATTGTCATGCCATGACCTCCCGCTCATGAGACACAAGTTGCTTGAATTTCTCGGACATACGTTGCGGCGAGGCCGTTTTGCCGGTCATTAGGTGAAAAGCGGCGGCAGCCTGAAAGATCGCCATGCCGGACCCGCCCATCCCACGCAGACGACACGACGCGGCGCGCTGAAGCAGCTCGGTTTCGCGCGGGAAATAGATGATGTCGGCGACCCAACAGGCAGGAGAGAGACGCGCCGGGTCAAATGCCATGCCCGGATGACCATCCATCCCGACAGGGGTCGCATTAACGACACCGCTGAGGCTGGATGGATCAGCACCCTCAAAACTGTCCGCGATTTGAATTTGTGCCCGCGGGCGCGCTGCTTTCAATCGTGCGGCCAGAGCCTCTGCGCGGTCACTGGACATATCGGTCACATGCAGCGCACCACATCCTTGATCGATCAAGGCAAGCCCGACGGCCCCTCCCGCTCCCCCTGCCCCAACCAGAAGCACCTTTGAGATTGACGCCATCGGCATCTCGCTGCGCAATGCCGAGCGGAATCCGACATAATCGGTGTTGTGACCAACCCAGCGCTCGTTCTGAAAGAGGACTGTATTCACCGCCCCAAGTGCCTGTGCGGTCTCAGAAAGGTCATGCATCAGCCCGGCGGCTTCCCCCTTGAACGGGTGCGTCACGTTCACGCCAACCATGTTTTCGGCCTCGGCCTGTTGAAGGAGGCTCTTTAGGCTCATCCCTTTGAAAGGGTTCGTCGCGGTATCAAATCTTTGATAATCATAGGCAAAACCCTGGATTTCTGCCTCGGCCATATGCATGTCCGGTGTCAAAGACCCCGCAATGTTCTGTCCAATCAGCGCGGCTTTCATGTGCGCGGTATCCCTGCTGGTCGTTGGTGTTTCATCTGCGCAGCCAGACGGGCGGACGCATTGCGCGCTCCGTAACCTGTGTAGCTGCGACTGCGCTGGACGATCTCAAAGAAGAAACCCTGGAAGATCGGCTGGCTATAAATCTGGTAATAGGCGGTGTTGCCTTGCTGGTCGAAAAGGATGTTGCCTGCGCGCAATCTGGCAACAAGGTCGTCATCCAACCCAAATTGCGCCTGAAGATCATCGTAATAGTTGGGCGAGATTTCCAAGCGCGCAAAGCCCTGCGCGGCAAGCTGCGCAGAAGTTTCGAAGATGTCGTCGCTCAGAAAGGCGATATGCTGGACCCCTGCCCCAAACCTGTCCGCAAGAAACGAGGCCGCAAATGTGCGATGACCTTCGGCACCGTTCAGATTCAGGCGCACTTCGCCTTCCGGGCTTTCGATGGCTTGGCTATGCACCACTCCCGCGGGGTCAGCCACATCAACGATCACCGATTTCGCCATCTCGAAAGTTGAGGTGTAATACAAAAGCCAGCTCTGCATTTCTTCGTAACGCATGGTCTGGGCCACGTGATCAACGCGACGCAGACCGGCCGGTTGCGTGGCTTCGGTCTTGGCGACGGGTTCGAACTCGATATCCCAGACGCGGTGCAGGTCGGATTTCTCGTCAATAAAGTGCACCACATTGCCGCCAACGCCGCGAATGGCTGGGATGTCCAACTCGCCCGTGCCTACGGGTTGTGAAAACTGCGGAGTGCCCAGCGCAGTTGCGCGCGCAACGGTCTGGTCAGCATCCTTTACCCGCAACCCCATGTCACAGACTGACGGGCCATGACCAATGAACGCAGAATGGGCAAAGCCCTCTTCCTCCGCGTTCACGACGATATTGATTGCGCCCTGCCGCCACAGCTCAACCGATTTCGAGACATGTTTGCGTTCCATCCGAAAACACATGGCCGACAACATGTCGGTCAGTTCTTTGCCACTGGTGGCATCCGCCGCGAACTCGATAAACTCAAATCCCGACGTGTAAACGCGCGGCGGAAGGTCGGGAATGTCGAAATGCAGGTCTGGATCGCTGCGGGACACTTCGTCCAGCAGGTTCACCAATGCCCGGTAGCCATCTTGCGCCAAGGTGCGCCCACCGGGACTTGGGCTGTGTTCGTTTACACGCGCAACCGACCAGGCACCTTTATAGCCGGCACGTGACAAAACTTTCACGAAGCCGGCAAGGTTCAAAGAACCAAGACCCGGAAGCATGCCGAAATGCCGCTTCAGACTACGGATAGTGCCTGGTGTGCGTGGTGCGTCAGACAGTTGTACATGGAATACGCGCGCACCCGGCATATCGCGCAGCTGGGCTGGTTTCACCCCATCTGCGAGCGAGAAGTAGCTATTAAGCGCAAGACCCAGATTGGGGCTGTCGATTTGCTGGATCAGGTCCAGCGCCTGCGTGTCGGTCTGCACCAATCCCGCCCAGGGCAGCGCAAGATAGGCCAGCCGCATCCCCCGAGCTTTCGCCCGGTCGGCTGCATCCGCGAGGTCAGTGGCGGTCTGCTCGGTAGACACCTTGCGACTGGACGCACCAATCAGCAGCATCTCAGTGCCCAATGCGCCCATCAGGTCAAACTTGCGCTCAAGCCTATCAAAGGCGCGGGTGCGTTCCGCGCCCTCCCATCCTTCAAGATCGTTGAAAGGTTTCAGGAGGTTAATCGAAAGTCCAAGCCCCTGCGCCATCTGCGCGACGTCCTCGGCAGAGCCGTGAAACCCGGTGAAATCTGGCTGGTGCAGTTCCACAGCACCAAAGCCTGCGTCTGCGATGACCGAGAGTTTTTCTTCGAGATCACCGGGGATGGACGTTGTCGAAATTGCAAGTGACATTAGCCTTGGTATCCAAAGAGCCTCGGCAGCCACAGGATCATGTCAGGCAGCAACATCATCGCTACAAGCGCCAGAACCAGTACAATCAGGAAGGCCCAGATTTCAGAGATGATTTCGCGCAACGGGATGTCTGTGACGGCGTTGATCACAAAGAGCAAGATTCCATAGGGAGGTGTGATCAAACCGATCATCGAGTTCACCACCACCAGCACACCAAAGTGGACAAGGTCGATGCCCAAAACCTCGCAGGTTGGGATGAACAGCGGAACGATCACCAAGATGATCGTGGTCGCATCCAAAACGCAACCCAAGGCCAAGATCAGGACATTCACCATGATCAAGAACATGATCGGGCTTATATCTGACCCTTCCAGCATGGAAGAAATGGCCTGTGGGATCTGTTCCTGGATCACGATGAAGTTCAGGATAAAGGCACCGCCGATCACGATCCCGACCGAAGCCGAGGAGCGGGCGCTATCCACGAACACTTGGTAAAGCTTGCCCAGAGAAATGGCGCGGTAGAACATGAAGGCCAGCATCAGCGCATAGAATGCAGCGACAGCGGCAGCTTCCGTTGGCGTGGTGACGCCTCCGTAAATACCGTAGAGCAGAATGGCAGGCATCAGAAGCGCCGGGAAGGCATTCGCAGTTTTCCGTGGCAGTTCACGCAGTGGAATGGGTTCTTCCAGTGCGAAATTACGCTTGCGGGCCAAGAAGCCGTTAATGCCCATCAGCACCGCGCCCATAATCAACCCCGGCAAGATACCAGCAAGGAACAGCGATCCGATAGAAGCCTTGGACACGAGTGCATATAGCACCATGGGGATCGAAGGCGGAATGATCGGGCCGATTGTGGCCGTGGCAGCCGTGATCGCAGCAGCATATCCGCGCGGATAGCGGTCGCCCTTGGTCATCATCTCGATGATGATCTTGCCAATACCAGCAGCATCCGCGACAGCAGATCCCGACATGCCCGAGAAGATAAGGGATGCCACGACGTTCACATGCCCTAGGCCACCCTTAAAGCGTCCAACAGCCGCGACACAGAAGTTCAGAAGCCGGTCGGTGATCGACCCGGCGTTCATGATGTTGGCGGCGACGATAAACAGCGGCACGGCCAGCAGGATGGTGCTGCGATAGAAGCCTTGCAGGATCTTCTCGCCCGCCAAAGCCACGTCCAGCCCGGCAACACCCAGATAGACAACAGAGGCCAGCAGGATCGAATACCCGATTGGCGTGCCAATCCCTGCCAAGAAGAAGAGGGTGACAAGAAGGGAAATCAGCTCAAAGCTCATTTGTTTGCATCCTCTTGGGAATTCTCTGCGGCTTCAGCCTCGTGAAGCGCCTCGACGGCCAGTTCCAGCTCGGTTTTAGGCGGTCCGTTCCGAAGGGTATCGACGAACTGCCACGCGTACCGCACGGCGATCGCAACGATGAAGACGCCGTAGATCGAGAAGACATCGCGTAGGGGGATCTTGTTGCCCGTAAACGGATTGCGCACCGTCGAGGTCTTTCGGATCTTCATCCAGTCGATGTAATCCAGCGTCGGCAAAAGCGTGTAGAGCATCCCGACCACCAGAGCGACAGCAGATAAAAGCGCAAAGACCCGACGCACCGGCCTACTGACCGACAGATAGATGATGTCGAATTTCACTTGATCTTGCTCGCGCACCGCGAAGGCGCAGCTAAAGAAGATCACCCAGACCCACAGAATGCCGATCAGCTCCAACGTCCATCCGGCGGGCGTGAACAGGTATCTCAGCGCGATCTGCAGAAGAAAGGTCAGGAAGATTGCCGCCAGCAAGCCGCCGGCAATCGCTTCAGCAAGACGGGAGAACCACTTGAAGGCTTTCTCCATTGTCGTTCTCCCTCTTGTCAGGTTGGCTTACTTGGCGCCCAGTGCGTTGATTTTCTCAAGCACGCCCTCGGGCCAAGCTTCGGCAAATTCCGAGCCGACATACTGAGCCTGCACGTGCGTACGGAAAGCGTCCACATCCGGCTCGTAGATATCAAGCCCTTGTTCTTCCAGGAACGAAACAAGGCTTTCCTCCAGCTCCAGCTGTTTCTGGCGACCGCTTTCGGCGGCAGCGTCAGCAGCTTTCTGTACGGTGGCCTGCTGGTCAGCAGTCATGCCGTCCCAAACCGCCTTCGAGATGGCGATGTAGTTCAGGTCAACCAGGTGCGAGGTCAGAATGATCTGCTTCGTCACTTCGTACAGTTTCTTGTCCACAACGGTCGGCAGCGGGTTGTCTTGGCCGTCTACAGCGCCAGTCGACAGACCGGTATAGACTTCCGAGAACGCCATCGGGGTCGGCGCGGCACCCAGTGCGGCACCCAGGAACTGCCATGCGTCCGTGCCCGGCATACGCAGGTTTACACCTGCAAGGTCAGCGGGGGTCATGACGGTCAGTTCGTCTTTCGACTGGCGCAGGTTCACCTGACGACGCCCCAGATACATGACCGATAGCAGCTTGACCCCCAACTCGTCTTCGACGGTCGCCTTGAACGGGTCCATCAGCGGATCGTTGAACACGGCCACCTGGTGTGCCGCATCCTGATGCACATAACCGGTCGCAAAGATCGAGAATTCGGGGAAGAACTGCGCCAGCTCCTGTGCCGAGGCGATCGACATTTCCAGGTTCCCGCGCGAGATCGCGTCAAGCTCGGTGCCCTGTGCAAAAATTGTACCGTTATAGCTCGGTTTATAGTCTACGAAATCGGCAACCATAGGCGCAAAAACTTCGGCCATCGCGACCGAACGCTGGTCCGTTTCCGACCCCGAAGTTGCCAGACGCAGTTGGATTTTGTCAGCTGCAAAACTGGCCGTCGACGAGCCAGCAATGACGCCTGCAGCTACAACGGCTGAAATCGCCGCGCGGCGTGTAAACTTGGTGATCATGATTTTCCTCCCTGAATATCGCATAGATCATCTCGACGTGATTTTTGACCGATTTTGAATATTTTGCAATATTTTTTGCAAAATATCTGATATTTTACACCAGCACAGAGTATTCCTTATTAGTTTCAATATCTTGACTGGAACGAATTTCAACAGATTCACCTGTTTTACAGGCCGCCTGTATGGCTTCCAGCACTTTCAGGGTGCGCAAACCTTCGCGTCCCGACACCAGCGGCTTGGCCTGTTCGGCAATGACATCCGCAAAATGATGCATCTGGTTGACCAGCGGATCCGAAGCTTCGCGGATCAATGTCGTGGCCGCCATCGGGGTCCACCAATCACGCTTGCCATTCTGATGTTGCCAGAGACGCAAGTCGGGCACCGAAAGCGACCCATGCGCTCCGCCAATCATGTAGCAGCTCTCGGGTGTCGGCGGGTAAATCGGGTATTCGTTCGAGGTCAGCTCCCAACTCCAAGGTGCGACAATGCTGTCTGACACAGTTATGGTGCCAATCGCGCCATTTTCGAAACGTAGGACTGCAGCGGCCACGTCTTCATTCTCGAACCCACGCATTGACGGTGCAGACTGCGCTTGAACGCTTTGGACTTCCCCGCACAGGTGACGGATCAGATCCACATCATGCGCCAGATTGACCGAGATCGGCCCCGCGCCGGCTTTCTTTCGCCAAGGTGCCTCGTCAAAGTAATGATCCGGCTTGTAGAACCAACAATTGACATGCACTGCCCGAACTTCGCCGATACCACCCGCCGAGACGACCTCGTGTGCCTTGCGGATCAGCGGGTTGTGGCGGCGATGGTGGCCAACAAGAATAGGCACGCCCTTTTCTTCTGCCCGCTCAACAAGTGTCCGTGCTTCGTTGGCAGAGGTCGCCAAAGGTTTCTCGATCAGAACCGGGCACCCCTGGCGCACTGCTTCAAGCCCCTGCGCCACATGTAGTGGTGTGGGCGTTGCCAAAACCAGCCCATCTGGCATTTGTGCTGCGAATAGTTCTTCCAGCGTGTCAAAGCACGGCACACCTCTGTCATGCGCAAAGGCGCGCCCATCGTCACTGGGATCTACGATCCCAGACAGGCTCACGTGTTTCAGTTGATTGATGGCATCCGCATGGCGCCGCCCGACAAGGCCCACTCCTGCGATTGCAATTTGAACAGTCTCCACCGGGACAGTCCCCCCTAAAGGCGCAGCCGCGCCTGAATTTCATTGACCGGACAGAGTCGCCGGTGCCGTTACATCACCCTAGGGGGCGTCGACGTGATTTGCAATATTATCAGATATTTTTTGTTTTGCCTGATTTATTGAGTTATTGTGACCATATTCTCGAAATGGTACTAAATATGGATAAGCAGCAAAAACCGGACAAAAAGATGAACAAACCGATCGCGACCGTCGGATCGAGCACCTATCAGCGCATCAAGCACGACATTATCTTTGGAGAGTTGAACCCGGGCGCGAAACTAAAGCTCGAGGCGCTGAAGCAGCGCTATTCGGCCAGTTCATCGACGTTACGCGAAACCCTGAACCGTCTCGCCAGCGAAGGGTTCGTTGAAGCGCCCGAACAACGCGGCTTCTTTGTCACGCCAGTGTCTCGAGAAGACCTGATCGAAATCACCGAATTGCGCGTTCTTCTGGAATGTCACGCGCTGGAACAATCGATCAAGAATGGAGATACCGATTGGGAAGGCAATCTGGTCGCCGCCCATCACAAGCTGCACCTGATGGAACAGCGGATGCTTGCAGGCGATCACTCTGAGAAAGAGATGTGGAAACGCTATGACTGGGAGTTTCATCTGGCCATGATCGAAGCCTGCAACTCCAGGAACCTGCTCTCGCTCCACTCGACACTTTACGATAAATATCTGCGGTACCAGATGCTGGTCCTGACCTATCGCGGCGAAGAAGCTGTGGCCGAACACAAAGCCATGTTTGACGCAGCGCTGTCACGGGATGCAAGCAAAGCCAAACAATTGCTAGAAGACCATATTCGCAACGGATTGGAACATACGTTGGCGGCCATGTGAGTGCCATGGCGTCCGTGACACCGTTTCAACGGTGGCGAAATTCTACTTAACGCCTAGGCCACATGACCCAGGTCACTAGTGCCGATCGTGGCATGAAAAGGCTCTTGAGAGTCGTAGAACTTCTCGACCTTATTCCGACGCTTCATCGTGGCGGCGTCTTGTTTGGTCTTAGGAATGTCAAGGGCGACCTGCAGGGCATCTTCGCCTTCTGGACGTGTGATCTAGCGCGCTGATGTTGGGATAGTGTTTGGCTCGACGGACCGACCTTACTGATCTTCTGCAAAGAACTTTCTCACGCTCTACCATATAGTCCTAAAGAGGGCTGGGGGCGTTCGCAGTTAGTACTAATACCGTGAAAACGGTTTCGTCCTTGTCCCAGTTTGTTGCGGTGAAAGTTCAGTTTCAGTTCTGGTAAGATCCTGGACAAAATCATAGGACCAGACATGGTTCGGTCGTTCTGGCCGCAGGCGTACGCACGAGCCGTCATTCAGCCATAGCCGTCCTTTCTTCTTCTGCTTTTGCGGGACCTTCAGCCCTTCACGTCGCCAAATGCGCT
>JAGHRD010000031.1:0-21203 GCA_017744045.1 Tropicibacter sp. R15_0 | reverse complement strand
CGGTACGAGTGGAAAAGACAGCCCGCCCGAAGCGAGCCTTTGGCTTTCTGAGGCGCGGGCTTGCCAGTGATGTGCCCCCAGATCCCCAGCCTCATGGGGGGCGGGATATGGGGACAGATCACTGGCGGTTTGCCGGGGGCAAACCCGGTTCGTGTCGGCACCGTCTGATCCGACGATATGACCTTCCCGCAAGAGAGACGCCAGTGGCAGACCGGCCCCCGCAGAGGGGCATCGGGCGAGACGCTGGCGCGACATTGCGGGATGCGATCCAACTGCCAAAGTTGGCCCTGGAGAGTTTGAGAGGCCGGGAGGGCCTTTCACTCCGGCGCGCATCGCGTCGGACGGAGTTCGCCATCGGCTGAGGCCCTGCCTCAAGGAGATCGCACGCAAATCTCGGAACCGCAGGTGGAGAGTTTGCATAAGTGCGCCCTTGTCCTTTACAGGCCTACGGGTAAGCGCTATCGCTGGTTGTGGCAAGCCTAACCTTTACACCTGCCCTCTTTGAAGTGGATTCCCGAATTGGCCGAGACTGAGCTTGAACGCGCCGAGAAACGCTACGCCCAGGCCAAGGCCCGCCTGCAGGCTCTGAAGAACCGGGAAGCCACCAGACAGCGCAAGCTGGATACACGCCGCAAGGTGATCCTGGGCGGGGCGCTCATGGACCTGGCGGAACGGGATTCCAGTGCTGCCGCCATGCTCGACCGGCTGATCCGCAATCTGTCCCGTGAACAGGATCGCAAGGCCTTCGCAGAATGGGACGCCCCTGCCCCTACCGATGAGGACGCGTCCTGATGCGGAGCGTGATGCTCGTCTTCGGGGGGCTGTTCCGTTTCTTCGGTCGGTTGATCTTCACGCCCATCCTGTTGGGCTGGATGATCGGCGCTGTGCTGTTTGGGGCGATGCTCGGCTCTCTGGTGGCCACGCCGTTCATCTTTGCCTTCTTCGACCAGACGCCCGGTGAAAGCGCCTGGCAATGGTTGGTCTTCGGTCCTCTCATGTTCGTGGGTGCTGTCTTCGGGTTCCAGTACTGGCGCATGGCGTCCGGGGCCGATGCTTATTTCGGGCTGACCGGTGACAGCCACGGCTCGGCCCGGTTTGCGAACCGCAAGGAGCTGAAGAAGCTTCAGCGGGAAGACGGCCTCCTGATCGGGCGCAATCCGCACACCGGGCGGTTGCTGCACTATGACGGCCCGGCCCACCTGATCACCCTCGCCCCGACACGGGCAGGGAAAGGCGTTGGCACCGTCATCCCGAACCTGCTGGCGGCGGAACGCTCCGTGCTGGTCATCGACCCCAAGGGCGAGAACGCCCGGATCGCTGGGGAAGCCCGGCAGCGCTTCGGGACCGTCCACGTCCTCGATCCGTTTGAGGTCAGCGGCCATCCTTCTGCCGCCTACAACCCGCTCGACCGACTGACACCCGACAGCCTTGATCTGGGCGAGGATGCGGCCTCCCTGACCGAGGCGCTGGTCATGGACCCGCCGGGACAGGTGACGGAAGCGCACTGGAACGAAGAGGCGAAAGCCATCCTCGGCGGGCTGATCATGTTCTGCGTCTGCCACGAGGACCGTGACCGCCGGTCCCTCGCCACCGTCCGGGAATATCTCACCCTGCCCCCGGAAAAGCTCCGCGCCTTGCTGGAGCTGATGCAGGACAGCGACGAGGCGGGCGGGCTGATCGCCCGCGCCGCCAACCGCTTCCTCGGCAAGGCCGACCGGGAAGCCGCTTCGGTCCTCTCCAACGCGCAACGGCACACACATTTCCTGGACTCGCCCCGGATCGCGAAGTGTCTGGCACGCTCGGACTTCGCCTTCTCCGATCTGCGCCACCAGATCACCTCTGTCTTCCTGGTGCTGCCACCCAACCGGATGGACGCCTACAGCCGCTGGCTGCGCCTTCTGGTCTCTCAGGCCCTTCAGGACATCGCACGGGACGCTGAGCGGCCTCAGGGCGCGTCAGAGGGGCAATCTGAGCGCCTTAAGGCCCCCGCCCTCTTCCTCCTCGATGAATTCGCCGCCTTGGGCCGTCTGGAGGCCGTGGAGCGCGCTATGGGGCTGATGGCGGGCTATGGGCTTCAGCTCTGGCCGATCCTGCAGGACATGAGCCAGCTCAAGGACCTCTATGGCGACCGCGCCAATACCTTCATTGCCAATGCCGGGGTGCAACAGGTCTTCGGGGTGAATGATTTTGAGACGGCCAAATGGCTGAGCCAGATGATCGGCCAGGAAACCGCCGGGTTCCAGACCGACAGCTTCAAGCCCGGTGATGGCCCCAGCTTCTCGAACAACCTCACGGGCCGCGATCTGCTGACCCCCGATGAAATCATGCAGCTTCCGCCAGATCGTCAGCTCCTGCGCGTCCAGGGAGAGGCCACAGCCGTCGCGCAAAAGCTGCGTTACTACGCTGATCCTGAATTTGCCGGGCTGTTCACGCCAGAAGCCCGATAACCCGAAAGCACCCGGCCATGTCTGATACACCCGCCTCCCCTGCCCCGCTCTCAGATGACGATCTGCGCGAAACGCTCGATCTTCTCGCCACGGCGGTCGCCAGCATCTCGGATCGCGTGGATGATCAGACACGGGTGCTCGACCGCGTGAATAAGACGGCGACGGAAGCCCGCTCTGCCGCGTTCGCGGCTCAAAAGCAGACGGACCCGGAACACTATGGCGAGATTGTCGGCGCAACCATCGACGGCAGGATCGGCGATACCTTGGATCGCGTAGGCCAGATGGCCGGTGATCTGCTCCGGGCGTCCAACCACACCCAGGAAGTTCTCAGGAAAGCTGAAGATGCCAAGTCGGACACCATGCGCCAGCTTTGGGAACGGGAACAAAAGCTGGATCGCTTCAAAAGCCGTCTTCCATGGTTTGGTCTGGGTGCTGTCGTTCTGGCTCTTGTCCTGACGGGGACGCTTCCTCGTTTCTTAGCCAGCAACGCTTCCATGTGCGCTGTCCTCGGAGCGTCCTGGACAACGACAACCACGGGTGTCGATGCTTGTGTGTTCTATCAGCGGTGAGCGGTGATATGCTGATGGTTGTCGGTTCTGTCTCAGACGCTGGGTGTTATATTTGTGTTATAGAAGGTGTTACGAGAATCGGCGGTCTCTCAAGGCGCTGATATTAAACGAAAATATTGCCGTAATTTTGCCTTCTGGTGTGTAGAGTATCGAAAATTGGTGGGTAGACTAGCGAAGAACGGTGTGTAGAGTATCGAAGAACGCCCCTGCTTGGTGGGCAGACTGTCGAATAATGGTGGGTAGAGTATCGAATAATGGCGAGGCCTCGTAAACGAACTGCACTGCTTCCGCAGCGGCATACAGAGCCGGACCTATTTGTGTGCGATATCCTCGATGCGACTCCGAAAAGTGACCGGGCCTCTATGGAGCATCCTCTCTTTTCGCTGTCGGTCAAAAAAGACATGGCCGCGTTCGAGTATGAACAGGGCAACGTGAAGGTGAAAATCACGCCTGCCGCCGAGGAAGGCCGCGCCAATGTTTTTGACAGAGACATTCTAATTTACGTGCTTAGCCAGCTCATGGCTGCGAAGAATGAGGGCCAGGAAATTGGACGCCGTGTCCGGATTTCAGCCCATGACCTTCTGAAGGCCACGAACCGTCACACCACGGGCCAGGCTTATGCCACGCTACGCCGTGCTCTTACCCGGCTTCAGTTCACTCAGATAGAAACAAACATCCATGATCATGGTGTTGGAGAATGGCGCTCGATCTCGTTCATCACAGATGCCCGGATCGTCAAAGAAGACTCCACGGGGCGTTTACTTAGTGTCGAGCTTGAAATGGGTGACTGGCTGGTAAAAGCCATTGAAAACAAGAATGTGCTTACCCTGCACAAGGCCTACTTCCAGCTTCGGAAGCCACTGGAGCGGCGGCTCTATGAGCTGGCCCGCAAGCATTGCGGCAAGCAGGATGTTTGGCGGATCGGCCTCGATAAGCTCCAGCACAAGACCGGCTCGACCTCCACAGCAAAGGAGTTCAAGCGCCTCGTTAAAGCGATCTGCAAGGCGGACGAAGATCAATCACACATGCCGGATTACCGTTTCAGGCTTCTACACGATGTCCTGGAGGTCACGCCAAAACCCGAGTTTTTGGACGTTTATAGCGACAGTTCTGCAGTTGCTTCAGAGGTTACGGTGCGTCTGTCGTCCGACGCTTACGAGAAAGCCCGCGAGGCTGCTCCGACCTGGGACGTGTACTTCCTTGAGCAAGAATGGCGGATGTGGATGAACGACCCGCCGCGCCATCCGGATGCTGCGTTCGTGGGGTTTTGCCGAAAATGGTACGAGCGAAAGGGACGCGCTCCATAACAGATAACCCATATCACTTAACAGTTATCTGATAATAGTTATGGGTTGACAGTTATCGGTTATGAGTTAAGGGTTGCGAAAACAAGAAAGAGGCAGGCGATGACCCAGGTCATAAGCGTAGTGCAGGAAAAGGGCGGAGCGGGCAAAACAACGCTCCTAACAGCAATCGCCAGTTTGATGGTTCAAGACGGTGCCAGGGTTGCGGTGATCGATACTGATCCTCAGCGCCACTTGGAAGCATGGGCCAAGAAAGAACAGACTGATCTTGATTGGCTCTATGAAGAAGATGACGAAAAGCTGATCCCTACCGTCAAAGCATTGAAGAAGGCTAATCCCGCTTACGATGCGATTTTTGTCGATACTGCGGGGTTTAAGTCGGCTATGGCGATGCATGCTATCGCAGCCGCAAATCTGATCTTGATCCCATCGAAAGCGAATGAAGCCGACGCCAAAGGGGCCAAGCGGACGTTTTCGCACGTGCAGAGTGTTGCAGAGACGATGGAGAAAGAGATTCCGGCGCTAGTGGTCATGATGGATGTGGATACGCAGACAAACATCACACAGGCCATCGTTGATGCACTCGACGCACAGAACGTTCCGCGCCTCAATGCCATGTGCGCACATCGAACAGGCTTCAAAGAGATGACTTCGACAGGCCAGGCTCCGCAGGGATCGGCGCGGCGGTCAGCTCAGTCGGTGCTTGCGGATTTGCAGGGTAGGGGACTCTTGGGTTTCTATAGGAGCGGGTCATGGCCAAAGTCAGCGTAAACCTCGATGATGACCTGGAGACGGATGACAGCGCCCACAAGCTCAAGACTATGGCAGCGCCGCTGCCAAGCGTGAGTAAGGCTAAGTCGTCAGCCCTGAAAGATGCACGGCGCGTCCAGTTCTCGTTCACGAACGTACCAGAGCCCATTAAAGAAGCATTTGCAGCCGAGGCAATGAGACGTGGGCTAACTAAGAAAGAGCTTTTGTACGAATGCCTTAGGGCTGGAGGCATCAATATCCCTGCCACGTCAGAGATAGATGCTCGCAGGAGATAACTGTTATCAATTATCTCCTGCCGCAGAGTACTGAGGGCGCCTGTATTAGATCAGATTCAAGACCGCCTGCCGCGTTCGGGAGTGAACATGTACGGCGTTGAGATGATCTGTGAAATAGGTACTTAGTAGAACCAATAATTCTTCATCCACAGGCATCCCGGCGACATCCGCGTAGCGTCTATAGTTGATGTGGACTGGAAGGCCTTCGATGATGTGATTTTCGGAGAGCTCTGCGTCCAAGTCGTGTGCAAAGAACTGAAGCTCTAGAGACCAGTCACCAATCGGAGCACGGTCTTCTAGCTCTTCCAACCGAAGCGGCAGAACATTTCGCATCGTGAAAAGATGATCTTGGACGTACTTTTCCGTTAAGCGACCGCCATGAGCCTCAACAGCCACGATGCGATTCTCGGTGACGTGTTTGAGTTCAGCATCGCCCAGCTTCTTCTGGGACGTGTTAGTGGTAAAAACAGAGTCTCCAAAGCCTCTCTGTCGCCATTGCGTCAAATCTCCAGCCTCGCGGAGCGCAATGCAATCGGTCAACCTTTGCTCGATAACACCGCGCGTCCCTGTGTTTCCAGCAGCAACACCAGCCAAAATCCTTTGAGCACTCTCGGTATCAAGCTGGGGCAGGGGGGCAGTAAGTGCAGTATTGGTCTGAAGGCTTATGCGCAGCATCCGGTGCAAAAGCGCTCTGAGGTATTGCCCGGCGGCGCTTCTAGAGGGATCGCTCAGACAGTCCAACTCGGAAAGAAGATCGACCAGAGCTCTGGCTGCATGTCGTTCCTTTTTCTTCTTCGATGCCGCCCAGGCTAAGTCGAGCGTATCTACAGACTTGGCATTGTTCAAAAAGGGACTCATTCCAACGTCGAGACCCGCGCCGTTGTATTCTGCTGACAGCCACAAGACCGGCTCACCGCGTGGCGCAAACTCATAGGCGTTCGTGAGCCGATGATTAAACATCGACTGTGCCGTCAGTTGAAAGTGAAGCATGCACAAATACGGCGGATGGAGATCAGTAACAAAAAGCGTTTGCAGCTGATCTGCCAGGTCCCCTGAATAGCCAAATCCACGGCAGACATCCGCGACATACGCTATGCAATTCTGCAGGTCCAAGTCGCCGAGAAGATCAGCTTCACCCGTAGCATCTTGTGTGAAAAGCGATTGCACTTCTTGCACACTGATAGATGGCGCAAGCCCACATTTTTCCAATATATATCTGGGTGTTGACCAGCTACGCCCAAGATCGATCCCGTCCCTCAGCATCATTGAATAGACTCGAGATGCTGTCATTCTTTCGCCAGTTGCCAGTAGCACCAGGGCATGCGCGTGTGACAGAATCCGACGTGCCTGCCGATGATCACACTTTTCATCTGCCATCACTCGTTCATGCATTTCAAAGTAGCGAGATGAAAAGGCGTTCAACACATTCTGAGCGCCTGGTGGAGTCGGGATCACGCTGGCATCGAGCGCAAAGGTCTCAGGCGCTTGGCCAGGACTAAACAGCAGACGAGCGATGAACTCTTTGAACTGCTGCGATGGTTTGCCCGCAAGCTCCCATGCACCAGTTTCAAGGTTCACCCAGTCCGCATGGTCCTCGGCTACCCCAAGGTCGTTTAGGATATCTTCAGCACGTTGTGCATACTCGTCACCGGTCCCTGGCGCGACGGGTAGGAGGATTGTTCGAATTGCAGCATCGAGGCTTAAGGTCATGCTGTCACCTTGAACAGCTCGATAGGATCGACCTCAAGGCCCGCCGCGATCTTCTCAACGGTCGTAAGTGTCGGGTTCCGAACAAGGCGTTCACATCCGCTGACGAATGTCCTGTCAATGCCAGCACGATGGGCGAGTTCCTCTTGCGAAAGCCCGCGCGCTTTTCGCAAACGCGACAGATTACCGGCGAAGCGGTGCACCAATTCAGATTCAGACTTGCTCATATCGATTGCATTCGCGCCATGTGCAGGATAAGTCTACGGCATATAAGTCACATCAAGGCACATGTTCTTGATTTTTTCGCCAATAATGCCACAAGGACTGGTAAGAAGAAGAACTTGTGAGGGGAGGCAGGCATGGTTGAGATCAGCAAGAACCGGAAGTCAGTTTCGCTGTTCAGCGGGGCAGGCGGAATGGATGTTGGTTTCGCGCGCGCGGGCTTCGAAAGCGTTCTGGCGTGTGAACTTGACCGCGATGCCTGTGAGACCTTCAACCTGAACCTTCACCTGGTTGGACACCGCAAGAACCGCATAGAACCTACTTCTGTCACGGACCTAGACCTCTCCAGCGTTCCAAGCGACGTTGATGTCGTTTTTGGTGGACCACCGTGCCAGGGCTTCTCCGTCGCCGGAAAAATGGACCCTGCTGACGAACGTAGTCAGCTAGTACTTTCATTCTTTGATGTGGTGGATCAAACCCAACCAAAGGGATTTGTTTGCGAGAATGTAAAGGCGCTCGCCATTTCTGATCGTTGGGAGGGCATTCGCCGCACTATCCTGCGGAGAGCGCGAAAAAACTATCGGGTGGCCTTGATAGTTTTGAACGCGACGGACTTCGGGGTTCCTCAAATTCGCGAGAGAATGTTCCTCGTTGGGGTGCGCAAGGACATATACCAGGGGGTGGACCGCACACTGGAAGCTGAACTGAGACGCGAACTCGGTTCCCATCGTCGTCAAGCTCCAACAGTAGCCGACATAATCCAGAACCTCGGAAAAGCTGGAACCAAGAAGAACCCCAAGACGTGCACTGCAAAAATCTCTTACGCCAAGGCTCCCATCCTGCGCCGCTCCCCTTATGCCGGGATGCTCTTCAATGGGGCGGGACGACCGTTGCCCGTTGCCGGATTCGCAACGACGCTTCCGGCATCAATGGGAGGCAATAAGACGCCCATCGTTGATGAAGACGAAGTCTTCAAAAGCAAGGGAAGCTTTGTCGAGACCTATCACGCCTCTCTGATGAAGGGTGGCAAGCCAAGAGCTGGGGACGCGCCCGCTCGACTGCGCAGACTTACAGTCAAGGAATGCATGGCGATTCAGACCTTTCCCGAGGATTATCAATTCCACGGTCGAAAGAGCTCTGTGTACCGTCAAATCGGAAATGCTGTTCCGTGTGATCTGGCTCAGGCAGTCGCTAAATCATTTGAAGTCATTTTGGGCATACATGAAGCTGCTTCGCAATGCCGAGAAGTTGCGTGAAAATGATCTAACGCACTAAAACTATTTGATTTCTCTACCTCCATGCATCAGATAGTTCGCCAGCTTCTGGTATTCATCGGCTTCACGGCGAGGCGAGCTATCCAGCGCCATCTTTATGTGCCGCTCCATGTCGTTCTGGGGCATTGGCGCAAGCATTGCCATTACTGCACTGATGTTGTCCTTAAGCGCTTTTCTAGGACGAAACTCTTTGCTGATCCTCTCGCCGAACTTTCGCAAGGCGTCATTGGTGGCAAGCACTTTTCCTTGCCGTACTAGCCTGTCGAACTCCGCCAGCACTTGGTGCTTGTTGGGGTCGGTCTTCTCTAGCTCCAAAACGGACTTAGAAGTCATCTGGTCAATCGGTTTCGTCGCCTTCGTGCTTTTGCGAGCCGTTCTTTGCGATTTTTGGGGATTCGCCTTCGAAGTAGCAGCTAGGTACTGGAGCAAATCGGAGCTGTTTCCACAACGCCTCAGAATATCAATCGCCTCCGCCAACTCTTCGGGGGAGGCCTCTTCAAGGATCAGCGCAATCCGAAGCGCAATGGCATGAGATGAGCTGCTCATATCGCACCCACTTTTTCCAAGAACCGCTTGGCAACTTTGTTGAACTCACCTTTGACATAATCTCTAGCGTAGTCTGTTCTAAAAATGGGGTCTCCCTGACGTGAACCTGCCGGATATGAATCCGAATGGTGGGCAACCTCATCGAAAACAGGCCAGCCATGGCTAGCAGCTAGATTCGTAACATCTGATAGTGATTTTGTTTGTTCGGGCGGTGTGTTGCTGCGCCGCAGCCCATTAAATATTATCCCTGCCATTTCAAGGCTTTGATCTTGATGCATCATCTTGAACTCATCGAGAGATCGGGCCAGCAAAGGCAAACCAATTGTAGCCAAAAACTCGGGACGTACCGGAACCGCCACATACCGGCTTGAACGGTATGCCGCTGTTGTAAGGATTGACTCCGTAGGTGGGCAGTCAATCAAGATCAAATCGTAGTTCTGAGAAACCTTAGAAAGAAATTGGGGTAGCAGGTGCGCCTTTTCAGTTGGGTTTTTGAGTGTCCATGCCAGTTCCAGCCGAGCGGGAACAAGATCAAGCAAACTGTCGTCATCCCATGCATGCAAGTGATGAATGACATCATCCGGGTTGAGCGGCGTTGGTGATCCGCTGCCTGCCTTAGGCGACGAAAACTGCTCAAACACTTCGACTACTGTCGCCTTGTCGGCCTGCAAATACTCGACGTACTTCTCAGCGCCCATGAAGTATTGGCTCAGGTTCGATTGAGGGTCTAGATCGACTGCTAGCACTCGCAGGTTAGCCTTCCACGCTGCATACCATGCAAGGTTAAATGCCAGCGTCGTTTTCCCCACACCGCCTTTCATATTTATGAGCGAGACCGTCACTGACATTACAAGACTCCATCTACTATCATCTGCGCCACGCTGGCGGCTAAACCACCAATATTCTCATACCTTTGACCTGTCACGCTTTCACTCATCTCCAACGCTCGGCTCAATTCTCAGTTCTCGAACTGATCGCTTCTCATTCACGCTCACCAACACGACGCACCGTCCTAACACTGACTTTGAAAAGGCTAGCTATCTCTCCAACAGGGCGCTGTTCGATATCTCGTAGACGTCGCACCTCGTCTTTCTGGGCTGCTGTGAGTGCGGGGGGCCTTCCGCCGATGCGCCCCCGTTTACGCGCCGATGCTAGGCCTTCTCTCGTCCGTTCCGAAATCCGTTCCCGCTCAAACTGGGCGATGGAGGCGAAGACGTGAAACACCAGACGGCCTGCCGGCGTCGTCGTGTCGATGTCTTCGGCCAGGGACCGGAAGCCGGCACCGCGCTCGCGGATCACCTCCACGATCTCCAAGAGGTCCTTCAGAGACCGTGCCAGGCGGTCATACTTCGTGACGGTCACAACGTCGCCGTCGCGGAGCTGTTCCAGCATTCTGTCCAGTTCCGGGCGGGTGCGCTTCGATCCGCTGATCTTGTCTGCGAAAACCTTCTCGGCACCGGCTGCCGAAAGGGCATCCGTCTGTGAGTCCAGGCTTTGGTCGTCCTTGCTGACGCGGGCATATCCAATGATCATGCTTCACTGTGACAAAAACCTGCCAAAACCGCAAAGGTTTTGCCGGGGGTTTTTGTCCTGGCTAAGCGATTGATCCTGGGCAGGGTAGGGCGCTCGGCCAAAAACGGCCGTTTATGCCCCCCCACTAAGTACACTGCGGTCACGGAATGGCTGATTGGGTTCTTCTAATTTACGATCTGGGACGGAGTCAGTTCACCAACTGGCCCTTCTCCCAGTCCACCGGTAATCGAGACCAAGACGCTGCTTCCGCTGGTGATGGTTCCACGATCTATCGCCTTCAAGACACCAATTAGATCAATCAGCCCGCTCTTCTCAATGATTTCTCCATTCGAGCCACGAACTATTTCTGCCCCACCCCCCCGAAGGATATCAAGCGCGGCTTCCTCATAGGCATCATAGATCGCGTTCGATACCAGGGAAAAGGAACCACCGTATGAGTTCAGGATACCCTCCATCCTCGCATACAAGTTGTCTGTCGGCGTAGAGCGAAAGAGCGTCTTCTCGATCAAAGTCTCATGCGCCAGATCGATACCTGAGAGTTCCTCCGGCCTAAAGCGTTGTATGAATGGCGAAACAACAGATTGCTGCACACCTAGAAACTTGTAATCGGCTAAGTGTCCAAGCCTCTGAAGTCCCTGATAAAAACCGAAGACCCCATAACCGCTGGATAGCGATTGCGAATGCCAATCGTAGTGCGCGCCGCGACGTGTACAGAATTGGGTAACAAAGTCTGCCCTAACAGCGTTCGCGAAGTCTTGGATTTCAAGCCTTGGCAGCCACGGAATCCCTTTTATTTCCGCAAACTCCTGTGTCAGTTCCTTCATACGGCTCTCAGTGCCGTCAACAGCAATCAGTTCTAAATTCGCACCTACAAAGAACTGAGGTTTGATCTTCTGCGAGTTCCCCAGCATGTAAAAAATCGTAACTGGCTGGCCAAACTCCGAACAATAAGCCGCTAGAGCATTCGCTGTGTTTCCAGACGACTGCGTTACAAAGTGTTCAATCTTGTGATGCCTACAATAGGCAATGGTAGCGCAAGCAACCCAATCTTTGAATGTGCCTGTTTTTGCTCCACTGGACATATCAAGTGCATCGATCCTGACACCCTTGTAATGCCCACACTCAATTACGGATGCGAATTCACTAATACTTGACTCGAGCAGCAAATTTTTCGGCACGGGTAAACCCGTCGAGTCAAAATACTCAAAGACACTCTTCGACGACATGTTCCATCACTTCATTCAAGATCTTCAATACCCGCCCACGTCAACAGCGTGTCGTTCGGCGTGTCAATCAAAGCCAGGCTACCTGCATCATTGAGCTGTCGGATAAGGCTATGGTCGTCGCTAGCATAACCTGTGCCGCCCGCCAGCATTCTTGCCAAGCTGACCACTTCTTGAAGAGTTGCAGAACAAAAAACCTTTGTTCTATGAGCCTCTGACTTGCTGAGGCCGCCATCACGCAATTGGCTAACCGCGCCAGCGAAGTAGTAGACGATGGCCTGATGTCTCATCTGCAACTCGGACCAACGATTAGCAATCACTGGCAAAGAAACCTCATCGCGCTGATCGGGCAGAAGGTACCCAGAAACCATATCTCGAATTGACTCTGATAGGCCTACACATCTTGCTGAGAAGTTCAGTGAGGAAATCGCGCGAAAACCAGAGATAAATTCTGTTGCGTCTTGATCAGGACCGCCGATGATGTTTTCAGGTTCAACCCTTACGTTACTCAGGGCTAGTCGATTGAGGGACACTCCCTCCACACCTCGGCGCGAATGATTTTTAACGATCTTGACACCTGGGTCTGACTTCGAGACCACGACCGCCGAACAACCTGAAAGTTCGTCGTTCCTCGCGACAACAATTATCCTGTCGGCATCTTCAGCGTTTGTTACCCACTCCTTTTCACCATTGAGAAGAAACGCGTTGCCCTCCTTCGTTACACTTGTTGCAAAAGTCGCGGGCTTCTTTCTGCCTTTCTCGTGGAATGCATGTGCAAAAATTAGTTCTCCACTAGCCATCTTAGGCAGAGTTTCTGATTTCTGATCTTCGGTTCCAATCTCAATGAAATACTGATTAGCACGTAGGTGCGTGCCGTATAGCGCAGGGATAGAAAGCCAGTACTTCGAAAGCACTCGGTTTATGTGCAGGTTTTCCGATATTGGAATCTTCGACCCACCATACTCCTCAGGAATATTGATCCCAAACAGCCCAAGCTTCGCCAGCTTTTCTATCAGATCACGCGGATAAGGAATGCTGTCTTGATGCTCATTGAGGAACCCCACCACCTCTGATGCGCAAAATTTTTCAATCGTATCAATTATCTGGGACTGGCTCGACATCGGTTTCCTCAACACTTCCTTCAGGTACGGACTCTGGTGCAACTACCACTGTTTCTTCCGCTGTAATCTGCGGCTCAGCCACAACATTATCTTCCGCAACATTATCTTGTTGTGGCCAGGTTAGGAACCCTATGGCCAACCCCAAGTTTACGACGATTAAGACTGACCAAAATGCTCTCCTCCAACGCTTCTTATAATGAGAAGTGTTGCTGCGATAGAAGTGCACCCACCCCATATCACTTTCGAGTTCAAACCGCTCTTCAAGAGCTGCCAGATATGACATGCTCTCCTGCATGGCTTGTGTCAGAACCCTACTTTTGAGGGCCAAAACTGCTGATATTGAAAACGGAATAGCTACCAAAAGTAGGACATACGGGCTTTGGCTTTGTTGTAGAATGTAAGCCCAGAGTGCGCCGGAAGCGCCCAGTGCAAATACCTCTTGTTTCTGCTGCTGCTCGAGATACCAAACCACCCGATTGTTGAAAATGGACACCTCTTGCAGAAGATATGCACACTGAGGGTCATCAGCATGCTTAAGCGGAACGATCTGCTCCTCTTTCTGCGGCAGGAGCTGTTCTGTTGCAGTTCCGTCTGGCCCGGCCCGGCCGGATTTCGTTGTTTTTTCTTCGTGAACCATCGTTTCTCCTTCGATCTAATCTATGTTCTCCCACCGAAAGTGCAATGTTATGAATGAGGTGCCCGGGTTTTGGACACTGGGCCTTTCACCAATGCCTGTTGCAGACCACCCCTATGGGGTGTCCGCGCGAAGCGCCGGGCCTGTCGGCGGGTGGCCTTCAGGTTGCCCGCCGACAGGTCATCCTGAAACCGCCGCCACCTGGATCACACCAGAACGCAAAGGTCCCCGCCTGCTGACGGGGGCCTCGATCATTTCGGCAGGCCGGACTGCTACTCAGCGGCCATCCGGTCGGCCTGTGCAGTGCGCTTCATGATGTAATCCACGGCCTTCTGCGCCTCGGACGCGGCCCGGAAAATCGCGCGGTTGTCTTCCTTCATCGCCTCAAGCCATCCTTCGACATAGGCGGCGCTCTGATCGAATTCAGGCTCCACCCCAATCTGCGCGCAAAGCATGCAGTTGCCAATTTCCGCGACCAACTCCTCGAAGGCATAGGCCTTGCGGTCATTGAACCGGCCCAAACGATCCAGCCGCTTTGCCGCGCCTGTCCAGTGGACTGTCTCATGGGCCAAGGTGCCAAAATACCCTGCCGCCCGATAAAACGTGCCAATCGGCGGCATGTGGATGCGGTCGGTCTTGATGTTGTAATAGGCGCGCGGCTCCTCGGTCACGTCAATCTGCGCGCCAGTCGCGGCAAAGAACGCCTCTAACTCGGGGTCGGCCACGGTGCCAAGATCACGGGGCGGATCGGGTTGGATGTAGAATTCAGCGGGCAAGCCCTCGATCTGGTCGGCGTTGAACACGCGGTAGGCCTTGGCATAGGGGATCTGGCGTTCCTCGCCGTTCTCGTCCTCGCGCTCGACGCTGCCGTATTTCACGACCGTGGCGGATTTCTCGCCCTTGCTGACATGGCCCCCAAGCTGCTTGGCCTGATTGAACGTCATCCAGCGGGCTGAGCTGTAATCCTTGGCCATCGCTGCGGCCCAAAGCATCAGGATGTTGATGCCCCGATAGGCCTCGCCGTTGAACCGTTCCGGCAAGCTGGCCCCTGCCCCTCCGCCAGTCCACGGCTTGCGCCAGGGCGGCGTTCCCGCCTCGATCTGCGCAATGATCTGATTGGTGACATGAGTGTAAACGTCAAACTTCTCTGCGGTCATTTTTGACCCTCCTTCGAATGACGCGGGCCGGGTCTCTTCCCTTTCCGCCAATGGGCGGGCCTTCCTGTTCTGATCTTTGGAATGCCCATGCATTCCGAAGGGCAGAGCGGGTAAGGGCAAAGCCCGTTCTGCGGCCCGGCGGGGCCGTGACAACCGGGTGGAGGGCGTGAATTTGGGAGGGAACCACGCGCCTTGCGCGTGGGAGGAACCGGAATTCTCGACCGGAACCGACGCCACAGGCGGCGCTTGCCGGTTTTCTCGGACCTGCCGGGATGGTAGGCGGATTAACAGGATTTAGAAACTGTCAGGGTTGGGGTGAGCGGACGTCAGCCTGTCGATCCCCTGCCCTGTCTATCGCTCAAAGCGAGACCGGCACACTGCCGGGATCGCAAGTTCGAGAATCTCCCGACAACTCTACCAAAAAAACGGCCCTCCAGGAGCCGCTACGGAAGCTCGGTTGCAGGGAGATTCTTCCCTCTCCAACTGGAGCTTTTTGCATGCTACAGTGACGGAATAGATGCCGGAGATTATTCCATGAGACTTTTTGTAGCTATACTTTTGATGGCCTTCACTGCATCGCCCGCTGTGTCAGAGGACATTGTGATCGCCTTCCCAGTTGATCAAAATAGCGTCGAAGGCCTAGCCCCAGAAAATGTAATCGGTTTTTTGGTTATAGGATCAACAGAGGCGAGCGAAGGGATAACCGCTAGCGAAGGGGTGCTTGAAGCCGCAAGGACGCTAAATCCGACTGTAGATTTTCTCAAGATAGACAAATCCCCATATGCCAATCTGAGCATTGACATAGAGAGCTACACAGCTGATGAAAACTCGACAGTCCGCCAGTACTTTGTTGGCGTACCTGACCGCTTTCCAGGAGATAACGAATATCCGGGCGGAGGCGGAGGATGGTGGCCTCCCAGAGTAATATGGCCTCCTCAGGGTGGGTCTGACGATTTAGAGGCGGCAACGGCCCCAAAACCTTGGCCGGGAGGAGGCGGTGGATGGTGGCCTCCCAGAGCAGCAGAGGTGGCGGACACATCCGAAAACGATGTTCTACGTGGGATATTCATAAATACAGAAAGCTTCGGCAATGCCGCTCAAGGTGATGGCATTCCGATCATCACCATGGAGTGAGTATGAAGTTCTATATTGCTGCGCTCCTCGCTGCGCTTCCCTATCAGGCCATAGCCTGCCTCGATGATGAACAACGTAGTTACTCAGAGAGGGCGCAGACTATCACCGCGAATGAAATCTGTGATGCTGTCTCCTCAGGCATAGCCAAGCAGGATGTAAGCTGCTCAAACGGAACCTTTGAGAATGATGAGATGTACGTCGCCGTAAACAGAGGCCTTGGTGTCGTCGTACAATTTGACATCCTGTTTCTCGCTGCATCTGAAAGACTCTCTGGTGTCGTTTCTGGAAAAGGATACGAAAGCCATAAGTTTAAGACTATGTTTTTCTTAGATTTTTCTTGTAGAAATGTAATCTGGCGGTATGCTTATGAGCCACGATACATCAGAGGTAGTTACAATACGGCGCGCGATCTCGGAAATCCGAATTGGACACTGTACTCGGACAATGATCGAATATCATCTCTGTCCGAAAGCCTCCAGACTTGGGTTGTCAACGCACTAATTGAGACAGAGTAGGAGGATTCAGTCGTGGGGATAGTCTTCGTTAGGTACTGTTTTGGCAGCATCATCTTGGCTGCACATTTTGGCTCAATAGGTCTGTATTTTTATTTCGGCCTTCGATTACTCGACGGCATTGAACAGGCGGTCGGTCTGATACTATCCATTGCGCCACTGACGGCGCTATATTTTACTGCGTTCCTCCGCTATGTTGTAGGCGACGACGGTGGAGAGCAACCAGGTGTTGTTCCAAAGAGAGCCTTCTATGTGCAGCTGAGTGTGATAATCATTTTCTGCATCTTTCTACTGCCAGCCGGTCTAGTCTTGTTTACGAGCGGAACTATCGACTATCAGAACATCGGCATTTTTACGGGCCTAGTTGAGACATTGTTCGCAGCATACATGGCGATCATTTTTAATAGCCTGTTCCCTGAAACCATGACAAAGGCACCAGAGTAACTGTCGCACTAGCAGGCTGCTGAAAAAGTGTGGCGCAGCCCACGACACCGGCAAAGTAGGGCGATTTTTACGCTCTCTCGTCTAGTTGATGAAAACATCTCGCGACCCACATCGACCAGTTCCACGAGAACAGCTGGTCAAACTCCTTTTTCAGCAGCCTGCTAGGTCTCACTAGTTCATTACTGGCATCATGAACGCAACAAACTCCGACTCCACGACACCGTTCGCTCCTTCAACTCTTCTAGGATAGGTCTTCTCTTTGACCGTGTTACCTTGATTCCCACCAAGGAGCGTGACGCTTGTATCTGAATAGTCCACCAGAAACCCTACATGACCAGCGCCAGTCTCCCAAGCTGCATCATCGAAGGGTGCATATCGCCTGACTGCTATACAGAATTTGCGTGGGCCATCCAGTCTAATGAACTGACGTTTCTTATTCCAGAAGAAGGATCGTGCTCCGGGGTGGTTAGTTCCAACGTAACCACTTGTTTCTAAGCAATAATTAACAAATACAGCACACCATTCAGTTTCATCTCCATTGTTCGGGTCGAACCATGTAGAACCGACCTCAAAGTACTTGAGAATGCGCGGATTACTCTGCGGTCCTGAAACCTCACTCCGTTGATCAACAGGCAGTGAAGCTTCTTGTCTCGCAATATCCATCCAATCAGCTGCCGCGCCTATAGCAGCGCTTACCCCTGTCCCGCCCGCACCGTTTAAAGGATTGGCTCCATCGAAGCCGCTGGAAGGCAAGTGAGGACGTTGTTCGCCAGTTGTCCAACCTTCCATTTTTTCAATGGCAGAAACGATTTTTCGGATTTCGGCAATCCTGAGATCATCAAGAACATCACCACGGTTAAGATTGGTCTGTTGCACTACAAAATCAACATATGACCGAGTGTCGTTCTCTGAAGGGGGAGCGTATCGGTTAATTGCAGCTTCTATTGTTAGCGGCCCATAGCTCCGCCCACGCAGGAGGACTTCGATCGCCTTTTGACCAGTCTTCTTGTCAGGAAATATCGCAAAGCTTCCGTCGTCACCGATTGCACCATTGCTGGTCGAGAAATTCCCTTTGCGGATGTTTCCAGGATTAAAGTTTCGCCATGATCTTGATCCACCAACTCGAAGGAACTCTCGACCTTGATCATCGATCAACAGGACAGATTTAGTTGCTGTCTTATGAGCCGCGATGAACGCCGAAGGACCACCAGCCGGTGGTGGTGCCGAAGTGTTCATATTGTCGACCGGCGGCTCGGTGCGCATGTTCTCAATCATGTCACTGTTGCCATTCGTCTGAACACTAGTTGGTGCGGATACGCCGATGCCGGATGCTAAATTGACGATTCTTGTGATGTCTGTGCGGCTCTCCAAACGTGCGATAACTTGCTCCAGACTTAAACGCGCCGCCGCGATCTGCGCAGCAAGTGCATTTCCCTCTGCAACCAAAGATTGCGCGCGTAAGAAGGTTACATCATCAATCGCGACTTTAATCTCGCTGGCTCGCGATACATTGCCTGATGCTGTGGCCTCGGACAATTCAGCCTCTAGCGTTGAGATCAGTTCGCTCATTTCAGAAAAAGTCATAGCCAAAATTATTCCCTCCAAGCTGTGTCTAGAGATTAGTACTTGTTCAGAGCTGAGCGAGTCCCTCCCTTACACCCTTTGCAGCATCGCGAATTTCCTGAATTCTTTGTTGAAGAGCTTGAACATCTGCCGCACTAAAATGCGGGTTACGAGCAGCATTTTGCGCTTGTCTCAACGCTGAGATATTTCGATCCATTAGTACTACCCAATCAGCTACTAACTTCTCTACCTCGCTCTGGCTCTTGCTTGATGACGCACGGATAAACTTAAAAATCGTACCTGCACCATTACGCATTTCAAGCATCAAGGTAACCACCGCTTCAGACTCTGAGGCTAGTTCTTCAGCAAATATTCTTCTGTTTTGCACTCCGATAGAATATTCTGAGATTGTTCCCAGTATAGGAACGAACGCCTCGACCGCATTAAGCTTAGATGATGAGGTCGCGCTACCCGGGAGCGATACGATAGATGTCGCCAGAGCCGCGAGATCATCGCTCAAAATCTGTGCTTGTTCGCCAGTGACTAACGCGACCATTACTTGGTTATAGCGAGATATTGTATCGAAGCTTCGCTTGTACTCACTAGTCAGCGGGGGATCAGATAAATCAGTGTAAAGAAAAGTGGAATTTGGATCAAACTCTCCGCCAAGCGTTCGATCAGCAACAATTCGTTGCTGTTTTCGCTCTGCGTTTCCGAGCAAGTCGAAAAGGGCATCGCTTGCTGTGCGGGATTCCTCGAAGGCTTGGCGATATGCAATAAATTCGGCCGCCCCAGAGTTTAGAGTACATGCGGACAGAAAAACTAAACCGAAAACAATGAGGATCCGACCTAGGTTCCTGATTTGGTGATAGCCCAACCCAATAACTGCATTCATCATAATATATCCCCCAATCAATGCCATCAGGGTCCGCTGCCTAACTAGCTTCTGTCAAGCAAGACGTGAGCGCCTGTTGCAATTTCTGAACGCAAGGGGCCAAGCTGGTACGGTCTATGGATCATGCGGACGGTCGGGAATGACGGTCAGGAGAAAATCCTTGTCACAGCCAGGACGCGCGTGACGCAGAATGCAATCAAGGTGCGCGAATTCAAGACGGCCACCGGCGTGATTTCGTTTCTGGTCGGTGTCGGCTTCTCTCAGGCGAGCATTCCCATGAAGAATGGGGAAACGACCTCACACCGCCTCGTCAGTGACTGAGGCCCGGATCGCGGTCGATGTCCCGATCCTTCTCGACCTCCTGCTCCTTCTCCTGGTCACGCTCGCTCTCAATCTCCAGCTTCTCGCGCGGCTTGTTCAGTACGTCCTTCAAGCGCTCGTTGACGGATGGCTTGCGTGCCTCGCGCCTATTGTCTTCACCCAAATCATACTCGCTGTGACCATCCAGCTTGTGAACCGCTGCCTGGCCATCGCGACCGGCATCCTTTTCCATGATCTCCTTCAGCCGCTCCCGCGCATAATTGCGGCCTTCCGGTTTTGGCGTGTCGTCCTGCTCCCGTGACCTGTCCACGACACGCGCGAGACGCTCCCGGAAGTCATCCGGATTTCGGTCGCGGTCGCGATCTTTCGCGGTTGCGGCCCTGAGTGCTGCCAGACCGGCAGAGACGCGGCCCTGCCCGGCCTCGCGCTCGATGCCGTAGGTCTCTCGCGCAATGTCGAGGCGCTCACGCATTTCACGGAAGGCCGCGCGGGCCTGACGAGCGGCATGGACGATAGCGCCGCGCTCGGTAACGGGGACATACTCACGCCCCTGACGCTCGGCCATCGCCTTCGCCCGCCGCTCCATCGAGTTTGCCGCCGGTCCCAGCTTCAGCTCAGGGTCGCGGTCCAGCTCCTCGGCTGAAAGCTGATCGCCTCGCTCCAGCGCCGCCTCGCGCTGCGCTTCGAGCGACCGGTGATCGACGCGCTCCACCTCCCCTACCCGCTCCAGAGCGCGGTTCTGCAACTCGGCCCAGAGACTGCGCATCTGCTCGATCTCGACGCCCCCGGTCTTGGCGGAATCGAGCACGCGCGTCTTGGCAGTGAAACCCCCTGCTTCCAGCTTACGAGTGGAGGTCAGGACGTGGGCATGGTGGTTGCGCTGATCGCCCTCCCGGTGCGGGGCGTGGATCGCCACATCGACGGCCACGCCGTAGCGGCTGACCAGCTCCTGGGCAAAGTCACGGGTGATCTGCGAGCGGTCCTCGGCGCTGATCTCGGACGGCAGGGCCAGCTCCCATTCGCGAGCGGTGACGGAGTTGCGGCGGGTCTCGCTGACCTCGACCTCGTTCCAGAGGCGGGACCGATCCGTGGCCCAGTCCGGCGCGTCCTTCGGTGCCAGGATGAAGGTCTCCTCGATCCCCTGCTTGCGGGTGTAATCGTGGACGCGACCTTCACGCTGGCACTCGATGCGCTCCCCGACACGGTAGGCCGCGGCTGCCGTGGCAGAGCGCCCGGCGCTGCGTTTGATCGTTTTCACGGAGAGGTGGTAGCTGGCCATGCGCCCTACTCTCTCCCGTGAGGCCAACGATCCCGACGCGCGCCACTGCTGACCCCGGCCCATACCCCAACATGGTCCACCGGGTCAGCCGTCTTTTGCATGAAGAACCGCGCCTCGCCCCGGCGCGGTACGAGTGGAAAAGACAGCCCGCCCGAAGCGAGCCTTTGGCTTTCTGAGGCGCGGGCTTGCCAGTGATGTGCCCCCAGATCCCCAGCCTCATGGGGGGCGGGATATGGGGACAGATCACTGGCAAGCCCGCGCCTCAGAAAGCC
>JAGHRD010000030.1:0-22287 GCA_017744045.1 Tropicibacter sp. R15_0 | reverse complement strand
GTCGGGCGCGAACCGGATCGCAAGCGATCCGGGGACACTAACTCTATGACAAGAATTTTAGTTTCAGGTGACTAGCGCCTGTGTTTCTCTGGGCCAAAAATATCCCGGGGTGAATTGGTCGCCCCGCGACCAAGAGGGGCAGCGCCCCTCAAAATCCGTCAACGGATTTTGGCACCGCTTGCCTCACCCGGCTTTGTTCAGATCCTTGATCATCGCATCAATATCGCCGCGACGCTTGTCCAGCATCGCGCCAATTTCAGTGCGTTCGGTCAAAAGCAGGTTCACGCCTTCGATATACATATTGAAGAACAGGTTCTTGCCCGACCGATCCGAGACATGGAATTTCAGATCAAACGGGGCCTCGCCACGCAGATGCGCGACGGTGGTCACCTCGTAATAATTCTTGACCTTGCGCACACCGGTAACTTCCAACCGACCACCAATGAACTCGCGAAAACGCTTGCCGTACTTGCGCGACATGTAGCCGGTAAACGCCTTGGTAAAGGCCTTTTTCTGCCCACCACTGGCCCGGCGGCCATCAGCGCCCATGGCATAGGCCGCCACATAAGACAGATCGGCGTAACGTTTGAACACTTTCTCAAACTCGCCAATCATCGCCTTTTCGGATTTGCCGGAATCGATGATCTTGTTGATCGCGCCCACCAGCTTGCCAACCAGGGCGCTGGCCTGTGACTCATTCAGCGCCCAGGCCGCGCCCGGCAGTACCAACGCGGCTGTTGTTCCCAGAACAAATGTGCGGCGGGTCACATCAAACGCCATACTCAAAATCCTTCCGTATCCAGCGCCAGCGGGTCGATTTCATCCGCCGGGGCCTCTTCACCCAGTTCATAGCGCCGGTTCTGCAAATAGATCAGCCGCAGCTGAGCATAAGAATCCGCGCTTTCATAGTAGATGGAATCGACAGTATCCGCGAAACGCCCCCGATCGCCCACCTTGGACAGGACATAAGCACTGGTTCCCAAACTGCTATATTCAGAAGGGATCACATAATCGAGCGGATTGGTGAAGAAGTCGACCACGATACCGGCGGTATCCCGCTCGGTCGAAGGGCCCAGAAAGGGCAATTCCATATAGGCCCCTTCGGGCACGCCCCACACGGCCAGGGTTTCGCCAAAATCGCTGTTATCCTCGGGGATGCCGAAATCGGTGGCCACATCCGCCAATCCGCCAAAGCCCAAGGTCGCGTTGATTGCAAAACGCACCGTGTTGCGGGTGGCGGGGCCAGGACGCCCCTGCAGGATCTGGTTCACCACCGTGCCGGGCAAAGCCACCGTATCGGCAAAGTTGCTGACATTGTCCTGCACGCCTTCGGGCACGACAGTCGCGTATCCAACGCCAGCGCTGCGCAGCACCTTTTGATCGATCTTGCGGTTAAAGGCATGCACTTTGCGGTTGGTCTGCTCATGAGGGTCATGCACCCCATCAGGGGCCTCGCCGGGTCCGGGAACCGAACAGGCCGACAGGCTCACCAAAATCAAAGTGGCCAAAGACGCACGCATCTGGACCATCCGCAAAAAACCTCTTCTAATTCCTTGGGGAAGCGGCAGCATTCCCATAAAAGGCTACTTAGTAACTTTTTACATAAGACCCAATGCGATCATCTGGTTTCAATAACCCTGTGACACATTGGCGACATGCCGCCCAGCTTGCCCGGATTTCGCCCGGGCGGCAACCTAGGAAACCAGAGTAGAACAACCCGGATGAACAAAGATCTAATCAAAGCAGGTCGGGACGAATTGCGCGCCGCCATGCGCCAGAACAGGCCGTATTTCTGGTTTGTCGCCATCTTTAGCGCGTTTGTAAACCTGCTGATGCTGACCGGGCCGATGTATATGATGCAGGTCTATGACCGTGTACTTGGCTCGCGCTCTGAGGCGACGCTGATCGCGCTCTCTGTGCTTGTGGTCTTTCTCTATTCCATGATGGGGATTTTGGATTTTGTGCGTGGGCGCGTCATGGGGCGGGTTGCGGCGCGGTTCCAATCGGCGCTGGATCTGCGGGTCTTTGATGCGGTGCTGCGCCGCTCGGCGGTGAAGCCTGACCAATTGGCGCAAACCGGGCTGCGTGATCTGGAATCCGTCCAACGTTTGATGTCATCACCCGTCTTGCTGGCGCTGTTCGACATTCCCTGGACGCCGGTCTTCCTGATCGGGATCATGATCTTTCACCCCTGGCTTGGCATTCTGGCCTTTGTGGGCGGCGGTTTTCTGATCGTGGTGACGGTGATCAACCAGGTGGTCACCCGCGCCCCCAGCCTGAAATCCAACATGATGGTGATGCAGGCAGAAAACTCTGCCCAGCAGATCCAGTCCGAGGCCGAGATGGTGCAGGCGCTTGGCATGCGAAAGAACGCATTTCAGCGCTGGATGGTGGCCCGCTCCCAAGCTTTGGCCGGGCAAATCGGCAGTTCGGACCTGACCGGCTCTTTCTCGACGCTGACCAAAACGTTCCGTCTGCTCTTGCAATCGGCCATGCTGGGGCTTGGCGCCTATCTGGTTTTGCAAGGCGAGCTGTCGCCCGGTGCGATGATTGCCGGTTCTATCCTGATGGGCCGCGCATTGGCTCCGGTGGAACAAGCGATTGGCCAATGGCCTGCCGTGGAGCGCGCCCGCAAAGGCTGGGAGAACCTGTCGCAGCTTTTGGGTGAAATGCCCGAAGAGAAAGAGCGCACCGAACTGCCCTACCCCCAGGCCAAGCTGGATGTGCAGCAGTTGACCGTGGTGCCGCCGGGTGAACAACAGGCCTCGCTGCGTATGGTGTCATTCATGCTGCAACCGGGGCAGGCTGTGGGCGTGATCGGGCCCTCGGGCTCGGGTAAATCCACATTGGCGCGCGCCTTGACCGGCATTTGGCGCCCGGCAGCGGGCAAGATCCGGCTGGATGGCGCGACGATTGACCAATATGGGCCAGACACGTTGGGCCAGTTGATCGGCTATCTGCCACAACGGGTGACCCTGTTTGACGGCACCATCGCCGAAAACATCGCCCGCCTCTCGCCTAATCCCGACGCGGAAAAGATCGTCGAGGCGGCGCGCAAGGCGGATGCGCATGAGATGATCCTGAAACTGCCCGATGGCTATGACACCAAGGTCACCGCCGCAGGCGGTCGCCTGTCCGGGGGGCAGATCCAGCGGATCGGGCTGGCCCGCGCCATGTATGGCGATCCGGTCTTGCTCGTGCTGGACGAACCCAATTCCAATCTCGACAATGAAGGGTCTGAGGCGGTGAACCGCGCCATTCGCGGTTTCAAAGAGGCCGGAAAATCAGTGCTGATCATGGCACACCGCCCCGCCGCCATCCGAGAATGTGACCTGCTGCTGATGATCGAAAACGGCACCCGCACCGCCTTTGGCCCCAAGGATCAGGTGCTCAAGGATATGGTCAAGAACCACCAACAGATCCAACAAGCCCCAACACAGGGAGGTGTGCGATGAGCAGCGGACAATATTCCATGCGGTTCCACATGACCCTGGGCCTTGTGGCCCTGTTGGTTCTGGTGGGCGGGTTCGGCACCTGGGCCACCACCACCAATATTTCCGGCGCGATCATTGCCAGTGGATCAATTGAGGTCGATCAAAACCGGCAGATTGTTCAGCATCTGGATGGCGGCATTGTCGCGGAAATCCTTGTGGATGAGGGAGACACGGTCGAGGCCGGGCAGGTTCTGCTGCGCTTGGACCCGACATTGTTGCTTTCGGAGCTGGCCATTGCCGATGGGGCGTTTTTCGAACTCAGCGCGCGCTCGGCCCGGCTCAAGGCCGAACGTGACGGCGCAGATGACATCGCCTTTCCGGCTGAGGTTTTGCAACGTGCCGAACAAGACAGCGAAGTGCGCGATCTGGTGACTGGACAGGAAAACCTGTTCAAAGCCCGCCGCATCACCATCACCCGCGAAGTCGAACAGCTGAGCAAACGCAAGGATCAGATTCAGGATCAGGTGCGCGGGATCGAAGCCCAGCAAGCGGCGCTGTCCACGCAATTGGGCTTGATCGAGCAAGAGCTGTCGGATCAGCGCAAATTGCTGGAAAAGGGTTTGGCCCAGGCCAGCCGCGTTTTGAACCTGCAACGCGAAGAGGCCAATCTGGCGGGCCAGGTTGGGCAATTGCAGGCGCAAAAAGCCCAGGCCGAGGGGCGGATCACCGAGATCGACATTCAGATGCTCAGCCTGGAATCCCAGCAGCGCGAAGAGGCCATCACCACCCTGCGCGACCTGCAATTGCGCGAGCGCGAACAGGCCGAACAGCGCAATGCCCTGCGCGAACGTCTCAGCCGGATGGAGATCCGCGCCCCGGTCTCGGGCGTGGTCTATGGGCTGGCGGTCTTTACCCCGCGCTCGGTCATTCGCCCGGCTGATCCGGTGTTGTATCTTGTCCCACAAGACCGCCCTCTGGTCATCGCCGCGCAGGTGGAGCCGATCCATATCGACCAGCTTTTTGTCGAGCAGAACGTATCACTGCGCTTTTCTTCGCTGGATCAAAAACAGACGCCTGAATTGTTTGGCCATGTGGTGCAAATTTCGGCGGATGCGTTTGAGGATCAAAGCTCGCAAATCCGCTATTACCGCGCCGAGATTGTCTTGAATGAGGGCGAGATCACGCGCCTGCCCGAAGGGGCAACCCTGATTCCTGGCATGCCGGTGGAGGCGTTTATTCGCACCGAGGATCGCACCCCGCTGGGCTATCTGGTCAAGCCTTTCACCGACTACGTCGCCCATGCCTTCCGCGAGAGCTGACTGTTGTTAAGCGGTGCCTGCCAAGGCAGGCGCTTGGTCAGCCCCTGACGGGGCACCATGGACGGAAGGTGACGCGCATTTTGCCGGTCTTGCAAGACGCGAGGCCCAATTGAGTATTTTGGCCAAGAAGAAGCATGGGGGCTTTTCTTTGCCACGCCCCAAGACTAGCGTCGCGCAAAATCTAAGGAGGGATTCTGATGGGCAATCCAATCGAAGCGCGCCTGACTGAGCTGGGTCTGACCTTGCCCGACGCACCGGCCCCAGCGGCCAACTATGTGCCTTATGTGCTTAGCGGCAATATGCTGTTTGTCTCCGGTCAGATCAGCATGGGGCCGGACGGGTTCATCACCGGCAAGGTCGGCGATGATCTGAGCGTTGAGCAAGGCGCAGACGCCGCCAAAGCCTGCGCGCTGAGCCTGCTGGCACAAGTGCGCACAGCCTGTGACGGTGATCTGACGCGCTTGAAGCGGGTTGTGAAACTGACCGGTTTCGTGAACTCCCACGGCGATTTTGCCGATCAGCCCAAGGTGATCAACGGCGCATCTGACGTGTTGGTAGACATCCTGGGCGACGCAGGTCGGCATTCCCGTTCGGCCGTGTCCGCAGCTGCGCTTCCTTTCAACGTTGCCGTTGAAATCGAAGGCATCTTTGAGCTGGCCTGATGCTGCCTCGTACCTTGTTGGAACGCCCGGTTGCACATCGGGCATTCCATGACGTGACCCAAGCCCGCCCTGAAAATTCGCGCGCGGCGATCCGGGCCGCGATCGCGGCGGGCTATGGGATTGAAATTGACCTGCAATTGTCGCGCGACGGGCAGGCCATGGTGTTTCACGATTACGATATGGCGCGCTTGACCGGTGTCGCCGGCCCCATTCAGCTTCGGTCAGCCCCGGAGCTGGCGGAAACGCAATTGCTGCACGGGGATGAAGGGGTACCGACTTTTGAGGAAGTATTGCGGATCGTTGCGGGCCAGGTGCCCTTGCTCATTGAACTCAAGGATCAGGATGGCGGCATGGGCCCAAATATCGGCGCTTTGGAACGCGCCACCGTCGCCGCGTTGGACGGATATGATGGCGATGTGGCGCTGATGTCCTTCAACCCGCATTCGGTGGCCGAGCTCGCGCGGCTTGCCCCGCATCGGCCACGCGGCCTGACGACGTGCAGTTTCTTGCCCGAGGAATGGCAGGTGATCCGCCCGGCCCGGTTGGAAGAATTGCGCACCATTCCCGATTATGATCGGGTGGGGGCCTGTTTCATCAGCCACAATTGCAATGATCTGTCCAACCCGCGGGTGGCAGAGCTTAAGGCGCAGGGCGTGCCGATCCTGTGTTGGACCGTGCGGTCGCCCGAGCAAGAGGCAAAGGCGCGCGAAATTGCGGATAATGTGACATTCGAAGGCTATACCGCCTGATCCAACCTTGATTGATCCGGCGAAAACGCCAGATTGGATCGCATGGAAGATCACGCGCCCCTTACCGTCAACATCTTGTCTTCGCTGGATCAAATCGCGGCCCAGGAATGGGATGCTTGTGCTTGTCCCGAAGCGGCAGAGGGTCGCCCGCTGGATCCGTTCACGACCTACCGGTTTCTGTCAGCCCTTGAAAAAAGCGGCTCGGTCGGGCCGGGAACAGGGTGGGAGCCGCGCTATCTGGTGGTCGAAAAAGCCGGTCTGCCGATTGCCGTATCACCTCTTTATGCCAAGGGGCACAGTCAGGGTGAATATATCTTTGACCACAATTGGGCCCATGCCCTGGAACAGGCTGGGGGGCGATATTACCCCAAGCTGCAAATAGCCGTGCCCTTTACCCCAGCCACAGGTCGCCGCTTTCTGACCCGGCCCGGCTATGAGGCCGAGGGCATGTCGGCGCTGATCCAGGGGGCCGTGCAGTTTGGGGCCGAGAATGAGCTGTCATCCCTGCACATCACCTTTTGCACCGAGGATGAGGCGCTGGCCGGGGAGCAGATGGGCTTGCTGCGCCGCGCCTCGCAGCAGTTTCATTGGGTGAATGACGGGTATGCCGATTTTGACGCTTTCCTCGCCTCGCTCAGCTCGCGCAAGCGCAAGAATATCCGCAAGGAACGCTTGAAGGCGCAAAGTTTTGGCGGTGAGATCGAGGTGCTCAGCGGCGATCAGATCCAGCCCCATCACTGGGATGCGTTCTGGATGTTCTACCAGGATACTGGTGCGCGAAAATGGGGGTCGCCCTATCTGACCCGGGCGTTTTTCGACATCGCGCAAGAGTGGCTGCGCGACGATATCGTGTTGGTGATGTGTTACCGGGCGGGGCGGCCCGTGGCCGGGGCACTGAACTTTGTCGGGCGCGACACGCTTTTTGGGCGCTATTGGGGCTGCGTCGAAGATCATCCCTGCCTGCATTTCGAAGCATGTTACTATCAGGCCATCGATTATGCGATTCAGCATGGGATGCGCCGGGTCGAGGCCGGGGCGCAGGGCGAACATAAACTGGCGCGGGGCTATTTGCCCGTTGTCACCCATTCCCTGCATTGGCTGGCCAATCCGGGCTTTTCCGACGCGGTGGCGCGTTATCTAGAGGCAGAACGCGCGGCCATTGATGAGGATATTGAAATCTTGACGGCTTATGGACCGTTTCGACGCGAGATTCGGGAGGAACAGGAATGAGCGAGATTTTGTCAGAAACCGCGCGCAAGACCGTGCTGGCACCGCTGTTCGAGAGCGGGTGGAAAATGACCGAAGGGCGTGATGCGCTTGAGAAAACCTTTGTGTTCAAAGATTTTCCAGAGGCTTTTGCCTTTATGACCCGTGCGGCGCTTTGGGCGGAAAAATGGGATCACCATCCGGATTGGAGCAACAGCTACAAGCGGGTGAGCGTGCAATTGACCACCCATGATGTGGGCGGGATTTCGGCACTGGATGCGAAACTGGCGCGCAAGATGGACAGTCTCGTCGGTTCTGACTGATCCGTTGCCTGAAAGGGACCGCATCCAAATTCCGTCGACGGAATTTGCAAAATCCATGCATGGATTTTGGGGCACCCGGATTTGACCACGCGTGCCCCATTTTTTTTAAACACGTCTAAAGCGCGTCGCGCATCGCCTCACCGCCAGAGATGTCACAAACGCCGGGGTTCTCCTCAAGGTGCAGCACCTTGACCTCGCCGTCTTCGGCCATCAGCGCATAGCGTTTGGACCGGTTGATCAACCCGACAGGCGGGGCAGAGAAATCCATGCCAATGGCGGTGGTGAAACCGGCTTCAGCGTCCCCCAACATAGTGATGCCCGCCGCGCTGGCACCGGTCGATTCGCCCCAGGCGGCCATGACGAACGGGTCGTTTACCGACAGGCAAATCACCTCATCCACGCCTTTGGCCGCCAGTTCCTCGCGCACCCGCATGAAGCTTGGCACATGGGCCGAGCTGCAGGTACCGGTATAGGCTCCGGGCAGGCCAAAAATCACCACTTTGCGCCCTGCGGTCAGGCTGCTCATCGCCACTTGCTCTGGCCCTTCGGCCCCCATACGGCAAAGTTGCGCCTCTGGTAGTTTGTCCCCTACTGAAATCGACATTGTCCTGGTCGCCCTTATGATTGCGTTTTCTATGGTTTGGACGGTAGTTTGCCCGCAAGGAATAGCAAGAGGTGTGCGATGAAAGATGTGGTTGTGATCGGAGCCGGGCAAGCGGCCGCGTCTCTGGTGGCGCGCCTGCGGGGCAAAGGGTTTGAGGGAAAGATCACCGTATTCGGGGAAGAACCGCAACCGCCCTATCAGCGCCCGCCGCTGTCCAAGGCCTATTTGCTGGGCGACATGGCGCTGGAGCGTTTGTTCCTACGCCCCGAAAGCTTTTATGCCGAGAATGATATTGACCTGCATTGCGGTACACGCGTCGACAGCGTTGATCGCGACGCCAAGACCGTCGCGGCAGGTGATCAGACAATACCCTATGACCATCTGGTTTTCTGCACCGGATCAGACCCGCGCCGGTTGCCTGCCGCGATTGGGGGTGATCTCGAGGGCGTCTTGGTTGTGCGCAGCCTGGCGGATGTCGATGCCATGGCCCCGCGCTGTGTCGCAGGGGCCAAGGTACTGATTGTCGGCGGCGGTTATATCGGGCTCGAGGCGGCGGCGGTTGCTTCGAAACTTGGTCTGAAGGTGACGCTGGTCGAAGCGGCGGATCGCATCCTGCAACGGGTGGCCGCGCCGGAAACCTCGGATTATTTCCGCACCCTGCACCACTCCCATGGCGTTGATCTGCGCGAGGGCTGCGGATTGGCGCGTTTGACCGGCGACGGGGCCGTGAGCGGGGCCGAGTTGAGCGACGGCACCACGCTGGAGGTTGATTTTGTCATTGTCGGCGTCGGCATCACGCCGGGCAGTGGTCTGGCCGAGGCAGCAGGGCTAGAGATTGAGAACGGCATCAAGGTGGACGCACAGGGGCGCACATCTGACCCGGCGATCTGGGCGGCAGGTGACTGCGCCAGTTTCCCGGCAGCAGGCGGTCAGATGCGCTTGGAAAGTGTCGGCAATGCGGTGGATATGGCCGAATTGGTGGCGGATAACATCATAGGGGCGGGTCAGGACTATGTTGCCAAGCCCTGGTTCTGGTCGGATCAATATGATGTGAAACTGCAAATCGCCGGGCTGAACACAGGCTATGATCGGGTCGTGGTGCGCGATGGCGGGGACGGGCCACGCTCTCATTGGTATTACGCTGGTGAGTCTCTGCTGGCGGTGGATGCGATGAATGATCCGCGCGGCTATATGGTTGGCAAACGCTTGATCGAGGCCGGGAAATCGCCTGCAGCCGAGCAGGTTGCCGATGTGTCGGTTGAGCTGAAAACCCTGTTGAAGGCCTGATAGGGATGGGGACGCCGCTCGTGCCAAGGCACATCGCCCCGCCCACCATCCCGCAGAGGCGCATATGAGAATCATTGCAGGAGAATTTCGCGGCCGCAGGCTGGCCTCGGTCGGCAGGGGTGACCCTGGCGCGCATCTGCGCCCGACCACGGATCGCGTGCGCGAAAGCCTGTTCAACACGTTGAATGGCGGGCGTTTTGGCGACCCGATCGAGGATGCGCATGTGCTGGACCTCTTTGCCGGGACCGGAGCCTTGGGGTTGGAGGCTTTGTCGCGCGGGGCCGAGCATGTCACCTTTGTCGATGATGGCCGGGTCGCCGGGCGGATCCTGCGCGAGAACATCCAGACCCTCGGCTGCAAGGCTGCCGTCAAACTGATCAACCGGGATGCCACACGGCTGCCACCGGCAGATACCCCGTGCCAGCTTGTCTTTCTTGACCCGCCTTATGGCAAGGGGCTGGGGGGCAAAGCTTTGCGCGCGGCACAGGAACAGGGCTGGATCGCAGCCGAGGCGCTGATTGTCTGGGAGGAGTCCGAGCCGCAGGAGGCCCCGGACGGCTTTGAGCTGCTGGATCAGAAACGCTATGGCGACACCTGGATCAGTTTTCTGGAGGCAGCAGTCTAAGTTCAGATCCCAAACAGTATAGACATATTGGCCGCCTCATATATCATCACATTCAAATGAATGCATGATGGAGGTCCCATGCCCCTGTTCCACCCAACCCGCCGTGACCTGCTGAGCATGGCCGCCGCCATGCCTGCCTTGACCCTGCCCAGCCTGGCCCGCGCTGATCTTGGCCCGCCCGCAACCGCTAACCCCGGGCATTTCAGTTTCACCCTGGGACAGGCAAAGCTGACTGTGATCTCGGACGGCCATCTGGAAACACCGGCCAGTGGCTTGGGCGTGAATGCGGACCCGGGCGAGGTGCAGGCCTTTCTCAAGGCGCATTTCCTCTCACCCACCAGCAATTACAGCCATACCAACCACCTGCTGATCGAGCTGGGCGAGGCCAAGGTACTGGTCGATACCGGCTCGGGGTCGCGCTTCCTTGATACGGCCGGGCGGTTGATGGAGAATCTCGACGCCGCCGGGATTGATGCCAGCACCATCACCCATGTGGTCATCACCCACGCCCATCCCGATCACATCTGGGGCATTCGCGATGATTTCGACGAGGCGATCATTCCCGATGCCGCTTACTTCCTAGGTGAGACCGAGCGGACCTACTGGATGCAGGATGGCTTGCTCGCCTCCGCCCCTGCCGAGGCGCAGCAATTCATTGTCGGGGCGCAGAATTCAATCAATGTGGACGGGGCCGAATGGGAATTGGTCAGCGACGGGACAGAGATTGCGCCCGGTGTGCGGGTCATCGACACGCCTGGCCATACGCCGGGACATATGGCCGTGGTGGTCGAATCCGACGGGCAGCAATTGATGGCGGTCGGGGATGCGATGAACCATGCCTGGATGAACTTTGCCCATCCCGATTGGGTGAATGGGTTTGACATGGATGGTGACATGACCGCCGCCACCCGCCGCCGATTGCTCGATATGGCCGTGGCGGATCAGATCGCGGTATTGGGGTATCACTTCCCCTTCCCCGGTGTCGGCCATGTGATGAAAGAGGGCGAGGCCTATCGTTTTGTCCCGGCGCTTTGGCAGTGGTAATCAGTCCGTATCCGCGATCAAAACCACGTCATCAAAGCGCCTCTCCTTCAGGTCCTGATCACTTATTAGAACGGAAAAAACCATATCGGGGAGGTCCAAGCCTTCCATCTCGGCGAAGCTGATCAAGCAGCGATCATATTTGCGATACTCTTTAAAAAAGCTGCGTTGATCCAACTGCAAAGGATTGGCGTAGCCGCCCAGATGCAAACCTATGTCTAATTGCTCCCTCCAAAGGGTCTCGCTTAGAAACCCAAATAGCTCCCAGTGGTCGTCCCCCACCTCAGGAAGGGACGCAAACCGGTTGAAAATGTCAGTCCCATGCATTTCATCGATTGGAGGGATCATTTGGCAAACCTCGCCCGCCAAAATCCCAAACCTGCCCGCTGCAATCTCTGGTGTGTAGACCTTAAACTCAGCTTCCGGTAGCGGGTAGGCTGTTTCGACAAGCCCGTCGGTTTTGTCATGATAAACCAATTGAAATGCATCGCCATTGTGCAAAGGGTAATCGCCTGGTTTTCGGTATTCTGGGATACCTGTTATCCCGCGCTCGTTGGTGTCGTTGCCCAAAAACAATTGCAACAGGCCGGAATTGGGGAACCCATCCAGCCCTTTGAAATCCGCCAAATTAAACTGAAACACAAAAACCATGTGGTCGCCGTTCGAATCTCTCGGCAGGGGGTGTTCCTTTGGCCAAGCTGGGTTTCCACCGAGGCGACTTTCGAAAAGGCCGGGTTCATTGCCGCTTGAGCGCTTTATTGCATCAAAGGGAACACAAGGGCGTACCAGAGCAAGAAGATCCTGTTTCGCGATACCCAACTCGGCAGCATATTTCGTTTTGAAAGCGTCTATTTTCATCACAACATCTTGTCCTTTAAGCGGTCACAAATTTAGGGCCAGGGGGAGGGCCAATGCAACCGAAACCACTGCCCCCTCGCCATAACGCTTTGTTGTGAATATGCTCTCACCATGCCCCGCCTATCCGCCACAACCTTCCCCTCTTTTGGCAAACGCCTCAAACGCCAACGCGCGGCGCTTGGGCTCAAGCAGGAGGCCTTGGCCGTCGCACTGGGGGTCAGCCAGACCACCGTGTCGCGCTGGGAAAGCGGGGCGCAGGTGCCCGAGCATGAGATGCAGCAGCGCGCCCTTCGAGAGCTTGGGGCCAGCCGCGCCGATGATGCCGCAATAAAACGTCTGATCGAGGGGGCGGATTTTGCCGTGCATCTGGTGGATGAGGCCAGCCATGAATGCCTGGCCTATTCCAAAACCCGCGCCCGCGATTGGAATGTCAGCATGCGCAGTCTCATTGGCGTGTCGCTTTGGCAATTCGCCACCGAAGAGATTCAGCAGGCTGAGGCTGAACTGGACGGCAAAGGCTGGTGGGATGACATCGCCCCGGTGCCACAGCGCTTGATCACGTCAGGCGCGATCTATCCCGAACTGCGCATCAGCCCGGGCGGGATGATTTGGGAACGCATGTATCTCGCCGATGGCCGCCCCGTGCGCCTGACCACCGGGTTTTGAACCGCCCTGGCAACTGAGTAATTTTGACGTCCCCCGGAACCAAAATTGATCCATAGAGAAAATGCACCCCGGATCGCCTGCGATCCGGTTCGCGCCCACCCTCGGTGCCGGGCGCGAACCTGTGTGGTAGCTAATCTTCAAGGTCGCAGACTTCTATTCCAAGTAAATAGCATACGCATAATTTATGCGTGGCGCGTCACTCTGCGCAGGGCTAGACCCGGATCACCATTTCGCGTGCAGGCCTGTTCCATGACTATCCCGCTCCCCAAATCACTCCTTGTTTTGCTGCTCTGGTTTGCCGGGCTCGGCGCGGCGGCGCAATTTGCCAAGATCGCGGTACCTTTTGATCAGCTGCAAGCCGCCTATCCGGGTATCGGAGCGCAGGTGGGCTGGCTGTTATCTCTGGTCTCATTGGTTGGGGTGTTTTTGGGCATCGTTGCAGGCAATCTGGTGGCGCGGTTCGGGGCCAAGCGGCTGTTGTTGCTCAGCCTGGCCTTGGGCGGGGCGCTATCGCTTTGGCAATCCAGCCTGCCACGTATCGAGTTGATGCTGATCAGCCGCGTGATCGAAGGCCTCTCCCATCTCATCATCGTGGTCGCAGCCCCGACCTTGATCGCGCAACTCACTGCACCCCGCTTTATGGGGCTGGCCATGGGGCTGTGGAGCAGCTTTTTCGGAGTCAGTTTTGCGATCACCGCCTGGGGCGTGATCCCAATGCTGGGCGAACAGGTCCTGCCGCCTTTGTTCTTAGGCCATGGCGTGCTGTTGCTCGGGCTATCCGGCCTTGTCCTGCTCTTTGTTCCAACCGTTTTTCAACACGACAACACGGGCCCTGCCCCACGGGGCTTTGTGGCCTCGCATATCACCGCCTTCCGCTCACCGCGCATTTCCGCCCCCGCCGCTGGATGGTTGTTTTACACGCTGACCTTCGTGTCGCTGGTGGCCATTCTGCCGGAAAAACTGCCGCTAGAGGTCAAAGAGTTGGCTGTCGGGGCCATGCCGTTGATCAGTGTGATTGGCTCGCTCGCCATTGTGCCGCTTTTGCTGCGACGCTTTTCGGCGGTGCAGATCATCATCGCGGGCATGGGCGCAGCGGCGCTGCTGGTTATCGCAACCTTGGCAATCCCCTTTGGGCTGGCCAGCGCCCTGACACTGTTTGCGGTGCTGGGCCTGATCCAGGGCGGCAGCTTTGCCTCGGTGCCCGCGCTAAACAGCGACGTGCAGGATCGGGCGCTGTCCTATGGGCTGATGGCTCAGGCTGGCAATACCGGCAACCTGTTGGGCACGCCGCTGCTGCTTTGGGCTGGGGATATTGGCGGAGAGGCCGGTTTCTTTGCCAGCACCGCCGCAATTTACGCGCTTGGGGCTCTGGCCCACCTTTGGCTGGCCCGCCAGCGACGGGCCATTCCGAATCAAGCGGTCTTGTAAGTCGGGTGGAACATGTTCCCCGGAGACAGCGTAAAGATCTCGCAGCCATCCGCCGTGACGCCGATAGAATGCTCAAACTGCGCCGACAGGGATTTGTCGCGGGTCACCGCTGTCCAATCATCTGACAGAACCTTGGTTTCCGGGCGGCCCAGATTGATCATCGGCTCGATGGTAAAGAACATACCCTCTTCCAGCACTTCGCGGGTGCCCGGACGGCCGTAATGCAAGACATTGGGCGGCGCATGAAAGACGCGGCCCAGCCCGTGACCACAGAAATCACGCACAACCGACATGCGTTGCGATTCCGCATAAGACTGGATCGCATGGCCAATATCGCCAAAGGTATTGCCCGGCTTGACCGCCTCGATCCCCTTCATCAGCGCATCATGGGTGACCTGCACCAGCCGCTCAGCCTTACGAGACATCTTGCCCGCCACATACATGCGCGAACTGTCACCAAACCAGCCATCCTTGATCACAGTGACATCAATGTTGAGGATATCGCCATCCTTGACCTTCTTGTCACCGGGAATGCCGTGACACACCACGTGATTGACGCTGATGCAGCTGGCATGCTGATAGCCCTTATAGCCGATGGTGGCCGAGGTCGTGCCCAGCTCTTCGACCCGTTTGCGAATGAAATCATCAATCGCACCGGTGGTCTGCCCCGGAAAGACATGTTCGGCAACCTCATCCAGGATCTGCGCGGTCACCTGGCCAGCAGCATGCATGCCAGCAAAATCGCCGGGTTGGTAAATCCGAATTCCGTCGCGGGTCACGCGGCCTTTATCCTTGTTCACGTCAGGCTCCATGGGCTCCATCAAGACTTTGGCCGTATGTAAGGGCTTTGTGCGCAAGTGACCAGAGCAAAGGCTCTTTTCCCTGTCACACAAAGACCCTAAGACAGGGCCAAAGGAGCAGTTTCATGTCCCATATTACCCTTGTTCGTCATGGCCAGGCCAATACCGAGGCCCGCGATGAAACCGGCTATGACAAGCTCAGCGATCTGGGCTGGCAGCAGGCGCGCTGGCTGGGGGAGCATTTTCAGCAAACCGGCGAAGTGTTTGCCCGCACCTATACTGGAACCTTGCAGCGTCATATTGAAACGGCAGAGGGGATTGGCCCGGATTGCCCGACCGAGGTGGTGCGTGATCCGCGCCTGAACGAGATGCAATATTTCGACGTGGCGACGCGCTTGCGAGAACAGCATGGCCTGCCCATCCCGCAGGAACGCGAGGGGTTTATTGAACATCTGCCAACCCTGTTCACCTATTGGAAAGAGGGACGGATCGAAGATGTGCCCGAAACCTTTGCCCATTTCGAATCCCGTGTCAGCGACGTGTTGAACGAAATCGCGGCGGGTGAGGGCCGCGCTCTGGTGGTGACCTCCGGCGGGCTGATTGGCATGGCCATGCGGTTGATCATGCGGCTGGACATCGCCGCCATGTCCCATATGTGTCTGGCGATCGAAAACAGTTCGCTGCATCGGGTGCAGCCCCTGTCGACCGGGTTGGCCATGACGCAATTCAACGCGATCCCCCATCTGGACACCCCTGCGCGCGCCTTTGCCCGCACCCATCTCTAAGGGGCACCGCCCCCAAAATTCATCAATGAATTTTGCAAGAATTTTGGAAAATTCTTGCACCCAGCCGCGCGGTTTTGAACAGTCGCCTCCGTTCTAGCAAGCATCAAGGACCCACCATGACCCATCTCTGGATTCGCGCCGAAAGCCGCCCTAATGAAGAACGCGTCGGGATCACGCCCGACGGTGTGGCGAAACTGGTCGCCAAGGGTTTTCGCGTCACCATCGAATTCAGCGCCACGCGGATTCTGCCCAGCGCCGCCTTTACCGCCGCCGGGGCGGAACTGGCGGATGAAGGGTCTTGGCCGGATGCCCCTGCGGATGCGATCATCTTTGGCCTCAAGGAGTTGCCCGAGGCAGACACGCCGCTGATCCACCGCCATATCATGTTCGGCCATGCCTATAAGGGTCAAGAGGCCGGGGCGCGTTTGCTGGCACGGTTTGCTGCTGGGGGCGGCGCGCTCTATGATCTGGAATATCTGGTGGATGAAAACGCCCGCCGGGTCGCGGCCTTTGGCTATTGGGCGGGCTATGCCGGGGCGGCGGTCTCGCTCTTTGCCTGGGCGGCGCAGAAACAGGGCGGCCTGTGCCCTCCGGTCTCCACCTGGCCCAACTCCGAAGCCTTGCAAGCAGAGCTGACCGCCGCGCTGGATCGCGTCGGAGACACTCGCCCGAACGCCATCGTCATCGGAGCCCTGGGGCGCGTTGGGACCGGCGCGCGTGATCTTTGCAAACAGATGGGTGTTGCCACAACCGATTGGGATATGGCGGAAACCGCCAGTGGCGGCCCCTTCCCTGAAATTCTGGAACATGACCTGTTCTTTAACTGCATCCTCGCCGCGCCCGGCTGCCCGGTCTTTGTGCCAGACAGCGCCAAGACCGATTTGCGCCGGTTGTCGGTGATTGGTGATATCGCCTGTGATCCACAAAGCGATTTTTCCCCGATCAAGGTCTATGATCTGGAAACCAATTGGGCCCACCCCGTGACCCGCGCCTATGACGCCCCACCGCTGGATGTCATGGCCATCGACAATCTGCCCTCGCTTCTGCCGCTGGAATCCTCGCAGGATTTTGCAGCGCAACTATTGCCGCATCTCGAAGCATTGGACGATATCGACAGCGGCGTCTGGGGCCGCGCCTTTGACACTTATACACAGCACAAGCCCGAGGTTTAACATATGACAATCCATTGGTGTGGCACCGGCCTGTCGGCCATTCCCGGCCTGAGCCGCCTGATCAGCGCCGGTCACCCCGTGACGGTGTGGAACCGCACAGTCGCCAAAGCCCAAGAGGCGGTTGGCGATCTGACCCAGGACATTCGCGTCTTTGATAGTGACGCCCTGGCCGAGGCATTGCAGGCGGATGATGTCATCGTCTCGATGCTGCCCGGCGATTGGCACGTGCCCTTGGCCGAATTGGCAATCAGCAAGGGCGCGCATTTTGTGTCCTCGAGCTATATCGCACCAGAGATGCGCGCGCTGGACAGCAAAGCCCGCGCCGCCGGGGTGCGCATCATCAATGAGGTCGGGCTTGATCCGGGGATCGACCATCTGATGGCCCATGCGCTGGTCGCCGATTACAAGGCGTCGGACGCTTACGATACTGAGAATGAGATCAGCTTTACCTCCTATTGCGGCGGCGTGCCCAAGATCGCCAATGCCTTTCGCTACAAGTTCAGCTGGGCCCCTGTGGGTGTGCTGAAGGCGCTGCGTTCCCCCTCGCGGTCGATCCGCCATTTCTCGGAACTGAACGTGAGCCGCCCCTGGGACGCGATCAGCCGCTATGATGCGCCGCTGCCTGTCCCCGAAAGTTTCGAGGTCTATCCCAACCGCGATTCCCTGCCATTTATGGAGGAATACGGGTTTGAGGGGGCCTGGAAGGTCAAGGATTTTGTCCGTGGCACCTTGCGTCTGAACGGCTGGGCGGATGCCTGGGCCGATATCTTTGCCGAAGCCGGAACAGCCAGCGACGAACGCCTGGCCGAAATCGCCGATCAGCTTTTGGCGGAGAACGCCTATGAAGAGGGTGAGCCGGATCGCGTGGTGCTTTGCGTGGATCTAAAGGCCGAAAAGGCCGGGCACGCGGTCTGGCACAAGACCTATGTCATGGATGCCTGGGGCGATGAACGCGGCACCGCCATGGCGCGGCTGGTCTCAGTGCCGGTTTCATTGGCGGTAGAGGCGGTGCTGAAACGCCAGATCCCTGTCGGTGTGATGGCAGCTCCTGCGGATCTGAAACTCGTCACCGAATGGATGGAAGCGGTGCAAAGCCTCGCGCAGCATCTGATGGTTGTGGATCAGGTCTGATACTTGGTCCTGCTTGAGAGCGCGGGAGCGAGAGGCCAGCCTCTCGCGCTCTCCGGAGTATTTTGACCAAGAAGAAGCATAGGCGTCGGCCCTTATCCTGCTTCATCATCTGAAACGAATGTCCAAAGACATGCAGACGCTTAGCAAGGTCGCCGCGTCAAACGTATAAGGTCGGACGCTCTAGTGTGCCAAAAGGGATTGGTCAAACCAGATGTCTTCGTAACCCGGAGCAATCAGAAACCGAAAGCCCGGTGGCAGGCCCAGAAATGGCACGATGTCGGGACAAAGGGTGAGCAAATGCCCGCCATGATAGGGAGCAAAGGCGTCATCCGCCGTTGGAAAGGTCTCTCCTCCCCAGATATACCACCCATTGGTTCCATTTTCCTCTGCGTGGCGCAGCCCATTCAAGGGCCAGTTCTGGGAGAAGGTAGAGATTTCGACACCAGCCTTCAGCTTCCAGTCAAGCGCGACATACTCCGTGTTCCACAAGGCGCATTTGGCCTGTTGGAGAAGGTCGGCAGCAGGTTGATCACAGATAGAGGTCATGTTTCCTCAGCGAAATACCGCGCTGTATGTTCCGGAAAGAGGCGATCATAAGCAGGATCGGAAATGCCTACGACATCGACATCGGGAAGATCCGTCGAAGCATTGCGGCTCTGCATTTCCGTTATCGTTTTTCCCTTGCACGTGATCCGCGTGCCATCCGAGGTTGTGGCGTGAAAACCTGAATAGATCACAATACCGTCCCCATGTTCGACAATCTCAAACTGGGCTCTGGCAGCCTGATAGGCCTCGGTAACATGCAGGACACCTTCTGCACAGGCCATTGGCGGGTCGCCCCCTTCCAGGTCAGACGTTCCAATCAAAGTCGATTAGAACCAGATCTGGTAAGCAGTGCCCGCCATTATCAATCTGTCGGCAATTTTGGCGCGGGGCGATCCAGTACCAATTTCGCGTCCGAAAAGGTGATCGGGGTGCGCACGCCGGGGATGCCTCCTGGGGAGATTTGCATACCGCGGGCCTGGACCTGCGGGTCGGCAAAAACATCAGCCATATCATTGATCGGCCCGGCCGGCACGCCCTGCGCTTCGCAGGCGGCCAAAAGGTCAGCCTTGCTGCGCTGAGCCGTGGCCGCCGACAGGCGCGCGATCATCGCATCGCGGTTGGCGACCCGATCCGCGTTTTTCAGATAATCCGGATCCTCTGCCATCTCTTCGAGCCCCAGCAAACCACATAGCCGCTGATACTGGCCGTCATTGCCGGTCGCGATAATGATATGCCCATCCGAGCAGTCAAACACCTGATATGGCGTCAGATTGGGGTGGTAATTGCCGGTTCGCCCCGGTGGTGTGCCGGTGCTGAGATAATTCATCGACTGATTGGCCATCGCCGCCACGGCGCAATCCAAGAGCGCCATGTCGATATGCTGCCCCTTGCCGGTGCGTTCACGTTGATAGAGGGCCGACAGGATCCCGCTGACCGAATAGAGCCCGGTAAAGAGATCGGTGATCGCTACCCCGGCACGCTGCGGCTGCCCATCCGGGTCGCCGGTGATCGACATAAAGCCGCTCATGCCCTGAATGATGTAATCATAACCAGCACGATGCGCATAAGGCCCGTCCTGCCCAAACCCGGTGATCGAGCAATAGATCAAGCGCGGATTGAGCGCCGAAAGGCTCTCGTAATCCATGCCGTATTTCTTCAACCCGCCGAGCTTGAAATTCTCGATCAGGATATCCGCATCTGCCACCAAGTCGCGCATCCGCGCCTGCCCGTCAGGGCTGGCGAGGTCGACCACCTCCGAGTCTTTGCCACGGTTGCAGGAATGGAAATAGGCCGCCGATTGATCGCCCTCGCGCTCGATAAAGGGCGGCCCCCATTGCCGTGTATCATCCCCGGCCGGGGATTCGATCTTGATCACCTCAGCGCCAAGATCGGCCAGGGTCTGGCCCGCCCAGGGCCCCGCCAGAATGCGTGCCAGTTCAATGACTTTCACGCCCTCCAACGGGCCCATGGGCGCCGAAACATCAGATGGCATCATTCGCCGAGCTTCTCGTCCAGCAAAGCTTTGAAATCAGCGTAGCTCATGTTCGAATAAAGCTCGCCATTGATCACAAAGGACGGGGTGGAGCGGATCTCATCCTTGGTGGCGTTCTGTTGATACCAGGCCACCAGCGTCTGCAGCTTGTCACCATCGGTCAGGCAGGCTTCGATCTGCTCGCTCTCCATCCCGGCCAGGCGACCAATCTTGCGCAGTTCATCAGCAATCGCGCCCTCGGATCCGGCCCGCGCCCAGGTGCTTTGGCCCTTCATCATCATATCGGTGATGCCAAAGAATTTCTCGGGCCCATCACAGCGCGCAATCATCGAGGCCCACATGCCGAACTTGTCGAAATAGACTTCGCGGAAGGTAAAGCCGATCTTGCCGGTATCGATATAATCCGCCTTCAGCTGCTTGTAGGTGTTTTCATGAAAGGATGCGCAATGCGGGCAGGTAAAGGAGGCGTATTCGATGACCTGAACCGCGGCCTCGGGATTGCCCTCAACCATTTCGATCACGCTCGAGGTATCCACATCAGCCGATTGCGCATTGGCTGCACCAGGCAAGGCTGTCGAACCGGGGGTAGACGCGCCTTGCGTCATATACCAGGCACCGCCTGCCACCAGCGCCAGCGCAACCGCGCCAATGGGTAGAATCTTGTTCATCATCGGTAACATTTCCTCTGTAGCGGCACCGGTTTAACTCCGGTTACCTTTCGATATGACATTGCTGGCCAGCCGTTCAAGCGCTGCGCGAAGGGCCTCATCGGCAATCTCTTGCGCAGCGGCCTTGGCCTTGGCTTGCACTTCGGGGTTGGGTTTGGGTTTTTCCGCCTTTTTGCGATGGACAAAATCCACCTGCCCTTCGGCAAATCCGGTGGCGGCGGTTTGGGTCACGCGAATGCGGGCAATGGCGTTATAGCCGTAAACCGCGTTGATCTTTTCGCGCAGCTCATCGCGTTTCATTTGCAGCAGCGGGGCATTCGCGCCATTGGTCAAAACCGACAGGGTCGCACCGAATCCCCCGCGCCCATAGCTGATCTCGACCGGGCGCGACATGGCGGCGATATCGCTGCCAACAATCTCTTCCCAATGGGTCAAGACGCGCGATTGCGCAAAACCACGGGCTTCGGACGCCTTGCGCACCTGTGCTTGCAACAGGTTGGACGTGCGGGCAAAGCCATATGTGGTTGTCTTGCGCGGCGACATGGTGTGAATCCCTTATTCGGGCGCTATTGTAATGCGCTGCCCGTGGGGTGCCAGCCCCTACTCTTACTAATCTGCGTGATATCGCGCAGGAAACAGCGAAGGACATTCACCATTGCGTGACCTCCCCAAAGCCAGTGAGCTGCTCGACTGGTATGACCGCCATGCCCGTGATCTGCCCTGGCGCGTTCCTCCTGCGGCGCGTCTCGCCGGGGTTGCGCCTGATCCCTACCGGGTTTGGATGTCGGAAATTATGTTGCAGCAAACCACGGTGGTGGCGGTCAAAAGCTATTTTGAGGCCTTCACCACGCGCTGGCCCACCATCAGCGATCTCGCCAATGCTGCGGACGAAGATGTCATGGCGGCCTGGGCCGGGCTGGGTTACTACGCCCGCGCTCGCAACCTGCTGAAATGCGCCCGGGTGGTGACCTCTGACTTTGGCGGCACCTTCCCTGATGATCATGGCACGCTGCTGACCCTGCCGGGGATTGGCCCCTATACCGCCGCCGCCATCGCCTCCATTGCCTTTGATCTGCCCGAAACCGTGTTGGATGGCAATGTGGAACGGGTCATGGCGCGCATCTTTGACGATCACACCCCGCTGCCCAAGGCCAAGCCGGTCTTTCACGATTACGCTGCGCAATTGACGCCCGAACTGCGCCCCGGCGATTACGCTCAGGCGGTGATGGATCTTGGCGCCACCATCTGCACACCTAAAAACCCGGCCTGTGGCCTGTGCCCCTGGCGCAGCTCCTGCGCCGCCTGGACCGCAGGAACCGCCGCCGATCTGCCCAAGAAAGCCCCAAAGAAACGCAAACCCACGCGGCTCGGCATCGCCTATCTCGCTCGCCGTGTTGATGGGGCCTGGCTGCTGGAGCGCCGCCCCGACAAAGGTCTGCTTGGCGGCATGTTGGGCTGGCCCGGTTCCGATTGGAACGACGCCCCCAGCCC
>JAGHRD010000002.1:0-649937 GCA_017744045.1 Tropicibacter sp. R15_0 | reverse complement strand
TGACGTTCTTGACCTGGCTCGGCGCCTTGATCCAATCCAGCCGCTCCGCCTGAGCCCCCCAGAACCCCTCAGGATCGCTCACCGACTGCGCATACATCTCATCATAACGCGACGCGTCAACATGGGCTTGCGAGGACAACTCCGCGCTTGGTGGATAGGTCGGTGCCGTATCAGTATTTGCGGTTGTATCGCTCATGGATATCTCCTCCCATTGAAATTCTCCCCCAAGACGAGAACTTTCGTCCTGACATGTCTTGTTGCGATCATAGGTGACGGGGAAAATTTTTGTATAAGATAAGCAAATGCAATGAGTTATTTGTAAAAAAATTTTTTAAACAGGAGAAAATCGGTAAAGGAATTTGCGAAAACGCGGCTAACCCCTTTGTTTTCCTGACCCGGCCATATTTACGTTTGCGCAAGCATTTCTTAACGATTGAGGCTTCAAATCCGATAATCGCTCTCTACGTAGTACTGGGTAGCCTGCGGCATAATGTTCCGGGTTTTGAATGTTAGGCGCTAACGGAGACGTAAGGGCAGGGTGGGTGATTCCTTGGGCGGTGGAATGCCAGCCTTTCAGGATTGGCAGGGCACCCAAATTCCGCCCTGGCACTGCGTTACAAAAACTTCACTTGGCGAGTCGCTTCTAATTCCGTATTTCCGGAAATATGGAAAGTGAAGTGATCTCTCAATTGGCCTCATTGGCTCATGCACGCCGCTTGGCAGTGTTTCGGCTTTTGATGCGGCGCTATCCCGATCTGCTGCCCGCCGGGGAAATTGCGCAGGTTCTGAACTTGCCTGCCTCGTCCCTGTCAGCTTGTCTGGCACATTTGCGTCAGGCGGGATTGGTCACGCAGGTTCGCAGCGGCACGTCTCTTTTATATGCTGCTCAAACCGAGGCCGCCGCGCAATTGGTCGATTATCTGGCCTCGGATTGCTGTCGGGGCCGTCCTGAACAATGTCTACCTTCCCCTTTGCCAAAGGAGTCAGACATGGCTGATCGTAAGCGCAACGTCCTTTTCATCTGCACTGGAAACTCGGCCCGGTCTATTTTCGCCGAGACGCTGATGCGCGATCTTGCCGGAGATCGGTTTGAGGTGTTTTCGGCAGGCACCAAACCGCAGTCAGACCTCAATCCCTTTGCAATCGAGCTTTTGGCGGCCAAGGGGCATGACACAACCGGGCTGCGGGCCAAGAATGTTGATGAGTTTCGCGGCCCGGACGCGCCAGACATGGATTTCGTCTTTACGGTTTGCGACACAGCCGCCAACGAAGAATGCCCCCCTTGGCCGGGTCAGCCCATGACCGGGCATTGGGGGCAGCCCGATCCGGTCAAGGCCACCGGCACCGATGCCGAAAAGCGCCTGGCCTTTCAGCAGGTCTATGGGGCCATGCGCAACCGCATCAAAGCCTTTACCGCATTGCCGATCGAAACGCTCGATCGTGTCAGCCTGCAAAACCAAATCGATGAAATCGCCAAAACGGAAGACTGAAACATGACCAAATATGCAATCAACGGCCTTGGCCGCATGGGAAAGCTGGTTTTGAAACCCATGCTGGAGGCCGGGATGGAGATCGCCTGGATCAATGATGCGGTCGGCGATGCGGCCACCCATGCGCATCTTTTGGAGTTTGATACGGTGCATGGGCGCTGGGACGCAGAATTTTCAAGCGATGAAACCAGCATCACCATAAACGGCACCCGCATCCCGACCTTTCAAACCCGAGAGCTGAGCGACCTGCCTTTGGCTGAGGCGGATGTGGTGGTCGATTGCACCGGCTATTTCAAAACCGAAGCCCGCATTCAGCCCTATTTTGACGCGGGCGTGAAAAAGGTCGTGGTCTCGGCCCCGGTCAAGGATGGCAATGCCGCCAATCTGGTGATTGGTGTGAATGATGACATCTATAATGCCGACGAGCACAAGATCATCACCGCCGCCTCTTGCACCACCAACTGCTTGGCTCCTGTGGTCAAGGTGATCCACGAAGGGTTGGGGATCAAACATGGGTCGATGACCACGATCCATGATGTGACCAACACCCAGACCATCGTCGACAAGCCGCACAAAGATCTGCGCCGCGCGCGCTCGGCTTTGAATTCGCTGATCCCAACCTCGACCGGCTCGGCCACGGCGATCACGCTGATCTATCCCGAACTCAAGGGGCGGTTGAACGGCCATGCGGTTCGGGTGCCGCTGCTGAATGCTTCGCTCACCGATTGCGTGTTCGAGGTTGAGCGTGAAACAACGGTTGAGGAAGTGAACGAGATGTTCCGAGTCGCCTCTGAAGGCGCGCTCAAAGGCATCCTGGGCTATGAAACCCGCCCACTTGTCTCGACCGATTACACAAATGACGCGCGCAGCTCGATCATCGATGCGCCCTCGACCATGGTTGTGAATGGAACCCAGGTGAAAATCTATGCCTGGTATGACAATGAATGGGGCTATGCCCACCGTTTGGCGGATGTCGCAGCCAAGGTCGGCGCGTCTTTGTAATGCGGTAGGGTGGGGTTTTACCCCACCTGCCTTTGCGGGAAAGAATTCATGACTGACGCAAAGCCACAGGGCTTGGCTGGTTACATCGCGGTGACGGCGGCCTATTGGGCCTTTATGCTGACCGATGGCGCGCTGCGCATGTTGGTGCTGTTGCACTTTCACACGCTAGGCTTTTCACCGGTGCAACTGGCCTATCTGTTCCTGCTTTATGAATTGGCGGGGATTGTGACCAATCTTTCGGCGGGTTGGATCGCCGCGCGCTTTGGGCTCAGCAGCACACTATATGCGGGGCTAGGGTTGCAGGTTGTGGCGCTATTGGCGCTGTCGCAACTGAATCCGGCCTGGGGGCTGACAGCCTCGGTCATCTTTGTCATGGCTGTTCAGGGCCTGTCAGGCGTGGCCAAGGATCTGTCCAAGATGTCGGCCAAATCCGCAGTGAAACTGCTGGCCCCCAAAGGGCAGGGTGGTTTGTTCAAATGGGTTGCGGTTCTGACCGGCTCCAAGAATGCCGTCAAAGGGTGCGGCTTCCTGCTTGGGGCTGCGCTTTTGGGCTTGGCCGGGTTTGTTCCGGCGGTTCTGGGCATGGCGGCGATCTTGTCACTGGTGTTGTTGGCCGTCATTTTGCGTATGCCAACGGGTCTGCCTGGGGCCAAGAAAGACGCCAAATTCAAAGAAGTCATCTCTAAAGATCGCAACATCAATTGGCTCAGCTTTGCGCGGGTGTTCCTGTTCGGCGCGCGCGATGTCTGGTTTGTCGTCGGCATTCCGGTCTATTTCTACGCAGTGCTGTCGGATGGCAGTGAAGAGGGCAACCGGCTTGCCTTTTTCACCATCGGCACCTTTATGGCGGTCTGGACGATCCTTTACGGATTTGTGCAGGGAGCCGCGCCCAAGCTGTTGCGCGCCAAAGACCGTTCCGAGGTAGAAATCATTGCCTCGGCGAAAAACTGGGTCGGTGGGTTGGCGGTCCTTCCCTTGATCCTGGCGGCGCTGGTTTGGGGCGCTGGCACACCGCAAACCTGGCTAACACTGGTTCTGATCGCAGGGCTATTGGTATTCGGCGCAGTCTTTGCCGTGAACTCCTCCTTGCATTCCTACCTCATCCTCGCCTTTTCCAAGGGCGAAAGGGTGACCATGGATGTTGGGTTCTACTACATGGCCAATGCTGCGGGCCGGTTGCTGGGAACACTGCTTTCGGGGCTGAGTTATCAGCTGGGCGGTGTGGCCCTTTGCCTGTTCATGGCAGCGCTGATGCTTGGGCTCAGCGCCTTGGGGGCGGGTCGTTTGCGCGGTGATCCTTGATCATGCAAATCGGTCATTTGTTAACCTTTTGTTAACAATGCGACATTTCTACATGCCTCCCCGGTTAATTCCCTGAAAACCTAGAAAAGCGCAGCTTTGTTTTTTATACTCAAAGCTGTGTTTCTCTTTTGGTTTTCGCGCTTGTTCGCGTGCCTATAAGTTTCGGTTTCAAAGCCGCCGGGTTTTCGTGAGGGCCAAGTTGGCCTTCAGAACTAAGACCACTATTGCCGCGGCTGCATGTCATTGGTGTTCTGCGGGCTGTGCTGGCACTGCCAAACCCGGATTCGAAAGCGTAGATTCATGGCTAAACTGTCGAACTCTATTTCGAAATCACCAACGCGCCCTTTGCGTGTGCGTTTGCAGGCTTTGATACTCTTTGCCGTGATCCCAAGCGCTGTTGGCATCCTTTATTTTGGAATTGAGAAATACAATGCCGAGGTTGCCCGCTATTCCGATGATGCCCGGCGCATCACTGCGCAACTGGCTGAAAAACAACAGGCTTTGATCATAGAAACTCAGAGCTTTCTGAAAAAACTGGCCCTGTCCGAAGCAGTTCAGGACCCAATGGCACCGCAATGCGGCGTGTTCCTGGCGCAGGTTCTTCAACTGTCGGACAAATACGAAAACCTGGGCGTTCCGCGCTGGGATGGGGAGTTGCATTGCAGCGCGTTGCCATTGATTGCAGATGTTAATGTCAAGGACCGTCCTTATTTCCGCAAAGCAATCGACAAAAAGGATTTTGCGGTTGGCACGTTTCAAACTGACAGGGTCACAAAGCATGTCAGTGTGAATTTTTCCTACCCCGTCATTCCAGAGGGGCAACGTGACCCGATTGGTGCCGCCGTCGCTGTTTTGGGGTTGGAATGGTGGAGCGCCAGCCTTGAGCGGGCCGATGTGCCCAAGGATGCGGTTGCGACGATTACCGACGCCAGCGGCCGGATCGTCGCTATTTTCCCACCCGATCCCGAGATGTTGGGACAGGATCACCGCCAGCTTGGCCTCCTTGGGCGGCAGGCTGATCGCGGCAATCCCGACCTTGTCCGAGGCACGGATGGCCGGTTACGGGTGCTGACCCAGCGGGTCTTGTTCGAGGATGGGGATGGGCTTCCGGTGACCGTTACACTCGGGTTTCCCTTGGACGCGGCGCTGGCCTCGGCCCGACAAACCACGGTCATTCGCTTGGCGGGGCTGTTGGGGCTTGTCGCTCTGATCAGTGCCATGGCATTTCGCTTGCTGGAACGTCAGGTCTTGCGCCCAATGGAGGCACTGACCCGGACAATCGAACGGTTTGAGGCGGGGTTTGGCGAAAACCTGACGCTGGAACAGCAGGCCGCCAAGATCAAGGATTTTGAAACTATTTCTGGCAGTTTTCGCCGGATATCCAAGGCGCGCCAGACCGCCGAAGAGATGGAAAGCGAGCGTCGTCAGCAAATGCAGGCCCTGCTGGACGCCTTGCCAGACACTTATTTCCGTCTCAGCGGGGATGGGGTGATTTTGGACTATCGCGCCTCAGACAGAGAGGACCTTTTGCTGCCCCCCGAACAGTTCCTTGGGCGCAAAGTGTCTGATGTTCTGGGCGGATCAGCGCTGGAATTCTACGAGTTGAATATGGCGCAGTTTCTGAAGGATCGAAAACCCAGAACCTGGGAATATGATCTGGAGATACGCGGGCGAAAGACAGATTTTGAGGCCCGGCTGAGGGACATTTCATCACGAGACGAAGCGGTTCTTGTGGTGCGCAATATTTCCGAGCTCAAACGCGCGCGGGAAAAGATCCTGTTGCAAGCGCGAACCGATTTTTTGACGCGGCTGCCAAATCGCGCCAGCCTGACCTTAGAAGTGGAAAACGCTGTCAGCTTGTCCAGACAGTCGGATCGCCCCTTGGTTTTGATGTTCGTCGATCTGGATGGGTTGAAAAAGGTCAATGACAAGCTGGGTCATGCTATCGGGGATGGGTTGCTAAAGCTGGTTGCGCAACGGCTGCGCAGCGCCATTCAAAGCGTTGATTTTGTTGCGCGTCATGCCGGGGATGAATTTGTCGTCCTGTTGCGCGGCGAAGAAGCCGTCTTGCGAACCGAACCGGTCGCACGCCGTATTCTTGAGGCCATGCATCACCCGTTCAATATTGGCCAGGATTGCGTGCAGATTTCGGCCTCGATCGGCATTGCACATTGCCCGGATGACGCCGTCACACCGCAGTCACTGTTAAGCGCGGCCGATCAAGCGATGTATTCCGCCAAGGCGGCGGGGGGCGGCTGTATCCGTCACTTTACACATGATATCGGGTCCCAAAACGCCCACCGTTTGCGGATGCTTGATGATCTGCACCGGGCGTTGGAATTTGACGAATTCGAACTGTTCTACCAGCCGATAATCGACCTGAAAACCGGGCGCATTGTCATGGGCGAAGCCTTGCTGCGCTGGAACCACCCAGAATTTGGATTGCTGACCCCGGACCGGTTTTTACACTTTGTCGAAGAGGCCGGTTTGATGATCGAGGTGGGCGATATCGGGCTTCGCAACGCGTGTTCTGACCTGAGTGCGTTTGTGGATCGTTTCGGGCCGGGGTTCAAAGTATGCGTCAATCATTCCCCCAAAGAACTTGGTGCCCGCGAACACGGCAAGGGGCTGAATTGGCCGGAATACATTAAGGCAAACGCGCCTGCGACCGGATCAATTGTGGTCGAGATAACCGAAGCCGCCTTGCTTGATCCCACCCCATTCACTTTGGCGACGCTGCGTTCTTTCCGGGCTGCAGGGGTCGAGGTCGCTTTGGACGATTTCGGCGCAGGTTATTCCAGCTTACTCTATTTCCTGAACAACGAATTTGATTACCTCAAAATCGACCGGGAATTTGCCCAGAACGCACCGGAAAGCGCGCGGGCGGCGGGGCTTTGCGAAACCATACTGGGCCTCTCGGCCAGGTTGGGCAGCAAGGCCATCGCCGAGGGCATCGAACGTAAGGAACAATTGACGTTCTTTCAGAGACGAGGCTGCGCTTTGGGGCAGGGCTTTTTGTTTTCGAAAGCCCTGTCACGCGACGCGTTTCTTAGCCTGTCTGAAAAACGCCTCTTATGCGATGACCTGCAGGGCGGCGTTCTAGGGAAACTGGAGGCGTAGAGACAGGAAACGGGCCCGTCGCCCGGTCTTGCCCATTCCAAACGAGGTCAAGATGCTTTCCTTTCGGTGCAAGAATATGCCACATAGGCCGCGCTGCGACGAAACGTGACCGCTAAAACACCTTTTGAGAGCTGTCGCGCGCAGTACCACCCTTGGAAACCCTGATCCGCAGGCCAATAGAAAGACGCATGAGCAACGATGACTTGGCGCAAGTCTCAGGACAAAGAAATCAGTTTGACCCTTCGTGAAAGCGCGCGTTTAAGCGTGGCACCCATGATGGATTGGACCGACAGGAATTGTCGCTTTTTCCACCGGCTGATTTCGACGCAGACACTGCTTTATACCGAAATGGTGACGGCACCGGCGCTGGTGCGTGGTGGGGCGCTTCATCTGTTGGACTTCAATGCCGAAGAGCACCCCGTCGCCTTGCAGTTAGGCGGGTCGGACCCTCTGGAACTGGCTCAGGCGGCGCGCTTGGGGGCGCAAGCCGGTTATGACGAGATCAATCTCAATTGCGGCTGCCCGTCTGATCGCGTGCAATCGGGCACCTTTGGCGCGGTCTTGATGAAACACCCGCAATTGGTGGCGGACTGTGTAGCGGCCATGAAAGAGGCGGTCGATGTCGAGGTGACGGTAAAATGCCGCATCGGTGTGGACGAACAAAACCCGCAGGAGGTTTTGCCCGATTTTCTGGAGCACATCGCCAAGGCGGGTTGCGAGCGGGTGACGATACACGCGCGCAAGGCCTGGTTGCAGGGGCTCAGCCCCAAGGAAAACCGCGATATTCCGCCGCTGGATTACGATCTGGTTTTGCAAATGAAACAGGCCTTTCCCCAACTTCATCTGTCGATCAATGGCGGTATTGAGGATTTGGACACGGCTTGCGCCTTGTTGGACAAGGGGCTGGATGGGGTGATGATTGGGCGCGCGGCCTACCATCAGCCGTGGCAGGTGCTTGCCCAGGCTGATCAACGCATCTTTGGGATTGATCATGCCACCACGCAGGATCAAGTGATCGCTGACATGCTGCACTATATCGAACGGCACCTCAGCAAAGGCGGCCGTTTGCATCAGATCACCAGACATATGCTGGGCCTGTTTGCCGGTCAGCCCGGAGCGCGCCGCTGGCGCCAGGTTCTTTCCACCGAGGCAACCAAAGAAGGCGCAGGCCCCGAAATTGTCCTGCACGCCATAAACGCAATGAAAGAGGCCGCAGCCTGATGCCCGATATTATGACACTTTTGCCGCTCCTTGCGTTGCTGTTGGTTGCGTCCGGCTTTGCCGGAATCCTGGCTGGTCTTTTGGGGGTCGGCGGTGGGATCGTTCTGGTTCCGGTTTTCTTTTATATTTTCAGTTGGCTGGGGTACGATGGCCCCATGCTGATGCAGGTCTGTCTGGCCACATCCCTGGGGACAATCATCTTGACCTCTTTGCGCTCGGTTCAGGCGCATAACAAACGCGGGGCTGTGGATTGGAGCATTTTGCGGTCCTGGGCACCGGGCATCGTGATTGGGGCGATCCTGGGCGTGGTCGTTGCGGCGGGGCTGAAATCCGACGCTTTAGAAGTCATCTTTGGCCTGCTAGCTGGCGTGATCGGGCTGTATCTGGCCTTTGGCAAAGACAGTTGGCGGATCGGGTCGGACATGCCAACCGGCGCAACCCGCGCCGCATTATCGCCCAGTGTCGGGTTCATGTCGGTGCTGATGGGCATTGGCGGGGGCAGCTTTGGCGTGCCTTTGATGACCTTGTTCAATGTCCCCATGCATCGTGCCGTCGCGACCGCCGCTGGGTTTGGCGTGTTGATTGCAGTGCCGTCAGTCATTGGCTTTCTGTTTCTGAAAACCGAAGCCGCTCCGCCCTTTACCCTAGGCGCGGTCAATGTGCCCGCCTTTGCCATTGCGGTATCCATGACCTTGATCACCGCACCAATTGGCGCGCGCCTGGCGCACTCCTTGCCGGCGAAATCCCTGAAGCGGATTTTCGGGATCTTCTTGTTGATCGTTGGCCTGAATATGCTGCGACAGGCTGTTTGGGGCTAAAGATCGTTCGAATCTGGCGAAGGTCCGTTTCAGCGCCTGAACCTTAGCGCTTTGAAATGAGGCACATTTCTATTTCTACAGAAAACAATGCCTCACTCTTTTGGGCAATTGTCGTTAACTTTTGACCAATCTCATCAAAAAATTGATTTATTGTTGAACGAGTTTTACAAGCTGCATGTCTAATTTCGAGGTGGCTATGGCTTGGTTTCTTGCTCTTTTCCCGTTGTTGATGATGTCAGTGCTGATCGGCAATGGCGATGGTGACAGTGATGATGACGGCGATAGCTCGGGCGATACACCTACACCTGATGATCCCATTGAGCCGAGCAACGGTGCCGATACGATTGATGGCACCGATGGGGACGACACCATTCAGGCGCTTTATGGCGATGATATTGTCGATGGGGCCGGTGGCGATGATAGCATCACCGGCAATGGCGGCGCAGACACCATTCGCGGTGGCGATGGTGATGACACGATTTATGGCAACCTTGGCGAAGACCGTCTGCTGGGTGGCAATGGCGATGATGAAATTCATGGCGGCTCCAATGATGATCGCATTGATGGTCAGGACGGCAATGACACTGTTTTTGGTGGAAATGGTCCGGACTTTATCAGAGGCAGTGAGGGCGATGATTCCCTGCTGGGCGAGATCGGTGATGACACACTGAATGGCGGCGAAGGCGGTGACACGCTGGATGGCGGCGACGGCAATGATTATGTGAACGGTGCAACCGGCAACAACGTGTTGTTTGGCGGTGATGGGGATGACGATCTGCGCGCCGCAGCCGGGTTCAATATCCTGCAAGGCGGGACCGGGGACGATAGCCTGGCTATCAATGACTATATCGAAGACCGGAACTCTGACACTTTGGATGGTGGCGAAGGTGACGACCTTCTGACAGCAGGTCACGCGGATGATACATTGATTGGTGGCCTTGGCGCTGACAGTGTTGTTGGGGGGGCCGGGAATGATCACCTGAGCGGCGACGTCTCAGACACAACTCCGGACTCCCAAGAGGGGGCGGATACGCTGCATGGCGGCGAGGGCGATGACACTCTGCTTGGCAATGGCGGGAATGACATCCTTTGGGGCGACGAAGGCAATGACGTCCTGTCCGGCGGAACCGGCGATGATGTTTTGCGCGGTGGTCTGGGAACCGATGCCCTTTTCGGCGGTGATGGCGAAGACATTCTGATCAACAATTTCGGCAACTCAATCGCCACAGGCGGGGCCGGATCGGATGTGTTCCACGTCAACACCTATTTCGAGCTTGGTGAGCCGGGTGGCGAAGCGACAATGCGGGTCACCGATTTCACCACCACCGGAGCCGATGCCGACGTTTTGCAAATCACCCTGTGGGATAACGAATTTGGCGGTGCTGGCCAGCCCAGCGGTGATATCATCATCACCCCTGATGGGTTGACCGGCGATGTGCTGGTTCAGGTCGAACATGGCAGTGGTACGCTGACCTTGGCGCGGATCGATGGCGGTGTCGCCAGCGGATTCAGCGCGGCCAATGTGGCGGTCACCATTGATGGCTGGGAGCCAGACCTGCAGCCCTAAATTCAGCCTTTTGCCAAGCGCGCCTTGCGGCCACCGCGCCGCTTGGTCAGCAGGGATTTGCGTTCGGGGAGCGCGGCCATGATGTCGCTGCGCTCTTCATGGCTCATCTTTGACCAGGACGTGATCTCGTCAATGCTGCGCAGGCAGCCGGTGCAGATGCGGGCTTCGGGGTGCACGACGCAGATCTGAATGCACGGGCTTTCGATTTCGTCCCGTTTCCAAACCTTGTTCTTGTCTTGATCCTTTGCCACGTCAGCCTCCGAGATGGCGCAATCTGTCCAGCGCTCCTTGCAGGATATAGGAGGCAGCGACATGGTCGATAACCTCAGAGCGACGTTTTCGTGACGTATCTGCCTCTAAAAGCGCGCGTTCTGCGGCAACGGTGCTCAGCCGCTCGTCCCAAAAGGTGATGGGCCCGTCCCAAAGACGCGAGAAATTGCGCGCAAAGGCACGGGTGGATTGGCAGCGTGCACCTTCGCTCCCGTCCATGTTGCGCGGCAGGCCCAGCACAATCCCGGCAATGTCGCGGTTTTTCAGAATCGCCAGCAACTGCTCGGCATCCCGGGTGAATTTCTTGCGCTTGATGGTTTCCAGGGGCGTTGCAGAGCTGAGTAGGCTGTCGGAGACGGCCACACCAATGGTCTTGGTCCCCAGATCCAAGCCCGCCAAGGCCCGCATCGGCGGCAGGGTAGCGGCAAACTCGGCGATATCTTCGTGGATCATGGTCATGCAGGCCCTTTTCAAGCACCGCCCACCCGCCCGCCCCGGCGCTTGAAAAGGGCCGGGCGCGGATCGGTGCCGGTATTATTCGGAAGTCAGGCCAGCGCGATTGGCGGCGGCGTCGATCTGTTTCAATAGCTCAGGTTTCTCGGCAAAGACCGTGCGCGCTTCACCATAGATGGCCTTGGCACGATCCTGTTCACCCAAAACCGCCAGCGCCCCAATCAAACGCGCCCAGTCCGAGGCTGGCCCGCCTTCTTCGGCAAGACGGGTTGAGAGGCCTTCGACCATGCCGCGTATCATCTCCTGACGTTCCTCTGGCGTCATCTCGGCTGCGGCGGCGACGTCATCAGCAGATGGGCCACTGGGCGCGTCATGGCTTTCGGGCAGGGGCGGCAGTTGGTAGCGCGTCACCCCAGCGCGAAAGGCCAGTTCCTCGATCTGCGCCCGGATCGGTCCAACCCAGGGGGCATCGGGGCGGCTGGCGCGCAACAAACGATCCCAGATCTGAAAGGCGATATCGGGACGCCCAGTTTGCGCCATCAGCAACCCGCCATAGAACCGCGCCACCCCATCATTGGGATCCAGCGCCAGAGCCTTTTCCAGCTCGACTTGCGCTTCGGGCGAGACATAACCACCGGCAGCGATGATCATCATATCCGCGATATCGGTAAAGGTCTTGGCCCCGGCCTTGTCGCCCAGCAGTTCGGCGATTTTCTTTTGCAGCTCATAAGAGCGGCGGTAATTGCCCAGGTTGGCCTCGCTGCCAGCCAAAAGCGTCAGACCGCGAACATCATCTGGGCGCTCTTCGACTGCTTCGCGCAGTTGTTCCACGAGCTTCATATATTCGTCAGGGGCTTGCACGGGGGCTTGTGCCGGGATTTTGGCCTCGGCCTCCTCCTGTGACATGCGGTTGTCACGCAATTGCTGCGCCTCAGCCAAACGCTGCGTCAGCGGCTGATCCGGCGTGCCGGGCTGACCCAGTTTCATATAAAGCGCAAAGCCGCCGCCCAGGATCGTCGCCGCAACCAGAGCGCCCATGACATAGCTGGCCACCCCGGCTTTGCCGGCCTCTTCGCTGCCCTTTTGCGCCGCGGCATCCGCCGCCAAAATACGGCGCGAGATCTCGATCTTGAGACGGGCGGCCTCATCCTCGGGGATCGACCCACGCGCCGCGTCTTTTTCAATCTCGCGCAGCTGGTCGCGATAGACCTGCAAATCAAAGGCCTCTGCCGGTCCGGTATCCCGATTGCCGCGCAACAACGCGATGAGCAAGAGCAGCGTCAAAACCAGTGCCAAAGCGCCAGTGAGGATCCAGAACATCAATAAGCCTCCATGGGTTCACCCCCGATCTATATAGGGCGCGGCCAAGAAAAAAGGACAAAAGTCAAGAATGACCAGAGATGTCGCAACCGGGAAAAAGTTTCGCATATTGTTCCTGAGAGCACTCACAGGATAGGCGATGTCGTCTTTGTGCCAAAAATGACGGTTGTGGGCCGCAGTTCTCGCGCTAACCATTTATGACACAATAGGAACTCTTAGCTGTTGGATTCGAACCCTATGCAGACCCCCTTGAAACGTTATTCTGCCTTTGCCATTGCCCGCGAGGCGCTGCGTGACCACACTGGCTGGCAGCGCGCCTGGCGCAAGGCGCAACCCAAGAAACGCTATGACGTTGTCATTGTCGGGGCAGGGGGGCATGGTCTTGCGACGGCCTATTACCTGGGCAAGAATTTCGGCATCACCAATGTCGCGATTCTGGAAAAAGGCTGGCTGGGGGGCGGCAATACCGGCCGCAACACCACCATCATTCGCTCGAACTACCTGCAAGATCCCTCAGCCGCGCTTTATGAAAAGGCGCGTTCCCTGTACGAGACCATGAGCCAGGACCTGAACTATAACGTCATGTTCAGCCCGCGTGGCGTCATGATGCTGGCCCAGACCGAACACGAGGTGCGCGGCTATCAGCGCACTGCGCATGCCAATGCGCTGCAAGGGGTCGCGACCGAATTCATTTCGCCGCAGCGGGTCAAGGAACTGGTTCCGATCATGAATATCAACGGCCCGCGTTACCCCGTTCTGGGCGCGCTCTGGCAGCCGCGCGGCGGCTCGGCCCGCCACGATGCGGTGGCCTGGGGCTATGCCCGCGCCTGTAGCGCTATGGGCATGGATATCATCCAGAAATGTGAAGTCACCGCTGTGCGCCAAGAGGGCGGCAAGGTCAAAGGTGTCACCACCTCCAAGGGGGACATTGATTGCGAAAAGCTTGGTCTTGTTGTCGCGGGCCATTCCGGAGCCTTGGCTGACATGGCTGGTTTCCGTCTGCCACTGGAATCCGTGCCGTTGCAGGCGCTGGTCTCAGAGCCGATCAAACCCTGCATGGATGTGGTTGTGATGGCCAACACTGTTCACGGTTACATGTCGCAATCCGACAAAGGCGAGATGGTCATTGGCGGCGGCACCGATGCTTTCAACAGCTACACCCAACGCGGCTCTTTCCACCATCTCGAAGAAACCGTACGCGCCCTGGTCGAGACGTTCCCAATGATTTCCCGCCTGAAAATGCTGCGCCATTGGGGCGGGATCGTGGATGTCACCGGCGACCGCTCGCCAATCCTGTCCAAAGCCCCGCTCGAAGGCTGTTTCGTCAATTGCGGCTGGGGCACCGGCGGGTTCAAGGCAATCCCGGGCTCAGGCTGGGGCTTTGCTGAACTCATGGCGCGTGGGCAATCTCCGCTGACGGATGAATTCGGCCTGAACCGCTTTACCGAGGGTCGCTTTATCGATGAAAGCGTGGCGGCGGGGGTTGCTCACTGATGGCGTTATTCCTCAGATTTTCGCGCACGCCGAAAAAGCAGCGCTCGCAACCCGCGCAACAAAATGACGTCAATGGCGACCGCCAGACAAACAACTATGATCAACATCGCAATAGCCATGGCATGCATGTGTGCATTCGATCTGATCAGTTCAAGGGAGACCTGGGACAATGCTAATCCTTGAATGCCCCTATTGCGGCGTCAAAGCCGAGGAAACCGAACTCACCGCCGGTGGTGAGGCACATCTGAAACGCTATGGTCCCGGCTCCTCTGATGACGAGTTCGAGGGCTACCTCTTTACCCGGGAAAACCCGATGGGGGTGCATTTCGAACGCTGGCGTCACAGCAATGGTTGCGGCAAGTGGTTCCACGCTGCCCGCTCAACCACCACGCTTGAGGTTTTTGGCACCTATAGCGCCCAAACCACAGAACCCCCACAAGAGATCAAAGACAAAATCTCTGTCCGCCATCCCGGCTGGAGCTGGAGGGACCAATCGTGACGCTTCTGTTTCTTCTTGGCAAAAATACTCTCGGGGGTCTGGGGGCAGACAGCCCCCAGTTCGCGCCTCAAGCGAAAGGTCTGAACTCATGAGCACCCGTCTCGCCAAAGGGGGTCGCCTGATCGACCGCTCCAAAACCGTGAAGTTTTCCTTCAACGGTAAATCCTTCACCGGGTATCAGGGGGATACTCTGGCCTCCGCGCTGCTGGCCAATGACCAGATGCTGGTCGGGCGCAGCTTCAAATATCACCGTCCGCGCGGCATTGTTGCCTCGGGGGCCGAAGAGCCCAATGCGCTGGTCAACTTGGGCAGCGGCGTTACCCACGAGCCCAACCAGCGCGCCACCACGACCGAGCTGTTCGAAGGTCTGACCGCAACGCCGCAAAACGTCTGGCCCAGCCTTGATTTCGACATTGGGGCGGTGAACTCTTATGCCTCGCGCCTGCTGACCGCTGGCTTCTATTACAAGATGTTCATGTATCCGCGCGCTTTCTGGAAACATGTCTACGAACCATTCATTCGCCAATCCGCCGGTCTTGGCAAAGCGCCGGATGCGGAAACCCGTGACCCGGACACTTACGAGCATTTCTATGCGTTTGTGGACGTGTTGGTCATCGGTGGCGGTGTCGCCGGTTTGCAGGCGGCCAAGACGGCGGCCGACTCCGGTGCCAAGGTTCTGCTGATGGAACAAACCGCCGATTGGGGTGGTCGTAGCCTGGTTGATGGCGGCTCCATCGACGGGAAACCAGCGGTGGATTGGATCAAAGACACGCTGGAAGCGCTTGAAAACATGCCGAATGTCACTCTGCGCAATCGCATGATGGGCGCGGGTGTCTATGATCACGGCTATGCACTCGGCTATGAGCGTCTGACCGATCACGCGCCCAAGGTCGCGGGCCCGCGCCACCGTCTCTGGCGCATCCGCGCCAAGCAGATCGTGACTGCAACCGGTGCCATCGAGCGCCCGCTCAGCTTTGCGGGCAATGACATTCCCGGCGTCATGTTGGCGGCGGCAGTGCGCGACTATGTGATCAATCACGGTGTCTCAATCGGGGATCGCACTGTTGTGGTCACCAATAATGACGACGCCTATCGCACCGCCATTGCATTGAAAGAAGCGGGGCTGGATGTGCCGGTTATCGTCGATGCGCGCGAATTTGGCGGCGGCGCTCTGATGGAGCAGGCCAAGGCCTTGGGCATTCGTGTCGAAACCGGCTGCGGCATCGCCAAAGTGCATGGCAAAAAGCGCGTCACCTCGGTTGATATCTGCAAGCAAGCGGGTGAAGGTGCGGTTCTGTGGTCTATCCCTTGCGAAGCGGTGGCCATGTCCGGTGGCTGGTCGCCGGTTGTGCACCTGTGGTCCCATTGCGGCGGCAAGCTGAACTGGGATGACACCCAGGCCTTCTTCCGCCCGGATGCCACCCGTCCGCCCAAAGGCGATGATGGCGAGGCGATGGTGCGCGTCGCAGGCAGCGCCAATGGCGAGCTTGGCCTGAATGCGGGCCTGCAAGACGCGGCTGCGGTTGGTCAGGCAGCAGCTGCTGCGGCTGGTTTCGAGGTGGCCGCGGCTGCCCCTCAAGCCTCCGAAGAGCCGGAAACCCCGATTGAGCCGATCTGGCAAATGCCACAGGGCGCGCATTACGGCTTGCGCCTGAAATCCTGGCTGGATTTCCAGAACGACGTCAAAGTTTCGGACGTTCAATTGGCCGCGCAAGAGGGTTATGAAAGCGTAGAGCATACCAAGCGCTACACCACTTTGGGTATGGCGACAGATCAGGGTAAGTTGAGCAATATCAACGGTCTTGCGACGCTTTCTAATGCGTTGGGTGAGGATATCCCGCAGGTCGGGACAACCACATTCCGTCCGCCTTACACACCGATTTCCATGGGCGCGATTGCCGGTGAGGCACGCGGGGAGATCTTTCAGCCGATCCGCAAGACCCCCATGCATGACTGGCACGAAGCCAATGGCGCGCATTTTGAACCTGTCGGTCATTGGCGCCGCCCATATGCGTTTGTCAAATCCGGTGAAAGCGTCAAAGAGGCCGTGCATCGTGAGGTGCTCGCCACCCGCAATAGCCTCGGCCTGCTTGATGCCTCGACCCTCGGCAAGATCATCGTCAAGGGCCCGGATGCCGGCAAATTCATGGACATGATGTATACCAACATGATGTCCAACCTGAAAATCGGCAAATGCCGCTACGGGTTGATGTGCACCGAAAACGGCTTTCTCACCGATGACGGCGTTGTTGCACGTATCGACGAAGACACCTGGCTGTGCCACACCACCACCGGCGGCGCGGATCGTATCCATGCCCATATGGAGGAATGGCTGCAAACCGAATGGTGGGATTGGAAGGTCTATACTGCCAACATCACCGAGCAACTGGCGCAGGTCGCCGTGGTCGGCCCCAATGCGCGCAAATTGCTGGAAAAGCTCGGCGGCATGGATGTCTCGAAAGAGGCGCTTCCCTTTATGGAGTGGCGGGATGGTGAGCTGGGAGGTTTCCCGGTTCGGGCCTATCGCATCTCTTTCTCAGGTGAATTGTCTTATGAAATCGCCGTGCCTGCCAATCTGGGCCGCGCCTTCTGGGACAAACTGCTTGAGGCCGGGGCAGAGTGGAACGCCACGCCCTATGGCACCGAATGCCTGCATATCATGCGCGCCGAAAAGGGCTTTATCATGATTGGCGATGAAACCGACGGCACCGTGATCCCGCAGGATCTGGGGCTGAATTGGGCGATCTCCAAGAAGAAAGAGGATTTCCTTGGCAAACGCGCGCAGCAGCGCAGCCATATGACCGATCCCAAACGTTGGAAACTGGTTGGGCTGGAAACCGTGGATGGTTCGACCCTTCCGGATGGGGCCTATGCGGTTGCTGAGGGCAAGAACGCCAACGGCCAGCGCAACACCCAAGGGCGCGTGACATCGACCTATCATTCTCCGACCTTGAACAAGGGGATTGCCATGGGGCTGGTTTTGAACGGCCCGGACCGCATGGGCGAGGTGATCGAATTCGCCGCCGTGGATGGTGAAACCATGATCGGTGCAAAAATTGTCAGCCCGGTCTTCTTTGACCCGGATGGGGAGAAACAGAATGTCTGATATCGCAACGTCCCTGAACGGTGCCAGCTTTGAAGGCATCACCCGTGTCGAAGAAATGCGTGCGCAGGGGATGATCACCCTGCGCGGCGACTTCGCAGATCCGGCCTTTGTTTCGGCAGTCACCGGGTTGGTTGAGGCTGACATGCCCGGCCAAAGGCAAATATCCACGGGGGCCGAACGCAGCATTCTCTGGATGTCGCCGGACGAGTTGATGGTTCTTTGCACCTATGCCGAGGCACCGATCCTTGAGGCAAAATTGCGTGACGCATTGGCAGACCAGCATGCTTTGGTGGCCAATGTGTCAGATGCGCGGGCCTGTTTTGAACTGGTTGGCGGCGATCTTCGTGAAGTGCTGGCGAAACTGGCCCCGGTTGACATGTCGCCCGAGGCATTCGCAGTCGGCGATCTGCGCCGCACGCGTTTGGCACAGGTTGCGGGCGCTTTCTGGCTTAGCAGCGAAGACAAGGCGCAAGTCGTGTGTTTCCGTTCGGTGGGTGAATACATGTTCAACCTGCTAAAGACTGCTGCGCAACCGGGGTCTAAGGTGGGATTTTTGTAAAACCGGCCTGACCTTAAGGTCGAACCGCCCTTGTTACCTGCTCTGATTACTTGTAGTTGAATGATTGCAAATTTTTGGAGTGGGTAATGAAAAGAATTATTTCCGGTTTTCTCGCGGCGGCGGTTGGTTTTTTGGCGACCCCTGCATTGGCCAAAGGCTTCACCTATGAGTGCAAAGTTGCCGATGTGCGGAGCCAAGGGTACTGGCTTCCTGAAGTTTTGTTTATTGGGCATGACATCGACAATGACGTTGTCATTGTTTCTGACCCTATCATCTTGCATTACAATGACAGCCAGCCCATCGCGGGCAAGCTGAGCGTGGAAAACAAGAAGCGTACGACTTTTTCCTGGTCGGTGAAGGTCAAAACCACCCGTGGTCAAACTGCCAAAATTAATTATCGCGCGACCTATTATAAAAAAGATGGCTCACTTTCCATCACTGCGACTCCGCTCAGCTATGAGGAACGTTTCAACGGGCGCGGCACTTGCGAGGTCAAAGCTTTGAAATGAGTCGGGTCTTGGCCTTGACCTTGGCGGGGCAAAGCGACAGGTATGGACACAGAACAACTGCTGCGGACAAGGATTAGCGCTATGGCTTTTGAACTTCCAGATCTTCCATATGCTCACGACGCTCTCGCCTCCAAGGGGATGAGCCAGGAGACCATGGAATACCACCACGACATTCACCACAATGCCTATGTCGTGAATGGCAACAAGCTGATCGAGGGTACCGAGTGGGAAGGTAAATCCCTCGAGGACATCATCACCGGCACCTATGATGCGGGCGCTGTCGCGCAGAACGGTATCTTTAACAACGCGTCCCAGCACTGGAACCACATGCAGTTCTGGGAAATGATGGGCCCTGGCGAAAACAAGATGCCGGGCGAGCTGGAAGCGGCGATCAAGGACAGCTTTGGCACCGTCGAAGCGTTCAAAGATCAATTCTCGGCGGCAGGCGCGGGTCAGTTTGGCTCTGGCTGGTGCTGGCTGGTCAAAGACGCGGATGGTGGTCTGAAAGTGACCAAGACCGAAAACGGCGTGAACCCGCTCTGCTTTGGTCAGACCGCGCTGCTGGGCTGCGATGTTTGGGAGCATTCCTACTACATCGACTTCCGCAACAAGCGTCCGGCCTATCTGGCCAACTTCCTGGACAACCTGGTGAACTGGGAAAACGTGGCGTCGCGTCTGGGTTAACCTCCGATAGTGATCTGCGCGCCTGATTGGGCGCGCAACACAAGTTTGAGCCTGTCGGGAATGTCCTGACAGGCTCTTTTCGTTTCTTAATAGGTGTTGGCCTAGGTTAGCCTAGCGACTCTTGCAAAAGCGACACTGTGTTCGCAGCATTGTCGGCTGTCTGGATGAAATCCAAAACGGACGCATCCGCAAACCCTTGATCGACAATATGCTGCAACAAAGCGGTCAGCGGCCCCCAATAACCGTTCACATCCATCAAGATGATCGGCTTCTTATGCAGCCCCAATTGCCGCCAGGTCAGCACCTCAAAGAACTCATCCATAGACCCAGCACCGCCCGGCATGACCACGACCGCGTCGGCATTCATCAGCATGACCTTTTTGCGCTCATGCATGGTTTCGGTGACCACATAGGTGGTCAGATCGGTCTTGCCGACCTCCCAATCCACCAGATGCTGCGGGATAACGCCAAAAGTGTCCCCCTGTGCTTTCTGCGCCGCGCGGGCCACGGTGCCCATCAGCCCGACATCACCGGCCCCATAGACCAATCGCCATCCGGCCTTGGCGATGGCCTGACCCAACAGGTCGGCCTGGGTGGTATAGTCGGGGTCATTCCCTGAACGGGAGCCGCAATAGACACAAATGGATGTGGGGGGCATGAAACACTCCGCAAGGCTTGGTGAAAAGGTGTTTTGACCGCTGATACCGCGTAAGCTATACACGCTCAACCGCTCAGTTTTTTCGGGTTGGAGCTTGGGGGCTCTTGGGGGAACTGGGATAGAAGAAAGGCTGCCATGAGCAAACTTGCACTTTATTCGGCCATTGCCGGCACAGGAGGTGCTGCTGCCGTGGCTGTCGCCGTTGTCACCGGTGTGATCGAGCTTCCGGGATCTGAACCGTCTGATGCGCCGCAACCTGCGGCTGCCGCGCCCGAGGTTGCAGTGGATGCGCCCAAGCCCGGGCAGGTCCCAGCGCAGGGGGCCGAGGCGAGCCTTGTTGCAGAACCCGCTGCCCCGATCGCCCCGGCGGAGCCGGTTCAGGAGCCGGATCAAGAGGCGGTGGTCACGCCAGAGCCGGAAACCGCACCCGTGACGCCTCCGGTCGCGGAGGCTGCAGAGGATGCCCCTGAGGCTGAGCCGGAGCTTGCAGAAGTTAAAACCCCGGATCCGCAGGACGCACCGGAGGTGGCGCAGGCACCAGAGGAAAGCGAGGATGATCCGGTGGTCGAAGCGGTTGAAGCCGCCGAGCCGGAAACCGCCCCGGAGGATGCAGAAGAGGCTGCGCCAGCACCGACATCTGACATTACCCCCGAACTGGCCAAAACGGATGAGCCGGTGGCAACGCCAACCCCCGTTCCCGCCCCGCGTTTTGACATCGTCCGCGCTGAAACGGATGGCAGCACACTTGTTGCCGGTGAAGCGGAACCGGGTACGCAACTGGAAATCATCGTTAATGGCGAAGCCGCTGAAACCGTCGATGTCGGCAGTGATGGTAAGTTCGTGTCCTTCGTCGATCTGCCTGCCGCCGGGGCCAGCTCGGTCCTGACATTGCGTAATGAAACGCCCGAGGGCAGTGTGGTGTCCGAAGAGCAGGTTATCGTCACACCTGCGGTTCCGGTGATTGCCACCAAGGACCCGGAACCAGCTGTGGATACGCCAAAGGACACGCCGGTGGAAACGGCGGCTCTGGATGACACTGTGTTCGAAAGCGCGGACGTCGCGGTGCCAGCTGTTGGTCCAGCTGATTTGCCAGAACAGAGCAAAGAGGCGGAGCAAGTCGCGGTTGCTGAGCCACCGGCACCAGAGGCGGATAGCAAAGAGCCTCAGGCCCCGGCCTTGCCGAGCGAAGTCGCACCTCTGGCCGAGCCGAAGCCCGCAGCGGTGGATGCGCCCTCTGACATTGTGCGCGAAGAGCCGGAAGAAACCGAAGAGCCAGCCCCGCTACTGCCGCCAACGGTTTTGCTGGCCAGCCCCCGTGGCGTTGAAGTGTTGCAGACCGCGCCGGTCTCCCCCGGTGAAGTGGCCTTGGATTCCATCAGTTATGATGATGAGGGAGAGGTTCTCTTGGCAGGGCGGGGCAAGAAAACCGCCTCTGTCCGCGTCTATCTGGACAACACACCGATCACCACTTCGCGTATTCGCGAGGATGGGCGCTGGCGGGTGGAGCTGCCACAGGTGGATACCGGCACCTATACGTTGCGGGTTGATCAGATTGATGACAGCGGTGCAGTGATTGCCCGTGTCGAAAGCCCGTTCCTGCGCGAAAGCGCGGAGCTTTTGGCCAGTGCTGCTTCGGGGGCGGCGGGGCCCTTGCGGTCAATCACAGTGCAACCGGGGCATACCCTGTGGGAGATTTCCACAGATCGATATGGCGAAGGGCGCGATTATGTGCGCGTCTTTGAGGCCAATCGCGACCGCATCCGCGACCCGGATTTGATCTATCCGGGGCAGGTGTTCGATCTGCCCGAGTGATTTTCCTTTTGCGAACCGCTGTTAAATTATGCGCTTCCGCGCGCTTAATTTGGGAGCGTGGCGAGGTGACGGCTCATCAACCGGTTCCGCTGTGCATGGATGCACAGCGGTGCAGCCGTTTCGGCCTCTGGTCACTCCTCGGTCTTTGGCTTAGCTGTTGTTTGGATTGACAGGAGCCAGCCATGCCGCCAGCAGATGACACAGATCAGATCGCCCTTGAGGAACGCCGTTCGGGGTGGCGTACGATCCGGCGGGTTTGGCCCTATCTGTGGCCAGATGGAAAGGACTGGGTCAAGCGCCGAGTTGTGATTGCCCTGTCGCTCTTGTTGCTGGCCAAGCTGATTTCGGTCTCAACACCCTTGTTTTATAAACAGGCGGTGGATGCGCTTGGCGGGGATGTGCCGGATCTGGCCATTGGGGCCGTGGGCCTGACCTTGGCCTATGGCCTGGCGCGGCTCATGACGGTCGGGTTCCAGCAATTGCGTGATGCGGTCTTTGCCAAGGTTGGCCAGCGCGCGCTGCGGGCCTTGGCGCTGGAAACCTTTACCCATATTCACCGCCTCTCCATGCGCTATCACATCAGCCGCAAAACCGGCGGGCTGAGCCGGATTATTGAGCGCGGGGTCAAGGGCGTTGAGTTTCTCTTGCGTTTCCTTTTGTTCAGCATCGGGCCGCTGGCTTTGGAATTGGTGCTGGTTGGTATCGTTTTGTTCTGGATGTTTGACATCTGGTATCTGGCCGTCGTGACCTTTGTCATCGCCGGTTATGTCGCCTTTACCTTCAAGGTGACGGAATGGCGGGTCAAGCTGCGGCGCAAGATGAACGCGCAAGACACTGACGCCAACCAAAAGGCCATCGACAGCCTGCTGAATTTCGAAACCGTCAAGTATTTCGGGGCCGAGGCCCGCGAAGCGGCGCGCTATGACCAGGCTATGAAGGGGTATGAAGAGGCTGCGATCAAGACCTCGACCTCGCTGGCGATGCTGAATTTTGGTCAGTCGCTGATCATCACCAGCGGACTTGTGGCGGTCATGGTCATGGCGGCGATTGGCGTGCAAAACGGCGCGTTGACGGTTGGTGATTTCGTCATGGTCAACGCCTATATGATCCAGATCACCATGCCGCTGAACTTTCTTGGCACGGTCTATCGCGAGATCCGTCAGGCGCTTGTGGATATGGGCGAGATGTTCAATTTGCTTGAACAGCCGCGCGAAGTGTCTGACAAGCCCGGCGCGCCAGAGTTGCAGGTCGACGGTGGCGTTGTGGCTTTCAGGAATATTGCCTTTGGTTACGAAGACACGCGGCCGATCCTCAAGGATGTCTCGGTGCATGTGGGGGCAGGGGAAAGCGTGGCCTTGGTCGGCGCGTCCGGCTCCGGGAAATCCACCATCGGGCGGCTGTTGTTCCGGTTTTACGATGTTGGGGCCGGGGCGGTGACCATTGATGGTCAGGATGTGCGTGATGTGACACAGGACAGCCTGCATGCCGCCATTGGTGTGGTGCCGCAGGATACGGTGCTGTTCAACGACACCATCCGCTATAACATCGCCTATGGGCGCGACGGGGCCAGCGAGGATGAGATCATCCAGGCGGCCAAAGATGCGCAGATCCACGACTTTATCGCAGCCCTACCGGATGGCTATGACACCACTGTGGGCGAGCGTGGGCTGAAACTGTCAGGTGGTGAAAAGCAACGGGTGGGCATCGCGCGCACCCTGCTCAAGAACCCGCCAATCCTGTTGCTGGACGAGGCGACATCAGCCTTGGATACAGAAACCGAGGCTTCGATCCAAAGCGCGCTGAAACGGGCGGGTGAAGGGCGTACGGTGATCACCATTGCGCACCGTCTGTCCACCGTGGCGGATGCGGATCGCATTGTGGTGCTGCATGCCGGTGAAGTGGTCGAAGAGGGCACGCATGAGGAATTGCTGGCACGCTCTGGGCGTTATGCGCATCTATGGGCGATGCAAGTGGCCGAGGATGAGGCGGCGTAACCGTTAGGTCCAACGGCCTTCACTGCGAACAATCCAACATGTCCTGCTTGCTGACGTCAGATTTCAATTCGCCTTGAACGAAGCGATAAACACTCCGTGCTGCTTTGCAAACAGCGACATCCTTCGGTTGGCCATATCGAGCGAGGAAGGCAAACATGATTGCTTTTTCCTCGCCGGTTTCCAGATGGATCCTTGCAAAGTACAACGGAGCCTTTCGGTCGCTACCTACTATTTGCTGATAGGCCGATCTCAGTTGCTCAGGCAAAAGGTCGACCTGTTCGGGCGTGGCTAGAAAAATGCCCCACACGTCTGCATCCCAGAAGGTATCTTGGTCTTGCGGGTTTACGAAGACCTTTCGTTGCCTATTCAAGACACTCAATTCCTCATGAAACGCAGGTGGTGTTTGAAATCCGGCATAAACCAGCGGCTCGCCAAGCGCTTGGTAAAAACTCTTTAGTGTGTCTGCGTGAGCTGAAACCGGGCTAAGAGCTGCGAAAGCGCAGAAAAAGGACGTGAATAGCTTTTGCACAAAGGACTCCTGGATTTCTAAGCGGTCAGGCGCAAACTCAAAAGGTGTTTGTCTGCTGGACTGGCAAGGAAGGTGAATTTTCTCTCCATATCAGAGTTTTACGCGTCGCAAGTTCAGGTCGCAATAGAACGATAGAGACAGGAATGATCAATCTTCGGATTTACGCGAAGAAGCTTCTTGCAGGTGGGGGCTTGTCTGGCCTTTAGATGTGGTAATATTTTTTTACCGATTTTGTTGCCGATAGGAAACTTCTTCCCTATACAGGCTCCATCCCCGCTGTTGAGAAGGATTCGAGATGTCTGACAGAGTGACCCGAGCAGGCCTGCAAGTTGCGGCTGAGCTGGCTGAATTCATTGAAGAACAGGCCCTGCCTGGCACAGATGTCGGAGCTGATTCGTTTTGGCAGGGGCTGTCGGATCTAGCGCATGAGTTTGGGCCGCGCAATGCAGCCCTCTTGGCGAAACGCGAAGACATCCAAGGGCAGATTGACGCCTGGCACATTGCCAATCGCGATAAGCCGCATGATCACGAGGCCTATAAATCCTTTTTGCAAGAGATCGGGTATCTGTTGCCGGAAGGGGATGATTTCGAAATCGACACTGCCAATACAGACCCCGAGATCGCCAATGTGCCGGGGCCGCAGCTGGTGGTTCCGATCACCAATGCGCGCTATGCGCTGAACGCGGCCAATGCCCGCTGGGGCAGTCTTTATGATGCGTTTTATGGCACCGATGCCATGGGCGTTTTGCCCCCAAAGGGCGGGTATGACAAAGGGCACGGCGCGCGGGTGATTGCGCGGGCGCGGGTGTTCTTGGATGAAAGCTTTCCGATAGACGGGCTGAGCCATGCGGATGCGCGGCGCTATCACGTGCAGGGCGGGGCGCTGTTGGTGGATGAGAAACCATTGAGCGACCCGGCCAAATTTGTCGGCTATCGCGGGCACCCCAAGGCCCCGGATGCGATCCTGTTGCAAAACAATGGCTTGCATGTGGAGCTGGTCTTTGATCGCACCCATGTGATTGGGGCGCATGATCAGGCCGGGCTGGCGGATGTACGTTTGGAAAGCGCGGTTTCGGCAATCATGGATTGCGAGGATTCCGTCGCTTGCGTCGATGCCGAGGACAAGGTGCAGGCCTATCGCAACTGGCTGGGCCTGATGCGCGGCGACCTGCAAGAGAGTTTTGAGAAGGGCGGCAAGCAGGTTACGCGCGCGCTGAACGCGGATCTGACCTATACTGGGCCGGATGGCGGCGACGTCAGCATCAAGGGCCGCGCGCTTTTGCTGGTGCGCAATGTGGGCCACCTGATGACCAACCCGGCGATTTTGCTCAAGGATGGGTCCGAGATCTTTGAAGGCCTGATGGATGCCATGGTCACGGTGTTGATCGCCAAGCATGATCTGGCCAAGACCGCAGGCAATCGCAATTCGCATCACGGGTCCGTCTATGTGGTAAAGCCCAAGATGCATGGGCCCGAAGAGGTTGCCTTTGCCGATGAGACCTTTGATCGGGTTGAAGCGGTGCTGGGCCTGCCGCGTCACACGGTCAAGCTTGGCATTATGGATGAAGAGCGCCGCACCACGGTGAACCTCAAGGAATGTATACGCGCGGCGAAGTCGCGGGTGGCCTTTATCAATACTGGCTTCCTGGATCGCACCGGGGATGAGATCCATACCTCGATGGAGGCAGGGCCGTTTTCGCGTAAGGATTTCATCAAGCGCAAGGCCTGGATTGGCGGCTATGAAAACCGCAATGTGGATGTCGGCCTGGAATGTGGGCTGTCTGGCCGCGCGCAGATCGGCAAGGGCATGTGGGCCATGCCGGACATGATGGCGGCGATGATCGAGACCAAGATCGAACATCCCAAAGCGGGTGCGAATTGTGCCTGGGTGCCATCGCCGACAGCGGCAACCTTGCATGCTTTGCATTACCACAAGGTGGATGTATTTGCGGTGCAGGCCAAGCTGCGCAAAGGCGGCCGACGCGCCCATGTGGACACGGTGCTTGAGGTGCCTTTGGCGACCTATCAGAAATGGAGCAAAGAGCAGATCACCCGTGAAGTTGAGAACAACGCGCAGGGAATCCTGGGCTATGTGGTGCGCTGGGTTGATGCGGGGGTTGGCTGTTCCAAGGTGCCTGATATCAATGATGTCGGTCTGATGGAGGATCGCGCCACCTGCCGGATTTCCTCGCAGCATATTGCCAATTGGTTGCATCATGAGGTGATCTCGGAAGGCGAGGTCATGGAGATCATGAAGCGCATGGCCGAGGTGGTGGATCGTCAGAATGCGGGCGATGCGAGCTATGTGGCCATGGCCCCGGATTTCGACGGGATTGCCTTTAAGGCGGCTTGTGATCTGGTCTTTGAAGGGCGTGTGCAACCGTCGGGCTATACCGAGCCGGTTTTGCATCGCCGCCGTTTGGAATTGAAAGCCTCGGCCTGACGCCAGAGGTATTGCGCCGCGCCAATGCGCGTCGCTGGGGGGCGGGCGCGCAAGCGCGCCCGCGAAGGGGGCCAGCCCCCTCTGGGCCCAAGGGCCCATTCACCCCCGGAATATTTGGACCAAGAAGAAACAAAGGGAGAGGTGTCATGATCTCATTGGAACAGGCACGGGGCATTGTGCGGGCCGCTTTGGCTGCCGGGAATGAGGCGGAGATGAAGCCGCTTTCTGTGATCGTGCTGGATGCGGGCGGGCATGTGTTGGCCTTTGAGCGCGAAGATGGGGCCGCGCCCGGGCGGTTTGAGATTGCCATGGGCAAGGCCTATGGCGCGGTGATGCTGGGCATGGCGGGCACGGCGCAGATGGCGCGGGCCGAGGCGCAGGCCTATTTCATTGGCGCAGCTAACGGGGCCTATGGCGGGCGTTTGATTCCGGTGCCGGGGGGTATTCTGGTACGTGATGCGGCGGGCGCTGTTATTGGGGCTGTTGGCGTCACTGGTGATACTTCGGACAATGATGCGATTGCTGGTAAGGCTGGTATCGAAGCGGTTGGGCTGACTGCGGAAATCTGAATTGACGCCATCGCAACAATGAAGAACGCCTCTGGATCCCAGAGGCGTTTTTCGTTTTACGCAAGTGTTGTTCAGGGCAGGTAGGCCGTTGGATCGGTGCTTTCAAAGCCTTTGCGCACTTCGAAATGCAGGATCGACGGGTCCCCCGGTTTGACCTTGCCGATGGCCTGACCCTTGCTGACCGCATCACCCTTTTTGACGGTGATATTGTCGAGATGGGTGTAGACGGTGATCAGGTCACCGGGATGGCGGATCAGCAGGAATTTGATGCCTTCGGCGGTGCTGCTGACCGAGGCGACCTGACCGGAAGCGGCGGCCTTGACCGTCGTGCCTGCCGGGGCCGAGATGTCGATGCCCTCATTGCGGCCCTTGGCGTAGTCGCGCACGATGCTGCCAGAGACGGGCATGACCATCTCTGACTTGGCCGGTTTGGATGTGCCGATATCGGCCACGGGTTTTGCCGGTTTCGGCGGAGTGGCGGCCGGTTTGGCCGGGGTTGGGGCGACGGCCGCTGCCGGTGGCGTTTCATCCGGCAATGGGGTTGAGGCAGAGGGCGGCGGCGGTGTTGGCGTGCCACGGCCCGGCTCGGGGATTTCACGCGGTTTGGCGGCGGATGGCGCGGGTTTTTGCGTCACCGGGATAATCAATTGCTGGCCTTCGCGCACCGAGAAGCTGCGATCCAAGCCATTCCATTCAGCCAGCGAGCGTGGAGACACGTCATAAAGCCGCGCAATGGTAAAGGCGGTTTCGCCGCGTGCCACCGTATGACGGGTTGGTTCGACCCCGCTGGAGCCCGCCGGGGCGCGTGGTGTGGTTGGGGCGGCGCGATCAATCGCACCCCCGGCCAGGGTGGCCACATCGACCGTGGCCGCAGGGGTGATAGGGCCGGTGATGTCAGAGCCGGTGGCGGGGGAGGGTTCGCTCACCCGGCGCGGCAGCACCACCAAGGCACCGTGGTTCAGCGGATCATCGACCTTCATACCGTTATATTGCGCCAGCTCATTGGCGGGCAAGCCGATGCGGGCGGCGAGACTGGCCAGGGTGTCGCCGCGTTTGGCCACCGCCACCTGATAGCTGGGATAGGAAATGATGCCGCGATTATCGGGATCGGGGCGGTTTTCCGTTGCCTTTTGCGCCGCAGCAGATGTGTCGACCCGGCCGCCGATCTTGCCCCTCAGGTCCAGATCAATCGGTTGCGAACAGGCACCAAGCGCGAGGCCCAGGGCAAGCGCAGATACAATTCGGGTTTTGGCTGTCATCTCGATTTCCTCATACGCGCCCCTTGTTGCCGGGACGTCATTGCACCGCCGTTTGACCAATGGTCAGCCCTGATCAGTCTTTGCCCAGACCCTCAATCAGCGGCACAAATCGCACGGGGCGCAGTTCATCATAATCGAACCCATCCTCATGGCGCGTGACGCGGATCAGGCTTTGCACAGCATCGGACTGGCCCACCGGTACAACCATGATACCGCCAATTTTAAGCTGCGCCAAGAGCGGGCCGGGCGGATCTTCGGCGGCGGCGGTCACAATTATGCGGTCAAACGGGGCCTGATCGGGCAAGCCAAAGCTGCCATCCGCCGTAAAAGCGGTGATATTGGTCAGCTCCATCTTGTCAAAAACCTTGGTTGCGGCTTTGACCAGACGGCGGTGGCGATCCACCGTATAGACGCGGCGCGCCAGCAGGGCGAGCACAGCGGCCTGATAGCCGGAGCCGGTGCCAACCTCGAGCACCTTGTCGCGCGGACCAACCTGCAAGGCCTGCGTCATCAATGCGACCACCGAGGGTTGCGAAATGGTCTGGCCGCAGGCGATGGGCAGGGGCATATCCTCATAGGCGCGGTCGGTGAAATAGCCCTGGATGAAATCGCCGCGATCTACACGCTCCATCACCGACAGCACTTTGCTATCGGTCACACCCTTGGAGCGCAGCGCAAAGAGGAACTGCATCTTGGCTTCGGCGTCAAAACTCATGCAAAGGCGTCTTTCAAGCGGTCCAGGGCGTCATGGGCGGTCAGGTCGGCGCGCATGGGCGTGACCGAGATATACCCGTCGAGATTGCGTTCCGCATCCGAGCCGGTTTCGGCCGGCGCGCGTTGGTCGCCGCCCCGCACCCAGAGAAAACGCCGCCCGGAAGGGGCGTTATGTGGCGTGACGCTAAAGCGGGTATTGGCGCGTTTGCCTTGTGGGGCCACGGTGATGCCTTTGACGGCATCCGCAGGCACAGGTGGGAAATTCACGTTGTAAAACAGGCGGTAGCGGTCTTGGTCACCCGGATCAGCGGCGCGATCAGAGGCCAGGATCTTGCGAATGACCTCGACCCCGTATTCGGCTGCGGCCTCAAATGGGTTGTCGATGGCGTTATTGTCAGGGCCGTAATATTGCGACAGAGCAATGGCGGGCAGGCCCTGCAAGGCGGCCTCGATAGCGGCGCCGATTGTGCCGGAATAAAGCGTGTTTTCGGCAGAGTTATTGCCGCGATTGACCCCGGACAGGACCAGATCGGGCGGGGTGTCTGCCATGACGTCATGAACACCTGCCAGAACGCAATCGGCAGGCGAGCCCTCGGCGGCGAAACGGCGTTCGCCCATCTGCGCAATCATGGTCGGGTGGGTATAGGAAATACAATGCCCGACGCCGGATTGTTCAAAGGCCGGGGCCACCGTCCAGACTTCGCCCTCTGGCCCGGCCAGCTCTTGCGCAATCGCCTCAAGAATTTTGAGGCCGGGGGCATTGATACCGTCGTCATTGGTGATGAGTATGCGCATGAGAAAGCCTGTTTGGTGTTTGCTTCTCCATAGGCAATGTGGTGCCATGGGGCAAGCGTGCAGCCACACTTTTGGCTGTGGCGCATGCGCCGGAACAGGAAACACCCTGTCTTGTTGGAAAAGACCCTAGGCCCGAGTGAGTAAATTAGCCTTGCAGGCTGGCCAGAAGGCGGGCGGCTTCGTCTTTGGGGCCTGCCAAGGCGTCTCGCTCCTCACCGGGATGGAAGCGGGCACGCAGGGCGGTGCGCATTGGCTTGGGTTCCAGGATCTGAACATTCGGGCCGGTCTTGGCGCTTTCGGTGGCCCAGCTGCGCGCCAGTGCCATCTGAGCCGTCTTGGTTGTGCCGTAATGACCATAAAACGCTTCGCCCCCATGCGGGTCGTCAAAGAACAGGGCCGTGCCGTCATCGCCAAGTAGGGGGGCCACGAAAGGAATGAGGTGTCCCATGGCGTCCACGTTGATCGACAGGGATTTCTGCCAGTCTTTTTGATCCATATGCGGGGCAGGGGTCAGCGGGGCAGCGTGAATGGCCGTATGCGCCCAAAGCGCCACCTTGCCCCAGCGGTCATAGATCGAGCGACATAGATGCGCCATGGCATCGCGATTGGTAATATCCATCGGGGCCAGCGTGGCTTCGCCGCCCTTGGCCTTGATCAGGTCATCCAGCTCTTCTAGCCCGCCGGTGGTGCGGGCCAGGGCGACGATGTGATAATCCGGGGCCAGTGCTTCGGCCAGGTAAAAGCCCAAACCGCGCGATGCGCCGGTGATCAGGGCGATCTTTGTGTCTTGCTCAGTCATGGGGGCGGTGTGTCTTGCTTTGCTCAAAAGGTCAAGCCATGGCCAGGGTCAGGCCCGCGATGTCGCAGCTTGTTGGCTTTGCAAAGTGGTCCTGCGTCGGGTTTTGCAAGTTTTGCAGCGAAAACGGGCGCTAACAGGCTTGATCAGGCCTGTGCAGTGCTTGACACTGCATCATGAGGCCCGCAGAAGTGCGGGGTCACTAGATATTCATAGAAGGGGGCGCGCATGTCTAGCCTTTCTCACTCCGCTCTGGGTCAATTGTCTGCACTGAAGCAGGCCGGGATTGTCCTTGGAGCGTCGATCTTCATCGCCGTAGCCGCTCAGGTCAGCGTACCAATGTTCCCGGTGCCTATGACGCTGCAAATGCTGGCCATCCTGCTGGTTGGCTTTGCTTTGGGTGCTCGTTTGGGCACTGCTGCACTGGTCACCTATCTGGCCGAAGGGGCCATGGGCCTGCCGGTTTTTGCCAATGGCGCAAATGGCGCGGCCTTCTTTGGCCCGACCGCTGGCTTTCTGATCGGGTTCGTTGGCGTTGCCTTCCTGGCAGGTCTGGCGGCTGATCGAGGTGTTGCAAACGGGTTTGGTTACTCTGGTGCATTGGGAGCAGTTGTCGGCTTTGCTGCAACAGCTGTTGTAGCACTAGCTGTTTCCGCTTTGCTTTACATTCCGGGCATCGCCTGGCCGATGGCGGTGGCGCAGGTTGCCGGGATCGAAGGCAGCTGGATTGGCAAGGAATTCGGTTCTTACTACTGGACCTATTTCATGCAGCCCTTCCTGATCGGTGATGCGGTCAAGGCGGTTCTGGCGGCATTGATCATGGCTGGTGGCTGGAGCTTCCTCGCCAAGCGCTGATCACGTTAGATCAAGTATTGGGAACGCCGCTCCGAGGCATCGGGGCGGCGTTTTCTTTTGTGGTTTTGCGCGTGCCGCGGGCGGGGAAGGGGCGCTGCCCCTCTTGGGCGCAAGCGCCCAATTCACCCCGGGATATTTGGAGCCCAGAGAAACAAAGGCTCGGCTCAGCCCTCGTCGCTGTCATGCAGGCGCTTGAGCGCGTCTTCGCACAGTCCATATTCGAGCCATTGGCAGCCGGAACAAACGGTGGAGAGTGCGCCGGGGGGGACGTTTTGCTTGATACGTTGCAAGGCCTCGCCCCAGGTGAGTTCTTCGTGCGGTTGCAGTTTCAACGCAGCGGCATGAGAGCGATCCAATTGCGAGATGGATTGCTGGTTGGTGCAAAGCCGCCCTTGGCGTTTGGGGCAGGGGGCGCAGATATCATCCGCATAACCTGTCAGCTTGATCCGCGTCTCGCGCCCTTCGGGGGTGCGCAAGCGGCCCATGACGATGGCGCGCATATTGGCGGTGAAATCATCCGAATAGCCCTTGCCCTGAAAGCCCAGGGCACAGAGGAAATGATGCGGACGAAAGCGGAGAGGCGGGGTGTCTGCCATCAGTCTTGTGCCAGTTTTGGTCGGATATCGTTGCCCGCGGCAGCATAGATGTTCAGCAAATCGTCAAAGCTGATGCCATTTTCCTGTGCCTCTGCCAGGGGGCCGTCGATCGCATGGAGGCGCGGGCGTTGATCCTCGGGGCCGGGGGCGACTTGGCAAAGCGTGCCAAGCTCTTCCTCAAAGCCCGGTGGGGTATTGGCGATCAAGCCTTCGCCCGGTTCGATGTCTTGGGCGTCGCCGGACCAGGCCGCCAGGAATGCGCGAAACAGGGTTTCGCTGACCTCGGCCCATAACCCAAAACCAACGCTGTCATCTGATCCGCGCACCGGCAGGTACAGCACGGCGCGCAGGAAATAGCGCCCATCAAGCCGGCAGAGATCATGGTTGAGACGATCCTCGCCAACAATCAGATCCTCCCCGCCCTCAAAAGCGGCGTGCGGCCAGTCCTCGGGCTCTTCAAAACCGATGTCGAAAATCCCGTCAAAGGGCGGGGAATGCAGGCGACGCCAGCGGCTATCAAGGGCAAGAAGCGCCATTGGAATACTCGGGTTTTGTTGAACGATCCGGGGCGGGTGTAGCGCGTTTTGCTGCCGAGTGAAAATGCAAATCGGCCGTCATGAGGTTTGGGCGACGGACTGCTGGGGGTGTTGGGCTGGGAAGGGAAGTGATGAGACAGATGGGGTCCGGCCTTATCCCCTTGGCACGCCTATCAAAACTGCCATGCTGATCGGGGCGAATTCTGCGCTGCCATCCCCCAAATGCGGTATGTGCAGCCCCCAATTGAGGCGTATCGAAAGGAAAGACCCGGCGAAGGAGCCCGGGAATGTCATCACTTTTGAGGTCTTCACATGCTTAAAACCGTTTTGCTTTCTCTTTCTTTGGTTGCTGTGGCTGGCACGGCCCATGCGGCTGGGTGCAAGGTCAATATCGGTGTGGATAACCGGTCCAATGATCGGGCGGTCTGTTTGCACCTGAAATCCAAAACCCGCGCCAATCCGCGCTGGATCAGCATGAACAACAATATCGCCACTATGGGCGACCGCAAGATTTGCGCCGGGCCGGGGAAATCCGTGTCAAAGCCCATCAATTTCCCCTTGGTCGGGTGCAAGGTCAAACGCGCCCTGCAGGCCGAGATTGTCTGTCATAAGGTGGGTAAGCGGCCCGGGTTTCCAGTCGCGCGTCGCACCGGTGAGCGCCATGTGGAAAATGTTGGCTATCACAAGCTGAAAGACCGCAAGTTCCGCTATAAATGCGAACAGTAAGGGGCGGTTTTAGTCCGGGCTTTGGTTGACAAGGTCAGGGAAACGTTCGGAAATCAGGTCGAGGATTTGACGTGCCTCGGCCTGATCCATATCCAGACCAAAGCCGATGGTGTGGACGCCATAATCAAACTTGAGCACGCCTTGATGGCGGCTGCTCAGGATGCCTTGGATGGATTGTTTGTTTGCGTAGCGCCGCTTGGGTTCGCTATCCAGGCGCAGGTTTTTGACCATCCCGGTCTCGCAGTCTACGCGGCGTTTCCATAGGCGGATGCTGCGGGTGACAGTGATGGTTTGGCGGTCGATGGTTACGATCTCGCGACCAATCAATAGCCAAAGCAAGGTTGCGCCCGAGGCAAGCCCCCCGGCTGTCCAGGCGGCCAACCAGATCAGCACGAACAGGCTGATGCCCAGGCTGCCGGAACCAAAGACCATGAGTAGAGCAAACGCCTCTCCCGCGACCCAGCCCATCATCCAAAACATCAGAAATGCGGCAGTAAACCAGCTGCGTTTGGCGGTGATGGTGATGTTGAGTTCGCTGTCATTCCCGGTGACGGTGCTGCGTCCGGCGGTGGGGTCCAATTGGCTCATAAATTACTCGAAAGAAAGAAAAAGCCCCGCCAAAGGGCGGGGCGATTGGGTTACTCGGCGGCCTTCATCTGAAAGCCTTTCTTGATCATATCGGCGGGTTCCACCGGATATTCGCCAGAGAAGCAGGCGTCGCAATATTGCGGGCAGGATTTGTCGCGACCCTCGGCCTCGCCCACGGCGCGGTAAAGCCCGTCCAGCGAGATGAATTTGAGGCTGTCGACGCCCAGATGCTGGCACATCTCTTCCTCGGACATGGTCGCCGCCAGCAGCTTTTCGCGCTGTGGGGTGTCGACGCCGTAGAAGCATGGCCAGGCGGTGGGCGGGGAGGCGATGCGGAAATGCACCTCGGCCGCGCCGGCATCCAGGATCATCTCTTTGATCTTGCGCGAGGTTGTGCCGCGTACCACCGAGTCATCGACCAGGATCACCCGCTTGCCCTTGATCAGGGCGCGGTTGACGTTGAGCTTGAGGCGCACACCCATATTGCGGATATGTTCCGTCGGCTCGATAAAAGTCCGGCCCATATATTGGTTGCGGATGATACCCATGCCGAAAGGAATGCCACTTTCATGGGCAAAGCCGATGGCGGCGGGGGTGCCGCTGTCTGGAACGGGGCAGACCAGATCCGCCTCGACCGGGTTTTCGCGCGCCAGTTCCACGCCGATCTGACGGCGGGTTTCATAGACGGATTGGCCGCCGATGATGCTGTCTGGGCGCGAGAAATAGACGTGTTCAAAGATGCAGAATTTCGAGGGTTGCGGGCGGAAGGGGCGGTGGCTTTGAACGCCATCTTCTGCTGTGATAACAACCATTTCGCCCGGCTCGATCTCGCGCACATATTCGGCACCGATGATGTCGAGCGCGCAGGTCTCGGAGGCCAGGCACCAGCCGTCGCCGATCTTGCCCAGCACCAGCGGGCGCACGCCCAGCGGGTCGCGCACACCGATCAGTTTGGTGCGGGTCATGGCGACGACCGAGAACGCGCCTTCGACGCGGCGCAGCGCGTCTTCCATGCGTTCGGGGATATTGCGCTGTAGAGAGCGCGCCATCAGATGGATGATGCATTCGCTGTCGCTTGAGCTTTGAAAGATCGAGCCGCGCTCGATCAATTCGCGGCGCAGAGCGTCGGCATTGGTGATATTGCCGTTATGGGCAATCGCCGCGCCACCCATTGAAAACTCACCAAAAAACGGCTGCACATCGCGGATGGCCGCGCCTTTGGAGCCTGCCGTGGAATAGCGCACATGGCCAATGGACAGCGCGCCGGGCAGGGTTTTCATCAGCGTTTGCGAGGTGAAATTGTCACGCACATAGCCAAAGCGGCGGGCTGAATTGAAGCCTTCATCCGGGTCATAGGTGACGATGCCGCCAGCCTCTTGGCCCCTGTGTTGCAAGGCGTGCAGACCCAGCGCCACAAAATTGGCGGCGTCGGTCACGCCCACAGCACCAAAGATGCCGCATTCTTCTTTGAGTTTGTCTCCGTCGCTGTTTACAGCGTCGAAATCGAACGGGTGAGCGGGGGGCATATTACCGTCGGGCAAGGGCAGCTCCGAATCCTGTCGCGAGTGTTCGGCCCCGTCATAGGCGAGACGGGCAGTGCTGTCACGAAAGGATTACAATTCTTGAGGATAGAAAGTCGGTTTTGCGCGCGGCAAATTGTATCCTGACCAGATCAGGGCAAAATGCCGGTAAACCCGGCGCACGCCGGGTAACGGCCCGAGCGCTGAATGCGCAACGGGGGTATCTGTCCGAAACAGCCTCGATTTAGGAGAGATTGCCCCCCGGTGTTTCGCCCGGCTCAGGGGCCCCGGATCAAGCAGCGCGACCCAATCTGTCCGATTCTGCCGGAGTTTTGGGGGGATTGCCCCTGTGCTTGGCCAAGAGGGCGCAAAACCGGGGTTAATTTTCGTTTAGAAAGGTTAATGCGGGAATTTTCTGCAATCTGCCTGTGTTTTTTACCGAAAAGAGATGGATGTCCGACCTTCCCCAGGTGCGCCCGAACACCGTAGAAACCGTGTTTTTCGGTATTCGAGCGCCTGCCGGAGCCGCTGTGGTTCGGCAGCGTTCTAGGGGCCTGACCCTAAAGCAGGCGAAACCCTTGGCTGAGGCGAAACCTGCGGCGCTCGCCTTGCTTTTTGCCAAACAGCGCAAAAGCGTGTTCGCTGCGCAATTGGCGGGCACGGGCGGTGTAGAAGCCGATATCGATCGAGCCATCCTTGAGCTGGCGATGGGGGGCTTTATCATCCATGGCACTGTCTCCTTTTGGGGGTGAACACAGTGTGGCAGGTTTGAAAATATCGCGCTTGAAGACAGGCTTTAGAAACTCTTGTGAAACCCTTGTCTTTTCTCAAAACCTCTTTCTCTGACATGAATTTAGGCGTTTAGTAAGCGCATGGAATATCGATTTGCAGACTGCCTTTTGGATGATGATCGCCACCTGTTCATGCGTGGCGGCGAGGCGCGCCATCTTGAACCGCAGGTGTTTTCCCTGCTGGTTCTGCTGGCGCGCAATTCTGGTCAGGTTGTGAGCAAGGCCGAGATCATTGATCAGGTCTGGCATGGGCAAATCGTGTCCGAGGCGACGATCAGCGCCCGGATCAGTGCAGCGCGGCAGGCGGTGGGCGATACGGGCAAGGCGCAACAGATCATTCGCACCATCCACCGGGTTGGTCTGCAATTGGTGGCCGAAGTCGAGAGGCAGGGCAGGGCGCAAAGCGCGCCGATGCCGCCCGTTCAGGTGCGGCTGTTGCAGTCCAGCGATGGCACGGGCATTGCCTGGAGCGAGATTGGCGAGGGGGCGCCGCTTTTGCGGGCGGGGCATTGGATGACCCATCAGGAGCTGGATCTGGACAATCCGATCTGGGGCCCCTGGCTGCAAGGGTTGGGTCGGGGGCGGCGTTTGGTGCGCTATGATCCGCGCGGCACCGGCATGTCGGACCGTGGCTGCACAGAGCTTTCGCTGGAACTGATGGTGGATGACCTCAAGGCGGTGGCGGATGCGGCCGGGCTGGCGCGGTTTCCGATCTTTGCCGCCTCGCAAAGTGTGTCTGTGGCCTGCGCCTTTGCCCATCGATACCCCGAGCGGGTGTCGAAGCTGATCCTGTATGGCAGTTTTGTCCAAGGCGCGGTGATCCGCGATGGCGATCAGGGCAAGGCGCTGACCCAGGCGATTGGCCATTGGATTTCAACCGGTTGGGGCAGCCCGACCGTGGGGGCGCTCAAATCCTTTACCTCGCTTTTCATGCCCGATGCGACTGAGGAGCAGGTGCAAAGCTTCATGCAAATTCAGGTCGCCTCGGCCTCGCGCGAATGGGCTGTGCGGCTGCGTGACTTTTTCGGGACCGTGGATGTGAGCCATCTGCTGCCCGAAATTGAGGTGCCGGTACTGGTGGCCCATGCGGCCAATGACGCGCTGCAACCGTTTTCGCAGGCGCAACTGGCGGCGCAGCTTTTGCCCAATGCCAGCCTGTTGCGGCTGGACAGCATCAACCACATCCTTGTCCCGCAGGAACCGGCCTTTGAGCAGTTCATGACGGCAGTCGATCACTTTTTGGCGTAAGGCGCGGGCCGTGGCCTATTTCTGTGTCGCCTGCAAAAGGCTTGCCAGCGCGCTGCGCAGGGCTTCTTTGGCGTCATCGCCGATCACCTCCGCGATCTCGGTTTCGATCTGGCGGATTTGATCTGCTGCGATGCTGCGCCAGCGGTGCCCTTTTTCGGTGATCGACACCAGTTTGTCGCGTTTGCTGTTGGGATCGGGCGTGACCTCGAGCATGCCATGTTTGACCAGACGATCCACGGCTTGCTGCGCGGCTTGGCGGGAAAAGCTCATTTCCTTGTGGATGGCCGACAATCTGACACTGCGTCCGCGCAGATTGGCAAAGACGTTCATATCAGCGGGGCGGATATCGGCAAATTCGGTCTCAGCCCGCGCAGCATCCATGCGCGTGTTCCAATGGGAGATCAGCGACATCATCATGCCTTTGATGTTTTGTCCGAGGAAAGCGTTATCTCTTTTATCAATCACAGTTGACAAATCCACTTCTGCTGCCAATCTATCAATCGTAGTTGATATTCTTTGGAGGTTTCAATGAACCGCAGAACTTTCCTGAAGTCCACAGGGGCGGGCCTTTTGGTGGCCGGGAGTGGTATGGCCTGGGCGCAATCGGCACCGCGCCCGCTGCCATTGATCCCTCTGACGGATCTGACGGGTGGGATTGAGGGGCGTATTTCACTGGCGTTGAACAAGGCCAGACATGATTTCGGGACCGGCGCGCAAAGCGAGACCTTTGGCATTAATCACGATTACCTTGGGCCGGTGCTGCGGGTGAAACAGGGGCAAACACTGCCCTTTGATGTGGTGAACAACATTGGCGAAACCTCGACCCTGCATTGGCATGGCCTGCATATTCCTGGCGATGTGGATGGCGGCCCGCATCAGGAGATTGCCCATGGGGCCACCTGGTCACCGGATGTGCCGATTGTCCAACACGCCTCGATGAACTGGTTTCATTCGCATATGCATGGCCGCACGGCGCGGCAAACCTATTCCGGCCTGGCCGGGGTGTTGCTGGTTGAGGATGATGCCAGCCTGTCGGCGGATTTGCCCAAGACTTATGGGGTCGATGATTTCACCCTGATCCTGCAGGACAAGATGTTCGATGGCAGCGGAAAGATGACCTATGCACTGACGGCGGAGGTGTTTGAGGATGGGTTTGAGGGCGACACCCTGACCGTGAACGGGGCAATTGCCCCCGTTGCGCAGAGCGTGCCCACGGGTCTTGTGCGCCTTCGCATTCTGAATGCCTGCAATGCACGGTTTCTGGAGCTTTCCATGCAGAGCGGGCCGATCACGGTCATCGCGTCGGATGGTGGCTTTCTCGCGGCGCCGGTTGAGGCCGAAAGCATTCTGATGTCGCCGGGGGAGCGCTATGAGGTGTTGGTGGATATGGGGGCCGTCGACAGCAATGCATTGAATGTGAATATGGATGGCGGCGGGGGCTTTTTCGCTTCGCTGTTTGGGGGGAATGCCGCCATCACAGTGCTGACCCTGACACGCGGGGCAGAGGCCGGGTTTGATGGGGCGATGCCGAGGAGATTGGCAAATCTTGAGCCGCTCAAAGCCTCAGAGGCCAGTGTGACGCGCTCTTTCCAGTTGGAGATGGATGTGGGCGCGGATCTGGCTGCGCTGGCCGCGTCCTGGGACAATTTCTGTGGTGATGCCGGGGCGATGGCGATCAATGGCCAACCGATGAAGATGGATCGGATCGACGAAGTGGTGCGCAAGGGCGATACCGAGATTTGGCGCGTTTCGGTGGATGACCAGCTGCACCCGTTCCACATTCATGGCTGTTCCTTCCGAATCCTGAGCCAGAACGGTGCTGCGCCGCCCGCCTATGCCGCCGGGTGGAAGGACATGGTGCATGTCGAAGAAGGCTGGTCAGAGGTGCTGGTGCGCTTTGACTATGAGGCCCCCAAGGATGCGCCCTATATGTATCACTGCCATATTCTGGAGCATGAAGATTGCGGCATGATGGGGCAATTCACCGTCGGCTGATGTCTGCGCAAAGCCCCTAGGGTCCTGACCCTAAACAAAAAACCCATAATAGAAAAGCCTGCCGAGGCGATCCTGGGCAGGCTTTTGTTTTTGATATCTGTGCGCTGTTACTGAGCCGGGGCGTCGCAGTGGCTGAGCAGCGATTGGTATTGCGCTTCGATCCAGCCGACCGCCTGTTCGGGGTCTTGGTCGTCGATCTTGTCGGTGAACTGGGCAAAGACAGCGGCCGAGCGGCTGTCATCGATCATTGGGATGTCCTGGGCGGTGACGGCGACCTCGTAGACAAAGAAGGTCACGGCGACCAGAACGATGCCACGCGCCACGCCAAAGAAGAAGCCAAGCGCCTGATCCAGCCCACCCAGAACCGAGCGTTGCACCAGCGAGGCAAAGAAGGGGGTGAACAGCGACATGACCACCAGCGCCACGGTCATCAGCGCGGCAAAGGCCAGGATCAGCGACATCACGCAGTTATCGCCGACAAATTGCCCGACCATCGGGATTTCTTTGACCAGCGGTTGCACTTGACCGACAAACATGAAGGCAAGGATGCCCGCGACGATCCAGCCGCCAATGGCCAGCGCTTCGCGCACGAGGCCACGGGAATAGGCCAGCAGGGCCGAGAGTACGATGACTGCGGCGACGACGCCGTCTACGATTGTAAAGCCTTCCATGAGCTTGCTCGCCCCTTCCTGTTCGCGCCCGTTCCGACACTTGGTTTATCCGGCACCAAAGACCTCGCCCACAAAAGTGGTCAGATCCCCCATGCGCGTCAGTGCCATGCCTTGTGTTGCGGCGGCTTTGCCACCGGTTGGCAATATGGCTGTGCTGAAACCAAGTTTTTGCGCCTCTTTCAACCGATTTTCCGTTTGTGATACCGGTCTGAGCGCACCTGACAGGCTAATTTCCCCAAAAACAACAGTTTCTGCAGGTAGCCCGGTATCTTCGCGGGCGGAAAGCAGCGCAGCTGCAACAGCCAGATCGGCGGCGGGCTCGTTCACGCGCATGCCACCGGCCACATTCAGGTACACGTCCAGCCCGGCAAAGGGGATGCCGCAGCGTGATTCGAGCACGGCGAGGATCATGGCGAGGCGAGAACCGTCCCAGCCCACGACCGAACGGCGTGGTTGGCTGTGCGGAGAGGGGGAGACCAGCGCCTGAAACTCGACCAGCACGGGGCGGGTGCCTTCGATGCCTGAGAATACGACTGAGCCGGGGGCGGGTTGACCGCGTTCGGACAGGAACAGGGCCGAAGGGTTGGAGACCTCGGACAAACCGCCGCCGGTCATTTCAAACACACCGATTTCGTCAGCCGGGCCAAAGCGGTTCTTGACGCTGCGCAGGATACGGAACTGGTGGCCACGCTCACCCTCGAAATAGAGCACCGTATCGACCATATGTTCGACGACGCGCGGCCCGGCAATCGCGCCTTCTTTGGTGACATGGCCAACCATGATCACCGCTGATCCGCGGCTTTTTGCAAAGGTGGTCAGTTCATGCGCGGCGGCGCGCACCTGAGAGACAGAGCCCGGCGCGCTGTCGACATTATCGGCCCACATGGTCTGGATCGAATCCACGATGGCGAGGTCGGGCTGTTCTTCGTCCAGCGTGGTGAGGATGTCGCGCAGGCTGGTTTCGGTGGCCAGTTTCACCGGCGCATCGGTCAGGCCCAAACGTTGGGCGCGCAGGCGCACCTGGGCGCTGGCCTCTTCGCCCGAAATATAGATGACCTTGAGCCCGGCCTTGGCGAATGACGCCGCAGCCTGCAGCAGCAGCGTCGATTTACCGATGCCCGGATCACCACCAACCAGCACCGCGCTGGCAGGCACAAGACCACCGCCCAAGACGCGGTCAAGCTCGGCCATGGTGGAGGCGGTGCGCGGGGGCGGGGCCTCTTTGGTGGAGAGATCGGTGAGCGGGATGGCTTTGCCGCGCATCGCCCCAAGGGATTTCTTGGACGGGCCCTGGCTCAGCGGTTTTTCCTCGGTGATGGTGTTCCATTCCCCGCAGGATTCACAGCGGCCAGACCATTTGGAGCTGGTGGCACCGCAGGATTGGCACACAAAGGTGGTGACGGATTTGGCCATGGGCTGTCCTGTGAGGGGATGTTTTTGGTTTTGGAGAGGTTTAGGGGATTTGCGGGCGTTGGACAACGGGGGAGGGGGTGTTGGTTGAGCCATTACAGGGATGACGCGCGTGATCGCCGTCCCGCGGGTTGGCGATGTGACGCGAGTTTCTGCCACTTTATCCAAGCCAAGGACTTTCCAACTTCAGTGTTCACCCAGACGTTGGCAAAATCGCCATCCCGGGGGGCGGGACGGCGATCACGCGGCGGCCTAAAGGCCTTGATTCCGCGTGGAAGGTGCGCGCAACATAAGTTTGCAGATACCAAGCCGTTTTCTTGGATACAGTTTGTTTAACCTACTCAGCCGCACGCGGCAGCACTGTGACGTTTTCCGCCTCCAGAGCCATTTCCACGTCTTCCCCCTCAAGCGCGACCTCAGCCGTTTCTGCTTCGGGGATGAAATGCGCATCCGCCGCCTTTTGCAGCTCGGGCAGCAGATCCCCCAGCTCTTCTTTCAGGCGGTCCAGCTGGGCTTTGGCGATGGCTTCGTCCATCTCGATCTGTTCGTTCCACTGGCGGATTTCCAATGCCGCAGCCTTGGCCTTTTCCAGCCGCTCATTAAACAGGGTAATCTCCTGTTGCCGCGCAATCAGGAAGTCGCGGGCGCGGGTGACTTTGTTGTCGGAATAGGTCTCGGCCAGCTCGTGGCTGACATGGCTCATCTGCGCGGCGAGTTCCAGCACCGAAGGTTCCAGATCGCCCAGATCCGGGTGGTCGCGCAGAAAGGCGATGCGTTCGCGGATCGAGTCATATTCGCCCTTCATCTGGAACACCCCCGCCCGGTCCGCACGATGCGAGGCCGCATAGGCCGAGGCGACATCCTTCATACTGGTGTGAAAATTGCGATGCGACAGTTCGAGCGCCATGACACGGGCGTTGGTTGGCAGGAAAAAGCACAGCAGCAAAAGCAGGGCAGAGACGCCAACCTGAATATACATGCCCGCCTGCATAAAGATCTGATCGCCAAAGCCGACAGGCAGTTCCAGCCACGGGGCCAGTTTGAATGCGCAGGCAATCGAATACCCTGTCATCGCAAGTGACAGCGCGATGATCAGTCCAAAAGCAATACGTTGCATGACATCGCGAAACAGCCCGGCAGCAGGGCGCAAAGTCGACATCGAAATTCCCCCAGAAAACTCACTATCAAAGTAAAGAGCGGCAGCTCATCGGCAAGTTTATGCCGATAATGCCCATCCGGGGAGATTTTTTGCAGGGGGAATTAAAGTGATTCTGAAGCGTGCTCTATCTGTCGCACCTTTTTGCGCCCCTCTATCGCGCCCAGGATAATGGAACCGAGGATGCAGGCGGTGAAAAGGTAAAGCCCCCAGGCGGTTTCAATCGTGCCCAGACCCATGCCCTTGGACAGGGTGATATAGAGCGCGACGAGGAAAATATCGGCCATGGCGAATTTGCCCATCAGGTTCAAAACCGGCAGGGTTTTGCGATCCAGCAGATGGAACTGCACCAGCGCCAGACCGATGGTTTTGAGCATCGGCGCAAAGAGCGCAAACAGGGTGACCAGCAGGGCGAGAAAGATGTCGGATTTCCACAAGGATTGCAGGCCGGAAATGACGCTGATCTCGGAGAGACCAAAGATCGGCAGCAATCCGGCGCGCATCAGCGGCGCGAACCAGGAGACCGGGTAAAGGACGAGCAGGACAAGATTTAACCAACGCATGTCAGGCACTTATGTGGTCTGTTGGCTGGTTTCCAGTGGTAAATTTAACTGGTCCACCACCAGAGACCCAGCAGGATCAGCAACAAGACGATATGGATCACATCCAGCCAACGCCAGCGCGCGCGCGGGGTGATGGAGCAGATCAGAAAGAAGGCCGCGGGCACCAGCAGGGCCGCCATGCCGCCGCCTTCGGCCATGAATTGCGCGGCAGCAACGTAGAGATCGCCCTCGGCCAGACCTGCGGCGGGGGCAAAGGTGGTGGCGATGCCTCCGGCGGAGAGAAACAGCGCAATCAGCGCGGGCCAGCGGGCGATGCCATGGCCAACCACAACCCGGATCAGGGCCAGGGCGGCCAAAAGCGGCAGGAAGAGGAATTTCTTGTAAAACAGGAACCCCAGCAGGACCGGGCTTGGCTCAAAAAATTCCATCGCTACCTCACAGATTCAATCGGACCCTCGGCGCGCCCCGAGATAAACTGATCCACATAGGGATCACCGCTGTGATCCATATCGGCCACCGCGCCACTCCATTGGATCACCCCGTCATGCAGCATGGCCACATGATCGGCAATAGCACGCACGCTGGACATGTCATGGGTGATGGTCATCGCCGTGGCCCCCATTTCATCAACGATCTCCCGGATAAGCTCATTGATGACACCGGACATGATCGGGTCAAGCCCGGTGGTGGGTTCGTCGAAAAAGATGATCTCGGGCTCGGCGGCGATGGCGCGGGCCAGACCGACACGCTTTTGCATGCCCCCCGACAGTTCGGCCGGGAAACGGTCAGCCACGTCGGGTTTCAGCCCGACGCGGCGCAGCTTTTCGATGGCGATCTCGCGAGCTTCGGATTTGGGGCGTTTCAGCGATCCGCGCAGCAGGCGAAAGGCGACGTTTTGCCAGACGGTGAGGCTGTCAAACAGGGCGGCACCCTGAAACAACATGCCAAAGCGGGCGAGAAAAGCGTCGCGATCCGCCTTGGTGACATCCTGCCCATCCAGCGTGATCGTGCCCGCATCCGGGATGACCAGACCCAGCACCGATTTCAGCAAAACCGATTTCCCGGTGCCTGACCCGCCGATGATCACCATCGAGGATCCTTTGTCGATGCTGAGATTAACATCGCGCAGCACACGGTTGGACCCAAAGGTTTTTTGGACGTTGGTGAGTTCGATCATAGCGAGAAAAACACCCCCGTCAGAAGGAAGTTCGCCGCCAGGATCAGCACTGCCGCCGCTTCGACCGAGCCTTTGGTGGCGCGGCCCACGCCCTGGGCGCCGCGGCCCGAATGCATGCCGTAATAACAGCCCATCAGCGCCGCGATGCCGCCAAAGGCGCAGCCTTTGACCAGTGAAGAGAGGACGTCGAGACCTTCCAGGAAATCGACGGTGTTCTTGAGGTAAGCCGCGGCGTTGAAGCCGAGCGATCCGGTGGCCACCGCGTAGCCGCCAAAGATGCCGATCACATCCCCCACCGCCACCAGCGCCGGGACGGTGACCAAGGCGGCCAGCACGCGCGGTGCAACGAGGTATTTCATCGGGTTGGTGGACAGGGTGACAAGCGCGTCAATCTGCTCGGTCACCTTCATGGTGGCGATTTCGGCAGCGATTGAAGAGGTCACGCGCGCGGCGATCATCAGCCCGACCAGCACCGGGCCCAACTCGCGCACCATACCGATGGCGACGATCTGGGGCACCACCGCCTCGGCGTTAAAGCGCGCGCCGCCGGAATAGATCTGCAAGGCAAGCGCCGCGCCGGTGAAGATGGCGGTCAACCCGACAACAGGCAAAGACAGCCAGCCGATATTCAGCAGTGCCACCAGAAATTCGCGCCCATAAAACGGCGGGCGGATCATGTGCGACAGGGTTTGCAGCGCAAAGAGCGTGACGCGGCCAATGGCTGCCATCGCGCCTAAGGTCGCGCGCCCCAGCGCTCCGATCGGATGCAGCAGGATCATGCGCCGATATAGCGCCGCTGATAGCGTGCCCCCATCGAGGTCAGGATCTCGTATCCGATGGTTCCGGCCCATTCGGCCAGGGTGTCGACCGTCTGGCGGGCGTTCAGCAGCTCAAGCCGGTCTGGATCTTCGTCGAGCTCGGTCACGTCCACGCCGATCAAATCCATGGAGATGCGGCCCAGCACCTTGCAGGCGGTGTCGCCGGACCACAGCCAGGCCTCTTGCCCCATGGTGCGGATGATACCATCGGCGTAACCGGCGGCGATGGTGGCGACGCGGGTTGGGTGTTCAGCGGTCCAGGTGTTGGAATAGCCGACGGTTTCACCGGGCAGAACCTCGCGGGTCTGGATGACAGGCACCGAAAGGGTTGCCACCGGTTGCGCCTCGGCAAAGGGCAGGCCGCCATACATGCCGACACCGGGGCGGGTGAGGTCAAAATGGTAATCTTCGCCCAGCAGAGTGCCGCCCGTCGCGGCGAGCGAGCGGGGGGCGTCAATCCCGTCGGTCATATCGGTAAAGGTGCGCAGCTGGTGCTGGTTCATCGGATGTTCGGGTGCGTCGGCGCAGGCAAGGTGGCTCATCACCAGGGCGGGGTTCTGTGCCAGTGCGATCTCGCGCAGGGCGCGCCATTCGGCGTCCTCCATGCCGAGCCGGTTCATGCCGGTATCCAGTTGCAAGCCAAAGCGGTGGCCGGGCAGGGCCTCAACATGGCGCAGCATCTGGTCGATGGAATTCAACAGCGGCGTCAATTGGTTGTCGCGGATCATGTCCGTGTCGCCAGACATGTGCCCGGAAAAGACAAAGATGTCAGGACCCGCGCCAAGGATATCGCGCAGCTGCGCACCTTCTTCGGTTGCGGCGACAAAGAATTGCCGCGCGCCGGCCTTTGCCAGCGCCGTGCCGACCCGGTCCAGCCCCAGCCCATAGGCATTGGCCTTGACCACCGCGCCGGTGTCGGTTTGTGATTTCGCACTCAGCGCCTGCCAATTGGCACAAAGCGCCCCAAGATCAATTGTAAGTTCTGCAACAGCCATGTGTTGTCTTTGGCAGGCGTGGCGCGAGGGTCAAGCGAAAATCACCGGTTTGGCAGGGGGAATTGTGGATCTGGCGGGATCGTGGCGGGTGATTGCAAAGCATGGTTAACGCTTTTAGCTTTAGACAGGAGGGGAAGGGGAGGCGCGCATGAAAGACACGCTGCGGCTGGAATGGCAGCTTTATCAATTGGCTTTGCGGTTTCTGACCTGCCTGCCTTTGGCGCGCAACCTGCAGGAATCCGATGATCTGCGGGTGCGGGCGAACAAGTATTTCCCCTTGGTCGGGGCCTTGTTGGGGGTGGTCGGGGCGGTGACCTTCTGGATGATGGCGCAATGGCTGCCGGTCAGCGCAGCGCTGATCCTGGCGCTGGTCATGGGGTTGATGATCACCGGTGGCTTTTTTGAAGAGGGGCTGGCCAAATCCATTGAGGGCATGCATCGCGGCGAGGGGCAGACACAGATCCTGCAGATGATGGCGGGGCCGGGGCTGGGCCTGTTCGGGGCAATCAGCGTGGCGCTGGTGGTGGCGATGAAGCTGATCCTGCTCAGCCATATGGATCTGGTCACCGCCGGGGCGGCGATGATCCTTGCGTCGGTCATAGCCATGATGGCGGTGGTGCATGTGATTGCGACAACGCCCTATTTGCACGGCGAAGGCCTGCGCGCCGCAGCCCCCTATATCACCGCCAGCGGCTATCGCTTTGCCTTGGGCAGCATGGCCGCGATTTGGCTGTGTTTTGCTTTCTATGTCGGCTTTCTGCCCGCCGCCTGCGCCTGGGCCGGAGGCACAATCTGCGCACAACTCTTCCGCAGCCGGTTGGTGCGCAAACTGCGCGGCTATAACAGCGATTGTCTGGGGGCGGTGATGTTGTTTGCGGAAACGGGCAGCTATTTGGGGCTGAGCCTGTGGTTGTGAGGCGGGCAAGGTCCGCCTGCTCGTTTCCACCGAGTCATGTTTAACAGGCAAAAGCTGTGAGTTTTGGCGGTCTTGCGCCCTATACTACTAAGCCTGATCCGGCACCGCGCTCCATTCAAATGCCCGCCATTCTTCCATCGGGTGCTCCTCTCGCCATTTGATACAGCGGTCGCGTATGATTTGTTCGATATTATCTTTGTGGGCGTCTGGCCAATAATTTTGAAAATCCGCTATCTCTAGGTCTACCGCAGCAAAATGAAGGAGGTAGAAGTCATAGATTACCTCGGCGTAACCTTCTTCGATGCACAATTGGGAGAGAGCAAACAGCGCGTCTGCACTGGTGGTTTTTCCCTGAAGAAACCTTTGAACATGCGCTGTTGCAATGATTTCCAAGGCTTCGTTTCGGGTATGCACCAAGGGTAGGCGAAGGTCTTTCTGAATGTGATCCAACAGCTGATCAATTTCAAATTTGTTAAAGGGGGCGGCCTCGCCCAAAAGAATGAACAGGCTATCGGAGACAAAGCCTGAAACTGTCATGTTTTCTGCCCAATCGATCACAGCATGATCAGGGCCGAAATTAAGGAAACGGCGGGCGTAAATTTCGGAGGTGAAACGCAGGTCAGCTGGTTGGGGCATCGGTGTTTAAACTCACCTAACCGACACAGATGATAGCCGGTTCGTTCGAAAAAGAGTGAAGACAGGTGGCGGATTTGTGCGCTGCATCGCGCAATGATGTAAACCTCCAAACCGCCGGCTCAGCAGGTCTAAGAAAGTGGTAGCGGGCGACCACATGCCAGTCGTTCTAGCCCGGCACGGGAAACACCCGACTCCAATGTGGTCCTTTCGGCCTCAAAGCTCAGGGTATTGTCGTCACGCCATTCATAGATCATTTTTGTCTCAGTCAATTCAACAAGATGGTAGCGGTTGGTAAAGCTTTCTTGCTTCCTTGAGAGGGTCTCCAGTGATACCGGATCAAAAATTCCGCTGCTCTCTGCTCGATGAGTAATGGTTTCTCCATCCGTGTCCCAAGAGCCAAAGTAAATGAACGCATCTTGCTGATCACGCAAAACCGCCGTCGCAAACTGGCCATTGGTGCAATTCAGCGTATGAAAAATGTACGGTTTGGCCGTGTTGTCAACTTGACCGACCCAATGGCCCGACAACAGTTTTTCGACGAGGGCACGTGGCCGCTCGTCCGCGCTCGCCTCACCAGCAAGCAAGACAACAATAAGACCGGGCGAGAGGACCGCATTTATAAGGGCTTTAAAAGTCACAAACTATTCCCTGTTTACCGATTCACTTAAGCGACGACTTGTGTTCCAATACATGTTTAGAAAGCACAGGCTCGTATATGAAACAAATTTGTTTCGTGCACGAAAGGCTCGAAAATTTTATTTTAGACTGCGTGTCGGTTTTGGGTGCGGTCAACTTGTACGGGTTATCCAAGCTCAGGAAGTCATCGAACGGCAGGTCCTCGAGCAACCGCCGAAGGTTTTGACAGTCAGAACTCCTACAAACTCCGTGGACGGGAATTTGGGTGCGCGCGGCGAAGGGGGCGGCTTTAATAATCGTCGCCGCCGCCTTGCCAGGGTTTGACCAGGTTGCCAAAGCGGGTGAATTGGCTTTCAAAGGCCAGCTCGACCGTGCCGATGGGGCCGTGACGCTGTTTGCCGATGATCACTTCGGCCTTGGCGTGCAGGCGCGCCATGCGCTCCTGCCATTCCGCCATCTTATCCAACTGATCTTCTGACGGTTTTTCCCGTTCCACGTAGTATTCCTCACGGAACACGAACATAACCACATCCGCATCCTGTTCGATCGAGCCGGATTCCCGCAGATCCGAGAGCTGTGGGCGTTTGTCGTCGCGGCTTTCGACCTGACGCGAGAGCTGGGACAGGGCGATTACCGGGATATTCAACTCCTTGGCGATGGCCTTTAGACCCATGGAAATCTCACCGATTTCCTGTACCCGGTTATCCGAGGTGCCGCGTAAAAGCTGCAAATAGTCCACGATCAGCAGATCCAGACCATGGGTCCGCTTCAACCGCCGCGCCCGCGCTGCGACCTGAGAGATCGGCAAGGCGGCGGTGTCGTCGATAAAGAGCGGGCAGGCCTCAAGTGATTTGGCCGCCTCGACAAAGCGGCGGAATTCGCTTTCATCCATGTCGCCCTGACGGATCTTATGCGACGAAATCTCGGACGCTTCGGCCAGAATACGGCTGGCGAGCTGTTCGGCGCTCATCTCAAGGCTGTAAAACGCCACCACGCCGCCATCCACCGCGCCCTCGGTGCCATCAGGGCGAATGCCCTTCTTATAGGCTTTGGCGACGTTAAAGGCGATGTTGGTGGCCAGCGAGGTTTTTCCCATCGAGGGACGCCCGGCAAGGATCAGCAAATCCGAGGGGTGCAAGCCACCGAGCTTGCCGTCCATATCGATCAATCCGGTGGAAATACCGGCCAGGCCGCCTTCGCGTTGATAGGCCGCATTGGCCACATTCACCGCGTCGGTCACGGCTTTTAGAAATGACACGAAACCGCTTTCGACCTGGCCCTGCTCGGCCATATTATAAAGGGCCTGCTCGGCCTCGACGATCTGTTCCTTGGGGTCCGAGGCGACATCGACCTTGGCCGCCTTGGTGGAAATATCCTTGCCCAGGCGGATCAGATCGCGGCGCACGGCGAGATCATAAATCATCTGCGCATAGTCGCGCACTGCAAAGCTGGACACGGAAGAGGCGGCAAGGCGCGCCAGATAGGCCGGGCCGCCGAGTTCCTTAAGCCCCTCATCATCCTCCATAAACGCCTTGAGCGTCACTGGGGAAGCGAGGTTGTTCTTGGAAATCCGCGCCGCTGCGACCTCGAAAATCCGCGCATGCACCGGATCATAAAAATGCTTGGCATTGATGATCGCGGTGATTTTGTCGAACACGTCATTATCCGTCAGGATCGCCCCCAGCAGCTGCTGTTCGGCTTCGATGGAATGCGGAATCGTCTCCGCTTCCTCGACCTGGACACCGGTCGGATTGATGGTCGTGATTTCGTTCATTGCGGTCCCCACCTGCTCTGGCGGGTGTGGTAGCAAAGACCAACACCTCGGGGCAAATTGTATGTTTCTGGGGATAAGCTGTGGAGCGCTCCCCAAAGCTCATCCTTGGGCAGATATTGGCGTCTGCTAACTGGTTCTGTCAAGATTTGGTAGGCGCGCAGCAAAGTTGCGCGCGCCTTTGAGAGATCTTTCCGCTTTCGATCAGAAAGCGTTGGCTTCTTGCCACTCGCGGGGCGCCTTGAGAAAGGCTTCGACCTGATCCAGGGTCTGCTGGTTGAAATTGCCCATGTCCTTGGCCGCTTCCAACACTTCCCACCAGGTGCAGAGATGGTGCAGCTCGACCCCGTGATCGCCCAGGGTTTTGATGGTTTCCGGGAAGATGCCGTAATAGAAAATCACCGCCGTATGGCCGCAGGTCGCGCCGGTTTCGCGGATCGCATCGACAAAGCTGAGCTTGGAGCCGCCATCGGTGGTCAGGTCCTCGACCAGCAAGACGCGCTCGCCCTCTTTCATCAAACCTTCGATGCGGGCATTGCGCCCATAGCCCTTGGGCTTTTTGCGCACATAGGTCATGGGCAGCGCCATACGCTCAGCCACCATCGCGCCAAAGGGAATGCCCGCGGTTTCGCCACCGGCGACATTGTCAAAGGCCTCAAACCCGGCATTGCGCATCACGGTGACGGTCAGGAAATCCATCAAGGTGCTGCGGATACGCGGGAAGGAAATCAGCTTGCGACAGTCGATATAGACGGGGCTGGGCAAGCCCGAGGCCAGCTTGAACGGCTCATCCGCCATGAAATGCACCGCTTCGATCTCCCACAACATGCGCGCGGTCAGACGGGCCATTTCTTCGGCGGTGGGATACGATGTGGGGATCATGGCAGCAGCACTCCTGTTTTCAGGCCGCTTTAGCGTGAAACCTGCGGCGTTTAAACCCCGCCCATGCTTCTTTGGGCCGAAAATATCCCGGGGGTGAATGGGCCCTTGGGCCCAGAGGGGGCAGCGCCCCCTCTCTCAAAATCCGTCGACGGATTTTGTCACCGCCAAGATCAGGCGACGCGCCAATGCAGGGGCATCATCGGGTCAAACACGGTCACAGGGCCCTCGGGCGTGTCGATCTTATCGGGGTAGATGACCGGATCGCCTTTGACCAAGGTCATCTCGGCGGCATTCGGCTCCAGCCCGTAGAATTTCGGCCCATGCAGAGAGGTAAAGCCCTCAAGCTTGTCCAGCGCGCCCTCTTGCTCAAAGACTTCGGCCAGAATGCTCATGGTGTTGGAGGCGGTGAAACAGCCCGCGCAGCCACAGGCATTTTCCTTGAGATGGTCAAGATGTGGCGCGCTGTCGGTGCCAAGGAAAAAGCTCGGATCGCCGGAAATGGCGGCTGCGCGCAGAGCAAGGCGATGTTCCTCGCGTTTGGCCACGGGCAGGCAGTAATAATGCGGTTTGATCCCGCCAACCAGAATGGCGTTGCGATTGATCACCAGGTGGTGGGTGGTGATGGTGGCCCCCAGATCATCGCCGCCAGAGCGGGCGTAATCCGCGCCCTCTTTGGTGGTAATATGTTCCATGATCACCCGCAAGCCCGGCGTGGAGCGGCGCAAAGGATCCAGCACGCGGTCGATGAACTCGGCCTCGCGGTCAAAGATATCCACGTCATGATCGACCACTTCGCCATGCACACAAAGCGGCAGGCCGATCTCGGCCATGGTTTCCAGCACGCCGCGCACCTTGTCGAAATTGGTCACGCCGCTGGCGGAATTGGTGGTCGCGCCGGCCGGATACAGCTTGACCGCGTGGATCAGGCCTTCTTCCTTGGCGCGTTTCACATCTGCCGGATCGCTGTCTTCGGTCAGATAGAGCGTCATCAAAGGCTGAAAATCGCTGCCCTCGGGCAGGGCGGCCAGAATGCGGTCGCGATAGGCGCTGGCATCACTGCTTTTGACCACGGGCGGGATCAGGTTGGGCATGATGATGGCGCGGCCAAAATGGCGAGCGGTTTCAGGGGCAACGGCGGCCAGCATTGCGCCATCGCGCAGATGCAGGTGCCAGTCATCGGGGCGGCGGATCGTGATCTGTTGCATGCGCGCCGCCTAGCATGGGCGCGCCGGGTTTTCCAGTGAAAGCCGCGCCTTTATTGCGAGACCTGGTCATCCTCAGCTTCAAGCGCTGCCAGACGACGGCGGAAGCGGGGGGCGTGCATGCGAGCGACCACGTTTTGGCACAGGATGCGGGCCAGTTCCGGGCGCTCTTCGGCATCCAGGCGCGCCAGCAAACGGCGCAGATAGGGCGGGTGGTTGCGGCGGGCGCGCAGCATTTGCGCAAAGCTGGCCGTGTCCAGGCGGTCTTCGGCCACGGCGGCCAGCAGCGAGGGCAACAGATCCATCGCGATCAGCTCGCTTTGCAGGGCGGTTCCCATATAGGGCATGCGGTGACGGGAGACATTGCGACGCTCGAATAGGGCGGAATGCATTGCGTCCATACGCTCATGAGGATCATAGAGCACATGCGCATGATGGGCGGCGTCGATCATGTCAGGCGCAAAGCCATAGCGCGAGGTGAAATCGCGGCGGCGCTGTTCGGGAAAGCGGTCATCCCATTCGGTGACGCGCGGATCCAGCGTCGCCTGGGGTTGCAACATCAGCACGCGCGCGCCCGGCGCGGCGACGGAATAGGCGGCGGCGGCATAACCGCAGGGGCCCGCGCCGTAAAAGATCACGTTTTCGAATTCGTCAAAGAAGCCGTCATCGAGCAATTGGTCAAAGAAGCCAAAGACGCGGGCATCGCGAAACCAGGTATCGCCATGGCTCAGCACCGACAGCGACGACCAGCCATGGCTGCGCACCATGTCAAAGCCGATGGGCGTGCGGGTTGAGGACAGGGCTTCGATTCCGGCCATGGATTCAAAGGAGACCAGCAATGTGTCGCCATCTTCGACAAAGATCCCAGCGTGGTGTTTGCCCAAAGGCTCGGAAAAGCCTTTGTTATTGCCGATGTCGCGCAACTGCATCAGCCATTCGCCGCGCGACAGCTTGCTCAGATCCGGTGGAAAGCTGCTCTTACTCTGTGCCATGCCCGTTTCCTCATGCGCCCAGTTGCCCTGAAAGGGACAATCTGAGTCTTTGTTGAGGTGAATTTGACGGGAATTTCGGGCGGAAATGTGGTTAAGGCGGGGTTATTCTGCGCAAGCTACGCCTGTTTGTCGCCGTTTTTGCCCTTGGCCCGGATGGCATGGCTGGCCAGAAAACGCGCGGCTTCGGGGGCGATGGCGCGGGCCGGGCGCGACATGAGCAGACGGCCAAAAAGGGCGCGATAGGGTTCCTGTTCCAGCAGCTCTTCGAAACGGTTTTGCCGCCAGGTGACCGCCTGTGCGTGCAGATCAGCCAGCGTCTTGTCGGCCATAAGCTCGGCCTTTTTCTCGGCCACGCCGGGCAGGGCGAGGATCGAGACATCCTCTTCGTCACACCAATTGCGTTCAACCCAGTAATCCATGCCCAGCACGTGATCGGAATGCACGGCGCGGCCACGATCCGCCTTGAGCACATAGCTTTCCATCGCGCCAAGCGGGTAGTGGTTGAGCTGGGCGAGCTTGTAATTGGAGCGGCCATAGTTGGAAAAAATGCGGCGATTGCGGAATTGCGCGTCCAATTCGCGCCCTTCACCATCAAACCAGCGGGCCGTGTCGACGCGGTCCGGATCGGGATTACGCGGGCGATGCACGCCAAGCTTTCGATAGATGCCGTTGTTTTTATAAAGCGTTTTGAACATGGCGGCGCGCCAGGGCCAATGCATGTTGACCGGGGCGGCGCGGGTGAATTGCTGGGTGAGCGGCCTGTCCTCATAGCGGGCAACCCCGGCATTGCCGAACAGCCGCCAGGTCAGGGTGATTGCATCCGCCTCGGGCAGGGCGTTGATCAGGTCGGGCAGGGTACGCGCACCGGTATGGATGTTGACATATTCGTCAATGTCGAGGCTCAGCAGCCAATCGGCCTGTTTGACGGCGGCCAGCTTGTCAGCCTTTTTGAGGCCGGTGAATTGAATGCCGCCTTTGTCATAGGGGCCATCATTACGGATATGGGTGACAAGCCCGGTTTTAGCCAGATGGTCCAGCATGGTGTCGGTGCCATCCTGACAATCATTGCTGAGCGCCACCACATGGGTGACGCCGCAGGTCAGATGATGGGCCAGCCAATCGATGAGAAAGGCAGCTTCGTTTCTGACGCAAAGGATGGCGGTGATGTTCATGATTAAGAGCTAAGGGCGGCCCCCGGCCGCGGGTGGGGGTATAGCCCCCGCCCGGGGGGGCGGTCGGGGGCTGCCCGGCCCGAGGCCGGGCGTTTGCTATTAGATCAAGCCCAGTCCTTGCGAAACGTCACAACCTTGGCCTCGGAGGCTTTGGGGAAATAGGTCAATCCGGCCTTGTGCATGGCGTCAAACACCGCCTGAACGCCCGCCTGGCCAATCCATTGCGGGTGCAATTCGATGATCGCGACGCGCAGGCCCGACCAATCGGCGGAAGGCAGAAGCATCGCCTCGGCCCCTTCGATATCGCAGACCAGTACATTGGGTTTCAGATCGTCCAGCACCGGGGTGATGGCGTGTTTTTCAATTTCGACGATGTCTGTGACACTGTCAGGATCGGCGTCAAAATCCATCGATGAGCCGAGAAAGTTCTTGCGGATGTAGAATTCGACCGGGTCGCCATCCTCGGGCGAGAGGAGCGCGTTGCGCAGGTCGACATTGGTGACCTCATTGGCGGCGTGCACCGATTGGATATAGGGGATCAGGGTTGGGTTCGCCTCGTAAGTTACGACTTTCTCGACCTTTTTCTTTACGCTCAGCAGGGTGGACATATAGCCAAGCCCGCCGCCCAGTTCCAAAACCCGGTCGCCTTCGCGCACCACGCGCATCACGGCGTCGCATTCCTTGCGCTCATAGGTGCCTTCGCGCAAGGCACCGCGCACCCGACCTGTGGTCAGTTGCGGATGTTTGGGGATCTTGAGCCCGCGCGAGCGGATAAAGGGCTTGCGCGCCGGGGAGTCGGTACCGTCGGTCTCGGTCACAGGTGTTGCGCCATCCATGTCAGTTCTCCATATCAAGAGCGAGCGCATAGGCCACGCGTTCAGTCTCTGTCAGATCCAGTTTCAGCGCCTGTTGATACAGGTCTTCGAATTCAGGCATGCCGTGCAGCTCAATCGCCTTGGCGCGGTGCCAGTCCAGCCCGGTTTGGTGCCATTTCGCCAGCTCGGCATCTGCCATCAGCCGATCATACTCCTCGCGAAGGCGCGGGATGTTGCGTTTGATGGTCAGGTCGCGATGCACCGACCAATCCATGCGGATCCAGTAGTTGAGCCCGATGGAGCGATCCACATGCAGCGCCCGCCCGCGTTGACGTTTGATCAGGTAACTTTCGGCGCTGCGCAGGGCATAATGGTTGAGCTGGACCAGATCATAGCCAATGCTTTTCTTGGAATTGCGCCAGCCGTTTTTGATCGCCTCTGACGTCATGTCCTGACCCGAGCCATTCACCCATTTGACCTTGTTTTCAAATTTCTCATGCAGCTTGTTAGGCCGGTGACAGGAGATCTTGGCATAGGCCCCGATATTCTTGAACATCGTCTTAAAGCCCCAGACCGTATGCGGTTTCGGGCAGTATTTCGGTGCGCAGGTGTCGAATTGCTCGATCACGAACTTGTCGTTCAGATGGGTGACGCCGTTATGCCCAAAGAGCCGCCAGGTCATGGCGATATTGGTGGCGTCGGGCACCCGTTCGAACAGGTCAGAAAGCGTGCCATTGCCACAGCGGATATTGATGAATTCGTCCACATCGACATGGGCGATCCATTCGGCATTCATGATCACCGGCTCTTTGAGCGAGTTGTCGAGCGCAAATTGCTGCGGAGAGTTGCCGCCCCAATTGTCGTTATTGCGATGCTGGAGCACGCCCATCTCTTGCAACCGGTCCAGGATTTCAGAGGTGCCGTCGCTGCAATCATTGGTGTAGATCAAGAAGTTATCAAAGCCGATGGCGCGGTGATAGGCGACCCATTCGATGATATAGGGGGCTTCGTTCTTCATGCAGCCGACAATGACATTGCCGCTGGATTTCTTGGGCAATTTGCGCGGGGTGATCGCGTCATAGGGGCCTGCCAGCTCCTCTTCGTTGACGCGGCCCAGTCGGTTATGCGGGGCAAAGACCGAGGATTGTAGTTTCTCGAAATTCTGTTTGGCCAAGGGGGGCATGACCCGGCGCGCGGTTGGGGATAGCCGGGCCTCGATGCTGCTGGCCTCGGCGGTCTCTTCCGGTGCGGGGGCAGGGGCGTTGCCGTTCAGTTTGGCCAGATCAGCGGCCTTATTGGCCAGCTCCTCCTTGGTCGCTTGGTTGATGCGCCAGCGGAAGGCCAGCAGGTATTGCGTGGCGCGAAAGCCGCGGGTCGGATCGGCCTCGGACCAGTCAGGTAAGCTTTCATCGGGGGCGAGCAAGTCTGCGTCCAGCCCGTCATGGCGGAAACAGAGATTGTCGATATCATCGGCAAAGCGGCTGGAAAGCGCATGCAGGCTGCCGGGCGCGATGGGATCACCCGGTACTTTGATCTCAACCAGGAATTTGCGCCAAAGCTGGCGGGGCAGGATCACATCCTTTTTTGCCAAAAGCCGCAGCACCGCGTCATTGAACCGGCGCGAGCGGCTGAGCCAGGCGGCGGCGGGCGCGGTGGGGAGGTCTTCGGGGATGACCTTGCCAATGGTGTCTTGGATGCCAAAGGCTTCGCGGACCTCTTCGGTGGCGGCGTTGGAATAGAAGAGCGGCAGGTTCACATTGCGATAGCTAAAGGAACCGGGGCCAAACCCCTCTTCCCAAAAGCTTTGCAAGCGTTTGAAGTCGAGCCAGAAACAGGCACCTTGCACCTCGCCAAACTGGCCCGCTTGCGGGTCAGGATCGGGGCGGGTGTCCATCGCGGCCTGCCAGAAATCCGGCTCGGACAGGCAATCAAGCTCGCGTTGCAGGGAATGTGCGCGCCCCTCGATCAGTTGCGCCGCATAGCGCCGCACCAACATGCGCGCCGGATCGTCGATATGCGAAACAATGCGGATGTCATTTGAGAGCGGCAGCAGGATTGCGCGCAGGCGTTGCAATTCGGACTGGCTGCACAGCGAAGCCCCGATCTGATGCGAAGACAGGATCAGCGTGTGGGGATTGTGCCGGTCAACCTCATCCTTGAGCTTGCGCGCCACGTCTTCGCGCAGAACCTGTTGTTTTTCGGCGGAAATATAGCCGCGATTGTAGCGCAGGCTGTCGACATTTTCCGGGTCGGTGACGGCCATGAACAGGCGCGTATGATTGCGCGCGCCCGGCGTGCGGGCATAGAGAACCCCTTTGCCCAGCATCTGTTCACGTTTGCTGTCCAGCACCCGTTGCAGCCGATCACTGCTGGCCCCATCCGGGCCGATATGAACATAGATCCGCATCACGCCGCCCCTTTGGAGGCGGTATCCCCGCCACTATTCACATTCATCTTGCCCCACCATGGCAGTTTGCGCCCCACATGGGCCGCGAGTTGCGCGCGCGCGTTTTCGGCCCCGACATCCAGGCGCAGATAGCGCGGGTCATCACCAAAGATGTCATTCAGCATGTCGTAATGGCCGTTGATCCATTGGATACGTTCACTGTCAGAGGCTCCATAGCCCAGCGGCAGGCCCGGAATGGCCCCGGCGGGCAGACGATCACTGCCAAGGTTGTTCCAGCGCCGCATACTGTCCGAGGTTTCCTCGGCCGGGCGCCAGGTGGCGACAAACAGCATATCGGGGCGGGCCAGGCGCATGGCCTTGATCATGGCATAATCACATTGTGGCCAAAGCGAGGTGTCACCCTTGAGCACGCTGATTTCGGACAGCGCATCATAAAGATCGACATATTTGAACGGATCACCCTCGAAATAACCATTATAAAGCTGGCGACCGACAAAGGTGCCGCCAAGCCCCGGATCGCGGGTATGGATGCGGCGCACCTTATGATCGGCCACCCGCCAGCCCGCCTTTTCCAGGGCAAAGGCCAGGGTGGTGGTGCCGGTCTTGGGCAGACCAAGATTGACGCATTTCACCCCTCTCATGATGCCAATTCCGGTTCTGGCATTGGCTCTGGCTCCAGCCCAAGCTCAAGCATCAGCTCATATTCGCCGGGCGGGTAGGGGGGCAATTCGCGCAGATGACCATAAAGCCCGGCATAGGTCTGATCCGCCATCAACTGATCGCGTTTTTCACGATGCAGTCGCACGCAGTCCTCATGCAGTGGCCCGATCACCGGATCAGCGCGAAACGCGTCCATGGCGGCAGTCAGATCGGGCAGATAGCGCAGGATCGAGCGATCCTCGTAAGAGCCATCATTGCGCTCTTTCCAATAGGTGTCGTCGAAATTGCGGTTTTCACGGTTCACATCCCCGCGGTCATTCTTGACCAGATAGCTGTCAAGCGAACGCAAGGCATAATGGTTCAGCGTCGCAAATGCGCGCGCGCCGTTGGCGGGGAATTTGCGGATACGGCGCGGATTGGCGGCCACAAGGAATTTGTGCTGCACCGGGCGACCAGCCCCGTCTGTCCAACTGGGGCGTTTTTCCTTGGCCAGCTTGTCTTTGAAAAACGGCCGATGCGCGCCGTAATATTGCAGCGGAAAATCCTTGCGCACGAGGGATTTGACCTCAATCGCGGTTTCACCACACCAGAGGTCAGGATTATGGCTGCGGGTGAATTGTTCGATCACGGGGCGATCCTCGAACCCCTCAACGCCACCATTGGCAAAGAACTGGAAAGTCACCGAAATGGTCTGAGGATTGCCGCAGGCCTTGATCAGCGCGGGGATGGTGTGATCGCCGACATGAATATTGAGAAACTCATCCACATCCGCCACCCAGACCCAATCGGCCTGTTTGACCACATCCTGCTTGGCGGCGTTTTTCAGCGCCTCCATCTGGTAATTGCGCCCTTTGGCCGGGTTGGGCAGATGTACAACGCCACCTTGGTCCGCCAAAGCATCAAGCAGCACATCGGTGCCATCGGTGCAATCATTAGAATAGAATAGAAAATCGGTCACGCCGAGCAGACGATTAAAGGCGATCCATTCCAACAGGAACGGGCCTTCATTCTTGACGCAAGTGACTGCGGTTATGCGCATGGAACGCCCCCTTTTGCGACGCGCGAGCTGCCGTATGGCGCAAGCATAGCGCATCCTCGCAAATCAGAGGTTACGATCCATCGGCCTGCCACCTGTGCCAGGCCTGTCCCATTATGCGCGATCAGGCCCCGGGCCCGCGCGTTGCTGTCTGGCATGTCTGCTCTTCCGCCACCTTGCCGGGGTTGTCCCCGTTTTTGTTAACCGAATCATCGCATTCCAGAGTCCATGCGTCAAGCAAAGCCCGCGAATTGACGTACCATTGCGACTTTGGCGCTATTGACCCTTGGTGCCGCATGGGCAATCCCTCGTTGGGTGAGGGAGGATTTTCATGACAATTCCAGCGTCTATCGATGAGGTGCAAAGCCAATTGGCCGACACCGGCTATGTCTGCGGGCGCGCGCTCGCCACGGTTGTGTTCCTTTCCTTGCGCCTTGGACGGCCCTTGTTCCTTGAGGGTGAGGCCGGGGTGGGCAAGACCGAGATCGCCAAGGCCCTGGCACTGATGCTCGGGCGGCGGTTGATCCGGTTGCAATGTTACGAAGGGCTGGATGCCTCTTCGGCGGTTTATGAATGGAACTTTCCCGCGCAAATGATCGCCATTCGCACTGCCGAGGCGCAGGGCGGCGCGGACCGCACAGCTTTGCAGACCGAATTGTTTTCCAAGGATTTCCTGATCGAACGCCCGCTGCTCGAGGCGATGCGCCCGGATGAAAACGGCGCGCCGATCCTGTTGATCGATGAGCTGGACCGCACCGATGAACCGTTTGAGGCCTTCCTGCTCGAAGCCTTGTCGGACTTTCAGGTCACCATCCCCGAGATCGGCACGATCAAGGCCCCCGAACCACCCGTGGTGATCCTGACCAGTAACCGCACGCGCGAAGTGCATGATGCGTTGAAACGCCGCTGCCTCTATCACTGGGTCGATTACCCGGATTTCGAGCGCGAGGTCGAGATCCTCAATGCCCGCGCCCCCGAAGTCGCCGAAGCCCTGTCGCACCAGATCGTCAGCTTTGTCCAGGCCCTGCGCACTGAGGACCTGTTCAAGAAACCCGGCGTTGCCGAGACCATTGATTGGGCGAAATGCCTGCTGGCTCTGGATGTGATCGACCTGTCCCCCGAGGTGATCAGCGACACGCTGGGCGCGATCCTGAAATACCAAGACGATATCGCCAAGATCCAGGGCTCCGAAGCCAAACGTCTTCTGGACGAGGCCAGCGCCTCTCTCGAACCGGCCTGATGCTTCTTCTTGGTCAAAATACTCCGGGGGTATGGGGGCAGCGCCCCCATGATGGGTGATGGCGGAATACATCCCTCTTGAATTGCCGGACAACCCGCGACTGGCGCAAAACATCATCCATTTCGCACGCGCGTTGCGCCGGGCGGGCCTGCCTGTGGGCCCCGGGCGGGTGATTGATGCGATCCGCGCGGTTGAGGCGGCCGGTTTCACCGATCGGATGGATTTCTACTGGGCGTTGCATGCCTGTTTCGTGAACCGCCCCGAGCATCGGGTGATCTTTGCGCAGATATTTCGCCTCTATTGGCGCGACCCGCGCTACCTTGAACATATGATGTCGATGATGCTGCCCGCCATTCGGGGCGTGCAGGAGGAAAAGCTCGCCCAATCAGGCGAGAAACGCGCGGCCCAGGCGCTGTTGGGCGATGAAATGCCCGAGGTCCCCGAGGCCGAACAGGAAGAAGAAGGCACCCAGGTCGAAGTCGACGCGTCCATGACCATCAGCCATGAGGAACGGCTGAAAACTCTGGATTTCGAACAGATGTCGACTGAGGAAGTTGCGCAGGCCAAACGCATGTTGGCGCGGCTCACCCTGCCGGTGAAACCTTTTGCTTCGCGCCGCTCGGTCGCGGCCCCGTCGGGCAAGCGCACGGATTACCGCAAGACCATGCGCAACGCTTTGCGCCAGGGGGGCGAGTTTCACGACATCGCCCGCGCCAAGCCGCGCCTGCGCTGGCCCAATTTGGTCGTTCTCTGCGATATTTCCGGCTCGATGAGCCAATATAGCCGCATGGTGCTGCATTTCCTGCATGCGGTGGCCAATGAAAAAGGCGCGGGCTGGGCCAAGGTGCATGCCTTTACCTTTGGCACGCAACTGACAAATATCACCCGCCATCTGGCGACCCGCGATGCGGATGCGGCGCTGAAAGCGGCCGGGGCGGAGGCGCAGGATTGGGAAGGTGGCACAAGGATTGGCGACAGCCTGCACGCCTTTAACCGGGACTGGTCGCGCCGAGTGATGGGGCAGGGGGCGGTTGTCTTGCTGATCACCGACGGCTTGGATCGTGGCGAACCGGCGGCGCTGGCGCATGAAATGCAACGGCTGCAGCTTTCCTCGCGCCGGTTGATCTGGCTGAACCCGCTGCTGCGCTGGGATGAATTCGCCCCCAAAGCCAGCGGCATCCGCACCATGCTGCCCCTCGTGGACAGCTTCCGCGCCGGTCATTCGATCCAATCGCTCGAAGATTTGGCGCTGGCGATCTCACGGCCTGACGATGCGGGGGAAAAGGCGCGGCTGATGGCGATGTTGTGAGGCGTTGTTAAACGGTCTTGGGCCGAGCCCAAGGCTTGGCAGCGGCCCCCTACCTGGCCTTCCCCCGGCCCAGGGGGAAGGGAGATGGGCGTGAGCGACCCTGTTTCCGGAGCGTTCGGGCTGGGGTTTTACTACGTTCGCGGCAAGGGCTTCGCTGAGTGGCTGCAGCTCTTTTGCGAGCAAAAGACTGCCTTGCCACCCTAACCCAAAAGGCGGAGCTTTTGGGTTAGACCATCATTTCCTTCGTCGCGCTCAGGGTCACATCGGGATAGTCCCGCTCAATCCGGTCGATATCCCATTGCAGGCGGGTCAGATAGACCACGTCGCCGTCATTGTCGTAGCTGATATGCTGCTTGTTGGCGTTGACGAATTTGTCCACTGCGTCCTGTTCGCCATGCACCCAGCGGGCGCTGGTGAATTGTGAAGCATCAAAGCGTACGGGCAGCCCGTATTCCATCTCGATCCGGCTGCCGAGCACTTCGAATTGCAGCGCGCCCACAACCCCGACGATAAAGCCCGAACCGATCATCGGCTTAAACACCTTGGCCGCGCCTTCTTCGGCAAATTGCATCAGCGCCTTTTCCAGATGTTTCGCCTTGAGCGGATCCCCCGCACGCACCCCTTGCAGCAATTCCGGGGCAAAGCTCGGGATTCCCGTGACCTTGATCGCCTCGCCCTCGGTCAGCGTATCGCCGATGCGCAGCTGGCCGTGGTTGGGGATACCGATGATGTCGCCGGCCCAGGCCTCCTCGGCCAATTCGCGGTCAGCGGCCAGAAACAGCACCGGGTTGGAGATCGCCATCGGCTTCTTGGTGCGCACATGGGTCAGCTTCATGCCGCGTTTGAAATGCCCCGAGGCGAGGCGGACAAAGGCGACGCGGTCGCGGTGTTTTGGGTCCATGTTGGCCTGCACCTTGAACACGAACCCGGCGACTTTCTTTTCTTCGGGGGCCACGGCACGGGGCGAGGCGCTTTGCACCTGCGGTTCCGGGCCATAGGTGCCGATGCCATCCATCAACTCGCGCACTCCGAAAGAGTTGATCGCAGAACCAAACCAGATCGGGGTCATATGCCCCTCTAGCACGCTTTGCGGATCAAGCTTGGGCAGCAATTCCCGCGCCATCTCTACCTCTTCGCGCAGCTGTTCCAGCATGGCTTCGGGGATGTGTTTTTCCAGCTCGGGATCGTCGAGACCGTTGATCGAGATGCTTTCGGCCACCACGTTGCGGTCGGCGCGATCCATCAATTCGAGCCGGTCATTGAGCATGTCATAACAGCCAAGGAAATCCCGGCCCATGCCAATCGGCCAGCTTGCCGGGGTCACGTCAATGGCGAGGTTTTCCTGGATCTCGTCGATGATCTCGAAGGTATCCCGCGCCTCGCGGTCCATCTTGTTACAAAAGGTCAGGATCGGCAGGTCGCGCAATCGGCAGACCTCAAACAGCTTGCGGGTCTGGCTTTCAACCCCTTTCGCGCCGTCAATCACCATGACGGCTGCATCCACCGCCGTCAGGGTGCGATAGGTGTCTTCAGAAAAATCGCTGTGACCGGGCGTATCGACCAAGTTAAAGCGGAAGTTGTTGTCACCGCTGGCAAAATCAAAGGACATAGCCGAGGCGGAAACCGAGATGCCGCGATCCTTTTCCATCTGCATAAAGTCCGAGCGTGTACGCCGCGCCTCACCCTTGGCCCGCACTTGCCCCGCCATCTGGATCGCACCGCCATAAAGCAGGAACTTTTCCGTCAGCGTGGTCTTACCCGCATCCGGGTGACTGATGATCGCAAAGGTGCGACGCCGCGCAATCTCGGGCGGCAATTCGGGGCGATTTGAAGCGGTATCCAACATGAGGGTGGGTTAGCGCGAAACGGGGGCGGGGGCAATCTGGGAGCTGACTTTCTTAGCGATTATTGAATTTTGTTTGTTTTCAAAATTCAGGTTGCGCCGATCCAAGGTAGTGTATCCTTATCCGGCAGTTGTACTGGAGGCGAGGATGACGCCCCCCATCCGGTCAAGGCGTTCCAAAGCCCGTCCGCAATAAGGGTTCCTTCCGGGCCCAGAAGGAAACTGGCTGCGGTTGTGATTGCTGTGCCACCTGCCGCCCCCAAAGCTGCGACCATGATTTGTGAGCGGCTGTTTGGTTGGGACTTTAGGGTCTGGCTAAGGATCGAGATCTGCTTGTTTTGTTCGGCGATCCTTGCCTGCAGAACGGCGACCAGAGCTTCGGCATCGCTCGCTTGATCACCCGCTGTCTGCAAGCTGTGAGAGAAGCTGCGAAATGACTGCGCGATGGCAAAGAGTGCTTCGCCTTCTTCGGTTTGATTTTTCGTGAGCGCGTTATGGTAGAGGGTAACCGTGAATTCGATGCGTTGGGCTAAGTCGAGTGCGCTCGCAGCTGAGTGCGGGCGATTTTCCATCAAACGCGTAATGTGGCGAAACAAGGCTGCCCCTGATCCAAGATCGGAAAGCAGGTCTGGCCAGTGGCTTGGCTTATCCAAGCCTTTGGGCAACCTCGTGCCTTGATCACCAAGGGCCACTTCGATTTGCTCTTGGGTTAAACCTTCTGCTTTCGAGAGATTTGTAAACTCCGAATGGCTGTGTTGGCTAGTTTGAGAAACATAATTAACATTTGTACGAAAGTCTGCGCTTTGAAAATTGGCAGAGGCAAGCTTTGCCTTTCCAAAATCGACACCACGCAGGTCGCAGGATGTGAAATCGCAGTTGATGACTTCGACTCGTTGAAATACGGCGCGAAAAAAGGAGGCATGTTTTAAACTGCAATGGTCAAGCGTTGAAGCTTCCAAAAAGGCTTGATCACATTTGGCATGATCCAAGACGCATTGGTCTATGACTGTTTCGACAAGACTAGCACGTTTCAGGTTTGCATACTCAAAGCTTACTCCAAAGATCTGAGCGCCCCTAAGATCCGCTCCTTCAAAGTCTATGCGCTTGCAATCCAAAGCTTCTAAGTCACCTTTTGGAACCAAACGTGCATGGGACAAGTCGATTGAAAAGGGGTGTGATCTACGCCGGGCGTTCCAGGCTTCAACACCTTCTTTCAACCATTCAACATGCTGGGGGTTTGCCATTTTGTCCTCGTACCGCTCGGGTACCAAAGGCAACATGGGTGCGGGTTGGCGTCAAGTGGGGGTGCGCTGAAAGAAAAGGTGTATGTGATTTGCGCGAATCTCCTTAGGGTCGAAAGTGTACGCTTTATCTCGCCTATTGATTGGAGGATTCCATGCCAAGAATACGCACAGCCGGATGTCTGACCGGGTTGGGCCTGTTATGTGCCGCGCCGGTTTTCGCGCAGGAGGGGCGGCCTGATTATCAGCCGATCCCGGAGCGCTTTGGCTATTTCCAGGAGAATGAAAAGCTCTGGGAGAGCATTGAACAGGGCGATATGCGCCCCTCGCGCGAACATGCCTGGCGGCTCTTTGCCGGGATCAACCAGCCGCTTTATCCCGAAGACAGAAACTCTTGGCCGATCTGGTTCAGCTGGCCGACCTCGGCTCAGGCCTTTGCCAAGGATGGTCAGCACAGCGAGCGCGTGGTGTCGATCCGCGTCTCGCCGCAAATCCAGCAGATCCGCAAGGTCAAAGAGGGCGGGGCAGATATTCCGGTCAACACTGATGGGCCGAACTATCCGGTGCCGCAAGCGGTCAAAGACATGTATCCCGGCGCGATTTCTGACGATGGCTCGGTCAAGGATGGGGCCTTTTTCGTCAATAATGGCGACATCATGATCGCGGCGGAATCCCTGTCGCCAGAAGGGTTTGGCCAGATCCGCGAAGAGGAGCTGTATAAAAAGGACGTGTTGCAGGCGCTGTTTGAGGATGGTCTCAGCATTGATCTGACAGACCGCTATATCTCGACCAAACATATGTATTGGCCGGTGAAACGCGATGGGCTGACGGCGCTGCCCTGGTGGGACAACAACTATTCGCCGATGTTCAATGGCTATGTTGGCTATGAGAATTGGGGCACGGTGGTTGCCATTGATCCCAGCGCTGATCGCATCGGCGAATGGGTCGATATTGATTACCTCTATGGCATTCAAAACCATGACAAAACTCCGATGGAAACCCGCCGGGCCACGGCGCAGGTGGTGGGGTTGGATCGCTTCTATCACCATCAGGTGACCGAAGAGGATTGGGCTATCTTTACCGATGCCGATAAGGCGATCATCTCGCAGGCGAGCTATTGGCTCTATAACGAACCATTTGAGCCGGGGGATTATCTGGTCGAGGTGGCCTTGCACATCTTTACCAAAGAGGTGCCGACCTGGACCTTGCAAAGCTTTTGGTGGTCGGCGCGTCCGGATGAAGGCCCCTATGCCTGGAATCGTCCAGATATGGAGGCCGAGGGGCCATGGCGGCACTACCTGCTGACCGAGGCCAATGCCTATAAACCCGGCCCCGATGGCGAGCTGCCGATTGCGGTGAACCCGTATATCGAAGGGGTGATCCACCCGATCCGCACCAATTGCCGCAATTGCCATGTGCGCGCCGGGTACACACCCAAGGATGCGCCGGTGAAGACGGGCTATTCCAACCCCAATTGCCCGGACCTTCTGGCGGCTTTGACGCCGGATGATGCCTGTTTCAAAGGCGTGACCCGATCGGATTTTGCCTGGATCATTCCGGATCGCGCGCAGTAATTGCGGGAGTTGAAAGAAAAGAAAGGTCGCGCTTTGGCGCGGCCTTTATCCTGTTGAGGACTTGCGCAACAGATCCGCCGCATCCGGGCGGGTGAGCAGGGTTTCCTGCACTTCCAGTTCGCCAAAGCCCGAGCGGCGGTGACCGGGGATCAGATCGCCCAGCTTTTCATCCAGGTCCTCGGGCAGGGCGGCTTGGGTGCGGGTGTCGACCAACATGCTTTCGGCGGCGATGCCCTCGGCATAGATGATCTGATGGCTGTCAAACAGCATCTGGTAATAATCGATGAACCCGCCGGTGACGGGCAGGACGGACTTGTCATTCACGAGATGGCGGGCGCGCACCAGGATCTCGGACCGGCCAGCGCCAATTTCATCATTGCGTTGATAAATGAACAGCCGGTGATCCGGGCTGACCAGCAGGTCGCGGATATTGTTCAGCGTGCCTTCTCGGATCAGGATCGGCGCAAAGGCCCCAACGGCGCGGGCGGTGTGATGGCCGAGCCAGCGGATTTCTTGCGGGCCGTCATCGCGGGTGAGCACACGGTCACCGACCTGCAGCTCTTCGATCGGGCGTTGCGCGCCATTGGCCATGGTGATCATGGTGCCGCCGGTAAAAGAGACACAGGCGACCTGGGCAAAGCGTTGCAGGGCGGTGTCGGTATCAACACCCACGAGCACATATTCGGCATTGGGTGTCATTGCGCCAAGCGGCAGGCTGTAGACGCGGGCGACATTGCCGTCGCTGTCGGTCTCTACCAGGATCAGGCATTCGATGGTCTCGCCCTTGCTGGACATGAAGGTCACGCAGCAATCCAGATGTAGATCCGCGCCCTCCTGACCCAGATCGGAATCCGCTGCCAGCTTGAAGGGGGGATTGCCTGCGGTCACAACCCGCAGCTTGGTCGTCGCAGCCAGAGGAGAGAGGCGATAGACATCGTCCGGCATCAGCTCATCCGCAAAGGACAGAGAGTCGCCAAGATTGGCCCCGTTGATCACACGGATCAGGTCTGCACGATAAACATGCAGGGTTTGGGTGGATCGGTTGGACGAATGGATACTCATGACACCTCTTGGCAGGAACCCGGGTTAGAAACGGTACAGGCGATTCCCGGATGGTAATGCTTAGCCCATTGTATGATATATGATTGTGGCATCAAATAGCCCGTGATCCGGCCTTTTGTCGGCTGGTGCAGATGGGGGCCCGTCGGGGGCAAATGAACAGGAGAGATCATGGATTTGGGGATTGCTGGGAAACGCGCATTGGTATGTGCGTCCTCCAAGGGTTTGGGGCGCGGTTGCGCCGAAGCGCTGGCCGAGGCCGGTGTTGAACTTGTGATGAATGCGCGCGGGGCTGAGGCGCTTGAGGCGACCGCGCAAGAGATCCGCGACACTTATGGCGTGGCTGTGACCACCGTGGCCGCTGATATCGTCTCGCCCGAGGGGCGCGCCAAGGTGCTTGAAGTGGCCGGGGATGTGGACATTCTGGTGACCAATGCCGGCGGGCCGCCTCCGGGGTTGTGGTCTGACTGGGGGCGGGATGAATTTGTTGCCGCGCTGGACGCCAATATGCTGACGCCGATTGCTCTGATGACCGAGCTGATGCCGAAAATGGCCGCCAAGGGCTGGGGACGGGTGGTCAATATCACCTCGCAATCAGTCAAGGCGCCGATCCCGCAACTGGGCCTGTCCAATGCGGCGCGCACCGGGTTGACCGGCTATGTGGCTGGCACCGCGCGGCAGGTCGCCCCGGATGGGGTGATTGTGAACAACCTGCTGCCGGGCATTCACGCCACCGATCGCGCCGTGTCTTTGGACGGCGGCGTCGCAGCCGCGCAGGGAATTTCCGTTGAGGAGGCGGCAGAGCAGCGCGCGGCAACCATTCCGGCGCGGCGCTATGGCACGCGGCAGGAATTTGGGGCCATGTGCGCCTTTCTCTGTTCGCAACAGGCGGGGTTCATTGTGGGTCAGAACATCCTGCTGGATGGCGGCGCGACCAACGCGACCCTATAACCGAGAGCCCCAAATTCCGTCGACGGAATTTGCAAATTCCATGGATGGAATTTGGGGCATCCAGAATTGAGGATAAGGCAGATATGGCACGTGGACCGGATGGGCAGGGCGGAGGCGCTGGGTTTTCGCTGGCGGATCAGTTGTTTAACGAAGGCTCGATTGGTGATTTGGCGCGGGAATACAGTGTCTTGCCAGGGTTCGAGGCCGAGGTCTTTGCCCGTGAGGTCCTATCTGGCTTTGACGGTTTGGGCCTGTTGGAGCGGCTCGATTGGATCGCGACCTGCGTGGAAAAGCGCCTGCCTGCCGGTTTTCCGGCCATGGTCGAGGCCTTGCGCGCTGCCATGCCGCCCGAGCTTGATCCGAGTTTGCGAGATGACGATTTTGGCCGCTTTATCCATGCGGTTCCGGGGATTTTGGCGGTGCGACACGGGGTGGAAGAGCATCGCGATCTGGCGTTGGAACTGCTCTATGACGCGACCAAACGCTTTTCGATGGAGTTCTATATCCGCCCGTTCATAAACCGCTGGCCCGAGGAAACTTTGGCACGGCTGGATGAGTGGTGCGGGGATGAGAATTACCATGTGCGCCGCCTGGTATCCGAGGGCACGCGCCCGAAACTGCCCTGGGCGCGCAATATCACCCTGGCCCCGGATGTGCCGCTCCGCTTTCTGGACCGGCTGCATGGGGATCAGACGCGCTATGTGACGCGCTCGGTCTCAAACCACATGAATGATCTGTCTAAATTGATGCCGGATGAGGTGGTCGCGCGCCTGTCCGCCTGGCGCGAGGCGGGCTTGCAAGAGCCTAAAGAGTTGACCTGGATGACCAAACACGCGCTGCGTACCGCGATCAAACGCGGGGAGCGCGGGGCGTTGGACTTGCTTGGGTATCGCGCCGGGCCGGTTTCGGCCAAGCTGAGCATCGCGACATCCGAGGTGGTGATTGGTGAGGCGGTGGCGTTTGACGTGACCCTGGACTGCGCTGAAGATCTGCCGGTCATGGTGGATTACCGGCTGCGCTTTGCGCGGTCCAAGGGGGGCTCGGAGAAGGTGTTCAAACTCAAGGCTTCTGAGGTGAAAGCAGGAAAGAGCCTAACCTTGAACAAGCGCCATGTTCTGAAAGGCAATGCCAGCACCTTTACGCTGTATCCCGGCACCCATGGAATTACCGTGCAGGTGAATGGGCAGGATGTGGCTGAGGGGGAGTTTGAGCTGGTTTCGAGTTAGGGGTTCTTAACAGGTGGGGTGGGAATTACCCCAGCTTATCCCACTTCCTTTCCAATTTCTCAATCGCCGCAATGCGTTCGCTGGTTTTGGGATGGGACATCATCCAGGCCGGAATAGTGCCGCCGCGTGATTTGGTCAGGTCTTCGAGCTTGTGAAACAGGGATTTCTGCGGCGCGGTTCCGATCCCGGCTTTGACCAGCAGGGCGGCGGCATATTCATCGGCCTCATATTCATCGGCGCGCGACAGGCGGGCCGAGAGCAGGGACATGGCGGTCTGGGCGATCCAGCCGCCAACACCGGGGATAAAGCGGTTGAGGATCATCGCCAAAGCGGTGCGCATGGCGTTTTGGCCGGAAAAGTCGATCATGCGGCGGCGCGAATGTCCTAGTGCCACATGGCCAAGCTCATGGGCGATGACCGATGACAGCTCTTCGGCAGAGACCTCGCCAGCTTTGTATTTGTTGAAAAACCCACGGGTGATGAAGATCCGCCCATCTGCGGCGGCCAAGCCGTTCACCGGCTCGATCTCATAGATATGCACCTTGATCCGGGGCAGATCGAGCGCGGCGGCCATTTGATCGGTCAGGCGTTTCAGCACCGGATCGGCCAGCTCGGTGGATTTGGCATCCAGCTCGCGTGCGGTGCGCCAGGTTGAGACCCGGAACATCACATAGCCATAGATCAGGGCAAGCAGGATTGGCGCGAATTTCAACATGAGTGAAATATGGGGCCGGGATGGTCGCTGTGCAACCGCCAAAGGGGGCGTTGTTTTACGGTCTCGCATGAGATGCGAGCCAATTTGAAAGCCCCTCTCCTGACCTCTCCCCTTATGCGGGGAGAGGAACCAAGTGGCTGCCGACCCTGTCACATCAGCGCTGTGCCTTAGGCAAAGTGGCCTGCGAATGCCTCGCGGCTGATCAAACTGAGTTCGGCCAGAGGGGCCTCGGAGCTGCCGAATTTCACCGTGTCACCGCCGAATTTGCCAACGGATTTCAGCGGCACGCCAGCCTGACCAGCGGCGAGCATCAGTGCTTCGGCCTGATCGAAATTGCAGGCGATCAGGTAGCGGGCCTGGTCTTCGCCAAAGAGTTCGGCGGTATCCGCGCTGTCCAGTTGCACGCCAACGCCGGAAGCTTCGGCCATTTCAAAGGCGGCCAGCGCGAGGCCGCCATCGGAGAGGTCGGAGCAGCATTTGATCAGGTCACGCTGGGCGCGGATAAAGTCGCCATTGCGGCGCTCGGCGTTCAGATCGACAGCGGGGGCGTCACCATCTTCGCGGTTGAAGACTTCGGCCAGCAGGGCGGATTGGCCGAGATGGCTGCCGCTTTCGCCGACCAGCAGGGCGACATGGCCCTCGCGGGCATAGTCGAGAATGGGCTCTTCATCCGCAGCGATCAGGCCCACGGCCCCAATGGTCGGTGTGGGCAGGATGCCCTGACCGTCAGTTTCATTGTAGAGCGAGACATTGCCGGAAACGATCGGCATGTCCAGCGCCAAACAGGCCTGACCGATCCCGTCCAATGCGCCGACAAACTGGCCCATGATTTCGGGCTTTTCGGGGTTGCCGAAGTTCAGGTTGTCGGTGGTGGCCAGCGGCTTGGCCCCGGTGGCGCAGAGATTGCGGAAGGCTTCGGCGACGGCCTGTTTGCCACCCTCAACCGGGTTTGCCTTGACATAACGGGGGGTTACGTCGCTGGTGAAGGCCAGTTTCTTATCGGTGCCATGCACGCGGATCACGCCGGCTCCGTAACCGGGCACACGCAGGGTGTCGGCCATGACCTGGCTGTCATATTGTTCATAGACCCATTCGCGCGAGCTGTAATTGGTAGAGCCAATCAGCGCCTTGAGCGCGTCGATCCCGTCGACTTGCGGCACATCCTCAAGCGGGGCGGCGGCGGGGGTTGGCACCCAGGGGCGATCATATTCCGGGGCGGTGGAGCTGAGTTTCGACAGCGGCATATCGGCTTTGACTTCGCCATTATGCATGATGAGGAAGCGGTCTTCGGCGATGGTTTCGCCGACAATGGCGAAATCCAGATCCCATTTTTCAAAGACAGCGCGGGCGGCATCTTCTTTGGTTGGATCCAGCACCATCAACATGCGTTCCTGAGATTCCGACAGCATCATCTCATAGGCGGTCATGTTCTCTTCGCGCTGGGGCACGTTTTCGAGATCAAGACGCACGCCAAGCTCGCCTTTGTCGCCCATCTCAACAGCCGAGCAGGTCAGGCCCGCCGCGCCCATATCCTGGATCGAGATGACCGCGCCGGTCTTCATCAATTCCAGCGTCGCCTCCATCAGGCGTTTTTCGGTGAAGGGGTCGCCGACCTGAACGGTGGGGCGTTTTTCTTCAATGGAATCATCGAATTCGGCTGAGGCCATGGTGGCACCGCCAACCCCGTCACGGCCGGTTTTCGCGCCGAGATAGACGACCGGGCGACCGACACCGGAGGCGGCGGAGTAGAAGATCTTGTCAGCATCCGCGAGGCCCGCGGCGAAGGCGTTGACCAGGCAGTTGCCGTTATAGGCGGGGTGGAAGCGGGTTTCGCCGCCGACTGTTGGGACGCCGAAAGCGTTGCCGTAGCCGCCGACACCTTCGACCACGCCATGCACCAGCTGGCGGGTTTTCGGGTGGTCTTTTTCACCAAAGGAGAGTGCGTTCATTGCCGCGATGGGGCGCGCACCCATGGTAAAGACATCGCGCAGGATTCCCCCAACCCCGGTGGCCGCGCCCTGATAGGGTTCGATATAGGAGGGGTGGTTGTGGCTTTCCATTTTGAAGACCACGGCCTGACCGTCGCCAATATCGACCACACCGGCATTTTCACCGGGGCCGCAGATGACTTGCGGACCATCGACGGGAAGCTTTTTCAGGTGGATTTTCGAGGACTTATAGGAACAATGTTCGTTCCACATGGCGCTGAAAATACCCAGCTCGGTGAAGGTGGGTTCACGGCCCATGATCTCAAGAATGCGGTCATATTCTTCGGCGTTGATCCCGTGGGATTCAATCAGCTCTTGGGTGATGGCCGGTTCTTGCATGGGGATCCCCTGTTCTTTGGCAGCTGGCGTCGGGCGCTCTTTACGCCAAGCAATGCAAAAGGGGAAGAGGGAAGGGGCGCTGCCCCTCTTGGCCTGCGGCCAATTCACCCCGGGATATTTGTGGCCCAGAGAAACGGGGGCGGGGTTTTGCGATTTTAAGGCAGCGTTCGGTGGGGGTAATGGAGCGTTCGCGGTTTGCGCAACGGGGCAATCGGTACAAAACCGGCCGCGTTTTGGGGGGATTGCCTGGGGGCGAGTTGCGGGAAGCGCGAGAGGGCGCGGGGCAATCTGTCTGATTCCGGGCGGGCTTGGGGGAGATTGGCTTGTCTTGTCGGTTGTCGCGCTTTGGGCGGGGCGGTTTTTGGTTAAATTTGCTTAAGAGAGGTTAATTGGGCCCTGTTTCAGGGGCGGGCGGAGTTGCGTTCTTCCAAGGTGAGCACTTTGGGGGCGACCACCGGGGTTTTGTCGGGGTTGAAGAAGGGGCGGAATTTGTCTTTGCCGCTGATCAGAGCCTTGGCAGCGCGCCAGAACAGCGAATAGACCGCGCCGGGCACGCCGCGCTGGCGGATCTTTTTCGTGGCGCTGTCCGTGTTGGCATGGCAGGTGGCGCGGCCAAAGTGATCGGTGCCTGCGGGCAGGACCGCGCCAACAAAGGGCAGGGTCGGGCTGGGCAGGGTATTGGCGATGGGGGTGTCGCAGCAGGTGGCGTACCAGCGAAACAGCCCCTTGGGGCCAAGCCGCATCAGACCGAGATGCTCAGCGCCCTGATCAATGACAAAATTATCGGGGGTGGTTTGAAAGATCTGCGTGCCGCCATCGGTCAGATAGCTGTCTTGCTTGCCCAGGTGACGGGTGCCGGTCTGGCAATCCGGGCAATAGCAGATCAGATGCCGCCCATCCGCCCCCGCCTTGATATGCCATTGCATCTGGCCGCAGGTGCAGCTGAGTTTGCAGGTGTCAGACATGGGAGGCTCCTAAGCTTTGGCGACGGGTTACTCGGCGGGCCCATCCGGGCGCGACAGCACATAAAAGGCCGCGCCAGAGAGGCAGATGGCCTGAATGATCAACACTGTGAGCGGCAGTTGCAAGATCAGGCTGAGCAAAAAAGCAGCAGCCATCATCGTTGCTGCCATTTTCTTGTGCCGAGGTGCGATGGCGCCGTGATCCTCCCAGGTGAGAATCGGCGTGCCGAAGGTCGGGTGGGTTTCCAGCCAGCGGCGCAAACGCGGCGAGCCTTTGCCAAAACAAAAGGCGGCGAGCAGCACAAAGGGCGTGGTGGGCAGGATCGGCAGGACAATCCCGATCACGCCCAGGGCCAGGCTGATCCCGCCAAACAGGACCCAGACCGGACGGGTCAGTATATGATGTCGTTTCTGCGTCACTGCGGTGATCCTGACTTCTTTAGCCAGAGATGGCGCATTACTGCGGAATTGCAAGCGCGGATCTTTAGGTGCCGGACTGAGAGGGGAGATGGAGACCTCTGAAAAGAAAAAAGGCCGAGCTCAAAGCTCGGCCGAAGTCCAACAGGGAGGTGATAATGGCGTCGCAGAACGACGCGTCATCATCATGTGCTGAATATGGCATCACTTTAGAAACGATCAAGACTAAACATGTTGCAGTCGCAGCATTGCCGCTATGCGTTGTGTGCATGTCACACTGTGTCTTTCCCGCAATAGTTGAATTAGCTGCTTTACTCGTCAGCTAGTGCGCGCAAAGAACGGCGGTGTTCAAGGATTTGTTCCTGCACAAAATCTCGAAATGCAGAAACGCGCTTAGATTGACGCAATTCCTCGGGATATGCCAGAAAAACAGGCACTTCTACGGATTCGACCTCGGGCAGGACCCGGGTGATATGGGGGTTGCCGTCAATGATATAGTTGGGCAGCACGCCAATCCCGAGATCGGATTGCACCGCTTGCAACACACCAAAGTAGTTATTGACGGTCAAAGTGGTCTTAACGATCGATAAAAGCTGTTGATTGAGCTGAAGGCCGGCGCTGACCTGGGCGGATTGGACATTTTGGCAGATCAGACGGTGATGCTGCATGTCCTCGATACTGTCGGGCACGCCATGTTTGTCGAGATAGCGCGGCGACGCATAAAGCCGCATACGAATGGCCATCAGGCGTTTGCGGATCAGGTCGGCCTGGCTGGGCTCTTTCATACGAATGGCGACATCCGCCTCGCGCATGGGCAGGTCGAGCACGTTTTCCGCCAGCATCAGATCGATCTTAAGGTCTGGATATTTCTCATAAAGTTTGGCCAGACGCGGGGCCAGCCACATGGCACCAAAGCCATGGGTGGTGGTGACGCGCAATTCGCCAAAGACTTCTTCTTCGCTGTCATGAATGCGCGCTGTCGCGGCCTCGATGCGTTTCACCATCGAGGAGGTGGCATCAAATAGCAGCTCGCCCTGTTCGGTCAGAATCAGCCCGCGGGCATGGCGGTGGAACAGGGTTGTCTTGAGCGAATCCTCAAGCGCACGGATCTGGCGGGACACTGCGGATTGCGACAAATGAAGGGAGACGCCCGCATGGGTCAGACTGCCTGCATCCGCCACTGCATGAAATATTCTTAGCTTGTCCCAGTCCATTATTGCAACTTTTGCCTCTGTTAGCGCCCGATTTACGACATAACCTCATAATCCAACAGCACCATAACGTAACCGGTGAAAATCACAAAAAATTCCCTATACAGGTCAGCAATTGTGACCTAATGTTGCGCTATATTGAAAAGTGGACCACAGCGAGGGGAGGCGCGAGATGAGCACTCAGAAAGTATCGTTGAACGACAAGTTTGATCTCACCAAGGATCAGATCCTGTTGAACGGAACCCAGGCTTTGGTGCGGTTGATGCTGACCCAGGCGGAACGTGACAAGGCGGCGGGGCTGAATACAGCCGGTTATGTCACGGGCTATCGTGGCTCGCCTCTGGGGGCCGTTGATTTGCAGATGACGCGGGCGGAGAAATTCCTGAGCGCGGCGCAGATCAAGTTTCAGGAAGGCATGAATGAAGACCTCGCCGCCACGGCGCTGTGGGGCGCGCAACAGGCCGAGCTGCGCGGTGAGGGCAAATATGACGGTGTCTTTGGGCTGTGGTACGGCAAGGGGCCGGGGGTGGATCGCTCGGGCGATGTGATGCGCCACGCCAATATGGCCGGGACCTCGCAATATGGCGGGGTGTTGATGGCGATGGGCGATGACCATACGGGCGAAAGCTCGACCGTATTGCATCAATCGGAATGGGCGCTGGTGGATGCCTATATGCCGGTGGTTTCGCCTGCCGGGGTGCAGGAACTGATTGATTACGGCATCTATGGGATTGCGCTGTCGCGTTATGCCGGGGTTTGGGTCGGTCTCAAGACCATGAAGGACACGGTTGAGGCCACGGCGGTTGTCGATGGCCGTCCGGACCGGATGAACCTGGTTTTGCCCACCGATTTCGACATGCCTGAGGGCGGGCTGAACATCCGTTTGGGCGACACGCCCCACGCGCAAGAGGCGCGGATGATCGATTACAAACGCTTTGCCGCCGAAGCCTTTAGTCGCGCCAATAAGATGGACAAGCGCATGTGGGGCAAGCCGGGGGCCAAGATCGGCTTTGTCTCGGCCGGCAAGAACTGGCTTGATCTGCAACATGCGCTGGCGCTGCTGGGGATTGATGAGGCCGAGGCCGAGCGGCTGGGCATCACCACCTATAAGATTGGCCAAACCTTTCCGCTGGATATGAAGGGGTTTACCGATTGGGCCGAAGGGCTCGACCTGATCGTTGTCATTGAGGAAAAGCGCAAGCTGATCGAGGTGCAGATCAAAGAGGCGATCTTTGACGACCGTAGGGGCCGGCGGATTTATGGCTGGTACAAGGGCGGCGCGGGGCTGATGGGGCGCGAAGAGCTGTTCCCGACCCGTGGCGCGCTCGACCCGATCTGGATTGCGCAGAAACTGGGTGACATTCTGATCGAAGAGGGGCGCGGCACCGATGGCATCAAGGCCGGGCTGACCACGTTGGCGGAAATCACCCGCGCCGACAATGCCGAGGAGATCGCCACCCGTACGCCTTGGTTCTGTTCCGGTTGCCCGCATAACAGCTCGACCAAAGTGCCCGATGGCTCGCGCGCATATGCGGGGATTGGTTGTCACTATATGGTGCAATGGATGGATCGCGAGACCTCTGGTTTCACCCATATGGGGGCCGAGGGGGCGAACTGGATCGGCGAGGCTCCGTTTTCCAACACCGAACATGTGTTCCAGAACCTTGGCGACGGGACCTATAACCATTCCGGGTCTTTGGCGATCCGGGCGGCCTTGGCCAGCGACACCACGATCACCTACAAGATCCTCTATAATGACGCGGTGGCCATGACCGGTGGCCAGCCCAATGAGGGAGGCCTGACCGCGCCGCGCATTGCCGCCGAGGTGATGGCCATGGGCGTTAAAAACATCGCCGTGGTCTATGATGAAAAAGAAGACGTGGATCAGGGGCAATTCCCCAAAGGGCTTGCCTTTCACGAGCGCGCCGAGATGCCGAAGGTGCAGGCCGAGATGGCCAAGACCAAGGGCGTGTCGGTGATCCTCTATATCCAGACCTGCGCGGCTGAGAAACGCCGCCGCCGCAAGCGCGGTCAGTTCCCGGACCCGGATAAGCGGGTGTTTATCAACACGGATGTTTGCGAAGGCTGTGGTGATTGCGGCGTGCAATCCAACTGTGTCTCTATCGTTCCGACTGAGACCGAGCTGGGGCGCAAGCGGGCGATTGACCAGTCGAGCTGCAACAAGGATTTTTCCTGCGTGAACGGGTTCTGCCCGTCCTTTGTGACCTTGCAGGGCGCTGTGGTCAAAAAGGCCGCGACGCGGGAATTGGACCTGCCTGATTTGGCGGAACCGCAGCTACCTACGATCAACGGCACCCATAATGTGGTGATCACCGGTGTCGGTGGCACCGGGGTTGTGACCATTGGCGCGGTGCTGGCGCAGGCGGCGCAGATTGACGGCAAGGGCGCGGCGATGATGGAAATGGCCGGGCTGGCGCAAAAGGGCGGGGCGGTGCATATCCATCTACGCCTGGCCGAAAAGCCCGAGGACATTTCCGCCGTGCGCGTTGCGACCGGGGAATGCGACGCGCTAATTGGCGGTGATCTGGTGGTTTCTGCCGGGGCCAAGACGCTGGGCCTGACCCGCACCGGGCGCACCGGAGCAGTGGTGAACAGCCATGAGATCGTCACCGGAGCCTTTACCGAGGATCCGAATTTCTCGCTGCCGACGGATCGGTTGCAACTGGCTTTGCAGGCGCGGATGCAGGATCAGGTCTCGCTCTTTGATGCCTCGGATCTGGCCAAGGCGACGCTGGGGGATAGCATCTTTTCCAATATGATGATCCTTGGTGCGGCCTGGCAGCGTGGCTTGGTGCCGCTCAGCCATGAGGCGATCATGAGCGCGATTGATCTGAACGGGGCGGCGGTCGAGAAGAACCAGCGCGCCTTTGAGATCGGGCGTTGGGCGGTGGAACATGCGGATGACGTTGCTGATTTCCTGGTGCCAAATGTGGTCGCGCTGCCCAAGTCGCTGGACGAGAAAATCGCATTCCGGCGCGAACATCTGGTGGCTTATCAGGGCAAGGGTTTGGCCAAGAAGTTTGATAAGATGTTGGCGCAAGTCGGGGATGGTGCGCTGAAGGAAGCCCTGGCCAAGGGCTACCACAAGCTATTGACCTATAAGGATGAATATGAGGTGGCGCGCCTACATCTGGAAACCCGCGCCAAGGTGGCCGAAAGCTTTGAGGGGGATCCCAAGATGACTTTCCACCTGGCACCGCCGCTCTTGTCCAAGATGGGGCCGAATGGCCGCCCGGCCAAGAAGGAGTATAGCGAAGGGATGCTGCGCTGGTTCAAGCTGTTGGCACGGATGAAGGGGTTGCGGGGCACGCCACTGGATCTGTTTGGCCGCACCGAAGAGCGCAAGATGGAGCGCGCGCTGATCAAGCAATATGAGCGTGACATGGCCGAATGGCTGCCCAAGGCGGGCTCGGTTGATCCGGATGCTTTGCTGGCTTTGGCAGAACTGCCCTTGCAGATCCGCGGCTTTGGTCCGGTGAAACAGGCAAACGAGGCCAAGGCGGCCAAGCGGCGCGAAGAGATCCTGTCGGTTCTGCGTCAGGGGCTGAGCGTGACGGCCAAGGCGGCGCAATAGGTGGGCGTTTTGAGGCAGCGGCGGATGTTTTGATTACTTCCGCCGTAAAAACCGCAACAGAGGTTCGCACCCGACGCCGAGGGTGGGGGCGGTCGACCTAGGTGACCGAGCAAAAAGCGCTGAACCGATGCACTTGATGAAACGATGCTGTTATTCGCACCCGCCCTTGGGGGCGGGGTCGGGTGCGAACCGGATTGCGAGCGCAATCCGGAGGTGAATAATTGTGAGGCGCAGGGGCCCCCTGCGCCTCGCGTCGTCTTACAGATGTTCCTTCTTGGACGGCACGCAGAGCGTATGCGGCGGTAGGACGGCTGTCATGCTTTGTTCGCGGAACTGATTGGAGGTCATTACGTCAATGGCTGGTTTGGTCTTGGTGACAGGCTCGGCCTTGATTTCGTAACAGACCAGATGCACCTCGGGTTCGCGGATGCCTTCGCCATTCTTGTCGACCGGATTGCACAGCGAAACAGGCCGGATCACCAGCCCTTTATAGCCAGCGAATTGGTCCTTGAGCTTGACCGGGATTTCTTTGAAAGCACCATGGGGGTCGATGTTGTAGCACAGGTAATGTTCGCCAAAGGCGTGGGCTGAGCTGGCAAAAGCGCCGGTTGTGAGTGCGGCAGCAAAGAACAGGGTTTTCAGCTGGGAAGTCATGGTATTTCTCCTGAAATATGAGGTATTTGAAAAAGTGTCCGCCTTTGGATGGCGCGGAAAATTGCGCCAAGACGTGCGGGAGTGATAGCAGTTTTCCACCCGTTTTAGGAGATGTCATTCTTTTCAGCTCTCCCATGGGGGAAATCCGCCGATGCGAGGCAGGGGCGCTGTCACAAAAAGTTCATGGCTTTGGCGCATGATTCACACCCTTGCGGGCTCGGGTCTCTGGAAACTCTGGGGGCTTTGACTTAAGGAGCCGCGACGACAAGAGGCCCGGAATGAAACACGACCGACACGCCGCGCGCGATATCTCATACGCCTATAGCGCCCAGTCCAAGCCGGGGCGGGCGATGATCCGGTTGATGGAGAATGCGACCGGGCGGCTGAGCCTGATCAAACGCGCTCAAGGCTATGAGCAAGAGGTCGCGGCGGGCAAGGATTTCTGGCAGGTCATGGTGGAACGCTATGGGCTGGGGCTTGAGGTGATGGGCGGTTCGCTCGACAATATCCCCAAGACCGGGCCGCTGATTGTCATCGCCAACCACCCCTATGGCATTCTGGATGGGCTGATGCTGGGGCATATCCTGTCGGTGGTGCGCGGCGATTTCCGCATTCTGGCCCATAAGGTGTTCCGCAAAGCCGAAGAGCTGGACAAGATCATCCTGCCGATCAGTTTTGATGAGACCCGCGAGGCGGTGCAGCAGAACCTGGCCACCCGCAAGGAAAGCCTGCGTTATTTGGGGGATGGCGGCTGTATCGGGATTTTTCCGGGCGGCACGGTGGCCACGGCCGAAAAACCCTTTGGTCCACCGATGGATCCGGTCTGGCGCAGCTTTACCGCGCGGATGATTTCCAAATCGGATGCCGCCGTGGTGCCGATCTATTTTGACGGCCACACCTCGCGTCTGTTCCAGCTGGCCAGCCATTTGCACTACACCCTGCGCATGGGGCTGTTGATCAAGGAATTTCGCAAGCGGGTGGATACGCCGGTGCGGATTAGCATCGGAAAGCCGATCCCACGCGCAGAAATTGACGCATATAGCCGCGACACCCGCGCAATGATGGATTTCCTGCGCAAATCCACGTATGATCTGTCTCCGAAGCCGTTGAAATCGTATGACTACGGGTTCGAGTTTGAGGATAAGCACAAGCCCCGCGCCTGATGACGGGGTAAAGAGCCGATAAAGCGCGGCAAAAGCAGAGGTAGTGACATGGCAGTAGGTGTTTTCGATTCCGGCCTTGGGGGCTTGACCGTTCTGGATGCGGTGACCAAGGCGATGCCCGAGGTTCCCTTTGTCTATTTTGGTGATAACAGCCACGCGCCTTACGGGGTGCGCGATGCGGATGACGTTTACAACCTGACCACGGCGGCGGTTGAACGGCTTTGGGAGGAGGGCTGTGATCTGGTGATCCTGGCCTGCAACACTGCCTCGGCGGCAGCGCTGCGCCGGATGCAGGAAAGCTGGATTCCGTCGGACAAGCGCGTGCTGGGCGTGTTTGTGCCGCTGATCGAAGCGCTGACAGAGCGGCAATGGGGCGACAATTCTCCACCGCGCGAAGTGGCTGTTGAGCATGTGGCGCTGTTCGCAACCCCGGCCACTGTGCGCAGCCGTGCCTTTCAACGGGAATTGGCGTTTCGCGCCATCGGTGTCGATGTCGAGGCGCAGGCCTGCGGTGGCCTGGTTGATGCGATCGAAGAGGGTGACATGATCCTGGCCGAGGCGCTGGTGCGCAGCCATGTGGATGCACTGAAACGCAAGATGCCCGACCCGCAGGCGGCCATTCTGGGCTGCACCCATTACCCGCTGATGCAGGACATCTTTCAGGATGCGCTGGGGACCGAGGTCAAGGTCTATTCCCAGGCGGATCTGGTGGCGGCCTCGCTCAAGGATTACCTCAAGCGGCATCCGGCCATGTTGGGGTCGGGTGAGGAAAGCGGGTTTCTGACCACGGGTGATCCCAAGAAAGTGTCGGGCAATGCCACGCAGTTTCTGCGCCGCGAGATCAAGTTTCACGCGGCTTAGGTTCAGGATGCATCAACTTAACTTGGTTGAGGCGTAGCTGGTCATCAGTGTCAGCAAATCGCCTGCCGCGTTCTTGGGAATGCGGTAGTTGAGCGCGTTGCGCGACAGTTCGAAAAAGCTGTTATCGGCGTCCATGCCCTTGTGCAGGCGGCGAAATCCCATGGACCAGTCTTTGAAGCGGCGTTTCTTGGCAGGGCCAAAGGACAGGACCTTCATCCGGTAATGGCGCGGGTCGCGATAGACGCGATCCAGGGTGGCCTGAACCTGATGCTGCGGTCCTTCGAGGACCTGGAAAAAGGTGCGGCCGCAATAGAGCAACATGCCGGTGACATTCACAGCCTGGTTGCGGCGGCGGGCTTCGGACAGGATTTTGTCCAGCTCGTCGTCCGACATGCTGGATTTGGAATGGCTGATATAGATGACGCGGTACATGCTCTCCTCCTGATTTGCGCCCCCGGAGGAAGAGAATTTCATTAAAATGTTAACGGAACCTGTGGGGTTTGGAGAGATGAAAGGGTTTCACACCGGATCGCCTGCGATCCGGTTCGCGCCCGACCCGCCCCCCAGAGCGGGCGCGAATTGCTATAACCTTTCCACACGTGGCGTCGTTGTGGGCAATACACCCGGTCATCCAGCCGAACCGCGCCCACCCTCGGGATCGGGCGCGAACCTCTGTTGTGGTTGAAAAGTTTTGTAGGCAAATCTAGCTTTTAGCCTACCTTGATTACTCACGCGGCTAGAACTCTTGCCCGATATCCTGCACCCACCAGCTGCGTTTGCCTTCAAAGACCACGTCGATCTTTTTGCCTTTGCGGTAGGGTTTCAGCACGCTTTCGCCGCGGGGAAAGCTGCGGAACACTTGGCCATCGGGACCCTGCCAGCAAAGCCGGTATTCCTGTTCGACGGGCGAGGAGGTCAGTGACTTCTTCCAATCGGTGACCTTGACCACCTGCCAATCACCCCTGCGCCGTGCGCGCAGGGCGGCGCGGGTTTTGGACAGGGCGGGGAGGCAGCACAGCACGACCAAGAGGAAGATGCCGGAATTAACCCAGATCAGCACTTTGGCGGCCTTGCCGCGCTCGCCTTCGGTCAATTCGATCAGGCGCGGGTTGTCTTCGGAATACCAGACCGGGATGACATCGCCATCCTTGATACGGTCAAATTCCAACCCGCCAACCGGGTGATAGATCCGCACCTCATTGCCGGTTTGCAGCTGAAAGCGGAGCTCAAGGTTGTAGGTATGGCTGATGACCTCACGCAGGCCGGCCTCTTCGGTTTCCGAGACGACATGGCTCAGAACGGTGGCTTGGGATGGTTTCATCTTGCCGTTGGTCTGGCGTTCCTCAAGGATCACAAAGATTGACACGATCAGGGAAACCGACCAGATCCCGATCATGAAAAGCGGGATGAATCCGCCAAGTTTCCAGAACAGTTTGAAGAGCGGAACGGGGGGCACGGAGTCAGTCATGGCTCAGTTCTACCTGAGCCTTGGCGCGGCTCAACGGGTAGTTTTGACAGGGAGGTACAAAAACGCCCCTCGAGTCCGAGAGGCGTCTTTTTGGGCAGGATTTGCGGCGCTTAGAGATCTTCGCGCAGCGCCTCTTCGAGCATCTTTTCGTTCTTGGCCTCTTCGATGCGGTTGATGCGGTCATTGCTGATGCGCTGGTCGAATTTGTATTTCACCACGTTGATCAGGCTGATGGTCAAGAGCACGATGCCCATGCCCCAATAGCCCTTGGTCGAGAGCGGAACATCAACCGACAGCCAGAGGGAAATCGCCAGCAGGGCATAGGCCAGGGCAACGCCCGCCATGTTGATAAGAAGGATCATGCCGTTTTCGTTGGATGCGGTGTTCATTTTGTGTCTCCTCGTGGAAATAGTGTTTTGGGGCAGGGGTTTATTTGGTGGATTTCAGGCGGGCCAAGACGTCATTCGCGGTGCTTTTTGAGGCTTTGCCAAAGCCCTCAGACGCCAATTTGTCCGCCACATCGGTCTGGGTCAGTCCGTCATTGATCTCTTTCAGGATCTGACCCTGTTCAAAGGGATCGTCCTTTTGCAGCACGCGGGCGATCAGCTCTTCGGCCTCTTCAAAGCTGCTATCGGCGGCCACATGCGCATTCAGGCGTTTCTGGATGGCCTGCTCTTTCTTGGCGGCGCGGGCGGCGAGGGCCCCTTGTTTCAGATCGATGATGCGGCGATGGGCGGTTTCGACAGATTGGCGCAGTTGCAGGATGCGGGTTTCCAGGCGCTGCAAGGTGGCGCGGCGCAGGGTGAGTTCGTTTTCCATGGTTGCGATGGCCTGGGCGGCCTCGGTGGCCAGATCTTCGCGATCAGCGGCGAGGGCTTCGGTGGCGCGCTCGGTCAGGTCTTGCAGCTTGGCCTCAAGGGTTTCGACCTGACGGGTCTCAGAGCGCTCGCGCTGGATCAGACTGGCCAGAGAATACTTGGCCGATTTCAGCGACGCTTCGGCCTCGCGGATTTTTTGGTCAATCAGTTCAATACTGTAGCGGTCACGCAGCGCTTCTTCCTGACGGGCGCTTTCACCGGCGATCAAAGTCTTCAAAGTTGCAAACATGGTGCTCTCCAATTTCGTGAACATCGTTCATAAATTTGAAATAGCAATTGCGTGAACGGCGTTCAAGTAAAAAATGAACGCCGTTCATTTTACGTGGCGTCACGAAATCCGCGACAGGACCTGAGCGATCATTTTCTTCAACAGGGGCAGGGGGACGCCTGAGATGCGTTGTTCGAGGCCAAGCAACACAATGCCATGCACCGATGAGAACAGGGCACGTGTCATCAGGTCGAGATCCTGTTCATGCATATCCGGGAAAATCTCGGCCAGAGGTTCGGAGATGTAAGAGAACAAACCGCCCAGAGCATCCATATACCATTGCGGCACCGGGCCGTCGGTTGACATTTCCACGTCAAACAGCGCGCGCCACAGGGTTGGCTGTTCGGCAGCGAAGTAGAGATAGGCGTGGGACATGGCGATCAGCCGGTCGCGGGGTGGTTGGCTTGCGCTCTCGGCCACGGCCTCGGCCACCTTGGCCCCAAGGCGGCGAAAGGTGCGGCCATTGACTTCTAGTGTGAGCGCGTTGAGGTCATCAAAATGCGTATAGATCGCGCCCACGGCACAGCCCGCCTCTTTGGCCAGAGACCGGGCGCGCAGGGATGGCAGGCCTTCGGCGGCAATCTGGGCTTCGGCCAGCTCGATCAGTTTTTCGCGCAGCGCGGCTTTGCGGGCTTTGGTTTTTTCGGACATGTCTGGCCTTTGTTTGAACGCTGTTCAACGGATAGCAATGCTGCCACAGCCAGAAAACCCCCAAAGCCATTGAATTTGCAAAAGAGCGACGTTATAGCTGCGCGAAAGGAGATCACCATGGCTGCGTTTGACGCTTTGTTTTTGCGACGATGACCGTGACTCACCGGGCTTTTGGTCCGGGGCGTGATCTATTTTTTGGCCGGATTGGGACAGATCCCAGGGCCACCCCCAAACAGCAAGAGACTTCGCATGTCGCATAATATCGCCATTATCGGTGCGTCCGGCTATACCGGCGCGGAACTTATCCGGCTGATTGCCACCCATCCCTCGTTCAAGATCAAAGCACTGGCCGCCAATTCCAAGGCCGGGCTGCCGCTGGCCAAAGTATTCCCGCATCTGCGCCATCTGGATCTGCCGGATCTGGTGACCTGGGAGCAGATTGATTTTGACCAGATTGACCTGTGTTTCTGCGCGCTGCCGCATAAGACCAGCCAAGAGGTGATTTCGAAACTGCCCAAGAGCGTCAAGATCGTCGATCTGTCGGCGGATTTCCGGCTGCGTGACCCGAAGGCCTATGAAAAGTGGTATGGCAACCCCCATTCGGCGGTCGAGATGCAGGGTGAGGCGGTCTATGGTCTGACCGAGTTTTACCGGGATGAGATTGCCAAGGCGCGGTTGGTGGCGGGCACCGGTTGTAACGCCGCGACGGGGCAATTCATTTTGCGGCCTTTGATTGCGGATCAGGTGATTGATCTCGATGAAATCATTCTGGACCTGCAATGTGGGGTCAGCGGGGCCGGGCGGTCGTTGAAAGAAAACCTGCTGCATGCAGAGCTGAGCGAGGGCAGCAATGCCTATGCGGTGGGCGGCACCCATCGGCATTTGGGCGAGTTCGATCAGGAATTTTCCGCCATTGCCGGGCGCGAGGTGAAGATCCAGTTTACCCCGCATCTTGGACCGTTCAACCGGGGCATTCTGGCGACCTGCTATGTCAAAGGCGAGCTGGCCGAGGTTGAGGCGTCGCTGCGCAAGGCCTATGCGGAGGAACCCTTTGTCGAGGTGCTGGAGGGGGGCGAGACCCCAAGCACCCATCATGTGCGCGGCTCGAATTTCTGCCATATCGGTGTGGTCGCGGATCGGCTGCCGGGCCGGGTGATTGTGGTGGCGGCGCTGGACAACCTGACCAAGGGCAGTTCCGGGCAGGCCTTGCAGAATGCCAACCTGATGCTGGGCGAAGAGGAAACCGCCGGGTTGATGTGGGCCCCCTGTTTCCCCTGATTGTGTTTGTTGCGGGCGGGCTGGGGCGCTGCCCCGCCCCGAGCAAGCTCGGGACTCCCCGGAGTATTTGGACCAAGAAGAAACACGCGGTCAGTTGCGCAAAGTCAAGGCGCGCGGCCCGGAGGCAGGGGCATAAGGTGTGACAAATAGGGTCTGCAAATCCGACAAGGAGCGCCCTATATAGGGTGCAATGAAACGGTGCTGGAGCGGATCTGCAAATGGCTTTGAAATCTTTGAAGAAGAAACGGCGTGTTCAGGTGATTGCCTTGGCAGCGGTGGCTTTGATCGTTTCGACCGCTTTGATCGGCTATGCGATGCGCGACGGGATCAACCTGTTCCGCTCGCCCACACAAGTGACCGAAGCGCCGCCCGCCTCCAATGAGGTGTTTCGCATTGGTGGGCTTGTTGAAGAGGGCTCGTTGATCCGCGGGGCCGGGCAGGAGATCCGTTTTAATGTCACCGATGGTGGAGCCACCGTGCCGGTGGTCTTTGCCGGGGTTCTGCCCGATCTTTTTGCCGAGAACCAGGGCATGGTGGGCACCGGGCGCTATGTGGACGGGGTGTTTGAGGCCTCGGAGATCCTGGCCAAGCATGACGAGAATTATATGCCCAAAGAGGTGGTGGACGCGTTGAAAGAGCAGGGCGTTTATCAGGAGCATGGGGATCAGGATAGCTGATCCCGGTGATGGGGGTGTTATTCGCCCGCCACGCGTGGCAGCAAAAGCGTGACCAGCAAGCCGGTTGGCAGGGCGTTGTCCAGCACCAATGCGCCGCCAGATTGCTTGGCAAAGCCTGACACGGCCGACAATCCCAATCCTGTCCCGGCCCCGACACCTTTGGTGGTGTAAAAGGGTTCCGGCAGTTTGTTCAGCGTTTCGTCAGAGACGCCCGGCCCGGCATCCTGCACATAGATGCTGACATAGGGCGGCGCGGTTTCCGGTCGGGTTTCTAACCCGTGGGGCAGGGTGTCGACCTCTTTTACCCCAATCTCGATATGGCCCTTGCCCTGCATGGCATCCTGCGCGTTCAGGCAGAGCTGGATCAGACAAGTTTCCAACATGTCACGATCCACCTTGGCCCAGAGCGGGGCGGCGGCGGGGAGGATTTCGAGCGTGATTTCGGGATTGAGCAGGTCGGTGAGAACCGGCCCCAGATCTTTGAGGAAGCTGTTGCAATTGGTATCGACGGGGGACAGCCGGGTGCGCCCACTGGAGGCAACCAATTGCTGCACGGTCAGCGCAGCGCGATCGGCGGCAATGCGGCATTGGCGCATGGCGGCGGCCCGCTCTTCGCGGTCTTCCAACAGTTCGACCAGTTCCAGATTGCCCATGATCGCGGTGATCTGGTTGTTGAAATCATGGGCGACGCCGCCGACAAACTGATTGAGCGCACGGGCTTTTTGCGCCTGGGCATAGCGGCGTTCCGCATGGCGGCGCGCCTGTTGCCGCTCAAGCTCCATATGCTGGGCGCGCACCAAAAGGAACAGGCCCAAGCTGGTCAGGACCACCAGGAGCACCTGGCTGGACAGGTTGGGAATGCTGGGCCAAATCCGATAGAGGATGGCGAGAATGACCACCAGAAAACCGGCCGTGTCGATCCAGAGAAAATCCTTGGTCGGGTTTTCGCGGTTGAGGACATAAAGCGCGGAGGCAACCACGGAAATGCAGCCCGCGACAAAGACGATGTGATCCGCAGAGGTCACCATATAAACCAGACCAGCATGGAAAATCACAGCACCCAGACTATAGGCCAACCGGGCATGGCGCAGCCGCATAGTCGGAGAATTTCGCCGCCTTGGGTTGAGGATATAAAACAGCAGAGATTGTTGTGCGAAATAGGCCAGAAGCCAAATGGCCAAAGTCCAATCCTTGGCCACAAAGACAAAGATTGGCACCGCAACCAAAAGCGCGAACAGCCGCAAAATCAGCTCTGATCTATTGCCAAAATCCGCGCGGTACATCTTAATCAGACGCGCGGTTGCGTCGTTTGCCATGATTGGTTCGTCATTCATTTAGTGGTCTTCCAAAGTCTGACCTATACGTTTTTTCAGAGCAAGCCAAACAAATGCCACAAAGGTATAGGTTCGCAGGGCATTTCGTCGACAATCGCGAGCTTTCAAAAAATATGTTCGTGATCAGGCAACAACAAAATATATATGAAAAATATCGGTTTATTGCGTAGAGTCGCAAAAGCGGTTGTTTTGGGGAAATAAAGGACGCTGATCGGTATTGCGTGGCGCATCTATTGCGGGAATGTGTTGCTATTATTTAGCGCAATGAGTGTTTCTAATTACCGAAACACGAGACGCGAATTGGACGGCGCAAAAGAAAAAGGCACCGAAAACGGTGCCTTTTCCAGAGAGCCAAAAGAGCGGCTTATTTCAGGATGGAACGACCGGCGAATTCGGCGGTCTCGTCCAGCATCTCTTCGATGCGGATCAGCTGGTTGTATTTCGCCAGCCGGTCGGAACGCGCCAGCGAGCCGGTTTTGATCTGACCGCAATTGGTCGCCACGGCAAGATCTGCAATGGTCGCATCCTCGGTCTCGCCCGAACGGTGCGACATCACGTTAGTGTAACGCGCGCGATGGGCCATATCGACGGCCTTGAGGGTCTCGGTCAGGGTGCCGATCTGGTTTACTTTGACCAGCATGGAGTTGGCGCAACCGCGCTCGATGCCTTCGGCCAGGCGGGCCGGGTTGGTGACAAAGAGATCGTCGCCCACCAGCTGAACCTTGTCGCCAATGGCGTCGGTCAGGGCCTTCCAGCCCTCCCAGTCATCTTCGCCCATGCCGTCTTCGATGGAGATGATCGGGTAGTCATTGACCAGGGCCTGCAGATAGGCGGCGTTTTCTTCGCTGGACAGGGTCTTGCCTTCGCCCGCCAGCACGTATTTGCCGTCTTTGAAATATTCGGTGGCCGCGCAGTCCAGCGCCAGGTGAATGTCATCACCGGGCTTGTAGCCAGCCTTTTCGATGGATTTCAGGATGAAATCCAGGGCCTCACGGGTCGAGGCGATATTGGGGGCAAAGCCGCCCTCATCACCGATCCCGGTGGACAGGCCCGCATCGGACAGCTCTTTCTTCAGGGTGTGGAAGACTTCCGAACCCATGCGCACCGCTTCGCGAATATTGCTCGCGGCGACCGGCATGATCATGAATTCCTGAATGTCGATCGGGTTATCGGCATGCTCACCACCGTTGATGATGTTCATCATTGGAACGGGCAACACGCGTGCCGAGGTGCCGCCGATATAGCGATACAAAGGCTGGCCGGTGAAATCCGCCGCCGCCTTGGCCACGGCCATGGACACACCCAAGATTGCGTTGGCACCCAGGCGGCCTTTGTTCTCGGTGCCGTCCAGCTCATTCATCGCGCCGTCAATGGCGACCTGCTCGGTGGCGTCAAAGCCCAGGATGGCTTCGGCGATTTCACCGTTCACGGCGGCCACAGCTTCCAGCACGCCTTTGCCCTTGTAACGCGCCTTGTCACCGTCGCGCTTTTCCACGGCCTCATAGGCACCGGTAGAGGCACCAGATGGCACGGCTGCACGGCCCAGAGTGCCATCTTCCAGCGTCACGTCGACTTCTACGGTTGGGTTGCCGCGACTGTCGAGGATCTCGCGGGCGTGGATATCAATGATGGTGCTCATGGGTTGTCCCTCAGGCATTGAAATTTGCCTGTCTCATAGCAGGCTGGGCGTGAAACGCAACGGAATTGTTATCGCTAACAGCGTGGTTGCGACAGGGTTGCGCTAACGTTGGGCGCTAACAGCCAAGCCCCCCAAGTCTTCTTTGGGCCAAAAGTATCCCGGGGAGTCCCGAGCTTGCTCGGGGCGGGGCAGCGCCCCAACCCGCGCTCACCCTTGCGCCAGTTTGCGTTCGCGCAAAAAGCTGTAGAGACCCGCGCCCAAAACCAAAGCCGCCCCCAGCAACGTGTAGCCATCGGGGCGTTCGGCAAAGATCAGAATGCCCAGGGCCGAGGTAAAGATCAGCCGCGCATAGCGATAGGGCGCAATGATCGAGACCGGGGCCATGCGCATTGCGGCGGTGACTGCCAGATAGCCGATGGCGGTGAACACCACCGCCCCGACCAGATGCATCAGGGTGATTGGAGCGAAATCCAACGGTTTGGTTTCAAAGAGAAAGATCACCAGCCCGACAGGGATGGTCGCCGCAAAGCCCCAGGCGGACATGGACAGGGCCGGGATGTGGCTCGGGGCCAATCGCGTCACCAGATCCCGCGCCGCCAGACCGGTCACGCCGAGAACGGCAAAAAGCTCCCAGCCGGAAAAGGCACTGCCAAAGGGGCGGATCACGATCAACATGCCGATCAAGCCAACCAGGATCGCCGCCCAACGGCGCCAGCCGACTTCTTCGCCCAGGAACAACGCCGCGCCCAGAATGGTCAGCAGCGGTGCGACCTGCATGATCGCGGCAAAGACGGAGAGCGGGATTTTCGAGATGCCGACCACAAGGCCAATGGCTCCGACAATCTCAAAGAGATTGCGCAGCAGCACCATGCGATGCAGGGCGTCGCGGTTGACCAGGGAAAACCCCTTGATCCGCGCCATGACCAGAAACATCAAGGTGCCGCCGGTGCTGATGGCAAACATGATCTGACCCATCGGCGCATACTGCGCTGCCAGTTTGATAAAGGCGTCGCTCATCGCCAAAAGGGCCATGGACAGGATCATGATGCCAATTGCGCGGACGATCATGTTAGGGCCTGTTAACACGATGAACAGCGCACTGGCGCGTGTCGGATTTTGCCGCCGATGAGGTGATTTGACCGCGGCGATCTGGGTGATCGGAAGGGCAAATCAGCGATGTCGGAGGCAAAATCCGCCGCGTCCCTTCGGGATTTCGCCAAAATCCGCTGCTCCTTCGTTGTTTTCGCTTGAAAGGGGGCCACCCTGTCGGCGCCAAAACGCCTTGTATCAGCGGATTTTGGACAGAAACCAGTGCGTTTTTCATCGTGTCAACAGGCCCTAGGTGATCACAGTCGGGCGTTTGCGCCCGGTGCGCGCCACGATCTGCGCCAGCTCATCTGCGGCACTGATGATATCGGCAAGGGCCTCTTGTGGGTTCAGGTCCAGCGCGTCAGTGGCAAAGCATTCCAGATAGACCCGCAGGGTTGCGCCCACAGTGCCGGTGCCTGAGAGGCGAAACACCATCCGTGCGCCGCCCTCAAAGTGAATGCGGATGCCTTGGCCTTCGGTGCGCGAGCCGTCAATCGGATCGTCATAGGCAAATTCATCAGCATGAGAGACGGTCAAGCCGGCGACGCTGCGCCCGGCGAGGTCAGGCAATTGCGCGCGCAACCCTTGCATCAGGTCAGCAGCGATGCCGCTATCAATGCCTTCATAATCGTGGCGGGAATAGTAGTTGCGCCCATAGCTCTGCCAATGATCGGCCATCAGCTCGGCCACGGAAATCCTGCGCGTGGCCAGGATGTTGAGCCAGAACAGCACCGCCCAAAGCCCGTCTTTCTCGCGCACATGGTTCGATCCGGTCCCGGCGCTTTCTTCGCCGCACAGGGTGGCGCGGTCTGCATCCAGCAGGTTGCCAAAGAATTTCCAACCCGTCGGGGTCTCGTGACATTCGATCCCCAGCTTTTCAGCCACCCGGTCCAGTGCCAGCGAGGTCGGCATGGAGCGGGCAACACCGCTGAGGCCATCCTTATAGGCGGGCACAAGCGTGGCATTGGCGGCCAAGGCGGCAAGGCTGTCCGAGGGCGTCACATAGATGCCGCGCCCCATGATCATGTTGCGATCGCCATCGCCATCGCTCGCCGCGCCGAAATCCGGCCCGTCTGGATCCATCATGACATCCACCAGCTCCTTGGCCCAGATCGGGTTGGGATCCGGGTGGCCCTGGCCGAAATCGGGCAGGGGGGTGCCATTGGTGACGGTGCCAGCCCCGGCACCAAGCCGGGTTTCCAGAATGGCTTTGGCATAGGGGCCGGTGATCGCGTGCATGGCGTCAAAGCGCATGCGAAAGCCCGACTGGAACAGCGCTGCAATCGCGTCGAAATCAAAAATCTCTTCCATCAGCGCGGCGTAATCCGCCACCGGATCGACAATCTCGATCTCCATGCGGCCAATCTGGGCGATGCCGATCTCGGACAGGTCCACATCGGCGCTTTCGAGGATACGGTATGCGCCAATCTCTTCGGTGGCGGCGTAAATGGCCGAGGACACGCTTTCAGGGGCGGGGCCGCCATTGGCGATGTTGTATTTCACCCCGAAATCACCGTCCGGGCCACCGGGATTATGGCTGGCGGACAGGATGATGCCGCCATCGGCCTTGCGTTTGCGGATCAGGTTTGAAGCTGCCGGGGTCGAGAGCAGGCCATTCTGCCCGACAATCACCCGCGCCGCGCCGCTGGCGGCGGCCATACGCAGCACAGTCTGGATCGCCTCGGCGTTAAAGAACCGCCCGTCACCGCCAAGGACAAAAGTCTTGCCCTGCGCGCCGCCGATCCCGGTCCAGATGGATTGGATAAAGTTCTCAAGAAAGCCCGGCTCTTGAAAGACGCGGGTCTTTTTGCGCAGACCCGAGGTGCCGGGTTTCTGATTGGCAATCGGATTGGTTTTGACGTTGAGAATAGACATAGATGGCCTCGGGCGGCTGAAATCACTCACCGCCCGGTATTGCCGGGTTTTCAACGCTTTGCAAGTCTGGGTTCCGGACGATGGCGCGCGTTAATGCACCAGCCCCATTTGCTCGGCCAGATGACCGGCGCAGCCCGCCAGCGGGGCGTAGTCATCTGTCATCAACTGCACCGGGAATTGCGCCATGTAATCGCTGAAACGTCCCTTATCGGCAAAGGCCTCGCCAAAGCCGAGATCCATCAGATGCGGGCCGACATGGCGCATGACGCCGCCAACCAGATAGATGCCGCCAAAGGGCAGGGTGATCAGCGCCACATCGCTGCAATAGCGCCCGGTGAAACGGACGAAGAGGCGCAGCGTGCGCACCGCGCGATCCTGACCTTCGCCAAAGGCAGCCATGATATCGGCTGCGGGCAGGGGGGTGCCGGTGCCGTCTTCGCGACACATAAAGGCATAGAGCCGCTCCAGCCCCCGGCCTGACAGAACCTCTTCGAAGGAAGGGGTGTCGTGGCGTTCGGCAAGCCAGTCCAGCAGGCGCAGTTCCTGGGCCGTTTGCGGGGGCAGGGAAATGTGACCGGCCTCGGAAGGTGGCACAATGGTCAGGCCCTGGCTGTGATAGACCGGGGCGATGTTCAGCCCGGTGCCGACATTGACCACAAGACGCACGTCAGAGCGGCGCGATCCGCTGGGCTGACCGGGCAGAAGCTGCTGCATGCTGTCATCGCCAATATGCGCCAAGGCATGGCCCATGGCCTGCAAATCGTTCAGAACCGCCACGGTTTTGGCTCCGGTTGTTGCGCCGAGACGATCAGTCTCGACGCGCCAATCCAGATTGGTCAGCTGGCCGACACCATCCTGAACCGGACCGGCCATATCAACACAGACCGCTTCGGGGCTTTCTTTCAGCTCTTCCAAATAATGCGTCAGGATGGGTTCAATGCCGGTATTCTCGGCATTGCGAAAGCGACGAATGGTGTCGCGGCGCACCTTTGTCCCATGGGTCAGGGCAACGCGGGTGTTGGTACCGCCGATATCCGCAACAACAGCAGTGAAGTTATTCATGGGTGGAACCAGTCAAGTTAGCGCTCTCAGGGCCTGTTTGATCGCGTGGTACGATGATTTTGGCGTGCGCTCAAGTGTCTCAAAGTCTACATGCACCAAACCAAAGCGTTTTTCATAGCCAAGCGCCCATTCGTAATTGTCCAGCAGCGACCAGAGGTAATAGCCGTTCACCGGCACACCTTCGGCCATGGCGCGCTGAACCTGCGCCAGATGCGCCTCAACAAAGGCGATGCGATCCGGGTCGTCACAGGTGCCGTTGGTCAGGACATCCGGCGCGGCCATGCCGTTTTCGGTGACAAAGATCGGCAGATCACCTGTGTACTCATCAGCGGTGCGTTTGAGGAACTTATAAAGACCTTCGGGGTAGATTTCCCAATCCATGAAGGTCTTGGGCAGCGGGCCGGTCACTTCTTTTAGGGAGGGCCAGGGTTCGGTCGGGTCAGGGGCGATCAGTTTGCGGGTGTAGTAATTCACGCCAACCCAGTCGAGCGGGGTGGTGATCACGTCGAAATCATCCTGCCAGCCCTGTGGCAGATGCGGCGCGATACCGGCCATGACGCGTTCGGGATAGCTGCCCTTGAAGACGCCACTCAGGAAGCAATGGTTATAGATCTCATCATAGAGGGCTGCTTTTTCAATGGCTTCGGGGCTGTCATCGGCCGGGGTGGACCATTCCATGTTGAACACGCCGCCGAGGTTATCCATGCCGAGGCCGCGCATGGTCTGGATGGCGGTGCCATGGGCCAAAAGGATGTGATGAATGGCGCGGGCGGTGGCGCGGATATCGCGCAGGCCCGGCGCGTGATGCCCGTGGAAATGGCTGAGCCAGGAAACGCACCACGGCTCGTTGATCGGAGCAACAGAATACATCCGGTCGCCAATCCGGCCCATGATGGTTTCGGTGTAATCGCCAAACCATTTGGCGATGTCGCGATTGCGCCAGCCGCCAAGATCGGCAAGGTCAGAGGGCAATTCCCAGTGATAGAGCGTGGCGGCGGGCTTGATCCCGCGTTCCAGCATGGCATCGGTCAGGCGGTCGTAGAAATCCAGGCCCTCTTGGGACGGGGTGCGCCCATCGGGCATGACCCGCGCCCAGGAGGTCGAAAACCGATAGCAATCCAATCCCGCCCCGGCGATCAGATCGAGATCCTCTTTGAAGCGGTGATAGTGATCGCAGGCGGTTGCGCCGTTTTCGGCGCGCACCACATTGCCGGGGGTGGCGGCAAAGTCATCCCAATGGGTGCGACCGGCCTGGCCAAAGCCATGCCCCTCGATTTGATAGCTGGAGGTTGCGACCCCAAAGAGAAAATCCTTGGGGAAATCAGTACGTTTGAATGGCATGGTGAACTCTGTCTTGGGGCTGGCCGCTGTCAGTCTAAGGGCGCTGTGGGGCGGGGCCGGTTGAGGTTCCGATGATCAGCTCTGCTTCGATGATCTCGTGTTGGGGGCCGGTCGTCGGGTTGGCGATCAGGCGCAAAAGCAGCTCAGCCGCCCGCACGCCCGCCGCCCGCACCGAAGAGCGTGTGGCGGTAAAGATTGGCACATCATGGCCGTTTTTCAGGTAGCCCAGATCGTCGTCATGGGTGATGACGGACACATCCTTGCCCATCTCCAGACCGGCGGCCTGAATGGCGCGGCGCACACCGATGGCGGTGATCATCGAGGAGGTGAGAAAGGCGGTTGGCGGCACGTCCATGCTCAGCATCTCGGAGGCGCTGAGAAAGCCGTTGATTTCGGTCATTTCGGTGGACTGCATCAGGGCCGGGTCCAGCGCGATGCCGCGTTTTTGCAGCGCAGAGGCATAGGATTCGCGGCGGCGAAAAGCGTAATCCATAAATTCCAGACCGTTCAAAAGCGCTATGCGGCGATGGCCCAGATCCAGCAGAAAATCCGTCGCCCGGCGAAAGGCGCGGCTGTTATTGGTGTCAAGCCAGCTATAGGGGATATCCACGTTGGACGCGCGACCATGCACGACAAAGGGCATGTTCAGCTCGGTCAGCAGGCCGATCCGAGGGTCGTTCATGGTCGGGCCATGCACGATGATTCCGTCAACGTTCCGGCGCGCGCAGATATCTCGATAGAGCTTTTCCTGCTGCTGATCATCTACAAGGCTGATCATCATCTCATACCCCGCCTTGGAATAGGTTGACCCGGCCCCGGCGATAAAGTCGCCAAAAACCGGGTTCACCATCTCGTGCTGAGTCGAGACGGGAATCACATGTCCGATCGCATGGGCGCGGCCCGTGGCCAGCCCTTTGGCACGCGCATTGGGGCTGTAATTCAGCTCCTGCGCGGCTTTTTGCACCCGTTCCCGCGTCTTTTCGCTCACCTCAGGATAGCCGTTCAGCGCGCGGCTGACGGTGGTCTGGGACAGGTTCAGGTGTTCGGACAGTTTCTTAAGGCTCATGCCCCATTAAGGGCCAAAGCGCTTCGAATTTGTCAAGTCTCTCCGCGAATTTTTGCAGGTGCAAAATCTAGGGAATAAACCCTGACCCATATGTAAACATCAGCAAATATTGGGTTTGATGCTTGACAGGAGAGGCCGACTCAGATCATTTAAAGTCATTCAAAGCGCTTTGGAGATACTTGCCAAATTCACCTTTGGCCAATCTTCAAAAGCCACGAAAACGGACACATGCCCAAGCAGGGCATGATCAATCGGGAGGATTGTCCATGAGGAAATCGTTTTATCTGGGCGCGGCCATGGCTGCGCTTGTTGCTGGTTCTGCATCTGCCGAGCAGCTGACTATCTCCGGCCCATGGTTGGGCGCGGATGAGGAGAATGTGCAGAAGGTGCTGGATGTATTCCGCGCCCAGTCTGGCATTGATGTCAGCTATGTTGGCTCGGACAGCTTTGAACAGCAGATCGTCATCGACGCCGAGGCAGGCTCTGCCCCCAATATCGCCGTCTTCCCACAGCCTGGTCTGGCGGCTGACATGGCCTCCAAGGGCTTCCTGACACCGCTGGCTGATGGCACAGGTGACTGGATCAAAGAAAACTATGCCGCGGGTCAGTCCTGGGTCGATCTGGGTACCTATGCGGGCAAAGACGGTGCGGACAGCCTCTATGGCTTCTTCTACAAGGTCGATGTGAAATCGCTGGTCTGGTACATCCCGGAGAACTTTGAGGATGCGGGCTATGAGGTTCCGACCTCCATGGAAGAGCTCAAGGCGCTGACCGATCAGATCGTTGCGGATGGTGGCACGCCGTGGTGCATCGGTCTGGGGTCGGGCGGGGCGACCGGCTGGCCGGCGACCGACTGGGTCGAAGACCTGCTGCTGCGCACCCAGACACCAGATGTCTATGACGGCTGGGTCAAGAACGAGATCCCCTTCACCGATGAACGCATCGTGGCGGCGATTGACGAGTTCGGCGCATTTGCCCGCAAAGATGAATATGTGGCCGGTGGCGCAGGCGCCGTGGCCAGCACCGATTTCCGCGACAGCCCGAAAGGCATGTTCGCTTCTCCTCCTCAGTGCTACATGCACCGTCAGGCTTCCTTTATCCCGGCTTTCTTCCCCGAAGGCACAGTTGTGGGTGAAGACGCGGATTTCTTCTACTTCCCGTCCTATTCTGAAAAAGAGCTGGGCAATCCGGTTCTGGGCGCAGGTACGCTTTGGGCGATCACCAGCGACAGCCCTGAAGCACATCAGTTCATCGAGTTCCTGCAAACCGCAGAAGCGCATGAAACATGGATGGCGCTCAAAGGTTTCCTGACCCCGCACAAGGGTGTGAACTCTGACGCGTTTGGTGATCCGACCCTGAAAAAGATGAATGACATCCTGCTGGGCGCGACCACCTTCCGCTTTGACGGCTCTGACCTGATGCCGGGTGGCGTTGGTGCCGGGTCTTTCTGGACTGGCATGGTTGACTATGCCGGTGGCAAGGACGCCTCGGATGTGGCTGGTGAAATCCAGTCGAGCTGGGACGCATTGAAATAACCACTCACGATCTCGACCTCGGCGGGTTCCCTGCCGAGGTCTTTTGGTACATCATCACCACATCATCTGAACATGTCCGTCCCGCGTGCCGACCATGACGCCCGGGGCCTCTTCTCGCACCGGTTTGCGGGAATCCTGTTAGAAAAGGGAGGACATCATGCATCCAGCATTCCTGGGTCTTTTGACAATCGCCATCGGGGTAGGGGGCTGTGTCGCCTACTATTTCTTCTCCAACTGGGTGTTGGACAATGTCCTGTTTCCCGCCAAGGGGCCGCAAGCAGGGCGCAATATCAACCGTGCCAATCTGATCCGCCCCTGGCTATTCCTGTTCCCGGCGCTGATCGCTTTGGGCCTGTATCTGGCCTATCCGGTGATCGAGACGTTGCGCCTGTCGCTGACGGATCGTGATCAGGACGGGGCCTTTGTCGGGCTGGCCAATTACATGCAGATGTTTGGCGAACCCAAATTCTGGGAGGCCATGCGCAACAACATGCTGTGGCTGATTGTGGTGCCCGCCATGTCGACCATGTTCGGCTTGTTGGTGGCGCAGCTGACGGACCGGATCAAATGGGGCAATATCGCCAAATCGCTGATCTTTATGCCCATGGCGATTTCATTCGTCGGCGCGGCAGTGATCTGGAAACTGATCTATGACGCCCGCCCCGAAGGCACCGAGCAGATTGGTGTGTTGAACGCGATCTATGTCGCCTTTAGCGGCGGCGCGCCGCAACAATGGCTGACCCTGCCGATCTGGAATAACTTTTTCCTCATGGTGGTGCTGATCTGGATTCAGACCGGCTTTGCCATGGTGATCCTGAGCGCGGCGTTGCGCGGTATTCCCGAGGAAACCATCGAGGCGGCGATTGTGGACGGGGCCAACCCGATCCAGATTTTCTTTAAGATCAAGGTACCGCAGATCAAGTCGACCATCATGGTGGTCTGGACGACGATCACGCTGGTTGTGCTCAAGGTCTTTGATATCGTCTTTGCCATGACCAATGGCCAGTGGAGCACGCAGGTTCTGGCCAATTACATGTATACCCAGCTGTTCGTTGCCAATGATTGGGGCGTTGGCTCGGCCAGCGCGATGATGATCATGCTGCTGGTGACACCGATCCTGGTCTGGAACGTACGCAATGCCCGCAAGGAGATGCGGTGATGCGAACGGTAACCCAAAGATCAGAGCAGCACCATCGCCGTCCCGCGGGTTGGCGAAGCAACGAGGGTTTCTGCCACTTTATATTGGCAAAGTTCCTTCCAACAAATGAGTTTACCCAGACGCTGGCAAAATCGCTATCCCGGGGGGCGGGACGGCGATGGTGCGGCGGCCTTGCGGCCTTGATTCCGCACCAAGCGATACCCAATCCCCCGCAACCAATGAGGACACACCATGGATAACATCGCTGGCAGCAAATCCTCCCTCACTTGGGCGGTTCATATCTCGGTGGCGTTTCTTGTCGCCCTGTGGCTTTTCCCGACTGTGGGTCTGTTCGTGTCCTCCTTTCGCACGGCCGACCAGATTGCCACATCGGGCTGGTGGAAATCCCTGTTTCCGTCCGAGCAAAACCTGACAATCCGCTCGGCCGCCCCGGACACCCAGACCCAGGACGGCGCGCTCTATGTGATCGAGGGCAATCTCTTTGACGGTGACGAGGCGGAGATTACCGCCTGGGGTATCTCTTCGCGTGCGATCTCTGATTACACGCCGGGGGAAACCGCCGAGCTGCGCAAAGGCGGGCGCGTCACTGTGCAGGCCAATGGCGATTACCGCATGGAAAACGAAGAGGCGTTTGGCGGCAAACGCGGCACCCGCATCTTTGTCACCGCCACCAAGCCTGCGGAATTCACCACGGAAAACTATGAAAACATGTTGCTTGACCCCAAGAATGTCGATGGCATGGCCAAGGCGTTTTTCAACACGCTGACCGTAACCATCCCGGCAACGATCATCCCAATCGTGGTGGCGGCCTTTGCGGCCTATGCCCTGGCCTGGATGGATTTTCCGGGCCGTGCGCTGTTGATAGCGATCATTGTTGGCTTGCTTGTGGTGCCGCTGCAATTGGCGCTGATCCCACTGCTGAAACTGCATTTGGGCATCGGCATTGGCAAAGGATATCTGGGCACCTGGCTGGCGCATACGGGATTTGGCCTGCCCTTGGCGATTTACCTGCTCAGGAACTATATGGTCGGCCTGCCGCGTGACATCATCGAAAATGCCCGTGTCGATGGCGCGACCGAGTTCCAGATCTTTACCAAGATCATCCTGCCGCTCAGCTTTCCGGCCCTGGCCAGTTTCGCGATTTTCCAGTTCCTGTGGACCTGGAACGACCTGCTGGTTGCCAAAGTCTTCCTGATTGACAGCACCGGGCAAACCACCGTTATGACCGCGCAGATCGTTGAACTGCTGGGCACGCGCGGTGGCAATTGGGAAATCCTAGCGACAGCGGCGTTTGTGTCGATTGCAGTGCCTTTGGCGGTCTTTTTCGCCATGCAAAAATACCTGGTGCGCGGTCTCTTGGCCGGCTCCGTCAAATAACCCCGCCAGAGGGGCGACATAGGAATGAGTATGAACACGCAAACAAATATCTCAGCTGCGGCTCAGGTTGTGGACAAGGATTGGTGGCGCGGAGCGGTGATCTATCAGATCTATCCGCGCTCCTATCAGGACAGCACCGGGGACGGGATTGGCGACCTCAAGGGCATCACTCGCCGCTTGCCGCATATCGCGTCGCTTGGCGTTGATGCGATCTGGATCTCGCCCTTTTTCAAATCCCCGATGAAGGATTTCGGCTATGACGTGTCGGATTACTGCGACGTTGATCCGATGTTCGGCACGCTGGCGGATTTTGACGCGCTGATTGCCCGCGCTCATGAATTGGGTCTGAAGGTGATGATCGATCAGGTGCTGTCGCACAGTTCGGATCAGCACGCCTGGTTCAAGGAAAGCCGGGCCAGCCGCGACAATCCCAAGGCGGATTGGTATGTCTGGTCCGATCCGAACCCCGATGGCACACCGCCCAATAACTGGCTGTCGATCTTTGGCGGCTCGGCCTGGCAATGGGATGCGCGGCGCGAACAATATTACCTGCACAACTTCCTGACTTCGCAACCGGATCTGAACTTCCACTGCGCCGAGGTGCAGGATGCGCTGCTTGAGACCGTGCGGTTTTGGCTGGATCGGGGGGTGGATGGGTTCCGTCTCGATACGATCAACTTCTATGTCCATGACAAAGAGCTGCGATCGAACCCGGCCTTGCCACCAGAAGAGCGGGATTCCTCGATCGCGCCCAGCGTGAACCCCTATAACCACCAAGATCACCTCTATTCCAAGAACCAGCCGGAAAACCTGGCCTTTTTGGAACGGTTCCGGGCCCTTTTGGACGAATACCCGGCGGCGACAGCCGTGGGCGAGGTGGGCGATGCGCAGCGCGGGCTAGAGATTATGGGGGAGTACACGGCGGGTGATGACCGCGTGCATATGTGCTATTCCTTTGAATTCCTGTCCGGTGATCAACCGGACGCGGCGCGGGTGGTTGAGGTTTTGACCAAGGTCGATACGGCCGCGCCGGATGGCTGGGCCTGCTGGGCGTTTTCAAACCATGATGTCATTCGCCATGCCAGTCGCTGGAACCTGGATCTGGCCGGGCAAAAGGCCTTTGCCACCTTGCTGATGTGCCTGCGCGGTTCGGTCTGTGTCTATCAGGGCGAAGAGCTGGGTCTGGGCGAGGCTGAGGTTGCCTTTGAAGATCTGCAAGACCCTTATGGCATTGAATTCTGGCCTGAATTCAAGGGGCGCGATGGCTGTCGCACACCGATGGTCTGGGAAAAATCCAATTCCAATGGCGGCTTTTCCGAGGGCAAGCCCTGGCTGCCGGTCGCGCCGGAACATCTGGTGCGCTCTGTGGCCGAACAGGAGGAAGACCCAGAGGCGCTCTTGCATCACTATCGCCGGGTTCTGGCACTGCGCCATGCCCATCGCGCCTTGTCCAAGGGGGAGCTTGGCGGGCTGGCGCAGTCTGGTCCGGTGGTGTCCTTTACACGCAGTGAGGCGGGCGAAGACATCTTCTGCGCCTTTAACCTGTCCGGCCAGGCCGGTGAGGTCTCGCTGCCCAAGGGCAATTGGGAGCAGATTGGCGGCGTTTTGAGCACAGACCTGCCCAAGGCCGGTCCGGTTGCGCTGGGTCCATGGCAGGTGGCGCTGGCGCGACGCATTAACGAATAGGGGGGAGACATGACAGATCTCAAACTGACCAATGTCGGTAAAACATATGGCGGGGCTGTCGAAGTCCTCAAGGATATCAATCTGGACATCAAGCAAGGCGAGCTGATTGTGTTTGTCGGCCCGTCGGGCTGCGGCAAATCCACTTTGCTGCGCATGATTGCCGGGCTGGAAAAGATCACCTCGGGTGAGCTGGAAATCGACGGGATGCTGGTCAATGACGTGCCTCCGGCGCAGCGTGGCATTGCCATGGTGTTCCAGTCTTACGCGCTCTACCCGCATATGACCGTGCGCGAAAACATGAGCTTTGCCCTGAAACTGGCAGGCAAGGCGCAGGGCGAGATCGATGAGGCGGTCAATCGCGCCGCCAAGATGTTGCAGCTAGATCAATACCTTGATCGCTTGCCCAAGGCGCTGTCCGGTGGGCAGCGCCAGCGGGTGGCGATTGGACGGTCGATCGTTCGCGACCCCAAGGTCTATCTCTTTGACGAACCGCTCTCGAACCTAGACGCGGCGCTGCGTGTCGCGACCCGGATCGAGATCGCCCAGCTTAAAGAGCAGATGCCCGACCGCACCATGATCTATGTCACACATGATCAGGTTGAGGCGATGACGCTGGCAAGCCGGATCGTGGTTCTGGCCAATAAGGGGGTTGCGCAGGTGGGTTCGCCTCTGGAGCTCTATGAACGCCCGAACTCTGAATTTGTGGCGCAATTCATTGGCTCTCCGGCGATGAACCTCTTGCCCGGCGAGGTGATCGAAACCGGAGAGCAAACCCGCGTGAAACTGGCGGGTGGTGGCGAGGCGGTCTCGCATTATCCGACGCAAGCGAGCGATCTGGGCCTCAAGGTCAATGTGGGTGTCCGCCCCGAGGATTTTGAAACCTGCGAGAGCGATGAGCTGTTTGCCGGTGAGGTCAATATCACCGAGGCGCTGGGGGAGGTGACCTTGCTCTATTTCAAAGCCGACGAGGGGCAGGAGCCGAGCATTGCCAAACTGCCGGGCATTCACAAAGGCATGCGTGGGCAAACGGTCAAACTGACCGCCCCGGCGGAAAAGGTGCATTTGTTCGCCAATGGTACATCGCTGCTCTATCGCTAAGGTTTTTCTTGGCAGCAAAGAAAAGGCGGGCCAATCGGCCCGCCTTTTTGCGTTTTACGGGTTCACCGTGATCGGAACCCGGTGGATTACTGCGCGCTCCTCGCCCAATTGATAGCGCAGCTCGTATTGGCCGGGCTGGTCAGGCATGCGCAGCGAGATCGGGCCGCCATCATTCACGGCGCTGCTATGAATCCCCCATTCATCGCCACCCACCTCCTTGATCGAGATAAAGTCACCTTGATTGCCCGGTCCTTCCCAGGCGATCAGCGCGTTTTGGCCGGCTTTGGCATCGCCGGGCGCTTGCAGGTCCACATGGGTGCCAATGATCGTGATCGGCACACGGTGGATGATCCCGCGCTCTTCGGCCAATTGATAGCGGATTTCATAGTCACCCGGCTTATGCGGCATACGCAGTTTCAGCGGAGAGCCTTCGCCAACATCGCGCGAATTGATCCCCCAGACATCGCCGCCAGCCTCTTTGACGGATAGGAAATCGCCCTGATTGCCCGGGCCGTCCCAGGTCACATCGATGGTTTGGCCAATCTCGGCCTGTGCGGGCACGGTGATCGAGACCTGCGCGTCGACAATCGTGATCGGCACGCGGTGGATGATCCCGCGTTCTTCGGCCAGTTGGTAGCGGATTTCATAATCGCCGGGCTTATGCGGCATGCGCAATTTCAGTGGCGACCCTTCAGCGACATCGCGCGAATTGATCCCCCAGACATCGCCGCCTGCCTCTTTGACCGAGATAAAGTCACCCTGATTGCCCGGACCAGACCAGGTCACGTCAATCGTCTCACCAATTTCGGCCTGTGCGGGCACGGTGATGGCGACCTCAGCCTGCACGATCTTGATCGGCTTGCGCAGGATGATCTCACGCTCTTCGGCCAGTTGATAGCGGATCTCGTAATCGCCGGGTTTATGCGGCATGCGCAGTTTCAGCGGTGACCCTTCTGCGGTATCGCGCGAATTGATCCCCCAGACATCGCCACCCACCTCTTTGACCGAGATGAAGTCGCCCTGATTGGCAGGACCGGACCAGGTGATGTCGATCACCTGACCGATTTCTGCCTGTTCAGGGAAATCCAGAGAGACCGTTGCCGCTGTGATATCAATGGGTTGTGTGAAGACAACCTTGCGATCCTCAGCCAATTGATAGCGGATCTCATAGGGGCCGGGTTCGGACGGCATGCGCAGTTTGACCGGGCTGCCCTGCGCGGTATCGGCGCTGTTGATCGCCCAGACATCGCCGCCGGGTTTGTGGACCGAGATGAAGTCACCCGGATTGGCGGGGCCTTTCCAGTCAACCTCGATCACCGTGCCGATTTGCGCCTCGGCGGGGTGGGTCAGAGTGATCAGCGCATCAGTTACTTCAATCGGTTGCGTGTAGATCACCGCACGATCTTCGGCCAATTGATAGCGTAGTTCGTAAGGGCCTGGCTCACCGGGCATCCGCAGTGTGACCGGGCTGCCCTCGGCCGTGTCGACCGAGTTGATCGCCCAGACATCGCCGCCCACCTTGTGGACGGAGATAAAGTCGCCCTGATTGGCGGGGCCAATCCAGTCGATCTTGATCGAAGAGCCGATTTCGGCCTGACCCGGCGCGTCAAAGGAGATGTCCGAGGCCAGGATGGTGATCGGTGTGCGCGCAATCACCTCACGGTTGCGTTTCACCTGATAGCGCAGCTCATAAGTGCCGGGCTGGGCGGGCATACGCAGCTTGACCGGGTTGCCCTTGGCAATATCTGCGCTGTTGATCGCCCAGACATCGCCATTAACCGTGTGGACCGAGATGAAATCACCCTGTTCGCCGGGGCCATCCCAGCTGACATCAATGGTTTGCCCCTGATAGGCGGTTTCGGGGCCGGTAACGGTGGCCTTGGGGGTGATCACCGGCAGGGTCAGAACGACGCGCTGGCTGTCAGTGACCACTGTGAAGGTGCCGCTGACCTCAACCTCATCCGCGTCGCGAATGGCGGTGGCGGTGTAATCGCCGGGCAGGAGGGGGAGGGTAAAGACCCCGGTGCCGTCGCTGCGATAGCCATCAGGCCCGGTGATACGCCAGGTGACACCGGATTGCATCTGGCTGCCGCCCTCGCCATCCAGCGCGGCAAAGCTGGTCTCGACCGGGCTTGGCGCGGGAGGGGCTGCGGGGGTTTCGGCAATGGTGGTCAAAGCCGCCGAAAGCTGATCGGCATTGTCAGCGGTCACAAACTGCCCGCCGGTTTCGTCGGCGAGACATTGCAGCTGACCCAGCGCGGTCGGGTCGTCGGAAACGTCAAACCCAACCACATGCACAGTCAGATCAACACCGGTTTCCTCAAGGGTGCGCGCGACCTCGCAAGGGTCGGCCACACAGGTCTCGCGCCCATCGGAAACCAGAATGACCGTCGCCTTATCCTCGGTATAGCGCAGCTCCTCGGCCGCAGCGCGAACCGCATCGCTGAGCGGTGTTTTTCCCTTTGGTTTGATGCGGTTGACGGCATCCGCAATCGCGCTGCGCGTATCTGCACCCGGCGCAACCACGGTTTGAATATCGCGGCAATTGCCCTTTTCGCGATGCCCATAGACCGTCAGGCCCAGATGGGTTTCAGCGGGCAGGGTGTTGAGCAGATCGCCCACGACCTCCTGGGCAATGGTGATCTTGGCCTTGCCATCAATCTGGCCCCACATCGACCCCGATCCATCCAGCACCAGAATGCTGGAGGGGGTTTCCTGAGCCACCGCGGCGAGTGGCGATAAAAACGGCAGGCAGAAGGTGCCCAGCCAAAGACTGCGTCTCAGCTTCATCAAAAGCTCCCTGAAAACTGTGTTGAAAAATCACTTTGGGCTGAGATTACTGAGTCAGAACAAAGATGCAAGGCAGGTTTTCCGCACCTTTTTGCTGACATTTTTTGTCAGTGCGGCAGCCTGTATTCCCCTTTTGTTCTAACTTTTCGATTGGCGCGCGCGCGGCTTTCCCCTATCTGTTAGTCACGCGTAAACGGGGGATCTGATGCCAGAGCTGAAGCAAATCGAAGTGCGGGGTGCGCGCGAGCATAACCTGAAGTCGATTGACGTGGATATTCCACGTGATGAGCTGGTGGTGATCACCGGTCTGTCCGGGTCGGGAAAATCTTCGCTGGCCTTTGACACGATCTATGCGGAGGGGCAGCGCCGCTATGTGGAGAGCCTGAGCGCCTATGCGCGGCAATTCCTTGATATGATGGAAAAACCCGATGTGGATCACATTGCGGGTCTCAGCCCGGCGATCTCCATCGAGCAAAAAACCACCTCGAAAAACCCGCGTTCCACCGTGGGCACCGTCACCGAGATTTACGATTATCTGCGCCTGCTTTTTGCCCGTGTCGGTACACCTTACAGCCCCGCGACCGGTCTGCCGATTGAGGCACAGCAAGTGCAGGATATGGTCGACCGTGTCATGGGGATGGAGGAGGGGACCCGCGCTTATCTGCTCGCCCCCATCGTGCGCGACCGCAAGGGCGAATATAAGAAAGAGTTCCTCGAGCTGCGCAAATCCGGCTTTCAGCGCGTCAAGGTGAATGGCGAGTTCTATGAATTGGATACGCCCCCAACCTTGGATAAGAAATTCCGCCATAATATCGATGTGGTTGTGGATCGGGTCGTGGTGCGCGAAGGCATGGAAACCCGGCTGGCCGACAGTTTCCGCACCGCGCTTGATCTGGCTTCGGGCATCGCGGTGTTGGAAACCGCGCCGCGCGAGGGTGACCCGGAACGCATTGTTTTCTCGGAAAACTTTGCCTGTCCCGAAAGCGGGTTCACTATCCCCGAGATCGAACCGCGCCTGTTCTCTTTCAACGCGCCCTTTGGTGCCTGCCCTGATTGTGACGGTCTGGGCAAGGAGCTGTTTTTTGACGAACGGTTGGTGGTGCCGGATGTGACGCTCAAAGTTGCTGATGGCGCGCTGGCCCCCTGGCGCAAGGGCAAATCGCCCTATTTCCTGCAAACCATCGAGGCCATCGCCAAGCATTACGAGTTCAACAAGAATGACCGTTGGAAGGATCTCCCGGCGCATGTGCAACAGGTGTTCCTCTATGGCTCTGGTGAGGAAGAGATCAAGTTTCGCTATGACGAAGGCGGCCGCGTCTATGAGGTGACGCGCGTTTTTGAAGGCGTCATTCCCAATATGGAACGCCGCTATCGCGAAACTGATAGCAATTGGATCCGCGAAGAGTTTGAGCGTTACCAGAACAACCGCCCGTGCGGAACCTGCGAAGGCCACCGTTTGCGCCCCGAAGCCCTGGCGGTGAAAATCGCCGGGCTGCATGTGGGGCAAGTGGTTGAAATGTCGATCAAAGAGGCCTTTGCCTGGTGCCAGACCGTGCCAGAGGCTTTGACCGAACAGAAAAACGAAATCGCCCGTGCGATCCTGAAGGAAATTCGCGAGCGGCTGGGGTTTCTGAACAATGTGGGGCTCGAATACCTGACGCTGTCGCGCAACTCTGGCACTTTGTCGGGCGGTGAAAGCCAGCGCATCCGCTTGGCCTCGCAAATCGGCTCGGGCCTGACCGGGGTGCTTTACGTGCTGGACGAACCCAGCATCGGCCTGCACCAGCGCGACAATACAAGGCTGCTCGACACGCTGAAAAACCTGCGTGATCAGGGCAATACGGTGATTGTCGTCGAACATGACGAAGAGGCGATCCGCGAGGCGGATTACGTCTTTGACATCGGGCCGGGGGCCGGGGTGCATGGTGGGCAGGTGGTCTCAAAAGGCACGCCCGCCGAGGTGACCAACGACCCGGCCAGCCTGACCGGGCAATATCTGTCCGGGGAACGTGAGATTGTGGTCCCGGCAAAACGTCGCAAGGGCAATGGCAAAAAGGTGCGGGTGGTCAAAGCGACCGGCAACAACCTGAAAAACGTCACCGTCGATTTCCCGCTGGGCAAATTTGTCTGCGTGACCGGCGTGTCCGGGGGGGGCAAATCCACCCTGACGATTGAAACGCTGTTCAAGACCGCCTCAATGGCGCTGAACGGCGCGCGTCAGACGCCAGCACCTTGCGAAACCATCAAAGGGCTCGAACACCTCGATAAGGTGATCGACATTGACCAACGCCCGATTGGGCGCACCCCGCGGTCAAATCCGGCGACCTATACGGGCGCTTTCACGCCAATCCGGGATTGGTTCGCCGGGCTTCCTGAGGCGAAGGCTCGTGGTTATAAACCAGGGCGCTTCAGCTTCAACGTCAAGGGGGGCCGATGCGAGGCCTGCCAGGGCGACGGTGTCATCAAGATCGAGATGCATTTCCTGCCCGATGTGTATGTTACCTGTGAGACGTGTCATGGGGCCAGATACAATCGCGAAACTCTTGAGATTCGGTTTAAAGGCAAGAGCATCGCCGATGTTCTTGATATGACGGTTGAAGACGCGCAGGAGTTTTTCAAGGCGGTCCCAAGCATTCGCGACAAGATGGATGCGCTGGCGCGTGTGGGGCTGGGCTATATCAAGGTGGGCCAGCAGGCGACGACCCTTTCGGGGGGCGAAGCGCAGCGGGTGAAACTGTCGAAAGAGCTGGCCAAACGGTCTACCGGGCGCACGCTATATATCCTCGATGAACCCACAACCGGTCTGCATTTCGAGGATGTGCGCAAGCTGCTTGAGGTGCTGCATGAGCTGGTCGATCAGGGCAACACGGTGGTGGTGATCGAACATAATCTCGACGTGGTCAAAACCGCCGACCACATCATCGATATCGGCCCTGAGGGCGGTGATGGTGGCGGCGAAGTTGTAGCCCAGGGCACGCCTGAAAAGGTCGCCAAAGAGCCGCGCTCCCATACCGGGCGCTATCTTGCCCCGATGCTGGGACACAAGCGCGAGGCGGCAGAGTAAGGGAAGGCCCGGCTGAGACCGGGCCTTTCTTTTAGAGCGTTTCGATTTTAACCTGAAACATCAAGCCTCATTTGACGCGTTGAAATCTCTGATTTCAGGCAGCGTTAAATGTGTCAGGCTTAATCGACAACGCTTTAGCTTTTCTTCAGCGGGCAGGTGCTGAGCCCAAAGATGGAATAGAGCGGGCAGGAGCCAAGCAAGCCTGTCACCAGCGGCACAACGCCTATCCACATCCACCAGCCATAGCCCATCAGGGCTCCGACGATCAGCAATGCGCCGATCACGATGCGCGCGATCTTGTCAAATCCGCCAACATTTTTCGAAAACATGGGTCTCTCCTTTTGCTTTGAGCCCATGTTATGCCGCGCGGCGACCGCTGTCGGTGACTAGGTCACCGAAGGCGCGCCTCGTCAATCGGTTTCCGCCAAAACCTCTAGGGTCTCGAAATCCCTGATCTCAACCCGGCCGCGTTCAAGATGTAAAATCCCGCGCTTGGCCAAAGCGTCCAACCGGCGCGAGACAACCTCGCGCGCGGATCCGATCATCACAGCGATTTCCGCATGGGTCGCGGTCAAAACGCCAGCCTCGCACCGTTCCAACAGGATCTGCGCCAGCCGCGCCTCAACCCGGGTAAAGGCCACCTTTTCAAGCAGATGCATCATGGTTTGCATGCGCTTGGCAAAGGCGCGAAAGACAAAATCTCGAAACCCGTCATCTTCGCCCATCAAGGTCAAAAACATCTCTTTGGGTACCAGAACAAGCCGCGCCGGGCCTCGCGTGATTGCCTCGCCCGAATAATCCTCGCCCCCCATCAGGCCAAGCGTGGATTGCACACAGCTTTGCCCCGGCTCGACCGCATAAAGCAGAATTTCCCGCCCCGTTGGCCCGGTCAGAAACACATCCACCCGGCCTTCCAGCATGATGACAAAGCCTTTGACTGCCTCGCCAGGTTGAAACAGCACCGTCCCCTTTGGCACGTCCATGGGCAGCAAGCCCGAAAGCCTGACCAACGAACGTTCCGAGAGCTCGGGCAGGGCGGCGATGTCAGTCCAATTGCTCATAGGGCCATGATGCCGGTTTTGACCCGGTCACAAAACCCCGCAGCCCTGATCAAATTGCCGCAACAGAGCCTAACCCCTTCAGGTTTCTTTGGGCCAAAAATATCCCGGGGTGAAATGCTCGCTCGGCGAGCAAGAGGGGCAGCGCCCCTCCCGCGCTTATCTCAACCGCGACCGCGTTTCTCAAAACGCGGCAGCATGGCGCTGAAATCTTGGCCCAACCCGTCTTCATCTTCCACAAATCGTGCATAAAGCGCCGTCGCCTCTTCGCCCATGGGCGTATCCGCATCCGCGGCCTCGGCCGCTTGCTGGCTCAGCCGCAGATCTTTCAGCATCAACTCCGCCGCAAAGCCGGGCAGGTACCCGTTATCGGCCGGAGAGGTGGGGCCAACGCCGGGGGCGGGGCAGTAGGCATTCATGCTCCAGCTATAGCCAGACGAGGTGCTGACCACGTCAAACATCGCCTCCCGGGACAGGCCCAGTTTATCTGCTAATGCAAAGGCTTCGCAGGTGGCGATCATGGTCACACCAAGGATCATGTTGTTGCAGATCTTGGCGGCCTGACCATTGCCCGCCTCACCGCAATGCACGGATTTTTGGCCCATGATGTCAAACAGGGGCTTGGCGATGGCAAAAGCCTCATCACTGCCGCCGACCATAAAGGTCAGCGTGCCACCCGCCGCGCCGCCAATGCCGCCGGAAACAGGCGCGTCCAAAGCTCCCAAATTCGCCGCCTTGGCCTGCTGCGCCACCGTGCGGGCGCTGTCCACGTCAACGGTCGAACAATCCAGAAGCACCGCGCCGGGTTTCATCGCAGGGATGACCGTATCTGCGACAGCGCGCAGGATCGATCCATTGGGCAGCATGGTGATCACCACATCCGCGCCCTCTGCCGCGGCTGGGCCTGTCTCGACCGAGGTCACACCGTCGATCTCAACCCCGGCCACGTCAAAGCCAGAAACCTCATGCCCTGCCTTGGCCAGATTGGCCGCCATAGGACCCCCCATATTGCCCAATCCGATGAACCCGATCTTCATAGCACTCTCCTTGAAATCCAATTTATCCGCGCCCAAAGGCATGAGCATTTTTGAAATCGCCACCGCCGGGACCGATCCATCGGCATATTGCCATTTCGGCGATTTATCCTTGTCGATGATCTGCGCGCGGATCCCTTCGAGGAAATCGCCATGTTCCATGATGCGATGGCTGACACGATATTCCATTTCCAGCGCTTTGCGGATGGTCAGCGAGGGGCTGCGCAAGCGGTGCAGCATCTCGATGGTCAGCGCCATGGCCAGCGGCGCGTTGCGGTTCAGCGCTTTTAGGGCCTTTTGTGCAAGATCGCCGTCATTTGCGGCAAGAAGGTTGCGGATATCCTGCAATCCTTCGCCTGCAAATAGTGCGTCGATCTCTGGTTGTTGGGCTGCCAAAGCGCTATCTGGCGGCGTGGTTGCCGCCTCTTCAAGACTGGCGATGTCGCCGGTGGTGCAGAGCCTTTCCTTAAGCGCCTGCCATTGCGCCTCGGGCACAAACGTGTCGGCGAATCCGGCAAAGATCGCGTCACCCGCCGCCATGCGGTTGGCGGTGATGCCCAGATATTCCCCAATCCGCCCCGGCGCGCGGGACAAAAGATAGGTGCCGCCCACATCCGGGATGAACCCGATCCCGACCTCGGGCATGGCGATTTGGCTGCTTTCGCCCACGATGCGATGACTGCCATGACAGCCCAGCCCAACGCCACCACCCATGGTGAACCCGTGCAGAAAGCTGACCACAGGTTTGGGATACTCCGCCAGCTTGGCATTCATCCGGTATTCGTCGCGCCAGAACTTGCGGCCATAGTCAAAGTCACCCGCCGTGCCGGTGCGATACATTTCGGCAATATCACCCCCGGCGCAAAAGGCCTTTTCCCCTTCAGCGTCAATCAGCACCAGATCCACGCTGGCATCGTCGCGCCACCGATCGATGGCGCGCTCTACCGCGAGACACATGTCATAGGACAGCGCGTTCAACGCCTTTGGGCGGGTCAAGGTGATCCGGCCCGCGCGGCCGTCTTTGCGAATGTTGATATCGGTCATTGCCGGTCCTCTATGCTTGCGGCTGGGGGCTCCAAAATCCATCCATGGATTTTGCAAATTCCGTTAACGGAATTTCCAGCGCCGGGCCTGACCCTAGCGCGCCAAAAGATGGCGGGCCACGATCAGGCGCATGATTTCATTGGTGCCTTCCAGGATCTGATGTACGCGCAGGTCACGCACCAGTTTTTCAATCCCGTAATCCGCCAGATAGCCATAGCCGCCATGCAATTGCAGGCATTGATCCACCACTTTTGACCCGGCCTCGGTGACGAATTTCTTGGCCATAGCGCAAAAGGCTGTGGCATCGGGTGCGCCGGTGTCGAGCTTCCAGGCGGCCTGACGCAGGAAGGTGCGGGCCGCTTGCAGCTCGATTTCCATATCGGCAAGGCGGAATTGCAGCGCCTGGAACTGGTCGATGCTTTTGCCAAAGGCCTTGCGTTCCGACATATATTGCAGCGTCGCGTCCAACCCGGCCTGGGCCGCACCGAGCGAGCAGGCCGAGATGTTCAGACGACCGCCATCCAGCCCCGCCATCGCATATTTGAACCCCTGGCCCTCTTCGCCGACCAGATTGTCAAGCGATGTCAGGCAGTTGTCGAATTGCACCTGGGCAGTGGGTTGGCTTTGCCAGCCCATCTTTTTCTCATTCGCGCCAAAGCTCAGACCTTCGGCCCCGTCCTCGACGATCACGGTTGAGATGCCTTTGGGCCCGTCCTCGCCGGTGCGGCACATCACGACATAGGCATCGGAATAGCCACCGCCCGAGATGAAGGCCTTGGACCCGGTCAGCCGGTAACCTTCATTGGTTTTTTCAGCGCGGGTTTTCAACGCGGCGGCGTCTGATCCGGAGCCCGGTTCGGTCAGGCAGTAGGACAGCACCGTTTCCATGGTCATGGCCTTGGGCAGGACCCGTGCTTTGAGCTCGTCCGAGCCGAATGTGTCGATCATCTTGGCGCACATATTGTGGATCGACAAAAAGGCCGCGACCGAGGGGCAGGCCATGGACAGGGCCTCAAACACCAGGGTGGCGTCCAGGCGGGTCAGGGCGGAACCGCCGCTGTCTTCGGAGACGTAAAGACCGCCAAATCCAAGCTCGGCCAGTTGTGGCCAGAGACCTTTGGGGATGGTGCCATCGGCCTCCCATTTTTGCGCATTTGGGGCGATATTATCCTGCCCAAACCCATAGGCCATGTCGAAAATGGCGCTTTGTTCTTCGGTGAGCGCGAAATCCATGGGCTCCTCCCTCCAGCATGAATTGAACACTTGTTCATAATTTGCCGGAAGGGGCAGAGGATTGCAAGCCCAATGATGCCGCAGGGGTGGGTTTTCAGGGGGTATTTTGCACGAGAAGGGGAGGGGCGTTGCCCCTCTTGGCCAAAGGCCAATTCACCCCAGGATATTTTGGGCCCAAAGAAAGCCTTGGTCACGAAGATCTTACGAGGGTGTTTCGCGGGGTGAGGTGCAAAGCGTATTGAGAATGGTGTTTTCCACTTTGGCCAGCCCGATCTCATTGTCGAATTTGGCTTCGGCGGTTTTGCGCGCCGACAGGGTCATAGCGGAGCGGTCCGGCATGTCGAGAATCTGGGTGATGCGATCGGCAAATCCGGCCTCATCCCATTCCGGGACCAGCAGGCCGTTCACCCCATCCTCGACGGCTTCGGGGATGCCGGCATGGATGGTGGAGAGGGTGATGCACCCGCAGGCCAGCGCCTCTTGGATGGCGGTGGGCAGGCCTTCGGTATTGCCATCCTTGGCGGTGACGGAGTGCTGCAGGAAGGTTTCGGTGACCTGAAGGTGTTTGCGCACCTCGTCATGGGGCAGGGCACCGGTAAAGGAGACCTGTTCGGCAATGCCCAGATCGGCGGCAAGCGTTTTGCAACTGTCGAGCAAGGGGCCATCGCCAATGAATGTCAGATGCGCGTCGCGCCCTGTGGCGGCTTTGGCAAAGGCGCGCAGGGTGACCTGCGGGGCTTTCTTTTCTACCATGCGGCCCACGGCAAGAAAGCTGCCAGGGGTTTTGGGGCCGGGGGTGAACAGGCGGATATTGACGCCCGAGGGCACCACATGGGCATTGGGATGGCGGACGCCATGTTTGGCAAGGTTGTCGAGCAGGAACTGGCTGACCGAGAACATGCCCGCGAGGCGCGGCATCATCAGCTTGTAAGAGCGCACCCGCTGTTTCGACCCCAATGCGCGCGAGGCATCCGTGCCGCGCCAATAGGTAAAGACCGGGATGCCCATATCATTGCCGAGCTTGGCAACAACCAGCGCCTGGGTGCCAAATTCCGCCAGGATCACATCGACCTGTTGCGCACGCAGCCAGGCTTGCAGCTTGCGCCGATTGGCCCCGAAAGGCAGGCGCGAGGTGCCGTGCAGAAGAGCTCCGCTGAGCGCGGCAAAGGGGGCCTGAAGCTTGTCCGCCAAAGAAAGGCGCGCGCGCCGGGTAAAGAGTGGTTTGTCAAACGGGTTTTCACCATTGGAGCGGCCACAGATCACCACGGTCTCGCCGTCAAACATGTGCTCGATATGACGGTTGATAAAGGTTTCCCCCATGACAAAGTAGTCAGAGGTGACAATGGCGATGCGCATCCTGCGTCCTTTTGTGGATCTTTTGCCTCTTATCGCTGTGCTGCGCGCGGGCTGCAAGGTCGGGTATCACAGATCCTGGCTGAATTCTTCGATCAGGTGATGTACCACGGCGCGCATCTGCGCGGCCTCGTCGTGACCGTCTTGGGCTGCCCGTTGACGCGTCGCGCGCTGGCGCTCGGTTGAATTGCCGTTTTCGACAATCTCACGCAGACGCATCAGTTCGGGCAGACAGCCAAGGGCTTCGGCATCCTGATGCAAGAGGTCGATCAGATCGTTGATGATGGTGGCAAAGGGCATGATCTCGGCCGCGCCATAATCGATCAACCCTTCGCTGACACCATAGCGTTGCGCGCGCCAGCGGTTTTCTCCGATCAGGAAATTCTCATAGATGCGCCAGCGCTGGTTTTGTTTCCGCAAGCGCCACAGCATCCGCATCAGACATTGGGTCAGGGCCGCCAGAGTCAGCGTGTCTTGCATCCGGGGCTGCACATCCATGATGCGGGTTTCAAGGGTGGGAAAGCGCGAGGAGGGGCGCAGATCCCACCAGATGCGCGAGGTGTCTTCGATCACGCCCAGATTGACCAGCACCTGAACCGAGCGTTGGTAATCATCCCAGCTTTCGAATTGCGGCGGCAACCCGGTGCGGGGCAGGTTGTCAAAGACCGAAATCCGATAAGAGGCCAGACCGCTATCGCGCCCGTTCCAGAACGGCGAGGAGGTAGACAGCGCCAGGAGATGTGGCAGGAAATAGCCCATCTGACGCATTAGGTCGGCGCGTAGCGGGTCAGAGTTCAGTCCGACATGCACATGCATGCCGCAGATCAACATGCGCCGGACCACGCCACCCAGGTCACGGTCTAGTTCGTTGTAGCGATCCTTGTTGGTGTGATGCTGCTGCTTCCAATCGGCAAAAGGATGGCAAGAGGCCGCGATGGGGGCCAAACCAAACTTGGCCGCTTGCTCGGCCACGCCAGCGCGCAGCTTGCGCAGCTCGTCCCGGGCTTGGGTGATATTGGCGCAGGGTTTGGTGCCGATTTCGATCTGGCATTGCAGGAATTCGGGGCTGACCTGATCCGGAAGCGCCTCGGCGCAGGCGGTCATCAATTCCTCGGGGGCCTCAACCAGAGCCCCAGATTGGGGATCAACCAACAGGTATTCTTCTTCGATGCCCAGTGTGAATTCCGGCTCGGCCATGGCTCTCTCCCCTCTTTCCCACCTGCCAGCTTTGCGCTGCTTTCGACGGGATGCAAGGGAAAGACGGGCTACATTCTGCCCCTAGTACCCTGGAACTGAAATCCGCAACATAGGCAATTGGTTATTACACAGGTTCGCGCCCGCCCTGGGGGCGGGGTCGGGCGCGAACCGGATCGCAAGCGATCCGGGGACATTTTTCTATGACAAGGATTTCGGTTCCGGGTGACTAGCGCTCGACGTCATCCGGCGACACGCCAAGAAAGCCCAAAGTCGCGTTCATGTCTTCAAAAACCACCGCTTCGACATCGCCGGTCAGTTCGGTCAGGCTGGCATAGATGCGGGCCATGCCATATTGCAATTCGCTTGGGGCGTAGATGCCGCATTTGGCGCGGTTCTTTGGGTGCCTGGGATAAAGTGTGCGTTCGGCGCGACGCATGGCGCACATCTCGGCATAACCCATTTTCGTGTCGGTCCATTGGGACAGATCGAACAGCTCGTCCCGGCCCGGGCGATATTCGGGATGGGCCTGATAGCTTTTGATGTAAGCCAGCAGGTCGCCCAATTCGACATCACCGACCAAGCGTACATAGGTCAGGTCCGGTTTTTTCAAGACGTCGAATTCTACGGGCATTCTATCCTCGGTTTCGCGCCTACGACCAAAGTCGCAGATGGGTCTACTACGATAGAAACATTGGAGGGTGAGACAACCTATGCTTACAAGGCAAAGCCCTATCCAAAAGCATAGATTTGAGCGCTAACAGGGCCAGATTTTTGGTATTTTTTGCAACGGCTTGTTGGGCGTTGTTCGGATTCCTTCAAAAAGTGGAATATTTTCGAATCGACATGTTGTGACAGTCGGGATCAGCAAGAGGTTTAGGCACAAAAAAAATCCCCGCGGCGGGTGCCGCGGGGAAAGGCAGTTGCTGATTTTCTCAGCGATCAGTCCATGGCTTTGAAGTTGAACTCTCCGCCTTCCTTGATGCCCGAGAACCAGCGCGATGTGACGGTCTTGGTGCGGGTGTAGAAGCGGAAAGCGTCCGGGCCGTATTGGTTCAGATCACCAAAAGCCGATTTCTTCCAGCCGCCAAATGTGTGGTAGCTCAGCGGAACCGGGATCGGGAAGTTGATACCAACCATGCCGACATTGACCCGGTGGGCAAAGTCACGCGCGGTGTCACCATCGGCGGTGTAGATCGCGGTGCCGTTGCCGTAATCATTGTCCATGACCAGGCTCAGCGCGTCCTCATAATTGTCGGTGCGCACCTGAGACAGAACCGGGCCAAAGATTTCCTCTTTGTAGATGTCCATATCCGGGGTCACATTGTCAAAATAGCTCGGGCCGACAAAGAAGCCGTTTTCGTAGCCTTGCAGTTTGAAGTCACGGCCATCGACCACCAGTTTCGCGCCTTGATCAACGCCGCTTTGAACCAGACCGTTGATACGCGCCTGCGAAGCGGCGGTGATCACCGGGCCAAAATCGACATCGTCGCCAGCGGTGTAAGGGCCGACCTTGAGCGCTTCGATGCGCGGCACCAGGCGTTCCACCAGAGCGTCAGCGGTTTCCTGACCCACAGGAACAGCGACCGAGATCGCCATGCAGCGTTCGCCCGCCGCGCCAAAGCCCGCGCCCACCAGCGCGTCTGCGGCCTTGTCCATGTCGGCATCGGGCATGATGATCATGTGGTTCTTGGCACCGCCGAAACACTGCGCGCGTTTGCCGTTCGCGGTGGCGCGGCTGTAGATATATTGCGCGATCGGCGTCGAGCCGACAAAGCCCACCGCCTGGATGGTGTCATTGTCCAGCAGCGCATCCACGGCCTCTTTGTCGCCATTGACGATCTGCAGGGCGCCATCGGGCAGGCCTGCTTCTTTCAGCAGTTCCGCCAGACGCAGTGCAGTCGAGGGCACGCGCTCGGAGGGTTTCAGAACCATGGTGTTGCCCGAGGCCAGGGCCGGGCCCATTTTCCACAGCGGGATCATGGCGGGGAAGTTGAAAGGCGTGATGCCCGCAACCACACCCAGAGGCTGGCGCATGGAGTGCAGATCGATGCCGGGGCCGCCTGCATCGGTGAACTCACCCTTGAGCATATGTGGCGCACCCATGCAGACTTCGATGACTTCCAGACCACGCTGTACGTCGCCTTTGGCATCGGGCAGGGTCTTGCCGTGTTCACGGGCGACCAGTTCGGCCAGCTCATCCATGTGCTCGTTGATCAGCGCGCCGAATTTCATCATGACGCGGGCACGTTTCTGCGGGTTGGTTGCGCCCCAGATTTTCTGCGCTTCGGCGGCTTTGGCCACAGCGGCGTTGACTTCGTCGACGGTGGCCAGCGGCACTTTGGCCTGCACTTCACCGGTTGCTGGGTTCATGACATCTGCAAAGCGGCCAGATGCGCCAGAGACGTGTTCGCCGTTGATATAGTGGGTCAGTTCTTGCATGGAATCCTCCCTTGAAAACTTGGCGCAACTGTAGCCTTGCAAAAATGCGTCGAAAACAGGCATTGTGGCAAAAGTATTTTGCAAAAATGCAAAGGTGGTGTCGGGGAGGCGTGATGAGCAATTGGGATGATCTGAGGATCTTCTTGGCGGTGGCCCGCGGCGAAAGCCTGTCTGCCGCCGGGCGTGACCTGCGCATGGACCCCGCAACAGTTGGGCGGCGCATTGGGCGGCTTGAGGAAAGCATGGGCGCGCCGCTATTTGCCAAATCTCCGCAGGGCTATGGGCTGACTGAGGCGGGCGCGCGCCTTATCGAACATGCCGAGGCCGCCGAACAGGCGCTGTCGCTGGCCAATGAGGCCGTGCGCGGCCGTTCTGACGGGTTGTCCGGGCAAATCCGCATCGGTGCCCCGGATGGCTGCGCCAATTTTCTGTTGCCGCAGGTTCTGGCCGAGATTTCGGACGAAAACCCGGATCTGGACCTGCAAATCGTCGCCTTACCCCGGGTGATGAACCTGTCGCGGCGCGAGGTGGATATGGCCGTGACGGTTTCACCGCCCACTGCCGGGCGGCTATTGGTGCAGAAAGTGACCGATTATCACCTGCATCTGGCCGCAAGCACCGATTACCTGGCCCAAAACCCCGCCATCACCACCCGGGCGGATCTCAAGGGCCATCGCATCATCGGCTATATCCCCGATATGATTTTTGACAAGGAATTGGATTATCTCTCGGATCTTGGCATGACGCGTGTGCCGCTGGCCTCCAATTCCGTCTCGGTGCAATTTCATTGGGTGCGCACCGGCGCGGGCCTGGGTATTGTGCATGACTTTGCCATGCCGGCCGCGCCGGACCTGCGTTATGTCTTGCGTGATAAGGTTCACTTAACCAGGAGCTTTTACCTTGTTCGTCATGCGGATGACCAACGTTTGGAGCGGATGAACCGCTTTGCGGCGGCGCTTAGCGCCGGGATGCGGCGCGAATTGGCGCGATTGGAAGGTCTGACTTGACAGTCCGTCCTTTGCCGGGAACGCTGGAACATAGCACGATACGCATGGAGGAGACCCAGTATGCAGGTTCAGCAAATTCTCAAAAGCAAAGGCAATGCCAGCGTTTTTACCGTCAAACCCGGCACGCCGGTCTCTGAGGCGGCGCAGCTTTTGGCGGAGAAGCGGATCGGGACGGTGGTAATCTCTGAAACGGGCAAGACCGCCGATGGGATCTTGTCCGAGCGTGACATCGTCCGCGAACTGGCTGCCAAAGGGGCGGCATGCCTGTCGGCCAACGTCGATGATTACATGACCCGCGATCTGGTCACCTGCACTCGCGCGGAAATGTCCGAAACCGTTCTGGCCAAGATGACCGAGGGGCGGTTCCGCCACATGCCGGTGGTCGAAGATGGTGAATTGGTTGGGTTGATCACGCTGGGCGACGTGGTCAAGGCGCGCCTGTCGCAACTGGCGATGGAAAAAGACGCACTGGAAGGGATGATTATGGGTCACTGACCCCGCTGATTTGCTGCGCCGCCGCGATAGAAGTGCTGCGGCGCGGTAAGATCAGAGATTTCGTGCTTGCAATCCGGCGCGCAATATTGTTGCGTGCGCGCAAGACGCACTCAGACAATTGGGGGACGCGCCATGCGCATCGGCCTTTATCCCGGTACTTTTGATCCCATCACCTATGGACATATCGACATCATCCGTCGCGGCGCTTCGCTGGTGGATCGCTTGGTGATCGGTGTCGCCATCAATCGCGACAAGGGGCCGATGTTCTCGCTTGAAGAGCGCGTCGCGATGATCGAGGCGGAATGCGCGACCCTGTCCGAACAGACCGGGACCGAGATTGTGGTGCATCCGTTTGAAAACCTGCTGATCGATTGCGCCAAGGATGTCGGGGCATCGATCATTGTGCGCGGCTTGCGGGCTGTCGCCGATTTTGAATATGAATATCAGATGGTTGGCATGAACCGCGCGCTGGATGACAGTGTCGAAACCGTCTTTCTCATGGCCGAGGCGCGGCATCAGGCGATTGCCTCGAAACTGGTGAAAGAGATTTCGCGCCTGGGCGGTGACGTGTCCAAATTTGTACCGCCGCGGGTGCTGGCGGCTTTGCAGGAACGTCACGGCTGAACACGGATGGTATCCTTTTGCGGCTCCTTTATCGGTGCCGCAAAAACAGGATGCCAAATGTGATTTCTGTCAGAATGGCCAGCCAAATTCCCAGACCCACATAGCCGCGCAGAAATTCGAACAGACCTGTCGTAGCAAGACCAAACATCGCCGTAGTAATGCCAAGGCAAATGGCGGTGCGCGTTGGTGATGGGACGGCACTGCGCGCGAAATAGCTGATTACAGCAATGCCTGCAAAGAGCATTGCCGCCCGTCTGGCCATAAAATCGCCAAGCGGATGGGGATCGAGCGCAAAGATCAGGTAGATCAGATTGGGATAAAGCAAAAGGCTGCCAAACAGAGTGGCGCATAGCAAGGCGAAGAGTTTTGCGGTTTGTGGGAATGTCATTTGAGGCCTCGTCACTGTTACACGGCCTTAGGTGAAAGCTGTTTCACTCGCTGAAGCAATGTGACGATTTGAACGGGTTTGAGATGGAAATGCCAACGGAGGGTTGGCTACAACGCTCCTGAAAGGGTATATTTTTCAGCGCTTTGGGCCGATACGGACCCAGTAGGGAATTGGAAACCATTTTTGTTTAATCTACTGGACATGCCATATTGCGTGCCCGGGGGGTGCGACGCTCTGATTGTTGGAGTGAACTATGGATGTCTTGATGACCCAGCGCCGCCCTTTGACGCGGCTGCAAAGGCCGGGTGCGACACAACCCGCTACGGCCAAGACCAGAACGACGACAGTAGAACCTGCTCTGCCTCCGCCTGAGGCGGTGCATATGTGGATGGGCCCGGTTTCGCCGGTGCAGTCCAGCGATGCGGATCGGGCAGGGCCGTCGGCCACCCGCGCGGCCCTGGCCTATAAGGCGGCGGCGACGGCGGTCAAAACCAAATAAGGCCGCCCCTTTGGGGACGGCCCGTTGTGTAAATCTGACAGGCCTGTCAAGTTGACGGGCGTCTGGCAGGGCAGGTTAAATCAGCTTGCCCATGGCAACGGCTGTATCCGCCATACGGTTGGAGAAGCCCCATTCATTGTCATACCAGGTCAGGATGCGCACCATGCTGCCATCCATGACTTTGGTCTGATCGGTGGCAAAGATCGACGAATGCGGGTCGTGGTTGAAATCCATGCTGACCAGTTTTTTGTCGGTATAACCAAGGATACCTTTGAGCGGGCCATCAGCAGCAGCGCGAATGGCTGCGTTGATCTCGTCCACAGTGGTGTCGCGGGCCGCTTCAAAGGTCAGATCAACCACCGAAACATTCGGTGTCGGCACGCGCACGGCAACCCCGTCCAGCTTGCCATTCAACTCGGGCAGAACCAGACCAACCGCCTTGGCAGCCCCGGTCGAGGTCGGGATCATGCTCATCGCGGCGGCGCGGGCGCGGTAAAGATCCTTGTGCATGGTGTCCAGCGTTGGCTGGTCGCCGGTATAGCTGTGGATCGTGGTCATAAAGCCTTTGGTGATGCCGATGGTGTCGTTCAACACTTTGGCCACCGGCGACAGGCAGTTTGTGGTGCAAGACGCGTTGGAGACAATCAGATCATCCGCTGTCAGCGCATCGTCATTGACACCAAAGACGATGGTCTTGTCCGCGTCCTTGCCCGGGGCCGAGATCAGAACCCGCTTGGAGCCATTGTCCAGATGCGCCTGGCAGGCCTCTTTCGAAGTAAAGATGCCGGTGCATTCCAGAACAACATCCACGTCAGACCAGGGCAGGTCAGCCGGGTTGCGGATCGCGGTGACACGGATCGGGCCGCGGCCCACGTCAATGGAATCCTCAGTGGTGGTCACCTCTACCGGGAAACGGCCATGGACGCTGTCAAATTGCAGCAGGTGGGCATTGGTTTCGACCGGGCCCAGATCGTTGATGGCGATTACGTCGATATCGGTGCGGCCACTTTCGATGATGGCACGCAGGATATTGCGGCCAATGCGGCCAAAGCCATTAATGGCGACTTTAACGGTCATGAGGAGGTCCCCCTTGTGGGCCAGATGTTGGCCGGTCATTGCTGGATAGCTCTGTTACCGCTAACAACCAAAGGCCCGACAAAAAGTCAAGGGGAAGCTGGCCGCGAATTCGCGGCTTTGTGAGACGGCTTGAATCGCTTAGGATGGCAGGCCCAAGACGGTGTTGCCCGCGCTGATCATTGCCTGCATGTTTGTGAGTTTCACCCCGAGGCGTGTGTAATCCACCCGCAAATACCCGTCTTCGCCACGATGGACCGCGTTGGCAAAACGTGGATCCTGCAGCAAGTCGTCAGCAATCACCCCGACAAAGCCGTCCTTTTGGCCATGATAGCGAAAAGCATAGAGGCGCAGACCGTTATCCAGTGTCTCCAGATAGGTTACATCTGTCTTGAGCCGTGTGTCCGAAACAACCGCTGTGTCGCCATAGCCGGAATCTGAGCTGCCAGACCCTCCGCCTTGGGCGGCAATGATACCTCCGATAATCAGGAACCCGATCGCGGCGCAGATGCCGGGGTTTTGATCGCAATAGGGTACGCCGCTGGACAGGCTGATCCCGCAGGCCGAGGTCAGGAGCAAAGCGGTGCCGGTCAAACCGGCGCAAACTGTGTTGGATAGTTTTGGCAGTGTCATGGCTAATCCCCAAGATTCTAAAAAATCCGGCGATGCCAGTAATTCATTCGGCCCCGCCGTATGGAAAGGCTAGCGACAGGCCTGCGGTCGGGCAACAGTTAATAAGTGACAGGCCGGGTCAGCGCCAGAAGGCAACCCAGTCCAAAAGGACAAAGAATTTGCGCCCCAGAAACAAAAGCGTTTCGCCGCCAGCCAGAAAATAATCAATCCCGACGGCCGCTAGGATCGCCACGCCAAGGATGATTGCAAGCTGATTGCTCATGGCGGTCTCCGGTATGGGTGTTAGGGTCACGGGTGTTGATGCCAGAGAGACAGGCAACTGTCACCTGTGATTTGTTGGGGATGTCAGGCTTTGCGCAGCGCGGCGGCAAAGAACAGTGCGGCGATCACAAAAGAGGCCACGATATTGTAATTCGCCATGGAGAGGCCAAAGAGCTCCCACGGGATTTCGTCGCAGCGCACCAAAGGCGCAGCCATGATCTGTTCGAGCAATTGTTCAGGGGTCAACCCGCCAACCGGGTTTGAGGTGCAGGTGTCCGGACCTTCCCAGATTTTGCGCTCAACTCCCGAATGATAAATCGCGATGATCCCCGAGGCCAACGCGCCAAGACCGGCGAGACCCGCCATCAGGCGGGGCAGAAGGATTAGCCCTAAAACGCCAAATCCGATTCCCGCGAAATGGCCATAGCGCTGCCACCAGCACATGGCGCAGGGCGGCATGTCACCGATATATTGGAACCCATAAGCGCCAAGGATCAGGCCCGTGCAGCCAAGTGTGCCCAAAAGGATCAAAGTGCGTGTCATATGTATCTCACCAATAGGAAGCCGCCGAGCAAAATCGCGACAAAGAGGATAAAGACAAGGCCCAAACGCCGTTCGATGAAATCACGAATGGGTGATCCAAAACGCCGCAGCAAGGCCGCCACGATAAAGAAGCGCAGTGCTCGCGCAATGATCGAGGTCACGACAAAGGTGCCCATCGGCATGGCCGTCCAGCCGGACATGATCGTGATGACCTTATAAGGGAAGGGGGTGATACCGGCGGTGAGCACGGCCCAGAACCCGACATTGTTGAACTTTTCGTTGAACTCGGCCATCGACTCCGCCTTGCCGAGGCTTTCCAGGATCGGCGCGCCGATGCTTTCATAGAAAAAGAACCCGATCCCATAGCCCAGCAACCCGCCCAGCACACTGGCCAAGGTAGCAACACCGGCAATCAGCCAGGCGCGATGCGGCGCGGCGATCACCATGGGGATCAGCAACACATCCGGTGGAATCGGAAAGACCGAGCTTTCGACAAAGGCGACAGCGGCCAGGATCCACAGCGCATATTTGTGTTCGGCCTGGGCCATGGTCCAGTCATAAAGGCTGCGCAACATTGGCGGTTCTTCCCTTGGTAGGCGGGTGTTTCGCGGGCCAAAGACCACGTGCGAAAACAAGCGTCAAGTCATGCGATTAAACATGCGCTTTGCCTCTTTACCTCCTTCGCCGAGGGCGCTAAAGGACTAGGACGCTGCCCAAGTGGCGGAATGGTAGACGCAGGAGATTCAAAATCTCCCGCCTTCACGGGCGTGCCGGTTCGAGTCCGGCCTTGGGTACCAACCTTACCGGTTGGAAACAAAGAAACCCGCCTCATCTGAGGCGGGTTTCTTTGTGTTTTATGGGCTGCTTGTTTGGACTTGAGCGCGCGAGGCATTAGGTCGTGGCGTGGATGTCAAAGAAATTGCCCGGCCACATCACCGTTTCATAGGTCTTGATGTGATTGATCGTTTCCCAGACCTCGCGGATCTCGTCAAAGTCACACCATTTTGGTCCCGGCACCTCTTTGCCAAAGAAGCCTGAAGCATGTTGGAAAACATGGTTCTCAACATAGTTGCCTTCCAAAGCTGGGTTCGGGGCCTTGAAGTTGAACAGGATGGTCTGGTTGACGAATTTGAACTTGGTGTAGCCCAGTTGATGATGCAGATACTCGACGATCTCAAAGAAATAGCATTCCGCTGAAATGTATTTGGGCCGCGTTTCAACGGTGAAACTGCGCAAGAAGGGAATTTCCTGCCGTTCGATGTCGATCTTGCAGTAATAGACCTCGCCGACTTTCGAGACGATGTCCTGCCAGTTGGTCGATTTGACGGTGATGCTTTCACCGCGCTGTTCTGCGACCTCCTGGGGCAGAACCATGTTGCCACCTGGATTATGCGGGTTCACCCACAGGGTCACATCCTCGCCCGCTGTTTCGGTGGCCGCTGCCTGCATAATTTCAAGCTGGCCTGATTCCAGCTCTTTCTTGAAACGTTTACGTGCCTGATCCGCATTGGATGGGAGGGCTTCGATCGATAATACCTTGAAGCCTTTTTTCAGGTAGAAATCGGTGTCGTTGCCTTCACACATGCCAACATCGACAATCTGCTTCATACTTTACGCCTTTCTTTCCAAACTTTTCTTGTTGAGTTGTTTTGAATTATCACCGGGCGGTCACCGGCCATTATTGACGGTCCCAATATGGACAGGTCGAAAATGTCAGTTGGCCTGCTTTCACGACACGCCGATGGCAGCGGCGCGTGGGAAAGGTGTGACAGATCTTTGAATAGGTCCCCCGTTGATCAATGTGCCCATGTTGAGGGCGGTGTCTTGTCGACTTGAATTGAAACAACCATACGAAGATTTGTGAGGAAAGATACAGCGCGAGGCGGTTCGCGACAGAAAGTTTGCCCTTTTTGAGGGGCGTAACGCCGTTTGGCGTACCCTTTTCGCAGTTGGTGGGGGAACTGAGATCAAGAGCGTGCGTGTATGGCCGGCCCAGGCACGAATCAAACCGCAATTCTCTTTAGATTTATGAACAATGATTCGCATTTTGTGCAGCTTCAAAAAGGGCGATTATGGCCAATATTGTGCCACAGAGGTTATTGGTTCAGGATCTGGAACAAAGTTTGCCTCAATTGCAAAACGGCTTGAGCGACCATAAGCCATTGAGCGACATCGGCTGATTGTTGCCAATCTCGAGACATTGCAAAACCAGGATCGACCGAATTCGCCTCGAAAACGCTTAAAATTGGCGATTTTGCCAGATTTCATTGCGGCTTTTGCAAGGCGAGTGGAAACAATTTTTCTACAACCTTCGGAAAAATTGGGCGTTTTCAGGGGTTTTTTCCACAGGCGCGTCGCAGCCGTTGCCCCGTTTGCGCCATTTTTTCCTTTTGAGAGGCGGCCGTTCGCAGTATCAATAGGTCAAGCCCAACTGGGGGGTGAAGACATAGGCCACGGGGGCGGCCGCTGAACTGTTGCGCATCAAATTGGGTGCGAAGTGAAGCGTAGGGCGTATTGCGTCCGTGCCGCATTAGGCGTTCTTCGTCCGCGTAAAAAACGTGGGCAGAGGCAGCGCGAAACACTTCGCATACAGACAGGCGCGACGAGCGTAATTGAAACGGGCAGTGCCGGTGGCATTGCCTCCCGCTTTTGCGGAAGGGGCAAGCCCCCGTCTGGAGTATGGAAAGGTCTGACTATGGCTGATTTGGTATTGGATTGGGGTGCCCTTGGCGTTTACGGCACCGCGCTGGCAGACACCGCGCCAGGAGATGTTACAACAACCGTGGATACTGGCGGCGTTGCCGTTGATATTTCTTTTGATGGTCAGGATGCAGGGGCCGAGGCGTTCACCTTTAGTGGTGAAGGTTACGTCGCCGGGGATGAAACATTCGACCCGATGTCGCACCTGAAGCTGTTTGGTGCCGGTGGTGATGGCGGTGCAACCCCATCCGCGACCTCGACCACGGTTCTGGACTTCCGCGCTTTGAACACTGCGCTCTACACGGACAATGTGCAGGATGTCAGCTTCCGTCTGAATGACGTTGATGCAGGCACCGGTGGCGACATCGACTCGCCCGGCATTTCTTTTGAAGATGTTGTTTCGATCACGGCCTATGATGCAGATGGCAATGTTGTTCCTGTGACCATGACACCCGCAGGCAGTGCCTCGGTCAGTGGTGATACTGTCGACGGCAACACGCTGTCTGGTTTCGCTGATCCGACCGGGTCTGTTCTGGTCGAGATTGCCGGTCCCGTGTCGCGCATCGAGATCGTTTATGAAAACGGTGGCGAAAGCGAGCAGGCGGTACTGATCTCTGACGTCGAATTCTCGACCGTTGACGTTGATGGTGAGAACACAGGCCCGGATGCGGTGGATGACAGCGACAGCACCATCATGGACACTGCCGTGACCATTGACGCGCTGGCCAATGACACCGATCCGGAAAGCGATCCGCTGAGCGTGACCGGCAATACCGATCCGGCCAATGGCACGGTTGTCGATAATGGCGACGGGACCTTTACCTATACGCCGGATGCTGGGTTCACCGGAACCGACACGTTTGAATACACCATCACCGATGGCAATGGTGGCACCGATACCGCGACCGTGACCATTGATGTTACCGAGACCGGTGGCAACACCGATCCGCTGGCTGCTGATGATGCGGATACAACCACGGTTGATACGCCAGTCACCATTGACGTGCTGGGCAATGACGTTGACCCAGAATCCGACCCTCTGACCGTGACCGGCACCACCGATCCGGCCAATGGCTCGGTTGTAGTGAACGCAGATGGTACGGTTGATTACACACCTGATAGCGGTTTCGTTGGTACGGACACGTTTGATTACACCATCAGCGATGGTAATGGCGGCACAGACACTGCAACAGTGACTGTGACGGTTGCCGATGACGGTGGTAACTTGCCACCCGTTGCGGATGATGACAGCGCGACCACAACCGAAGACACTGGCGTGCGTATCTATGTGCGCGGCAATGACACTGACCCGGATGGTGATGACACAGCGCTGACCATCACCTCGGTTGATGATCCGACCAATGGTACAGCAACCATTGATCCAGTGGACGGCACCATTATCTACACGCCGGATGCTGGCTTCACCGGGACTGAGACCTTTGACTATACAGTCACTGATCCTGATGGGGCCACTGATACGGCCACTGTGACCGTGACTGTGACTCCGGACGGGGATGAGAATGATCCTCCTGTGGCGGTTGATGACACGGCTGTCACCGAAGAGGGTACACCGGTTACCATTGACGATCCTGCCGCGAACGACAGCGACCCAGATGGCGATCCGCTGACGGTCACTGGTGTGGGCACGCCAACCAATGGCACCGCCACTCTGAACCCGGATGGTACTGTGACCTATACGCCGGTTGACGGCTTTACCGGTGATGACACCATCCCTTACACTGTGGATGACGGTAACGGCGGCACCGATACCGGTGAGATCGTTGTGACCGTGACCCCAGAGGGTGACGAGAACGAAGCGCCTGATGCGGTAGATGACACAGCCACCACACCCGAGGGTACGCCTGTCACCATCGATGATCCATCGGCCAACGATACCGACCCAGATGGCGATCCGCTGACCGTGACCGAAGTGGGTACGCCAACCAACGGCACTGCCACTCTGAACCCGGATGGTACTGTGACCTATACGCCGGTTGACGGCTTTACCGGTGATGACACCATCCCATACACTGTGGATGACGGTAACGGTGGAACCGATACCGGTGAGATCGTTGTGACGGTGACACCGGAAGACGAGAACGAGGCTCCAACGGCTGTTGATGACACCGCGACCACACCAGAGGGCACGCCGGTTGTTATTGACGATCCTGCGGCGAACGACACCGATCCGGATGGCGATCCGCTGACGGTGACTGGTGTGGGTGATCCAACCAATGGCACCGCCACTCTGAACCCGGATGGCACTGTGACCTATACGCCGGATGATGGCTTTGTCGGTGAGGATACGATCCCTTACACCGTGGATGACGGCAATGGTGGCACAGATACCGGTGAGATCGTTGTGACTGTTGAGCCTGAAGAAGGCCGTATTGACACAGACGTCTTCCCAGTTGCTCCGGGTCTGCAGCCGCTTGATCCGCTGAACGGCTTCGACGAAGACCCGGATCCAATGGATGATCTGGACTCCATCGACGGCACCTCGGGCGCTGACACCATTGCAACCGGAGATGATGCGGATACTATTATGGCCGGTGGTGGCGATGACAGCATCCTGCCGGGTATTGATGACGACCTCGTCGATCTGGGCGGTGGCGACGACTATGTGTTCGATCTGCAAGGCGCGGATACCATTCTGGGTGGGTCGGGTGACGACACCATCCTTGCGGGCACCAACACGCTTTCGGATTACCCGGATGACGATCCGGCCTTTGGTCCGGGCACGCCCCTGGCAGGCCTCGGCTTTGACCGCGATCCAAACCCGGATGATGGTCGTGACAGCATTCAGGGCAACCTGGGCAATGACTCGATTGTGACCGGTGACGATGACGACACCATCGATGGTGGCGGCGACAATGACACCATTGACGCCGGTATCGATGATGACCTCGTCATGGGTGGTCAAGGCGATGACTCGATCCTGGGCGGTCACGGTGCCGATACGCTGGATGGCGGTCAGGGCAATGACTTCATCGACGGGTCTGCTCCGGCCTCGCTTGAGATCGATGACGCGACTGATCCGAACAGCGAAAACGACCGTGACTCCATTGATGGCGCGCTGGGCGACGACACCTTGCTGGGTGGCGACGACGATGACACGCTGATCGGTGGCTCTGGTGAAGACCTGCTGGATGGTGGCATTGACGAAGACTTGCTCATGGGTGGCGGCGATGACGACACCTTGCTGGGCGGCGATGGCAATGACACGCTGAACGGTGGTGACGGGGACGATAGCATCCGTGGCGGTGCCGATCGTGACATGATCCAGGTGGATAGCGCACCTGCGGGTATCGGTGACACTGTAGACGGTGGTGCAGAAGGGGACGACTATGACATTCTGGATCTGGGTGGCGTTGGCGACCGCGGTGTTGACTGGCGTATCGCTGATGGCGCGACACCGGACAGCAATGGCAACGGTATCGACGGCACGATCGAATTCCTCGACGGGGCAGGCAATGTCACCGGCACCATGGAATTCTTCGAGATCGAAGAGATCGTCTGCTTTACTCCGGGCACGCTGATTGCAACCCCATCGGGTGAGCGTCTGGTCGAAGATCTGCAGGAAGGTGACCGTGTCATCACCCGTGACAACGGCATTCAGGAAATCAAGTGGCTGGGCCGCAAGGACCTGACCGGGCATGATCTGGCGCGCAAGCCTCACTTCAAGCCGATCCTGATCCAAAAGGGTGCGCTGGGCAACAACCTGCCAGAGCATGACCTGCTGGTCTCGCCAAACCACCGCGTGCTGGTCGCCAATGACAAGACTGCTCTGTACTTTGAAGAGCGCGAAGTTCTGGTTGCCGCCAAGCACCTGACCGGTCTGGACGGTGTGGATGAGGTCGAAAGCCTCGGCGTGAGCTATATCCACATCATGTTCGAGAACCACGAAGTGATCCTGTCGAACGGGGCCTGGACCGAAAGCTTCCAGCCGGGTGATTACAGCCTCAAAGGTATCGGCAACGCCCAGCGTCAGGAGATCTTTGAACTGTTCCCCGAGTTGGAACATGCGGAAGGTCTGAAAGCCTATGGCTCGGCGCGTCGTTCGCTGAAGAAGCACGAGGCAGCTCTGCTGACCAAGTAATCGCTGAATATGCAGCACGGCCCCTGCCAAGGTGGTGGGCCGGGACGGGGCGGCCCTTGGGGCTGCCCCTTCTGCGTTTTTGGTTCGGCGGCGTTTGCGCCTGCGGCGGGCGGGGGAGGGGCCAGCCCCTCTTGGCCTGCGGCCAATTCACCCCGGGATATTTGGGGCCCAAAGAAGCCTTGGGCGCGCGTGTTATTCCGTTGCGGTTTTGCGGGCAAGTCATTGCTTTGGCTTGGGGAATGTGGTTCGGTTTGTATTGGACAACCTCAAGCAAAAGGATGCCTCGCGTGGAGCAAAAGACAGCGCAACATTTCCATTTCATCCTGATGGAACGTTATCAATTGTTGTCGCTGGTCTCAGCCTTGGAGGTGTTGCAAAACGCCAACTACACGGCCGAGCGGAGCTTGTTCACCTGGTCTTTTCACGCGCCCGGGGACACGCCGGTGTCGACTTTGGGCAGCTGCGAATTCCCCTGTGTGCCTTTGGAGACGATCAAGGCCCCAAGCGAGGTGGTCATTGTGGGCGGCACTGTCATCGCGGCGCTGAGCAATGCCAAGCTCAACGCCTGGCTCGCGCGCCATGTTCGGCAAGGGGTGCGCCTGTCAGCATTGGCGACGGGGGCCTTTGTTTTGGCAAGCGCCGGGATGGCGGTTGGCGAGGCACCAACGCTGCATTGGCAGTTCCGTGACACCTTTCGCGAGCGGTTTCCGGAGATCGAACTGAGCACCAAGCCCTATGTGGCTGAAGGCAACCGCTGCTCCAGCTCTGGCGGTGTGTCGGCCATTGATCTGTTTTTGCGTTTTGTTGCGGATTACCATGGCGAGGCGTTTGCCACCCGTGTGTCTGAATCGATGAACTATGTCACCATGCAACAGGTGCAACAGGTGGCATCAGCCGAGGCCTCGGCGCGCAGCCGGGTCAAGAACCCGGCGGTCCTGACAGCGTTGGAGATGATGGAGGGCAATCTGGAACACCCCATAACCCCGCCGCAAATCGCCCAGGAAATCGGCGTGTCGACGCGGCAATTGGAACGGTTGTTCAACAAATATCTCGGACAAAGTCCGAAACGCTATTACATGCATTTGCGCCTGCGCCGGGCCTATTTCCTTTTGACCCAGACCAATATGCCAGTCATTGAGGTTGCGCTGGCCTGCGGGTTTCAATCGGCTGGCCATTTCGCCAAGTGTTTTCGCGCTGAGTTTGGTCAGACGCCAACGGAGTTGTTGAAGGCTTGGAGCGTTTAGCACGGCGATCGAGGTGGTTTATGGCAAAGGTGTTTCGCGGGCAGTGTTTATGTGGGGCAGTGCGCTATGAGGCGCGGGGCCGGCCTGTTATTGTGGCGCAATGCCATTGCGAAGAATGTCGTAAGATTAGCGGGACAGGTCACAGCATCGGGGCGATGTTTGCAAAATCTAATGTGCGCTTGTCGGGGCAGGTGCAGGAATTTAAATACATGTCGGCACGCGGGTCTGAAGTAACAAAAGCCTCGTGCCCGATTTGCGCCAGTCCGATCTATGGCTGTAACACCCTGTCTGAGGATCACATGACGATGACCCTTGGCAGTATGGATGACGCGCGGGATTTGGCGATCGACGTGGTGATCTTTGAGCGTGACAGGCCCGAATGGGATCAATTGGGCGAGGGGGTGATGTGTTTTCACACACAACCCGAATGGAGCCCGGATAGCTGACAGCCCGATACTCGGATTTAGGCCAAAGCCACCTGTTCGGCGCGCCAATCGGCCCAGGCTTCGGGTGTGTCGAGATCGGTGAGCGCGTTATCGCCGGGCAGGGCGACGCGGCGCAGGCGATAGCTGTTATCCTTGACCACCTGCCGCGCGCCCTGATCGCCCTCAAGCGCCATGAGCGCGGTAAAGCAATCTGCGGGAAACAGCACAGGATGGCCGGGCGTGCCGTCTTCGGTCGTGGCCTGTTGCAGGGTCGGGTGGGGTTCGTTCAGGAACCCCTGATAGACCGTCAACAAATCTTCGGTGGTCAGGTCGGGCATATCCGCAGGCAGGATCATCACCGCTTTGAGGTTACGCGGCAACATGCCTACGCCACGCCGCAAAGAGGCAGACATGCCAAGCGCCGCATCTGGCACTGCGACCATCTGCACGGGCAGCCCTTGCAGGGCCTCAGCGCGGGGGTGATCATAGTCGGGCAGGGTGACGCAAACATGCGCGCCAGTGGCCAAGGCCATTTCAACCTGACGGCGCAGCAAAGCGACGCCGTCAATTTCTTGCAGCAATTTGTCCTGGCCCCGCATCCGTCGGCTGGCCCCGGCGGCGGGAATCACAATGGCGATATCAAGCATGGCGGGACCATACAGCAAGATGGCACAATCCCTCAGAGAAAACTTTCGGCAAATCGCCTTTGGGTTGAGTTAACCACGCATCCTCGCCCCACTCTGATCAAAGAGCGGTTCGGGCAAAAGCGTCGCTTTGCACATGTTTCCAAGCACTTCCACCTCGGCCTTCATGTCTGGTGAGACCAGCGCACGGGGCACCAAAGCCAGGGCAATGGACTTGCCCAAATGGTGCGAATACCCGCCCGAAGTGCAGAACCCCTGTACCTTTCCATCAATCCAGACCGGTTCATAGGCGTTCACATCCGCATCCTCGGCCTCGATTTCAAAGGCGACCGAGACCCGTTCTGGCGGTGCGCTGCGTTCGGCTTCGGCGGCGGCGCGACCGATGAAATCGGTGTCTTTCTTCCAGGAAATAAAACGATCCAATCCGGTTTCGGCCGGGGTGTAGTCGGGGCTGAATTCACGCCCCCAAGAGCCAAAGAATTTGTCCAGACGCAGGCTCATCATGGCGCGCATGCCAAAGGGGCGGATGCCAAATTCTTGCCCGGCCTCCCACAACACTTGCCATAGCGCGCGTTGCTCCATCGCGTCGACATAGATTTCATATCCAAGGTCACCGGTATAACTGACGCGCTGCACGATGGCGGTGGACAGGCCAATGGTCAGCTGGCGCACATCCATGAACCGCATGTCCGAGACGTCTTCGCGCGTCACGGCCTGCAAAAGGTCGCGCGCCCGAGGCCCGGCGATCTGGAACCCGGTGCGCCGGTCCGAGACATTGTCGAGCGTGACCTCGCCGTCGGGTTCGTGGCTCATGAACCAGCGCATGTGATAGGCCTGCGCGCCATAGGACCCGGTGATCTGGAAATGGGTTTCGCTGAGGCAGCTGACGGTGAAATCACCGATGATCCGACCTTGGGGCGACAGCATTGGCGTCAAAGACAACCGACCCGGGGCAGGGATGCGACCGGCCATCAGGCGATCAAGCCAGGCGCGGGCACCGGGGCCTTGCACGTCATATTTGCCAAAATTCTGCACCTCGTTGATGCCGACAGCGTTGCGCACGGCTGCGACTTCGCGCGCGGTGGCGTCAAAGGCGTTTGAGCGGCGGAAAGACGGCGTTTCAAAGCGTGGCTCATCGCCCTCGGCGAAATAGTTGACCACCTCAAGCCCGTATTGCTGCCCCCAAACCGCGCCCATGTTGTCAAAGGCGTCATACATCGGCGTGGTGCGCAGCGGGCGCGCGGCGGGCAGTTCCTCGTTGGGGTAGGACACGCTGAAACGAGTCTGATAGTTCTCGATCACCTTGGGCAGCGTATAGCCCGGCGTGATCCAGCGCCCGTAGCGCGCCACATCCATCGCCGAAGTGTCGCGTTCGCATTCTCCGTCGACCATCCATTGTGCCAGCATCAGCCCAACACCGCCGCCCTGGCTGAACCCGGCCATGACGCCACAGGCGCTCCAATAACCGCGCAGGCCCGGGATCGGGCCGACCAGCGGGTTGCCATCGGGCGCAAAGGTAAACGGCCCGTGGATGACCGATTTCACCCCGGCAGTTTCCAGAACAGGGAAGCGTTTATAGGCAAAGGCGATGCTGTCTTCGATCTTGTCAAAATCGTCAGGCAGCAATTCGTGACCAAAATCCCAAGGCGTGCCGTCAACTGCCCAAGGTCGGCAAGGTTGTTCGTAGAAGCCAATGCAAAGCCCGCGCCCTTCCTGGCGTAGATAGCTTTCGCCGGACGGGTCCATCACATGCGGATGTTCGGTGCCGCGCTCATAGATCTCGGCGATCTCGTCGGTGACGATATATTGATGCTCCATCGGGTGCAGCGGCAGATAAACACCTGCCATGGCTCCGACCTCGCGCGCCCAAAGCCCACCGGCATTGACCACATGTTCGGTGTGGATCGTGCCCTTGTCGGTGACCACATCCCAGGTGCCATCCGGGCGCTGATTGGTCTCTATAACCTTGGTATGGGTGACAATGTCCGCGCCACCCAGTCGCGCGGCCTTGGCATAGGCATGGGTGGTGCCCGAGGGGTCAAGATGCCCATCCAAAGGATCATAAAGCGCGCCGATAATGCCATCGGTGTTGATGATCGGGGCAAATTCCTTGATCTGCTCAGGTCCAAAGACCTCAGTTTCCAGCCCCATATAGCGGTGCTTGGCGCGCTCGGCCAAAAGCATGTCAAAGCGGTCCTGGTTGTCTGCCAGGGTCAGCCCGCCAACATGGTGCAAGCCGCAAGACATGCTGGTGATCTCTTCGAGCTCTTTATAGAGATTGATCGTATAGCCCTGCAGCGCCGCCATATTGGTGTCGCCATTCAGGGTGTGAAACCCACCCGCCGCGTGCCAGGTTGAGCCACTGGTCAATTCAGAACGTTCAACCAGCATGACGTCAGACCAGCCCAATTTGGTCAGGTGATAGAGCACCGACGCCCCGACAACACCGCCGCCAATGACAACTACTCTGCTCGTGGTCTTCATGAAACGCCCCCCGTTTTGGCCTGAACACATGGTCTTTGCTGTGACCAGTTTAGGAGCGAATTGGCGCTTTAACGTGCCAGTCGCGACATGTTGTGTCGTGAACGGCGTGTGAATTGCCGGTTAAACGCAGTTTTCCGTTCGTTCAAGGGGCCTAACCCGTAGGTCAAATCAGACCCACGGGCAGATTTGGTCAAGACCTAATGCAGGAGCCGCGTGAGTTAGCTTTCGCTTGCAGGTCGGGAAACCAGCGGGCGCACCTTGAGCAGGGTGATGCGATTGTTTTCCCGCTCCAGCACCTGGAACCGGAAATTGTGGAACGAGAATACCTGACCCACAACCGGGATCATCTGCGCCTCGTGAATCACCAGACCGGCGACGGTATTGGCCTCATCATCGGGCAGTGTCCAATCCGTGGCGCGGTTAAAGTCGCGAATGGTCATCGCCCCTTCGATCAGGTAATCGCCATCCTCGGCGCGGCGGGTTGCCTGCGTCTCGTCCGGATCGAATTCATCGGTGATCTCGCCGACGATCTCTTCCAGAATGTCCTCGAGCGTGATCAGCCCCTCGAGCGAGCCATATTCATCCACCACCAGCGCAAAATGAGTGCGACGGCGCAGGAATTGCCGCATCTGATCGTCCAAAGACGTGGTGTCGGGCACGAAATAGGGGGTCATGGCCACATCGGTCACTTTGAACCCATGCAGCGCCCCGGCCGTGGTCTCGGCCTCGTCGATCAGCGCATACATGGCGCGCAGCAGATCCTTGGCATGGATCACACCAATGATGTTTTCGGGATCATCGCGAAACACAGGCAGGCGAGTATGGCTGGATTGCAGGCATTGTTCCAGAATGGCTTGGGGCGCGGCATCGGCATCGATCATCTCAATCCCCGACCGATGCAGCATGATTTCCTCAACCGTGCGCTCGGCCAGATCCAGCGCGCCCAGGATCCGGTCGCGGTCTTCCTTTTCGACCACGCCTTCAGAATGGCCCAGTTGCAGCGCCCCGGCAATCTCTTCGCGCACGGCAAGGATATGGCTGTCCGGGTCAATCTGAACGCCAAAAACGCGCAGCACGCCACGCACCAACAGGCGCACCGCCGCCACAACCGGGGCAAAGAGTTTGACCACCAGCGAAATAGGGCCAGCGACGCGGGCGGCTGCGGTTTCGGGATTGGTGATGGCATAGGTTTTGGGCAGCACTTCAGCAAAGATCAGCACCAAGAGTGTCATCACCAAAGTTGCCAGCGCCACGCCGCTTTCGCCAAAAAGCCGCGTGAACAATGCCGTCGCCAGTGAGGTGGCCAGAATGTTGACCAGATTGTTGCCCAGCAAAACCGAGCCAATCAGCCGCTCGCTATCCTCGGTGATGTCCAGCGCCACCGAAGCCCCGGTCGAGCCTTTGTCCTGCGCGGCCTTCAACTTGCCGCGCGACGCGGCAGTCAGCGCAGTTTCCGAGCCCGAGAAAAAGGCCGACAGGGTCAAAAGGGCCAGAATTGACAAGGATGTGATCCAAAAGGCGGTGTCAATCAGACTGGTCTCGGCTTCCATGCGCTTTGCTTTCCATTAAGGTTAGGGTGGTTATGGGGTGACAGACCCGTTCAATCAAGGGGAGCCGTGAATGGAAGCCTTTCACATGCAACATCTTTTTGATGATGATGCGCCGGTGCTGATTTTTGGCGGGCCCTATTCCAACCTGCAGGCAACCCAGGCGATGCGGGCCGAGTCATCGCGACATGGCATTCCCGCCGATCACTGCATCTGCACCGGCGATGTGGTGGCCTATTGCGGTGATCCGGTTGAGACCATCAACGAAATCCGCAATTGGGGCTGTGCCGTGATTGCAGGCAATTGCGAGAGGCAGTTGGCGGTTGGGGCGGATGATTGCGGTTGTGGCTTTGACGAAGGGTCAACCTGCGATTTGCTCTCGGTCGGCTGGTATCGACACGCCAATGCACTGATCAATGAGGACGCGCGCGAATGGATGCGGGCTTTGCCTGATGCGGCGGTGTTCACCCATCAGAGGCAAAGCGCGGTGATCACCCATGGCGGTTTCACCAATATCAGCCGCTTCCTGTGGTCCGTGTCTCCGGAACACGCGTTCCTGGAAGAGTTACAAGCCCTTTCCGCCAAGTCACCAGCCCAAACCGCCCCGCATTGGATCTTTGCCGGTCACAGCGGCATTCCGTTTCAGCGCCAGATCGGTGCCACCAGTTGGGTCAATGCCGGCGTGATCGGCATGCCACCCCATGACGGCCAAACAGAGACCCGCTATGCTCTGTTGCAAGACGGGCAGGTGTCCTTCCATTCTCTGACCTACGATGTCGACGCGGCCTACAATTCCATGATGACGGCTGGTCTGACCCAGGGCTACCACCAGGGCCTGACATCCGGCTACTGGCCCTCCGAAGATGTCCTTCCACCCACATTGCGACGACCGCCGCCCCTGGCTTCTTTGGGCTAAAAATATCCCGGGGAGTCACAAGCTTGCTTGTGACGGGGCAGCGCCCCTAAGACTTTTCCAAAGTCTTTTATCCGTCCGAGGCATCCTGCGCCAAAGGGTGATGTTCCAGCACCAGCTCCTTCAACCGTTCCTCAAGCACATGGGTGTAGATCTCGGTTGTTGCGACATCCGCATGTCCCAGCAAGGTCTGGATCGCGCGCAGATCGGCCCCGTTGGCCAAGAGATGCGTGGCAAAGGCGTGGCGCAGCGTGTGCGGCGTCACCTTTTCAGGTGACACGCCAGCTTCAACCGCAAATTCCTTGATCAACATGTAAAAGGCATGCCGCGTCAGATGGCCGGACTTGCCGCGTGACGGGAACAAAAACGCCGAGGCGGGTTTTCCTTTTTCCTCAGCCAGCGCCTGTTGCTCATCGCGCACCGACAGCCATTCAGCCAAAGCCATACGTGCGGGGGGCGAGAGCGGCACCATTCGTTCCTTGCCGCCCTTGCCACGCACCAGCAACATGCGCGGATCGCCTCGTGCGGCGGAGACCGGCAGAGACACCAGCTCGCTGACCCGCATCCCGGTGGCATAAAGAACCTGCATCAGGCAGGTGTTGCGCTGGCGTTCCTGCTTTCCGCGCCCATGGGCACTGGCGGCCTCCAGCAACCGGTCAACTTCTTCGGTGCTCAGCGTTTTGGGCAGGCGTTTGTCACGGCCCGGGCCGCTGACCTGCACCGCTGGATTATCCTCGCGAAATCCTTCTTCAAAGGCAAAACGATAAAGCTGTTTAAGGGCCGACAAACGCCGCGCGCGGGTGGCGCGTGACAGACCTTGAACGTCACAATCCACCAGATAGGATTCCACATCCTGTTGCGAGGCGCTGGCAAAATCCTGTCCCTGATCGGCCAGCCAGGATTCCACATGCACCAGATCGCGCTCATAGGCAGCCAGAGTGTTGGCCGCGGCCCCGCGCTCGGCTGCCATTGCGTCGAGAAAGCCGCTGATCCAGCGATCCGCGCTCATCTCCGTGCCCTTTCGGCATCCAGAATGACCAGTTGCAACGCGGCCTGACGGGCGCTGGATTCCAATCCAAGCGCGCGCAGGCTGGCCAAAGCATCGCTCAGATCCTGGCTATTGCCCTGTGCGCCGCTGGAAAACAGCGCAATGGCGCGCAGGATGACCTCGCCCAGACGTCCGGCCTTGCTTTGCTCCTGTAAGGCAGGCGGCATTTGCGCATCCTCGGCAAACCCCGCGGCCACGGCCCCGACATGAGGCAGGTCGGGTAGATCGTTGCTGTCCGGGGCAAGGCCACGGGCAATGGCGGTGAAAAAGCGCACATCCGGCCCGTCTTGAGGCAGTTGCTGCGCCAGTTCTTCGAATTTCGGTGACAGGAAGGCTGCGCGCTGCGCCAGCACCTGTGCGCGCCCCGATAGGTCTTGCGCGCTTAACGCTTCGCCAAACAAATCGGCAAAGGTGTCCAGCAGGCGCGCGCTGCGCATCTGCGGCCAGACGCGCAGTAGCGTTTCCGACACCGTGTCAGAACGTCCGCGCAGCAGCGCATTTTCGAAATCCTGCAAGGCGCTGACTCTGTCCCAAACACCGCCGGAGGCTGCGGGCTGGCGTAGGGAGTAAAGGCCAAGTAACCGATTCGGCGGCAGGCTCCCAACCCGCGCGAGGCGTTCCGCCGCTTCGATCTGGGCGCGCCAGCCATTGTCGCCGGGCAGATCCAACACCGAGAACTGCAAGGGCAGCGGCGCGGTGGGCAAAGGCTCTCCCAGCGCTTCGAACAGGCGGAACTCCAACGGGGTTGGGCGGACAGGCGGCAAAAGCGCCGGACCGCCTTCGGCAAATTCCGGATCAAGGAAGCGGCTGAGCAGTTCAGCGCGGCGACCGTCCAATTCGCCCAGCGTTTCAGCGCTGCGCAGGATCAGCGCGGCGCGGTTCCAATCACCGCTGCGGGCGGTGCAAAAGATGCGCAGCGAGAAATCCGCCGACAGGCGCGGGCGCGACAACAGCCGGCGGCAAACCGGGGCAGGATCGCCCACCAACAGGTTGAGATTGGCCCAGCGGGTGAACAGATCCGGCTCATCCGCGCCGACGATGTCGAGCATGGCCAGCGCTTCGTCAACCGCGCCGTTTTCCAGCAGCCAATCCAGACGCAGGACCAGATGATCGACACTTGCCTGACCATCGGCGGGCGGATCAGCCTCGGCCAGCATAAGGTTGCGCATCAGATCGCGCAGCGCCGGGACGGGGGGATCAATGGCTTTGATCAGATTGGACAGGGTTTCGGGGGATGAGCCGCGCCACAAGCTGGCAGGCAGTCCCGAGCGCGTGCTGGGCAGCAATCCGACGGCTCCGGGGCCGGGCGCATCCAGCGGGGCTGATTCGATTTTCGGCGGCAAGGCGCTTTGCGCCACCGGGGCGTTTTGCGCCGCCGGGTTGGTTTGTGCGCTGGCCAGAACCGGCAAGAGCGCCAAAGTCAAAAAGAGGGCTCTATTTGGCATCCAGCTCAACAGGTAAATGGATTTCTTGTTGCGGCGGGCTGAAATCTGCCCCGAAAAACGGGCCGATATAGGCATATCCCACCAGCGCAATTGCGCCCAGCAGGGCCAGGATGAACAGCCATTTAATGATGCGCCCCATGCGTCTTGTTACCCCGCCTCGTGGTTTTTTAACGTTTATACCTAGCCTTTTTGTCCCGTTCACGTCATTCACGCAACGAAATAAGGAATGAGCGAGAGATGGCCGAGGAGCAACCCCAGATTTCCAACAATCCGGTGACATTGCACAAGACCATTGTTCTTGTGGGCATGATGGGGGCGGGAAAAACCGCTGTGGGCCGGACTTTGGCGGCGCAGATCGGTGTCGATTTTCTTGATTCCGATCATGAGATCGAAGAGGCGGCCAATATGAGCATCGCCGAGATCTTTGAACGCGATGGTGAGCCGTTCTTTCGCCAAAAAGAAACCCAGGTGATTGAGCGTCTGCTTGAGGGCACGCCCTGTATCCTGTCGACCGGCGGCGGGGCGTTTCTGGCGGAGCGCAATCGCGAGATGATCACCGAAAAAGGCGTCTCGATCTGGCTCAATGCTGATCTTGAGGTGCTGTGGGAGCGGGTGCGCCACAAGGATACCCGCCCCTTGCTGCGCACCGCCGATCCCAAGGCGACTCTGGCCGGAATTTATGAAAAACGTGTGCCGATCTATTCTCTGGCGGATCTGTCAGTGGTGTCGGGGGGCGGGGCCTCATTGGATGAAATGGGGCGCAAGGTGCAACGCGCGCTGCTGGATCAGCGCCCGGATGTTTTGGAACAAAAATCATGATCGAGATTGTCGAAGTCCCGCTGGCAGGGCGCGAATATCAGGTGCGGATCGGGCAGGGGTTGCTGCAACGGGCCGGGGCCGAGATCGCGCCACTGCTGAAACGCCCGCGCGTGGCGATTGTCAGCGATGAGAACGTCGCAGCGCTGCATCTGGAAACGCTGACCAAAGCGCTGGAGGCGGAAGGGATCGACCATGTCTCGATGTCTTTGCCCGCGGGAGAGGCGACCAAAAGCTGGCCGCATTTTACCCGCACGGTGGAATGGCTGCTGGAGCAAAAGGTCGAGCGGCGCGATATTGTCATTGCGCTTGGCGGTGGGGTGATTGGTGACCTCGTCGGCTTTGCAGCGGCGGTGCTGCGTCGTGGTGTGCGCTTTGTGCAGATCCCCACCAGCCTGTTGGCGCAGGTTGACAGTTCTGTCGGCGGCAAGACCGGGATCAACTCGGTTGCCGGTAAGAACCTGATCGGTGCCTTTCACCAGCCTGCGCTGGTTTTGGCAGATATCGACGTGCTGGGGACACTGACCAAGCGCGACTACCTCGCCGGCTATGGCGAAGTGGCCAAATACGGGCTGTTGGGCGATGCCGTGTTTTTCGACTGGCTTGAGGTCAATGGTGAGAAAGCGGCCGCGGGCGATGCCGAGGCGCGGATCTATGCGGTGAAACGCTCGGTCGAGATGAAGGCCGAGATCGTGTTGCGTGACGAAACCGAGCAGGGGGATCGCGCGCTTTTGAACCTTGGCCATACGTTCTGTCACGCCCTGGAGGCCGCGACCGGCTATTCGGATCGGCTGTTACATGGCGAAGGCGTGGCGATTGGTTGTGCGCTGGCCTTTGAGCTGTCCTCGCGCCTGGGTCTGTGTTCGCAGGAGGACCCGAGCCGGGTGCGTGCGCATCTCAAGGCGATGGGGATGAAATGTGACTTGGCCGACATTCCCGGCGAGTTGCCCGGTGCCGAGGCGCTGGTGGATTTGATGGGGCAGGATAAGAAAGTTATCGATGGCCAGTTGCGCTTTATCCTGGCGCGGGGGATCGGCGAGAGCTTTGTCACTTCGGATGTGCCACGCGAGGCGGTTTTGCAGGTGTTGCAGGATCAACTGAGCTGATTTTCCAAAGGCGGGCCGCTGTTACATTATGCGCTTCCGCGCGCTTTTGTTGATCCGTGGGGAGAGGTGACGGTCGGGTCTCTCTCTAATGCGGATGAGAGCGGGTTTTACTTGCTGAGAAGCGATTCAGGGGCAGGTTTGCCCTGAATGCGCCTTGGCCAGCGTGGGTTTTGCCAGAGTCGCGTCAAGGCCAAGCCGCGCAATGCGCGGTCAGCTAAAGCTGAGCCTTGACCCGAATCTGGCGGGTTTGGTTGCAAAAAGAAAGGCCAGCGCGGGTGGCTGGCCTTTGGTGTTTAGAACGGGATTTCGTCGTCGATATCGCGGGCTGGTGGGCGCGATTGACCGCCGCCTCCTCCACCGCCACCGGAGCCGCCGCCATAGCCCTGGTCATCATAGCCTCCGCCATAATCACCGCCTCCGCCGCCGCCATAGCCGCCGCCCTGACCACCACCGCCATAGCCGCCGCCTTCTCCGCCACCACGCGGATCAAGCATGACCAGCGTGCCGCCAAAGCCTTGCAGAACCACTTCGGTCGAATAGCGGTCTGCGCCAGATTGGTCTTGCCATTTGCGGGTTTGCAGTTGGCCCTCGATATAGACCTTGGAGCCTTTGCGCAGATATTGTTCGGCCACGCGCACCAGACCCTCTTGGAAAATCGCGACGGAATGCCATTCGGTCTTTTCGCGGCGCTCGCCTGTGTTGCGGTCTTTCCAGGTTTCAGAGGTGGCGATGCGCAGATTGCAGACCTTGCCGCCGTTCTGGAAACTGCGCACCTCGGGGTCGCGTCCCAGATTACCCACCAGGATCACCTTGTTTACGGAACCGGCCATGATCTCTCCTTGTCGTTGTGCCACTCTTGGGCGAATCTTTGCCGAACCTATACCAGCGCTGGGGCCGACATAAAGAGGCTGCAACCTTACCCTAGCGATTTAGCGAGAATTGGCTATATTGCACCCAATGCATTGCTGGGCGGGTGATTGAACATGCAAGGTTTGCGATTGAGCATTTTGTCGGTGCTGGCTTTTGGGCTGGGCGGGCAGACGGTTATGGCGGATGTTTTGTCGACCAAAAGTCGGGCATTGTTGTTCCGCAATCAGACCAGCGTGTTGGATAATCGCGCCTCGGAACAATACAACAGTTCGGTGCGTCTCAAGCCGCCGACCGTTGTGACCCCGACCAAGTATGGGGCCATTGATGTGACGCCCGAAGGGGCGGTTCCAAAATATCGTGGGCGCTATAATGGGCCTTATGCGGATATGGCGCGCGCGGCAGCGCGAAAACATGGCATTCCCGAGGATCTGTTTTTGCGTTTGGTCAAACAGGAATCCAATTTCAACCCCAAGGCAAAATCTCATGCTGGGGCGATTGGTTTGGCGCAGTTGATGCCGGCCACGGCGCGGTCATTGGGGGTTAACCCCAAAGATCCAAAGCAAAATCTGGAAGGTGGCGCGCGCTATCTCAAGATGCAGTACAAAAAGTTCAAATCCTGGCGATTGGCTTTGGCTGCCTATAATGCCGGGCCCGGTGCGGTGATCAAATATGGCGGCGTACCGCCCTATCGCGAAACCAAAAACTACGTCAAAAAGATCTGGGGGAGCTGAAGACTTCGTTTAGGGGTTTTTAGGGCTTCGATGTCAATCTGTTACGGCACTGTAACAGATGATATTGGCCATGGGCATTCGTTTGACAGATTTCAATTGGGTGATGCGCTCTGTTCTGGGGGCGGTTTTGGGCTTGGTGTGTTTTGTAAACACCGCCCAGGCGCAAAGCTGCGAGATGCCGCCGCGCCTGTCGCGGCTTTCGGCATTCCTGATCAGCCTTCCCAATGTCAACGGGCCCATTCCGGTACGCACGGCTTCGGAACTGGCCGCGCAATTGGATGAGTTGGACGATCAGACCCTGGTAGAGCTGCTGCGCAAACACGGGGTGCAAAGTCTGGCCATAACTCTGGCTGATATTATTGCCGAGGCGGATCGCATCGCAGCCTCGGCGACAATGACGGATCACCGTCGGTTAAAGCGGCTGCTCTATGATCTCAACCAGCAATCCATGATCGCTTGTAACGACTCCAACGGGTTGATTTATCAGAAGATTCAGGATGAACGGGCTGGTGGTACTCTGTTTTCTGACGGGGTCAATTGGGAGGAAATCGACAATGTTCTTGCCAATAATCCGCCTATGGCATTGGCTTTGCTGGCGTCGCTGATCGGTGCCGTCGTTGGATTGCTCTATTTGATCGACAGCAGCTATCGTCTGGCCATGGCACTGATGTATAACCGCAAAGCCTGTCGCATCTCTGCGATTTTGCGTCTGGGGACAGATGCCGTGCCTGTAACGATCACAACACTCGGGCGGGGTGGTTGTCGAATCTTACCCAATGAGCCGGTGATGTATGATCAATATCTCGGCAAAATTCGCCAATCCGGCGGTGTGTTCGAGATCGGAGATATCATGATCCAGGCTCATGTCAGCGCGATTTACAAGGATGTGTCTGATTTTCGCTTTTCGTATCGGATCACTCTAAAAACGCAAAAAGGTCTGCTGGCGCTATCGACGATTTCGCCCTTCTACATCAAGAATAACAGCAAGAAACCGCAGGATGGCGGCGGCGAAGCAGAGGTTCAAGACACGGCTGCGACCGAGCGGATGTCCAAGCCGAAATACGAAGCCTGACGTAGGATTGACGCAAGCGACACCCTGACGGCTAAAAAACACAGGAGGCCTTGTCCAAGGCCTCCTGTCGAAAGGGTCACGTGATCGCGCGGGCAAAGCCCTTCGCTTACCAGGCCGAAGTGGCAAGGGCTCCAAACGGATCTATCTACTCCGCGGCAATCTTGATCACCGGCTCCATTTTCTCCAACTGCGCATCACTCAGATGGCATTTGATCTGGTGACCATGTGACAGGGTTTTGACCGGTGGCACTTCTGCCTCACATAGCCCGCCGGGCACCTTGGATTTCCAACGGCAACGCGTTTGGAACGGGCAACCCGATGGCGGATTCATCGCCGACGGAATGTCACCCTCCAACACGATATGCTGCTTCTCGACGCTTGTATCAGCAATCGGAACCGCCGATAGCAGCGCCTCGGTATAGGGGTGATAGGGCGGGGCAAACACTTGATCCGTTGTGCCCAGCTCAACCACATGGCCCAGATACATCACCATGACCCGGTCGCTGAGATAGCGCACAATCGACAGGTCATGGCTGATGAACAAGAGCGTGGTCTTATGCTCGCGCTGGATCTCCATCAACAGATCGGTCACCGCCGCCTGCACGGAAACATCCAGCGCCGAGACCGGCTCATCCGCCACCACAATCCGCGCGTCCCCCGCAAAGGCACGGGCAATCCCGACCCGCTGCTTTTGTCCGCCAGACAGTTGGCGCGGCATACGATCCGCAAAGGCACGCGGCAGTTTCACCAGATCCAGCAGCTTGAGCATGCGTTCGCGGCGATCCTCATCACTGTCACCGATGTCAAACACCTCAAGCGCACGAATGATCTGACGCCCCACGGTCATCGAGGGGTTCAGCGTGTCAAACGGGTTCTGGAACACCATCTGCACATCGGAAATCGTATCCGTATCCCGCGCCTCAATCGGCACATCCTGGATCTCGCGATTGTCCAGCAGGATTTGGCCATCGGTCGCGGTTTCCAACCCCATCAAGACCTTGGCAAAGGTCGACTTGCCGCAGCCTGACTCGCCCACAATCGCCAAAGTCTCGCTTTCGCGGGCCTCAAAACTCAGGGTTTCGTTGGCTTTGACAACCTTCTTTTCGCCGGAACTGCCAAAAAGCGCATTGGCCGCGACCTCGTAATATTTGCGCAGATTGTCCATCTTGAGAACAACACGCCCGGGCTCGGGCTTCTCGGCCTGGCCTGCATGCTGCATCGGCGCGTCCCAATCAATCTCTTCATAGCGCAAACAGCGGGTCTCGTGACGATCCTTATCCGGCACCTCGGCCATGGGAATGGCATCCGCATTACAGCGCCCCTCAACAAAATAATCGCAGCGCGGGCCAAAGTTGCAGCCCGGCGGGCGCTCATGGGGCAGGGGGAAGTTGCCGGGAATGGCGACCAGCGGGCGTGCATTCTTGTCAGCTCCGGGCAATGGGATCGACCGGAAAAGCGCCTGCGTATAAGGGTGTTGCATATGGTCAAACACCGCTTCAATCGATCCGGTCTCAACTGCCTCACCGCTATACATCACACACAGCCGGTCACAGGTTTCCAGCACCAGCCCCAGATTGTGCGAAATGAACAGCATCGAGGTGCCGTATTTCTTGCCCAGCTCCTTCACCAGTTCCACAACCGCCGCCTCAACGGTCACATCCAGCGCGGTGGTTGGCTCATCCAGGATCAACAAGGACGGCTCGGCCATCAAGGCCATCGCGATCACGATACGCTGCTGTTGACCGCCTGACAGCTGATGCGGATAGCTGTCCAACATACGCTTTGGGTCAGGCAATTTCACATCCGTCACCACCTGCAAGGCGCGTTCATAGGCTTCTTCTTTGGACACGCCTTTGTGGATAATCGGCACTTCCATCAGCTGTTTGCCGATCTTCATTGCCGGGTTCAGGCTGGCCATGGGTTCCTGATAGATCATCGCAATCTCAGAGCCGCGAATATCGCGCAACTCATCGCGCGTCATCGCCCCCAGATCACGCCCCTTGAACTTGATCGAACCACCAACGATCCGGCCATTCTTGCCCAGATCCTGCATCACGCCCAAGGCGACGGTGGATTTGCCACAGCCGGATTCGCCCACCAGCCCCACGGCCTCGCCGGGCATCACAGTGACGGAAAAATCCATCACCGCCGGGATCTCTCTCAGCCGGGTGAAAAAGGAAATCGAAAGATTGTCGATCTCCAGAATGGGCCCGTCATAATCATCTTTCATGTCGTTCTCCTGTTCGGAGGGCCCAAATCCAACGCCAGGGTTTCTTTGGGCCAAAAATATCCCGGGGTCCGGGGCAGCGCCCCGGCTTCCCCTCTCATCAATCGCGCAGGCTTTCTTCGCGCAGACCATCCGCCAGCAGGTTCAGACCCAGCACCAGGCTTAGCAAAGCCAGGGCCGGGGGCAGGGCCGGGTGCAGATAGACCGACAGCAGCTTTCGCCCTTCGTTGATTGTCGTGCCCCAATCCGGGCTTTCCGGCGGCAGGCCAAGGCCAAAGAAGCCCAAGGTCCCAAGCAGGATGGTCGTGTAGCCAATGCGCAGGCAGAAATCGACGATCAGTGGGCCACGGGCATTGGGCAGGATCTCCCACAGCATGATATACCAGGGGCGTTCACCTCGGGTTTGTGCGGCGGCCACATAGTCGCGGGTTTTGATATCCATGGTCAGCCCGCGCACGATGCGGAACACCGTGGGCGAGTTCACAAAGACGACCGAGACAAACACCACCAGAATCCCACCCGGCACATCAAAGAAGTCCAAGGGCCAGAAGCTGATCTTGGAGCCGCTTTCGTTGATCAGTGACATGTAAAGCAGCACCAACGGCACCAGTACCACCGCCAGCCAGACCATGTTGCGCGATGGTTGGGTGCGAAACCGCGAATGGATCAGCACGCCGAAAAACACCAGTGGGAACAGGAACAGCACGACAGCCATGAATTGCGGCAGCCCGGTTTGCACGATCTCTGGCGTCACCAACAGGTAGAACAGCAGGATCACCGGAAAGGCGAGGATCAGGTTGGCGAGAAAGCTCAACGTGGTATCCAGACGCCCGCCGTAATAGCCTGCAGGCAGGCCTAGCGTGATCCCGACCATAAAGGCAAAGACCGTGGCCAGCGGCGCAATGGCGATCACAACCGTGCTGCCCAGCACCATACGGGTGAACACATCGCGGGCCAGCTTGTCACCGCCCAGCAGGTAATGGGCAAACTCGCCCTCTTCGGCACCGCGCACGGGCGTGCCGGGCACTTTGTTCTTCATGCCCGAGACCTGCGCCAACGGATCATGGGTGCCGATCAGGTCAAACACCCCGGCAAAGATTGCGGTAAAGACCCAGAACATCACCAAGGCAAAGCCGATCATGCCGATGACGCTGTCAAACAGCTTACCATAAAGGCCCAGACGGCGCTTGTAACGGATCGACACGGCGAATAGCACAATCAAGGCGATCCAGACCGGTGTGAATTGTATCAGGATTTGCGTGAAAATGGCGCCCCAGCTTAACGGTTCCATGAGCGCCTCCTATGTCACGCTGATACGCGGGTTGAGATAGACATAGCCGATATCGGAAATCAGCTGCGTCACCAGAACCACGATGACCGAGACCACGGACACGCCGAGCAGCAATTCGATATCGTTGTTCGAGGCCGCCTGAACCAGAGTCCAGCCAAAGCCTTTGTAGTTGAACAGGGTTTCAACAATCACCACGCCATTCAGCAACCATGGGAATTGCAGCATGATCACGGTAAAGGGCGCGATCAGCGCATTGCGCAGGGCGTGTTTCACAACGATGTTGTAAAAGCTCACGCCCTTCAGCCGCGCGGTGCGGATATATTGCGCCACCATGACTTCTGCCATCGAGGCGCGGGTCATACGGGCGATATAGCCCATGCCGTAAAGCGCAATGGTGATCACCGGCAGGGTGAAATTCTCAAAGGTCGGGTTCTCCATCGCTGATGTGGCGGAGCCTTTGAACACAGTCTTGCCCTCGATCCAGCCATTTTCCCGCAGCCAATTGGTGAGCGGCGATTTCGAGCTGGCGAGAAGGGCGATAAAGATCACACCCGAGACATATTCCGGCGTCGCGGTCGAGGTGATCGACACGGTCGACAGGCTGCGATCCAGCACCGAGCCTTCGCGCATCCCGGCCAGAACGCCGACGATCAACGCCGAGGGGACCATCACCACCATGACCCAGAACATCAATATCCCGGTCAACGACAGGCGTTGCCCGATGATATCGCCCACCTTGTCCTTGAACACGGTCGACCAACCCCAATGCCCCTGCAAGATGCCGCAAAATTGCGGGGCCTCAGCCGGATCTTGTCCGGGCAGAATGCAACGGCCCGTGATTTTGCCATCCTCATCCACATGCCGGAACGACGGGGCAACCCCGATCCATTCGGCGTATTTCTTTGGCATGGATTGCATATAGCCGCGATCCGTCAGCCAGCTGGCAACGGCTTCGTCCGTCATGCGGAAATTGCCTTGGGTTTTGGCCAGCTTTTCGAGGTTCGGGTAGAGATTGGTCAGAAAGAAGACGATGTAGGTCAGACAGAGCGCGGTCAGTATCATGACACCGACACGTCTGAGGATGAAAAGTCCCATGGGTGCCCCTGTAGGTAGCGATACCGGAAGATGCGACAGGGTCGCGACGAGTCCGGTACTGGCTAGAAGATAGAAAAAGGGCACGCGTGCTGCGTGCCCTTTTCAGTTCCAAATCAGGCTTTTACGGCCCATTTGTAGATTTGGGGCAGGTCGGCGATATGTTTGCCATTGCCGACAAAACCTTCGCGCGAATGACGCATGGCCGTGCGCCAGTAAGGCTGAATGGTCACGCCTTCGTCGATCATGATCGCCTGGATCTTGCCCATCACTTCGCGGCGGGCATCCGCATCAGCAATGGCATTGGCTTCGGCCAGAAGCGTGTCAAACTCGGCATTGGCAAAGCCGGATTCGTTCCAGGCTTCGCCCGAACGATAGGCCAGCGCCAGAACCTGAGTGCCCAGCGGGCGGTGGTTCCAGTTGGTCGAGCTGAAGGCGTATTTCGTCCAGTCGTTCCAGAAAGTCGAGCCAGGCAGAACCGTGCGCTTGACCGGGATGCCTGCGTCGCGCAGCTGAGCGGCCACCGCATCGGTGGTGTTCTTGCGCCAGTCATCGTCGATCGAATGCAGCTCATGCTCGTAATCGCCCATGCCCGCTTCGTCCATCAGGGCTTTGGCCTTGGCGGGGTCATGGGGCAGGCGGGTGACAGAGGCGTCATGCTCCGGGTGCATCGGGCCAACATGGCAGTTATCAGCGGTGATCCCATAACCGGACATGCCCAATTCCAGACAGACCGCATTGTCGACCGCCATGGCCAAGGCCTGACGCACGCGTTTATCGGCATAGATCTTGTTGCCATCGGCGTCTTCGGCCAGTTGGTTCGGTCGGATGACGATGGTAAAGCCTGACGGCACTTCGGAGCGTTCCAGGCCAAGCCCGTCAAACACGTCGACAAATTCGCCAACCGATTCCCAGTTCATGTCGATTTCTTCGGCATCAAAGGCGGCGACAAAGGCAGCCGGGTCGGTGCCGTAATCGATGAACTCGATACGATCCAGATAGCCGCCTTTACCAGCCTCGTAACCCCACCAATCATGGCCTTCATTGCGCACCAGCACGCCCTTAACGCCAACCTCATGGCTTTCAGGCAGCATGTAGCCCGTGCCGATTGGGTTATCGAGCATGGTGTCCGGGTTGTGGCTGGAATGGGTGATGGCAGCCGGATAGTCGGCCATGCCCGGAACGATGGTGATGTCCGGCGCATTGGTTTTCAGAACCACGGTGTGGCTGTCGACGACGGTGATTGCACCCTCGGCGGCTTTGTTGGTTTCCAGATCGATCAGGCTGGCCATACGACCGGCCATCGAGTTGCCTTCGACCTCTTTGTCACACCACATTTCGATATTGCGGGCCACATCCTCGGCGGTGAAGTCATCGCCATTGTTCCACTTGACGCCTTTACGCACGTTCAAGGTGTATTCGGTGGCGTCATCATTGGCGGACCAGCTTTCCAGCAACATCGGCTTGAACGAGCCGTCATTGTTGTACTCAACCAGATATTCCAGCCAACCGGCGGTAAAGGTCGCGATCTGTGTCCAGTCATAGGTGCGCGGATCCTTCAGGGCGCGGACTTCCATTTGCATACGAATGGTGCCGCCTTGCTGTGCGTGCCCATCCGCTGCGGCGGGGCTGGACAGACCACCCAAAGTGTAAGCCGCCGAAGCTGTGACACCCAAAGCGGTTGTTCGTGCGAGGAACTCGCGGCGATCAAGCTGACCTTCCTTGAGCTCGCGCGCGTACAAATCCGCGGCTGGATGCGTTCGGTTGGCTTGCGTGTGAGATGTCATGGTCTTCTCCCTGAGACACTGTTGATCTGTTAGGGTGCTGTTTTTGTTACGGGCCGCTGTGCGACACCTCTTTCACCCCTTGCCCCCATAGCGCCCGAGATCAGGCGGCAGGTCAATGGTTGATTTCGACATTTGGAGTCGCAAAAGCGACACGTTTTTCGATAAAAAGCGACGTCGGCTTGAGGTTCATGCGACATCGCCGCGCAAAAAATTGCGGTTTCAGTCTCGGAAATGGGCCTTGTCGGCGCGTCGCAGCGCGGATGGCGAATGGCCGGTTTGTGTCTGGATAAAGCGTGTAAAATAGGCCGCTGAGGCAAAGCCCAAAGCGGCGGCAATATCCTTGATCGGCTGTTTGGATGCGCCAAGCGCCAGTCGCGCGGCGTGCAATTTGCGTTCAGCCAGAAAATCCGCCGCTGTCTTGCCGCAGGATTTGCGGCAGACACGGGTCAAATGGGTTGGCGTAACGTCAAGCGCCTCGGCATAGCCGCTGACCCCATCCGAAGAGCTGTAATCGCGCACCAGTTTTTGCGAAAACCGACTCACCAGGCGACTGCCTGCGGTGTCTTGCGGTTCCTCAATCGCGCCAACTTCAATTTGGCGATGCAACCAGACCGCGGCCAGATGGGTATGCGCGGTCAGCGCCTCCTGCATCAGCGGGCGCTCCTGCATCAGCTCGCGACCCATCGTGTCGATGATCGAGATGATCTCGGCCTGAGCAAGACTATCGCGCACCCGCAGATGCAAGGTTTCGCGCGGCATGCGTTTGGTCAGCCCGGCGGGGCATTGCAACATCAACCCCTGGGTGCCTTTGGGCATGTCCAAGGCAAACAATGTCCCGGCGGGTAAGTACATGGCCTGATTGGTGGAAATGCCGCGCCGCACCCCGTTCACGATGATCATGCCCTGACCCCGTGTCAGCCAGATCAGCACATTGTCAGGGCGGTCATGCAGCAGTTCGTATTTCCAAGGTGCCGCCTGGGTCACCAGAGTCAATGACCCCGCGCGCACCGGGTCTGTGGGCAGGGTCAGGGTGGGTTTGTCCGCAGGTGATTTTGCGGGCGCTTTCTGGCCAGGGCCGGGGGGCATGGGTTTGGTCAGAAAGGCGGGGCGTTTCATGCAACTGCATCCTGTGGCGAAACTTTGGTCCAGCTTTTCATGCGGGCGTTGAACCAGGTCCGTTGCCGTTTCGCAAATTGCCGTGTCAGAATTGTGGCGCGGGTGCAGGCCTCTTCCAGGCTGAGCTCGCCGCGCAGATGCACGATCAGCTCGGTCGCCCCGATGGCCTTGGCTGAGGGCAGTTTGGGATGCCATGTGTCGAGATTGGCACGGGCTTCGTCCAGGGCTCCTTGGGCAATCATCAAATCAAAGCGGCGTTCGATCCGTGGGGTGAGCCAGTCTTTGGGGGCGTCAAACAGGATCGGAAAGGTTTGATCCAACGGCAAAAGCGGCGGCGGGGTGTTGTCCTGCCAATCGGCAATGCCGCGCCCGGTGGATTGCAACACCTCCCAGGCGCGCGACACCCGAGCCGGGTTTTGCAGATCAATCCGGTCGCGGCTGGCAGCGTCCAGATCCGCAATCAGGCTGGCCAGACCCTGTGAAGCCAGTTGAGCCTCACATTCCGCACGCACCTGTGCAGGCGTCGGTGGGATGTCGGCCAGCCCCTGGGTCAGCGCCGTGAAATAAAGGCCCGTTCCGCCCACAATAATCAGACGCTCGGGACCGTTGAGCAAGGGGGTGACCTCGCGCAGCCAATGACCAACGGAATAGTCCTGATGGCCGGGAATATGACCATATAACAGATGTTTGGCGCGGGATTCGTCCTCGGCCGGGGGACGGGCGGTCAGGATGCGCCAATCGTCAAAGACCTGAATGGCATCCGCATTGACGATCACGCCGCCCTGCGTCTCGGCGATCTCAAGCGCGAGGGCCGATTTGCCGCTGGCGGTGGGGCCCGCGATCAGCACCGGGCGGGCAGGGTCAATCTGCCGGATCAGCTCTGCGCTGATTGATCTCATGTCGTGCTGTCCCCAAATGCCCCGGTCGATCCGGCGGAAAATCCCGATGTGGCCATTGCAGCCGCGCGTGATTTGCGCCAAATATGCGCGCGATCATATCCCCCAGTCATGACGGAGCGCAACATGGCCGAGAGCGACACCCCCGCCGACACGCAAGAGACGACCTTTAAACGGGTCATGTTGAAGATTTCGGGGGAGGCCCTGATGGGGGATCAGGGCTTTGGCCTGCATCCGCCCACCGTTGAACGCGTCGCTAAAGAAGTGAAATCGGTGCATGATCTTGGGGTCGAGATCTGCATGGTGATCGGCGGCGGCAATATCTTTCGCGGATTGTCGGGCAGCGCGCAGGGGATGGAGCGCACAACGGCCGATTACATGGGCATGATGGCCACGGTGATGAACGCCCTGGCGATGCAATCTGCGCTGGAAGGGATGGGCGTGTTCTGCCGGGTGATCACCGCGATCCGTATGGATGAGGTGGCCGAACCCTATATTCGCCGCCGCGCAGTACGCCACCTGGAGAAGAAGCGGGTCTGCATCTTTGCCGCCGGAACCGGCAACCCTTATTTCACCACCGACACAGCCGCCGCTCTGCGCGCCAATGAGATGGCCTGTGAGACCATTTTGATGGGCAAGAACGGCACGGACGGGGTCTATGACAAAGATCCGCGCGCGCATGATGATGCCAAACGTTACGACGAAGTCAGCTATGATGAGGTGCTGAGCAAGAACCTCAAAGTCATGGATGCCTCGGCCATTGCACTGGCGCGGGACAATAACCTGCCCTTGATCGTGTTCAACTTGGATGAACCCGGCGGGTTCCGCGGGATTTTGGCGGGCAAGGGGACTTATACGCGGGTGACAGGCTGAGCAGGCGCGCCATGTGTTTGCCGCGTTTTTGACGTTGCGCGTTGACGTTGCGCGTTGAGGAGAGGGGGGGCAGGGGGCGCTGCCCCCGTCTGCAAGCAGACTCCCCCGGGATATTTTTGGCCCAAAGAAGCCTGGGTGTGGTTCGATGAAATTTAGATCTTGCGCATGGCGCGAGGGGCGGCGCCGAAGCGGGATTTGAAGCTGCGGGTGAAGGCCGACGGGGATAAAAAACCGGTGGCCTTCGCCACTTCTTCGACCGAAAGCGCGGTGTCGCGCACAAGCTGTTCGGCCCGATCCAGCCTAAGACGCAGATAGACCTGGGTTGGGGTTTGACCAAGCGCTTTGCGACAGCGGCGGCGCAGCTGTTTCGGGCTCAGCTCGAGGCTTTGTGCGATCTCATCCATCGGTTGCGGGTCAGCCAGATGGGCGGCCATGATCGATTGCATCCGCGCCAAGACAGGGTCTTCGGCCTTGGGGAGGTTGCGGGCCTCGCCATCGGAGCGGAAATGGCCCAGAGCAAGCTGGTCAGAGACCTGTTTGGCAATGTCGCTGTCATGCACTCGCGCAACCCAAGCCAAAAGCGCATCACCGGCCGCCAACCCCGTCGCCGCCGTCAACCGCCCGCGATCATAGCAGAAAATCTGATCAGATCGGGCTGTATTGGCGAGTATATCAACCTCATCCTCGCTTAATGTGTGGGGATGCACCGCCTGATGCCCCTCCAGCAGGTTTTGCGCGGCAAGGATGGTCACACCGCCCTCAAACCCGGCAAGGGTTGCGCCCGCCTGTTGAGCGCGCATCAAAAACCCACGTAGCCCCATGGGCAGGCGGGCCAGCGGGTTGGCGCCGGCGCATAGGATCACCAGATCCCACCCCGGTGGATCCTCCCAATCGGTGCGGTCCGGGGCGATTTCGATCCCGTCAACAGAGGCCACGGGCTGCCCGGTCACGCTGCGCAGCTCGAGCGAAAACAGCGCCTGACCCGCCAGGGCATTGGCGCGAGTCACAACCTCGCGCAGCATCACATAGGTGAGAATCGGAAAACCCGGAGCTAGGATCAGGCAGATATGCATGTGGTGGTCTGTTTCCTTGGCAGTTGCCTTTTGTTGTCGGGGATTAAAGTAAACGAAGCCTTTCGATATCCCTGAATATTGCCGCTTTTTGCCAGCGGATTTTTGTCAGGTGTCAAATGACATGCCATCTTGCCTATACATTCACCTGCTGAGCGCATAGAACCAAACCAAGCGGAAACAAGAAGAAGACCGAGGGCCACATGTCCGACGATTTTGAACTCGACACTGATGATCTTTCGCGCCGCATGGACGGTGCCATGGCGAACCTACGCACGGAATTTGCCTCTTTGCGGACTGGGCGGGCCTCGGCCTCGATGCTGGAGCCTGTGATGGTGGATGCCTACGGCTCCATGACCCCGATCAATCAGGTTGGCACCGTGAACGTGCCCGAGCCGCGCATGGTCACCATCAATGTCTGGGACAAAGGGCTGGTCGGTAAGGTCGAAAAGGCCATTCGCGAATCCGGTCTCGGGATCAACCCGCAGCTCAACGGCACCATCATCATGCTGCCCATCCCTGAGCTGAACGAAGAGCGACGTCGCGAACTGGGCAAAGTTGCCGGGGGCTATGCGGAAAACGCCCGGGTTGCAGTACGCAATGTGCGCCGTGACGGCATGGACCAGATCAAGAAAGCCAAGAATGACGGCATGTCCGAGGATGACCAGAAGCTCTGGGAAGCCGAGGTTCAGGAAATGACCGATGCCTACATCAAGAAAGTTGATGAAGCGCTTGAAACCAAACAAGAAGAGATCATGCAGATCTGATTGTTGGGGCGGCCCAAACGGGCCGCATGAGTAAGGGAGGCGGCGCAGGCTGCCTCTTTCGTGTATTTTGGGCCTTGCTTGATTTGGGGAACGTCACACCCTGTGCCCCGCGTCTTGGGCAAGGCTATCGATCGATCGGGTGGTTTTTTGGCAAAGGATGACAGCATGGCAGCGCAGCCGCGTGATGAGACAGGGCCACGCCATGTGGCAATCATCATGGATGGCAATGGCCGTTGGGCAACCAATCGTGGTCGTCCCCGTCTGTTTGGTCACCATGCCGGCGCGCGCCGTGTGCGTGAAGTGGTCGAAGCCTGCCCCGAGGTCGGGGTCGATTACCTGACCATCTTTGCTTTTTCGACCGAAAACTGGAAACGAACCCAGGTCGAAGTGGCGGGGCTGATGAGCCTGTTTCGCCGCTATATCGCCAAGGAAACCCGCGCGTTGCGGGATCGCAATGTGCGGGTGCGCTTTATTGGAGATCGCGTACGCTTGGATGCAAAACTGATCCAGCTTATGGATGATTTGGAGCGCGAGACAGAAACCTGCACAGGCACCAATTTAACCATCGCGTTGAACTATGGCGGCCGTGATGAGGTGGCGCGCGCGACCAAGCGCCTTGCGCGGGATGTGCGGGATGGCAAGCTTGACCCTGAAGAGGTGACGGTCGAAACTCTGCCGCGCTATCTGGACACGCATGTGTTGCCCGATCCCGATTTGGTCATTCGCACCAGCGGTGAGGCGCGGATTTCCAACTTTCTGCTCTGGCAGTCGGCCTATGCGGAGTATGAATTTGTCGATACGCTCTGGCCGGATTTCACGGCTGAGGAATTTGCCAGCCTTGTTGGCAGCTATGGCAAGCGAGACCGTCGTTTTGGCGGGGTCAAGACATGACTGAGAAATGGCGTGACCTTGGACCTCGGGTGATTTCAGCGGTTGTGATGTTGGCCCTGGCCATCGGCGCAGCGCTGGCCGGGCCGTTCTGGTTCGCCGTTCTGGTATCGGTTGCGACCGGGCTGATGGTCTGGGAATTGGTGCGCATGCATGAGCCGCGTTTCGTCATGCTGCCCGAGATCACGGCTTCGGTCACGGTGGCGGTGGTGTTCACCACATATCCGCTGCTTTTGGGAATCCTTGCGCTTTATGCCATTGGGGCCACTGCGGTTTTTGCGCTGCTGCTGACCTTGGCCGTGAAGCGTGATCAGCTTTATTTCGCGCCGTATGTCTTGGCCATTCTGCTGACCGGGAACCTCTTGGCGGGCATGTCTTTGGCAGCACCCAAAACGGTGTTTCTGCTTTTGGCCATTGTGATTGTCACCGATGTGGCAGGCTATTTTGCCGGCAAAAGCTTTGGCGGGCCAAAGTTCTGGCCGCGTATCAGCCCCAAGAAAACCTGGTCCGGCATTGTGGCTGGTTGGGTTGCGTCGGGTGTGGTTGGCGCATTGGCCGTGATGACCGGGCATGTCGGCCCTTTGTTCATTGCAACGGCCATATTCATGAGCTTTGGCAGTCAGATGGGTGACATTGTGGAAAGCGCGCTCAAACGGCGGGCAGGGGTCAAGGACAGCTCGGGTCTGATCCCGGGGCATGGTGGTGTTTTGGATCGGTTTGATGGGGTGATTGGGGCCTCTTTGGTGCTGTTCATCTATATGGTGACCTGATCCCATGGCACGACGCATTTCGATTTTTGGCGCGACGGGCTCCATCGGGCAAAGCACGATTGACCTGATTGCGCGTGATCCAGACGCCTATGAGGTTGTCGCCCTGAGCGGGGGGCGCAACATTGCGCAACTGGCCAAGGATGCCATGAAATTGCGCGCGCAAGTGGCTGTGACCGCAGATGAAAATCGCCTGACAGAGCTGCGCGAGGCGTTGGCGGGAAGCGATGTGCAAGCGGCCGCTGGCCGTCAGGCCTTGATCGAAGCCGCTTCGCGCCCGGCTGATTGGGTTATGTCGGCGATTGTTGGCGCGGCGGGGTTGGAACCGGGGTTGCGGGCGCTGCAAACCGGGGCGACGCTGGCCTTAGCGAACAAGGAAAGCCTTGTCTGCGCCGGGCCATTGATCATGCGCACCGCGCAAGCCCATGGCACCCATATTCTGCCCGTCGATAGCGAACATAGCGCGGTGTTTCAGGCCCTGATCGGCGAAGACCTCGCCGCTGTTGAGCGTATTATCATCACCGCCAGCGGCGGGGCTTTTCGTGATTGGCCGCTTGAGGATCTGGCCAAGGCGACACCCGCCCAGGCCGCGACCCATCCCAATTGGGATATGGGGCAGCGCATCACCATTGATTCTGCCTCCATGTTCAACAAGGCGCTGGAGCTGATTGAAACCAAAGAGTATTTCGGCGTCTCGCCTGACAAGATCGAGACAGTCGTTCACCCGGAATCGATGATCCACGCCTTGGTTGGGTTCAATGACGGGGCGCTGATGGCCCATGTGGGCGCGCCCGATATGCGCCACGCCATCGGCTTTGCCCTGCATTACCCGCATCGCAAGACTCTGCCGGTTGAGCGGCTGGATTTGGTGAAACTTGGCCAGATGAGTTTTCGCAACCCGTGCGAGACCCGCTGGCCCGCTTTGCGACTGGCGCGCGAGGTCATGATGGCCGGTGGGCTGATGGGTGCGGTGTTCAACGCCGCCAAGGAACGCGCGCTGGACGCCTTCATCTCCGAGCAAATTTCATTTCCCGCCATGGCCGAGGTGGTCGAGCAAGTGTTAAGTGACCTTTCTTACTTTGAAGGTCATAATCCTGCCGAGATTACCCTTGATAAGGTCGCCGAGGCAGACCATCTCGCCCGTATGCGGGCAGACGAGATCATGGCGCGATAAACGACAGAAACCAGAAAGGCAGACGTTTTGGACCTGACATCCCTGATTCCGCAATTTGGCGGGCTGATTTGGACATTGGTTTTCTTTGTCGTGGCATTGTCGATCATCGTGGCGATCCACGAATACGGCCACTACATTGTCGGCAAGAAATCCGGCATCTATCCAGAAGTGTTCAGCCTGGGTTTTGGTCCGGTCCTATGGTCGCGATATGACGATTTTGGCACCAAATGGCAGATCGCTGCGATTCCTTTTGGCGGATTTGTGAAATTTCGGGGCGATGCCAATGCCTCTGGTGGCATTGATGGCGATGCGATCCACGGGATGGATGACGCTGCAATGCGGTCGACCATGCATGGTGCGCCGCTTTGGGCGCGCACCGCCACGGTCGCCGCTGGTCCAATCTTTAACTTTATCCTGTCGATTGTTCTCTTCACCGGGATCATTCTGGCGCGTGGCATCGTGTCCGAGCCGTTGACCGTTGGTGAATTGCGCACCTTGCCGGTGACGCAAGAGCTGCAATCTGGCGATGTGATCCTTGAGATCGAGGGCGGCGCACCACCATCTTTCGAAGATGGGGCCGCCTATGAGGCCTTCATGCAGAACCTGCCGCAAAAGCAATTGCTGGACTACACCGTCTTGCGTGATGGCAGCGAAACCACCGTCTCTGGCCCTTATGTCTATCCGCCCATCGTGACGCAGGTCGCGCCGCGTTCGGCCGCGCGTGATGCCGGGTTGCAGCAGGGTGACGTGATCACTGCCATCAATGGTGAAGCGATCTTTGCCTTTGATCAGCTCAAGGAAAAGGTCGAAGGCTCCGAAGGGGCGACGCTGGCGCTGACCCTGTGGCGCGATGGCGAAACCGTGTCTGCCGATCTGACGCCCAAGCGTGTGGATGAACCCCAGCCTGACAATACGTTCAAGACCTTCTACCGGATCGGCGTGATTGGCGGCATTCTCTTTGAACCCGCTACCGAAACCCCCGGTTTTGGTGAGGCTTTCTTTGCCGGGGTCGACCAGGTTTGGCGCATCATGACTGGCTCGCTGTCTGGCATGTGGCACATGATTACCGGCGCTATTAGCACCTGTAACCTGTCCGGCCCCATCGGCATTGCAGAAACCTCGGGTGATATGGCCAGCCAAGGCACCACGAATTTCATCTGGTTTGTCGCTGTTCTGTCCACCGCCGTGGGCCTGATCAACCTGTTCCCGATCCCGGTTCTCGACGGGGGCCACCTGTGTTTCTACGCCTATGAGGCGGTGACCGGAAAACAGCCAAGCGAGCGCGCCTTGGATCTGTTGATGAAAATCGGGTTGATTGTCGTTCTCTCGGTGATGATTCTCGGCGTGAGCAGTGATTTATTCTGCTAACAGAAACAATTTTTCGGGCAGGGCAGGGCCATCGCCCTAATCCTGCCCGATTCACCATGTATTCAGGTTCTGCAACAGAAAGGACCGAATCCATGACGACTCTTGTAGCTGGCTATCGCAGTGTAAGCTTGCTGGTCTCGATCAACTGGGACCGGTTGCTCTATGTCTTCACGATCATTTTTGCCCTGTTCTTGGGGGCATATCTAGGAACCATGTTCCTCTGACCCTCTAGTGCTAGAGGCTGCATAGCAAAAAACACAGGCAAATGACTGCCAAGCCCTTTTGACAAGGGCGGCCATTCCCGATACTCACTTTCTGAGGGATGTCGGAGTGGATTTAAAAATGGCAAAGGTCATTTCCGCGCGTAATGCGCAGGTTGGTTTCAAGCGGGAAAATCGCGTGTCACGCGCTGCCAGGATTGTGGCGGTTTCCATGGCCTTGGCGGCCGGTGTCGGGGCTGCCACCCTGCCACAAACCGCTTATGCGCAAAGCTATGCGTTCACCAGCGTATCTATCGAAGGCAATGAACGCATCGAAGGGGCGACCATCCTGTCTTATGCCGGGATTGCACGCGGTCAGCGCGTGTCGGCGGGCGAGTTGAACGACGCCTATCAGCGCATCCTCGGGTCCGGCCTGTTCGAATCTGTTGACCTGATCCCGCAGGGCTCCACCCTTGTGATCAAGGTTGTGGAATTCCCGACAGTGAACCTGATCTCCTTTGAGGGCAACCTGCGCCTAAAGGACGAAGACCTCGCCAACATCGTTCAAACCCAGTCGCGCCGGGTGTTCAGCCCACGGGTGGCCGAGGAAGATGCGCAGCGCATTTCCGAGGCCTATACCCAGCAGGGCCGTATTGCAGCGCGTGTGTCCCCGAAGGTGATCAAACGCCGCGACAACCGTGTCGACCTGGTCTTTGAAGTGTTCGAAGGCGGCGTTGTCGAGATTGAGCGCATCGGCTTTGCTGGCAACACAGAATTTGGTGACCGCCGCCTGCGTCGTGTTCTTGCGACCAAACAGGCTGGCCCACTGCGCGCCATCATCAAAAGCGATACTTTCATCGAAGACCGCGTGGCATTCGACCAGCAATTGCTGCGCGATTTCTATGCCTCGCGCGGCTATGTCGATTTTCGTGTCACTGGTGTGAACTCTGAACTGACCCAGGAACGCGACGGCTATTTCGTCACCTTCAATGTCGAAGAAGGGCAGCAATTCCATGTTGGCAAGGTCGAGGTGACCTCGGACTTGCCAGAGGTGGATGTTGACCTGTTCCAAAGCAAGGTTCGGTTGCGCTCGGGCAAAGTCTATTCGCCGACCCGCGTTGAAAACGAAATTGCCCGTATGGAAAAACTGGCGGTGCGCGAAGGTCTGAACTTTGTTCGCGTTGAGCCACGCATCACCCGCAATGATCGCGATTTGACCCTGGATGTCGAATTGCAGCTGACCCGCGGGGATCGCATCTTTATCGAGCGCATCGATATTGAGGGCAACACCACAACGCTTGACCGCGTTGTCCGCAAGCAGTTCCCGGTCGCCGAAGGGGATCCGTTCAACCCGCGCGCCATTCGCGAAAGCGCGGAACGCATTCGCGCTTTGGGCTTCTTTACCAAAGCTGACGTGAACGCCCGCGAGGGCTCGACACCTCAGCAAGTGATCATTGACGTCGATGTGGAAGAGCAGCCAACAGGCTCTATCGGATTTGGTGGGTCCTATTCGTCAGATGGCGGGTTTGGCCTGAACCTGTCCTTTAGCGAACGCAACTTCCTGGGGCGTGGTCAAAAGTTCAGCTTTGGTGTGAACACCACCTCTTCGAGTAACAAATACGACCTGTCCTTCAGCGAACCAGCCTTCTTGGGGCGGGATCTGGAGTTTGGCTTTGCTGCCAATTACTCTGAAACCAATAACGAGAATTCAAACTTCGACACCTCTCGCGGCACTTTCCGGCCTTTCTTGGCTTTCCCAGTGTCAGACAATGGCCGTTTGCAACTGCGTTATACACTGGCCTATTCCGATGTACCTGAGATTGATCCAACCGAAACCAAGGTTGGCGGGATTATCAAATTCGAATCCAGTCTGGGTGAACGTTTCGACAGTTCGGTAGGCTATACTTATACCTATGACACATTGCGCGCCGGTCTGAGTGACAATACGCGCGTGCGGCTCGAATTCGGTCAGGATTTTTCCGGCTTGGGTGGCGATACGTCTTTCGTGAAGACCACGGCGCGTGCTGTTGCACAAACCAAGGTTTTCAACGACGAAGTAACCTTGCGTGCCTCGATCAGAGGCGGCGCGCTGAGCTATTCCAAAGAAGAGAGCCGCACCACCGACCGCTTCCGCGTTGGTCCGTCAGTGATGCGCGGGTTTGAAACTAACGGGATCGGGCCGCGCGAAATCAACGACGCCTTGGATATTGACGATCCGCTTGGCGGCAACTTCTTTGCCGTGGCGCGTTTCGAAGCAGATTTTTCTCTCGGCTTGCCAGAGGAATATGGCCTGAAGGGCGGCGTGTTCTATGACGTGGGGTCCGTTTGGGGCGTCAATGACGGCTATGACAGTCTTGTCTCTGCGGGCGGCGAAATCGTATCCAGTGATTTCGAACTGCGTCATGTGGTTGGTGTATCGCTGTTCTGGGATAGCGTGCTTGGCCCGTTGCGGCTGGACTTCACCGAGGCGGTGAAAAAGAACAAGCATGACAAACCGCTAAACTTCAACGTTTCGGTTTCCAGAAACTTCTGATCGCATGAACGGTTTCCGGGCGCAGTTACTTGCTTTGGCCTTGGTGCTGGGAGGCTTTGGCTCATCGGCGCAAGCTCAACAGGTGCCCGGAGAATTTGATATCGGAACCGTGCAAAGCCCGGTTCTGGTGATTGAGTTCGAGCGTGCCTTTGGCGAAAGCGCCTTTGGCAAGAGATTTTCGCTAGAACTGGAACAAGCCGGTGCGGAAATCGCTGCTGAAAACCGTCAGATCGAAGCAGAACTGACGGCAGAAGAGCAGCAGCTCACGGAGCAGCGCCAAACCCTTGACCCGCAAGCGTTTCGCGAATTGGCGGATGCCTTTGACCAAAAGGTGCAAAAGCTGCGCCGCGAGCAAGACACCAAGGCCCGCGCTTTGGTCGAACGCCAGGAAACGGCCCGACGTGATTTCCTGATCTCGGCACGTCCGGTTTTGAACAGGATCATGCAGGATGCCGGGGCTGTTGTTGTTATGGACAAACGCAATGTCTTTGCCACTGTGTCCGCCATTGACGTGACAGATCAGGTCATTCTGGGTATCAACCAGCTCTTGGCTGAGGCTGACAAAGCCAACGCGCCAAAAGATGCCCCCGCCGAAGAGCCATCAAAACAAGATCCATGACCGCTCCTTGCCCTGACTTCTCTGGGTTGATAGGGACATAGGCAGAAAAGACCGTCGAAAAGACAGTTGCATAAGACAAGGGCAAGCTTCATGACCGACACGCTTCTGAGCGCCGATATCCAGCTGATCCAGCGCATCCTGCCGCATCGCTACCCATTCCTCCTTGTGGATCGGGTCGAAGAGATCAACGGCACGCAATCCGGCGTTGGCATCAAGAATGTCACCATGAACGAGCCGCATTTTCAGGGCCATTTCCCAGGCCTGCCCATCATGCCAGGCGTGACCATCGTCGAGGCGATGGCGCAGACCGCCGCGGTTATCGTGGGCACGGCGCTGGATATGGCCGACAAAGAAATGAAGGTCTATTTCATGGCCATCGACAAATGCAAATTCCGTCGCAAAGTGGTGCCCGGCGACCAGCTGCGCATGAACCTGACCACGGTGCGTGGCAAACCCGGTGGCAAGGTCTGGAAATTCTCCGGCGTGGCCGAAGTTGATGGTGAAATGGCCGCCGAATGCGAATTCACCGCCATGATGGACTTGCCTGCATGAGCGCGCAGATCCATCCCTCGGCCGTGATCGAAGAGGGCGCGCAGATTGGCGAGGGTTGCGCCATTGGCCCGTTTTGCCATGTCGGCCCCGAGGTGGTGCTGGCTCCGGGCGCGGTTCTCAAAAGCCATGTGGTGGTCACCGGTAAGACCGAGATCGGCGAAGAGACCATTGTCTTTCCTTTTGCTGTCATCGGTGAGATCCCGCAGGACCTGAAATTCAAGGGTGAAGATGCGCGGTTGATCATCGGCAAGCGCAACCGCATCCGCGAACATGTCACCATGAACCCCGGCACCGAGGGTGGTGGCGGAGTCACTCGCGTGGGCGATGATGGCTTGTTCATGGCTGGGTGCCATGTGGCGCATGATGCGCAGATTGGCGACCGGGTGATCTTGGTCAACAATTGCGCTATTGCCGGCCATTGTGTGATCGAGGATGACGTGATTGTCGGCGGCTTGTCCGGTGTGCATCAATGGGTGCGTATTGGGCGCGGCGCTATCATCGGTGCTGTGACCATGGTGACCAATGATGTTATTCCCTATGGTCTTGTACAAGCCCCGCGTGGCCAGTTGGACGGTCTCAATCTCGTGGGGCTGAAACGGCGCGGCGTTGCGCGTGAGGACATCACAGCCCTGCGCGCGGCCTTTCAGATGCTGGCGCAAGGCGAAGGAACCTTCCAAGATCGCGCCCGCCGGCTTGGCGATGAGACATCGAGTGACTATGTCTCAGAGATCGTTGCCTTTATTCTGGGCGACAGTGATCGGTCATTCCTAACTCCGGGCTAAGGCACGCAACATGTTGGCATTGATTGCAGGACGAGGTGAATTGCCCACCGTGGTGGCGCAGGCTTTGCCAGATCGTCCTGTGATCTGCGCCTTGGAGCATGTCGCGCCAACGTCGTTGAAGCCGGACCATGTGTTTCGGCTTGAGCGGCTCGGCGGGTTGCTGAAATGGCTGAAATCGCAAGGCGTGAGCGAGATTTGCATGTGCGGCGCGGTGCGCCGTCCGGACTTTGACTGGAAATATCTCGACTTTGCCACGATCCTTTTGCTGCCCCGCATCCTGCGCGCGTTGCGCCGGGGGGATGATGGCGCTTTGCGGATTGCCATCGATATTTTTGAAAGCGCCGGGTTCAAGGTTTTGGCAGCCCATGAGGCGGTGCCGGATCTTTTGCCAGATTACGGCGTGCCGACGCTGTCACAACCCTCGCCCGAGGCCGACCGTTTGGCGCGTTTGGGTGACGAGGTCAGCGATGATCAGGGGCGGCAGGATTTGGGGCAGGCCTGTGTCGTGGCCCGCAGCGGCATTGCCGCGCGCGAAACCGATGCTGGCACCGACGTCATGCTGAGCTCGCTGGGGCAGGGGGCGCGCGGCGGTGTGCTCTACAAGGCCCCCAAACCCGGACAGGACCGTCGTGCTGATTTGCCGACCATCGGGCCGGATACCGCCCGTAATGCGGCTGAGGCTGGCCTTGCGGGCATCGTGATCGAGGCCGAGGGTGTCATGGTGCTGAACTTTGAGGAAACCCTGAAACGTCTGGATGCTGAGGGGCTGTTCCTTTGGATCCGCGAGAGGCCGGAATAATGCGGGTCTTTATCACAGCGGGCGAAGCCTCGGGCGATAAGCTGGGCGTGGCCCTGATGCGTGGCCTGCGCCAGCTGGTGCCGGATGTGCAATTCCGTGGCATTGGCGGACCGCTGATGGAGGATGAGGGGCTCGACAGTCTCTTTCCCATGGACGAAATCAGCGTTATGGGCGTGACCGAGATCCTCAAGGAATATCGCCACCTCAAGGCCCGCATTCGCGAGACAGCCGATGCGGTGATTGCCGAGAAACCCGATGTGTTGATCACCATCGACTTGCCGGAATTTTCCCTGCGGGTGAACCGTCTGGTCAAAGCGGTGAGCGATGTGCGCGTGGTGCATTACGTGGCCCCCACCGTTTGGGCCTGGCGGCCCGGTCGGGCGCAGAAAATGGCCGCGCATGTGGATCAGGTTCTGGCGCTCTTGCCGTTTGAGCCGCCCTATATGCGCGAGGTGGGGATGGAGTGCGACTTTGTCGGCCACCCGGTTGTGACCGATCCGCAGGCCAATGCCGAAGAGGCGCAAGCTTTTCGGGACAAATATGGAATCGAAGGCGAATTGGCTTTGGTTCTGCCGGGGTCGCGCAGGTCAGAAATCGGGCGTTTGCTGCCGGTTTTTGCGAAAGTCGCGACCCTGCTGCACGAAAAACGACCCGCTTTGAAACTGGTCATCCCGGCGGCTGGCAATGTGGTTGAGGCGGTCCAGCAGGCTGTTCGGGATTGGCCCGGAGCCCCTCTGGTGCTGGACCCGCGCGGCGATGATGTGGCCGAAAAGCGCGCGGCGTTTCGAGCAGCTGATGTGGCACTGGCGGCGTCAGGCACGGTGTCGTTGGAACTGGCCGCAGCGGGCACGCCCATGGTGATCGCCTATGATATGAGCTGGCTCAGCCGCCAGATCATTGGACGCATGCTGCTGGTGGATACGGTGACGCTGGTCAATCTGGTTTCAGAAACCCGCGCCGTGCCGGAATTCATCGGCAAAGACTGCTTGCCTGACCCGATTGCTGCTGAGGTTTTGAATGTCCTGGACGCGCCAGACGCGCAGAACGCGGCGATGGGGTTGACCATGGAACGCCTTGGTCTGGGCGGAGAGCATCCCGGCCTGCGCGCCGCCAAGGCGGTTTTGAACGGGTTGAAAAGCGGTATCACTATCAATTGACGTGACACCCGGCCTCAGGCCGGGTAGCTCCCGTCCGCCCCCACTGGCGGGGGCTTCTCCCCCACCCTCGGCCGGGAGCAACCCTTTGTGAATGTCTTTTAACAAAATAAAGGCCGCGTAAATACGCGGCCTTTATTTAGCTCTTCTAAGTTGCTTACAGCAGGGATTTGACCTTCTCGGCCACAGCCTCGGCGGTGATGCCGAACTTTTCGTACAACGTCCCAGCCGGGGCCGAGGCACCAAAGCCTTCCATGCCGACAAAGCCGGATTTCTTGGCCGAACCACGCTCGCCGCACAGCCATTTGTCCCAGCCCATCTGTACCGAGGCCTCAACAGCCACACGCACCGGACCAGCAGGGGGCAGCACGCGGCGGCGATAGCTTTCGTCCTGCTGCTCAAACAGCTCCCAGCACGGCATGGAAACCACGCGGGTGCCGATGCCTTCGGCCTGCAGCAGATCACGCGCCGCCAGCGCGATTTCAACCTCAGAGCCGGTGGCCATGATGATCGCCTGACGCTTGCCTTCGGCCTCGGCCAGCACATAAGCGCCTTTCTCAACCAGGTTGGCGTTCTTGTGCTCTTTGCGCACGGTGGGTAGGCCCTGACGGGTCAGGGACAGAACCGATGGCGTGCCAGTTTGGCGCAGGGCGATTTCCCAGGCCTCGGCGGTTTCCACAGTATCCGCTGGGCGGAAGACCAGCGTGTTGGGCGTGGCGCGCGAAATGGCCAAGTGCTCCACCGGCTGGTGGGTCGGGCCATCTTCGCCCAGACCAATGCTGTCATGGGTCATGACGAACACAGTCGGCACTTTCATCAACGCCGCCAAACGCATGGCCGGGCGGGCATAGTCGGTAAAGGCCATGAAGGTGCCCGCATAGGGGCGCACGCCGCCATGCAGCGCCATGCCGTTCATCGCCGAAGACATGCCGTGCTCGCGAATGCCCCAATAGACATAGCGGCCCTTGCGATTGTCGGTGTCAAATACACCCATATCGCCGGTCAGCGTGTTGTTCGACCCGGTCAGGTCAGCCGAACCACCCATGGTTTCGGGCATGATCGGGTTGATCACTGCCAGCGCCATTTCGCTGGATTTGCGGGTCGCAACCTTGGGCTGCTCTTCGCTGATCTGCTTTTTCAGGCCTTTGACCACGGCAGAGAGCTTCTTGGGCGCTTCGCCATTCATCACACGGGCGAATTCTTTCTGACGACCGGCAGAGGCTTCGGCCAAGCGGCCTTCCCAGGCTTCGCGTTCAGCTGCGCCACGGGTGCCAACCTCTTCCCACCAGGTCTTGATCTCGGCAGGGATCTCAAAGGCACCAGCCGTCCAGCCCCAGTTTTCCTTGGCGGCAACGTTTTGCTCGGCATTGGTGAGCGCGCCGTGACCCTTAGAGGTGTCCTGCGCCGCGTGACCCAGAGCGATATGGGTTTTGCAGGCGATCATCGACGGTTTGCCGGCTTTCTTGGCGGCTACAATGGCTGCGTCGATGGCTTCGGGATCGTGACCGTCGATTTCCTGCACATGCCAGCCCGACGCCTTGAAACGTTGAACCTGATCGGTGCGATCCGAGAGAGAGACCTTGCCGTCAATGGTGATGTCATTGTTGTCCCAGAAGACAATCAGGTTAGACAGCTCATAGCGCCCCGCCAGACCGATGGCTTCCTGGCTGACACCTTCCATCAAGCAACCGTCACCTGCGATGACATAGGTGTGGTGATCGACCAGTTTCTTGCTGAAACGGCCACGCAGGTTTTCTTCGGCCATGGCAAAACCAACCGAATTGGCAATGCCCTGACCCAGCGGGCCGGTGGTGGTCTCAACCGCCTTGAGCAGGAAGTTCTCAGGGTGACCGGCGGTTTTCGCGCCCCACTGACGGAAGTTCTTGACCTCTTCCAGGGTCACTTCGGGATCGCCACAGAGATAGAGCAGCGCATAAATCAGCATAGAGCCGTGGCCCGCCGACAGGATAAACCGGTCGCGGTCATGCCAGTCAGGGTTCTTTGCGTCGAATTTCAGGTGCTTGGAAAACAGCACGGTCGCCACGTCAGCCATGCCGATGGGCATGCCGGTATGGCCTGAATTTGCTTCGGCCACGGCGTCCAGCGCCAGGGCACGAATAGCGGTCGAACGCATCCAATGGTCAGGATTACGGGTACGGAGCTCTTGGATATCCACTTGGTCTTGATCCTTCAGCCTGGGTGGGATTAGGCGCTCAATAGCAGTGTTGAGCCAAAGTGCAAGCGTGCCAAGGTGGACAAAACCTTTAAAACCGGCCTAAGACGTTGGAATATAAAGGGGCGCAATTTCCGTGTGCGCTTGATAAACTTTTGTGAACCGGACCAAAGCGCGATTCGTGCGCGTTAGCGCCAACAGCGGGTCCGAGACAAAGCAGGGGGGCAGGATGACCCAAATCGATGAATTGCACGGTCGTATCACCCGTGCGCTGGACCAGATCGCACAACGTGTCGAAGGCTATGCACCGCCGGAAAGCGCAGGCGAAGATCCTGAGGCCGCCGCCCGTCTGGCCGAGCTTGAGGCAGCGATGAGTGCTGCGCAAGAGGATGCCAAGGCTGCGCAGATCGAAGCCAATGTCGCACGCGAAGCTGCGGCGGCTGAGGCCGAGAAAACCCGCCAGCTTGAGGATGAGATTGCCCAGCTGACCGACCAACTGGCCGCTGCCAAAGAGGCCGCGGAAATGGCGGCCTCGGCTGCTCCGGCACCTGAGCCGGAACCTGAGGTCGAAGCGGAACCAGTGGCAGAGGTCGAAGAACCCGCAGCGCCCGCAGTTGATAGCGGTGAATTGGACGCGCTGCGCGAAGAACTCGAAGACGAAAAGATGGCCAATGCGCAGCTGCAGGAACGTCTGCGTGTGCTGACCGCCCGGCAGGAGGAAGCTCCGGTCGCCGCTGATACCGGCGGGGATGGTGATCAGCGCGCCGCGATGGAGCAGTTGGACACCGATCTGCAACGCCTCCGCGCTGCGAACACTCAGCTTGAGGAAACCATCGTGGCCCTGCGCGAAGCCAACGCCCAGGGCGTCGGCGATCCGCATCTGATCAACAAGGCCATGCTGGCCGAGCTGGAAAACCTGCGCCGGGCGCGCGCGACCGATATGGCGGAAACAAATGCCGTGCTGGCCGCGATGGAGCCGCTCTTGGCTGATGCCGCAGAGGAGAGTGCCTGATGTCACAGATCGAAGTCGAAATCGTCATTGGCGGCCGCAGCTTTGAGGTCGCCTGTCAGGATGGCGAACAGCAATTCCTGCAATCCGCAGCGCGTCTGCTCGATGCCGAGGCCAGCGTGCTGGTGGGCCAGATCGGCCGCATCCCCGAGCCACGCATGTTGCTGATGTCTGGCCTGATGCTGGCAGACAAAACAGCCGGGCTTGAGGAAAAGCTGCGCGAGGCGGATGACAAGATGGCGGCTTTGCAGGCCGAGTTGGACGAGCTCAAGAGCGCTCCGCCACCCATGCCCGAAAAGGTCGAAGTCCCGGTGATACCCGACAATGTGACCGATGGTCTGGCGGAACTGGCCGCACAGGCCGAAGCACTGGCAGCCTCAGTGGACGAAAAGCTGGCTTGAGCTTCGCGCTTCACCAAAACAAAAAGCGCCCCGATTGAGGGCGCTTTTTCTTTGGCTCTTCCTGAATAAAGAGATCAGGCGTTGGCCTCACGGATCTTGTCCGCTGCCTCTTTGTTGTAAGCCAAACCGTTCTCGTCAAACAGCGTGTCCAGCTCACCGGACAGGGTCATTTCAGTGACGATATCACAGCCGCCGACAAATTCGCCTTTGACATAGAGCTGCGGGATGGTTGGCCAGTCGGAATAATCCTTGATGCCCTGACGGATCGCATCGTCGGCCAGAACGTTCACATCTGTGTATTCCAGGCCCATATAGTTCAGCACACCGGCCACACGGCTGGAAAAACCACATTGCGGCATGTCCTTGGTGCCTTTCATGAACAGCACCACATCATTGGCTTTGACGGTTTCGTCGATTTGGGTCTTTGCGTCAGTCATCTTGTTGCTCCTCTAAGCGGCGTTTGCGCTCTTTGCGGATGTAAGGGGTCAGCGCGCCATAGGTCAGCACGCCCAATACGGCGAGACAGGCCAGGATGGGCCAAACATTGTTGAGATAGTTGGCCAACCCGGTCATGGGATCAATCCGGGGCCTTGGTGGTCAGGGCCAGCGCGTGCAATTCGCCGCTGGGGCCGTCCATCTTGCCTTTGAGGGCGGCATAGACGGCGCGCTGCTGCTGTACGCGGTTCTTGCCGCGAAAGCTTTCGTCGATGATCATGGCAGACATATGGACACCGTCATCGCCCGCCACCTGGATTTCGGCATCCGGAAAGGTCTCGCGCAGCAGGTCTTCGATTTCTTGGGCATGCATCGGCATGTGGCCTTGGCCTCCGGTTTGTTGTCTTTCCTGACAGAAATAGGGCGATGCCCGGCCCGGCGCAAGCGCTTGCCGCCACTTGCGCCCCACCATTTGGTCGCGGCTTGGGCAATCAGGGGCTAGATGTCCAGTTCGATCCAGACCGGCACGTGATCTGATGGCTTTTCGCGCCCGCGCACATGGGCGTCGATTTTGCAGTCGACCATTTTATCCGCCGCCTGTGGGGTCAGCAGGAAATGGTCGATGCGAATGCCATTGTTCTTTTGCCAGGCCCCGGCCTGATAATCCCAAAAACTGTAGTGCTCTGGCCCTTGAGTGCGGGCGCGAAACGCTTCGGTAAAGCCAAGATTCAGGATCCGGCGAAAGGCAGCGCGGCTTTCGGGGCGATAAAGCGCGTCTTCGGTCCAATCCTGCGGGCGGGCGGCATCTTCGGCCTGGGGGATGATATTATAGTCACCGGCCATCAGCGCGGGCATCTCACCCTCCAGCAATTGCTGGGCGCGTGTCTGCAGCCGCTCCATCCAGGCCAGTTTGTAATCGTATTTTGGTCCGGGGGCCGGGTTGCCATTGGGCAGGTACAGCCCACAGATGCGGATCGCATCCCGTTCGCCCATCACGGTGGCCTCGATCCAGCGCGCCTGTTCATCTGATTCGTCGCCGGGCAAGCCGCGGGTCACGTCTTCTAGGGGCAGTTTGGACAGAATAGCGACACCGTTGAAGCTCTTCTGCCCATGGGTTTCCACATTATAGCCGCGCTCTTCGAAATCCTGACGCGGAAAAGCGTCATCAACTGACTTAATCTCCTGCAGCAGCGCCACATCTGGTTGTGCTTCGTCCAACCATGCAAGCAGTGCGGGCAGTCGCGCCTTGATACCATTGATGTTGAATGTGGCGATTTTCATGAACGCACTCCCTTTGCCTTTCTATCGCTGAAAGCGGGGGCAGAGCGCAAGGAAACTATGTGACTCGGGTGCGATTCGGGATCACTAAAATTTGCAATAAAGTGTTGCATTGCAAAGTTTCAACTTATCCACAGGAAAGTTGAATCTGTGGATAAAATTGATTCAAAATTAACATGAAGACATTGCGATAACTAATTGATGTGGATAATTTTTTTTGGCCACAACCTTAACGGGAATTAACTATTATGCAAACGCGGTAGGGTGGCAGCTTTGGGGGGCAACAACACGCAACTCTCAAACGGAGAATTCCAATGTCTGCTCAACACAAGCACATGATTTCTGAACAAACCGTTTCCAAAGCGGAAACAAGCGCGCTGACCGGTGAAGCTGTGGAAATGTTCACATCCTGGTCGGGTCCGGCGGATGGCCATATCGACTCTGGTGACGCGGTGGAAATGTTCACCTCGTGGTCCGGTCCGGCGGGCGGCAATACCGAAGCCGGTGACGCGGTCGAGATGTTCACATCCTGGTCTGGCCCGTCTGCCGGGAACACCGATGCAGGGGACGCCGTTGAAATGTTCACCTCTTGGAGCGGCCCTGCAAGCGGAAACACAGACGCCGGAGACAACGTAGAGATGTTTACCTCCTGGTCTGGCCCAGCGGGTGGCAATACCGATGCCGGTGACAATGTGGAAATGTTCACCTCGTGGAGCGGCCCGGCGGGCGGCAATACCGAAGCAGGTGACAATGTCGAGATGTTCACATCTTGGTCCGGTCCAGCAGGCGGCAACACTGATGCGGGTGACAGCGTCGAAGCTTTCACATCCTGGTCTGGCCCGGCGGGTGATCAGATCGATGCGGGTGACAATGTCGAGGCATTCACCTCCTGGTCCGGCCCAGTGACCGCCTAACCCCCTATCAGGCTTCAGAATCCGGGCGGGCGTCGCTGCTCTGCCTCACCGACCAAGAGGAGTACCTTATTATGACAAATGTCATCGCGCTCAACGTTCCGACTCGGATTCTGCCTCAGGAGGCGCGGATCTCCGCGCTTCTGGGTTGCTTTTCCCAAGACCGCCGCATCTCGGATGATGTGTTCTGGCTCAAGGAAAATGCGGAACTTTTGAACATTCTGGAATGCACCGGCCAATCGGTGCATCCCGAAACCCTTCAGCTTTTCGAAGGATTTTACCAAAACGCCGAAAAGCGGCTGCAATTCTTTCCTCAATATTACCGCTTTCTGCTGTCTCTTGCTTTGGACCTAGAGGATCTGGGCCTGCCGGGGGATGTCGCGCAACGCATGGTGGATTTCGCAAAACAACAGGAACTGCCTTTGGCCGAACTCTCGGATCTGCAACGTGCAGAGGCGCGCAGGCTGATGATTCGCCGAGGGGTAGAAAGCGTCAGAGATGAAGGGCTTGATGACCGTTTGCGCGCATTTGCCGCCCGAACGCACACTTTTTCACTGCCAAACAAGAAAGCTGCGTATGAATTAACACATATTTCATTCTACCTGAGCGAGTACGGTCGACGTGATCCAAAACTTAGCATAGAAGGGAAGTTGAGTTTGCATTTCGCCGGATTGACCGCCTTTCTTGATCAGAACGCTGATTTGTTGGCCGAAATCTGCATCGCACTCCGATATGCGGGTGTGGAGCCACCAAAGATCTGGACTGAATGGTTAAAAACGGAAACAGTAGGGTTCATAATCGAAGATGGAGACCATGTGCCGCTGAATGATGATTATCACGCGTTTCTGGTGTGCAATTGGCACCAGGCGGTCGCCGGAGGCCCGGTCTTCCGTATGCCCATTCCGGGCGGGCGGATGCGTTTTGAGCATCATCATCGCGCCACTGCTTTGCGTGAGATTTCGCAGGTTATGCTTTCTTTGGACGATGCGCGCAGCGGCGATTGGCATGTGATGCGCAACCGCATGGCCCCACAACTCTCCCCCGAGGCGAGGGACGTGTTGAACATCGCCGCCGAAAGCAGCACCGAATTCGACGCCTTTTTCGAAGGCTTTGCCCGCGCCAACCAACGCGCCAGCCAGGGGGGGCGGTTGTCATGAAGGCCACAACTCTCGGAGCGCTGCTTGTCATTATATATACCGGTATGATGGCCGGGGCGGATGGCATCACCAAATTCATCGCCGGTGGCTATGAAGCACCGCAGCTCTTTGCGCTGTCCGCCGCCTTGGTTGTGCTGATGGCAGCGGGGGCCACCCGTGTCAGCAAGGGTGAAACCCTGCGCATCCATTCGGTCAAACCGATGATCGCCCGCTCGGTTCTGACCGTGATTGCCGCCTTGGCCTTTTTCAAGGCCTTTATGTTGCTGCCCTTCGCCGATGTCTTTCTGTTCATTGGCCTGATGCCTTTGATCGCGGCGGCCATGTCGGGCCCGATGCTGGGGGAAACCCCGCGCCCCTTGGCCTGGGTGGCGCTTGGGATCGGGGCCTGCGGGGTGTTTTTCCTGATGCCCGGCGGGATCAGCGGCATGCAAGCTGGTCATTTCTGGGCCTTCGCCGCTGCCATCACCGGCACGGCCTCCATGCTTTTGGCCCGTGTCATTGCCCAAGTTGAACGCGCGCCGCTGGCACAAGTCTTCTGGCCCAATCTGGCGCTTTTGATCGCCATGGGCGCGGCATTGCCCTTTGTCTGGCGGCCTATGAACCTGTCTGATGCTGGTTGGATCGTCGGTTACGCGGTCTTCCTCTTTGGTGCGCGCTATGTGGTGGCCGAGGCGCTGCGGCTCTTGCCCGCCTATGTGGCCACCCCGCTGATGAACCTGCAATTTGTCTGGATGGTTGCCATCGGCATGGTTGCCTTTGGCGAAATCCCCGGCACCGGCACTGTTCTGGGTGTGATGCTGGTCATTGCCTCGGGCTTGTGGCTGGTGATCGAGGAAAGCCTGCAGCGCAAGAAGATCGACGCGCAACAGGCCAATTCCGCCGCCATCGCTGCTGAGTAATCCCAGAAACAAAAGAAAAAGGCTTCCGCAACCAGTGTTGCGGAGGCCCTTTCTATTTCACGCCCGTGCCAGCTTACATCGAGAAAGACGTGCCACAGCCGCAGGAACTGCTGGCGTTTGGATTGTCGATGGTGAACCGCGCGCCGATCAGCTCATCGCTGAAATCAATGGTCGCGCCTGCCAGAAAGGGCAGGGAGACCGGGTCAACCACAACCTTTTCACCGCTTTCTTCAAGCACCAGATCATCACCCGCCGGCTCATCCAGCTTGATCTCATATTGAAAGCCACTGCACCCGCCGCCTTCGACCGCGACGCGCAGGGCTTTGCCATCCTCAGCAGCACCGATTTCAGACAGCCGTTCATAGGCGCGGGGGGTGACAATTGGGGGCAGTTGCATGGGATCTCTCGCGGTTTATCTCTGCGCAGATTTGCAATATAGGGCGGCTTGGGACAAGCGACAAGGAGCGCAGACCATGCGCGCATATTTTGCCTGTGATCCGCAAGCGGTGCGGGGCCGGCTTTATGACGAAGAAGAAAGCGCGCATCGCTCGTGCTTTCAACGGGATCGGGATCGGATCATTCACTGTTCGGCCTTTCGGCGGCTGAAACACAAAACCCAGGTCTTTGTGGAGCATGAGGGCGATTTCTATCGCACCCGGCTGACCCATTCGATCGAGGTCGCGCAGGTGGCGCGCACCATTGCCAACGCTTTGGGATTGAACACCGATCTGACCGAGGCAGTGGCACTGGCCCATGATCTTGGCCATACGCCCTTTGGCCATACCGGCGAAGACGCCTTGGATCTGCTTATGCAGCCCTATGGTGGGTTTGACCACAATGCCCAGACCCTGCGCATCGTGACCTCGCTCGAACGGCATTATGCCGAATTCAACGGCTTGAACCTGACCTGGGACACGCTCGAAGGGATCGCCAAACATAACGGCCCGGTTACCGGCGACATTCCTTATGCCTTGGCCGAATATAATGCGCTGCATGATCTTGAATTGCACACCCATGCCAGCGCCGAGGCTCAGGTGGCGGCCCTGTCGGATGATGTGGCCTATAACAATCACGACCTGCATGACGGCCTGCGCGCCGGATTGCTGCAGGAAAGTGACGTCATGGACCTGCCCATTGTCGGCGCGGCCTATGCCGAGGTCGACAAGGCTTACCCCAATATTGACGCTTATCGGCGCCGCCACGAGGCCCTGCGCCGGGTCTTTGGCGTCATGGTCACCGATGTGCTGACCGAATCCAAGGCGCGGCTGGCTTCTTCGGGGTGCAAAACCGCGCAGGACATCCGCGAATTGGGCGCGCCGGTCATTGCCTTTTCTGATAGGCTTTGGGCCGAACTCAAGGTGATCCGCAGCTTCCTCTTTTCCAATATGTATCGCGCCCCATCCGTGATGGAGCAGCGCCGCCGGGTGACCATCGCCCTGAACGAACTTTTCCCGATCTATATGCAAGACCCGACCCTGCTGCCCGAACGCTGGCAAATCGATCCAAGCGCGCTGGAAGATGAGGTCACCCGCGCCCGTCTGGTCGCGGATTACGTGGCGGGCATGACGGATCGCTTTGCCTTGCAACAGCATCTCCAGCTGACGGGGCGTGACGTGCTGGAGGGGTTGGCGCAATCCGGGCTTCCCCCCAGTTAGGCTTTGTGTCAAATACGCGTATCGGTTGGTTGTATGCAATTGAGGGTTGATACCCCCTTCGAACAGCCAGTCGCGTTGGACTGTCCGGGGGGGCGTGCGTGCTGGGCGTATCGCGGTTTCGAAACAAGGTAGCGGTGATTGCCGGGGCCGAGCACCCGATCGGAGCGGCGATGGCCGCGCGATTGGCCGGTTTTGGTGCGACCGTCATTGCCTTGGGCCGCGATGATACCAAGTTGCGTGCCTTGGCCACACCAAACCCCAAGCAGATCGAACCCTTGGCGCTGCATGCGGGCTGGCGCGATATTCTGCCGCTTTTGCAAGAGGCCTGGGCCGATCAACATATTGATATCTATGTTGATCTCATGCCGCTGATGCAAGTGGATAGCAGTTTGGAAGCCTCAGACGGTTTCGCCTTCAGCGCCGGGCTTGCCGCCTCATTGCGACGTGGGCTGCGCGCCGGAAAAGCCCTGTCGGTTCTGGTTGTTCCGGGATCAAACCCGCTCGACACCGCGCGCCCCGCGCCGGATAGCTACCGCGCCTTGCTTCAGCGATTTACCAAGAACAACACCATGGTGCGCATGGTCGGCGTGCGCATGCCACGCGGCAAGGACAGCTGGACCAGATCCGAAGCTTTGTCAGCGGGTGACACGATTCTCATGCTGTGCCATCCGGTGTCACGTGGGGTCAAAGGTGGGACGGTTATCGACTGGGACGCCTGCGTAGGGTAATCCTTCGATAAGCGAACAGGCAAAGGTGTGGGTATGGCGGTTTCTTCGGGCACCGGATTGGATCCGGTTGTGGCAATGGCATTGGTTGGGGCCTTGGGTGTGGGCAGCCAATGGTTGGCCTGGCGCATGCGCCTGCCTGCGATTGTCCTGATGCTGGCGGCGGGCCTGTTGGCCGGGCCGGGCCTGGGCGTTTTGAACCCATCCGCACAGTTTGGAGATTTGCTAAAACCCATGGTGGCCATCGCCGTGGCAATCATCCTGTTCGAGGGCGGCATGGTGTTGAACCTGCACAGCCTCTCGGACGCGGCAAAGGGGGTGCGCCGCTTGGTGATCGTTGGCGCGCCTTTGGGATGGCTGGCCTCGGCCTCGGTGTTGCACTTTGTTGCCGGGTTGGGCTGGGCCTCATCCGCGGTGTTTGGCGGCATCATGATTGTGACCGGCCCCACGGTCATCGCGCCATTGTTGCGACAGGCCCGCTTGCAAAAACGCCCCGCCGCGCTACTGCAATGGGAGGCCATCGTCAACGACCCTGTTGGCGCTTTGGCCGCTGTGCTGGCCTTTGAGGTCATGGTCGTTCTGAACGCTGCCACAAGTGCGGGTCATGCGGTGCAGCAACTGGCGATTGGCATCGGGTTGGCCACGATCCTTGGCGTTGCCGGGGGCTGGGGCATAGCCAAAAGCTTTCGCCAGGGATGGGTGCCAGAATACATGAAGATCCCGGTCTTGTTCGTTGCTTTGATTGGCGTTTTTGCGCTGTCAGATTTCATGCTGCATGAAAGCGGGCTGCTGGCTGTCACCATCATGGGGCTGTGGATCGCCAATTCCGACCTGCCCAGCTATGTCGAGCTGCGCCGGTTCAAGGAACACGCCACGGTGCTTCTGGTCTCGGGCGTTTTCATCCTGCTCTCCGCCAATATGAGCCGCGAGACTTTGGCCGCTTTGGATTGGCGCGCCTTGCTCTTTGTTCTGGCGGTGATCTTTATCGCGCGGCCCTTGCCGGTGCTGGCGGCACTGGCCTTTACCAATGTGCCCTGGCGCGAACGCCTGCTGGTGGCGATGACCGGTCCGCGCGGTGTGGTTCTGGTCGCTGTTGCGGGGCTGTTTGGTGAACGTCTGGCCGAGCTGGGCATTGAGGATGGCGCGCGCATCGCGCCACTGGCCTTTGCGCTGGTTCTGGCCACGGTGGTCTTGCACGGCTTTACCCTGACGCCCGTGGCCCGCGCCCTTGGCCTGACGGCCGGCACAACGCCGGGTGTTTTGATCCTGGGCGGATCAAAATTCTCGGTCGCACTGGCGCAAGGGCTTGAGAAACTTGGCCTTCAGGTGTTGTTGGCTGATCCCAACCATGCCCATCTGCGCAATGCGCGCGAGGCGGGTGTGCCGGTCTATTACGGCGATATCCTCTCAGAGGCCGCCGAGGATCGGCTGGACATTGTGGCCTATGACACCCTGATCTGCGCCACTGATAATGACGCCTATAACACTCTGGTCGCCACCGATCTCGCACCGGAATTTGGTCGGGCCAATGTGTTCCAACTGCGCCGTGTGCGCGAAACCAGCTCGCGCCACGCCTTGCCGGTGACGCTGGGCGGCAAACCCATCGGCGCGGATGAGACGTTTTTTGAGCTTAACGCCCGTATGTCCGAGGGCTGGGATTTCCGCGTCACCACGCTGAGCGACGAATTCAACGCCGAGGCCTGGCGCGCCGAACATCCAGAGGCGGTGCCTGTCGCCGTGCTGGGCAAAGGCGGCGGGCTGCGCCTGCTTGGCCCCGAGGACAGTTTGCGCGATGCGGCTGGGGCGCAGGTCTTGGCCTTTGCGCCACGACGACAAAGCGCCGATGGCCAAGCCTAATTCGTCGAGCTTATTCCAAAGACAAAACCCGCAGACCATTTGACCCTGCCGCCCAGCATGATAGAGCAGCCTCAAGTTTCGGAGCCGATAAATGAACCTGTTTTCTGACATCCGCGAGCTGGTGCTCGCCTCGATCAACACGCTGCAAGCCGAAGGCGCTTTGCCAGCGGAACTGAACCTTGCCCCAGTGACGGTTGAGCCGCCGCGCGACGCCGCCCATGGTGACATGGCGACCAATGCCGCCATGGTGCTGGCCAAACCCGCCAAGCAGAAACCGCGTGACATTGCCGAGGCTCTAGCTGCAAAGCTCGCCGCAGACGATCGCATCACCAGCGCCGAAGTCGCTGGCCCCGGTTTCCTCAACCTGCGACTTGCGCCGGTCGTTTGGCAACAATTGCCCGCTGCGATCCTCAAGGCAGGCACCGATTATGGCCGCTCGACCATGGGGCAGGGGCAGCGCGTCAATGTCGAATATGTCTCGGCCAACCCGACCGGCCCGATGCATGTGGGCCATGCCCGTGGTGCGATTGTCGGTGACGCCATGGCCTCCTTGCTGGACTTTGCCGGTTACGAGGTCACACGCGAGTATTACATCAATGATGGCGGTGCGCAGGTCGATGTCCTCGCGCGCTCGGTCTATCTGCGCTACCTCGAGGCCCATGGCCAAGAGGTTGAATTCGCTGACGGAACTTATCCTGGCGATTATCTGGTCCCGGTGGGCCAGGCGCTCAAGGATAGGGTTGGCGATGCCTATCTCGACAAGGGCGAAGATGTCTGGCTGCAAGAGATCCGCGAATTTGCCACCGATGCCATGATGGATCTGATCCGCTCAGACCTGGCCGCGCTCGGCGTCGAGATGGATCACTTCTTTTCCGAGAAATCACTCTATGGCACCGGCAAGATTGAGGCGGCCATTGACTCTTTACGCGCCAAAGGCCTGATCTATCGCGGCGTGCTGGAACCGCCCAAGGGCAAAAAGCCCGAGGATTGGGAACCGCGCGAACAGACCCTGTTCAAATCCACCGAACATGGGGATGATGTCGACCGTCCGATCCAGAAATCGGATGGGGCCTGGACCTATTTCGCCCCCGATATCGCCTACCATTATGATAAGGTTGAGCGCGGCTATGACCAGCTGATCGACATCTTTGGAGCTGATCATGGCGGTTATGTCAAACGGATGAAGGCGGCGGTTTCGGCCCTGTCTGATGGCAAAACTCCGTTGGATATCAAGCTGATCCAGCTGGTCAAACTGTTCAAGAATGGCGAGCCGTTCAAGATGTCCAAGCGGGCAGGGACCTTTATCACCCTGCGCGATCTGGTCGATATGGTCGGCGCAGATGTGGCACGCTTCCACATGCTGACGCGTAAATCCGATGCAGCTTTGGATTTTGACTTTGACAAGGTGGTTGAGCAATCCAGCGAAAACCCGGTTTTCTACGTGCAATACGCCCATGCCCGTATCTGTTCGGTTTTGGCCAAGGCCGCTGAGCAAGGTGTGGCGATTGATGACGCCACGCTCGCCGGGGCCGATCTCTCTGCCATGTTGCCCGCCGAACAGGCGCTGGTTGCCAAGCTGGCGGAATGGCCGCGTTTCCTGGAAACCGCTGCCAAAGCACACGAGCCGCACCGCATCGCAACCTACCTTCAGGAACTCGCTTCGGACCTGCATGGCCATTACTACAAGGGCAATAAAGAGGTTGAGCTGCGTTTCCTTCAGGATGACCCAGTTGCAACACAGTCCAAAATTGCGCTCGCGCGGGCCGTTGCAGTTGTTATTTCTGCCGGTCTTGGTATCCTTGGCGTAACTCCGGCCACTGAAATGCGCTAAAGACGCATCCTTTACGGCAGCGGGCCGGGGCGCAAACAGGCAGCGCTTTGGCCCGGAAAGGCCACGCAAAACAAAGATATAGCAGACCACCGCGGCGGCACGTATCGCCATGGGGAAACGAGGCATAAATGGCGGATTACACCTATGATGGGGCGCAATATGCAGCCCCTGCTTCTGGTAAAGTTGCGAATTTGGCGACATGGATGGGCGCGGCGGCCTCGCTTGCGTTGATCGTGGGCGTCGGGGTTTGGGGCTACAAAGTCATGGCGCGCGACGTCAGCGGCGTGCCGATTGTGCAAGCCATGTCAGGCCCGATGCGCGTTGCTCCGGAAAATCCCGGCGGCACTTTGGCCGATCATCAGGGCCTTGCGGTCAACAAAGTCGCTGGCGAAGGCGCGGCCGAAGCGCCCGCCGAACGTCTGGTCCTTGCCCCTGTGCCTGCCGGGTTGGCGTCAGAAGATGTTGCCGCCGGTGCCCTGGCCGCGCAGCCTGCGCCCATGCCGATGGAAGCATCTTTGGCGCGCGAGGCTGAGATCATGGAGGTCGAACCCAGTGCTGAGCTGACCCAAGCCGCGGCAGACCTTGACCCGATCCAGGCGCTGGCCAATCAGCTCTCTGCCGGGGCCGCTCCGCTCACTGATTTGCCTGCCGGTCAAAACAACCCGGTTGTGACCACAACGGCGGAACCGCCCGTGTCGACGATCGAACAAGAGCTTGCCGCCGCACGCAAAACCCTGCCTCCTGGGCTGGAACGGTCTTTGCGCCCTGTGCTGCGCCCGGCTGGCTTGCGAACCGCTGCGCTGGGGAATGCGCCGGTCACTACAGATGCCGCGCCTGCGGCCACCAGCGCCACCAACGCGACCCGCGAGCTGTCCTCCTCTGCATTGCCGGCAGGGACCCGTCTGGTCCAAGTCGGGATCTTCAACAATCCGGAGTCGGCGCGCAAGGAATGGGGACGTCTGGACACGCGTTTTGGTGATTTCCTCGCCGGTAAGGACCGCGTGATCGAAAAGGCCAATCGTGGTGGGCGCGAATTTTACCGTCTGCGTGTGCATGGCTTTGCTGACCTCTCGGATGCCCGCCGTTTCTGTGCCGCTTTCATGGCCCAAAACGTCGACTGCATCCCGGTCGTGACAAAATGAACCGCTTCGCCGCGGCGATCTTTGGCTGTGACGGCCTGCGCCTAACGAAAGAGGAAAAGCGTTTCTTTGCAGAGGCTTCTCCCTTTGGCTTCATCCTGTTTGCACGCAATATCGACAGCGCCGACCAGATCCGCGCCCTGACGGCAGAATTGCGCGACAGTGTTGGCTGGGCCGCCCCGATCTTTATCGATCAAGAGGGTGGTCGCGTGCAACGCCTGCGCGCGCCTCTGGCAACCGAATGGCTGCCGCCGCTGGATGATGTGGCCCGCCTTGGTGAAAACGCTCCCGAAGCCATGCGCCTGCGCTATCAGATCACCGGCCTCGAATTGCAGGCTCTTGGCATTGACGGCAATTGCGCGCCCATTCTGGATGTGGCCCGGCCGAACACGCATCAAATCCTACGAAATCGCTGCTACAGCAGTGACTTGCAGCGGGTTATTGATGTTGGATATGCTGTGGTGAAGGGCCATCAAGACGCCGGTGTCCTGCCAGTTATGAAGCACATTCCCGGCCATGGATTGGCACAACTCGACTCCCATCTCGATCTGCCGCGCATCTCTTTGGATCGCGCGGAACTTGATGCCGTTGATTTTGCCGCCTTCAAGCCCTTTGCCGATCTGCCACTGGGCATGACCGCGCATCTTGTCTTTGACAGGATCGACCCGCAACCTGCGACAATATCAGAGAAAATGATCAACCTGATCCGGCAGGATATTGGCTTTAACGGCTTCCTGATGACCGATGACATCTCGATGGAGGCTTTGTCGGGCACGGTCGCCGACCGGGGTAGCGCCGCGATCAAAGCCGGGTGTGACGCGGTTCTGCATTGCAATGGCAAACTGGCCGAAATGCAGTCGATCTATGACGCGGTTGGCGGCATGACGGATGCGGCTCAAACCCGCGCGGAACGGGCGCTTGCCACACGGCAAACTCCGCAAGATGTTGACATCGACCAGCTTCGCGCGGATTTTGAGGCATTCCTGCCGCAAAGCTGAGCGCCCATGAGCGAAACTGAAAACCCTGAACTGCCGCTAAACGTCAATGAACGCCTCGCCGCCGAGGCGTTTGTTATTGATGTGGACGGGTTTGAGGGGCCTTTGGATTTGCTGCTCTCAATGGCGCGCACGCAAAAGGTCGACCTGCGCAAGATCTCGATCCTTGATCTGTCGCGCCAGTACTTGACCTTTGTCGAAAAGGCCAAGGCGCTGCGCCTGGAACTGGCGGCTGATTACCTGGTCATGGCGGCCTGGCTGGCATTCCTCAAGTCCCGCCTGTTGCTGCCGCCAGACCCAACCGAAGAGGGGCCGTCGGGCGAAGATCTCGCCGCGCATCTGGCTTTTCAACTCGAACGCCTACAAGCTATGCGCGATTGCGCTGCCAAGCTCATGGCGCGTGACCAGAAGGGCCGCGATTTCTTTGTCCGTGGGCTGCCCGAAGAATATGAGCGCGTGCGCAAGGTCAAATATACCGCCACGCTGATCGACTTGATGCAGGGCTATGCGCGCATCCGAACCAAGGATGAATTTCGCCCCTTTGTCATGGATCGTGAAAAGGTCTTTACCATGGAAATGGCGCTGGATCGGATGCGTGGCATGATTGGGTTTTCAGGCCAGTGGACCGATATTATGTCATATCTTCCAGATGGTTGGGATGATGACCCGGTGAAATGGCGCTCAGCCACGGCGGCGACTTTTGCCGCCTCGCTGGAACTGGTCAAGGAGGGCAAGGCCGAGATCCAGCAGAGCGAGACCTTTGCCCCCATTCAATTGCGCCGAAGGGAGACCCCGCGTGAGTGACACCCCCTTGGACGAAAACACAGACAGCCTGTTCGAAGCCCCACCCATGGGCGAACAGGAACGCATGGTCGAGGCCATTCTTTTCGCCAGCGCCGACCCGGTCACAGTCAAAGAGCTGAACGACCGCATGCCTCATGGTTGTGACGCGGGCGAGGCGCTGGTCTATCTGCGCAAACGTTATGAGGGCAGGGGCGTGCATGTGGTCAAGGTCGGCGATGCCTGGGCAATCCGCACCGCCGCTGATCTGGGCTTTCTCATGCAGCGCGAGACTGTCGAGACGCGCAAACTGTCCCGCGCCGCGATCGAAACCCTGGCGATTATCTCGTATCACCAACCGGTGACCCGTGCCGAAATCGAAGAAATCCGCGGTGTCGGTGTCTCGCGCGGGACCATTGACCAATTGCTGGAAATGGAGTGGATCCGCTTTGGTCGCCGTCGTATGACGCCGGGCCGTCCGGTGACCTTTGTGGTGACGCAGGAATTCCTGGATCATTTCGGCCTTGAAAGCGCGCGCGATCTGCCCGGTCTGGCCGAGTTGCGCGCCGCTGGCCTGCTCGAAAGCCGTCCACTGCCGTCAGGCCTTCCACAACCCGGGGAAGGGGATCTGGACGCCGCAGAAGAGACCGATGAGGGGCAAAGCGAGCTGTTCGAAGACTGATCCGCCGGGTTTTGCGCAGAAAAACCTACAAATTTGTGCTAAATATGGTATGAAGGTCCCGTTGCATAACAAAAACAAAGCAACGCATTCTGACACAGAATGGAGGCGGGCCGAGTATGAATGCCAACCAGATATTGAACATGATCCTGCGTATGTTTGTACGCAAAGCGGTCAAAACCGGCGTGGATGCCAGTTTTAAACAGGTCGAAAAAATGCGCCAGCCCAAGCAGGATGCGCGTGTCGAAGACCCTGTTGTCACGCAAAGCGCGACGTCCGAAAACCCAGGCGGTCCAACCCGCGAAGAGGTGCGGCAAGCACGTCGTGAACGTCAGGCCATCCGCGAAAAACGCCGTGCACGCCGCGCCCGCAAAGAGCAGCAGCAAGCCAATGGCGGCGCGTGAAGAACGGCGGCTTAGCTCTTGAAATGCTTGGACAGTTTTAACCCTTGCCCCTGATAGTTCGAGGCAATGCCTGCCCCATATAGGGTTTGCGGGATTTCTGACATGCGCTCATAGACCAGGCGGCCGACGGTCTGACCATGTTCCAGCACAAAGGGCGCTTCGTGACAGCGTACTTCGAGCACGCCGCGCGCCCCCGCACCCCCCGCCGGTGCATGGCCAAAGCCCGGGTCAAAGAACCCGGCATAATGCACGCGAAACTCACCAACCATCGCCAGATAGGGGGCCATCTCAGCGGCAAACCCCGGCGGGATATGCACCGCCTCGCGGCTCACCAGAATGTAGAACGCGCCGGGGTCCAGCACCAATTGGCGGCCATTGGTGCGCAGCTCATCCCAGAAATCCGCCGGGTCATATTGCCCAATCCGATCCAGATCAATGACTCCGGTATGAGGTTTGGCGCGGTAGCCGACCAGATCGCCTTGCCCAGGTTCCAGATCGACGGAAAAGCCCAACCCCTCGCTGATCACGGCGGGGCCACCAGCCACCAGCATGTCGCTGGCATGCAGCTCCGTCAGTTCAGCATCGCTGAGCACAGATTGACCACGGCGAAAACGGATCTGGTTCAAGCGCATCCCGGGGCGCACCAGAACAGAAAAGGACCGCGGACAGATTTCCGCAAAGAGTGGGCCGGAATAGCCGGGTGGGATGCGGTCAAACTCGACCCCACCATCGGTGATGACGCGGGTCAAAAGATCCAACCGCCCGGTGGAGCTTTTGGCATTGGCGATGGCCTGAACGTCGCTAGAGAGGTCCAGAACCTCCATCAGCGGCACCACATAAACGCATCCCTTTTCCAGAACCGCGCCATCGGTCAGATCGATCTGATGCATCTCGAATTCAGCCAGCCGATCCGCGACCTGGCGCTCATGCCCGGCCAGAAACGAGGCGCGCACGCGATAGGCGGTTTTCCCCAGACGCAGGTCCAGGCTGGCCGGTTGGATTTGCCCGTCAACAAAGGGATGGGACGCAGATAGCGCGCCCTCGGCAATCAGGTTTTCGATCTGTTGGCTGGCCAGAACACCGGTCATCACGCCTCTCCCTTTGGTCTTGCCGATCTGCATAGCAAGGGGCGGGGGAAAGGAACAGATGCCAAAGCGCGCGCGGCGCGTTAAATCACGGTGGCCTTGCTGCCGTATTGCGCGATTTCCAGCAAATTGCTGCTGGCGTGGCTTTCGCCGACGCTGAGACGCAGGTTTGCTGCCCCTTCATGGTCGCGATAGCGCAGTTGAATGTGGTGATTGCCCGGTGCGAGATTCAGCTGTTTGGTCTGCACCTCGTGATCCGCGCCGATACTGTCCATCAACACCGTGCCGTTGACCAGAACGCGGGCCTGTTCGTCCGCCTCAAGCGTAAAGGAATAGGTGCCGCCACGCGGGCTTTGCAGCAGGCGGTCATATTGCGCTGACATATGGGTGGCCATCAAAGGGCTGTTGCCTTCGGGGGGAGTGGATGATGCCATGGTCAGCCTCGCAGATTTGAGCCGGGGCATACACAACCGATCAGCGACGCCGTCGCCCCCGGTAATCATCTAGTTCAGCCCCAAAAAACACGGATTATCCGTTATTTTCTAGTGCCAAATCATAGGAAACAAGGCGTTAACGTCAATGAAAAGCGCGCGCACACACTGTTTCCAAAACGTACAACTCTTGGGCGTTTTTTCGCCGCTTCGCTATCTTTGCTATCGGGGGGGGCATTGGAAACGCCATGCGACTGACCGTTTCGCGCCCGAGATGCGACATCGTCTTTCAGACCTTAGGAAGAGGCGTCGGCAAGTTTTGACAGCTCTTCAGCTTCTTCAACCAGAAGTTTGACAAAATTGTCCTTGGACACCGGCTTGAACACGCTGCGCCCAACAGAAAGGGACCGGGCCGAGGCGATCATTTTCGCGGCCAGCAATGTGCTGTCGCTGCCGCCGGTGATAAAGCGGACACGCAAAGGGCGGTTTAACTCGGTGATTTCGTCGATAACTTCGATGCCATTCATTTCGGGCATGTTGATATCAACCAGAGCGAAAGCTGGATCCGTGCCGGATTTCAAACTGGCCACCAATTCCGCCCCATTGGCACACAAGCTGACAGTCCAACCTTCGCGGGTGGCGACGGTTTCCAAATATTCAGAAAAGTCCAAATTGTCGTCAGCTATATAGAGATGGGGCATTCAATATGTCAGCACCGCGTGCTGCCTTCACTTTGTTTGGTCCATCACTGTGTCTGTCAACGTTACAAGATTTTGCTGATCAATCAAGGCGGTACCTATGTCCTAGATATACCTTGATGATTAACTTATTGTGTTTTTGACAGAATATTTCGCGAGACCCTATTCGAGTTGGTGGTCTATTTGATCCAATTAAGCTCAGACGACTCAACCGACCCGCAATAGCGAAAAGCGATCGGCCCAATTTTTATGGGCTTTGCTTTGTCGGACAAGTCGTGATTTTTGGTCGGGCTAGCAGGACTCGAACCTGCGACCTTCCGTCCCCCAGACGGACGCGCTACCAGGCTGCGCCATAGCCCGACTTGTCGGAGTGTCATACTGGATTTACCGGCAGGAGCAACCCCTGATGAGAAAATATTCGCCGTCTTTGATCAGGATTTTTGAGCCCGGCCAGCGATGTCGCGCAGGGTCTCGCAATGGGCGGACAAGGCGGCGGCCTGAACCGGCGTCAAGCGGTCGATGCGGGCAATCAGACCCAGCAGGGCAGGGCGCGGAGGCACGACCAAGGCAGGCTCATCCAAAGGCTCTTCGGGCTCGGATTCCTCGGCAGGGACAAGGCTTTCCTCGGGCTCAGACTCCGTTGCCTCAGCCTCGACTTCGATCTCTGGCTCGTCGTCCGGTTTGACCACGACCTCGTCGACCGGTGCCTCTGCAACAAGCTCAGCGCTTACCTCAGGTTCCTCTGGGGCATCCTCTGATTGCAGGGCCTCAGCTGGTTCGGGGGCTTCTTCTACAGGGGTCGCAGGTTCAAAACCATCATCGGCCAGGCTCTCTTCTGGCTCGGGTGCCGGTTCTTCCTCGGTCAAAACCTCATCGTCAACAGAATCGCTGTCTTCTGCGACCAGCTCTGCCTCTTCGACAGGTTCCACCTCATCAGCAGGCTCATCTGCCACATCAATCTGGGGCTCTGGTGCCGCGTCCTCAGTGATCTCCAGCGCCTCGGCGGATGTCTCTAGCTCTGGCTCGCTCGCGTCAAGCTCGACATCTTCAGATTCTGAGACCACAACATCTGACACCTCATCAACCGAAACCTCCTCAGCAGCACCGATCTCTTCGGCCTCATCAATGGTTTCAATGACCGCCTCGTCAGAGCCGTCCTCGGCGTCCGGTTCGGCGAACATGTCCGGCGTATCTGCTGGCGGCTCAGCCTCGGTTTTGCCGGGAAAGGACACAACCGAATCCGGCACTTCGGCCTCGATGAATGGGGCGTCATCAATGGTTTCGCCGGATGCGTCCTCATCGACACTATGTGTGTTCAGCGCGGCCACATGGCGTACACCTTGTTCGCGCAGCACTTTTTGAACACCTTTGATGGTCATGCCATCTTCGTGCAGCAACTTCTTGATTCCACCCAATAATTCCATGTCAGCCGGGCGGTAGTAGCGACGACCGCCAGCCCGTTTGACAGGTTTGATCTGGGTGAATTTGCTTTCCCAGAAACGCAGCACATGCGCTGGCGTTTCCAACCATTCCGCAACCTCGGAAATGGTGCGGAACGCGTCCCGGGATTTTGCCATGATTTAGGCCTCAGCTCTTATTGCCAGCTGCCACGCGGTCTTTCATCAAATGCGAGGGGCGGAAGGTCAGAACCCGACGTGGCTGGATCGGAACTTCTTCGCCGGTCTTGGGGTTGCGACCAACGCGGGCAGCTTTGTCGCGAACCGAAAATGTCCCAAAGGAAGAGATCTTGACCTGTTCACCTTCGACCAGGGAATCGGACATGTGCTGCAGCACGGCTTCGACCAGTTCCGCGCTTTCATTGCGCGACAATCCGACCTCACGAAAAACCGCTTCGCTCAGATCCATCCGTGTCAAAGTCTTTTCACCCATTGTCATCCCTCCCGGTTTTGAAAGGAGACTAGGCCAGAGACAAAAGCCAAGTCAATATCAATAGGTTGAAAGCGGTGCTTTATCAAAGATGTAAAGCCGGTTGCGCCCGTTACCAGCGCAAAATCACCGAGCCCCAGGCCAATCCGCCGCCAATCGCCTCGGTCACAACCATGTCACCGGGTTTGATTTGGCCGCGCTCTTTGCCAACCGACAGGGCGAGGGGAATCGAGGCGGCCGAGGTGTTGCCGTGGTCCTGAACCGTGACCACCACCTTGTCCAAGGGCAGGCCAAGCTTTTTCGCGGTGCCGTTGATGATGCGGATATTGGCCTGATGCGGGACGATCCAGTCGATCTCATCCGCGGTCATGCCGATCTTGGCCATGGAGGCATTGGCGGTCGAGGCCAGTTTTTCCACCGCATGGCGGAACACCTCTTTGCCCTGCATACGCAAATGGCCGGTGGAATGGGTGCTGACGCCGCCATCCACGTAAAGAATGTCTTTGTAGCGGCCATCCGAATTCAGGTCGGTGGCCAGAATGCCGCGATCCTCATTGGTGCCGGTGCCGGTCTGGGCCTCAAGCACCAGCGCGCCCGCGCCATCGCCAAACAGCACACAGGTGGCGCGGTCGGTCCAATCCATCAGACGCGAGAATGTTTCGGCCCCAATGACCAAAACGCGCTTGGCCTGACCGGAAACGATCAGCGCATTGGCATTGGCCAGCGCATAGGCAAAGCCCGCGCAAACCGCCTGCACGTCAAAGGCAAAGCCACGCGTCATGCCCAGAGCCGTCTGGATCATGGTGGCCGCAGACGGGAAGGTCAGGTCAGCGGTCGAGGTTGCCAGAACAATCGCGTCGATATCATCCGCCGAAATCCCGGCATCCGCCAGCGCAGCCTGGGCAGCGCGGGTGCCCAAATCGGATGTGGTTTGACCTTCGGCAGCAAAATGGCGGCGTTCAATGCCCGAGCGTGATCTGATCCATTCGTCCGACGTGTCCAGGGTTTTCTCAAATTCCGCATTTTCTACAATGCGGTCCGGCAGGTAATGCCCAACCCCGATCACGGTGGCTCGAATTGTCATGTCTTGCTCTTGTCCTGTGCGTCGCGACCGTCCGCCGCTGCGTCATTTTGGGCGAGCTCGGCAGCAGACGCAACCCGTGCCGCCAGCCTTTCGCCAAATCCGGCCTGGGCCAGCTCAAAGGCCAGCTTGACCGCGGCCGAGACGCCGGTTGCGTCTGCTGAGCCGTGTGATTTCACCACTGTTCCGTTCAGACCCAGGAACACGCCGCCATTGACGCGGCGCGGGTCGATCCGTTTCTGAAAACGCCGCATGGGTGAGACAACGAACATCGCCGCCAGACGGGAGAGAAAGGAATGGGTAAAGGTCTTGCGCAGTTGATCGCCGATCAGCTTGGCGGTGCCTTCGCCGGTTTTGAGGGCGATATTGCCGGTGAACCCGTCGGTCACGATCACATCGCAGCGCTTGCCCGGAATATCGCCGCCTTCGACATAGCCGACAAATTCAAACTGGGCGCGATCCGCATTGGCCGCGATGAGATTATAGGCCTCTTTCAGCTCGGGAAAGCCTTTGTTCTCTTCGGTGCCGACATTCAGCAACCCGACGCGCGGCACTTCGAGGTCCAGCCCGTTGCGCGCATAAGACGTGCCCATCAGCGCGTATTGCAGCAGATCCTGCGCATCCGCACGGATATCTGCGCCCACATCCAACATGACGTTGAACCCTTGCGGGTTGCTGGATGGCCAAAGGATCGCGATGGCAGGGCGGTTGATGCCGGGCAGTTTGCGCAGCCGGATCATCGACAGCGCCATCAGCGCACCGGTATTGCCGCAGCTCACGGCGACGGTGGCTTCTTTTTGTTTGACGGATTCGAGGGCGGACCACATTGAGGTCCCCTTGCCATTGCGCATGACCTGACTGGGTTTGTCGGTCATTTTAACGACGCCCTCGGCATCGCGAATCTGGCAGCGCCCGTCCAGAGACCGGCGTTTCTTGACCAGCTTCTTCAGCTCGTCCTCGGGCCCGTGCAGGATGAAATCCAGCGTCGGATTCTTTTTCGCAGAATGCGCAATACCGGCGACAACTGCCGCCGGTCCACGGTCGCCGCCCATGGCGTCAACCGAAATTACTATCCGTTCCGAGCCGGTCTCGTCTAGCGTCGTTGCGCTATGATCCTTCAGAGAGGTCATACGAAGCCGGCCCGATCAGGTCAGTTTATGCTGCGTCTTCGTCCAGATCGATTTCGTCAGCCATTGCGACGACTTCGCGGTCTGCATAGTGGCCGCAGGACGGGCACACGTGGTGAGGGCGCTTCAGCTCACCGCAGTTTGGGCATTCGTTGGGGTTCGCTGCAACCAATGCGTCATGCGCACGGCGGTTGTTGCGGCGCGATTTGGATACTTTGTTCTGCTGGACAGCCATGTCTCAACCTTCTTTGCGTCTGAGGGCGGTTACGGCCAGCCCTGATTTATCCCGTTTGTCCCCGGCCTCTACGGCAAGATAGCAGCGGTGACAAGCATCGTGTTCTCATGAAGGCGCGAAAATACGCAGAAAGCTTAAAAGAGCAAGATGATTCTTAGCCCTCATCTCCATCTTTTTGCATTTTTTCACGCAAGCTTGCGAGCCCGGCAAAGGGGCGCGTGTCTTCGTCACGCATTGGGGTGACGCCTTCGGCGGAAAACTGCGCGGTTTCCATCTCGGCCCCGTCTTTGCGCGGATAGGTAGGCAGGGCAAGCGAGAGCGCTTCGATCATGACCGCTTCGACATCGATCTCTTCGCCGAGCACGTCGATCTCATCCTCATCGGGAATCTCTGTTTCCGATCCGGGTTCGGGCAGATCGATCAGATGTTCGGGAACAAAAGATCGTGTGACCTTGGTATCAATCCGTGTGGTCACTGGCTCGAGCGTAACAATACAGGCCTGCACCACAGTCGCGCCCAAAGACGCCTGCAATTTCCAGCCTTTTTTCCCTTCGGGCAGAATTTCGCCGTCAAAGCGCAGCTTTTTCAGCCCCAGCGCGCCAAGGTCCTCAGCAATAGCGCTGCGTTTCTCGGCATTGGGCTCGAGCAAGATCGGCGTATCGCTGGTCTTGTTCAATTTCGAAACGGGGATTTTTGCGGCGGTTGGGTGCTTTGGCGGCATATGGTCGGGTTTTCCTGTGCTTGAATGACGGGCATTCCTTATGTAAGCCGAATAGGAGGCAAAATGGGCCAAAGCAAGGGGTGGGGTATGCGCGGCACTTTTCGAATTGCAAATCTGGCGATGGCGGGGGCACTTCTCGTGGCGCTGGGGGCGTGTACGGCTCAATACCGCTCGCACGGTTATATTCCGCCCGAAGAGGACCTTCAGCAGATTGTACCCGGTGTTGATACCCGGGCCTCTGTTGAGGATGTGATCGGGGTCCCATCCTCAGCCGGTGTGCTACGTGAAAGCGGCTATTACTATGTCGAATCAGAGGTGCGCCACTTTGCCTGGAAACGCCCCGAAGTGGTGAGCCGCGAAGTGCTCGCCATCACCTTTGACGAGGCAGGCGTGGTCAATAATCTGGTCACCTATGGGCTTGAGGATGGCAAAGTCGTGCCGCTGACCCGTCGCGTGACCCAGTCCGGCGATGGCGATATCGGCTTTATCCGCAAACTGTTTGGCAACCTTGGCGGCTTTAGCGCGGATCAGCTGTTTGGCAATTAATGACCGATACTGCTGACCATAGTGCCAGTTGAGGGGGCGCTCTGTCATGTCCATGTCACCCTTGTATCCTACCGGGGAGCAAAGATGAGGCAGGGCAAGCCATGATCGAATTGGCCAAAGGACGGTATGCGGCGCGGCTGGCAGAACATGCGGCTGATCTGGAGCGTGTGCAGCGCTTGCGCGGGCAGGCGTTTCAACGCCCGGGCGGCCTCGATTCGGACCATTTTGACCCGCTTTGCGATCACGTGATGATCGAAGACAGCAAGTCCGGCGATCTTGTCTGTTGTTTCCGATTCCTGCCGCTGCCCAATGGGCGCGAGATCGAGCGCAGCTATTCAGCGCAATATTACGAACTGTCCGCCTTGCATGATTTTCAGGGCCCGATGGTGGAAATGGGGCGCTTTTGTATCCATTCCGATTGGAGAGACCCGGATATTCTGCGCGTCGCCTGGGGGGCCATGACCGCCTATGTGGATGCGCAAGGGGTGGAGATGCTCTTTGGCTGCGCCTCCTTTGCCGGGACCGATGCTGAACAGTACACCGACGCATTTGCCATGCTCAAAGCCCGCCACCTGGCGCCGCGCCGCTGGCTGCCTCGGGTGAAAGCCCCGAAAGTGTTTCGCTTTGCCGAACGTTTGCGGCGCAAACCGGATGCGAAATTGGCCATGGGGCGCATGCCACCCCTGCTGCGCACCTATCTGATGATGGGCGGCTGGGTCAGCGATCATGCGGTCGTCGATGGCCAGATGAACACGCTGCATGTGTTCACCGGAGTCGAGATCGCCGCGATCCCACCGGCCCGCAAGCGGCTCTTGCGCGCGGTTGCCGGGTAGCGCAACCAAATTCCATTGATGGAATTTGCAAATTCCGTGCACGGAATTTGGGCGCGCCTGCCTTGACCTTATCCGCCACAGGCCCTAGCGCTCTGGCATGGCTGTATCTCCTCTTTTACAACTCTCTGGCGTTTCTCTGACCTTTGGCGGGGAACCGGTCTTCGACGATCTCTCGCTTAATGTGCAACCTGGCGACAGGGTGGCGCTTGTGGGGCGCAATGGCTCGGGCAAATCCACCTTGATGAAGGTGATGGCCGGGCTGGTGGAGCCGGATCGCGGCGAAAAGGTCAGCCCCTCGGGCATCTCGGTTGGCTATATGGAGCAGGACCCGGACCTTTCCGGCTATGCCACATTGGGTGAATTTGCCGCTGCCAATCTGTCGCCCGGTGAGATGTATAAGGTCGAGCGCGCTGGCGAAGGCCTCAAATTCGATCCCAACCGCCTGGTCGAGACCGCTTCGGGCGGCGAACGTCGCCGCGCGGCTTTGGCCAAGCTGATGGCCGAAGAGCCCGATCTGATGCTGCTCGACGAGCCAACCAACCACATGGATATCGAGGCGATTGGCTGGCTTGAGGAAGAGCTCAAATCCACCCGCCGCGCCTTTGTCCTGATCTCTCACGACCGCCGGTTCCTGACGGAACTGACCCGCGCCACCCTGTGGATTGATCGCGGACAGGTGCGCCGTCAGGAAAAAGGCTTTGCCGCCTTTGAAGCCTGGCGCGACAAGGCCTGGGAAGACGAGGACATGCAGCGCCACAAGCTGGATCGCAAGATCAAGGCCGAAGCGCGGTGGGCCGTCGAAGGCATCAGCGCGCGGCGCAAACGCAACCAGGGCCGGGTACGTGCGCTGCAAGACCTGCGCAAGGAACGCGCCAGTCAGATCAAGCGTCAGGGGCAGGCGGCGATGGATCTGGCTTCGGGTCCAAAATCCGGTAAGAAAGTTATTGATGCCAAGGGGGTGACACATGCCTTTGGCGACAAGCCGATCATTCGCAACTTTGATCTTTTGGTGCAGCGCGGCGACCGCGTGGCCTTTGTTGGCCCCAATGGCGTCGGCAAAACCACCCTGATCAAGATCCTGATGGGCGAGATCACCCCGGATGAAGGCTCGGTCAAGCTGGGCACCAATCTTGTGCCTGCAATCTTTGATCAGACCCGCGCACAGCTCGATGGCGATGTCTCGCTCTGGGATTCGCTGGCCGGGGATAAGGAAATCGGTGTTTCGGGCAAGGCCGATCAGGTCATGGTGCGTGGGCAGCCCAAACATGTGGTCGGCTATCTCAAGGAATTTCTGTTCGACGAACGTCAGGTGCGCGCGCCGGTGCGCTCGCTTTCCGGTGGCGAAAAGGCGCGGCTCTTGCTGGCCAAGATCATGGCGCGCGAAAGCAATATTCTGGTGCTGGACGAACCAACCAACGATCTGGATGTTGAAACGCTGGACCTGCTGCAAGAGCTGCTCGACGATTACGACGGCACCGTGCTGCTGATCAGCCACGACCGCGATTTCCTCGACCGCGTCGCGACCACCACCATCGCCATGGAGGGCAGGGGCCGCGCCGTGGCCTATGCCGGTGGCTGGAGCGATTATCGCCGACAGCGGGGCGCGGATGACCCGCAGGCACCGACCGCCAAATCCAAGCCCAAGAAAGACGTGGCCAAACCCGCTGCGAAACCCGCCAAAGCGCCCACGCTCTCCTTTACCGAAAAGCACCGGCTCGAAGCATTGCCGGGCGAAATCGAACGGCTTGAGGCCGAGATCGCCAAGCTTGAGGAGTTCATGGCTGACCCGGAGCTTTTCCACAAAGAGCCGCTGAAGTTTCAGAAAGCCACCGAGGCCTTGGTCGAACGGCAGGAGGCCCTGGCCAATGCCGAGATGGAATGGTTGGAGCTGGAAGAGAAAGCCGAAGGATGAGCTTTGGCGTGCAACAGCTTCAAAACCATAGCCAAATCATTGGCTGAAGCGGTCATTCTTTAAAGGAGTTCTGGAGCGGGTAACGGGAATCGAACCCGTAACTAAAGCTTGGGAAGCTGCCGTGATACCTTTTCACCATACCCGCGCTCGCAGGAATTGACTGCTATGGGATTTGCGCGAGGGGGTCAAGGCTGATCCGCGCAAAATCTGTTCATCCCGCCTTATGGCGGGCCTCACCATCGCGAGGCCCACAGTCAGGTGGGATGCACTAGCCCCGCCGCCGTCTGCGACGACGTCCGCCGCCTTCGCCACCATCACCACCGGTGTTGAAATCTACCTCGGGGAGGGTGACTTGGGTCAGCAGTTCGGGGAACGGATCGGTGGCATGCGGGATCGCATTGGCGTTGACAAAATGTTCCTGGAACTTCTCTTCGATGGCGGTTTCGATCTTGGTGATCTGGCGCACCAAGGTTTCGACCTCGCGGCGCGCGCTGATATTGCACAGGGCAATCCGCGCGCCTGTCCCGGCGGCATTGCCTGCAGACCCAACCTTGTCGATGGGCGCATCCGGGATCATCCCCAACACCATCGCGTGCAGCGCCGAGATATGCGCGCCAAAGGCCCCGGCCAGCAGGATACGATCCACCTTGTCGACTTCGCGCTTGTCCATCAGCAGCCGCGCGCCCGCGTAGAGCGCAGATTTCGCGAGCTGAATTTCGCGAATATCCTGTTGGGTCACGGTGATGCGCGGCCCGCCATCCTCGGTGCCGTCATGGATGAGATAAGAATTGGTGCGCCCCTCAGCCTCGCATCGCGGCGTACCGGTCTGCTCGGCTGACCCAATCAGCCCCTTGGGATCGACCAGCCCAGCAATGCGCATTTCGGCCACTGCCTCGATAATGCCCGAGCCACAGATGCCGGTGATGCCGGTCTGTGCCGTAAGGTCCCAAAACCCGTCTTCATCTGACCATTTTTCACAGCCAATCACCCGGAAACGCGGTTCCTTGGTCACTGGGTCAATGCGGATCGCCTCAATCGCGCCGGGGGCCGCGCGCTGGCCCGAACTGATCTGCGCACCCTCAAAGGCTGGGCCGGTGGGCGAGGAACAGGCCAGAACGCCGCTTTTATCCCCCAGCAGGATTTCCGCATTGGTGCCCACATCAACGATCAGCGCCAGGTCGTCGGATTTGTTCGGCTCTTCGCTCAGCGCCACCGCCGCCGCATCCGCACCGACATGGCCGGCAATGCAAGGAAGCACATAGATTTGGGCGTTTTCATTCATCACATTGAGCTCAAGATCCCGCGCGCTCAGCGACAGGGATTGCGAGGTGGCCAGGGCAAAAGGCGCCTGACCCAGCTCAACCGGATCAATGCCCAGCAGCAGGTGATGCATGACCGGATTGCAAACAAACACCGTCTCCAAAATCTGGAAGGGGCGAATGCCCGCCTCGGTCGCAATCGCCTCGGTCAGCCCATTGATGGCCGTGCGCACTGCGCTGGTCATTTCCTTATCACCGCCCGGATTCATCATCGAATAGGACACCCGGCTCATCAGGTCTTCGCCAAAGCGGATCTGCGGGTTCATCACCCCCGAGCTCGCCTTGACCTGGCCATTGCGCAGGTCACAAAGATGCGCCGCGATGGTGGTCGAGCCAAGGTCGATGGCAAGGCCATAGATGCGCTCTTCGGTCAGGCCCGGCCACATCTCGATAATCTGCTGCTCGCCGCCTTCATGGGATTTGTGCAGCGCCACGGTGATGGTCCAACCGCCCTTGCGCAGCACCGTCTGCAGGCGTGGCAACAGGGATTGCGGAAGGGTGACCTGATCCAGATCCCACTGCTCCTTGAGCGCGATTTTCAGCCGTTCCAGATCGCCGGTCGGCTCATGCATATCGGGTTCCTGCACCTCGACATAATAGAGCCGCGTGGCCGGATCCATTTCGATAACCCGCGCACTGGCCGCCTTGCGCACCACTTGTTTGTGCACCTGGCTTTCCGGTGGCACGTCGATCACAATGTCGCCCTGCACCGTGGCCTGACAGCCCAGCCGCCGCCCTTCCTTAAGCCCGCGCTTGTCATCATAGCGCTGCTCGACCTTGTTCCATTCTGACAAGGCCCCGTCTTCGACAGTGACCCCATGTTTGGGGAAATCGCCATAGCTCGGCGTGATCTGACATTTCGAACAGATGCCGCGCCCACCGCACACCGAATCCAGATCGACCCCCAATTGCCGCGCCGCTGTCAGAACCGGCGTACCAACCGGGAAGCGCCCACGTTTGCCAGAAGGGGTGAAAATCACGAGGGGGTCTTGGGTCTGCTCGGTGCTCATAGGGTTCTTTCTGCGTCGGCAATCAGGCTTGGCTTGCTGGCAAAATAACGCTTTTGCGCCAAAGTGAAAGCCAATCGGCGACCTTCAAGTGTCGGAAGGCGTCAATTTATGTATTCAAAATGCGCCTTTTGGCCGTCGCCGTCTCAGAACGTCTCGATCTGGGCAGCATTTTGAGATCGGTTTGGGGCAAAAGCGGGGCTACCCCTCATCCAGCCAGCGCAGAATCTCACCGCGATTGGCGTCCAGATCCGGGGCGGGCGCGCGGGTCGGCGGATCGGGGTTATCGGTCATCTTGATCGGATTGCCCGCCGCGAGATAGGCAGCCCGCCCGCTCTTGTCGAGCACATCAACCACCATATTGCGCGCCTTGATTTGCGGGTCCTTAAGCACTTCAGCCACATTCTGAATCGGCCCGGTGGGAATGCCCGCCGCGGTCAGTTTGGCAATCCAATGGGCGCGCGTATCCCCCAGGGTTACCGCCTCGATCAGCCGTTTCAACAGCCGGGCGTTTTCACAACGCGCCGGGTTGGTGGCAAAGCGTGGATCACCGGACAAGGGCAAGTTCAGCGCAATACACAGCTTTTCAAACAGCCGGTCATTGCCAGCGGCAATGACGAACAAGCCGTCGCTGGCGTGAAAGGTTTCAAACGGGGTGATCGACGGGTGGCGCGCGCCGGACGGGGCCGGCGGTTGCCCACTGACCGAAGTGATCGCCACCGCATGTTCCAACAGGGCCAACTGGCTGTCCAGCATGGCCACATCCACCTTGCGCCCCTTGCCCAAGCGGTCCCGGTCCAGCAGCGCCGCCAAGATCCCCTGCGCCAGAAACATCCCCGCGACAATATCCCCGATCGAGGCCCCAACCCGCACGGGATCGCGCCCGGCTTCGCCCGTTATCGACATCACACCACCGCGCGCCTGCACCACCATGTCATAGGCGGGGCGCTTGGCATCCGGTCCGGTATGGCCAAAGCCGCTTACTGCGCCGTAAACCAGCCGGGGATAGGCGGCATGCAGCGCCTCCCAACCATAGCCCAAACGCTCCATCACGCCGGGGCGGTAATTCTCGACCAAAACATCAGCCCGCGCCACGAGCCGTTCAAAAATCGCCCGATCATCGGCGTCTTTCAAATCCAGCGCGATGGATTTCTTGCCGTGATTGATCGTAGCGAAATAGGCGGATTTGCCATCCTTGAAAGGGGGGAAAGCCCGGGTGTCATCCCCCAGCCCCGGTTGCTCAACCTTGATCACCTCGGCCCCCAGATCGGCAAAAGTCATGGTGCAATAGGGGCCTGCCAGAACATGGGTCAGATCCAAAATCGTATAGCCTGTCAAAGGTGCTGTCATGACGCCGCTCCGCCGTACAAAAATCTCTCCCTCTTTGCACCTCCCCAGTGCCCGAGACAACAAACATTCTGATGACAGGCAAAGCCCCGCCACACAAAACCACGCCTTGGTTTCTTTGGGCTGCAAATATCCCGGGGGTTTGGGGGCTGGCCCCCAATTGCCGATTTTCCTGGAAAATCGGCTCCCCGCTCGCCGCAGGCGCATCATCTTTCTGGGTCAAGGCCCGCTTTCCCTCTTTCCCCCACGGCGATGCCATGCAATAGGGACGTGCCAACCGTATCTGCCACAGGAGTGCCCCTCATGGAGATTCGCGAGGCCCTGACCTTCGACGATGTTCTGCTCGTACCCAATGCGTCTTCCGTGTTGCCAAACACCGCTGACACGCGCACGCAGGTGACCAAAACCATTTCCATGAATATTCCGCTGCTGAGCTCAGCCATGGACACGGTGACGGAATCGCGCATGGCGATCACCATGGCGCAGGCCGGCGGTATCGGGGTGATCCACAAGAACCTGAATGCCGAAGAGCAATCGCGCGAAGTGCGCCGGGTGAAACGCTTTGAATCCGGCATCGTCTATAACCCGGTGACCCTGACCGTGAACCAGACCCTGGCCGACGCCAAGGCCTTGGTTGAACGCTATAATTTTACCGGCTTCCCGGTGGTCGATGCGGATGGCAAGGTTCAGGGTATCCTGACCAACCGCGATATGCGCTTCGCCCAAAGTGACGAAACGCCTGTGCACGCGATGATGACCAGCAATAACCTGGCCATGCTCGCCGAACCTGCAGACCTGGAAGAAGCCAAAAGCCTGATGAGATCGCGCCGGATCGAAAAGCTTCTGGTGCATGATGGCAACGGCAAACTGACCGGTTTGCTGACCCTGAAAGACACCGAAATGGCGGTGTTGAATCCGACCGCCTGTAAGGATGATCTGGGACGTCTGCGCGTCGCGGCGGCCTCCAGCGTGGGTGACAGCGGTTTTGCGCGTTCGGAAATGCTGATCGATGCAGGTGTGGATATTGTTGTGGTAGACACGGCTCATGGTCACTCCGAAGGGGTGATTGAAGCGGTGAAACGTATCAAAAACCAGTCCAACCAGGTGCAGGTCATCGCTGGCAACGTCGCCACCGGTGACGCCACCAAGGCGCTGATCGATGCCGGTGCGGATGCGATCAAGGTCGGCATTGGGCCGGGCTCGATCTGCACCACGCGCATGGTCGCCGGTGTTGGCGTGCCGCAGCTCACCGCGATCATGGATTGCGCCACAGCGGCCGGTGATGTGCCGGTGATTGCAGATGGCGGCATCAAATTCTCGGGCGATTTCGCCAAGGCGATTGCCGCGGGGGCGTCCTGCGCCATGGTTGGCTCGATGATTGCGGGCACCGATGAAAGCCCCGGTGAAGTGATCCTGTATCAAGGCCGCTCGTTCAAAGCCTATCGCGGCATGGGCTCGCTTGGTGCCATGGCGCGCGGTTCGGCCGACCGCTATTTCCAAAAGGATGCGGCCAGTGACAAGCTGGTGCCCGAAGGGATCGAGGGCCAGGTGCCTTATAAAGGCCCCGCTGGCACGGTGATCCACCAGCTGGTCGGCGGTTTGCGCGCGGCCATGGGCTATACCGGCTGTGCGACCGTGCCCGAGATGCGCAAGAACTGTAATTTTGTCAAAATCACCGGTGCGGGCTTGAAGGAAAGCCATGTGCATGATGTGACCATCACTCGTGAGGCACCAAATTACCGGGTTGGCTAAATGATTTGATGCCGGATTGGGGGCCAGCCCCCAAACCCCCGGGATATTTTTGGCCCAAAGAAGACCTGCCGAAAGGTTTGACCGCTGCCCCAAAGCTTGGGCGGCGGTTTTTTGTTGGGTTGTTCTTGCTCCGTTCTGATGGGCGTGGTTTAACAAATCGCAAAGACGGGGCGAAGCAGTGCGCAGATTCTATGAATTCTTTGCTGGGGGCGGCATGGCCCGGGCGGGCCTTGGGGCCGGTTGGGACTGTCTCTTGGCCAATGATTTTGACGCCAAAAAGGCGGCCAGCTATGCGCAGAATTGGGGCGACGATCACCTGATCTGTGATGACATCCGCAACCTCGCGCCCGAAGATATGCCGGGGGACCCCGATTTGGTCTGGGGCAGCTTTCCCTGTCAGGACCTGTCTTTGGCGGGGATGGGCGGCGGGCTCAAGGCGGCGCGATCTGGTACGTTTTGGCCGTTTGTGCATCATATACAGACCTTGCGGGGCGAGGGGCGCGCTCCGGCGGTGATTGCGCTTGAGAATGTGTTGGGCACGCTCACCTCGCATAAGGGCAAGGATTTTGCCGCGATTTGTCGGGCGTTGCGCGATTTGGGCTATCTCTATGGCGCATTGGTGATGGATGCGGCGCTGTTCGTGCCGCAATCGCGCCCGCGTCTGATCATCGTGGCTTTGCGCGCCGACCTTGCGCTGCCCGACGGGCTGAGCGGCCAGAACCCGCAGGACCCCTGGCACAACAAAGCATTGCGCACTGCGTTTGAGGGCCTGCCAAAATCTTTGCAGAAACACTGGCTCTGGTGGCAGATGCCGCTGCCCCCCGAACGCATCCTGCGCTTCGCCGATCTGGTAGAGGATTTTCCCAAATCCACCAAATGGCACAGCAAGCAGGACACGCGCGCGCTGCTTTCGATGATGTCCGAGGTCAATCTGGCCAAGGTCGAAACCGCCAAGGCCAGCGGCGTGCGCATGGTGGGGACGCTTTATAAACGCACGCGGGTTGAACATGGCATCAAGGTGCAGCGCGCCGAGGTGCGATTTGACGAGATTGCTGGCTGTTTGCGCACGCCTGCGGGTGGGTCGTCGCGGCAATTGATCATGGTGGTGGAGCGTGACGAGATCCGATCCCGCCTGATTTCCACCCGCGAGACCGCGCGGCTGATGGGCTTGCCGGATAGCTACAAACTGCCCGAACGTTATAATGAGGCCTATCATCTGACAGGTGACGGGGTGGCCGTGCCGGTGGTGCGCCACCTGTCGCAGCATCTGTTCGAAAAGCTGGTCCCGGCAAAGCAGGGAGCCAGGGCATGAGCGAGATTCCTTGCCAAAAGAATGAAGAGCTGCGGCTCAAGATTGTCGAATTTGCCGAGGTGCTGAAACGCGAGGCCCATAAGCTGGGTGAACATGGGCTGGATGAAGAGGATTTCTATCAATCGGGGCTGTTTCGCGGCGCGATTGAACGGGTGCGCGGGCAATTCTCCGCCTCGATGAAGGAAAAGCGCGGGTTTGTGGCGCAGATGCTGGATCAGATGCGCTTTGGCGGGTTCATCAAGGAGTGGAGCAGTGCAGGAGAGGCCAATCGCCATGATTACGCGGTGACCCTGAACAATGATCGCACTGCGATCATTGAGCTCAAGGGCTGTCTGGACGGCAATAATACCAACATTTTTGAACGCCCACCCCATGCGGATGAAATTGTGATCTGGTCGGTTTGTTCTAATCCCGGTGCTGATCCACGGCATAATGTCTGGTCGGGGATCCATACGCGGCTGAGTGCCGAGATGATTGATCGCAATCAACGCATTGACGGGCTGGTGGTCTGGGATTGGATCTGTGGCACCTCGGCGCGGCCCTGTCCAAAACTGTCGGATGAGACGCGGCGTTGCGAGGTTGGGCAGTATAAACTGCCACCGCCCTGCATCTATCTGTTCCCCGCTACGGTGCCCAGCCCACGCAATAATCCACGCCCAAGGCTGAACCGGATTGAGGATGTCGGGATCTTGCAGGCGATGATGGATTGCTTTGGCGGTCGCGGCGATGAGCTGCATGAGGTTGAGATCGAAGTCGCGCATCAAGGACCCGATACCGTGCGCAAAACGACCATTCGGCGCGATGGCGTGGTTTTGAAACAGTCCGAGCTGACCCCGATCCGTCGCTCGTGACCTATAGGGGCGGCGCACGGTGGCCTAAGCTTTGCTTAAGTTGGTCAGGGCATCCTGCTTTGCGGTTAACCACTGAAACTGGATCTCTCCCGCAGCTGATGCGGAACGCGTTCCAAAAGCTGGCAGTTCACACTGCAAAGGGGCGGTTTGGCACCCGCAGGATGATCCGCTTTGGCGGCCGCCATCTTCAAACGATGAAACCCTGATATTCCGCGTTTTCGCCACCTGACCGCTGGTCACTGTGGCCAAAACCGATTCACCTTGTGAAAGATACGCGATATAGGCGGGCCATTCTGTCCCGGAGACCTGCCATGACCCCCGCCGCCCGCTTACAAGCTGCCATCGACATCATTGACAAAATCCGCGACGGGAGTGCGGCTGAAAAGGCGCTGACCAACTGGGCGCGGGCTTCGCGCTTTGCCGGGTCCAAAGACCGGGCGGCGGTGCGCGATCACGTGTTTGATTGCCTGCGGCTATGGCGCAGTGCGGCGGCTTTGGGCGGTGGAGAAACCGGGCGCGCGCGCATGTTGGGGGTGGTGCGCCATCAGGGCCTGGATGAGGCGGCGCTGTTTTCGGGGCAGGGCCACGGGCCTGCGGTTTTGAGCGATGAAGAAGCTCAAGCCGGGGGCGAACCACAAGGGTTTGCCGCCTGGGACCTGCCGGATTGGCTGGGCGCGCGGTTTCAGGCCGGGCTGGGCGAACAGGCCGAGGCCACAGCACTAGCTTTGCGCAGCCGGGCGGCGGTGTTTCTGCGGGTGAACACAATAAAAACCGATCTGGCGGGTGCTCAGGCGGCACTGGCAGAGGCGGGGATTGAGACCCAGCCCCACGCTTTGTCACCTACGGCGCTGCGTGTCACCGAAGGTGCGCGCAAAGTGGCGCGGTCCGAGCCTTACCTCACCGGGTTGGTCGAATTGCAAGACGCCGCCTCGCAGGCGGTTGTGGACGCGGTTCCCGTGCAGCCGGGACAGAGGGTTTTGGATTATTGCGCCGGTGGCGGTGGCAAAACCCTGGCCCTGGCGGCTCGATTGGGGGGCGAGAGGGTCTTTGCCCATGATGCCGATCCGCGCCGCATGTCCGACCTGCCAGCGCGGGCCGCGCGGGCCGGGGCCACTGTTGACCGACTGACCGCGCCCAAAGGGGAGTTTGATGTGGTGCTTTGTGATGTGCCCTGTTCCGGGGCAGGGGCCTGGCGGCGCTCGCCCGAGGGCAAATGGCGTTTGCAGCCCGAGGATTTGCAGGACTTGACCAAGGTGCAGGCCAGCATCCTGCAGACCTGTCAGAGCCTCGTCACATCGGGCGGCATTCTGGCCTATGCCACCTGTTCCGTCCTGGCCGAAGAAAATCTTGAGCAAGTGGAAAGGTTTTTGGCGCAAAATAGCGGTTGGGAATGCCTGTCACATCGTCAGTTCCTGCCCGAGGATGGCGGGGACGGGTTCTTTGTCGCTTGCCTGCGCAAAGGGTAACGCTACGGCACCTTTGGTCGCCTTGACCACAAAGGTAAATCTACTTACGGTTGTTTTCTGTGTGGTTAACCAGTCATTAACGTGCGGGGTGTGATACACTTTCTTAGGATTCGAGACCGATAGGGGGTTCCTTTGTCTTTGGCTGAACAAAATGACGGTCCACGTTTTGGAAAAGTGACACCGGTCGGTGGCAGCGCATTATTGGCTGTTTTGGCCGCTCTATGCATCTTGTCTGTTCAGCTTATGTCCTTGTCTCCTCTGGTGAAATCCGGGCTTCTGGCGGCGGCGGGTGCCTTGGGGGCCATGTCGATCGGCTGGATCGCCTATGAGGCGACCAAACGCCTGCGCCTGCGCCGCAAAACCGCGATGCTGATCGAATTGGTCGAAGAGGAACCGGCACTTTGTTTTGTCTGCGACCTTGACGGGCAGCTGTTACATGCCAATTACGCCGCGCGCGAACGGTTTGAAACTCCGGCAGGGCACAGCCTTGCTGATGTGCTGCGCGATGTCTTTGCCAGTTCCGAGGGGATTGTTTATCGCCTCATGCACAAGCTGATGGCCAATGGCTCGGCCACAGAAGAGATCACCAGCCATTCCGAAGGGTTCCGCATTCACGCCCGCAGCGTGCCGCCGCAATTGGTGCTGTGGCGGCTTGAGGCAGATGCCATCAGCGCCTCCAAGGGCAATACGGCGGAAAAGGCGGTGCTGACATTGGGCCGCACCGGGGCGGTGTTGTTCATGAACCAGACTGCGCGGGATTTGGTGGGCCAACGTGCCAAACGGCTGGAGGACGTGCTTGAGGATCTGCCACTGCGTCCGGGAGGCGTGCACCAACTGGCCGCTCAGGAAGAGGTCAAGCGTGTGCTGGTCCAAAGCGCCGAGACCGGGGCCGGGCGCATGGAGCTGACCCTGTCATTGATTGAGGAGGAGGATCAGCAAAAGGAGGCAACGGGCAGCTTTGACAGCCTGCCAGTGCCGCTGGTTAAGGTCCTTCCCGATGGCAAAGTGTTGCGCGCCAATCCCGAGGCGCGGCGCATGCTTGACCTTGGCACTGGTGAGCCGGGCAACCTGTCGGAATATATGGAGGGTTTGGGCCGCGCGCTGACCGATTGGTTGCAAGAGGCGGCGGCGGGCAAGGGCTTGCACCGATCTGAATTCCTGCGCCTGACCCGCGCGGATCGCGAGGTATTTGTGCAGGTCACACTGAACCGTGTGGTCGAAGATGGCGAGCCGGTTCTGGTGGCGGTTTTGAACGATGCGACCGAGCTGAAAACGCTTGAGGCGCAATTTGTCCAAAGCCAGAAGATGCAGGCGATTGGCCAGCTGGCGGGCGGTGTGGCCCATGATTTCAACAACTTGCTGACGGCGATTTCGGGGCATTGTGACTTGCTGTTGTTGCGCCATGATCAGGGCGACCCGGATTATGGTGATCTGGTTCAGATCAATCAGAACGCCAATCGCGCGGCGGCTTTGGTTGGGCAGCTTCTAGCGTTTTCGCGCAAACAAACCATGCAGCCCGAGGTTCTGGATCTGCGCGATACCCTGTCTGATCTGGCGCATCTGCTGAACCGATTGGTGGGCGAGAAGGTGCAGTTGAACCTGCATCACGATCCGGTTCTCCCGCCCGTCCGCGGCGACCGCCGCCAGTTGGAACAGGTGATGATGAACCTGGTGGTGAATGCCCGCGATGCCATGGCGGATGGCGGCGAAATCGCCATTGAGACCGAGCGCCGCGTGCTGCGCGAACCGCTGAAACGCGACCGTGCGGTGGTGCCTCCGGGTACATATGTCTCGGTCCGCGTTAATGACGAGGGCTCGGGCATTCCGCAGGACAAGCTGCAAAAGGTCTTTGAGCCGTTCTTTACCACCAAGCGCACCGGTGAGGGCACCGGGCTGGGCCTGTCGACCGTTTATGGGATCGTGAAACAGACCGGCGGCTACATCTTTGTCGATAGTGTTGTGGGCAAAGGCACCTGTTTCACGCTGCTCTTCCCGGCCCATGAGGTCAGCGAAGAGGCCGCGCCTCAGGTTCAAAAAGAGGAAAGCAAGAAATTGCCGCAAAAAGGCTCGGGTGTGGTTCTGCTGGTTGAAGATGAGGCCCCGGTGCGCGCCTTTGCCGCCCGCGCCTTGCGTCTGCGCGGCTATACGGTGATCGAGGCGGAAACCGCCGAGGATGCGCTGGACCTGCTGGAGGATGACGATCTGGCGGTGGATGTCTTTGTCACCGATGTGGTGATGCCGGGCATGGATGGGCCGACCTGGGTGCGCAAGGCGCTGGTTGATCGGCCGGACACGCGCGTGGTCTTTGTGTCGGGCTATGCCGAGGATGCCTTTGGCGAGGGCAGTCAGGAAGTGCCCAATTCGGTCTTCCTGCCCAAGCCGTTCTCTTTGTCGGAACTGACCGAGACGGTGCATCAGCAGTTCAATTGACTGGCGGGGGGAGGGGCGCTGCCCCGTCTCGGCTGAGCCGAGACTCCCCGGGATATTTTTGGCCCAAAGAAACCCTGTTGGATGAGGGTCAGGTTGCGCGCTCCCAGACCTCGAAATCATCGGCGCATTTGCGGCGCAGTTTGGCGTCGATTTCGGGGGAAAGCGTGAGGTCGCGCTGAGGCGAGACATTGGTGCGCGGCAGGTCCAGAGCGATGTTCAGGCGGTCTTCGAGAAAAGCGATCAGCCCGGCCTGGTTTTCATATTTAAAGAGATGGGTCACCGAGACGCCATTGGGGCGCGGTTCGATGAATTTCGCCTGGCTGCCGACATTGGCAAAGGGCGGGCGATCACCGCGCGCATAGGCGTCGCAAAAATCGTCAAAGCTGATATCCTTGGTCGAGGTTGGGCGGCCATCCAGGAAGGGGCGCTGGCGGTAACGATACCAGGAGCCAAGCCAGCTGATCGGTTCGCGGATCACCGCGAGCAGTTCCATATCTTCGGCGCCAACCTTGTCAAACATCGGGCGAAAGAATCGATTATAGCGATAGACCGGCGCGTGTTTCAGCTCGGGCGGATCGTTCACAATCATGGAAGCCACCGGTGTCAGCGCCTCTTCATAGGCCGATGTTCCCGTCTTTGGCACGGCCAACATCACCAGTTTTTGCTTCCAGAACACCAACATCGTCAATTTTCCCCAATTTCCTAACCTTCCTTTAACCATCCTGCGCGAGCGTAAGAAAGGAAAGATTTTACTTGAAATGTTCTCTTTTTGGTCCCATTAAGAGTGAGAACATCACGAGAACAAAACAGCCAATTGCCGCGCTAGGCGGCCTGTGGAATAAGGGATGGAACTGATGGCAACGGCAGATCTCCTGACTATGAACAAGAAGAACGCGGATAAGCAAAAGGCGCTGGATAGCGCGTTGAGCCAGATTGAACGCCAGTTTGGCAAAGGCTCGATCATGAAACTGGGTGATGGCAACGCCATTCAGGAGATCGAGGCGACCTCGACCGGCTCTTTGGGGCTGGATATTGCTCTGGGAATCGGCGGTTTGCCCAAGGGCCGGATCATCGAGATTTACGGGCCTGAGAGCTCGGGCAAAACCACGCTGACGCTGCATTGTGTGGCCGAGGAACAGAAAAAAGGCGGGGTTTGCGCCTTTGTGGATGCGGAACACGCGCTGGACCCGCAATATGCCAAGAAATTGGGCGTTGACCTGGATGAGCTGCTGATTTCCCAGCCCGATACCGGGGAACAGGCGCTTGAGATCACCGATACGCTGGTGCGCTCGGGGGCGGTGAACATGGTCGTGGTCGACTCAGTTGCCGCGCTGACGCCTAAATCCGAGCTTGAGGGCGATATGGGAGACAGCAATGTCGGCGTGCAGGCCCGTCTGATGAGCCAGGCCATGCGCAAGCTCACCGGTTCGATCAGCCGGTCAAACTGTATGGTGATTTTCATCAACCAGATTCGGATGAAAATTGGCGTAATGTTCGGCTCGCCCGAAACCACCACCGGTGGTAACGCGTTGAAATTCTACAGCTCGGTGCGCATGGATATTCGCCGCATCGGCGCGATCAAGGATCGTGACGAAGTGGTGGGCAACCAGACCCGCGTGAAAGTGGTGAAGAACAAGGTCGCGCCGCCCTTCAAGCAGGTTGAATTCGACATCATGTATGGCGAAGGCATCTCGAAAACCGGGGAACTGCTCGACCTTGGGGTCAAGGCTGGCGTGGTTGAGAAGTCCGGGGCCTGGTATAGCTATGGTGATGAGCGCATCGGCCAGGGCCGCGAGAATGCCAAGAATTTCCTCAAGGAAAACAACCGCATCGCCTTTGAGATCGAGGATAAGATCCGCGCCGCGCATGGGTTGGAATTTGACATGCCAGAGGATGATCCGGATCTGGTTGAAGAGTGACACGGGGTAACACGTGTTGTTGCAAGAAGCGCCCTTTGCAAAAGGGGCGCTTTTTTCTTGCACCATGAAAATGTCTGACTTAAGTCAGGTATATGATTGATGATATTTCCCGCTTCCGCCGTTTGGCCCGCGCAGTCACCACACAGACCGGGGCTTTGGACACGTCTTTTCTGGGGCTTGGGCGCCCGCTTGGTTCGGCCAGAGTGCTGAATGCCATTGGCCATGGCAAAGAGGATGTGGGCGAATTGCGCGACTATCTCGGGCTCGATTCCGGCTTGATGTCGCGGCTTTTGCGCGGGTTGGAGGCTGAGGGGATGGTTGAGACCGCGCCAGCGCCCAAGGATGCGCGCCGCCGGATTGCCAAACTGACAGAGGCCGGGCAGGCGGCCTTTGCGCAATATGAGGCGCTGTCGGATCAATTGGCTGAGGCGGTGCTAGGGCGTTACAAACAAAGCGAGGCTTTGCTGGCGGCAGCGGATCTGATCGCCACGGTGCTGGGGCGTGATCGGATCGAAATCATCGAGGCTGATCCCGAGGACCCGCGTGTTCAGCATTGTGTCCAGGCCTATTACGATGAAATCAGTGAGATTTTTGGCGTTTACTTTGACCCGCAAGTGTCCGGCGACCCCGAAGCGGACAGTTTGCGCGTGCCCAATGGCACCTTTCTACTGGCGCTGTCTGACGGCTTGCCCATTGGCTGCGTGGCCGTAAAGCGGCAGGCCGAAGGGCTGGGCGAGGTCAAACGCATGTGGGTGGCACCGGCGGCGCGCGGGTTGGGGCTGGCGAAACAGTTGATGAGCGCGATCGAAACCCATGCGCAAAGGCTGGGCCTGACAACCTTGCAGCTTGATACCAATGGGAAGCTGACGGCGGCACTGCATCTCTATCGTAATGACGGCTGGGTCGAGATTGAGCGCTATAATGACAACCCCTATGCCGAGCATTTCTTTGAAAAACAGCTTGGGTGATCTTGTCCTGTGGACAGTGGCCCGGGCTGGGGGTACATCTTCGAAAATTTCCGCGAGATGAGGCCCAGACATGGCGACGCTGAACGACATCCGGTCGACCTTTTTGAACTACTTTGAGAAGCAGGGCCACGCGATTGTGGATTCCAGCCCTCTGGTGCCGAACAATGATCCGACGCTGATGTTCGTCAATTCCGGCATGGTGCAGTTCAAGAACCTGTTCACCGGCCTGGAAACCCGCGACTATAACCGCGCCACCACGGCGCAGAAATGTGTGCGCGCGGGTGGCAAGCATAATGACCTCGACAATGTTGGTTACACCGCGCGTCACCACACGTTTTTCGAGATGCTGGGGAACTTTTCCTTTGGGGACTACTTCAAGGAAGAGGCAATCCCCTTTGCCTGGGAGCTGATCACCAAGGAATTCGGTATTCCCAAGGACAAGCTTTATACAACCGTCTATCATACCGATGACGAGGCGTTTGATATCTGGAAGAAACTGGGCGTGGCCGAAGATCGGATCATCCGCATCGCCACATCCGACAATTTCTGGCAGATGGGGCCGACCGGGCCCTGTGGCCCCTGTACCGAGATTTTCTATGATCACGGCGATCACATCTGGGGTGGCCCTCCCGGTTCGCCTGAGGAAGATGGCGACCGGTTCATCGAGATCTGGAACGTGGTTTTCATGCAGAACGAGCAGTTCGAAGACGGCTCGATGAAGGCGCTGGACATGCAGTCCATCGATACCGGCATGGGGCTGGAACGGATCGGTGCGCTGCTGCAGGGCAGCCATGACAATTATGACACCGATCTGTTCAAATCCCTGATCGAGGCCAGCGCCCATGCGACGAGCGTAGACCCATACGGCGATAAGAACGTGCATCACCGGGTGATTGCCGATCACCTGCGCTCGACCTCTTTCCTGATTGCCGATGGCGTGATGCCGTCCAATGATGGCCGCGGTTACGTGCTGCGCCGCATCATGCGCCGCGCCATGCGGCACGCGCATCTGCTGGGGGCCAAAGACCCGGTCATGCATTCGCTGGTGCCCGCATTGGTGGCGCAGATGGGGCAGGCCTATCCGGAACTTTCCCGCGCCCAGCCGATGATCGAAGAGACGCTGCTGCTCGAAGAGACCCGGTTCAAAAAGACCTTGGACCGTGGCTTGAAGCTGCTGGATGACGAAGTGTCTGACCTTGATGAAGGCGCGCCTTTGTCCGGTGAGGCAGCGTTCAAGCTGTATGACACCTATGGTTTCCCGCTCGACCTGACCCAAGACGCTTTGCGCGAAAAGGGCCGCGAGGTCGATACCGACGGGTTCGATGCGGCGATGGAGGAACAAAAGGCCAAGGCGCGCGCCGCCTGGTCCGGTTCCGGCGACGCGGCGGATAATGCGGTTTGGTTCGACGTGCTGGATGCCGGCGAGGCAACCGATTTCCTCGGCTATGACAGTGAAAAGGCCGAAGGGCAGGTTGTGGCGCTGGTCTCTGATGGCAAGCTGGTTGAGAACCTGGCTGAGGGCGCTGAGGGCTGGATCGTCACCAACCAAACGCCGTTTTACGCAGAAAGCGGTGGTCAGGTCGGCGATACCGGTGTGATCCGCCGGATCGAGAACCGCGATGACGCGGCCACGGTCACCGACACCAAGAAATTCGCCGATGGCAAGATCTTTGCCCATCAGGTCACAATGGCCAAGGGCAGCGTGACCAAAGGCGACGCGGTTGAGCTTGAGGTCGATCACGCCCGTCGGGGCACCATCCGCGCCAATCACTCGGCCACGCACCTGTTGCACGAGGCCCTGCGCAACGCGCTTGGCGAACATGTGGCACAGCGCGGCTCGCTGAACGCCCCTGATCGTCTGCGCTTTGACTTTAGCCACGCAAAGGCCATGACGGCCGAGGAACTGGCGCAGGTCGAGGCTGAGGTAAACGCCTATATCCGCCAGAACACCGAGGTTTCCACCCGGATCATGACCCCGGATGATGCCCGAGCCATCGGCGCGCAGGCGCTGTTTGGCGAGAAATACGGGGACGAGGTGCGCGTTGTCTCGATGGGCCAGCAGGCCGGGTCGGGCAAGGGCAGCGACGGGGCGACCTATTCGCTGGAACTCTGTGGCGGCACCCATGTGCGTCAGACCGGCGATATCGGGGCCTTTGTGACCTTGGGCGACAGCGCGTCGAGCGCTGGTGTGCGCCGGATTGAGGCTCTGACCGGTGAGGCCGCAATGACCTATCTGGCCGAGCAATCCGCCGCGCTGAACAGCGTTGCCGGTGAGCTCAAGGCCCCGGTGGCTGAGGTTCCGGCGCGGGTCAAGGCGCTGATGGAGGAACGCAAGGCTCTGGCCAATGAGGTTGCGCAACTGCGCCGCGAATTGGCCATGGCCGGCGGGGCCGGGCAGGGCGGCGGCGCGGATACGCGCGATGTCAACGGGGTCAGCTTTGTTGCGCAGGTTCTGGCCGGTATCAGCGGCAAAGATCTGCCAGCGCTGATCGACGAGCATAAATCGCGCATCGGCTCGGGGGCCGTGCTGCTGATCGCGGATGCCGGTGGCAAGGCGGCTGTGGCGGCGGGCGTGACCGAAGATCTCAAGGGCGCGCTCAGCGCCGTGGATCTGGTCAAGGCCGCAGTGGTCGAGCTTGGCGGCAAGGGTGGCGGTGGCCGTCCAGACATGGCGCAGGGCGGGGCCAAAAGCGTCGATAATGCCGAAGCGGCGATCAAGGCGGCTGAAGCTGTCATCGCAGGCTAAACGGCCTCGCATTTGGGATAAGGGCGCGCTGCGGCGGGCCCTTTTTCTTTGCCCTTGCCTTTCTGCTGCACTCTGCTTTGATGCGCCGAGCACGCGCTAGCATTTTGGAAAGGTTTGACTATGCCCGCTCTTTGGATTGCCCATGTAACCGTCACCGATGCCGAGGCCTATGGCAAATATGCCGAACTGGCAGGCCCGGCCATCGCCGCGCATGGCGGATCCTTTGTGGCGCGGGGCGGGCGCTATGTTCAGCTTGAGGGCAAGGAACGCCCCCGCAATGTGGTGGCGAAATTCCCAAGCGTTGAGGCGGCGGTGGAATGCTACAATTCTGACGCCTATCAAGAGGCGCTGAACCATGCGCGCGACGCCTCCGAACGCGAGCTTTTGGTGGTTGAAACCACCGAATGACCACGGCCCTTTTGGTCGAAATTTTGACGATCTGAACCGGCAAGGCGATCTTTGGCATTGGCCAATTTTTGCCGGTTCTACACCCCGCCTTTGGGACATTTTTCCGACGCGCCCTGTTTTTCAGGGCAAAGGCGGTCAATTTCGTTGCTGACCCCGAACCAGTGATTCGAATTGCCGCAAAAACCCGTTTCAAAAATTGAGACAGTTTTTTCGTTGTCAGGAAATGTTTCCGAATGAGAAAATTTTGCCGCAATTGGTCTTGTGGATAACTCTGCCGCGTCACAGCAAACTAGGTAGTTTTGCCCGGTTTGCCTGCCAAACTCATGAAGAAATTGAGGATTTGCCTGCGCAAGTAAGGAATTCCTGTCGCGCGGTCAGCGCCATCATGGCTAGACTTAACATACCTTTAATTTTTCTTGGGAGAAAGACTATGAAAAAGGTTCTTGCAGGCGCAATTCTTGCAGCGTCTACCCTGGCGGCCCCCGCATTTGCGTGGGAAGGAAAGGTCGTCGCTTGCTATGACAAGATCTGGGTTCCAGCGACTTATACTTACTCGAAAAAGCTGATTATGGCGGCCCATACCGAGTGGGAATATCGCAACGGCCAGATGGTCAAGATCCATTACCCGGCTGTTTACAAAGAAAAGAAACATCTCGACAAGGCAGGCCACTATGTTGCCCGCAAGGCGCCCTGCAAATAAGGGTGCGATAAGGTAAGGGTCACAGGCCCTAAGAAAGAGGCATCGGGACTGCCACCCGGTGCCTCTTTTCTTTTGTAGTGAGGGTGCCTTGGTCTTTTGGCTTCAGGCAGAAGCGAAACCGCGACGGTCCTTGGCAGCGGCAATTTCAGTTTTCACGGGTCGTTTGATAATCGGTTAAAGTTTACTTAAATCGCGCCTCTTGATAGAGTCGCACAGCATTTTTGCATCCGGTGAGAAACAAGTCATGCCTATAGAAACGTATAGCCACTACTACAACCTTGGAAACACGATACCCGATGGTGCCACAACCTATCCAGGGGCGACGAGCGGGACGACGCGCGTTCGGGATGACGGTGCGGCGTTGCCTGGTGGAACCACATCAGTTGGCGATGGGCTTGACTTTGATGCTGACAATGACGGTAGTTTTGACGATGGCGGCACGCTTTGGGGGCTCACAGCGACGGGCGATCCCATTATTGCCTTCTCAAGCCCGTTTCTAACCGGTGGCACCACAGAATATTGGGTGCTGTCCAACTCATCTAGTCTGACAGGAAATGTCGGTCCGGTTAACAGCGGGACATATACCTATTGCTTTGCGCCCGGTACGTTGATCCGCGCTGCCATTGGCGAGATTCAGGTGGAAGAATTGAAAATCGGCGATCAGATCGAGACCACAGATGGCCAACTGGTATCAGTCAAATGGGTTGGGCGTCAGGCTTTGTACAAGAAATTGCACGGATCTGCTATGCAACTGGTGAGGTTCAAGATCGGTGCGTTAGGCAACGGATTGCCTTCGCGCGAGTTGACGGTTACCGCTGACCACGGTTTGGTGATCGATGGACTGATCATCCAAGCATCCGCGTTGGTCAATCGGACATCGATTGATTTTGTTCCATTGCACGAACTGCCCGATCTCTTCACAGTTTATCATGTCGAGACGGAAGACCATAATGTCATTTTCGCCAATGGCACCCCGTCGGAAACGTTTGTGGACGCCGCAAGCCGTCGGCAGTTTGACAATTTTTCTGAGTATTTAGATTGCTATGACGTTGAGCGGGTTATTCCTGAGATGTGCAAAAGGCGAATAAGTTGTAGCCGCTTAGTCCCCAAGGAAATCAAGAAAAGACTTGGTATTCAAGAAGATGATGTTGAGGCGACGTTCCGGTAAACACTTTGATGAATAGGGAAAACCCCGCTGAAAGGGCGGGGTTTTGTCTTGTTTTCAGAAAACTGTGATCAGTTTTGTTTCGACATGCGCTTGCGCTCATGCGGGTCAAGGTAGCGTTTGCGCAACCGCACGGCGTTTGGCGTCACTTCGACCAGCTCGTCATCGTTGATATAGGCGATCGCCTCTTCGAGGGAGAGCGTCATCGGTGTGGTCAGGCGCACGGCCTCGTCCGAGCCAGAGGCGCGGACGTTGGTGAGCTTTTTGCCTTTCAGCGGGTTCACTTCGAGGTCGTTGTCGCGACTATGTTCGCCGATGATCATGCCCTGATAGACCGGGGCCTGCGCGCCAATCATCATCTTGCCGCGGTCTTCGAGGTTCCACAGCGCATAGGCCACGGCCTCACCATTTTCCATCGAGATCAGCACACCGGCACGCCGGCCCGGGATCGGGCCTTTGTGTTCGACCCAACCGTGGAAGACGCGGTTCAGCACGCCGGTGCCACGGGTATCGGTGAGGAATTCGCCGTGATAGCCGATCAGCCCGCGCGACGGCACATGGGCGACGATGCGGGTTTTACCGCCATTCTGGCGCATCTCGACCAGCTCACCCTTGCGGGCACCGGTCAGTTTTTCGATCACGGCACCGGAATATTCGTCATCCACGTCGATGGTGGCCTCTTCGACCGGCTCCATGCGCACGCCGTTTTCTTCTTTCATGATCACCTGCGGGCGCGAGATCGACAGCTCAAAACCCTCGCGGCGCATGTTTTCGATCAAAACGCCCATCTGGAGTTCGCCACGGCCCGAGACCTCGAACGCTTCGCCGCCCGGAGTGTCGGCGATTTTGATGGCGACGTTGCTTTCCGCCTCTTTATAGAGACGGTCGCGGATGACGCGGGACTGGACCTTTTTGCCGTCACGACCGGCCAGTGGGCTGTCATTGATGCCAAAGGTCACGGTGATGGTGGGTGGGTCGATCGGCTGAGCGTCCAGCGGCTCATCCACGGCCAGGGCGCAGATGGTGTCGGCCACGGTGGCCTTGGACATGCCCGCCAGGGTGACGATGTCGCCCGCAACCGCTTCGTCAATGTCCTGGTTTTGCAAGCCACGGAAGGCCTGGATCTTGGTGACGCGGAAGTTTTCGATCTTTTGACCGATGCGGCTGATCGCCTGAACCGAGGCACCGACCTTGATCTTGCCGGATTCAACGCGGCCGGTCAGGGTACGGCCAACAAAGGCGTCGGCACCCAGAGTGGTGGCCAGCATGCGGAAATCATCATCCTGACGCGCCAGCTGACGCGGGGCAGGGACGTGGTTGACGATCAGGTCGAACAGGGCAGACAGGTCCTTGCGCGGGCCGTCAAGTTCGTGATCGGCCCAGCCGGAGCGGCCAGAGGCATACATATGCGGAAAGTCGAGCTGGTCTTCGTCTGCGTCCAGCGACGAGAACAGGTCAAACACCTCATCCAGCGCGCGATCAGGTTCGCCGTCGGGCTTGTCGACCTTGTTGACCACAACGATGGGGCGCAGACCCAGGGCCAGCGCCTTGGAGGTTACGAATTTGGTCTGAGGCATCGGGCCCTCAGCCGCGTCGACCAGTAGGACAACGCCGTCGACCATGGACAGGATACGCTCAACCTCGCCACCGAAATCGGCGTGGCCGGGCGTGTCGACGATGTTGATGCGGGTGTCTTTCCATTCCACCGAGGTGGGCTTGGCAAAGATGGTAATGCCGCGCTCGCGTTCCAGATCGTTGCTGTCCATGGCGCGTTCGGCAACGGCCTGGTTGGCACGGAATGCGCCGGATTGTTTGAGCAGTTCGTCAACCAGGGTGGTTTTACCGTGGTCAACGTGCGCGATGATCGCAATGTTGCGCATGTCCATAAGAGGGCCGCCTTGTTCGCAAGAAAGTCGAGAGTTGCGCAGGCCCTAACGGGCCTTTGGGCAAAAGGCCAGAGGCTTTGAGAGATTGTGCTGAATTCGGCAGAGAAAAGGCGCGGATTAGGGTCAGGATGCATTGATTTGGTGTCACTGGCGCAGGAAGGGCAATAAAGCAGGGGTTTTGGACGCGCAGGAACTGGCGGGGGCAATTGCAAGCGGTCAAGGCCGCTGTTTTGCAGCGCTTCCTGCGTCCGTCTCCCCAAAGGGGAGCCAACTAAAGTGCGCACCTCCGGTGCGACGGATTTGCCTGTCTCAGCCCCTGATCTGCGTTACATCAGCTTGAAATACATCCAGTATTTCTATGCTGATGTGCCTTGTCAGGGCCCAAGTCAGGCAAACCAGTTGCGTCAAATCAATGCATCCGGACCCTAAGGTCCAGTGCTACTTTATATCGGGCTTAGTGCGTGGCTGTGCTGGAAAACAGGTTGATCACCACGATCCCGGCCAGGATCAGCCCCATGCCAAGGATCGCCGCAAGGTCGAGTTTCTGACCAAAGACCGCAAAGCCAATCGCGGCAATAAACACAATCCCGAGGCCGGACCAAAGCGCATAGGCGATGCCAACCGGAAAGGTCTTGAGCGCGATGGAGAGCAGGTAGAAGGCCGCGCCATAGCCGATCACGGTGATCAGGGCGGGCAGGGGTTTGGTGAATTGCTGACTGGCCTGGAGCGCAGTGGTGCCAATGGTTTCGGCCAGGATGGCCAGCGCAAGAATGACATAGGGCATGGTGGGTGGTCCAAAACGGGGGAGGTGGGGTGAAACCCCACCCTACATCTTATAAATGGATCTTGAACTGGGACCGAAGCGTGGCGTCAAGATCAGGGGCAAATCGCGCCTCAGAGGGGTGGGCCAAAATGGCCTCTTTGCGCGCAACCGCATTGGCCAGCAGATCGGGCTTGTCTTTCTCCTCCCATTCCTTGGGCGAGGTGCGATCGCCTAAGGTGGGATAGACATGGTCCTTTTGCATCCGCCCCAGCGTGGCATCGGTTCCCAGGTAATGACCCGGCCCACCCAGACACACCTCGCGCATCTGGTCCAGCGCCAGAGTGTCATCGTCGACCTCAATCCCGCGCACGCAGCGCTGTGCCTGGCCAATCAGATCATCGCCCAGGATCAGGCTTTCATGACAAAAGCCGAGCAAGGAGGCATGCATACCCGCCGCCTCATAGACCATGTTCAACCCGGAGAGCCCGGCCATGACATTGGAACACATCTGTTCCCAGCCCGCCTGCATGTCCGGTAGCTTACTGTCCGAAGCACCCGCCGCCGCCCCGCCGGGCAGGCCGTAAAACTGGTGCATTTGCGCCGCGCCTGCGGTCAGCAAGGCCTGTTCGCCCGAACCAACCGACATGGCCCCGCTGCGCAGATCCAGCCCAAAGGGCCAGGTGCCAAAGATCGCCGGATGACCGGGCTGCACCGCGTTCACATAAACAAGACCGGCCAGACATTCGGCCACGGTCTGGGAAATCGCCCCGGCAATGGTCGACGGCGCGGTCGCCCCGGCCATGCAGGCCGAAAGCAACAGCACCGGCATACCGCCGCGAATGCAATGCTCCATCGCTTCGCAGCTTTCGGTGGCAAATTTCATCGGCGGAACGACGAAACAATTGGTGTTGGAGACAAAGGGGCGGGCGCGATACTTATCCTCGCCGCCAGCGACCATATAGAGCATCTCCAGCCCTTGCGCGACGTGGCTTGGGTCGGAGAAAGACGTGCCGATATGCTTGGTCGTGCCCGAGCAGCAGGCATAGATCGTGTTGAGATCCATTTCGAGATTGTCGGTGATATCCCGTGCCACCATGGGACGCTGGACAAAGTGGATATTGTCCAGCGTGTTGCTGATCTTGGCGGCGTCATGCAGGTCTTGCAGGGTGGAGTCGCGATAATTTCTGCCATCCGGGTCAACCATATGCACGGCGGCCCCGGCGGTGCCGTAATGCACGCGTTGGCCGGAGAGGTCGAGATCATGCTGGCCATCGCGGCTGTAGAGGGTGACGTCTTTGCAGGCCTTGGCCAATGTGTCTTCGACCAGGGCGCGGGAATAGCGCAGGCGCCCGTCATCCCCCAATGTGGCACCTGCGGCGACCATGGCCTCGATGCCCGATGGTGGCGCATCCGCAAGTCCGATTTCAGCAAGGGCCGTCAGGGCGGTTTCATGGATACGCTGTATCTGAGCATTGCTAAGCGGACGGTAACGCCCTCCGGTCATACCGGGCTGAATGGGGCGCTGATCTTCGGCCAAGGCGGCTGCGCGGGCGGCGACACGGGCGGCGCGGCCACCAGATCGGCTGGAGGAACGGCCAGAAGCGCGGCCAGCGGGTTTGCGGGTGATGTCGGTCATAACGGGTCTCTGTTGCGGGTGGTGTTCTGAGGTTTGGAAAGAAGCGTGATCCAAGTGCTGGGTCAGCGCCGATCAGGCCGCCCCCGCGCCGCACGCCCCCGGCGTGCGCCCGTTATGATCTCTGTTCGCAGACTGCTGAGATGTGGTTCGTTCATAAGATCAGGATCAACACGGAACGCGCCGTGGTCTTGATCAAAAGCGACATGGTCCGAGTTGCGCAGCGACTGGGATTCTCTTTGCGCTGAAAATCCGCCCGCTTGGCAGCCCGCTAAAAGGTGAAGAAGGGCGCGATTCCCTTAAAATTCGGGGTAAAATTTTACTGAATGGTTAGAAAACGCCGAAAATTTAATCAAATAATCAGGCCGGAAAAAGAAAAGATAAGTTTTCAAACTGCCTAATAATAAATCATTGACTTGAGAAAGTTTAACCTTAACAAGGGCTTAATTGGTGGGGGTGCGGCGACTTGGTCGCAGGGGCATGCATTTAGACGACATTCTGTCGCCAAGCCGGATTTACAGCGCCGGATCAAGTGGCTACCGTCCGAATCCATGTTGAAAGTAACAGCGAAAAATTGGGGATGGCCAAGCCTGGGAACGCAGTCAAATGCGGCGTTCAGGTTCGCGGTTGCGCAACATGGAAAAACAGCGGGAAACCCGCGCAAACTCTGCCTGAACCTGAAACTGGCAGGCAAAAAATTCTACCAACTGGAGAGTATCTGATGAAATCCACTATGCTGACGATTGCAGCTGCCGCGACACTCGCTGCTGGCGCTGCTGCCGCAGGGACACTTGACGATGTCAAAGCGGCCGGCAAGCTGAAATGCGGCGTGAGCCAGGGTCTGCCCGGCTTCTCGAACCCCGATGACTCCGGCGCTTGGACTGGTCTGGACGTCGACATGTGCCGCGCGGTTGCTGCGGCTGTTCTGGGCGATCCAGAAGCCGTTGAATATGTGTCTCTTTCCGCGAAAGACCGCTTCACCGCGCTGTCCTCCGGTGAGATCGACATCCTGTCGCGCAACACCACCTGGACCATCACACGTGACACCGATCTGGGCATCTCCTTTGCCGGTGTGAACTACTATGACGGTCAGGGCATGATGGTTCCTGCAGGTCTGGGCGTGTCTTCGGCCAAGGAACTGGATGGCGCGACCATCTGCACCAACACCGGGACCACAACCGAGCTGAACATCACCGACTATTTCAAAGCGAACGGCATGTCCTTTGAATTGGTTGCTCTGGAAAACTCCAACGAGGTTGTTGCCGCTTATGGCGCGGGCCGTTGTGACGTCTTCACCACCGACCGTTCCGGTCTGGCGGCTGAGCGCCTGAAGCTGGCCGATCCTGACGCGCACGTTGTTCTGCCTGAAACCATCTCCAAAGAGCCGCTTGGCCCATCCACCCGCGCCGGTGATGAGCAGTGGCTGAAGATCGTTCGCTGGACTCTGAACGCGCTGATCGAAGCCGAAGAGTATGGCATCACCGCTGCCAATGTTGACGAAATGATGGGCTCTGATAACCCATCCGTTCAGCGTATCCTGGGCGCGGGCGACAACGATTATGGCGCGGCTCTGGGTCTGGAAAAAGACTGGGCAGCCAAAGCGATCAAGGCCGTTGGCAACTACGGCGAAAGCTATGAGCGCAACGTTGGTGTAAACACCCCGCTGAAGCTGGACCGTGGCGTGAACGCGCTGTGGAGCGATGGCGGCTTCCTGTATGCTGCACCGATCCGCTAATTAGGGTCGTGACGACTGTGTCATAATAACAGTTTGGGAAAGGGGTGGAGACGTGTGCTCTGCCCCTTTTTCGACAGCGGGGAGACCTAAATGACTACGACCAACGAAGTCGACCACACGCCCGAAGAACGTTCGGGTCTGGCGGCCCTTGTCTATGACGGTAAGGCAAGGTCGCTGTTTTTCCAGGGGGTTCTGGCCATTCTGATCATGGTCATGATCTATCTGGCCGTACAGAACGCCGCCCAAAACCTGGCGGATCAGGGCAAAGAATTTGGCTTTGGCTTTTTCGACCGCCCATCTGACATTCAAATTCTGACAACTTTCGGGACATGGCTGGTTGGCTATGTGCCCGGTGAAAGCACCATCTTTGATGTGCTGAAACTATCGATTGCCAACACGCTGATCCTGGCGATTGCTGGCATCTTCTTTGCGACAATCCTTGGGTTCCTGATGGGCATCATGCGCCTGTCGTCCAACTTTGTCGTCAAGGGATTCGCAACGATCTATATCGAGGTGATGCGCAACATCCCCTTGTTGCTGCAGATCTTTTTCTGGAACGCGGCCCTGCGCCTGATCGCACCAGGACCACGGGATGCCGGGACATTTGTGCCGGGTCTGCTGCAGTTCAACACCAAGGGTATCTATGGCCCGTTCCCAATCACACATGACGGGTTCTACCTGACCATGATGGCGCTGATCATCGCGATCGGGGCGGTGATTGCCTATGGGAAATATGCCAAGAAGGTTCAGGAACAAACCGGCAAACAAAGCCCGGTCTTTCTGATCTCGGTTGCCATCCTGATCGGTCTGCCAACTCTGGTTTTCCTGATCACCGGCCGCCCGCTCACCATTGAATGGCCAAACTTCGTCTCTGAGGGTCCGGTTTTGCGCCGTGGCTTTGAGCGTGGGGTTGGGTCTTATATCGCGCCGGAATTCATGGCGCTGTTCCTGGCTCTGACCACCTATACGGCGGCCTTTATCGGTGAGATCGTACGCGCAGGTATTCAGGCGGTGCCAAAAGGGCAATCCGAAGCATCCGAGGCGCTGGGTCTTCCCGGTGGTCTGGCGATGCGCAAGGTGATCCTGCCTCAGGCCTTCCGCGTGATCATTCCTCCGCTGACCTCGCAATATCTGAACCTGACCAAAAACTCGTCTCTGGCGGCCGCGATTGGCTATCCGGAACTTGTTGCGGTCTTTGCCGGCACCATTCTGAACCAGGTTGGGCGCGCGATTGAAATCGTCGCCGTGGTGATCATCGTCTATCTGACGATCTCGCTGCTGACCTCGCTGTTCATGAACTGGTTCAACAACCGCGTCAAACTGGTTGAACGGTAAGGGAGAAAGAAGATGACAGAGAAAAACATCGCCTATCTCCGCACCTCCGAAGCTCCGACCTTGCCGCCACCGGCATCCGAGGTCGGGATCCGGGGCTGGTTGTGGAAAAACATCTTTGCTTCCATGGCGGATTATTCGTCTGTGTCAAAGACGATCAATTCGATCCTGATGACCATCCTGACCGTCGGTTCGGCCCTGTTCCTGTATTGGATCATTGCCGGTCTGCTCGACTTTACCCTGTTCTCGGCGACCTTTAGCGATCCCGAAGGGGTGAAGCGTGAGGCCTGTGTGGTCAATGCGGGTGCCTGCTGGCCCTATGTTCAGGCCAAATGGTATCAGTTCATGTATGGCTTCTATCCGGCTGAGGAAGTCTGGCGCGTCAATGTCGCCATGTTCCTGCTGGCGGTTGGTATTGCCTGGCTGGTCTTCCCGATGCCGCGTCGCGGTCTTGTGGCGGCGCTGATGCTGACAGCGTTCCCAATCGTGTCTTTCGTGCTGCTGAACGGTATGCCGATCGAGCATGACGGAGATCTGGGCAAAGTCTTTGCCGGTGTCTGGTTCCCGCTGATCGTGGCGGGCGTTGTCGGCGCGGGCTGGTTCCTGGCGCGGGATGGACGTTTGGGTGAGGTCGCTGCGGCGGTTGCCCCAATCCTGCTGATGGCGGCGGCCCTGTTTGGCTTGTTTGCCTTCCTGCCGCTGATTACTGCCGCGCTGGACATTGCCCTGGGCACCGAAGTGGTGGAGACAAACCAATGGGGTGGTCTGACCATCACGCTGGTTGTGGCCATCGCGGGTATCGTGGCCTCGCTTCCGCTGGGCATGCTGCTGGCGCTTGGGCGTCAGTCGAACGCGCCGATCCTGAAATACACCTCGGTGATCTTCATCGAAGTGGTGCGGGGCATCCCGCTGATTTCGGTGCTGTTCTTTGCCTCGGCCATGTTGCCTTACTTCCTTGAACCGGGGGTGGATTTTAACAAACTGCTGCGCGCCATGATTGGTGTGATGCTCTTTTCGGCTGCCTATATGGCCGAGGTGATCCGGGGCGGTTTGCAGGCCATGCCAAAGGGCCAGTACGAGGGCGGCATGTCCTTGGGTCTGTCCTATTGGCAGCAAATGCGGCTGATCATCATGCCGCAGGCGCTGACCACGGTTATTCCGGGCATCGTGAACACGTTTATCGGTCTGTTCAAAGACACCACGCTGGTTCTGATCATCTCGATCTTTGACCTCTTGGGCATGATGAACGCCACGCTGACCGACCCAACCTGGGCAACCCCAACCACGGCCTATACCGGCTATCTCGTGATCGCATTAATCTACTTTGTGTTCTGTTTCGGGATGTCGCGTTACTCGGTCTATATGGAAAACAAACTCCACCGCGGACACCGGTAAGGGAGAATTACAAATGTCTGAACAAGTACAAGAAAACGCGCCTCGCGGTGGGATGACAGTCTCGGACCAGGTGGCGATTGAAATCAACGGCATGAACAAGTGGTACGGTCAGTTCCACGTGTTGCGCGATGTCGATCTGACCGTCTATGAAGGCGAGAGGATCGTTATCTGTGGCCCGTCAGGCTCGGGTAAATCCACCCTGATCCGCTGCATCAACGCGCTGGAGGAACACCAGCAAGGCAGCATCGTGGTGGATGGCACGCGCCTGACTTCGGATCTGAAAAACATCGACAAGATCCGCTCAGAGGTTGGCATGTGCTTCCAGCACTTCAACCTGTTCCCGCATCTGACCATTCTGGAAAACTGCACGCTGGCCCCGATCTGGGTGCGAAAGATCCCCAAGAAAGAGGCGATCGACACGGCGATGCATTACCTGGAAAAGGTCAAGATCCCCGATCAGGCCAACAAATATCCCGGCCAGCTCTCGGGTGGTCAGCAGCAGCGTGTGGCGATTGCCCGCTCGCTCTGCATGCGTCCGCGCATCATGCTGTTTGACGAACCGACCTCGGCTTTGGACCCGGAGATGATCAAAGAGGTGCTCGACACCATGATCGAACTGGCCGAAGAGGGCATGACCATGCTCTGCGTGACCCACGAGATGGGCTTTGCGCGTCAGGTGGCGAACCGGGTGATCTTTATGGCTGACGGCCAGATTGTGGAGCAGAACGAACCCGAAGAGTTCTTCAACAACCCTCAATCAGACCGCACCCAGCAATTCCTGAGCCAGATCCTGGGTCACTAAGCTTTGCTGATATGAGATTAAAAAGCCCGGCCATCTGGTCGGGCTTTTTTCTTGTTGGTGGCGTTTGGAGTGATTGGGCAACGTCGACTTAGAGCCCAACTTGCACATTCGTAGGGGTGCAGCAAAGGTCTGCTTTCTTCTCTAGCTGCGTAACAAGTATGCAATTGAGCTGTCGTCGGTTGAGCATCTACTTTGACGTCGGAAGATTTGAACGCCGAAAGCTTTTGAGCCGCATGTTGTGTAGGGAGTGCACGCGACCGCAACCTTCATGGGTAAGTGAAAAGTCCAAGTAACTTATGCCTCGAGCATCGTCAGCTTCAACTTCATCTATTCCTTTCAAAAGCAATCTGCGGTTACCGACAGGCTTGAAATCGAAGAAACCCCAGGGGAGCCGATCTTCATGGTGCATCAGGCAGACAAACTCTCCATTCGGAAGCTGTTTCGAATACAAATATGCATCGCCCCAATTCCCCAAAACCGATACTGCTCGTGGATCTTCACGGCTAAATGACAAAGTGACAGTGCGGCATGACATAAAAGGCGGTGGCAAAAGGCGTTTGTAAGGCTTGGACGGTGCTATAGGTTCTGCTTCAGGCCAACCTTCGTACGATGCAAACTGAATATAAACGGCCACTTTCCCGCCTTCATGTGGAGTGGGTTCCCGTTTCCACCGAATGATGTCGCGTGTAGGTGGTGCGTTGTCCTTCTTGGCAATGTCCGAGTGGAAGTTTTCTAACAGTGCTGCTTGGCATACACCGCTTTGGTGGAGACTGATTTTCAGTTCTTTCTTGAAAGCGCTTCCAGTGAGGTAGACGTCATCTCTATTAAAGAACAGTGTCCAGCACTCGGAGCGGACTATGGTATCCGCTATCGCAAATCTGAAGCTATCATTACTACTCATGTTGGTTCCTTATCGGACTTCAACCTTCTAGGTAAGTTAAGTTGCGTCGTGGAGCGAACGCCACTATCAGATTCCTTAGCTGTTATGAGCAAAGGTCGGCTTTGTCCGCAGCCCCGACTTTGCGTAACATCAAGACGTTCGATAAAACTTCCGCCGGGCCTCTTGTTCGATGGCCAGTTTCATTTCCAGGTCGGCGAGTTTGCGCATGGCGGCTTTTTGATCGGCGGGGTCTGTGCAGGCGGCGAGGGTTTCTCGTTGGGCATCCACGGCTTTTTTCAGCTCAATCTCGCGGGGCAGCACGCCAGCTTCGGCCATGATGCCCATCCCGGCAGAGACAATATCGCCGCCATCGCGCTTGGGCAGGGGTTTGCCAGCGCCTTTGAGATCGTCCAGCGCCCCTTGGGCCTTGGCTTTTTGAATTTGATGCTCTGCCAGATCACGCCATTTCATTTCATTTCTCCCTGATCCACCCTCTCAAAGGCCGTGCTTTGTTCCAGCATGGTCCAGACCTTTTCGATATTGGGGCTGAGTGTTTTTTGCGGGCGAAAGGCGCAGATATCAATCTCGAGCCGCCATTCCGGCCCGCCAATCGCAGAAATCGGCGCGGTGTCCAGCGGCTCTACGGCGCTTTGTGGCAGCCAGCCGATGCCATAGCCCGAGGCGATGACCTCTTTCAGCACATCCGACATGTCGCATTGCACGCGTTGCTTATAGGGCAGGACGCCCTTGTTGCGGTCCAGAAGATGTTCGAACAGCCGTGTGAAATAGGCCTTTTGCGAATAGGTGATCAACGGCACCGGGCGGGATTTGCTGCCGGGAAAGTCAAACCGGTCGCGTCGGGCGGGATCTTTGGAGGCATAGGGCTGAAACACGTCTTTGCGGATATGCAAGCGGCGATGCTGGGTGAGGTTGTCATGCACGGGAATGGCGGGGCAATCATGGGTGAACAGGATATCCGCATCCCCCGCCAGATAGCGCGCCACCACATCGCTGGTTGCCCCGACAATCACCGAAAATGAGCTGCGATTGCGATCTCCAAATGCATCCAGAATCCGTTTGAATTCAGACCGCGCCAGAACCGAGGGCATGGCGATGCGTACCTGGGTCATCACGTCAAACTGGCTAGCGCGGATCGACGAGCGCGCTTCGAACAGGCGCTCAACGGCGATGCGGGCGCTGTCGCGAAACTGTTCGCCCGCATCGGTCAGGCGCACCGGCGATGCGCCCTTGATCACCAAAGGTGTGCCAAGCCACTGTTCCAGCGACTGAATGCGTCGCGAAAAAGCGGCTTGGCTGACATTGCGGAACTCGGCGGCCCGGGTGAAGTTTCTCAGATCCACGAGGGCGAGAAAATCTTCGAGCCAGCGAACGTCCATGATGTCTTTCCTTGCGCTGCGCTGATGTCCTCAGCGCTAGAGGCCGATGGCCCGGTAGTAATCAGCAATGCGCGCGATGGTGACAGCATAGGCGGCGGTGCGCAAGGTGGCGTCGGGCATCTCTTTGTGCCGGGCCATGATGTCGTCAAAGGCGCGGGTCATGATTTCCTCAAGCCCCGAGCGCACCACATCAATCTCGCTGGTATCACGGGCAATCAAGCGGCGCTGCTCATCCGCCAGCGGGCGGCCCGAGATCCCTTCGAGCGCCGAGACAACCGCCTGACCGGAACTGGCGGTCTGGCGCTTGTCCATCAGGCCAAAGGGCAGGTGGGTGATGTTCTTGACCCATTCAAAATAGCTGACCACCACACCGCCGGCATTCACATAGAGGTCGGGCAAAACGACAACGCCGCGCTCGGTCAGGATGTCTTCGGCCTCGGCGGTGATCGGGCCATTGGCGGCCTCGACGATCAGCTGATATTTGGCATCACGGCAATTGGCGGCGGTGATGGCGTTTTCCTTGGCCGCCGGGATCAGGATGTCGGCCTCCATATAGGTCAGCCCATCGCTGCTGGTGGTGGTTTCTGCGCCGGGGAAATGGGTGATCGAGCCGGTGGCAGTGCGGTGTTTGACGACGGCCTCGACATCCAGCCCGAGCGGGTCAAAGATCGCCCCGTCATGTTCAACAATCCCGGTGATGATCGCGCCATCTTCGGCCAGGAATTTCGCAGCGTGATAGCCGACATTGCCAAAGCCCTGCACAACCACGGTCAGGCCCTTGGCGGTCTTCTGACCAGACACCGGCGGCGTGTCGGGGTGGTTGAGATAGGCGTTCAGCGCATATTGCACGCCGCGCCCGGTGGCCTCGACCCGGCCCTCGATGCCGCCGCGCACAACCGGCTTGCCGGTGACACAGGCCGCCTGGTTGATCGCGTCCGAGGTGCCGATCTTGCGATATTCGTCTGCCATCCAGGCCATTTCACGTTCACCGGTGCCCATATCGGGGGCCGGGACGTTGCGGCCGGGATGGATCAGGTCGCGGCGCGCCAATTCCTGGGTAAAGCGGCGGGTGATATGTTCCAGCTCATCCTCGGACCAGTCAGCGGGATTGATCTGCAACGCGCCTTTGGAGCCGCCAAAGGGGATGTTCACCAGCGCGCATTTTAGGCTCATCAGGGTGGCGAGCGCTTCGACCTCGTCCTGATTGGCATCGGGCGCATAACGAATGCCGCCTTTGACCGGTTCGATATGTTCGCTGTGAACCGAACGCCAACCGATAAAGCTGTGAATGCGTCCACGCAGTTTCACACCAAAGCGCACTGCATAGGTGGAGTTGCACTGCGCGATGCGTTCGGCCAGCCCTTCGGGGAGGTCGACTTGTGCGGTGGCTGTATCGATGAAATGCTCGACGCTTTCGAGGAAGTTTTGTTGTGCCATTGGCCCGTTTGCCCTGTTGTAGATTTGCGCAGAGAAACCTCAGGAGGGGGCCAAGTGTCCAATGCAGATATTGCATCACTGATGTGGTGTTTGCGCTAATGGTCGGGAAAGGGGGGGCGGATTTTCGTCCGCTCGGTAACAGAGGTTCGCGCCCGGCACCGAGGGTGGGCGCATTGATACTTGGTGAGCGGGTATTAAAAACGGACACGGTGAGCCCAGGTTTAACCTTGCTGCCAATTCGCGCCCGCCCTGGGGGGCGGGGTCGGGCGCGAACCGGATTGCGGGCAATCCGGTGGAAGCATGGCAATACCGTCGGTTCAAACAAAAAAGAGCGACCACAAGGGCCGCTCTTTCCTGGAAATCATCGTGAGATCAGTGGCAATCGGGGCGGGTGCCGGGCAGCAGCACTTTGTCCACCACATGGATCACACCGTTTTCTGCCTGAATATCGGCGATGATCACATTGGCCATCTGCCCGGTGCCATCCGCGATCATCACACCTTCGCCACCGGCGGTGATGCACAGACGTTCAGAGGCCAGCAGCGGTTTGAAATAGTTTGAGCCCTGAGGAATATCAGCCGCCGCCAATTTGCGGTCATCCACGTGATACAGCAGAACATCGGTCAACTGCTGCTTGTTCTCAGGCTTGAGCAGCGTATCGACGGTGCCTTCGGGCAGGGCGGCAAAGGCGTCATTCACCGGGGCGTAGACGGTAAACGGACCGGGACCCGCCAGTGTCTCGGCCAGACCGGCGGCCTGAACGGCGGCGACCAGCGTGCTAAACCGCTCATCCCCGGCGGCAATATCCACAATGCTCGAGGCTTGAGCGGTTGCGGCGGTCAAGGCAAAGGCGGCGGCTGCGATGGTGGTTTTCATTGAAATTCTCCCTTGGGTTTCGGAGGACAACTGTCCCTGTTTGTGATGGTTCACATGGCTGTTACGCGGGGAGGTTGCGAGCGGTTCACTGCGCTCACGAATATGTTATGATTGCGTGATAAGATATTGGCAGAAAAAAAAGCCGCCTCAAAGGGCGGCTTTCATGCGGAGTGGAACGGGTCAAATTCGTATGAAGGGCTGCACCAATCTCGGGATCAGCGATGAGAACCGCAAAGGCGCATCCGTGGCCGCCAGACAGATACACGGATCGCCCTCATCAGCGATCGGGGTATGCTCCAAATCATCATCCGCCACCTCAAGGTCACCGACGCCATACCGCCCGGTCTCGTCACTGAAACTGCCCTGCAGAACAAGGGTCAGCTCAAGCCCGTTATGGCTGTGATCGGGCACCGCCCGGCCACCGGGAATATAAAGCAGGCGCGCCGTGCCTTGCTCGCTGGCCGAGACAATGCATTGCCGCACGCCCATACCAACCGTTTTCCAACGTGGCGGCTTGCCCTTGAGCGCCTGCATGACCGGGCCGGGAAACACGCCAGAGCGCGGATAGACCGGTTTTTCGCGCACCGGTGCGTCGAGCTGGGCAAAGACCTTGTCCCTTAACCCGGCAGAGAGCCGCGTTTCCGCCACCTCTTCTAACAGGGTGCCGCCAATGGTCTGATGCGCCTCAAGCGCTGCGCGGCACTCCAGACACATGGACACATGCGCCGCCACAACCATAGCAAAAGGAAAATCCAAGCTGCCAGCCGCATAGGCTGCCAGCAGGTGATCGGGGATATGATGGGTGATTGCGCTCATCTTATCGCATGCCCTTCAATTCATGTCTCAAACGTTCCAGCCCAAGGCGGATACGGGATTTGATGGTTCCAAGCGGAAGGCCGGTTTTGCTGCTGATATCCTGATGGCTCAGCTCGCCAAAATAGGCCTGTTCTATGATCTCTCTCTGGTCCGGTTTCAGCGAGGAAAGCGCCTCTTTCAGATGGGCGGCCTCTTGGTCCACTGCCAGGATCTGGCTGGCATCGGGTTCTGTTCCGGGATCTTCGCGCAGCTCTTCGGGGAGGGGGCTGTTTTCGCGGCGCAGATGGTCGATCTGACGGTTGCGCGCAATCTGATAGATCCAGGCCGAGACCGGCGCGCGGTGCGGATCAAACTGCTCGGCCTTGCGCCAGACCGCCAGCATGACCTCTTGCACAATCTCTTCGGCCTGATTGGGGGGCGTGCCGGACCGCATCACAAACCCCTTGAGCCGGGGCGCAAAGAAGTCGAACAAATTGGCAAAGGCCGCCCGGTCGCGTTGATCGCGCACCTCAAGCATCCAAAGCGTTTGCTGCGATATCTCTGCCTTGGGCGGGGCCAATGGCGTCACCTCCTTTTGCAGCGCTGATTGATGCACCGCCGCTGGCGCGCCTTTCAAACGCGGGGATATATCGCTGATTTTGTTCAACATACCTCGATTACGCAAGCATTGAAAAACCGGATCACTTTTTTTGATCCGAAATGTGGGTTTTCTCGTAACCAAATCAAACCACGTAAGATTTCGGAGTTTTCATGACGTTTCAATCCCGCCCCATCGCCCCGCAGCGTATTGCGATCATTGGCGGAGGTATCTCGGGTCTGGCATCGGCCTACCTGTTGGCACCCCATCATGCGGTCACTGTGTTTGAGGCCGCGCCGCGTCTGGGCGGCCATGCGCGCACCGTGATGGCGGGGATGCGGGGGGATCAGCCGGTCGACACCGGGTTTATCGTCTTTAACTACGCCAATTACCCGCATCTGACGCGCATGTTCCATGATCTCGATGTGCCGGTGGCCAAAAGCGATATGAGCTTTGGGGCTTCGATCAATGATGGACGGGTGGAATATGGGCTCAAGGATCTCAAGGCGCTGACCGCCCAGCCCAGCAATCTGGCCCGGCCCGGTTTCCTGCGCATGGTGCGCGACATCCTGCGCTTCAACGCCAATGCCGAACGGCTGTCCAGCGATGACAGCCTCACCATCGGTGAATTGATGGATGAGATGCGTTTGGGCGATTGGTTCCAGCGTTTTTACCTGATGCCGCTTTGTGGGGCGATCTGGTCAACGCCGCCGTCGGAAATCCGCAAATTTCCGGCTCGCGCTCTGGTGCAGTTTTTCCGCAATCACGCCTTGCTCAGCACTTCGGGGCAGCATCAATGGTGGACCGTGGATGGCGGCAGTCGCGAATATGTCACCCGGTTGGAACAACATCTGAAATCGCGTGGCGTGGTGATGCGTCTGGGCACGCCGGTGCAAACGGTGCGCCGGGATGGCCAGCAGAGCATTGTTGAGACCGGGCAGGGGGCTGAGGCACCCTTTGATCAGGTGATCTTTGCCTGCCATTCCGATCAGGCCCTGCGCCTGTTGGAAAAACCAACGACGGAGGAGACGCAGGCGCTTGGCGCGATCCGGTTTCAGGACAATGAGATGATCCTGCATCGCGACACCCGTCAGATGCCGCGCCGCAGCTCGGTCTGGTCCAGCTGGGTCTACAAGGCCGACACAACCCGCCCGGAACCCGCCATCGGCGTCACCTACTGGATGAACCGGCTGCAAAATATCGACGAAAAGGACCCGCTTTTTGTGTCGCTGAACCCGTCCGAGCCGGTGGATGAGCGGTTGATCTATGACCAGACCACATTCCGCCACCCGGTCTTTGACGGTCCGGCGCTGCGCGCGCAGCGCCAGTTGACGGCGCTGCAAGGGCAGAACAACACCTGGTTTGCTGGGGCCTATACGCGCCATGGTTTCCACGAAGATGGGTTTGCCAGTGCAGCGCGCATTGCCCGGCTGATGGAGCGCCAACCGGCATGACCACCCCCGCTGAACATATCCGGGGCAGCACGACCCATATCCGACGCGGCGAGATCCGGCATGCCTTTCGCTATGGGGTGGACTTTGTGCTGATCGAACCCGAGGCGGATCAGCCCAGCCCCGGCCTGTTTTCCCGCAACAGGTTCAACCTGTTCTCGGTGCATGACCGCGATCATGGTGGGGTGTGGAAACAGGGCAGGGGGGCCGCCTGGGCGCGCGAGGTGTTGCGCGATAACGGGCTGGACGAGGCCACATGCCGGTTGTTCCTGCTGACACAGCCGCGCTTTCTGGCCTATGTCTTTAACCCTGTCAGCTTTTGGCTGGCCTATCGCGAGGGGGATCTGCTGGCGGTGATTGCCGAGGTCTCGACGCCGTTCAAAGACCGTCATTCCTATCTGTGCCACGCGCCGGATTTCGCGCCGATCACGGCACAGACCCGGCTGAGCAAACCCAAGGCGCTGCATGTCTCGCCCTTCCAGGAGATCAAGGGCAGCTATGGCTTTACCTTTGATATTGGGCCTGACCGTTTTGCCATCGCGATCAAGCACCGCAATGACAGCCAGGGCGTGAACGCCACTCTTAGCGGCACCCGCGCGCCGATGACAAATCGCGGGTTGATCACCGCAAGTCTGCGTCGCCCGCTGGGCGCGCTGCGCACCATTGCGCTGATCTATTGGCAGGCCCTGCAACTCAAACTCAAAGGCGCGCGGTATCGCACGCGGCCAGAACCCCCAAAGACCGAGGTAACCTGATGCTCTTCCTAAGCAAACGCGTAAAGCATGACTTTCTCGATACCTGCGCGCAGATCCAGAAAGGCAGCCTCAAACTCCTGACGCCCGAGGGCGAGACCTATAATTTCGGCATGGGTGCCCCCGAGGCAGAAATGCAGATCCATGACTGGTCGGTCGTAACTGCCATTGCGGCGCGCGGTGATATTGGATTGGGTGAAACCTATGTGGCGGGGCTGTGGGACAGCCCGTCGATACAAACCCTGACCGAGGTTGCCCTTCTCAACATGAGTGCCTTTCAGGGCTATGTGTATGCCGGGTTCTGGAACAATCTGAAATTCCGGGTGGTGAACCAGCTGATGCGCGCCAATTCCCAGCGCGGGGCCTCGCGCAATATTCAGGCGCATTATGATGTGGGCAACAACTTCTACCAGCTCTGGCTGGACGAAGGCATGACCTATTCCTCGGCCCTGTTCGCCAAGGGGGACAGCGATCTGGTGCGCGGGCAGAACCGCAAATATGACCGCATTCTTGACCGGATCAATGGGCGCGAAAACGTGCTGGAAATCGGCTGTGGCTGGGGCGGTTTTGCCGAACGCGCTGCGGATCGCGGCCATGCGGTCAAGGCGCTGACCATCTCGCCCAGCCAAAAGGGCTATGCCGATGCGCGTCTGGATGGGCGGGCCGAAATCTGTTTGCAGGATTACCGCCAAAGCGGCGGCAGCTTTGACGCCATCGTCTCGATCGAGATGATCGAGGCGGTTGGCTCGCGCTATTGGCCGACCTATTTCGCCACGCTGAAATCGCGTCTGTCCGAGGGCGGGCGCGCCCTGGTGCAAGCGATCACTGTGCCGGACAGCTATTTCGACACTTATCGCAAATCCTCTGATTTCATTCGCCATTATACCTTTCCGGGCGGCATGTTGCTGTCGGATGAGGTGATCGCCAAACAGGCGGCGCAGGCGGGTTTGCAGGTCAGGGAAAGTTTTGCATTTGGTCAGGATTACGCCCGCACCTGCGCCATGTGGGGGGACCGGTTGAACGATGCTTCACGCAAGATCCGCAAACTGGGCTATGACGAAGGCTTCCTGCGCAGCTGGCGCTTTTACCTTGCCATCTGTTCCGCCTCCTTTGCGGTTGGCCAAACCAATGTGGTGCAAGTGGAGCTGGGTCATGCCGGCGCCTGATCGCGAAACCATCTGGATCATCGGGGCCTCGGATGGGATCGGTGCGGCGCTGGCGCGCGGGTTTGCCATGCGCGGGGCCCGGCTGATCCTGTCTGCGCGCTCGGCAGATCGGCTGGATGACCTCGTGCGTGAGATCGGAACCGACCCGCATATTGCCCTGCCGCTGGATGTCAGCGACCGTGCCAGTCTGGAACAGGCGGTTGCGGCGGTGTCAGATATGGGCCCGGTGGACCGGGTGATCCATATGGCCGCCGCCTATGATCCGGGCCGTATTGACGAGATTGATGCCGACACCGCCGCGCGCATTGTCAGCATCAATCTGACCGGCAGTTTTCATATCTCGCAACTGGCACCCAAGGTGCTGCGACAGGGCGGGCAATTGGCGATGTGTGGCTCGATCGCCGGCTATTTCGGCCTGCCACAGGGGCAGATCTATTCCGCCACCAAGGCCGGGGTGATCAACCTTGCGGAATCTTTGAAGGCCGAGCTGCAAGGCCGCATTGATGTGCGCCTGATCAGCCCCGGTTTCGTCGATACACGCCTGACCCAGCGCAATGATTTCGACATGCCCGCCCTGATCACACCCGAGCTGGCCGCGCGCGAGATCATCCACGGCCTGAACAGACGCAAGTTCGAGGTCCACTTTCCCCGCCGCCTGACCCTGGCGCTGAAACTCTTGCGCGCCTTGCCCTATTGGGCGGCGCTTCCCCTGACACGGAGGCTGGTGCGATGATGCGCGCGCCGCAACTCCCCCTCACAAAGAGACTTACCTCATGAAACTGATCGTTTTGTATCTGGTCACCGCAGCGGTGTTTTTGCTGTTGGACATTATCGGCCTGCGTTACCTCGTCAAACCGGTGTTTGAGCGCCATGTTGGGCATTTGTTTGCCGACCCGTTCCGCATGGGCGCGGCGGCTTTGTTCTATCTGGGCTATGTGGCGGGGATCTTGTGGTTTGTCTCGTTGCCCGCCTTGCGTCAGGGCGATCCGATGGCGGCGCTGATCGGCGGTGCTCTGCTGGGGCTCTTGGCCTATGGCACCTATGAGTTCACCAATTACGCGACGCTCAGGGATTGGAGCCTTGAGCAAGTGATCGTGGATACGCTCTGGGGCGGTTTCCTGACCGGCATTGCCGCCTGGGCCGGGGTGATGGTTGGGCGCACCTTTTCCTAGTCACCTGGAACTGAAATTCGCAACATAGGTAATTGGTTACTACACAGGTTCGCGCCCGGCACCGAGGGTGGGCGCGTCGAAACTTGGCAAACGAGTTGTGGCATCAAATAGCTGTGCAACTTGTTGAAACGTTGAGACGCATTCGCGCCCGCCCTGGGGGGCGGGGTCGGGCGCGAACCGGATCGCAAGCGATCCGGGGACATTTTCTCTATGACGAGGATTTCGAATGTAGGTGACTAGGCGCAGATAACTACGGTTTTTTTGCAATCGTCACATAGGCGTTCTGTTTGATCCGCGCCTGTTCATAGGCGGTGATTCTATCGGTGGCCTCAGCGCCGCCATGGGACACCAAAAGCGACAGGATCGCCTCGAGCACCGAGACCACGCCGGAATAACAAGCAAAGTGATGTGTACTGTTCGAGGAAACGGTCAGCAGGTAATCCGGCACCAGATCCGGTGCGATGAAATCGGAATCCGTGATCAGGATCAGCTTTACCCCGCGCGCCTGCGCAAATTGGCAGGCCTCGACGGTTTCGCGCGAATAGGGGGTGAGGCTGATGGCAATCATCGCGTCACCGGGTTTGGCATGGATCAGCTCGTCAACCGCGCTGCCCATGTGGCGCGGGATAAGTTCCAATGATGTCAGCGCCATACGCCCGACATAGTGAAAGTAATAGGCCATGGAATAGCTGGCCCGCACCGCGGTGACAAAGGCGCGATCCGCCGCCAGCAACACCTCGACCACTTCGGCCAAAAGCGCGGGGTTTTGCCGCTCCAGTGACCTTTGGGCATTTGACAGGGTGTTCAGCGCCGCCTCGGCCTGAACCTGACCTGTTTTGCCCTGGGCAAACAGTGGGTCAATCCAATCAGGTCGATCCTGCAACTCGGTGCTTGAGACCAGCGCATGACGGAACGGATCACGAAAGGCCTCAAAACTGTCAAAGCCCAGCTTTTCCGCCAGCCGGATCAGGGTAAAGGTGCTGACCCCGGATTTGCGCGCGGTCTCGCGAATATAGTCGAGCCCAAAATCCGCCGGGTTATCGAGGATATATTTGGCCGCCTCCTGCATCCGTGGCGTCAATTGCGGCGCGCGCTCCTTAAGCATTGAAATCGTTTTGGATTTTAGGGTCGGGTCCATTGGGTGTCGCTCGTCAGAAAGGGCGCAATTTTGATAACCAGTGTTATATTGGCGCGCGTATTGACTGCTAGCGTAATTTTTTCCTTTTGTCAGGCCAAGACCCAACAATCCGAAAGACCTGCCAAATGGCGCATTCTCTTCCTTCTCACGCGTCTGTCGTTGTTATCGGCGGCGGCATCATGGGCTGCTCGACCCTGTATCATCTCGCCAAGATGGGCGTTTCTGATGCCATTCTGGTTGAGCGCAACAAGCTCACCAGCGGCACCACCTGGCATTCCGCCGCCCAGGTGCGCGCCCTGCGCCATTCGCAAAACCTGACGCGGATGATCCAGTATTCGGTTGACCTTTATGCGCAGCTTGAGGCCGAGACCGGCCAGAATGTTGGCTGGATCCAAAAGGGGTCGTTGTCCATCGCCACCAACCCGGATCGTCTGGTGCATATCAAACGGCAAGAGGCGCTGGCCCATGCCTATGGCATCGACGCGGTGTCGGTCTCGCCGGAGGAGGCCAAGGAACGCTGGCCGCTGATGAATGCCGATGATGTGCTCGGCGCGGTCTGGTCCCCCGATGACGGGCGCGTCTCGCCCTCGGATGTCTGCGCGGCGTTGGTCAAAGCGGCCAAGGGGCTGGGCGCAAAGATCTTTGAAGAGACCGGCGTTACCGGCATTCTGACGGAAAATGGCCGGGTGCGGGGTGTTGAAACCACTCAAGGCACCATCATGTGTGACGCTATTGCGCTTTGCACCGGGCTTTGGTCGCGCGAGATCGGGGCCATGGCGGGGGCCGAGGTGCCGGCTCTGGCCTGCGAACATTTCTACCTGCTGACCAAGCCGATTGAGGGCATCACCGGCAACACGCCAACCCTGTCGGACCATGACAACCACCTCTATATCCGCGACGATTCCGGTGGCTTGCTGGTTGGCTGTTTCGAACCCATGGGCAAACCCATCGCGCCGGGCATTCTGGATGAAAGCTTTGAATTTGGTCTGCTGCCCGAGGATTGGGATCATTTCGAACCCATGATGATGAACGCGCTGCACCGCTTGCCCGCATTGGAAACCGCCGAGGTCAAGATGCTGCTGAATGGCCCTGAAAGCTTTACGCCCGATGGCACGTTCATGCTGGGCGAAACCGCCGAAACCAAGGGGCTGTTCCTTGGCTGTGGCATGAATTCGGTCGGCATCGCCTCGGGCGGCGGGGCAGGGATGAACCTGGCCCATTGCATTGTGCATGGCCACACCGCCTATGATCTGGGTGAAGCGGACGCGAAACGCTTTGCCCCGGTGTTCAATTCCATCGACCACCTCATGGCCCGCGCGCCCGAGATCCTGGGCACCCATTACGACATCGCCTTTCCCGGCAAACAGCTCGCGACGGCGCGCAACCTGCGTGCCTTGCCGCTTGAGCAGGATTACAAAAGGGCAGGGGCGCATATGGGGCAGTTCTATGGCTGGGAACGCCCGCTCTATTTCGGCAAAACCGCCGAGCCGCGTTTGACATTTGAGCGTCCGGATTGGTTCGACCAAGTCGCAGCCGAGGTCAAAGCCGCCCATGAAAGCGCCGCGATTTTTGATGCCTCATCCTTTGGTAAGATCGACGTTACCGGCCCGGATGCCGAGGCGTTCTTGCTCAAAACCTGCGCCGGTTTCATGGGCCGTGCACCCGGCTCGGTGATCTACACCGCCGTGTTGAATGACCGCGGCACGTTTGAGTCCGACATCACCGCCCAGCGTCTGGCCCAAGATCACTATCGCCTCTTTGTTGGCACCAACGCGATCAAACGCGATCTGGCCTGGTTCCGCAGCCATGCCGATGGCTTTGATGTCACCCTAAGCGACAGGACCGAAAGTTATGCAGTTCTGGGCCTAATGGGGCCTGAGGCGGCACGGATTGCCGCAGACTGCGGTGCGCCAGAGCTGCAAGAGCTTGGTTATTTCAAACACACTCCCGCCCGGCTTGCCGAGAAGGATGTGCGCGCCGCGCGCCTATCCTATGTGGGCGAGGCGGGTTGGGAACTCACCATGGCGGCTTCGGATGCCCCCGCGATCTATCACGCCCTCACCAGGGCCGGGGCAAAGCCCGCCGGGCTTTATGCTCAGACCTCCATGCGCATCGAAAAGGGCTTCTGCGCCATGGGGCATGAGCTTGATGGTGATGTGACCCCGATCGAAGCAGGGCTTGATTTCGCCACCCGCAAGGGCGGCGGTTTCATCGGGGCCAAAGCCCTGGCCACCCGCCGCTCCGCCGGAGCCGTTTCGCAGGTTGTGTCGCTTAAACTGGCGGATCAAAGCGCCGTGCCTTTGGGCCATGAACCGATCTATCTCAACGGAGACATCATCGGCCAAACCAGTTCATGCGCCTATGGCCACCGCGTCGATGCCCCCATCGCCCTTGGCCATATCAAAACCCCTGTTGCCAACGGCACCACCGTCCAGATCGACATCGCCCGCAAGATGTTTGACGCGACGCTGATCACGGGTCCGCTCTTTGACCCAGAGGGTGCGCGGATGAAAGGTTGATAGGCGAAAGACAGATAAGCCAGGGGCGCATCAATGCGTCCTGACCCTAGGGTCTGTTGACATTCAGCCTTCAGCACCAGTTTCAGTCAAAAATTGCTCAGTTTTAGGAATTTGAGCGCAGGAGTAGTGATCTACTGCAAGCTCAAATAACGCAGTAGTGGGCAATTTTTGCGAAACCGCAAGCGGCGCGGCCCATTTTGCCTCTGTCTTCGTTGACTTGCCCTTACGATCGGTCAGATCGCTGCGGCCAAATCGCCTCGTCAGGGGCAAAATGGGTCTCGCGCTGGTGCCGAAGGGTGAATGTCAACAGACCCTGGTCACCCGGAACCGCATTCCTGTCATGGCGCCAAAATACCCGGATCGCCTGCGAACCTGTATGGTTTCCTTTTGTCAACAGAGCCTACGTCCCTGATTTGAATTGGAGTGCACTATGCCAAAGCGTGTCGAACAGTTCCTGATCCTCCGGGTCATAGCCCAGATACGCCAACGCTTCCTCTTGTGTGCGAAAAACGCCGACATCCCGATCCACATAGGTTTCGGAGACGGATTCATACAAGCGCGAAATGCCGAACTGGACATCAGTCGGCCCATATAACGCCGTACGCGACGCCCGCCCGCGGGCTTTGTAATAGGGCTGGAGGCAATAGGCCAACCTGCGCATCTCGCTATAGGTGGCCTCGGACAATGTGCAGGATTCCTGATCAACCAGCACATGGAAGTTCGGGTCAAATTGCGGATCATCGATATAGCCGAGAAAGCAGTCCAGGTTCTCTTTGACAGTGACATCACCAAAGTAGCGGACGAAAGTCAGTCCGAACTCTGGGAGTATCCTGCGCGCTATCGGCATGGTGAGGATGCTTTCGTGCCTGTGTCCACCTGAGAGAAAACATTAACACATTCCAACCTAGGAAGATTTGCCCACTCCGTCAAAAGAAAACGTCATGTACCGGTAACGGCAAGACCCACGAGGCTTGTCTTGGGAACCCGGAACTCGAAGCTTGCTTTCATCCGGTTAGGCCGATCCCAAGCTGGACCGGCTAACGCATTCTGCCTGGAGCGCGTTTGGCGGCCGGGACCCGGGGCACTGTCAGAAGCGTGCTTCGCCCTGTTGAGAAGTGCCGGAGCGCTCGACAAGGGCACGTTTGACCGCGGCGTCGGTGAGCGCGGCCAGCAAGTTGCCGGTTTCCATGGGCAGCGCGAAAAAGCCGTCGACGCCGCAATGGAGCAGCTGTTCCCGGAAGGCAGGCAGCATAAAGTCGCTGTGGGCAAGGATTGTCGCCAGTTGGTTCAGGGCACCCTCGGCACGCAGGTCCGCGACAAGTTCAGGCGCAAACCGCTCGACGCCGTCGACGTCGATCAGGACAAAGTCGAACCGGATTTCCGTGACCAGTTGAGTCGTATGGGCATCGTTAATGGCTGGCAGTATCAACCAATCCGTGGAGCTGAGATTAGCGATTATTTCGGCTTCTTGCTGTTGCTTGAAGCCGATCAACAGCAGTTTGCAACGGTTCGCACAGTCGCTGTGTTTGGTCTGTTTGCCAATAGGCATGGTGTTTTCCTCGCAATTCATTATCGCGATCACCTGAGCGCGGGCCCAGAGCCGGGTCAGGGATTCATTGAAGTTGTTTCGCTGGGATTTGGGGCGATGCCGTAACTCTTGGAAACGGGGGCTTCGGCCATGGCGTCAGGCACGTTTCATAGCTGCCCGATGGCAGCGTTTCCCTGTTTTCCTCTGTTCGTCCATGCCTACGATCTCTTGTCTTGAGCGAAATGGGTTACATGACACGGCGGAAGGATGCCGGGTCAGGGCAGGGGCATGCGCAAAGAAAACATTGCCGTCAAAGGCGTGGTGCGTTGTAACATGCGTTGTAACGGGGAGTGGGAAACGGCGTGGCTAAAGAAACGGTTCTGAAACAGTCCGTTACGAAAACGGAGATGAAAGATGCTCTGACGTCGTTTTTGCGTGATTCCGGGTTGGAGGCACAGTCCAATGCCGCGCGGTTGCTGGGATATGTTGTAACGGAGGTGGTTGAGGGACGCGCACAGGGCATCAAGGCGCTGACCATTGCCCAGGATATCTTTGGCCGGGGGGCGTCGTTTGACCCGTCCAAAGACAGTCTAGTGCGGGTCGAGATGAAACGTTTGCGTGATATTCTGGATCACCATTATGCCACAACAGGGGCAGAGGCGCAGGTCTGTATCCGTATTCCAAAGGGGACCTATGTCCCGGTGTTCGAGCGCCGCGCAGTGGCGGTGGCTTTGGCGGGGGATGAGGCGACCGGGGGCGTTGCGCACAGCAGGCGTCGGGTTGCCTGGGGCGTTGGGCTGACGCTCTTGGGGATCGGGCTTGTTGCTGTGGGCTGGCTTGTGCTCGCCGAGCCGCCAGACCCAGGTGAAGGGGAGCCAAAGGTGCGTGTGGCCTCGGTGAGCGGTGCGGTGCGTAATGCGGAGAAAGTCGCGCTTGAGACACTGTCTCGGTTCCGGAACTTCGCGGTACTGGAACCGGGTCAAACGGGCACCTATGCGCTGACCTTCGATGGAAGCAGCGCTGTGGTCAAAGCTCAGTTCGTGCATGAAGCCAGCGGCGAGGTTATCGTCTCGGCGAATTTCGGAGCGCAGGAGATTGGCGCGCTGTCCGACGCGGACGAGCTTTCCCCGTTTCGGATCTGGCTGGGCAAGACTTTTGCCCGAAACGGTGTCATGGAGGCCGATTACAAGCGGCGGGGTGAAGCAGGTGGTGACATGGCCTGTTCCAAGCTTACGGAAGCCTATTTCAGCAACCAGACGGACGCGGCCCATCTTGAGGCGCGGGACTGCATCATGAATCGTCTGGATCAGGGGCATAACTCGGCGAGGCTTAAGGTCGATCTGGCGCTTTTGACCCGTGAAGAGCATTCCGACCAGCGCAACCTGCTGCCGGGCAATGCGCTTGACCGCGCGTCACAGGCGGCGCGGGACGCGGTTTCGCTGGATCGGTTCGACGCCACGGCCCATTATACGCTAATGACCGTCCTTTTTGCGACTGGCGCGGTTCAGGAAGGCATCGCGGCGGGCCAAAGGTCCATCGAGATAAACCCGTTTGACGGCGAGGCATTGGGTGGTTTCGCGGCGCGGCTCAATTATATAGGAGAACATGACCAGGCGCTGGCGTTGTTCGACCGGTCGAGCATGTTTATCCCCGGCGGGCTGAAATGGCGCGATTTCGGGTATTTTCTGGCCTATCTTGGCAAAGACGACATGGCGCGCGCGGCCGAGGCGGGGCTGGCGCTCCGCGGGCTGACAAACAACAGTCTCTATGTGGTCGCGCTGGCTATCAGCCACGCCCATCGAGGCGATGCAGCGCTGGCCCGAGAGATGAAAGCGCTGCTGTTGGAACAGGAGCCGGACATTAGGGACATGTTTGAGCGCCGTGCCTATGCGCCGGAACTGGTGGAAAAACTGATGCACCATCTTGACGCGATCTAAGCGTCGATCGGCGGGCCACCTCTTTCGACCGCCCTCAAGTTTGCAGTGCTTTTTGGCACGCAAAGAGGCGGAGCGTGAGAACATCCGTTGTTTTGTTGGGTGTTCTGGCGGAGAGACAGGGATTCGAACCCTGGGTAGGCTTGCACCCACAACGGTTTTCGAGACCGCCCCGTTCGACCACTCCGGCACCTCTCCGCGGGGGTCTTGGTGAAGGGGCGTTTAGACCGCAGAGCGGGCCGTTGCAACCCGAAATTTACACAATCCGCTCATCAAGGCGCTGCCCCCTTGGAAATCCCGCCCATGGGGCCTACCGTTAGAGGGACCCTATCAAAGGATACCGCAATGCTGCGCCGCTTTTTCGTCTGTCTTGTTGCCCTGACCCTGATTGTGCCCATCCTCACCCCGGATCCCGCTAGGGCCCAGGTTGCGCCTTCGGATCAGGTGCTGGATGCGCTGCAACTGGATGAATTGCTTTCTATCATGCGCCAGGAGGGCGTGGCCTATGGTCAGGACATGGCCACCGATATGTTTGCGAGTGGTGAAAATGCGCAGTGGCAGGCGCTGCTCGACCAGATCTATGACATCGACAAGATGGAGGCCGTGGTGCGCAAGCATTTTGGCGACTCGCTGGGCGATGCCGACACCGCTGCCTTGCTGACCTTCTTTGCCTCCGACCTTGGACAAGAGGTGGTCGCCCTGGAATTGCGCGCCCGCAAGGCGATGATCGATGATGCGGTCGAACAGGCGGCGCGCGCCTCTTATTACGAAACCGACGACGAGGATCTCGCCGGTGTCACCGCCTTTATCGAGGCCAATGACCTGATCGAAGCCAATGTCACCGGGGCCCTCAATGCCTCCTTCCAGTTCTATCGCGGCATGGTCGATGGCGGCGGTTTCGAGATGAGCGAGAGCGAGATCCTATCGGATGTCTGGGCGCAGGAAGAAGAGACGCGCAATGACACCCGCGAATGGATCTATGGCTTTTTGATGCTGGCCTATGACCCGTTGGAGGCTGAACAGCTTGACGCCTATGTCGCCTTCTCCTCCAGCCCCGAAGGCCGCGCCCTCAACCGCGCCCTCTTTGCCGGGTTCAACAAAATGTATGACGACATCTCTTACGCCCTGGGCCTAGCCGCCGCCCGCCAAATGCAAGGGCAAGATCTTTAGGGCAGGGGGGAATGGCGGCGATGCGCAGAAAGTGGAGTTTGCAAAGTCTATGCCTCACTGTCCACCATGCGGACAAAGCTGCCGCTAGGCACATGTTGGCTAATGTCCGCAATCGAGGAACACGACTTACCAGTTGGATGTGCCGCTAGTCAGCCGAGGGCCCGATAAGCGCATCCGTTAAGGCGGCCTCCAATGCAGGAACAAGATCAGTGCTATCGTCCACGACACCAACGTCGGTATTGATCTGGAACGCAATCGTGAGGTCGTGGTCCGCATAATGCCGGAGGCTTGAGACATAGCCCGGAATCCAGCCACCGTGACCGTAGACTGGACCGCGCCGTGTCTCCTGATAGATCGCAATACCAGCAGCGTAGAGCACGCCGGGGGCATCCGGATTGACAACCACCCCGTCCAACAAAGTGCTAAGATAGTCCGCGTCTATCGCGGTGCCGGCGAACAACGCATGTCCCCATAAAGCAAGGTCGGTTGAGGTGGACGCAAATCCACCGCCTGTCCATTCAACTACAGGGTTCCACGTTAGACGACCGTCTTCATTCATCGTACGCGGTGCAAGACCGAACGGATTGTCGTCAACGGTATATCCTACGGCAATGCCTTCGAGGGCTGTTGTGTCCGATGGAACCGTAGCCGTGAGGCCCAAGGGCAAGAGCAGGCGTTCAGCGGCAAGCTCGAACACACTTGCTTCCGTCGCGGCCTCCATGGCCAAGCCAAGCAAAATGTAGCCGGTGTCGGAGTAGCTCCATGCTGTCCCGACATCAAAGAGCGCAGGCTCGTCCAAGACAAAAGAGACCAACTCTGTTGGATCGAACGTGTCCGCGCGACCCAGCGCCATCAACTCGGCTGCAACTCCGTCCATGTGAACGTGATCCGGCAGACCGGATGTGTGTGTGAGCAGATGACCGATTGTCATGTCATCTGCGTTCGGGACGCGGGCGAACCAAAGCTTGTCGCCGAGATAGTCTGACAACAAGTCGGACCTGTTGATCAGCCCATCCGCCTCAAGTGAAAGAACGAGAGCGCCCCAGATGGTTTTGCCTACACTGGCAGCCAGCATGCGGGTTTCAGGTGCCATCGGGACGCCCCCCTCTACGTCCGAGAAGCCCACGGCAAAGCTTCGAACGTTCCCGTCAGCGGCGACATAGGCGACTGTCACACCCGGAAATCCGTAGGCTTCGTGGAAGGTTTCCAGCAGGGCCTGCACGTCTGCGTCTGGGTCAGACGGGTCCGCGCTCGCGGCTTGGACAAAAAACAAGACGCATGCAGAAAGGGCCGCAGTTACACGAAAGTGGGATATCATTGGCCTACCCTCCCGTCCCCGGGAATGACCTCGATTGCAGCGCCGGTCCGCGACAGCATGGTCTCACGGTTCCACCAGACCACAACACACGCCACGACCAAAAGAAGCCACGTGTCATAGGGCTGCGCATCCGGCCAAATCGGAAGGATCAACTGCCAGTGGAACAGCATTGGCCAAAGGAGGCTTCCACGGCTTGAGTTGCAGATCGGTGTCACAAGGACCGCCAGCGTGATGTTGCCAATCAGGAACGGGAAGAAGTTCCAGCCTGCAAAAACTGTGCCGGACAGGAAGAATGCCGGAAGATGCCAGACGCCCCAGATGGTCCCAATGACCATTCCCGCCCAAAGCGGTGCGATGTGGCGTTGGAGGATAGGTTGTGCCACTCCGCGCCAGCCAAACTCTTCAATCGGACCCAAGAAGAGCATCATGAATGTAATGGCGATCATTGGGCCCACGCCTTCGGGCGGAAGAGGAGCGATGAGCGGGCCCGACTTGAGAGACGACCCGATCATGAAGACCACAGGGATGCCGATCAGGATGAAGGCCACCCAAAGCGACGACAGTCGCCACAGGAAGAGCCGGGATAGATAGGCTTTGAGGCCTGCGACACCGCCAAAGTAGAGCACAAGCACAAAAGCCGAGATCGCTGGTGCCCACGTAGCGAGGAAGAAGAACGGGTGCGATCCGCTGATCTCCCCGAACGTCGAGGACGACCAGTCGGGCGCCACTATGTACATACCGATGACGCCCCACGTGATGGCGAACGTCAGGGCGAAGAAACCGATCAGCGCATAGGATGGGACCCAGAAGGTCCGGGTTGGTGCAGCAAAATCTGCCATGGGATAATCCCCCAATTGTTGAGATGTGTTTCCCTGCTCCTGCCTCTACTCCACGGCCCGGATGGGGTTCATGAAGTCAAAGCTTCCCGGCGTCGCGCCGAGTGCTTTTTCAATGATTGTCTGCGTCACCAAGCGGCGCGCGCGAAGTTCGGCTTCACTGAACCCGAACATGTCCCCGTCCGTCAGGAACTGGGCGCCGGTGAAAAGAAACTGGATTGTCTCCAAAGGTCTATCGACCTCAAACACGCCCTCGCTGATGCCTTGCTCAACGATCTGAGCGAGGATTGGCGAGAGTTGGAGAACGGTTTGAATATTGGTGAGTTCGTGCAGTTCCCGGTTCTCGGGAAGATGCAGCATCTCCGCCACTTCTAGGCTGTCGTCGTCGCCGATGTGACTGTTGCCCAGCAACGCCTCCATCTTCTGCATCGCAGATAGCGATGGCTCGTCTGCAACGCCTTTCGCCATCTCCACGATTTGGCTGAGCGTCTTGTCCACGATGGCTTCAAGGACGTCGGGCTTCGACTTGAAATAGTAATAGAACGTCCCCTTGGCGACGCCGATCTCGCGAATGATCATCTCCACCGAGCACTTCGCATAACCATGCTGCCGAAACAGCCGGCCTGCTGTCTCGACGATCTCCGCGCGTCGTTCTTCTGGGGCTTTGACGATCCGTGCCAAGGCGAGTCTCCGTTTCGCGTTCTTAATACTGACCGTCGGTCGGTCAGTCAAGAGCTTGAGCGTAGGGACTGAAGTACCGAAGGCCTTTTGCGGCCATTCATGCGTCGTGCAGCATCCGGTACTTTTGGGCTCACAGCGGTCTTAGCTGCGCGCAAATCCTATGACCGCTTCGGGCTGCAAACAGCCATTCCCTTCCACCTTAACCATCCCTAACCAAAATTAACCCACTTTCTGGCCGGAGAAACCGGAGCACAGGGCAATCTCTGCTAAATTCAGGCAGAATCGGACAGATTGGGTGGGGGGCTTGATCCGGGGCCCCGGATTTGGCGTGAAAGGGCAGGGGGCAATCTCCCCCAAGCGTGCGGCGTTTTGTACGAATTGCCCCGTTGCTCAATCAGCGCCCGCTCCGTTACCGGGCAGCGGGCGCTGCGTTAATTTGGCCTCAGAAGATGAAATCGCCTGCCTCAAGATCGGCGATATTCACCCCGGTCAGACGGATGGAATTGCCGCCGCCCGTGTCGATCACCACATCCACACCGACCTGCGTCGCCGCGCCGGATGTGGCCGATCCGAGGTTCAGGTCATTGACGTTGGAGATCGCGGAAACGCCCGATAAATCAATCTGTTCCAGGTTGGTGTTCGTGTCGAAATCCTGGATCGTATCCGCGCCATGCCCGTCTTCGAAGACAAAGGTATCGGCGTTGAAATCCCCGCGCATGACGTCATTGCCCGCGCCGCCAATGATCGTATCAAAACCCGCGCCGCCATAGATCGAGTCATTGCCACCTCCGGCTGAAATGATGTCATTCCCGGTCCCGCCGAAAAAGCGATCATTGCCGTTGCCAGCAATCATTGTGTCATTGCCGCCTTCGCCAAAGAATCCATTATTATCAAGGGTATCTTCGAGGTGATCATTGCCGTCACCACCAAACATACGGTCCAGCCCCTGACCACCATAGAGCGAGTCATTGCCTGCGTCGCCATAGAGGTTGTCCGCCTGGTCACCGCCATTGAGGTAATCATTGCCGTCGCCGCCTTCGAGATGGTCATAGCCACCATCGCCATAAAGCGAGTCATTGCCATCGCCACCAAAGAGCCCGTCCACGGTCAGCCCGACATTGGAGCCGGCGCGCAATTCATCATCGCCCTCCCCGCCATACAGCCGATCCGCCTCGGAGCCGCCAGACAGGGTGTCATTATCCGCGTCACCATAGAGATGATCCGTGCCGACACCGCCAATGAGAATATCATTGCCATCACCGCCCATCAGGCTGTCAGCATTGCCCTCACCATCAATACTATCCGCCCCAGAACCCCCGGTGATCGTATCAAACCCAAACCCACCCAGAATCGTGTCATTGCCATCGGCACCGGACAGTGAATCATCACCGCCATTGCCTTCTAACGAGTCATCGCCAGAATTGCCGCGCAGGTCGTTATTATTGGCGTCTCCGATCAGATGGTCGTCATATTCGGTGCCTCTGACCTGTTCAAAGCCGCTAAAACTATCGGTATCACCGTAACTGTCCGTCGCGGTGCCGGTGATCAGGTTTACAAGGACTCCGTTGCGTCCGTCTTCGGCGGAGTAGGCGAGGATATCGAGGCCCGTCCCGCCCCTGAGCGTGTCGTCGCCGGAACCGCCGGTAATGTAGTTGTAACCGTTGCCCGCGATGATCAAATCATCTCCGGCTTCGCCCCAAAGGGCATTGCCGTCGTCGTTTCCGGTCAGTGTGTCATTGTGGCTGCTGCCTCTGGCGGATTCAATGTCTACAAGCGTGTCTGTTCCACCAAAGCCATCGGTGGCGGTGTTGGTCAGAAAGTTGATCGAAACACCTGACGTTGAATCGGAATAGGTTACGTAGTCGAAGCCACTGCCACCGTTCAATGTGTCGTTGCCAGCGCCGCCTTGTAACGTATCGCTTCCTTCCAGTCCCAGGATCGTGTCGTCGCCTGCACCTTGTTCCAGCAGATCCCGATCGCTGCCGCCCAATATGTAGTCGTCATGGGTGACAGCAATATAAGGCAGGTCTGTGAGGTCGATGGTCTGACCCGGCCCAACCGGATGTGACGAGGCCACCTGGGAAACCCGGGTAACAGTCTCCCGTATGAAGTCCTGAAAGTCAGACGTGTCTTCCATCGGGGGCAAGGGCGCGCCAGAAATGACAGAAACAGCTTCCTGCAGTTGGTTTGTCACGCTGTCGCGTCCGGTCATGATCAAAAGGACCGAACTTTGCGTAGTGTTGAAGCTCCCAGGCCATTCAACCTGAACCAGAAGGTATCTGGGATTATCGACACCGACGTTGATGCTTTCAATGCCGGGGTCAAATGTTATGTAAACTGTGCTGTGCGATGATCCGATATAATCATAGGATAGCGTCTCCACCCCATCAGGCATCGTGATGGAAAACGTGCCGTCTTGAAAATCTAGGTAATTCGGGCTTGTTCGATCGTAATTAACGTATTGAGTGCTAAAAGTATAAGTGGTCAAACTCGTATTCCTTGAATGGATTTAGGCCTTTTGTATCGTTTTACGATCCGATTGGAATGGCGTGGTCGTGTCAAAAGACAATTTTCCCGCGAACCATAATTTAATGCTTTTTCAACCACAACGCAGTGTTTGCGTTTCGCACCATAAATGAGGCGATATGTCATCGCCTTGGAGTGGTGGCTTTGGTATTCGGATTTGGCTGGGCCGCGATCGCCCATCGGGGCAAGCATGCCTTGGGCGTGAAACTGTCAGCTCACCTTTTGCGGCCAGCAGGAGTTGGAGGTCATGCTTGACAACTTGCCCGCCCTTTGTGTAATGCACGCTCACACGAGGACGGGGCCGATGCGCCCCGCCTTTTGTTTTTGTTGAAACGAACGTCCCCAAGGGGCGCGCGGTTCGAGGCGGCCAGGGCCTGATGGTCCGCGGGTTGAGGTGGGGAACTGCCGATATCCAGCCATGAACGCCCGGGGTTCCGGGGGCCGAAGGACGCGGGAAAGAAAGGAAACACGCGATGTTCGCGGTACTCAAGACCGGCGGCAAGCAATACAAGGTTCAGGCGGGCGATCTGCTCCGCGTGGAAAAGCTGGCTGCTGATGCGGGCGAAACCGTCCAGTTCAACGACATTCTCATGGTTGGTGGCGACAGCACGACCATTGGCGCGCCCTTTGTGGCAGGTGCTGGTGTTCAGGCCGAAATCATCGACCAGATCAAAGGTGACAAGGTCATCAAATTCGTCAAGCGTCGCCGCAAGCACAGCTCGCAGCGGACCCGTGGCCACCGCCAGCAGCTGACCCTGCTGCGCGTGACCGAGATCCTCACCGCCGGTGCGGACAAGTCGGGCGTCAAAGCGGCGATTGGTGCGGCTTCTGCCCCTAAGGCAGATGCACCTGCAGCGGCTCCGAAAGCTGAGAAAGCGGCTCCTGCTGCTGCCGCAGCCGAGGGCGCTGATGATCTGACTCAAATCAACGGTGTCGGCCCTGCCGCTGCCAAAAAGCTGGCTGAAGCCGGCATCACCACGTTTGCCCAGCTGGCGGCTGTTGACGCGGACACCTTTGACGGTGCCAAAGTCAAGCCTGAGTGGGTCGACCAGGCCAAAACCCTGGCCTAAGCCTAAGGAGAGAGACACATGGCACATAAGAAAGCTGGCGGTTCCTCCCGCAACGGTCGCGACTCAGCTGGTCGTCGTCTTGGCGTAAAACTGTATGGTGGTCAGGCAGCAATTCCTGGCAACATCGTCGTGCGTCAGCGCGGCACCAAGTTTTGGCCAGGCGAAGGCGTAGGCATGGGCAAAGATCACACCATCTTTGCGACTGTCGAAGGCGCGGTCAAATTCCACAAAGGCCTCAAGGGCCGAACCTTTATTTCGGTCCTGCCAGTGGCGGAGGCCGCTGAATAAGCCGACCTAGAGGTTGAAAAACAATCAGGGGATCGGCACATCGCCGGTCCCCTGTTTCATTTAGGACATGTGGATCGGTCACAATCTGGCGACAAAAGCCGATTAACCGAACCCAAATGCCTAAGTGATAAAGGCAATGCACAGAGGAGAGTGCAGATGAGCCTGGATAGTTTACAGCAACAGCCCTTGGTTGAGACCGAGCGGTTTGATTTGCGCCCCGTTCAGATGTCTGACACCGGGTTGCTGGAACATTATTGCAGCGATGAACGCGTTGCGCGCATGACCCCGACGATCCCACATCCTTTGCCGCCCGGTGCGGTTGAGGCCATGGTTGATCGCGTCACCGCCGTTGAGCGGGACGAGGATGTTTGGGTCATGGATGCCTCCAAGACCGGCAGTGCCGAGGTGATGGGGGCGATCACGCTCAAACGCATGGATCGCAACCAATCCGAGGTCGCCTATTGGGTCGCGCCGCAATTCTGGAACACCGGCACCGCCTCGCAAGCGGTTGAGGCCCTGATTGCTGCCAATCCGATGGGCAATGACGCGATCTTTGCCTCTGTGTTTCAGGATAACCCGGCCTCGGCCCGTGTCCTGGTGAATTGCGGCTTTGAATATATCGGCGATGCCGAAGCTTTCTGTGTGTCGCGCAATGCCAAGGTCCCGACCTGGACCTATATCAAGAAACTGACCTGAATCGGAGCATCAGATGGGTCGTTTTGAGTTGCGGCCCCTCTGTGCCGCTGACGCTGACTGGATTGCGCGCGAAGTCGCCAACCCCAATGTGCATCGCTGGCTGACCAGCGTGCCCTGTCCTTATGGGCTGTCGGATGCAGAGTGGTTCATTGACCGCTTTGCCGAAAATCCGGGGTTTCGCGTGATTGAGGCTGAGCATCTGCTTGGGGTGATTTCCATCGAAAGCGCTGCGTCCTTCGACCCAGACCGCCCCGATCTGCCCGAGCTTGGCTATTGGCTGGCCGAACAGGCTTGGGGGCGCGGGGTGATGACCGCGGCCGGGCAACGCATGGTCGATTGGTTCTTTGGCTCTGGTCTGGGCGAGGTAATCGGCTCGGGCTGGATCCGTGGCAATAGCCGCTCGGCCCGCGTGCTTGGCAAGCTGGGCTTTACCCCGACCGGAGAGACCCTGATGCGCCATGCTTATTTTCACGGGAAAGAGGTGCCAATTGAACGTGTTGCCCTGTCAAAAGATCAGTGGCAAATCGCCAAGCCCGCTTGAGTCACCGCCCGTTCCCCGCTACACCGCGCCAATCCTTCACAGAAAGCCCGTCCGATGAAATTTCTTGATCTTTGCAAAGTCTATATCCGCTCTGGTGCGGGCGGGAATGGCTGTATCAGCTTTCGCCGCGAGAAGTTCATCGAATATGGCGGGCCGGATGGCGGTGATGGTGGCAAGGGCGGCTCGGTCTGGGCCGAGGCTGTTGATGGGCTCAACACCCTCATTGATTTCCGCTATCAACAGCACTGGTTTGCCAAGAACGGCCAGGCGGGCAAAGGGCAGGGGCGCACCGGCAAGGATGGCGATGACATTGTGTTGCGTGTACCCGTCGGGACCGAGATCCTGGACGAGGATGAGGAGACCGTGATTGCCGACCTGACCGAGCTCGGCCAGCGTGTGTTGCTGGCCAAGGGCGGCAATGGCGGCTGGGGCAACCTGCATTTCAAAACCTCGACCAACCAGGCGCCGCGCCGGGCCAATCCTGGCCAAGAGGAAATCAACCGCACACTCTGGCTGCGCCTGAAACTGATTGCGGATGTCGGGCTGGTCGGGCTGCCCAATGCGGGCAAGTCGACCTTTCTCGCAGCAACCTCGAACGCGCGGCCCAAGATTGCTGATTACCCCTTTACCACGTTGCATCCCAACCTTGGGGTTGTGCTGGTCGATGGCAAAGAGATGGTAGTCGCCGACATTCCCGGCCTGATCGAAGGCGCGCATGAGGGGCGCGGTTTGGGCGATCTCTTCCTTGGCCATGTGGAACGCTGCGCGGTGCTTTTGCACCTGATCGATGGCAGCTCGGGGTCGCTGATCGAGGATTACCAGACGATCTGTAATGAGCTCGAAGCCTATGGCGCGGGACTGGCCGAAAAGCCGCGCGTCACGGTTTTGAACAAGATCGATACCCTGGATGCAGAAGAACGCGAATTCCTCAAGGAAGAGCTGGAACTGGCTGGGGCGGAAAATATCCTCTTGATGTCAGGTGCTTCTGGCGAAGGCGTGACCGAAGTTCTGCGCGCCCTGCGCCCCCATGTTGAGGCCAAGCGCGAGGCTGAAAAGCCCGTTGATCCCGATGCCGAGGAAGAAACATGGCATCCCTAAGCGCGGCAAAACGGGTCGTCATCAAGATCGGCTCGGCCCTGTTGGTGGATCGAGACAGCGGCGAGCTGCGCGAGGCTTGGCTGAGCGCCATCGCCCAGGATATTGCAGGTCTTAAGGCGCAAGGCAGTGACGTGGTGCTGGTCTCGTCCGGCTCTATCGCGCTGGGGCGCGGCATTCTTGGCCTGCCCATGACCGAGCTGTCGCTGGAACATTCCCAAGCCGCTGCAGCTGTGGGCCAGATCCGTCTGGCGCGCGCCTGGCAAGAGGCGCTGGCCCCGCATGAGCTGACAACAGCGCAGGTGCTGGTGACGCTTGAGGATAGCGCCGATCGCCGCCGCTATCTGAACTCGCGCGCAACCCTGTCGACACTGCTTGGCTTTGGCACGGTGCCCATCGTCAATGAAAACGACACCATCGCCACCGATGAGATCCGTTATGGTGACAATGACCGTCTGGCGGCGCAAGTCGCGGCCACGGTCGGCGCGGATCTGTTGATATTGCTCTCGGATGTGGACGGGCTTTATACCGGCAACCCCAATGAGGACCCAAAAGCGCAGCGTCTTGATATCATTGATCATATCACACCCGAGATTGAGGGCATGGCCGGTGATGCCGGGTCGGGCCTTTCGAAAGGTGGGATGAAGACCAAGGTGCTGGCCGCGAAAACCGCCACGGCCTCGGGCTGTGCGATGATCATTATGCATGGGGCCGAGGAACATCCGCTGAAACGGCTGGAAAACGGGGCGGCGAATACGCTGTTCACCCCGCAAGGGGACCCGCATGCGGCGCGTAAACGCTGGATTTCCGCGATGAAACCGCAAGGAGCATTGACCGTGGATGAAGGCGCGGCGCGCGCGCTGGCCTCGGGCAAATCGCTGTTGCCGGCGGGATTGCGCGGCGTTGAAGGGCGCTTTGGCCGCGGTGATCCCGTCGCCATTCAGCTCCCATCGGGAGAAACCTTGGGGCAGGGGCTGTCGCGCTACACGGCGACCGAGGCCCGCGCCATTGCCGGGCGGCACAGTTCCGAGATCGAGGCGGTGCTGGGTTACCCGGGCCGCGCGGTGCTGGTGCATCGCGATGATATGGCGCTTTAAACGGGCGTTTTGATCCGCAGCTAGACGCAAACACCCGCACAGATTAACACTACGTTCGAAACCAAAACCACGCAAAGGAAGCCGTCATGAAAGACCTGACAGACATTCCCGCCCTCATGGCCGATATCGGCGCACGCGCAAAAGCCGCGTCAGCGGAGCTTGCCTTTGCCCCGGCCCCGGTTAAGCAAAAAGCGCTCGAAGCCGCAGCCGATGCGGTTTGGGAGGCGCGTGCAGACATCATCGCGGCCAATGCGAAAGATCTGGATTATGGCCGCGAAAAGGGCCTGTCCGGTGCGATGATGGACCGCCTGATGCTGAATGAGGACCGTATTCAGGGCATCGTTGACGGTTTGCGCGCGGTTGCCGCGCAGGACGATCCTGTTGGCAAAGTGACCGAGGAATGGGACCAGCCTTCGGGCTTGAATATCCGCCGCGTGCGCACGCCTTTGGGGGTGATCGGCGTGATCTATGAAAGCCGTCCTAATGTGACGGCGGATGCGGGCGCGCTCTGCCTGAAATCGGGCAATGCGGTGATCCTGCGCGGCGGCTCGGAAAGCTTCCACTCGTCAGGCGCGATTCACGCCTGCCTTGTGGCGGGGCTGCGCGAGGCTGGTCTGCCTGATGATGCGATCCAGTTGATCCCGACCCGTGACCGCGCCGCCGTGCGCGAGCTGTTGGCGATGACAGACACCGTAGACGTGATTGTGCCCCGTGGTGGCAAGGGGTTGGTTGGCCTGGTGCAGAAAGAGGCGCGCGTGCCGGTCTTTGCCCATCTTGAGGGCATCGTGCATATCTATGTCGATAAGGCCGCCGATCCGGTCAAAGCCCTGTCGGTTGTGATGAACGCCAAAACCCGCCGCACTGGGATTTGTGGCGCGGCAGAATGCCTGCTGATCCATCGCGATGTGGTTGACACGATCGGGCAGGGGCTGGTCAAGGCGCTACTGGATGCGGGTGTCGAGGTGCGTGCGGGCGAGACCTTGAAGGCCATCGAAGGCACAACTGAGGCCACCGCCGAAGATTGGGGGCGCGAATATCTCGACACGATCATCGCCGCCAAGGTGGTCGACGATATCGACGCGGCCATCGCCCATATCCGCCAATATGGCTCAAACCACACCGATTGCATCCTGACCGAGGATGATGCCGCAGCGGATCGTTTCTTTCAGCGGTTGGACAGCGCGATCCTGATGCGCAACGCCTCGACCCAGTTCGCCGATGGCGGCGAGTTTGGCATGGGGGCCGAGATCGGCATCGCCACCGGCAAGATGCATGCGCGCGGCCCGGTGGGCGCGGCGCAATTGACCAGCTTTAAGTATCTGGTCGTGGGTGATGGAACAACGCGGGGCTAACCCGTATGGGCCTGTCGATCAGCTGATTGACAGGCTCAACTTAACCTCACTGGCGGCGGCGTGCAGTTTGAGACCGCGATCGGCGGCCAAAACCGGCAGCAAGGCAAATTGCACCCGATTGGCGGCAAGCTCTGCCAATTCGGCGGTTCCGTTCAGATGTTCCCAAAGGTTGGATGTCACCGACAGGCGCGGCCCCGTGGCCGAGATCATCCAGCCCGCGGCTGTGTTTTCGATGGTCACCTTACCACCGGTCGGCATGGCGGATTCACAGCAGAGATAAGCAAGGTAGGCCAGCTGCACCTCGGTGCGCAACATGTCGTCTTGGGGCTGCCATTCCGCCTCCATCCTGGTGCCTTTGCAAATCCCCGCAAGAGTTGCGACGGTTTCCTTGCGGCTCATCTTTTGCCCGTCGGACGCACTGCCAAAGGCAACGCGGAAAAACCGGATACGGGCGGCGGCGCTGGCGCAACTGTCCTGGATCAATTCCATTTCGGGGCTGGTATCGGCCGCACCGGCCATTGACATCAGCTCCAATCCGTTCTGGATGGCACCAATGGGGCTGATCAAATCGTGACACAGTCGCGACCCGATAAGGGTGGCTAGCGATTCACTGGAATGGGGCATTTAGTGTTCCAACATTAGGAGGGTAGTTATGAGCGATCTCAACGCTTTGCTGGAGCCGGGCATGTTGGTGACACATCCCGATCAACCTGATTGGGGAACCGGTCAGGTCCAATCGAATATCGCGGGGCGCATTACGGTAAATTTCCGCGAACAAGGCAAAGTGGTCATTGATGGCGCTCGTGTGGTTTTGATCCCGGTTTACGAAGGTTAACGTACAGAGAAACTGTTTCTGAATAGTTAACCATGTTGCCAAACTTGCCAATCTTTTTCTCTCTGCCTAGAAGCAGACACGTTCTGAAACGCGGGATGGGATGATGGTGGCCAAGGTCGATAGCTTTCGCACGCGATTGGCGCGTGATGATGCGGATCTAAAGGCGGCACAGCGCCTGCGTTATGAGGTTTTCGTCGAGGAATTGGGGGGCGATGGCCCGCTGGTGGATCACGAAAACCGTTTGGAACGGGATCGGTTTGATCCGTTTTTTGACCACCTTTTATTGCTGGATGATAATCGCGATGGCGCGGTGGTCGGGGTTTATCGTCTGCTGCGCGCAGATCAGGCCATGGCGGCCGGGCAGTTCTATTCCGAGGATGAATATGATCTGGAACCTTTGGTAAGAAGTGGCCGCAAGCTATTGGAATTAGGACGTTCCTGCGTTGCGCCGGATTATCGAGGGGGGACCGGATTGTTCCATCTCTGGCAGGGTCTGGCGGATTATGTCCTGACGCATGAGATCGAAATTCTCTTTGGCACGGCCAGTTTCCATGGCACGGATATTGCGCCCTTGGCGCAGTCTCTGTCTTTGTTGCATCATCGCCATCTGGTGCCCGAGGAGCTGCGGGTCAGGGCGCGGACCTATCAAAGCATGGATTTGATACCGGAGGCGGATATCGACCGGCGCGCGGCGATGTTGAATATCCCACCATTGATCAAGGCCTATCTGCGTCTGGGCGGCTGTGTTGGCGATGGGGCCTTTGTCGATCATGACTTCAACACGACAGATGTCTGTTTGGTCATGGACACGGCGCGCATGACGGATCGGCAAAAACAGCTCTACGTTAAGGAAGGTAAAGCATGAGCCCGACATGGGATCCGGGCGACCGCCCGCCTGACGTGCGGATTTCACCCTTGGGTTGGGGGCTGGTGGCGATCCGGGTGCCGATCCTGCTGGTGGTGATCTTTGGCGGGCTCTTGTTGTTGCTGGCGCTGCGGCTGGTAGAACGCCCTTTGTTCGGCATGGACCGTCCGGTGACACCGTGGATCACGCAAACCGTGTGTCGGATCACACTAAAGGTCATGGGGCTGCGCCTGATGGCCAGCGGGCCGCGCATGATCGGGCCGGGGGCGATTGTGGCCAACCATGCCTCGTGGTTGGATATCTTTGTGCTTAACAGCCGCAAGAATGTCTATTTCGTCTCCAAGGCCGAGGTGGCCGGTTGGGCCGGGATCGGCTGGCTGGCGCGGGCGACGGGCACGGTTTTCATCAATCGGGACCGGAGAGAGGCGCAAAAACACGCGCGGATCATCGAAGATCGCTTGCTGCATGGACATCGTTTGTTGTTTTTTCCCGAAGGCACATCCACCGATAGCCGCCGGGTTTTGCCTTTTAAAACAACGCTTTTTGCGGCGTTCTTTTCGCCGCGATTAGAGCATGAATTGCAGGTGCAGCCGGTCAGCGTGATCTACAAAGCGCCAAAGGGGCAAGACCCGCGATTTTATGGCTGGTGGGGCGATATGGATTTCGGCCCGTCTTTGATCCAGTTGCTTGCGCAACCGCGGCAAGGTTCGGTCACGCTGACCTTTCATGACCCGGTGCGCGTCGATGCGTTTGAAAACCGCAAAGCGCTGGCGGCCGCGTTGGAGGCGCAGGTGCGACAGGGGTTTGAAAACGGTCAGAAAGATCCCGCTTAACGCATTGAAGAGATAAGAGATTTTAGAGTTGCCAGCGGGTCATCCGTGGCCCAGATCTCTTCTCCGATGGCAAAGAAATCGGTGACCGGGAAGAGCGTTTTTACTTGATCCAAGGTCACATTGCCTTCGGCCACTACGGGCACTTCGATCATCTGCGACCACCATTCAAAAAGCTCGTGACCGGCCAGTTCGCCATCGCCCAAAGACCCGGAAACCGGCCCGAAGGAGACGTAATCAGCGCCATTTTCGCCCGCGCTCATTCCGTCATGGCGGGATTGGCCGCAATAGGCCCCGACAATGGCATCGGGGCCAAGCTCCTTGCGGGCATTGCGCACCGAACGCGCGCCATCCAGCAAATGCACCCCGTCCAACCCCAAACGTTTGGCTAGAACGACATGGGTGTCGATGACTAGGGCCACATCGGCGCGATGAGCGACATCGCGAATGGCGTCAGCGGCGCGGGTCAGGCGATCTTCGTCATGGCTGGCAAGGCTGAGGCGCAGGCAGGCGATTTCGGCACCTTGCAGAACCGTTTCGAGCTTGGCAGGGAAACTGCCCAGATCGAATTCCGGTGGCGTGGTGAGATAAATCTGCGGGAGGTCCTGATCTGCCATTTCGAACTCTTATGCGTTTGCTTTGACGGATGTTTTAGCCGGTCACGCAGGATTTGACCATCAGGATTTGGCCTTGGGCTTCTTGGCTGGCTTAGGGGGCAGTGTGGCGGCAAAAGCCATGGCAAGCTCGGTCAGTTTCTGGCGAGTGTCGTCATCGGCAAGCACATCCTCGTCCACCTCGACCATGCCTTTCATCGGGCGACCTGTGAAACCCAGCTCTTTGACGCCGGGCAGGGCGAGGGCTGTTTCATAGCGATCCGGGCCGACGCGATACATGCCGCCGCCTTTGTGAACGCCGCAGACCATATTGCCGAAACTCAGGAAACAGAGCCCGCCAAACATGCGCTTTTCCTCATGGCCGGGCAATTCGCCCGCCGCCATGAGATCGTCGCGCATCACTGTGGCATGGCCTTCATCATAGGGCATCGTGTCACTCCTTATCTTTGTTCCCAGTATAGGGGGCGGATGCCTCCGGCGGGGATATTTTTGCCAAGAAGAAGACAGGGTCGAACAAAAAGACGGGCTTGCGCAAAACCGGCTGGGGGCCTAGGGCATGAGGCCGATTGAAGGAGAGCGACATGGTGTCTGAAAACGCGCAGCCGGCCTTTGTTTTGGTGCGCCCGCAAATGGGTGAGAATATCGGGGCCTCGGCGCGGGCGATGTTGAATTTCGGGCTGGAACAGATGCGGGTTGTCGGGCCAAGAGACGGCTGGCCCAGCGAGGCGGCCTTTGCCATGGCGTCGGGGGCTGGTCGGGTTTTGGATGCCGCCCAGCTGAGCGATGATCTGGCCGGCGCGTTGGAGGATCGCACCTTTACCTTTGCAACAACGGCGCGGCCGCGCGATCTGACCAAGACCGTTTACACGCCGGAACAGGCGATGAAAGAGGCGCGGGCACGAATCGCGCAAGGACAGAAAGTGGCGGTGATGTTTGGCCCGGAGCGCGCCGGTTTGGAAAATGCCGACATCGCGCAAGCCAATGCGATCATTTCCGTACCGGTGAATCCGGAATATGCCTCGCTCAACCTCGCGCAATGTGTGTTGCTTTGTGCGTACGAATGGATGCGCGCCACATCCGAGGCGGAGCCGGTGGTTGATGTGTTGGCAGGCACCGAAATGGCCAATGGTCAGGAGATCGAACATCTCGCCAAACATTATGAGGAGCGGATGGAAGAGGCGGGCTTTTTCTATCCGGAACACAAGATCGAGAGTATGAAGGTCAATCTGCGCAATATGTGGAGCCGGATGCCACTGACACGCGCGGATGTGCAGATGCTGCACGGTATGATGCGCCAGATTGTACGCTGGAAAGATCGCTCATAACGGTTTGTCGAACGAAAAAGGACCAGCCAAAAGGCTGGTCCAAGGCTGTGCCGGGTTAGGGAGGGGAGACCCCGGCCAGGTAGGTTTAGTAATGCTTGTAGCCCTGGCTGTGGCCGTAATGCTTTTTCTTCGGCTTCACGTAGTGGTTGCAGGAATGGTTCTGCAGGTACTTGCCGGACACCCAGTAGTAGTGGTGGTTGTAAGACACCTTGGCCCAACCGTTTTTCCAGCCCACAACGTGGATCTTGGTGCAAGGGTGGAAGGTGCCAATCACCTTGTAATAGGTGCCTGGGCCGGAGCGTGCGTTCAGCTTGACGCCTTTTTCAATCCAGGCGGTGGAGGCAGTTGCGGCAGTTGCGCCCATGGCGGTGGCGGCGATAATGGCGGAAATCAGAAGCTTTTTCATTTTGTAGGTCCTTGGCTAAAGTCTGTGTTGCTGTTGTCGTAATTTCTGCATTCAACCTACATGATTGGGGTGGGGCGGCTAAGTCTGGAAAGTCTGACCAAGGTATTCCTTACCCTCTAGCCCATCCAATTTTCGCTGAAACAGCGTTTCGCCAATGTCATGAGAGCGCTGAAGGCATGGTCTTAGATCGGCGTTTCTGTGGAAGCGGGAAACGCTAGACCGCGTCGCAGAAACGCATCCCTGTTGAGGTTGAAGCCAGTGCACTCCAGCACTAGTGTCTCGCGCAAATGGAGAAGAAACATGGCTGAAAAACGCAAGCTGTTTGAAGATGTGAGCGAGGCTCAGAGCAAGCCAGCCGAACCGACAGGCGGGATGATTGATGCGGGCAAACGCGGGGCGCGGCGGGCGATCCGTATCTGGCTGATGCTGCTTTTTGCGCTGGTGGTCGTGATGATTGCCGTGGGCGGGTTGACCCGGTTGACCGATAGCGGGTTGTCCATCACCGAATGGCGCCCCGTGACTGGTGCGCTGCCCCCGATGAGCGCAGAGGCCTGGCAGTCCGAATTCGAGAAATACAAACAGATTCCGGAATACGCGCTGGAGAATAAGGGCATGACCTTGTCTGAATTCCAGTTCATCTATTGGTGGGAATGGGGACATCGTCAGCTGGGCCGGGTGATTGGCCTGGTTTGGGCGCTCGGATTTTTTGGTTTCCTGGCAGCGAAACGTATTCCGACAGGCTGGACGGGCCGTTTGTTGGGCCTTGGCGTGCTTGGCGGTTTGCAAGGGGCTGTTGGCTGGTGGATGGTCGCCTCGGGCCTGACGGGGCAGATGACCGATGTTGCCTCTTACCGGTTGGCGACCCATTTGGGGCTGGCCTTTGTCATTCTGGGCTTTATCGCCTGGTATGTTTACAGCCTGGGTCGCGAAGAGCGCGAGCTCATGCAGGCGCGGCGTTTGAGCGAAGCCAAGCTGTTTGGCATGTCCACCGGGCTGATGCATTTTGCGTTTTTGCAGATCCTGGTCGGGGCTTTGGTGGCCGGTATTGATGCGGGGCGAACCTTTAACGATTGGCCGCTGATGGCAGGCGGAATCCTGCCGCCAGAAGCATTTGACATTCAGCCGATTTGGCGCAACTTTTTCGAGAACGCTGGGTTGGTTCAATTCGTTCACCGTGTACTTGGATATTTATTGTTGATTTACGGTTTCATCACCTGGCGTCGTGCGCGACTGTCCGCAAATGCAGATACACGTTTCAGGTTCAACGCGGTTTTCGCCATGTTGTGTTTGCAGGTTGTTCTGGGAATTGTCGCGGTCTTGTATATCGCACCATGGCATCTGGCCTTGGCGCACCAATTGGGGGCAGTGGTTTTGTGGGCATTGATCCTGCGCGCGCGGTTTGCGGCCCGCTACCCTGTGGAACAAAGCATCCGAGGAGCAGCGTGATATGAACGCTTACACCGATCTTATGGCCTTTCAGCGTGACACTGAGGCCCTGGGCCAAACCGCTGGCCGGCTGAGCTGGGATCAGGAAACCATGATGTCGCCAGGCAGCGCCGATCAGCGCAGCGATGAAATGGCGGCAATCGAGGGGATTTTGCATCAGCGCCGTGTCGATCCACGAATTGGCGAGTGGCTGGCCGCTATTGATGAGGCGTCTTTGGACCCAGTCGCCCAGGCACAAGTGCGCGAAATCCGGCGCTCGTTTGAGCGCAATTCGCGGGTGCCTGAACGGTTGGCCTCGGAACTGGCGCGCATGATCTCCAAATCTCATGGGATCTGGGCCGAGGCGCGGGCGGATGACAATTTTGCCGCCTTTGCCCCGACTTTGAAAGAGGTTGTCGCGCTGCGCAAAGAAGAGGCGCAGGCCTTGGCGCAAGGGGGCGACAGCTATGACGCCCTGTTGAATGATTACGAACCGGGCGCAACCGCGGCTGAGCTCAGTGCCATGTTCGGGGCCCTGCGTCCGCGTCTGGTGGCCCTGCGGGAGGCGGTTCTGGCACAACCGGAATTGCCGGGCCTGACGACCCATTTTGACGAGGCGGGGCAGATGCGCCTGGCCGAAAAGCTGGCGGCGGCCTTTGGCTATGACTTCCGCCGTGGGCGTGTTGACAAGGCTGTGCATCCGTTCAGCTCGGGCAGTGGCAATGATGTGCGCATCACTACACGGACCGAGGCGCTGGACCCGTTCAACTGCTTTTACTCCACCATCCATGAGGTGGGGCATGGCTGTTACGAGCAAAATATCGATCAGGCCTATCGGTTGACCCCGCTGGGGTCTGGCGTGTCCATGGGAGTGCATGAAAGCCAGAGCCGGATTTATGAAAACCAACTGGGCCGGTCGCGCGCCTTTACCGGGTGGTTGTTCAAACAGATGCGTGATGAGTTTGGTGACTTTGGGATCGCGGACGAAGAGACGTTCTATGGTGCCGTGAACCGGATCAAAAACGGTTATATCCGCACCGAAGCGGATGAGGTGCAGTATAACCTACATGTCCTGCTGCGTTTCGATCTGGAGCAAGCGGTGATCAAGGGTGATCTGGCTGTAGATGATCTGCAAGGGGCGTGGGATGACCGGTTCCTTGCCGATTTTGGCTACGCGGTGGACAAACCCTCAAACGGTGTCTTGCAGGATGTGCATTGGGCCGCAGGGCTGTTTGGTTATTTTCCGACCTATTCGCTGGGCAATGTCTATGCGGGCTGCCTGCATGACGCGCTGCGCAAGGCGGTGCCGGATCTGGATGACCAATTGGCACAGGGTGATACCAGCGCCGCCACCGGCTGGCTGAAAGAGAACCTGCAGCAGCATGGCGGGCTGCGTGAGGCCAAGGCGACGATCAAGCACGCGACCGGAGCGGAACCAAGCGAGGCTCCCTTGCTCGATTACCTCGAGAGCAAGTTCAAAGATCTATACAAGCTGTGACGGGCAGGGCGGGGCAACCCGCCCTTTTCCTTAGGGGCCAGATCCTAAAGCAGCGCCATACGCTCCGCCCGTTCCGCATCAGGGAAGGGGCGATACAGGGCAAAATCAGATGACAGAATCTGTTCATGCACGGCGCGATAGAGCGTTTCGATATGATCATCCTGCTGGCCGCTGGTCTTAAAGGCCGCGTCGAGCTGGGCCAGATCCTGAACCTCAATCTGCAACAGGAAATCGCGATAGCAATCCGCCGCCAGGTTCAGCTTGCGCCGATAGAGGTGCCAACGGGTGATCACCCCGGCGGTCATCAAATGATCCAGCCATTGTTCGACCGCATGGGCAAAGGCCAGCGCCTTTGAATCATTCTTCAAATCGATCATGCAAGTGTACAGGTTCATTGCGGTCTCCTCTGGTGCAAGATTGGCAGAGAAGGGTTGAGGATGGCTTAAACCGGGTTTGTGCGGTCTGATCCAAACCACCTTGTCAGGTTGGGTTGATAATCCTCTGGCATTGCAGTGACAATTTGGGCCCGCTCCGTGGCTGTCAGCGTGGCGGTTTCCAGCAAGCTTCGCGCAAAGAAAAACCGGTCTTCATCGTCCGTGAGAACAGTTTCGTTCTGCGTCACAAACGCCTTGAGCTGCCGGGCTGTCAGGAGTTGTGACACATGCCGGCCCAAATGGTCATAGGCCAGGATATAGGCGCGAGAGGCGACCACCGCTTTCGGGCCATCCAGTTCCTTAAGGGCGTCTTGGATTTGTTCCTCAGTCAATCCCAATTCGACCTGCAAAAAACGCAAGAAACCTTCGAAATGGATTTGCTGTAGGTAAGGGGTCGTACGCATTGAAAAACCTGAAAAAAACGCCGACTTGAACAAGCCGGCGTTTGGGTTTTCGAAGAAGGATCAGCTGTCGCTGGTCTCTCCTGGATCGGTGTCCTCGTCGTCCTCTTGGTCGGCAATGCGCGCGACCGAGACGACCACCTCGCTTTTGCCAGTGCGGAAGACATTGACCCCGCCAGCGCCTCGTGAGCGGAACGAGATCCCATCCACCGGCACCCGGATCGACTGACCGGTCGAGGTGGCCAGCATGATCTGATCCTCCATCTCAACCGGGAAGCACGCCACCAGAGGCCCGCCGCGCATACCTTTGTCAAAGGCCTGCACACCCATACCGCCACGACCGCGCACCGGGTAATCATGGGACGAGCTTAGCTTGCCCAGGCCCTTGGCGGTGATGGTCAGGATCAGGTTTTCTGCCGCAGACATCTGGGCATAGCGTTCCTGTCCCAGCTGCGCATTGGCATTGCCTTCCTCTTCGCTTGGCAGTTCTGCATCATCAGCCAGACCGGCCATGGCGCGACGCATCTTGAGATACGCAGCGCGTTCATCGGGCGTGGCCTCAAACGGATGGATCACCGCCATCGAAACAACCCGGTCATCGCCCAGCAGTTTGATGCCGCGCACCCCAACCGAGGCCCGGCTGTTGAACACCCGTACATCCGAGGCCGGGAAGCGGATCGCGCGACCGGAATCGGTGACCAGCATCACATGATCCTCGGGCGCAGCGATGCGCACGTCGATCAGCTTGGTCTCGGCATGGTCGTCCTCGAACTTCATCGCGATCTTGCCGTTGGATTTCACATTGGTGAAATCTGACAGCTTGTTACGGCGCACGGTCCCCGCCGATGTGGCAAAGACCACCTGCAAATCGTCCCATTCTTCCTCGTCACGATCCACCGGCATGATCGCCGCGATCGAAACGCCAGACGGGATCGGCAGGATATTGACAATCGCCTTACCCTTGGACGTGCGCGAGCCCTGCGGCAGACGCCATGTCTTGAGCTTGTAGGCCATGCCATCGGTGGTAAAGAACAAGAGCTGCGTATGGGTGTTGGCCACAAACAGAGTGGTCACCACATCATCATCTTTCATCGCGCCGCCAGACAGGCCCTTGCCGCCGCGTTTCTGCGACCGGAAATCGGCCAGCGGGGTGCGCTTGATATAACCCTCGGCAGTGACGGTGACGACCATGTCTTCGCGTTCGATCAGGTCTTCGTCATCCATATCGCCAGCCCAATCGACGATCTCGGTGCGGCGTGGCACGGCGAAATCATCGCGAACCTGGCGCATTTCGGTTGAGATGATCTCAAGGATGCGATCCCGGCTGGCGAGAATGGCGAGGTAATCCTTGATCTTACCGGCCAGTTCTTCCAGCTCATCCGTGACCTCTTTGACGCCAATTTGGGTCAGACGCTGAAGACGCAGTTCCAGAATGGCCCGTGCCTGGGTTTCGGAGAGGTTATAGGTGCCGTCGTCATTCGCCTTATGGGTCGGATCGTCGATCAGCGCGATATAAGGCAGGATTTCATGCGCGGGCCAACGGCGTTCCATCAGCTTGACACGCGCCTCTGCAGCGTCGGCCGAGGCGCGGATGGTCGCGACCACCTCGTCCACATTCGACACCGCCACAGCCAAACCACACAGGATATGGCTGCGCTCGCGTGCCTTGCGCAGCAAATACGCGGTGCGGCGAATGACAACCTCTTCGCGGAAGTCAAGGAAGGCCGTCAGGAAACCACGCAGGTTCAACTGTTCGGGCCGCCCGCCATTCAACGCCAGCATGTTGCAGGCAAAGCTGGTCTGCATCGGAGTGAAACGGAAGAGTTGGTTCAACACGACCTCAGCCGTGGCATCGCGTTTCAGTTCAACAACCACGCGAACGCCATCCCGGTCAGATTCATCCTGAACATGGGCGATGCCCTCGATCTTTTTGTCGCGCGCCGCCTCGGCGATGCGCTCGATCATGGTGGATTTGTTGACCTGATAAGGGATCTCATCAATCACGATGGCCCAGCGATCCTTGCGGATTTCTTCGACACGGGTCTTGGCGCGGATGATGACGCTGCCGCGCCCTTCGGTATAGGCTTTGCGCGCGCCAGCCCGGCCCAAGATCACGCCGCCGGTTGGGAAATCCGGGGCAGGGATGTGTTCGATCAGCTGTTCGCTGTCGAGATCGGGGTTTTCAATCAGCGCCAGCGCCGCAGTGATCACTTCGCCAAGGTTATGGGGCGGAATACGGGTGGCCATACCAACCGCAATGCCCTCAGCCCCGTTGACCAGAACATTGGGGTAACGGGCGGGCAGAACCGTAGGTTCGCGTTCCTTGCCGTCATAATTGTCCTGGAAATCAACAGTTTCCTTGTCGATATCCACCAACAGGTTCAACGCAGATTTCTCAAGTCGCGCCTCGGTGTAACGCATGGCGGCAGCGCTATCACCATCCATAGAACCAAAGTTGCCCTGACCATCGATCAGCGGCAGCGACATAGAGAAATCCTGCGCCATACGCACCAGCGCGTCATAGATCGCGCCATCGCCGTGCGGGTGATAGTTGCCCATCACCTCGCCAACGGGTTTTGCGGCCTTGCGATAGGATTTGTCCGGCGTATAGCCGCCATCATACATGTGGTACAAAATCCGGCGATGCACCGGTTTCAAACCGTCTCGCACGTCGGGAATCGCCCGGCTCACGATGACGCTCATGGCGTAATCGAGATAGCTGGTTTTCATCTCCTGCGAGATGGAAATGGATGGCCCTGTATATTCGGGCGGATTTTCGTCTGTGTTTTCAGGTGTTTCTGGCGTGTCGTTCACGTAGAGTGCCTACTCGGTTATCTGCCATATCTTGTTGAAGCTTTTATAACAGATGCAGGATGTAGGGTGCAATGGCAGCGTGGCTGCCCATTTCTGGCAGCCAACCTGACAGGCTGCTAACAGTTTGTTTTTATTGAAAAGTAAAGATTTCTGCGCCAGTCTGGTGACCCCAGAAAAACATGAGGCAAAAATGCAGGAAACCGAGACTGAATTGATGCTCAAAGGCTATGGGCTGACCACCGCGGAACTATTCTACCACATCCCGGATTATCCCCACGTGCTCAACACCTTCATCTGGCAGGAATATGATTTGGCGCCCGATCACGAGCGTTTGTTTGATTTCATTGCCTTCTGGCATGACGAAATTGAAGGGCCGCTGCATTCGGTGCGCTTTACCCATCGCAAAATGATCTCACCGGGAGAATGGCGCAATGTGGTGGGAGAGTTTCACTATCACTAGCAAAACGCGCGACTGAGCGTTTCTTTGGGCCAAAAATATCCCGGGGGTGGCCCGCCTTTGGGCGGGCAGGGGGCTGGCCCCCTAACCACCTAAATTTAAATGAATATCAGGGCAGAATACGGGTGTATTTTACACCTTCAAGTGTCGCGCCAACGCGCAGACCGGCCTGACCAAAGATCACAGCGATTACCGGAGCCAGCGAGGTTGTGGTTTCTGCGGCCAGGGTCTCGCCCCGCTCAGGAATCGCATATTCGACATTCGCGCCAGCGGCATAGCCGGGGGAGCGGCGGAAGGTGCTCAGCGCCTCTTCGGTCATGAAGAACAACACGTGAGAATACTGCGACCCGCCGATTTGCAACCCGCCCGAGGCCTTGGCCACCGAGTAGTAATCAACAGTCGCGCCGCCAACGCGCAGAGCGCCGCGGCCATAGCCGCCACCAAATCCAAGCCCAACCTCGGTCACCAGTGGCATGACCAGCATGCCCGTCGCCTTGGTCGCCAGGTCGCGGGTCGCTGGGTAATCCGAATAAAGCTGGCTCAGCGTTGCATCGACGCGCGCGTCGATCATCGCAGGGCCGCGACTGCCGACACCATTGCCGCAGGCTGATAGGAGCGCGGTTGCGCCCAGACCAAAGGTCAGATTCCGTCGTGTGAGAGTCATATGCTCGTTCCTTGCCAGTGCCTCAACTCCGGCTTGTTTGCGCCGGTTGCGTGGATTTATAGGCCGGGCTGGCAAGATTGTCACCTCACCTTGCCAATCCGACACAAATTATGAGCAAATCCCCGCTACCCGTTGAGGATTTTGGCCGCGGCAGGGGCGAAATAAGTCAGAATGCCGTCGCAACCTGCCCGTTTGAAGGCGACAAGGCTTTCCAGCATGACTTTCTCGCCATCAACCCAGCCGCGCTCACCGGCACCGGCCAACATCGCGTATTCGCCGCTGACCTGATAGGCAAAGGTTGGCGCGCCGAACATATCTTTGGCGCGGCGGCAAATATCGAGATAGGGCATGCCCGGCTTGACCATGATCATATCCGCGCCTTCCATCAGGTCCCGTTCGATCAGGCGCATGGCCTCATCCGAATTGCCGGCCTCCATCTGATAGGTTTTTTTGTCGCCTTTGAGCGCACCCGATGCGCCCACCGCATCGCGGAAGGGCCCATAAAACGCGCTGGCATATTTGGCGGCATAGCTCAGCAACAAGACGTTCTGATGCCCCTCAGCCTCCAACGCCGTGCGCAGGGCTCCAATCCGCCCATCCATCATATCGGATGGCCCAATAATATCGGCACCAGCCTCGGCCTGGCTGAGCGCTTGTTTCACCAGCGCCGCTACGGTGCGGTCATTGACGATCTCGCCGCCTTCGACAAAGCCGTCATGACCATTGATGTTATAAGGGTCGAGCGCCACATCGGTCATCACCGCAATGTCGGGCACTGCATCCTTGATGGCGCGTGTGGCGCGGTTTGACAGGTTGTCCGAGTTCCAGGCCTCCGCGCAATCCTCGGTTTTGAGGGCGGGATCGGTATAGGGAAAGAGGCAGATACAGGGGATGCCCAGGGCGTGTGCCTCTTTGGCGGCCTCGACCACTTTATCCACCGAGAGGCGATTGACGCCGGGCATGGAATGGATCGGTTCAACCTCGCCCTCACCGTCACGCACAAAGACCGGCCAGATGAAATCGCCGGGGCTGAGCGTGGTTTCCTGAACCATGGACCGGATGGCCGGGGTGCGGCGCAGACGACGCAATCTTGTAGCGGGAAAGGAGGCGACGGTGGGTTTCATTGTGAAGTCCTTGTAAAGGTCGCATTTGGGTGGCATGGAATGGGCATTGTCTCAAGCCCCGAATTGGTGATCTGCGCCTTAGGGTCGCGACACACAGAAATCAGACTTGGCCGAAACGGGTCGACTATAGAAAGAGCAGCCCTTTGGATTGGTACACAATCGTTTTTGAAGTGATCGAAATGCGGTCCTTTTCCAATCTTTGGTTCTGGATCGTGCTGGCGGTTGCCTGGTCCTCGATCAGCCATTGGGTTCTGGGCGTGCCCTTTGACATGGTGAGCCGCGCGCGGCGCAATGGCGGGCAGGCCGAACAGGATCTTGAGGATCTGGTGCGTATCAATGCCAACCGGTTTTTGTTCATCGTCGAAGAGGCCGGGTTGTGGATCACCGCCATTGCCTCGGCCTTGTTGAGCGGTTTGCTGGTTTTGGGGTTTTATTATGGGGTTGAGTTTGCTCAAGCAGTGTTCTTGCTGATGTCACCGCTGATTTTTGTCGGCTTGCTGAGCATCTACTCGGCACGCAAGGTGAAGGGTGGTGAAAACAGCGGTGAGGCATTGTGGCGGCGCCTGCGCATTCATCGCATGACCACGCAGTTCATCGGTATGGTGTCGATCTTTTTGACCGCCATGTGGGGCATGTATCACAACCTTTCGTCCTACGTGCTTTAAGTCGAACGCTGTTACATTATGCGCTTCCGCGCGCTTTGTTTTAAGCAAGTGGCTAGGAGACGATTCCGTGTGAAGCGGGTGCGGGTCGAGAGGGTGTGGGTGCTGAGATTCACCAAAACAAAACTGCTTTGTTGCAGATCCATCCCTTGAATGATTGGTCCTGACAGACTGTTTTCGTCGTGACAAGAACAATGGACGTTTCCCCATGAATGGGGCCCCTCGTCAATTGATCTTGTCCCGCCAAACCCAGCCTGCCTGGCCTGCGTCAAGCAAGGGATGGCTCCGAAACAAAGCTGGGCTTGACCTTGGTCGGGCAGGGGGGCATTGCAGGCGGTATGACAGGACAAAACGTGATCATGGGCGGGGCCCCGGAGGGGTTTGACGCCAAGCTTTTGCTGGATGAGATGGCGCGCGGCGGCGGGCCGGTGCTGCATGTGGCGCGCGATGACAAGCGCGCGGCCTCGATGCGGGATGCGCTGGAGTTTTTGGCGCCGGATGTGCCGGTGATCATCTTTTCGGGCTGGGATTGTCTGCCTTATGATCGAGTTTCACCCAATGCGGATATTTCTGCTGCGCGTATGGCTGCGCTGGCCGGATTTCTGCATGGTATGCCCAAGCAATATGTGGTGCTGACCACCCTGTCTGCGGCGATGCAGAAAGTGCCTGCGCGGAATGTGTTGCGCGAGGCGGCGTTTGTCGCGCGGGTCGATTCCCGTGTGGATGAGGCCGAATTGCGCGCCTTTCTTGTGCGTATGGGCTTTAGCCAGGCCCCCACGGTGACCGAGCCGGGGGATTACGCCATTCGCGGCGGCATTGTGGATATTTTCCCTCCCGGTGAGGGCGGGCCTGTACGGTTGGATTTCTTTGGTGATGTTTTGGACGGGGCGCGCCGCTTTGACCCGGTAACACAGCGGACCACGGAAAAGCTGGACGTTGTGGAACTGGCCCCTGTGTCCGAAGTCATCTTGGATGAGGCGGCGATCACCCGGTTTCGTCAGAACTACCGCATCGAATTTGGCGCTTCGGTCAAGGATGACCCGCTTTATGAGGCGGTGAGTGCCGGGCGTAAACATCAGGGAATCGAACATTGGTTGCCGTTTTTCCATGAGAAACTGGAAACCCTGTTTGATTACCTGCCGGATGTGCCGGTGGTTATGGATGACCAACTGACGCCGTCGCGGCTGTCGCGTTGGGAGAGTATTCAGGATCAATATGAGACGCGCACCCATGCGCTGACGCAAAAAAAGACCATGGGCAGCGTTTATAAACCGGTGCCGCCGGAGCTGCTGTATTTGAATGATGGTGCTTGGGCTGAGGCGATTGGCGCACGGCGCGCGGTACAGTGTCATCCGCTGCCCCAGGCCACTGGCCCTGGCGTGGTCGATGCCGGTGGGCGGATCGGGCGCAATTTCTCGCCAGAACGCCAGCAGGAAAATGTTAGCCTGTTTGGGGCTTTGGCTGCCCACGTAAAGGATCGTATGGCCAAGGGGCCGGTCTTGATTGCTTCTTACTCCGAGGGCGCGCGGGAACGTTTGACCGGCTTGATCGAGGATGAAGGGCTGGCCGAGGCAATCCCGATTGGCAATGGCACCCGGATTGGTAAGCGCGGGCTGCATCTTGCGGTTTGGTCGCTTGAGGCTGGGTTTGTGGCCCCTTGGGATGGTGGTGAGATCACCGTTATTTCCGAACAGGATGTGCTGGGCGATCGGTTGATCCGCGCACCGCGCAAACGACGCAAGGCCGAGAACTTCCTGACCGAAACCCAAAGCCTGAGCCCCGGCGATCTGGTCGTTCATGTGGATCACGGGATTGGCCGTTATCTGGGGTTGGAGGTGATTAGCGCCGCCGGGGCGGCGCATGAATGCATCAGCCTTGAATATGCTGAAGCAGCCAAACTGTACCTGCCGGTCGAGAATATCGAACTGCTGAGCAAATATGGCCATGACACGGGGCTGTTGGATCGGCTGGGCGGTGGGGCCTGGCAGGCGAAAAAGGCCAAGCTGAAAGAACGCATTCGCGAGATGGCGGATCGCTTGATCCGCATCGCGGCCGAACGCGCCTTGCGCAAGGCCCCGGTCATGGACCCGCCGGTTGGGTCTTATGAAAGCTTCGCGGCGCGTTTTCCCTATCAGGAAACAGATGACCAACTGAATGCCATCAATGATGTCGTAGATGATATGCATTCCGGTCAGCCGATGGATCGTCTGATCTGTGGCGATGTCGGCTTTGGCAAGACCGAGGTCGCCATGCGCGCCGCCTTTATCGCAGCGCTGTCTGGTGTGCAGGTGGCGGTGATTGCGCCCACAACCTTGTTGGCGCGCCAGCATTACAAGTCATTTGCGGAACGATTCAGGGGCTTTCCGGTACAGGTCGCGCCATTGTCGCGCTTTGTGGGCACGAAAGAGGCCTCTTTGACGCGCGAGGGGATTTCGCGCGGGACGGTGGATATTGCCGTGGGCACCCATGCGCTTTTGGCCAAGAATATCCGCTTTGAGCGCCTTGGCCTGTTGATCATCGACGAAGAGCAGCATTTTGGCGTGCAGCACAAAGAGCGGCTCAAGCAGTTGCGCAGTGACATCCATGTTTTGACGCTGACCGCAACGCCGATCCCGCGAACCTTGCAGTTGTCGCTGACCGGGGTGCGTGACCTGTCGATCATTGGCACGCCGCCGGTGGACCGTTTGGCGATCCGCACCTATGTCAGCGAGTTCGACGCGGTCACCATTCGCGAGGCGTTGCTGCGTGAGCATTATCGCGGCGGGCAATCCTTCTATGTGGTGCCGCGCATTGCTGATCTGCCTGAGATTGAAGAATTCCTCAAAGAGCAGATGCCCGAGATTTCTTATGTTGTCGCGCATGGCCAGATGGCGGCAGGTGAGCTGGATGAGCGTATGAATGCGTTTTATGACGGCAAATATGATGTGCTGCTGGCGACGACGATTGTTGAAAGCGGCCTGGATATTCCAACGGCCAACACAATGGTGGTGCATCGCGCCGATATGTTTGGGCTCAGCCAATTGTATCAGATACGGGGCCGGGTTGGGCGTTCGAAAACGCGTGCCTATTGTTATCTGACCACCAAACCGCGTGCCAAACTGACGGCTACCGCCGAGAAACGCCTGCGGGTTTTGGGGTCCATCGACACGCTTGGCGCTGGCTTTAGCTTGGCCTCACAGGATTTGGACATTCGCGGCGCGGGCAATCTTCTGGGCGAAGAGCAGTCCGGCCAAATGCGCGATGTCGGCTATGAGCTTTACCAATCCATGCTGGAAGAGGCGATTGCCAAGATCAAATCCGGCGAGATGGAGGGGCTGACCGACGATGACGGGCAGTGGGCACCTCAGATCAATCTGGGGGTGCCGGTTCTGATCCCCGAGGATTATGTGCCCGATCTCGATGTACGTCTCGGGCTTTATCGTCGCCTGTCCTCGCTTTCAACCAAGGTTGAGCTGGAGGGGTTTGCCGCGGAACTGATCGACCGGTTTGGAAAGTTACCGCGTGAGGTCAACACCTTGATGCTCGTTGTTCGCATCAAGGCCATGTGTAAACGCGCCGGGATTGCCAAGCTTGATGGCGGGCCAAAAGGCGCGACTGTTCAATTCCACAATGACAAATTCGCCAAGCCTGAGGGGCTGGTGAGCTTTATGCGAGCCCAAGGCGACACGGCCAAGATCAAGGATAACAAGATTATCCTGCGGCGTGACTGGAAGAGCGACAAGGACAAGATCCAAGGAGCCTTTGCTATTGCCCGCGATCTCGCAGAGGCGGCGGGCAAGATCAAGAAACGGGCGAAATAGATCGTTTTCCAACAAGGGCTTGACCCCTCTCGCAAGCTGACGCCAAATGGCGCAAAGCGAGGTGGGTCATGGCCAGTATCAATCGTATCGTCAGTTCCAAGAAATGCCGGCATCTGGTGCGAATGCTGGAGCCGGAAACGCTTGATGTGGCTGAGATTTCGGGGAAGTTCGGCACCAAGTTTCCCTTCAAATCTTACCGTGCCTTCTGGTTTCCCGAATATGACATCTGCAAATCACCGCTGCGGGCTGAGGATGGCAGCCTGCTGCACTATGATCTGATCATAGCTGATCAGGTTTGGGAGCATCTCGACCGTCCTTACCGCGCCACGCAACATGTGCTGCAATCGCTGAAACCCGGCGGATATTTTCTGGTGGCGGTGCCGTTTTTTGTGCCGTTGCATGGGGCACCGGTGGACAATACGCGCTGGAGCGCGCGCGGGCTGACGAATTTCCTGATTGAATGCGGGTTTGAAGAAACCGAGATTCATGCCGAACAATGGGGCAATCGCTGGGCAGGGATCCGCAATGTTGCCGGGCCCTTTCCACCGGCCTACCGTGAGGATGTGGACAGTCTGGAAAATCAGGAGGATTTTCCGATCTGTTCCTGGGCCTTGGCACGGAAGTCTGACTTAGCCTAGCTGCTCAAGAAACAGCCGAGTTGCTTCGTCACAGGGGAACAACAATTCAATTTTGAGATCAGAAAGGGTGACCTCTTCGGCACTGCCAAATTGTGCAAATGTACTAAAGAGCGAGAGGGTGGTTGGGCCAGCTCGAAACCGGGTCGGTGTGACCGCTGGCAAGGGGATGGGCGGCTCATAAGAGGCGATGGCTGGGTCATCGGCCAAAATCTGTGCCGCTTTGTCCAGACTGGCGAGGCCACCGGCCTCCGCGCTTTCGGCGCGCAGGCGCATTAGGATATGGTGGCCAAATTCTGGCCAGTTCTCAACCACTTCCGGGCCGATATTGGTTTCTAGCAGGATGTCGATCAGGCTCTGCCCGACCTGCAAACCGACGCCGCCAAACAGCAGTTGCGCAGGCGCGTTCATCTGCAAGATACACCATTCGCGATCCATGACCGAGGCCGGGTAAGGCGCGTGTTTTTCGAGCATCCGATCAATGGCTTGCGAGAACGGGGCAAGCATCTCTGCATCACGCTTGATCTCGGGATAGGCGGGGGCAAACCCTGCGGCGACCAGCATGTGATTGCGTGCTGGGCGAGGGATGTTCAGACAATCGGTCAGGCGCAAAATCATCCCACGACTGGGGCGGGCGCGTCCGGTTTCCAAAAAGGACAGGTGGCGCGCGGAAATCCCGCTATCTGTGGCCAAGGCCAGTTGCGACAGGCGGCGGGTCGTGCGCCAGGTTTTCAGCTCTTGTCCAAAATTGCTCATGCCGTTTGCTAACACGTCAGGATCACGAATTCACTTACCTGGCAGGTAATTGATGAGACGCGTCAGGATCGACAGTTTCCACAGCAATGTGAAAGGAGATTGCGATGACTTTGGAACAGAAACGGTTGCGCTTTGGCGCTGGGGTGATTGTCGGGTTTGGTATGCTGACCTGGGTGGCCCTGGTGTTTGGGGTGTCGAGCCCATTGGTGCTGTTGCTGGATCTGGTGACGCTTGGCGGGGATGGGGCTGAAACGCTTGGTAAGACGCCGGGTCAAATGCTAGGCGCGATCATGGCCGGGCTTTGTGTTGGGCTTGGGGTGATCATTTGGGTGATGGCCGGGGCCCATCTGGTCCGGATGCCCCATGAGACCCGAACCGCCCTGTTGGCAATGATCTGGAGCTGGTATCTGGTGGATAGCAGCGGGTCCATTTTGGTTGGCGCGCCAGTTAACGCCTTGGCCAACCTGACCTTTTTGGTCTTGGTCGTCTGGCCGATCTGGGCGGCGAGACGAGACGAGCGGCCAACGGCAACCGCATGAAAAACGCCCGCCGGTTTGGCGGGCGTTTCGCATTTTCCAATTTGGATCAGGCGCGGCGGCGGCGGCGGCCACCGCGACCACCGGCGGCTTCGCCCGGTGCCTTGTTGAACTGGATCCAGTTGGCACCGCCTTCGTCATTGTTGGTGAGGAAGTTGGCGGCGCGGATCGCTTCCATTTCCTTGCCAGGGCGCGGTTTGGTCGAGCCGAGGCCAAACATCTTGCAGAAGGTTTCGTCATCCATACCCTCGGGCAGAACGATACCAGCGGCCTCAACCTCGGCCTTTTTCTCGGCAAGCTTCTTTGGGCCAACGGGCAGGGCAACCGGGTTCATGATCGCCGAGGTCATGCCGGTGGCCATCGCCATGGGCAGGAAGGCATTGTTGATGCCGTGACGGTTGGGCAGACCAAAGGAGATGTTGGAGGCCCCGCAGGTGGTGTTCACACCCAGTTCATTGCGCAGACGATTGTTCAGCTCAAAAACCTGCAGGCCCGCAGTGCCCATTGCGCCGATTGGCATGACCAGAGGGTCAACCACGATGTCATGCGCTGGGATGCCAAAATCGGCAGCGCGTTCGACGATCTTTTTCGCCACGGCAAAACGGACCTCCGGGTCCTCGGAAATGCCGGTATCGTCGTTAGAGATCGCGACAACGGGAACGTTGTATTTCTTGACCAGCGGCAGAACGATTTCCAGACGTTCCTCTTCGCCAGTGACCGAGTTCAGCAAGGGGCGGCCCTTGGCAGCTTCAAGGCCAGCTTCCAACGCGCCGGGCACCGAGCTGTCGATGCAGAGCGGGCAATCGGTGACCGCTTGGACTTTTTCCACCAATTGGCGCATCAGGTCTGGTTCGACAAAGTTGTTATCGGCGTAACGGGGATCTTCGGCCATTTTGTTGGAAAACACCGCGCCCGAATTGATGTCGAGCACATTGGCACCGGCCGCAACCTGCGCCAGCGCGTCCGCTTCGACGCGGCTGAAATCGCCGGCTTCCAGTTCGGCATTCAGGATTTTGCGGCCTGTTGGGTTGATACGCTCACCGATCACGCAGAAGGGCTGGTCAAAGCCCATCACGGTGGTTTTGGTTTGCGACTCGATGATCGTGCGGGTCATGTCAGTGCCTCTCTGTCAAAACGCTGCAATATGTGTGCCAGCGCAGGGTCGTTAAAGTGTTCCAAACTGTCCTGTGCGCCCGCCGCCCTGAGATCTTTGTCAGATAGGGAGGAGCGGATGCCCACAGGATAGGCCCCGGAGGCTGCGGCGGCGCGCATGCCCGAGGGGCTGTCTTCGAAAGCGATGCAGCGGTCTGGGCTCACACCCAATTGCTGCATTGCGATTGTATACGGGGCCGGGTCTGGTTTGCCTTTTGGGCATTCCTCGCCGATGACGATCACGTCAAACGTGGCGCTCAGGCCGATGGCCTCTAGCATGGCCTCGGCATTGAGCCGCATGGCATTGGTTACCACGGCCAACCCCCAATTGTTGCGTTGCGCCCGCGCCACCAGATCCACGACACCGGGCATAGCCGGGTAGGGGCGGGGCAGACGGTTGCGGAACTCGGCCTCTTTGGCGTCCGACAACCCCTGAGGATCCGGTTCGTCCGGAAGAAAATCGGCAAAGATGTCAGTGTTCAGCCGTCCATGAACATGACGCATGTAGAAGTCATGCGTCACATCCAGCCCGCGGGGGGCCATCATGTCAGCGAACACCGACATATGGATCGCGTCCGTGTCCAGCATCGTGCCGTCGAGGTCGAAAAGCAGAGCAGGACGCGACACCGGTTCTACTGCTTTGCCGGGCGGGTCGACTCGCCACCGTTTTCAATCGCCCAATTGGCATTGGTCTTGATGCCGCCAAGTGGGAAGAAATGGACCTTGTCGATGTTGAAATCCGGGTTGGCGGCTTTGTGGGCGGCCAGTTTGGTCAACACGTCAGTCGGCTCATATGGCAGCAGAAGCTTGGACACATCCATGGCGCGTTTCTGCAAAACCTTGAGTGAGGGGCCAACACCGCAGGCAATGGCGAATTTGATCAGGGTTTGCAGCTTGGCCGGGCCCGCAATGCCGATATGGATCGGGATTTCGATGCCTTCGGATTTCAGGCGGTCCGCCCAGGCGATGATTGGATCGGCGTCAAAGGCAAACTGGGTGGCCAGCGCCATTTCGGCATCGGTGGTCTCGTTGAACTTCTGTTTCCAGCGCAGCGCGTCCATCACAACGGCATCGCCGCCATTGGGATCAATGTCCTTGTTGCCTTCGGGGTGACCAGCGACATGCAGACGTTTAAAGCCTGCCTTGTCAAACAAACCCGTCTCCATCAGTTGCATCGAGCTGTCGAATTCGCCATGCGGAGAAGTGACACCACCGGCGAGCAGCAGCGCCTGTTCAACACCGGCCTCGCCTCGATACATGGCGATCCAGTTTTCCAGCGTCGCGGCGTCTTTGATGATGCGCGCGGGGAAATGCGGCATCACGTTGTAACCTTCTTCGGCAATACGCTTGGCCGTTGCGACCATCTCCTCGATCGGGGTGCCCTCGATATGGGCGATATAGACGCGCGTGCCCTCGGGCAGCAAGGCGCGGAAATCGTCAACCTTGGCGGCGGTGCGCGGCATGACCTCGATGGAATAGCCCTTTAGAAAGGCCTCCAGATCTGCGTTGCGCGGTGCAGTAGCAGCGTCATCGCGCTTGCGGAAATTCAGCAGAGCCATGATGGCCTCCCTCAGCTTCATGGCGGGCTTAGGCCCATCCATCATTGGCGATCAGCGTTTTCAGGCGCTCTTGATCATAATCAGCGTCCAGCTTGGCGGCCAATTCTGCGGCCACGTCATTCTGGTCACCCTCGGCAGAGCCGGAAGGAACTTTGCGCCATTCTGCCAGATAAGCATCGGTGTCGATCTGACCACCTTTCATGGCGGCGCGATCAATGGCTTGCTCAAAACGTTCAGGCAGCTGAACTTTTGCGCCACGCCGACCTTTGCCCACAATCACCTGCGCGGGGATATCTCTCCAGTAGACGATTGTGATGTCTGGCATCCGTTTGATTCCTTCGGTTCTGTTCCGACACCCTAGCTGCGGGAGGGATTGGCGTTTTGTCGGATTTCGACTTGTGCCGATCCATGAGCGACAGGGTAAGGCCAAGAGCAAGATTGTTAAACCGGTTCGGATCGTCTAAGTTTTCAGGATAAACATGAGGCAAATTAACCTTGTTGCCAAACTCTCGCCCGAAAGTGGCAGTAAAAGGAGAGGGCAAAGATAGGGGGCAGTGACCAATGGTCATCGCAATAGACGCACATAAACTCGCTTATATGGCGCTTCCCAAGGCTGGGTGTTCCTCGGTCAAGGAAGCCTTGGCACGGGTCGATCCATCGGTGGATTTGCCGGATGAAAAGGATGTGACGCTCTATACCTGGCACAATCTTTACCCGACCAAGCGGTTCCGGCCACATCGGTTTGAAGAATACGAAGGCTATTGGCGGTTCTGCGTGGTGCGCGATCCGATCAAACGGTTGTTGTCGGTCTATACCAATCGTGTGCTGCAATTTGGTGATCTAAGAAACAGCGTCAAACTGCGTGATGGGCGCGATTGGTTGCCGGATCTTTCGCGTGAACCAGATCCGGATGCGTTTTTCCAGAACCTAGACGCCTATAAACAGGCTTCGTCTTCGATCAAACATCACGCCATTCAGGCCTGGCTGTTCGTGGGTCGAAATTTGGCTGACTATAACAAGGTCTATAAGACCGAAGACTTAGGGCAGCTGGCCTATGATCTGTCACTGCTGACCCGCCAACCGGTCGAGATGCCGCGCCGCAATACATCTGAGGCCAAACTGACCTTGGATGATCTCAAGCCCGAGACCATTGATGCGATCCGGCCCTTCCTGGATGAGGAATACGAATTCTTGAAGGGATATTATGAAAATCCCTTGGGTTCGAAGCTTCATGCGACTTGCGCGGCACCGATCCGCCGCGTATCCTGAATTCAAGTTGAAATCGGAGGGCGCAACAGATGGCGCCCAAGCGTCCCAAGGCTGCGGGCGCTTTCCCGAAACCGGTCGAGAGCACCGCGCCAAATCGGCCTGATCCCAATGCGCTTTATGCGGCGCTGGATTTGGGCACAAATAGTTGTCGCATGTTGATTGCCCAACCCAAGGGCAGTCAGTTCCATGTGATCGACAGCTTCTCTAAATCTGTCCAACTGGGGCAGGGGTTAGAGAAATACGGTCGGCTGAGCCGCGCCTCGATGGGGCGAACGGTGTCGGCTCTGAAAGTGTGTCGTCAGAAAATCGAACGCCACGGGGTCACGCGGATGCGTTTGGTCGCGACCGAGGCCTGTCGGCGTGCTAAAAACGCGCAAGAATTTATCCGCCAGGTCCGTCGGGAAACCGGATTGCCGCTGGAAATTATCCAGCCCGAAGAAGAGGCGCGTCTGGCGGTGATTTCCTGCGCGCCGTTGGTGTCGACCAAAACGGAACAGCTCTTGGTGGTGGATATTGGCGGCGGTTCGACCGAGCTGGTCTGGATCGACCTCAGCTCTGTCCCGCGCCGCGACCGACCGGCGGCGATCATGCGTCTACACGCCGGCTTTCACCCAGTGGACAGCCCGTTTCCGACCGCGAAAGTGGTGGATTGGATCAGTGTGCCGCTTGGCGTGGCCACCTTGCGTGACCAATTTTCGGATGTCTCGGACGACGCTGGTCGCTATGCCTTGATGAGCTGGTTTTTCGAAGAGCAGCTTTCGGAATTTGCGCCCTATGCGGATGAGCAAGCGCGCGAAGGGTTTCAGATCGTTGGCACCTCGGGCACCGTCACCACCGTTGCCGCCTCGCATCTGGGATTGCGTCGTTATGATCGCACCAAGGTGGACGGGTTGCGCATGAGCTCGGACCAGATCGAGTCGGTCATTCGCCGCTATCTCGAACTCGGCCCGACAGGGCGGCGGCGTGATCCGCGAATTGGGCCGGATCGGCAGGCTTTGATCATGTCTGGGTCGGCAATTTTGCAGGCTTTGCTGCGGGTTTGGCCCACGGATCGGCTCAGCGTGGCGGATCGTGGCCTGCGCGAGGGGCTGCTATATGCGCAGATGTCTGCGGATGGGGTTTTGGAAGACGGACCTTTGTGATAGGGACGGCGCTCTGATGAAACCTGACCATTGCGAAACGGCAAGAGGCGAACCATATGGCCAAGTCACCTAAAAACTCATCCGGACGCGGCCAGCGGGATCTTAAGGTCAAGGTCAAGACTGCGCGCGGGCGCAAACTGTCCTCGACGCTTTGGTTGCAGCGCCAGTTGAACGATCCCTATGTCAAACGGGCGCAGGCGGATGGCTATCGCGGTCGCGCGGCCTATAAGATATTGGAACTGGACGACAAATTTCGCTTTCTCGTTCCTGGTGCGCGTGTGGTTGATTTGGGCTGTGCGCCCGGTGGCTGGTGCCAGGTCGCGGCGCGGCGCGTCAATGCTTTGGGCGAAAAGCAAGGCAAGGCCATCGGCACCATCCTTGGCATCGATTTGCAAGAGGTCGACCCGATTGCCGGCTGCGAGATCCATCAGTTGGATTTCATGGAGGATGACGCGGACGACAAGGTCAAGGAATGGCTGGGTGGCAAGGCAGATGTGGTCATGTCCGACATGGCGGCTTCTGCCTCGGGGCACAAACAAACCGACCACCTGCGCATCATGGCCCTGTGCGAGGCGGCGGCCTATCTTGCCTTTGACGTGCTCGAAGAGGGCGGCACATTCGTCGCCAAAGTGCTGGCAGGCGGTGCCGAAGGGTCGCTGCAGCAGATCCTAAAGCAGCGGTTCACCAAGGTCGCCCATGTCAAACCCCCCGCCAGCCGCTCGGATTCGTCGGAAAAATTCGTTGTCGCAACTGGCTTTCGAGGCTGATTTGCGTTTGCCCTTGGGGCGTTGATGCAAGGATGTCAGCGCCTGAGCCAAAAGCTGTTTTTCCTTGGCTTCTGACAGTGTTGCACTGGGTTTGGTTTCTTCCTGAACCAGACCTTGTTCAAACAGATCAAAAACCCGTGCAAACCGGTTCTCTGTCTCTTTTCCAGGGACAGGCGGCGGGGTGAGAAGCATGTGGCAGCAGCTCCTGAATCGTTAATTCCAATGACGGCCTTCACCCTGCGGCGCAAATGAGGCAGGTTTTGGCCCTTGAGACGCCTTGCGCATGACTGCATTCGGTTTGCGCATGAAAAACCGGCTGAATTGGCGTTTAGTCAGAAACTGATCCTATAGGGGGATGGATGCGCGTATCTTGTTTTTCGTTATTTTACAGGAGGATGTGTGGTGGTCTTCTTGTATTGGCTACGGCTTGCACTCCGGTAACCATGTTGCCCGAATTATCCATTCCTCTGCGCAATCCAACGGCTCAGATCGCCTCGCAGGTGGATGTGACGGCGGAGCGGCTGGCGGGGCATTGGCAAATTGTCGAGGCGGCGGGTGTGCCGGTGGGCAGTGAATTGGTGGTGAGTGACGGGGTGATGCGGCTGGGAGAGGTCACTCTGCCGTTTGTCTCTACCGGGCCGGGACGTTTTCAGCTGGGTGAGGAAGAGATCTGGGTGCATTGGTTGGACATCAACAACCGCACCGCCGCCATGGGGGAACCCGGAGGCGCGCGCATGTGGATCATGGACCGCACCGGCAAGCCCGGTGAGCGCCTGAAAGCGGCGCGCGAGATTTTGGATTGGTACGGCTATGACCTGACCCGCATGGAGCGCGCGCGTTAGGGCAAATTAGGGAGAGGTACTTTGGAAAAGATTGCAGCGATAATCGGTGGCGGTGTCATCGGCGGCGGTTGGGCGGCGCGTTTTGCGCTGATGGGCTGGCAGGTGCGGGTGTTTGACCCGGACCCCGAGGCCAAGCGCAAGATCGGTGAGGTCATGGACAATGCCGAGCGCGCCCTGCCGATGCTCTACGAATCCCCAATGCCCAAACGCGGCGAGATTACATTTCACGGCACGATTGCCGAGGCTGTGGCCGAGGCATCCTATGTGCAGGAAAGCGTGCCGGAACGGTTGGAGTTGAAACAAAAGGTTTATGCCGAGCTGCAACAGCATGTGGCCGAGGATGCGGTCTTGGCCTCTTCTACCAGCGGGTTCAAGCCGTCCGAGCTGCAAGAGGGGGCGGCGCGCCCGCAGCAGATCCTTGTCGCGCATCCGTTCAACCCGGTTTACTTGCTGCCGCTGGCCGAGGTCGTGCCTGGACAAGCCTCACAGGAAGTTGTTGAAAAAGCATCGGAAACCCTGCGCGATATCGGTATGTACCCGCTGCATATCAAGGCTGAGATTGACGCGCATGTTGCAGACCGCCTGCTCGAAGCGGTCTGGCGCGAGGCGCTTTGGCTGATCAAAGACGGAATTTGCACCACCGAAGAGCTGGATGACGCGATCCGCTATGGCTTTGGTCTGCGGTGGGCGCAGATGGGTCTGTTCGAGACCTACCGCATCGCCGGTGGCGAGGCCGGGATGAAGCATTTCATGGCGCAATTCGGCCCGGCGCTGAAATGGCCCTGGACCAAGCTGATGGATGTGCCCGAGTTCAACGATGATTTGGTCGATTTGATTGCCGGGCAATCCGATGACCAATCCGGCCATATGTCGATCCGCGAGTTGGAGCGGCTGCGCGACAACAATCTGGTGGCCATGATGCGCGCCCTAAAAGGGCAAGAGGCCGCAGCCGGTAAGTTGATCCGCGACCATGATGCTCGGTTGCGGGTGCCTTTGGCGGATGAGGTACCTTTGGTCACTGTGCGCCGAACCGTTCCTGTGGATTGGGTCGATGTAAATGGTCACATGAACGAAGGGCGCTATGGGCAAGTGTTCAGCGATGCCTCTGAGGAGTTGATGACTCATGTGGGTGCAGATCGCGCCTATATCGATGCGGGAAACAGCTATTTCACCGCTGAAACCAACATTAAGTATCTCGATGAAACCCTTGTCGGGGAAGAGTTCTTTGTCGAAACGCGCGTCGCTTTGGGAGAAGGCAAAAAGCTGCGTTTGCTGCACGAGATGAAGCGCGCCTCAGATGGGGCTGTCTTGTCGAGCTGTGATCAATTCCTGCTGCATGTCTCGCTGGAAACACGCAAATCCTGCCCGCCTTTGTCAGATGTTTTGGCGGCAGTTGAGGCTTTGGCGGCCAAACACGCGGAGTGACTTAGCCGTAATCGAAACCCAATTGGGCTTCGAGATCACGGGAAACTTGGGCGCGCAGGAAATCCAAATCCTGCGCGCCCATCTCATTTGGCGTGGGCTGCCTTGGCTCAACCGATGGCAGGAATTTTGACCCCAAGCGTTTGACGACCGGGCGATAATCAGTGTCCCATGCGGGCAATGACAGATCGCTCTGTAACTCCGCCAGAAAATTTTCCGGCGCTTTTTGCACCGCGTCCAATCGGCAAAAAACCAAGGTACAGCCGCGGTTGAAAAAGGACAGCAGCCCCTGAAGCTTGGCGGTGCGCATTTGGAACAGGTTGGCGAAGGGGGCACCGGTCAAAGGGTGGCGGTCATGTTGCAGGGGTTGGCCCGTGCCACCCAACTCTTTCACCTGCGGGAAATAGCGCGGACGGTCTGCGATGGTGGCCCATTCGGCGCGGATAAAATGCGAAAAGGGCAGGGCCTGCATCACCGGGGGGCAATGCCATGGCTTGGCATGCATCGACAGTGCCCAGGCCCGCGCATCGCGCACGACGCAAATCACGGCAAAATGGGCGGGGATCGCGGTCATATGGGGAAAGCCGTGTTTCCAGCCAAGATCCTCGCTGGGTTTCAGATGCGAATTGCGCCCGATCAGACGTTTGACAAAATTGGTGCCAGAGGAGCGCTCTCCAAAAACCTGGATATGAGTCGGGGGCATCGATCCCGGCTGGATCTGCCAGCCTTTTTGCTGAAACTGCTCGGACAACATGGGGTTTTCCCAGTGATATTCTGTGGTTTTTGATGTTTGTGCGCCACGTTAGCGGGGATTGCGCAGAAAGGCGATTCTCAGCCGCGTGGCAATCCGCTAATGTTGCCGCAAAACAAACAAGAATGAGGCCAGCAGATGCAATCGGTGGCAGCCGCCCTAACCATGGTGCGCGATGACGCGTTTTTCCTGAAAGCCTGGCTTCGACATTACGGCGAGGTCTTTGGCCGCGAGAATTGCTATATCGTCAATCATGGGCGTGGCGAGGCGGTCGCTGAACTGGCCGAAGGCTGCAACATCATCGGCATCCCTGGCGATCCGCATCCAAATTTCGACATGAAACGCTGGCGTATGCTCAACAATTTTGTCCAGGGGCTGCGCTGTTACTACGATCATATCGTGGTGGGCGATGTGGATGAATTGGTGGTGGTTGATCCAAGCGATGGCCGTAACCTGTTGCAATACCTCAAAGATCAGAAACCCCGTCAGGTGCTAACCCCGCTGGGGTTAGAGGTGATCCACCGCATCGATCTGGAACCCGAAGCGATCACCGATCACATCATTGGCCCGCGTCGCCATGTGCGCCTTGCCCCGCATTATTCGAAACCTTGTATTACCAGCCACGGGGCGAAAATCGCACGGGGCGGGCATTTCACTCAATATGACAAGCTCAACACGCCGGATGAACTTTATCTGTTTCATCTGAAATTCTGCGATTTTGCCGAATATGCCTCGGTCATGAATGCGCGCAATCAGGTGACGCAGGATGTCGGGGTCGGGATCAAGGAGGCGTCGATCGGGCGGCATTGGTTTGCCGAGGCGCGGGGCGAAGATCGCGCGGTGTTCGAGGCCTTTTCACAGCTGCAAATGCAGGAGCATTTTGACCTGGGCTGGGTGCGCAAACGGATGTATCGCAGCTGGGAACCGCGCGGAGATACCGGGTTTTATCACTTTAAACGTCCGGAATATGACGCGCAGTTTGTGCTGCCCGAGCGGTTTAACGGTATCATTTAGAGCCTTTCCAGTTCACATGGGATTAGCTTTCGCTGCCTTTCGCCTTCGGCTCAAACGCAGAAAGCCGATGCTTTGCTTCAACAAAAACTGGAAACGCTTTAGGGGCAGGACCCATTAATTCACAACGCTCAGTTGATCTGTTTTTGTTCCAGACCAGGCATATGCACGCCGGAATAGTGGTTCTATTTCAAGGGCATATAACGCAGGTTGGAGAAAATCAGATGAACCCGAAGGGCATTGCGAATTAATGGGTCCTGACCCTAATTCCCGCGTGAAGACACAAAGGCAACCTGCGTCAGGTTAACCTCGGGCATGTCGATCTCCATCTTGGCGCTGGCGCTTTGAATGAAGGTCTGGGAATTCTCGTCCAACATCGCAAACCCGGCCTGCCAAACGGAGGGTGGGGTAAAGATCATCACCATGGCGGCCAGGCTTCCCATCAGGATACCGCCGGAGTTTTTCTTGCGCGCGCCATTTTGAAACAGAAAGCGCATCACATGCGCGCCCAGCATGACAAGCGAGGCAGCAATAAAGACCGACAGGCCCCCCATGACCCAAGCATGGTAGTCTTGGGGAAGATCGCCTTTGTGCAAGGATGCCTCAAGGATCGGGCGGTTTTGCAGCAAGGTGATGATGAGATACGCCCACCCAAATCCCAGCAGTGTTGCGCCAATAGGGCGCGTCGCGCGCGCATCCATCTGAACGCAATTACCGGTTCGGTAAAAGTGAGGATCAACCCGGCGAATACGCTGCCGGAAGTCCCGATGAGTGAGTTTTTTAGTCGTACGCAGCATGTCGATAGAATTATCCAACGATTGAGGCAAAGCTAGGATCAAATACGGCGAAAATGACATATTTATCTTTGAATGTGTAAAACTTTCCCGGCGACCTAGGGTTAGGAATGCTTGTTTTCTTAGGTTTTGACCGCCGGACCGTCACGGGTTTGGGATTTTAACAGCCGATTAACCTTAATGAATTTGGCCGAATCGGGGCGAAAAGGGAGAGCACGATGCTCTCCCGCGCCAGTTCAGGCCTTGGTCGAAATCGCGTCCAGCACCCGCGCCCAAGAACGGATGCCCTTGTGGAAGCTTTCCACATCATATTTCTCGTTTGGTGAATGCAATTGGTCGTCGTCCTTGCCCCAACCGACCAGCATGGAATCCATGCCTAGGATCGTCTCGAAATACCCGGCAACAGGGATCGAGCCGCCGCATCCGGCAAAGGCGGCCTCGTGACCCCATTCCGCGCCAAGCACCGAACGCGCGGCCTCAAAGGCCGGGTGGGCGGTGGACATGTGACCGGCAGAGGATGCGCCATGATCGGAAAATTCCACCTCGACATCCTTGGGCAACTGCGATTGTACCCAAGCCCGGAAGTCTTTGCGGATCTTGTGCGGATCTTGTTGTCCAACCAGACGGAAGCTTACCTTGGCATGGGCTTTGGAGGGGAGAACGGTTTTGAAACCGTCGCCATAATAGCCACCCCAGATGCCGTTCACCTCGGCGGTGGGGCGCGACCAGATCATTTCGATGGGTGAACGGTCTTGCTCACCGGCGGGTTCAGACAGGCCGACATCACCCAGAAAGGCGCTGTGATCAAAGTCTAGGGCGCGCCATTGCTCCGCGATATCGGCAGGCAGTTCTGGGACGCCATCGTAGAAGTTCGGCACCTGAATGCGGCCATTCTCGTCATGCAGGTTCGCAAGAATGCCCGACAGAACCCGGATCGGGTTCATCGCAACGCCACCATACATGCCGGAATGCAGGTCTTTGTTGGCGGCGGTGATGGTCATTTCCTCGCCCAAGAGCCCGCGCAATTGCGTGATGATCGCTGGCACGCGCGATTCGAAGAGGCCGGTGTCGCAGATCAGGGCGATATCGGCTTTTAGCTCGTCTTTATTCTGCTCAAGAAATGGAACGAGCGACGGCGAACCGCTTTCTTCTTCACCCTCAAAGAAAAACGTGATTCGGCATGGCATCTTTCCAAACTCGGCTTTCCAGGCCCGACAAGCCTCGACAAAGGTCATCAATTGTCCCTTGTCATCCGAAGAGCCGCGACCACGAATGACCTGGCCTTTGGCGGTTTCCTCGATCTGTGGGTCAAACGGATCATTGTCCCAAAGCTCAAGCGGATCGACCGGCTGCACGTCATAATGACCGTAGAACAGCACATGCGGACCGTCGCCTTCGACATGGCCAACAACCATCGGATGGCCCGGGGTTTCCCGCGTTTCGGCGGCAATGCCGAGGGATTTAAGATCATCCACCAACCACTCTGCGGCCTTGCTACATTGGGGTTTGTAGGTTGGGTCCGTGGAAATGGACGGGATCCGCAGCAGATCCAGCAACCGCTCGATTGCGTTGGGCAGATCGTCATCAATGCGCGTCAGAACAGCATCAAGAGACATGGGGAGGCACTCCTAATTTTTTGGTTGGCGCGACCCTATCAAAGGCCGGTCCACTGTCCAGAGCACAAGGCAAAGTTTCCGATAGGCGACCAAAGGTGGGGTATGCCGGACTGGGCCGGGTGATAAGCTTGACGTAAATCAAGGATGCGACCCTTGGTCCCCGGCTAGACCATGGACATAAAGATGCGTGGAAGATATCTATTCGTAAAATTGAATGCAGGAACTCACTGCAAGGGTCGCTGCCGCGCTCAGGCCCATAACTAGAAGGAGGTCACCGGTGGACTACACCGCGAAACTCGACGAAGCCCTTAATCGCCTTCATGACGAAGGTCGCTATCGCACCTTCATTGATATTGAGCGCAAGAAAGGCAATTTCCCGCACGCCACATGGCGCAAGCCTGACGGGACCGAGCAGCCGATCACAGTCTGGTGTGGCAATGACTATCTTGGCATGGGCCAGCACCCTGTTGTGCTTGAGGCGATGCATGATGCGTTGGACGCAACCGGCGCAGGCTCGGGCGGCACACGCAATATTTCCGGCACCACGGTTTATCACAAAGCGTTGGAAGCCGAGCTTGCCGATCTTCACGGCAAAGAGGCGGCCTTGGTCTTTACCAGCGCCTATGTGGCCAATGACGCAACCTTGTCGACGCTGCCCAAGCTGTTCCCGGGGTTGATCATTTATTCCGACGAATTGAACCACGCCTCGATGATCGAAGGTATCCGCCGCAATGGTGGGGCCAAACGTGTGTTCCGTCACAATGATGTCGAACATCTGCGCGAACTCATGGCTGCTGACGATCCTGATGCGCCAAAACTGATCGCCTTTGAATCGGTCTACTCGATGGATGGCGATTTTGGCCCGATCGAAGCGATCTGTGATCTGGCGGATGAATTTGGCGCGCTGACTTACATCGACGAAGTGCACGCTGTTGGCATGTATGGCCCGCGCGGCGCGGGTGTTGCCGAGCGTGATCGCCTGATGCATCGTCTGGACATTATCAACGCGACCTTGGCCAAGGCCTATGGCGTGGTTGGCGGCTATATCGCAGCCAGCGCGAAAATGTGTGATGCCATCCGCTCTTATGCGCCTGGTTTCATCTTCTCCAGCTCCATGCCTCCGGCTGTTGCGGCAGGGGCCTGCGCTTCGGTACGTCACCTCAAGCATGACAAGAAACTGCGCGAACAGCACCAGACACAGGCCAAGATCCTCAAAACCCGTCTCAAAGGTCTGGGCATGCCGATCATCGATCACGGCTCGCATATTGTTCCGGTGATTGTTGGCAATCCTGTGCATACCAAAAAGCTGTCGGATATGCTGCTGGACGGCTATGGCATCTATGTTCAGCCGATCAATTTCCCGACCGTTCCACGCGGAACCGAGCGTTTGCGCTTTACCCCATCGCCGGTTCATGGCCCGGACGAGATGGATAAACTCGTTCACGCTATGGATGAACTTTGGAGCCATTGTGCGCTGAATCGTGCCGAATTGGCCGGGTAACCTGCGGAAAACCTGTCATAACTATTGCGATATGGTAATGTGAACGCAATAAGTGAGCGACTCGAATCGAGTCGCTTGCAGCGAGCAGGCGTTAATGGAACAGGGTTCAAGCGGGGCAGTCTGGATGATCGGGCGCAAATCCCAGGATAAGCCACAGGTGGTGGAGGAAACTCCGCAGGGCTTTGACGACTTCACCCTGTCGCTCGGGGATGTGATGCGCGGTGAACGCGCCACCTTGGGCAAATCCCTGCTGGATGTGCAACGTGAATTGCGCATCAAAGCCAGCTACATCGCCGCTATCGAAAATTGTGATCCTTCTGCCTTTGATACGCCCGGCTTTATTGCCGGCTATGTGCGGTCTTATGCGCGCTATCTGGGCATGGATCCCGACGAAGCCTTTGAAGCCTTCTGCGCCGAAAGCGGATTTTCGGTGGCGCATGGCATGTCCGACAAGGCTTCGGTCGTTAAGAAATCTGAAGACAGCGCCTTGCGCCCTCGGGCACGCGACCCCTTGGCCGAGCCCAAGATGCCCTTCGCTCCTGTTGGCGATTCCGTCTTGTCGCGGGTCGAACCCGGCGCGATTGGCTCATCCCTGGTCTTGCTCGCCTTGATCGTGGGCATTGGCTATGGCGGATATACCGTTTTGCAAGAGGTGCAGCGCGTTCAGGTGACACCGGTTGACCAAACCCCGGTTGTGCTGAGCGAGTTGGACCCGATCGCCGCCGCGCGTGGCACAGCTGCGCCGGTCGCTGAAACCAACAACGTTGGCCCAACTGTCGCTGCCGTCGGACCGACCGGGGCAGGGGTGTTTACCCCACCGACCTCAGAAGCTTTTGATCGCTTGTACCGCCCTGAAGCGCTGGATGTGCCGGTGTTGGTGGCGCGTGATGGGCCGATCTCGACACTTGATCCGGAAAATGTTGGCGTCTTTGCTGGCAAGGCGCGGGGCGACCTGCCGCAGGTTCAGGATAGCAGCCTTGCCGCTGCGGCCTTGGCCGAGGGGCTGGCCGCACGTCCGGGTGAAACACCGCTTACCTTGGCACAGGCACCGGTTCTTGACGGGCAGGGCGTCACCATTGTCGCCGCGCGCCCGGCTTGGGTGTTGATCAAGGATGAGGCGGGCAAAACCCTTCATACCGGTATCATGAATGCGGGCGACACCTATGTCGTTCCAGCAGATGCCGCGACGCCGCGCATGCAGATTGGCGAATCCGGTGCGATCTATTTTGCCGTGAATGGTCAAACACTTGGCCCCTCCGGCCCAAATGGCACCGTGACTGAAAATGTCTCGCTCACTGCGCAGGATCTGACGGATCGCTATGCGCTGGCTGATCTGAGCCAAGACAAGGATTTGGAGACGGTTCTGGTTGAACTTGATATCCAAAGCCGTCCGGCAGTTGCCCCTGTGTCGATCGCCACTGCCGCACCGCAAGCCCCTGTTGCGCCAAGCATTCCCAAGGTTCTGGCCGATCCGCTGCCCGGTGTGACCGTGGTCGCCATGGCGGAAACCTGGGTCGAGGTGACATCACCTTCGGGAACCAAGCTGTTTGCAGCGACCTTGCAAAAGGGCCAAAGCTATAGCGTGCCGCAGACCGAACAGGCCGCTACGATCTTTTCCGGTAATGCTGGCGGGGTTTATTTCGCGGTGAACGGTCAAACCTACGGCCCCTATGGCAAAAGCGGTCAGTTTGGGCGCAATCTGACTTTGTCTCCTGACGCCATCACCCAGAAACTGGCCGTGGCTGATCTGACCCGGAACCCGGAATTGGCCAAGGTTGTGGCTGAGCTGGCTGTTCCGCGCGTCACACCGGGCAACCGCTAGGGTCCTGAACTTAAGTCTTTCCTGAATTGTCGCAGGCTCTGCGCTGGCAATGGCCCGCGCGGCGCTCTATGTATGGCGCAAACACTTCCGTCACAGGATGCATTCCGATGAGCCTCAACCACGTCCGCCCTTGGCGCAACATTTATCGCCGGACCTCCCGTCAGATCATGGTGGGCAATGTGCCGGTGGGAGGCGATGCGCCGATCTCTGTGCAAACCATGACCAATACGGTCACCACGGACATTGCCGGCACCATCGCGCAGGTTCAGGCCGCTGCCGAGGCGGGGGCAGATATCGTCCGCGTGTCTGTGCCTGATGAGGACAGTGCGCGCGCCCTCAAGGACATCGTGCGCGAAAGCCCGGTTCCGATTGTCGCCGACATCCATTTCCACTACCGCCGCGGTATCGAAGCGGCTGAGGCTGGGGCGGCTTGTCTGCGTATCAATCCCGGCAATATCGGGTCCGAGGCGCGGGTCAAAGAGGTGATCCAGGCCGCGCGGGATCATGGCTGTTCCATTCGGATTGGTGTGAACGCTGGCAGTTTGGAAAAACATCTGCTTGAAAAATATGGTGAACCTTGCCCCGATGCCATGGTTGAAAGCGGCATGGATCACATCAAGATCCTGCAAGATCACGACTTTCATGAGTTCAAGATCAGCGTCAAAGCTTCGGATGTGTTCATGGCTGCTGCTGCCTATCAACAACTGGCCGAGCAGACAGACGCCCCGATCCATCTGGGGATCACCGAAGCCGGGGGGCTGACCTCGGGCACAATCAAATCCGCGATCGGTATGGGCAATCTGCTCTGGATGGGGATTGGCGACACGATCCGAGTCAGCCTGTCCGCCGATCCGGTGGAAGAGGTGAAAGTCGGCTATGAGATCCTGAAATCGTTGGGTCTGCGCCATCGCGGCGTCAATATCATCAGCTGTCCCAGCTGCGCGCGCCAGGGGTTTGATGTGATCAAAACCGTTGAAACTCTGGAAAAGCGTCTAGAGCACATCAAAACACCGATGAGCCTGTCGATCATTGGCTGCGTTGTGAATGGCCCGGGCGAAGCGTTGATGACAGATGTTGGCTTTACCGGAGGTGGGGCAGGCAGTGGTATGGTCTATCTTGCGGGTAAAGCCAGCCACAAGATGAACAATGACCAGATGGTTGATCACATCGTCGAAGAGGTCGAAAAAAAAGCCGCATCTCTTGAGGCCGAAGCGGCCAAGGATGCGGCTGAATAATTCAAGTTTAACTTGAGGGGCTGTTAGCAAGCCCTTGAAAGCGCAGGAGGAAACCCTTCTGCGCTTTTTGCGTCGTTAACCGTTCTGGCGCAGCTCAGCAATAATTTCCAGCATGGAATCCAACGGCACATAGCCACGGACCATCTGATCCCCGAAGGCAAAGCTGGGGGTGCCGTTGATGCCCATCTTTTGGCCTAAGGCTCGGGTTTCCGAGATGCGACGCGTGACTTCTTCATTTTCCATTTCGGCCCAAATAGCATCGCCATCCAGCCCCAATGTGCCCGCCAAGCGCACCAATGGCCCTTTGCCAGGATTGCCCTTCATGGCGATCAGCGCCTCGTGAACGGCTTTATAAGCCTCATCACCGGCAACAATCTGGGTTGCGATGGCAAAGCGCGAAGAAATCAGGGATGCTTCGCCCAGGATCGGATATTCCTTGACGATCAACCGGATATTGCCGTCTTTGGCAATCAATTCAGCCACTTCCGGATGGGCCTTGCGGCAATAGCCACAGCGGTAGTCAAGGAACTCAACAACGGTGATGTCACCATCAGGATTGCCGCCAACCCAGCTGTAGCCATCGTTATACAAAGCATCGAGATTGTCAGCGACAAGGGTTTCGTCCGCGCGGGCCTGTTGTGCGGCCTGCTGTTCCTCGTACAGCGCAGCGGCTTCGAAAATCACGCCGGGGTTTTCGAGCAGATAGGCGCGTACGGCTTCACCAAAAGCGGCTTTTTGATCGTCGCTCATATTGGACAGGTCAAATTCGTCGGCCATGGTCATGGACCCAAGGCCGATTGCGGCAGCGGCAACTGTTCCGAAAAGGGTCGCGGACAAAGGGCGGGGGTTGAACATCGTCACTCCAATCTAGATTTTAGCGCCGCTTGCGCTGGGATTGTTTCGCAGCATGTAGCACGTCCTGCGCACGCTGCCATGGGCTGGACCCGCGTGGCAAGCGGTCTGCGGCACGTTTTGCGTGTAATTCCGCATCTTTCCATCGCCCGCGCAGCGCAAAGCGTTCGGCGGTCGCCAGAGAGGCAAGCGCCGGTTGTCCGGTTTTCGCATAGGCCACGCTGAGATCGCGCAACAGGCCAGCATTGAAAAAGTCGCGCCCTCGCGCGGTTTCCAAGGCTTTCAACGCTTCCTTGGGGCGGTTGGCCGCCAAAAGAGCGCGCCCCAAACCGCCAGTGATTAATGGTTCGCGTGGGGCGCGATTGGCCGCGTTGCGATAGACCGCCACCGCCTGATCAAAATTGCGTGATTCCAGCAGGATCTGCCCTTTGAGCTCCATGAGATAGGGGTCATTGGGGCGTAGTGCCAAGGCGGCGTTGATGTCGCGAATGGCTTTTTTGGCATTAGGGGAGCGGTGATGGGCCACCGCCTGCCGCATCAAAGCGATATCCTTGGAGGCGCTGGATCCGGCGCGGCGCAGCGTCCAGCTGGGCGCGCGCTTGAATGCCGTTAATTTTCCACGCATCCGGGCAAACCAGTATTCTGCATTCGGGTCGCGTTTGCCGCCCGGATTGGCCGCAACTAACCCTTTCAGCGCACGCAGCCTGTCCCGGCTCAGCGGGTGCGAGCGAACATAGGGGTCTTGGCGCGAGGTCGACAGGGCCTCTTGACCACGGAAAAGCTCCTGCACTTCGACAGCGCCCTTGGGATCAATCCCGGCGCGTTTCAAATAGCGCACTGACGCGATATCGGCCGAGGATTCTTCAGCGCGGGTATGGGCCAGAAAGATGCGCTTGGCCGAGTTTTGCGAGCCAAGAGCAATGGCCGCCGCCGCGCGCCCTTCGGACGATGCCGCCCCAGCCGCCGCCGCCAAAAGCATGCCCAGCCCGGCGGCTGTGCGCGCCGTGCGCAAATTGCCCAGGCGCCGGGTGATATGGCCATTGGCAATATGCGCGGCCTCATGCGCAATCACCGCCTGCAAGGCAGCGGCGCTGTCGAGCTTCATGATCAGTCCTGAATGGATGAAGATGTGCCGAGTATCGACCACAAAGGCATTCAGGCTGCTATCGTTCACGACCAACAACCTGACCTGAGACGAACTTAGCCCAGCCGCCGTCAGGATCGGCGCGGCCAGTTGTTTCAGCCCGTATTCAATATCCGCATCGCGCAGCAAAGAAATACCGGCCCGCACAGGGGCCGCGAATAGCAGGGTCAGCACGAGGACCACACTCATCAATCTGGAAAGGATCATTGCACTCAGCCCCTGTCGCTCCTAAGCCTCGGTTAAGCGCACAGTAGAGAGGGCGGTATGCGGAATTCAAGCCGAGGGGCGGTAGATCCCTTTATCGTGATGGATGTCATGGAAGCAGCGCGGCAGGCCGAGGCTGAAGGACGTCACATCATCCATATGGAAGTCGGGCAGCCCAGCACCGCCGCACCGGCAGCAGCGCGCGATGCTCTGACAAAGGCGATGCAGGATGACGCGTTGGGATATACAGTTGCCTTGGGGATTCCGGCGCTTCGAAAACGTATCGCAAGCCTCTATAAAGATTGGTATAATGTCGATCTTGATCCCGCACGTGTGGTCGTGACGCCGGGGTCTTCTGGCGGGTTCGTCCTGGCCTTTACCGCTCTGTTTGATGCGGGTGATCGCGTGGTCCTGGGCGCGCCTGGCTATCCGTCTTATCGCCAGATCCTCAAGGCGCAGAACCTGGTCCCGGTCGAGGTTCAGACCTCGGCAAAGAACCGCTTGCAACTGGTGCCCGAGGATCTCGCCGGGATCGATTATGAGGGGATCATGGTCGCATCGCCTGCGAATCCCAGTGGCACGATGCTGGGTCGACCCGAGCTAAGCGCCTTGATCGAAACCACCCATGCCAAGGGTGCGACGTTTTTGTCGGACGAGATTTATCACGGCATTGAATACGAAAAGAAAGCAGTCAGCGCGCTTGAAATTTCGGATGATGTCTGTGTGATCAATTCTTTTTCCAAGTATTTTTCCATGACCGGCTGGCGGCTTGGCTGGCTGGTTTTGCCCGAGCCGCAGGTGCGTCAGGTCGAGCGATTGGCGCAGAACATGTTCATCTGCGCCCCCCATGCGGCACAGATTGCGGCGCTTGGGGCCTTGGAGGCCAAGGACGAGTTGCAGGCGAATATGGATGTGTATCGTAAGAACCGTCAGCTCATGCTCGACGGGTTGCCCGCCGCCGGGTTTGACCGCATCGCGCCACCTGATGGGGCGTTTTACGTCTATGCCGATATCAGCCACCTTACCAATGACAGCGCTGCGTTTGCCCGTGCCATTCTGGACGAGGTCGGTGTGGCGGTGACGCCGGGCCTGGATTTTGATCAGCAACGCGGGGCAGGGACATTGCGCTTTTCCTATGCCCGATCCAGCGCCGATATTGCCGAAGGGTTGGAGCGCCTGCGCCGCTTCATGGCCAAGCATGGGCATATTCACGCCTGATCGCAGGCGCGGGCTGGTGGCAAAGCTGCAAAAAAGCTAGGCTTTGGGAAAAGACCGGGCCGATGGGCCTTGGATAAAATAAGAGCGTGTGATGAGCAGAATTCTTCTTTTCCTGGCCCTTATCCTGTGGTCCGCCGCGCCGTTGCGGGCGCAGGACACTGGGGCGCTGGCGCGTTATCAGGGCGGTGGCTTTGATGAGGCGTTTTGGGGCGGTGAAACCCGGTTGAGCCTGGAATTGAGCCAAGGCGTGCCTTGGCGAGTTTTCACGCTGAGTGATCCAGCGCGATTGGTTCTGGATTTCAAAGAGGTGGATTGGTCCGGGGCCGATGCGCTGACCATGGATGACAGCGAGGCGATTTTATCCATGCGCATGGGCCCCTTTCGCCCCGGTTGGTCGCGGCTTGTTGCCGAATTGGCCGGGCCGATGAAGGTGGACACGGCCAGCCTTGAGATTGAACCACATACGTCGACGGCTTTGCTTCACCTGATACTTGTTGAAACCGATCAGACCGAGTTCGAAGCCCTGTCAGGCATGCCTTTTGATCCCAATTGGCAAATTACCAAGACAGTGGTGCAACGCGCCGCGCCCAAAGAGCCGGGTGGCCCAAAGACCATTCTGCTTGACCCCGGCCATGGCGGCATCGATCCCGGAGCACAGCGTGGTGGCTTGGATGAGGCAGATATCGTTTTGCAATTTGCTTATGAATTGCAAGAGGTTCTGCGCCGCACCGGTGATTACAACGTGGCCATGACGCGCAGCGAAGACATCTTTGTCTCGCTGGAGGCACGGGTGGCCATGGCGCATGAAGTTGGCGCAGATCTCTTTGTTTCTTTACATGCTGATGCGCTGGAGCAAGGGGTCGCGCATGGGGCGACCGTTTACACATTGGCCGCCGAGGCCTCTGATGCGGCCTCGGCGGCTTTGGCGGAACGTCACAATCGCAGCGATCTTTTGTCAGGCGTCGATCTGTCAGGCTCTGACGACCGCGTGGCACAGGTTTTGCTGGACTTGGCGCGGTTGGATAACACGCCGCGGTCGAAATCCTTGGCGACTCATCTGGTAGGCGGGATCAAAAACGCGCTGGGGCATATGCATAAGAAACCGCAACGCGAGGCCAGTTTTTCGGTTCTGAAATCGGCGGATATCCCGTCGGTCCTGATCGAACTGGGCTTCCTGTCGACCCCGCAAGATCGCAAAAACCTGCAAGATCCAGTGTGGCGCGCAGGCATGGCAGCTGGCATTCGCGATGGGATCGAAGCTTGGGCGCGCGAAGATGAGGCGCTATCGCGCTTGCGGCGGCAATGACGTGCCGCTTTGTGCTTTCCCCGCGAGATGTGTTTTGACCATCGCAAACTTGGCCTATAATGAGAGCCAGAGCAGTGCATAAACACCAGATCGGGGGTCAGACGTGACCAGGTTCATCCTTTCGTTCTTCGGAGCGATTTTTTCGGTGATCACAATGGGGACCATTATGGTGGCCCTGTCAGTTGGTGCGATTTTCTGGATGTATGGCCGCGATTTGCCTAGCCACGAGCATCTTGCGCAATACACGCCGCCCACGATCAGCCGGATTTATTCCACCGAAGGGCAAGTGATTGACGAATTTGCGCAAGAACGCCGCCTGTTCACCCCCGCCGGTGAAATTCCGGATCTGGTCAAACACGCCTTTGTGTCTGCCGAAGACAAGAATTTTTACAGCCACCAGGGCTATGACCTGCGCGGCATTGTTGCCGCCGGTGTGCAGGCAGTGCAATCGCGCGGTCGCGATGTGCGCGGGGCCTCGACCATCACCCAGCAGGTGATGAAGAACTTCCTCTTGTCTGGTGACCGCCGCATCGACCGCAAGATCAAAGAGATCATTCTGGCCGCGCGCGTTGAAAGCGCGCTCTCCAAGGAAAAGATCCTTGAGCTTTATCTGAACGAGATTTTCCTGGGTCAGAACGCCTATGGTGTCACCGCTGCCGCGCAGGTCTATTTCAATAAAACCCTGAGCGAACTTGCCCCGCATGAGGCGGCCTTTCTGGCCTCTCTGCCCAAGGCTCCGTCGCAATTCCACCCGGTTCGCAAAAAGGAACGGGTCACCGGGCGGCGGAACTTTGTTCTGAAAGAGATGTATGAGAATGGCTATATCTCATGGGACACCTATCAATCGGAACGCCTGCTGCCGCTGAAATCGGTTCAGAATGGTGATTACGAACCCTATGCGCGGTCCTTGCCGCCACGTGATTATTTCACCGACGAAATCCGCCGTCAGCTGAGCCGCGACTTTGGAGAGGAACAGTTTTTCTCGGGCGGCTATTCCGTCCGCGCGACCCTGGACCCGGACATGCAGGTCGAGGCCGCTCATGCGTTGCAACGTTCTCTGGAACAATATGACCGAGGCCTGGGTCAATGGCGCGGCACCGGCAAAAAGATCGAAGCCGAGCAGTTGGGCAGCGAAGAGGCCTGGCGTGAAGCTTTGTCCAACACCCGCGTGGCCCGAGACGTTGATCTTGTGTCGCAATGGCACCCGGCGGTTGTGCTGGAAGTGCGCGAGAATGAGCTGGTCATCGGGATCGAAGGCATCGATCAGAACGACCCGCGCGGCAACCGTGTGCCACGCAAGGACACCAACTGGTTCAAGGGCAACCTGTTTGAAAACTTTGAACGAGGTGATGTGATCCATGTGCGCGAGATGAAGGACGACAATGGCGGCGCCTTCATCCGGTGGACCCTGCGACAGGTGCCACGCGTTCAGGGTGGCTTTATGGCGATGGACGTCAATACCGGTCGTGTAATCGCGATGCAGGGCGGTTTCAGCTATCAGAACTCGGTCTTTAACCGCGCAACGCAGGCGCAACGTCAGCCGGGGTCAAGCTTTAAACCCTTTGTTTTTGCGGCGGCGCTGGACAGCGGCTATACCCCCGCGACCATCGTTGTTGACGCCCCGATCGAAATCAATACGCCACATGGTGTTTGGCGGCCCAAGAACGCGTCGAACAAATTCTATGGCCCGACACCGCTGCGCACAGGCATTGAACAATCCCGGAACCTGATGACCATTCGCCTCGCACAAGAGGTGGGCATGGATGTTGTGGCCTCATACGCCGAGAAATTCGGTATGTATGATAGTATGGGCCGGGTTCTGGCCAATGCGCTTGGGGCGGATGAAACCACGCTTTACAAGGTTGTCGCGGCCTATGCGATGTTCGCCAATGGCGGTGAACGTGTGCAGCCCACCCTGATTGACCGGGTCCAAGACCGCTATGGCACCACGATCTTTAGCCATGACGCCGCCGAAGGGAACAAACGTGTTTGCGTCAATTGTGACGATCCGAACCTGACCACAGGTCGCAGCCCGCGCATCATCAATGATCGCGAACGGGTGATGGACCCGGTGACAGCCTATCAGCTGACCTCGATGATGCAGGGGGTTGTGCAGCGCGGCACGGCGCGAAAGACAGTGAACCTGTCGGTGCCCACGGCGGGCAAAACCGGGACAACCAACGACGCCAAAGACGTTTGGTTTGTCGGCTTTACCTCGAATATCGTGGCCGGTTGTTACATCGGTTATGACACGCCGCGCTCTCTTGGGCGCGGGGCGTCGGGCGGTGGCATGTGTGGCCCGGTCTTTACCCGCTTTATGCAAAAAGCGACCAAGAAATATGGTGGCGGTAAGTTCAAGGTGCCCGAAGAATGCGAATTCGTGAAGATTGACCGTTTCTCGGGCGCCCGCGTGGGCGAAGGGGCGAGCGGCGACAATGTTGTTTCGGAATGCTTCCGCGAGTTCGATATCGAAACCATCGTCTTTGGCGGCGCAGGGATTACCGGCAGCTTTGCGGTCTCTGGCAGCTTTGACCTGATCCGCCCAAATGAGGCGGCAGGCCAAGCGCGCGAGGTCACGACTTCGACAGGTAAGAAAGCCATCGTAGGCCCGAAAGCTGGCTTTGGCACACTGTCTTCGGGTGGGTTGTTCTAATCCTCATCTGCCAGCGCAAGAAACATGTTCAAAAGGTCGGCCTCTGGGTCGGCCTTTAGCATTCCACCGGATCGCAAAGCGATGGACCAGGCGCATTTGGCAGCCACCCATTGAGCAAAACGTTTGGGATCAAGCGATAGCGTTGCACAACAGGCCCGCTGGCGCTGCTTTTGCTGGTCCTTGTCGCGTAGCCATGTCTCGCAACCTTTCGGGTTGCGCAGGGCATTTGCCAGTTCATATTCCGATTCGCCCAACACGCCCTTGGCGTCGATAAGTTTGTAACGGCTGCCGGAGCCAATCAGATTGTCGTGGTGTAGGTCACCGTGCAAGGGGCGGATGTTTCTTTGTGTTGCCAAGAGAGCGCGGGCGAGATCTTGGGCGCGTTGCATGTCCGCCTTTAGGTCGGCCGTACAGTCACTGGCAAAACGCAGGTCGAACAGCCGTTGAAACCAATCAGCCAGGTACGGCAAACCAGAGATCGGCGGCAGCGTGTGAGCGTGCAACTGTCTGGCTGTGTCTAGCAGACTGTGTTCTTGCATATAATCACTCCGCCGCAGAGCATCGCCCAACGGCTGCCCTGTGACGTATTCCATGGCAACTGCGTTTTCTTCGGCGACATAAATCGCAGGCACGAGTTTTGGGGCGATCTGGGCCACAGCTTGCATAAAACGCAGGCCAGAGGCCTCGTTGCCCGGGTCTGGACCGTGATAGAGTTTCAGCACCAAATCGCGGCCATCGCGATCCTGAACGCGCCACAAAGCGGCGCTCCCGGTCTGGGTCAGTTCCCTGGCGGAATGCAGGTCAAACCGCTGCAAAGCTTGTTCTAAATCCATTTCCACTGTTACCCGACTTGCCCAGCCTTTCGCCCCTTGCTATCACGCATCACCTGAGGATGTGAGACAGGATCGTATCGATGCGCGCAGAAGCACAGAACAACGTGGAAAAGATCGAGAAATCGCTCGAATTGCTGCGCCAGCGGTTGGATTGGGACACGGCCCAGCACCGGCTTGAGGAATTCAATGCACGTGTAGAGGATCCGAACCTTTGGGATGATCCGGAGGCGGCCCAGAAGCTGATGCGCGATCGTCAGCTGCTTGTTGACGCGATGGAGACATATACCTCGATCAAGCAAGAGATGTCTGACAATGTCGAGATGATCGAGCTGGGCGAGATGGAAGAGGATGACGAGGTTGTCAAAGACGCCGAAGAGGCGCTGACGGCTTTGGTTGAAAAGGCCGCCAAGAAAGAGCTTGAAGCGCTGTTGGACGGCGAGGCCGACGGCAATGACACCTTCCTGGAAATCAATTCCGGGGCAGGGGGCACCGAAAGCTGTGACTGGGCCAGCATGTTGGCGCGGATGTATGTCCGCTGGGCTGAGGCACATGGTTACGAAGTCGAGCTGCAATCGGAAAGCGCGGGCGAAGAAGCGGGAATCAAATCCGCCGCCTACAAGATTTCCGGTCACAATGCCTATGGTTGGCTGAAATCCGAAAGCGGCGTGCACCGTCTGGTGCGGATTTCGCCCTTTGACAGCGCGGCCAAGCGGCACACATCCTTTACCTCGGTCAAAGTTTACCCGGTGGTGGATGACAATATCGAGATCGAGGTGAACCCGGCCGATATTCGCATCGATACGTATCGGTCCTCTGGTGCCGGTGGTCAGCACGTGAACACCACAGACTCGGCTGTGCGGATCACTCACCATCCCACTGGGATTGTAGTGACCTCGTCTGAAAAGTCGCAACACCAGAACCGCGACATCGCCATGAAGGCGCTGAAATCGCGGCTCTATCAGATGGAGTTGGACAAGCGGTCTGCCCTGGTGAATGAGGTGCATGAAAACGCCGGGGACGCGGGATGGGGCAACCAGATCCGGTCTTATGTATTGCAACCTTATCAAATGGTTAAAGATCTGCGCACCAATTACGAAACCTCGGACACCAAGGGGGTTCTCGACGGGGATCTCGACGGTTTCATGGCGGCGACGCTGGCCCTGCAAGTTTCGGGCAAAAGCCGGGCAGATGCACAATCTGACGACTAAGGTGTCGCGCTTGGGACGCACTTGGCGCTGAAAACCCGTCAACGGGTTTTGCAAATTCCGTGCACGGAATTTCGGCGTCAAGGTTTATCGTTTCTGCATCAATTGTCGCAGAAGGCTGATTGGCTGTCTGGCGTTGTTGCGCGACAAAAACATATCCGCTTTACTGAATGAACATCTGGACTTGTCTCAAGGAGGAGGGGACATGGCCAATTCTTCAGGGCCCGATACACCGCAGCCCGGCGTGCCAACGCTGCGCGCGGTTTCATTTGATCATCTCAAACAAGCTTTGTCGCGGGGCTGGTCAGACCTGCGCAAAGCCCCGCTTTTTGCCTTTGTTTTCGCCGGGACTTATGTGTTGTGCGGCTGGCTCATGGCGTGGATCACCTGGTGGACGGGGCAAAGCTATTGGTTGGTTTTTGCGGCAATTGGCTTTCCACTCATCGCGCCGTTCTTTGCGGTAGGTTTATATGACGTCAGCCGGCGGATCGAACAGGGAAGGCCCTTGGATTGGCCGGAGATCCTGTCGGTCATCATCCGGCAATCCAAACGCCAATTGCCGTCGATCAGTGCCATCATCATCGTCGTGTTTCTGTTCTGGTTCTTTGTGGCGCATATGATCTTTGCGCTGTTCATGGGGCTGTCGACCATGACAAATGTGTCCAGCTCGCTAGAGGTCTATTTCACGGCGGATGGCATCACCATGTTGACCGTGGGGACAGTCGTTGGCGCGATTTTCGCCAGTGTTCTCTACATGATCACGGTTTTGTCTCTGCCGCTGTTGTTGGATCGCGAGGTCGATTTTGTCACCGCGATGATCACGTCCTTTCAATATGTGCAGGCACATCCGGTTGTCATGTTCGCCTGGGCTGGGTTCATTGCGGTGCTGACATTTGTGTCGATGCTGCCCGGCTTTGTTGGCTTGTTTTTGTCCCTGCCGCTGCTGGGTCATGCCACCTGGCATCTCTACGACATGCTGGCCTATGGGACCAAAGCCTAAAACAGAAAAGACAGGCCAAACACTGGCCTGCCTTTCCCGGTGAGTGCGACTATCAACCGGACGCGTCAGGTAAAGTCTTGTCCGACTTTTAAAAGATTCTTGTGATAGGGAACGAGCCCGTCTTCGTCACAGAAACCTGAGACGCGGGCCGCCGCCAGAACCTTGCCTGTATCGGTGCCCAGATATTCATAGACCAACCGCTCGACCCGGCGACCGGCGACGTTTTCACGAACGGTTCGCGTGACATATCCGGCCCAGAAATTGTTTTCAAAGGACGGAATACGCGCCAGGTAGTTAAAGGAGGTCGTGGCAGAGCCTTTGCGGCTGACCAATGCGGCGACCCCATCTTCTTGCGGAAGCAGCGCACCACGGAATTCGCGTGTCGAGGGGTCAGTCGGGAGCCCTTGTTGGCGCATGGCATCCTTGGCTTCAAACCCTTTCAGAAAGGAGTTGTTGCCGTTGCGGAACACGTAGATCAGCCCCTGAACATATTTCGCATCTTCCATAAAGCTGCGCCGGGCGAAACGGTAAAACCCGCTTGGAAATTCGTCCTCTGTCAGTTTTCTGGACGCGCCGCTGACATATTCGGCAATGGCCGGATCCGTCAGTAGTCCGCTGGAGGAGTTTTCGATTTTCTCCACCGGTTCAAGCAGAATTCGGGCATCCACTTCGAAATAGGAACAGATGCGATGCAAAACATCCGGTCGTGGGAAGCTCTCTCCGGCGAGATAGCGATTATATTGTGTCCGGTTGATACCCAATTCTCGGCAGAGTGCGGATATGGACGCGGCTTGGTTGGACAGTTGACGCAGGTTCGCACCGAGCATGCTGCGAAGTTCCGCAGGGCTTGGTCGTCGGGTCACAGTTTTGGTCAGATCGGAGGGCATGCGCCTTCTCTTTTTGGTTGTTTCTTTCAGGGGTTTGGGCCCCAGACGTGAAAATTGTCCTAAACTGACACAACACCTGATGCTAATTAGCGGCAATGATGATGCTTACTCGCGCCAATCGTGCAGATTTGCGTCACAAAAATCAAGGACCCGACGCGCGAAAAATCATATTCGAGTCAAAAACTTTCGGTCACCTTAAGAAGGCAATAACCAAAGAGTGCGTCATGGAAGAACGGATGTATGGGGTTGTCCTCTGGGCCGACAAGCAGGATAGCAAAGCGGTAATCTGGTGCGAGGATCACGGAAACCTGGCATATTATTCAGCTGCAGAGCAGAGCGCACATTGCGGCGTTGCTTTGGATGCCGGTGATTTGATTCAATTTGACATGAGTGAATCGCGGGATTGCCGCTATGCCAGCAATCTTGAACATGTCAATTCTGGCTACGCGCCAGACATTGCCGCGAATTTGCAGAGCAAACCGGTTGAACGGAACAACATTGTTCAGTTTCCTGCGGGCCGCGCCTAAAGCGCGTTAGAAAGAAAAAAGGCACCTGTTTTCACAGATGCCTTCGAATTCTTGACGCTGGAGCGTAATTACGCGCCGCGGGCGAGGGCGGCGACACCGGTGCGTGCCACCTCATCAAGGCCCAGCGGACGCATCAGATCGGCAAAGGCATCGACCTTGTCAGGCGTTCCGGTGATCTGGAACACAAAGCTTTCCAAAGTTGAATCAACAACATGTGCTCGGAAAATATCCGCAAGGCGCAGCGCTTCAACACGCTTTTCCCCGGTTCCGGAAACCTTGATCAGTGCCAGCTCGCGCTCAACCGAGGCACCCTCGACCGTCAGGTCATGAACTTCGTGGACTTCGACGATCCGGCCCAGTTGCGCCTTGATCTGTTCGATGACCTGCGGTGTGCCCGTTGTTACAACGGTTATACGCGACAGGTGGCCTTCGTGATCGATTTCAGCGACGGTCAGGCTTTCGATATTATATCCGCGCCCAGAGAAGAGACCAATGACACGGGCCAGGACGCCGGGTTCGTTTTCGACCAGGACAGCCAGAGTATGGGTCTCTTGGATATCGGAAAACGTTGGACGCAGGTTGTAAGCCGAGTGCTTGCTCGAACCTTTCTTGATCTTTAGCGGCGACATGTCAGGCCTTTTCATAAAGTTGCGCGGAAACTGCTTGGCTACTTAAACAATACTTCACGCCCATGCGCCAGTGTCAAAGCAGGTTTTAAAAGCGTTTGCAGTAGGATTTGCGATGAGAGATGGGGCCCCGGACCGGCCTCCTATTGGTGGCTTTGCCAAGGTGATTGACAACATCCCGACTGCGGTCGCGGATGTTCTTGGCATTGTGCCGATGTGGTTTTGGGAAACCGATGCCGATCATCGCTTTTGTTACTTCTCCGATAGCTGGTGTCGGCTGACCCATGCCAAGAAAGCACCCTATCTTGGCATGTCGCGGCGCGACTATTTTGTGAAGATCAGCAAACATAGCGAAGCCGCCAAACAGCATCTTGAGGATCTCGAGAACCATCGCCCATTTCGTGATTTTGTCTATCGGCATCAGTTTCAAAAAGGACAGCTGGACTGGGTGACGACCAGTGGTGACCCTTTATTCGATGAAGATGGCAAGTTTCTGGGCTATCGTGGCGCGGCGATGATCTTGTCCGGGGCTGTCAATGGTTCAAAAAATGCGATCAAGGCCGAGCAGGAACTTTTGAAACGCGCCAAAGCGTTGGAAGAGGATGTTGCGCGCAGACAGGCCGAAACCGAAAAGACCAACCAATTGCTGTCCGAAGTCGTCGAGGCGATGGGGGATGGGTTGATGGTGACCTCGGGCACGGAGGCCGATGACCCAGATAACAGAATTATCCTGACCAACCGGGCCTATCGCCGCCTCTTTAACCTGCGCAAAGGTGATATCCCTCCGAATATGCCGCTACCCGATTATCTACAGCTTCTGGCCAGCCGGGGCGAAAGTGCGCGGGTGATGAAGCAGGCCAAAGAGGTAAACCAGATGCTGGCCGCGGGTGAAACCGTCATGATGGAGGTGCCCAGCAGCAACAAGTTCTTTCACACCACCGCAGCCAAACGCCCATCCGGGGGCTATGTTCTGGTGCATACCGACGTCACCGACATGCAGGAACGCAATCTGGCTTTGGCCAAGGCCAAGGATGCAGCTGAGGTCGCCAACCAAACCAAATCCAATTTCCTGGCAACGATGAGCCATGAAATTCGCACGCCGATGAATGGTATCGTCGGCATGGCCGACCTGCTGGCCGACACTGATCTGTCAGTTGAACAAAAGGAATTTGTTGACACGATCAAAGGGTCGGCAGTTGCCCTGACGACTTTGATCTCTGACATTCTGGATTTCTCCAAGATTGAGGCCGGTCGTCTGGAATTGGCCCATGAACCTTATGACATTCGCGCCTTGCTACGTGAGGTGCGGGATTTGGTTGGACCATTGGCAAAAGAGCGCGGGTTGGTTCTGAACCTCGATATCGCCGACAATCTGCCTGCCATGATGATGGGCGATGGGCTGCGGTTGCGGCAGGTGCTTTTGAACCTGCTTGGCAATGCGATCAAATTTACCGACCAGGGCGTCGTCGAATTCAGCGCCGCCATTAACGAAGGGCTGGTCATTCAGGTGTCCGACAGCGGCATCGGCATCCCCGTGGATCAGTTGCAGAAAATTTTTGACCCGTTTGAACAAGTCGATTCCAGTCAGTCGCGTCAACATCAGGGCACCGGCCTGGGCCTTGCCATCACCAAAAGCCTCATACGCGCAATGAACGGCGATATCTTTGTTGAATCCTCGGTTGGTCATGGCACGGATATTGAGGTTTTGCTGCCTCTGGTTCTTTGCCCTGGCAGTCAGCCTTCGAAATCTTTGACCGATGCCGAGGTCGAAGATCTCACCGGGATGCGGGTTTTGCTGGTGGAAGACAACAAAACCAACCAGCTTGTCGTGCGCCGTATTCTGGAACGTTGCGGGGTTGAGATTACAATCGCTAATAACGGGCGCGAAGCTGTAGAGAAATTTGATCCAGATGCGGTTGATCTGGTTCTGATGGATTTGTCGATGCCCCTGATGACCGGGCTTGAGGCCGCGCGCGAAATTCGGGCGCGGCAATTGAACCTGGGCTGGCCTTATCGACCCATATTGGCTCTGACCGGTAACGCCTTTAAACGAGACGAAGATCGGGCGCTTGCGGCGGGCATGGATGGGTTTTTAACCAAACCGATCCGCAAGAAAACGCTTTTGCTCGCCTTGAACCAACATCGCCATACAACAAAAGAAACGGTGCACCCGGTGTTGGAAGCCTTGCGTAAGAAAAAGGCGACAAGGCACACCAATTGAGGCGCAAAAGGAAAAGGCCCGGCGAAGAACCGGGCCTTATCTGTTTTGCTTTGATCGGTGGCTTTACACAAGAACAGCGCCGCTTGAGCCAATGGCGTCTTTGGTCGATGCCTCGCCCAGCAGCATTTTGTTATGCGGAGCGCCTGATGGGATCATTGGGAAGCAGTTTTCATGCTTCTCGACCAGACAATCGAAGATCACCGGCCCGTCATAATTGACCATCTCCATGATCGCATCATCCAGATCAGCCGGGTCAGAGCATTGAATGCCCTTGGCACCAAAGGCTTCGGCCAGCTTGACGAAATCGGGCAGGGCCTCGGACCAGCTGTGGGAATAGCGCTCACCATGCAGCAATTCCTGCCACTGGCGCACCATACCTAAACGTTCATTGTTCAGGATGAACTGTTTGACCGGCAGGCGGAATTGAACAGCGGTGCCCATTTCCTGCATGTTCATCAGCCAGGATGCTTCGCCAGCAACGTTCACAACCAGCGCATCCGGATGGGCCATCTGCACACCGATGGAGGCCGGGAAACCATAGCCCATAGTGCCAAGGCCTCCGGATGTCATCCAACGGTTGGGATCTTCAAAGCCCAGATATTGCGCAGCCCACATCTGGTGCTGGCCAACCTCGGTGGTGATGTAGCGATCCATGCCTTTGGTCAGCGCTTCGAAACGCGCCAGGGCATGTTGCGGCTTGATGGTTTTTTCAGACGGCTTAAAGCTCAGACAATCGGTCTTTTTCCATTCCTCGATCTGCGCCCACCAGCGCGCCAGCCCTTCGCGGTTGATCTTGCGACCGCGGGACTTCCAGATCCGCAGCACGTCCTCAAGTACATGACCAACATCGCCGACAATCGGAATGTCGGTCTTGATGACCTTGTTGATCGAGGACGGATCGATATCGATATGGGCCTTGGTCGAATTCGGGCTGAACGCATCCAGACGGCCAGTGATCCGGTCGTCAAAGCGCGCGCCGATATTGATCATCAGGTCGCAGCCATGCATCGCCAGGTTGGCCTCGTACAAACCGTGCATCCCCAACATGCCGAGCCAGCTGTTGCCCGAGGCAGGATAGGCCCCAAGGCCCATCAGGGTCGAGGTGATCGGAACGCCCGTCGCATCCACCAACTCGCGCAGCAATTGCGACGCGGCCGGGCCGGAATTGATCACGCCACCGCCAGTGTAGAAAATCGGGCGCTCGGCCGTTTCGAGGGCCTCAACCAGTTGGGTGATGGTTTCAATGTCGCCTTTAACGGGCGGCTGGTAATGGCTGGCCGACGCGGCAGGCTTGGGCGAATAGGTGCCCGAGGCAAATTGAACGTCCTTTGGAATATCGATCACAACCGGGCCGGGGCGGCCAGATGTGGCGACGTGGAACGCCTCGTGAATGGTGCCGGACAGTTTTTCCGTCTCTTTCACCAGCCAGTTGGCCTTGGTGCAGGGGCGGGTGATGCCCACTGTGTCGGCCTCCTGAAAGGCGTCCGAGCCGATCATAAAGGTCGGAACCTGACCGGTCAGAACAACCAGAGGAATGGAATCCAAAAGCGCATCGGTGATGCCGGTCACAGCGTTGGTAGCGCCCGGACCAGAGGTCACGAGAACAACACCGGGCTTGCCGGTCGAACGGGCATAACCTTCGGCTGCGTGAACGGCGGCCTGTTCGTGGCGGACTAGAATGTGGCGAATGTCGTTTTGCAGAAAAATCTCATCATAGATCGGTAGGACTGCGCCGCCGGGATATCCGAAGACTGTGTCAACGCCCTGATCCTTGAGCGCTTGAACCACCATTTTCGCACCGGTCATTTGACCACTCATCGCATTTCTCCGTCTACGATCATTCAACTTTTCTAACGCGCATAAAAAAGCCCCCGTCTTGGCGGGGGCGCATGGGTTCCAAAGAGGGTTCCGTTACCGGCCCATGCGCATATCTCCTACAATGACGACTAGAGCATTCATGCCCAGGCTCCTTTAAACACGTGCGCGGACGTTATTTCAGTGAGAACGGCGCGTCAACCGCCATTGCGCGAATAAATCTGTCGCAAGGCGCATTTTTTCTTTTCGGTTGTTGCGCGGATGGGCGGTTTTAACACATGGTCAAGAAATGACAGGGGCAGGGGCGGATGTCGCATATATGTCTGTGCGCTGATGCACAGAATAATTCGTGGAAAGCGGGCTTGATCTTTGTAATACTGAACCGGTTAGTTCAGAACGGGAAATGCGCCAATGCTTAGAACACATAATTATCGTGATTTCGGTGTGTGCCAGGCGGTGAAACTCAGCACGTTGATCGTCATAGCTCTGACGATGCAAGCTGGTTTCGGCGTTTAACGCGCCGGTCCAAACCAGGCACATAGGCACTTAGATAGAGAAAACAATTCCACCACGTGAAATGCGCTGAAGCTTCGGCAAGAGATTGCCGGGCCTGCGCGTTTCAGGCGTCATTTGGCCAGTGTCGCAGAAATTGCAACAATTGCGCGCGGCAACGTGAATTGTGTCGTGAGCGGTTTTTCTGGCAAGTTGTTATCAGAATGCAACAGGAAGGGGGCTATCATGGTCCGCAACGTTTTTTTCCGCGACTTCACCCTGATCAAGGCTGGGCTGTTGACCGTGCTCATTGGCATAGCCGCTTTCGCAGGTGAAGTACCCGGCGCGACAAATGGTTTTGCGGCTGAGGAAGGCGTCGGCAAGGCGCGTATTCTTCCGGCGGTGATTCACATTCTGGGCGTGGATTGCGAGAATGAAGATAAGGGTGTTCAACTTTAGGTTTGGAACGCCTTTAGAGAGCGGTGAAATTTAGCTCTCTGACCAAGAAATTGTGCAACAAAACCGCGAATTTTCAGATTTTTTGTGCTGCGACGGATTACACTGTGTTAAACGAGGTTAACAGGAGTTAATTCTTCTCCTATCGGGATCCTAGGCGCAAAAGCGTCATTTGGTTGAGGGCACAACAATGAAGACATTTTCAGTATCAAAAGCAGCCTTGGTTATTATGACGGCTGCCGCAGTTTCGGGTTGCACAGTTTTGCGCACCGGCCAAGACAGCCGTTACGAGCGCGTTGAGCTGACACCGCAAGAATGCCAGGCGCGTGGCGGCGTCACCGTCGTCCAGAAAAGCACAGGCGAGCAGGTCTGCCGCGTAACGCAATACCAAAATGCACCAGCCGGAGCCATCGCTGCCGCTGGCGCGTCTTCTGGTGGGGCCTCGGCTGCTGCTATCGCAGGTGGTATCGCGCTGGTGACTGTCTTCGCGCTGAGCAACAGCTCGTCAGGCACCCAGTAAAACCCTACGATCAGGAGGCAACATCGCTGGTTTTCAAGCGGTGTTGTCTAACAAGGTCTGGCCCGCTGCTTGGTTATCGAAAGGTAATCCAAGGCGGGCTTTTTGCTTGGCGGGTGGTTACAGGTTGGTGCCGGTGCCCTGCAAAACACCATATTCCAGCGCATAGCGGGTCAGCCCCGCAGTCGTGCTGATGCCAAGCTTGCGTTTGATATTCTTGCGGTGGGTTTCCACCGTGCGCACGGAAATATCCAGGGCAAGCGCCACTTCTTTGTTCGACTTGCCTTGTGCCAATTGCAGCAACACGGTTTGCTCGCGATTGGTCAAAGGTTCGCGGCTGTCATCGCTGGGTGCCAAGGACCCCTTGGCACCGGTACACAGATAGATTTCACCAGCCATGACTGCGTCAATCGCTGTCTTGATCTCTTCGGTCTGAACGTCTTTCAACACATATCCGCGCGCGCCATGGCTGAGCGCGGTATTGATGTATTCCGGCGTGTCATGCATCGACAGGATCAAAATCCGCGTATCGGATGTTTTCTCAAGGATCATTTCGGTCGCCGACAAACCACCAAGACCCGGCATGTTGAGATCCATCAGGATGACATCGGGGGCCAAGGCTTCAAGCTGATCAACAATTGCCTTGCCATCAGACAGGGTCGCGATCACCGAAATGTCGTCATAGCTGTCGAGAATGGCTTCGATCCCTTCGGCGACCATGGGATGATCATCGACAATGACAACTTTTGTCTCGGTGCTCATGCGCGAACCTTTGGGTCTGAGAGGCCGTCCTTTTCGGGTGGCAACAAGTGTGACAGTGGAACTTGGGCTTCGATAACGGTCCCTGAGCGGCTCGACAAGACCCGGAGCGTCCCTCCGAGCTGGTCCATTCGCTCTTGCATGTTGCGCAACCCAATACCGGGGCCGGCGCGACGCTTGGTGTCATCCAGCCCGCAACCATTGTCTTCGATCCGCAAGGTTCCGCCCGACCGATGACCACGCAACATGACCGAGACCTTGCTGGCCCCCGAATGGCGTTCGACATTGGTCAAGGCTTCTTGGGCAATGCGATACAGGGCGATCTTGGCGTCCTGGGACAGGCGATTGCGAAACACAGCGGTTTCAAATTCGGTTTCCAGCCCGGTGCGGGCGCGGAAGGCTTCGGTCAGGGCGTGCAGGGCAGGGCCAAGGCCAAGATCGTCCAACACGCCTGGTCGCAAGTCGCGGCTGATGCGGCGCACTTCGTTGATGGCTTGGCCAAGGTTGTCGATGCCTTTGTCCAAGGTGTCCTGTGCGCGGTCATCGCCACGATCCAAGCGGCGTTTGGTGACATCAAGCGCGTATTTGATCCCGACCAGGATCTGGCTGATCCCGTCATGAAGCTCGCGCGCCACGCGACCGCGTTCTTCTTCCTGAGTGTCAAAGACTCGTTGTGCCAGCTCTTTAAGCTTGGCATCGGCGAGCCGTCTTTCCCGGATATTGATCACCAGACCGGATAAGAACACCAAAAGCAGGGCGGCCAAGGTGATCGCGCCGATATAAAAGAAAGTTTGCTGAACGCGGGCCTCGACTTCGGCGCGGGTCGCCGCGACCGAAGACACAACATCGTCGATAAACACACCAGTCCCGACCGCCCACCGCCAGGAGGGGAAGGAGGTGATATAGGTGATCATCCGCGCCTCTTCACCGGTCGACGGCTTGGGCCACAGATGTTCGACATAGCCAGCGCCGCTGCGTGCCGTCCAAAGGAATTCTGACACAACCGGCGTGCCTTCGCTGTCCTGATAATCCAGCCAGTTCTTGTTGATCAGATCGGTCTGGCGCGGAGAGACGATATTGTTGCCGTCATAGTCATAGACAAAGAAGAACCCTTCATCGCCATAGATCATCGCTGCGAGGATCTGTTTGACTTGCTGCTTGGCGGCCTCGTCATCCGGGGCGGCGGAGCCGTATACAAAGTAAAACCCGTTGCGGGCCTGGGTCACATAATTGCGTAATTCCTGTTTCTTGGCCTCGATCAGCTGCTCTTCGAGGCTGCGGATCTCTCTGTCAGCCAAGGCGCGGGATTGTGCGGCCACGAGAAAGGCGATCGCGGACACGGCCAAAACCAACGGAACAGAGGCCAAAAGAAACATCTTTTGGCCGTAGCTGATGCTGAACCGGGAAAACAGGCTTGCCATGGGGGCGGTTTAAAGCAGGTTTGGCAGATTTGTGAAAGGCCTGAGCGTGTCGAGCAATTTACGACAGGACTGGGATTTTGCGTTGGGCCCAAGGGATGGCGCGCGTCCGTACACGATTACGATTCCTCCGAGCGGATTAATTTTAGGAAAAGAGCGCGCGTTTCTCGCCCGTGGGCCTGAATGATGTGCGCAAATTCAAGTAGAGTTGGCCGAATTTCGACAGAAATGAACGGAAATTCACCTAATTCGAAGGTGTTTTGCCACTGAATTCAACATCTTGGCGAAAATTTGGGCTAAACTACGTAGCAATGGGTATTCTCATCAGGGGGCTTGCGTCCTACGCTTCGCTCACTTGCAACGATCCGCGTCCGGGTGGGGAGCCCTGGCGCATAAGAATACCCATGGGAGGATATTACATGGATCGCCGTTCTTTTCTAAAAGCGTCTACCGTTGGTGCAGGCGCCGCCGCTGCGACGACTCTGGCAGCTCCGGCTTACGCGCAGGGCAACCGTACGCTGACAATGGTCACATCTTGGCCACGCGGTTTTGCTGTTCTGGATGATGCAGCTACCTATCTTGAAAACATGGTTAAAGAGATGTCCGGTGGCTCTCTGACCATCGACAAAAAAGCTCCGGGCGAGCTGGTTGGCGCTCTGGAAGTGTTTGACGCGGTATCTTCCGGTCAGGCCGACATGTACCACTCTGCCGATTACTACTATATCGGTCAGCACCCAGGTTACGCCTATTTCACCGCTGTTCCGTTCGGCGGCACCGCGCAGGAAGTTTCCAACTGGTACTACCATGGCGGCGGCGAAGAGCTGCATGACGAGCTGGGCCAGATCTTTAACCTCAAAGGCTTGCTGGCTGGTAACTCCGGTTCTCAGTCCGGTGGCTGGTTCCGCAAGGAAATCAACTCTGCTGACGACTTTAACGGTCTGAAGTTCCGTATGCCGGGTCTGGGCGGCAAGGTTCTGGGTAAACTGGGCGCATCCGTTCAGAACATCCCGGGTGGTGAACTGTACCAAGCGCTGTCTTCTGGTGCTCTGGACGGTCTGGAGTGGGTTGGCCCAATGGCTGACGAACGCGCCGGCTTCCAGGAAGTTGCCAAGATCTACTACACTGCGGGCTTCCACGAGCCAGGTTCGGCTTTGGCATCCTCCGTCAACCTAGACGTCTGGAACGAGCTCAGCGATCAGCACAAAGCGATCCTGCGTTATGCGTCCATGGCTGTGACCCAGTACCAGCTGGCCGAAACTCTGGCCAATAACGGTGCGGCTCTGGCACGTCTGCAGGCTCAGGGTGTGAAAACTCTGCAATTCTCTGACGATGTTTGGGATGCGTTCGGCAAGGCATCTGCCGAAGTCATGGACGAGAACATGGATGACGAACTGTTCGCGAAAATCCGTGCCTCCTTTGAATCCTCGCTGGCGCAATCCGCAAGCTGGATCAACAAGTCGGACGGTTACTACGTACAGCAGCGTGTGCGCGTGCTGGGCGGCTAAGCCGAACAGGACCACACTCGGAAAGGCCCCTGACATCAGGGGCCTTTTTCTCAACTGCCGTTCGCGGCACATCACCTGAAAATCAGCCGGACAACCGGCGGCGGGGGATCTTATGGAAGAAGAGAGCGCGGGGGCTCTGGGCGCATTGGGCGATGGCATCCTATGGGTGCTGACCGAATTCGCCATGGCGTTCTACAATCTTGGATATGCGATCACGCATCCGGCCAGCTGGCTGGATTGGGTCATCTGGGACAACACCAAAGAAGACAAAGCATCCTTGATGAAGACCGTTTATTACGGCGCTTCGTCGGAGCTTTTCTTTGTTTTCACAGCCTTCTTTATTGTGCTGTTCGCGATTGGTGTCTGGAAAAGCAACATTCTCTGGTGCGCGGTGCGCGTTCTGGAAGGGCTGGCCAACACGGTTGGTCGCTTTGCCGCCTGGGCTGGTCTGGCCATGGTGCTGCAACAGGTCATCATCGTTTTCATGCAGCGGATCTTTACCCGGCCTGACATTGTGTTCGGCTTTGGCGTGCCGCTGGATTTCGACATTTCGTGGTATGCAGAAGAGCTGAAGCTGTATAACGCCATGGTTGTGGCGCTGTGTCTGACCTACACCTTTGTGCAGGGCGGGCATGTGCGCGTCGACCTAATCTATTCGGCGGTCAGCTTCCGCACCAAAAAGGTCATCGACATGGTTGGTGCCATTATCTTTATGGTGCCGATGGCTGTGCTGATCTGGATGTATAACTGGTTCTTCATGTGGCGCTCTTTGGTTGTGCCGCCGGTTTCCCCATCCGATCCGTTGCAACGCCTGGAACTCAAGGCACGTGCGGTGCGCTGGAATGTGGAAACCATCGGGTTCAGCCCCAACGGGTTCACCGGCTACTTCCTCTTCAAGGTGCTGATGGTTGTCATGGTTGGCATGATCTTCCTGCACGCCTGGGCCTTCTTCTATCGCTCCTTCCTGGAATGGCGCGAGGGTGAAGAGTCTGAAAACAAATATCTGGACAAAGACGTGCTCGAAGCGGGTGAAGAACCCTACGACCACGCAGAATTCTGAGGGAGCACGTAGATGTTGTTTGGATTGGACGGCGTCGAGATCGGCTTGATCATCGTCTTTCTCACGCTCTTTTCCGCCATTCTGTCAGGTTTCCCGGTGGCCTTTGCCATCGGTGGGGCCGGGGTGATTTCCTTTGGGATCATCGCCTCGCTGGACAGTGCTGGCATTCTTATTCACCAGGCCATCGATACCAGTTCGGAGGCCTATAGAAACCTGGTAGCCAGCGGTGTGGTCGAGGCCAAGATCTCGATCTTCAGATACCCGGAATTGCCACGTATCGAAGCACCTTCCTTGTTCCCGGCCGGGGATTGGGAAGCGGCGATGAAACGCACCATTGCGGGCATCACCAACCGGATCAACGAACGTGTGATTGCGGGCCAGTCGATTGAAACCCTGCTGGCGGTTTTGATGTTCGTGTTGATGGGGATCGTTCTGGAACGCTCCAAGATTGCGAATGACCTGTTGACCACAATGGCACGTGTCTTTGGCCCGCTGCCAGGCGGTCTGGCTGTGTCCATCGTGGTTGTGGGCGCATTCCTTGCCGCTTCGACCGGGATCGTTGGCGCGACCGTGGTCACCATGGGCTTGCTCGCCTTGCCGACCATGTTGCGTAACAACTATTCGCCTGAACTGGCGACGGGGGTGATTGCGGCCTCTGGTACACTGGGGCAGATCATTCCGCCCTCGATCGTGATCGTTCTGCTGGGCACTCTGGCCGGTGACCTCTATTCGGCGGCGCAGGAAACCCGCGCGGTCGAGGCGGGCTGTACCGATGCTTTGACCTATCTGGGTGAGCCTGCGGTTGTTTCGGTTGGCACCTTGTTCCAGGCGGCGTTGCTGCCGGGCGTCATGCTCGCGGGTCTTTATGCGGCTTATGCCTTTGGCTTTGCCATGCTGAACCCGTCCAAAGCCCCTGCGGTTGCTCTGGGTGATAGCGGCAACGAACCTGTGACCCGTGGCGAAGCCTTTACCTGGTATTTGGGTGTGCCAATCGCCTTGATTGCGGGCACCATTCTGGCCGCGCAAGTTGGCCTGGTTGGTGATCAGTCGACACGCGTTGACAGCTTCTCGGATATTGGTGAGGCAGCCAGCCTGCGCACCAATGTGTCTGAGCAGTGTAAAGTCTCGATGATCGAGCTGCATGGTCAAGAAGCCTGGGATACGGCAATCGCCGAGCAGGAGAAGATCGATCAATCGGGAGGCGCGACCGAAAGCCGTCGTCTGACCGAAGAAGAGATCGCGACCCTGCGCGCCGAAAAGATCGAAAATGCTGCGCCGATTGGCACCGGCATTGCGATCCTGGCGGTGATCATGGGCCTGATCCTGGCGATTGCCCGCGGCGTGTCGCCTTCCTCTGATCCGCTGCCATTGCTGATCGGGGCAGGGGGCCTGGCCTTGGGCTACCTGGTCGACATCCTGTTGCTGACACCGAAAACCTCCTCTGGGATGACGGTGTTGCTGATGGCGGTTCCCTGGGCCTTGACGCTTTATGGCTGCAAGCACGCCTTTGTGCGCCTGTCCAAGAACGAGCTGCTGCGCGTGGTCTTCCCACCGCTGGTTCTGATCGTGGCTGTTCTCGGCTCGATCCTGGGCGGGATCACCAACCCGACACCGGCTGCGGCCTTGGGTGCGGCAGGGGCGATTATGCTGGCGGCCTATCGCAAGCTGACCGAGCAGGACAAATCACCAAAGGTCATCCTGATGTCGACCCTCGCGGTTCTCATCATGATCCTTGTCGGTGTAAACTTTGACCTGCGGATCAACACAAATGAGGTCAGCTTTGAAAGCTGGGTGGCGTTCTTTTTTGCCTATGCGGCTTACCTCTATGCGCTGTTCGGCTTGCTGTTCAGCTGCTGGGTTCTCTACAAGGCCGGGGTGCTGAGCCCTGCGGTGCGTGAGACCGCGAAAGTGACCAGCATGGTGTTCACCATCCTGATCGCCTCGCAGCTGCTGAACCTTGTGGTGATCTCCTTTGGGGGCGAACATTACATCCAGCAGTTCCTCAAGAGCTTTGACGATGTGCGCACGGTCTTCCTGATCGTGATGCTGGTGCTCTTTGTGCTTGGCTTTGTTCTCGACTTTCTCGAGATCATCTACATCGTTGTGCCAATCGTTGGGCCGGTGATCTATGGCGCGCATTTCGATCCGAAATGGGTGACCATCATGATCGCAGTGAACCTTCAGACCTCGTTCCTGACACCGCCCTTTGGCTTTGCGCTGTTCTACCTGCGCGGTGTTGCCCCGAAAGAGGTCACAACCGGCCACATCTATCGCGGTGTGATCCCGTTTGTGCTGATCCAGGTTGTGGGGTTGTCGATCCTGGCGTTCTTCCCGTCAATCGTCACCATCGTGCCGGACCTCATGCCGTGATTAGTGAACTATACTTAGACAAATCAAAGGGCTGCCCGTCGGGTGGCCCTTTTTCTTTGCCTAGATAATGCCTTAAAAACGATCCTGGTTTGCCGCAGGACTTACCTTAACAAAACGTAAACGGTGCACAGAATACCCTCATACGTTGATCACCCTATGATCACATGAGGAGGCAGATATGCCAGGTACCCGAGTGGAAGCTCTTAGTCGGTCACAAGTTCAAGCTGGAATACAAAAAGACCTGTTCGCCAAGGCTGAGGCCCAAATGACTGCGAAACGCGTCAAGGCACCGATCAAGTCGGCGCCCACCATGCGGGGTATGCAATATGCGCCAGACGGATTTCCCGTACCAGATGAGTGCGAGCCTGTGCCCGAGAACAAAGCGCGGCTCGTTGCGATAGCCGTGATCGGATTCGCTATAGGGGCGTTTGTTTCGGGCTAGCTGGCTGGTGCACTTGCCGGGATGTCATACCCAAAATGCGCCGAGGTCTCAGCACTGAACGGGTCCCCGAGGAAACACAGCCTGTTCCAAAGCGGTCAACCGCTTTTCGATATCTGTCGCCAGCACAAAGGTTGAGGTGGCGGCAAAATCTTTGGGGGCATGGGCCAGAGTATATCCCAAATGTTCAATCAAGGGCACGACAATGCCGCGCAAATAGGAAATGCGATCTTCGATCGCCAATGTCTGGGTGTCTTCAATGATTGTAGCGCAGTAATCTTCTGGGCGTTTCATAGCCAATTCCCTTTCTCTACATGTTGATTTTTACTGGGCAGTCAAATTTCTGAACCAGCAAATGCCCCTTTCCAAAGCGCTTTGAGAGGGGAAAAAGGAGAAATAGGGATCATAATCCAACAAGTGGAGCATTGACGCGAAGAGACGTTACGTAACTTTTTGATTGGTCACCTGACGGAGCGTTAACCGCGCCCGTCAGGAAAGGAGATCTTGGCGACTTGTTCGGCTATCGGGTCGCTCGAGAGCGGGTGCAAATCGTCCTCGTACCCTTCGGGATCGCCCAATGGTTCCCAAGTCCCGTTGCGATAGATTTCGAGCGCATCGAATTGCGCTTTGTACCCCATCTTTTCGCTGCCGGGCACCCAATAGCCCAGATAGACATAGGGCAGGCCGGATTCCCGGGCGATTTCGATATGATCCAGGATCATCCAGGTGCCCAGGCTGGCGCGGGTATAAGCCGGATCAAAGAAGGAATAGACCATCGACAAGCCGTCATCGAACATATCGGTCAGACAGGTCGCTGCCAGTTGGTCGGTGTCTCGGTCGATATATTCGATCACCCGCGAGCGGATCGGCGTTTCCTCGATCATCGCGGCGAATTCAAAGATATCCATATCGGCCATGCCGCCATCGGCGTGGCGATTGTCCAGATAGGTGCGGAACAGTTCGTATTGCTCATCCGTGGCCCAGGGGCTGGTGGCGCGACGTTCAAACTGCGTGTTGCGCTTGATCACCCGTTTCTGGCTACGCGACGGTTTGAAATCATTGACCGAGATTCGCGCTGACATGCAGGCATTGCAATCCGAGCAAGAGGGGCGATACAGCACGTTTTGCGACCGGCGAAACCCTTGTTTTGACAGGCTGTCATTCAGCAATTGCGCCTGATCGCCTTGCAGGGCTGTGAACAGCTTCCGTTCCATCCTGTCCTCAAGATAGGGGCAGGGCTGTGGAGCCGTGACATAGAACTGAGGGGCAAGGGGCAGCGAGTGGCGCATGAGGGTCCGATAACGATTAAGACTTTAACAAAACGGTAACAATAATTCCGCGCCTCTCCAACCCCCCGAAACAAACAAGACCCCGAAAACCGGGGTCTTTCTATAGTTTAGGTTAACTTAACCAAGAATCCTTAGGCGCGTAAATTCAGCGCCGTAGTGCCCAAGAACATGTCGGTCAGGCTTTGCCCGCGCTCGCTGAAAAGCATCAGCACAATGGATACGATCTGCAGGACAACGGTGGTCATGGTGATCGAATAGCCGACTGTGTGCAGCAAGGCCTGCGTGCCATCCAAACGTCGCCCATAGGCATCGCGCAGCTCGACCGCCATCAGGCGCATGCCCCAGGTGGCTGATCCGCTGGCAATCGTGAACCATCGATAGAGAAACCCGATTACGATGTAAAACAGCGGGATAAAGAACAGCCCGACAACGGTAAACAGCGCAATCGGGAGGGTGATGGCCAAAATGATGGCCGAGTCGACGAACCAGGCAATCCCACGTTTAAAGGCCACGCCTTCGTAAAATTCGGCCTGTCGCTGCGGGTCGGGCAGATGGGACAGGGGCTCGGAATACATTTTGGTCTCCATAATGATGCGGTTTGTTGCGGGCCGGCCCCGATTTGGGCCGGCTATGTCTTGTGGAAATTATGCGCTTAGGCGTCTTCGGTTTCCATCATTTCCTTGGCGCGCTTTTCGCGGTCATCCATGAACTGGTCGAACTCGGCCTTGTCTTTGGCTTCGCGCAGACGCTCCAGGAAGGATTCAAAGGCGTCTTGTTCGTCCTGCAATCGACGCAGGGTTTCGGCCTTGTAAGCGTCAAAGGCGGTGTTTCCGCTTGGCTTCATCGCGGCCCATGCCTGACGGCGGGCGTTACGGTGACCAGAATGGCGGCAGGATTTCGAAAACATGCGTTTGCTCCAGATCATATAGGCAAGAAGGGCAAGGCCGACGGGCCAGAAGAAGATGAAACCGAGGACCATGGCAGCAATCCACGCGCCTTTACCGCGCTGATCCAGCCAGGCCTCGCTTTTGGTGAACCAGCCAGAATTGGCGGGAACGTCAGCGGAATAGGTGGCGGTGGTCATTGGTGTCTCCGTTTCTCTTTGTGTTGATGTGAATGTCTTTCACATTACACCAGATCGTGATTGCCGGGTGAGGTTTCAAGGGTCAATGTGAAGGTTTTTTACATTTTCGAAATTAGGATTGTTTTTCAGCCGCTTGGGTGGGGTCGATTTTGGATGATAAGTGGGACGGCACGGGGGATTTGAGGCTGAAACCACTGGATTCATCGTTCAAAACGACGTTCTGCCGCGCCTGAAGTGATGTTTTGGCGGTTGCACCGGCTGGGACGACATGGCCATTTGTCGATATGAACCTGTCTGACCGTATCACCCGCCTGCCGCGCCCTTATGACACTGACCACGCAGATGAGGCCAAGACCCTTGCGCCTTGGGCATCCGGCGATGTCTACAAGCTTCTTCACGGCACATGCGGGTCCAGCCCCTATCTAAAGGGGCTCTTGGCCAAAGAGACGGATTGGCTGGAAGGCGCGATTGATCAGCCCGAACAGGCCATGGCAGAGCTCTTTACGAATCTACGCCAGGCTGATCCGGACTCGGTGGATGTGACTCTGCGTCAGGCAAAGCGGCGTGTTGCGCTGTTGATTGCGCTTTGTGATCTGTCCGGCGTTTGGGCCCTGGAGGATGTGACTGGGGCTTTGACGGATTTCTCGGATCTGGCGGTTCAATTGGCGCTTGAGGCGGCCATTGCCAAGGAGGTTCGCCGCGGCAAACTACCGGGGCAGAGCGAAGATGACATTGCCACTGCGGGTGGCATGGTCTGCCTGGCTATGGGCAAAGGCGGCGCCCATGAGCTGAATTACAGCTCGGATATTGATCTGATCTGCCTTTTTGATGAGACCCGCTATGAGCGTGACGATTTCCATGCGGCGCGCACCTCATTGGTGCGGGCAACGCGCAAGATGGCGGCTACACTGAGCGATCTGACCGGCGAGGGCTATGTGTTCCGCACCGACCTGCGCTTGCGCCCTGATCCGGCGGTGACCCCGGTTTGCATGGCGATGGAGGCGGCTGAACGCTATTACGAGAGCCTCGGGCGGACGTGGGAGCGCGCCGCCTATATCAAGGCACGTCCCGCAGCGGGGGACATCAAGGCGGGTGAGAGGTTTTTGCACACGCTCAAACCCTTTGTCTGGCGCAAGCATCTGGATTTCGCGGCCATTCAGGACGCACATGATATGCGGTTGCGTATCCGCGAACATAAGGGCTTGGGCGGTCCGATCACCTTGCCAGGGCACAATATGAAGCTCGGGCGCGGTGGTATTCGCGAGATCGAGTTTTTCACCCAGACCCGACAATTGATCGCTGGGGGGCGCGACCCCGAGCTGCGCACGCGTCAAACCGTTCCCGGCTTGCAGGTTCTGGCGGCCAAGGGCTGGATCCCGCGAGATGCAGCAGATGTTTTGGCAGAACACTATCGCGCCCATCGCGATATTGAGCACTGCATTCAAATGGTGAACGACGCCCAGACCCATGACTTACCCAAATCGCCCGAAGGGTTCGAACGTCTCGCCTGTCTGGCTGGTATGTCCGCCGAGGAATTGGAGCAGGACCTGACGCGCCGATTGACCGAGGTGCATGACGTTACCGAAGGGTTCTTTGCCCCGGATGCCGGGGCCAATACCAGCGAGTTTGATGAGGGCGAACATGCCGAGATTTCGTCGCGTTGGTTGACCTATCCGTCGCTTCGTTCGGAACGGGCTGTCGAGATCTTCAAACGGTTGCGCCCCGAGATCCTGAACCGGTTGGGACAAGCAGCCAAGCCAGAAGAGGCGCTTTTGGCTTTTGATGGCTTTCTCAAAGGGTTACCGGCGGGTGTTCAACTGTTTTCTCTCTTCGAGGCCAATCCGCAGCTGATTGACCTCTTGATTGATGTGGTCAGCACTTCGCCCGATCTGGCGCAATACCTGTCGCGCAATTCCAAAGTGTTTGATGCGGTGATTGGCGGCGATTTCTTTAGCCCCTGGCCGGGGCGATCTGCCTTGACGCAGGAATTGTCCACGCGTTTGCAAGAGGAACCGGATTACGAACGCCGCCTCGATCTGGCGCGGCGCTGGGGCAAGGAATGGCATTTCCGCGTCGGGGTGCATTTGCTGCGCGGCTTGATGGAGGGCGAAGAGGCCGGGCGCGCTTATGCGGATCTGGCCGAGGCGACTTTGGCGGCGACCTGGCCGGTGGTTCAGGAAGAGTTCGCGCGCAAATACGGGCCTTGTCCGGGGCGCGGGGCCGTGGTTGTCGGCATGGGCTCGCTTGGCACCGGGCGCTTGCATGCGCATTCCGATCTCGACGTGATCGTGATCTATGACCCGGATGGGGTTGAGTTTTCGGATGGAAAACGCTCCCTCGCCAGCCGCACTTATTATGCGCGTCTGACACAGGCCTTGATCACCGCGATGACCGCGCCCATGGCCGAAGGGCGGCTATATGAGGTCGATATGCGCCTGCGCCCCTCGGGCAATCAGGGACCGGTGGCAACCTCTTGGGAATCCTTCCAGAACTACCAACGCGAAGAGGCCTGGACCTGGGAACATCTGGCCTTGACCCGCGCACGGGTCGTGGCGGGCCCCGCTGACTTGGCGGCGGATGTGGAAGCGTTCCGTTTGGAAGTGCTGAGCGTTGAACGTGACCGCGAGGCCATCCTGCAGGATGTCGGTGAAATGAGGGTGCGCATCGCCGCTGCCAAGGGCGAAGGCAATCCTTGGGGGGCGAAGATCGGCGCGGGGCGGATGCAGGATATTGAGCTGTTTTCTCAGGCGGCGACACTGGTGTCAGGGCAGGGCATCAGGCATACGCCGCGCGCGCTACGCGTGACCGAATGGCTGAATGAAACCGACCGGCAATGGCTGATTGACAGCTATGCGCTGTTCTGGGCTCTGCAAATCGGCTCGAAACTGATCAGCCCCGAGGCGCTGGATCCCGAAACACTTGGCTCTGGTGGCTGTGCCTTCTTGACGAGACTGACCAACACGTCGGATATGGAAAGCCTGAAGTCGGAACTGACAGCGCGGTCGCGCCACGCGGCTGAAATCATCACCGCAGAAATCCCGCTCAGCGCGGAAAACGAAGAGGATGCCAAGCCATGAAGGGTGACGCCATAGACCCCAAAGGGTTGATTGCAGATGCCTATCAAATCGAAGGGATCGGGGCCGAGGAATGTCGGACGATCTTTCTGGATTGGGCGTTGTCGGTGCCAGTTGATGTGGACACGACCACTTTGATTGGCACGCTGATGGCGCGTCACGAAGCCGATGCGCCGGATCACCCGATGACGGCTGTTCTGCGCGATGGCCTTACAAAAACCGCCGCACCAAAACGGCGCGGCGGTTTTATGCGGCATCGTCAGCCGCAAAGCTAAAGCAGCACTTTAACTGCGGGGCAGTGCGGCGGCTTCGGCCGCCAGCTTGGTGATACCGTCCCAATCACCGTCGATCATCATTTGCTTTGGTGCCACCCAAGAGCCGCCACAGCACAGGGTATTTGACAGGCTCAGGTAATCGGTGGCGTTCCGCATCGAAACCCCGCCCGTTGGGCAAAAGCGCACCTGCGGAAGAGGGGCACCGATGGCCTTGAGCGCTGGTGCGCCGCCATTGGCTTCGGCGGGAAAGAATTTCTGAACCGTATAGCCGCGCTCCAGCAGGCGCATGACCTCGGATGAGGTTGCAGCCCCGGGCAAGGTCGGCAAATCCGCCTCCTCGACCGCGTCTAGCAGGGTATCTGTGGCACCGGGCGACACACCGAATTTGGCACCTGCATCTACAGCGGCTGCAACATCCTTGGGCGTGAGCAATGTGCCTGCCCCAACGATGCCGCCCTCGACTGTGGCCATTTCGGCAATGACCTCAAGCGCGGCAGGGGTGCGCAATGTGACCTCAAGCACGGGCAAGCCGCCCTTGACCAGCGCCGTCGCCAAAGGTTTGGCATGGGCGGGATCTTCGACAACGATGACGGGAATGATCGGAGCCATGAGGCAAAGCTTTTCATTGGCGATGCTGGCGTCTTGGGGCGTGATCATGTTTAAACCTTTTCAAGTGACGCGCCGGAGGAGCCTCCGGCGGGAGTATTTGGGCCAAGAAGAAACAGGGCGTTAGACAACAACGGCTGCGCCTTCGGAAGCGAGGCCAACGGAATTGCGGAAGGCGGCAAAAAGCTCGCGCCCGACACCGTGACCGTTACCGGACAGATCGGCGGTGGCAGCCTCGCGTGACAGAAAGCTGTCATCAAGGCAGGAGAGCGTGCCATTGGCCGCGTCCAAACGCACCACATCACCATCGCGCAGATAGGCCAGCGGCCCGCCATCGGCAGCTTCGGGGCTGACATGGATGGCGGCGGGCACTTTGCCAGAGGCACCGGACATGCGGCCATCGGTGACCAAGGCGACTTTCAGACCACGGTCTTGTAGAACGCTCAGGGTCGGGGTCAGGCTGTGCAGTTCAGGCATGCCGTTGGATTTCGGCCCTTGGAACCGCACGACAACGATGGTGTCCGAGGTGAATTCGCCCGCTTGAAAGGCTTTCTTGACGTCATGCTGGTCTTCGAAAATCCGGACAGGGGCTTCGATGACATGACGTTCCGGGGCAACGGCAGAGATCTTGATCACGCCTTTGCCAAGATTGCCCGCCAGTTGTTTCAACCCGCCAGTGGGTTGGAACGCATCGCGGGCGGGGCGCAGGATCTTGTCATTCTGGGTTTCTTTCGCGCCCTCGACAAAGGTGATTGCATCCCCCTCAAGCTTGGGCTCCTGGGTGTAATGATGCATGCCCGATCCGGCGACCGTTTGCACATCCTGGTGCATGAGGCCTGCATCCAGCAACTCGCCGATCATGTATTGCAGACCGCCTGCGGCGTGGAAGTGGTTCACATCCGCCAAACCGTTTGGATAGACCTTGGCCATCAGCGGGGTGACGCCAGAGATATCGTCGAAATCTTCCAAAGTCAGTGCAATGCCAGCGGCGCGGGCCATGGCGGGCAGGTGCAGAACCAGGTTGGTTGAGCCACCGGTGGCCATCAACCCGACCAGCCCGTTCACAAAGGCTTTGGCATCCAGGATGTCGCAAACCGGGCGGTAATCATTGCCGAGCGCGGTGATCTCTGTCGCGCGTTTGGCAGCGGCCACGGTCAGCGCGTCGCGCAGAGGGGTGTTGGGGTTCACGAAGGAACTGCCCGGCAGGTGCAGCCCCATGAATTCCATCAGCATCTGGTTGGTATTGGCGGTGCCATAAAAGGTGCAGGTGCCGGGGGAGTGGTAAGAGGCCATTTCCGCCTTCATCAATTCCTCGCGCCCGACTTCGCCAGTGGCGAAGAGGTTGCGCACCCGCGCCTTTTCATCATTGGGAAGACCCGAGGGCATCGGACCCGCAGGCAGGAAAAGCGCCGGGATATAACCGAAGGTGGCGGCGGCGATCACCAGGCCCGGTACGATCTTGTCACAGACGCCCAAATAAACCGCCGCGTCAAAGGTGTTGTGCGAAAGGCCAACACCGGCAGCCAAGGCGATGACATCGCGGGAAAACAGCGACAGTTCCATGCCGACCTGCCCTTGGGTGACGCCGTCACACATGGCAGGCACGCCCCCAGCGACCTGAGCGGTAGCCCCAACCGAGCGAATGGCCTCGCGGATCAAGGCGGGATAACGCTCATAGGGTTGGTGGGCGGACAGCATGTCATTATAGGCGGTCACAATGCCCAGATTGGGCGCGCGCCCCTGTGCCAGTGCGTCCTGATCCTGACCCATAGCCGCATAGGCATGAGCCTGATTGCCACATGTCAGATGGGCGCGGCGCGGGCCTTCTTCGGCGGCTTGACGCATGCGATCAAGGTAAGTGGCGCGCAGCTCTTTTGAGCGCTCTTCGATCCGAGCGGTGACCCGGGCAATGGTGTCATTGAGTGGCGAGGTGCTGGGCATGACTGTGATCCATCCTGATGCGCTTGTGTGCGGGTCTATTTCGGTTAGCGCTAACAGTAAAGCCGATTTTCGGCGGTAATCGTAGGAAAACTCGGGTATTTTCGTGGCTATTCGTGTAGCGTGCGTCGAGTTTCTTTTGAGTGCGAAAATATTCGAATTTGCGCAAAAATGGCCGTATTCCGCCAATTTGTCTCAAACTTGCCCAAGTTCAGCCCGATTCGACTGAAAAGTTAACAAACAATGAAAACCGCCAAAGAGCGGAACGCCGGAGAGGCCCGGCAGAGCAAGAGAGAGCAAAAAGATGACACTGATCCGTATCACAGCCGCCGTTCTGATGTTGGCCGGAGTGTCGGCCTGTGGCAATTCGCAGATCGCCAGCCGCAACGTGCCTTTTGAAACATTGCCTGCCGCCCAGACCGGGCTGCCGACAGGCCAACCCGAAGGTTACCGCGCCTTGCCGGTGGTTGCTGCGCAGCCGGATCTGACGCAGCGTCCGACCGCCACAGCACGCTACAACATCGTGAATTATGCGATCACTGTGCCCGAAGAACTGTCGGTTTCCGAAGCCAACCTCTACTATCCTGTTGCCGATATCGTCTGGCGCGGTGACGCCATTGGCGATCGCAAGGATCAAGTCGGTTACATATTCCAAGAGGGGCTGAACCGTGCGCGTCGCAGTGTCTCGGACGGGCAGGCGGTCAAAGCCGAGATCACCGTGCGCCGCTTCCATTCGATCACCGAGAAAACACGTTATACCGTTGGTGGTGTGCATTCGATCAACTTTGACCTTGTTCTGCGCGATGCGCAAACCGGGGCTGTCCTGCTGGAACGCCCGGTCAAGGCTGACCTCAAGGCCTTTGGTGGTCGCCGCGCGATCAACGCCGATCGTCAGGGCTTGACCATGAAAGAACGCATCCACCGTCACCTTGAGCGGGTCATCCGCGCGGAGTTGACGCTCCCCAATGGGTGGGCGGATCAAGGTGAACGTCTGGCAAAAGGTGTGGATCAGATCTGATCCTGCTTTTCACCACAGCAAAACAAGGCTAAGGCGGGGGCATGACAGCCCCCGTTTCCGCATCTGATCGCCCCGATTCCCTGCCTGTTCTGCGTCTCAAGCCCAAGGCCAATGCCCGTGCCATTCGGCGAGGCGCGCCATGGGTGTTTGAAAATGAATTGGTGATGGACCGCCGCAGCCGCAAAATCGAACCGGGCAGTTTTGCGGTTTTGGAAGACAATGATCGTCAGGCCATTGGCGTTGTTGCGGTCAATCCGAACTCCAAGATCGTCGCGCGCATGTTGGACCGCAATCCTTTGGCGGTTATTGACCGCGATTGGTTGTTTGACAAGCTGACCAAGGCGGTGTCGATGCGCGACCGTCTCTATGACGCGCCGTTTTACCGGTTGATCCATGCCGAAGGCGACGGGTTGCCGGGGGTGGTGATTGACCGGTTTGGCGATACCGCCGTGATCCAGCCCAATGCCGCTTGGGCCGACCGGGTGATTGACGATATAGCCTCGGCGCTGATGGCGGCGACGGGCGTGGCCAATGTGCTCAAAAACGCCTCGGGCCGGGGCAGGGCGTTGGAAGGGTTGGATGACCAGAATGCGGTGCTGATCGGCTCGGCCCCTGAGGCTCCTCTTCCGGTTCAGATGAATGGCGCGACCTATATGGCCGACCTGACCGGAGGTCAGAAAACCGGGCTGTTCTTTGACCAGCGTGAAAACCACGGCTTTGCTGCGCGTTTGGCCAATGATGCCAGCGTGTTGGACGTGTTCTCCCATGTCGGTGGCTTCGCTCTTGCGGCCCTGGCAGGCGGGGCGAAATCTGCCATGGCGGTGGACGGATCGGCTCCGGCTTTGGAACTGGCGGCGCAAGGGGCGGCCAAAATGGGCAAGGTGCTGGATACGCGTCAGGGCGATGCCTTTGACGTCATGACGGATCTTGCCGATAAGGGGCGCAAGTTTGACGTGGTGATCTGCGATCCGCCCGCCTTTGCGCCAAACAAACCCGCATTGGACAAGGGGTTGCGCGCCTATGAGCGGGTCGCCCGTTTGGCAACGGCCCTGGTCAAAGAAGACGGCTATCTCGTCTTGTGTTCCTGTTCCCACGCCGCGGATGTCACCGCCTTTACCTGTGCCTGCCTGCGCGGGATTGGACGGGCCGGACGTCGCGCGCAACTTTTGCATACGGGTTATGCCGGGCCGGATCATCCGCTTTTGCCGCAACTGGCCGAAAGCGGCTATCTCAAAGCGCTGTTTTTCCGGTTGTAAGGGGCGGTTGTGAAGGTTCTGCTGGATACCTGCGTGCTGTTTCCCACCGTAATGCGCGAAGTGTTGCTGGGGGCAGCCGGGCAGGGCCTGTTCATGCCGCTTTGGTCGGACCGTATTCTTGAGGAATGGGCCCGCGCGGCCCGTAAACTTGGCCCGGAGGGCGAGGCGCAGGCGCGCAGCGAGATCACCATGCTTGCGGTGCATTGGTCCAAAGCATCGGTGACATGGAAACCGTCGCTGGAGGATCGGCTTTACCTGCCAGATCCAAATGACACCCATGTTCTGGCCGCCGCCATCGCCGGGTCGGCGGATATGATTGTGACAGTCAACGCCAAGGATTTCCCGCGCAATATCCTAGCCGAAGAGGGGGTGGCGCGCTCTGATCCCGATGCCTTTCTGTTCGGGCTGTGGCAGGCCAACCCCGAGGCGCTCCAACATGTTGCTGACCGTGTTCTGGCCCAGGCACGCGCCCTGTCCAATGAGGACTGGCACATGCGCCCCCTGCTGAAAAAGGCCCGGCTGCCGCGTCTCGCCAAAGCGGTTTCCTGACATTCGCTCACATTTGCGCAAGGCAGGTGTAACGCTACTGGTCCACCGGTGTCTCTGCTGCTAGCGCAGAAGGATCGACAGGAGAAACGCGATGCAAACCATTCTGCTGGTTGCCATTTTTGGTGCCATTCTAGTGCTTAGCCTGGCCGTTGCCCCACGCCGGGCCTCGGTTGAGGGATTTTTCGGCGGGCTTGGGGCGACGGGGCAAAGCCCGGGTCTTTGGACATTGGTGCTGAGCCAGGTCACCACTTGGATCTTTGCCCGCTCTCTGATGAACTCCGCCATTCTGGGCTATTTCTATGGCATCGCCGGCACCCTGGCCTATGCGGCCTATTACGGGTCGTTTTTGACCGGGGCCTATGTGGTGGGCCAGTTGCGTCGCAATGGGGCGATGAGTGTGCAGGATTGGCTGGGCGCAAGGTTCGGCCAAACCGGGAATGCCGCCTATAATCTGGTGATTGGCCTGCGCCTGTTGTCCGAAGTGTTTGCGAACCTCATCGTGGTCGGCCTGATCTTTAACGCGGTCTCGGATGGCTCGGGCACTGCGGCTGTCTTGGCCGTGGCGGTTTTGGCGCTGGCCTATTCCGCCTGGGGTGGCTTGTCGGCAGCTTTGCGCACCGATGTCTTGCAGATGTCGCTGTTTCTGATGATCTTTACGGTCGCCTTTGTCGCCCTGATCCTGAACCCGTCCTTTTCATTCTCAGCGGTCGCGACCGCTCCGGGCAATTCCGGCGGCTACCTTGGTTGGGTCTTGATGGCTGTCGCGGCTCTGCAAGTGTTTTCTTACCCGGTGCATGATCCGGTGATGATGGATCGCGGTTTTCTCGCCGATGAAAAGACCACGCGGGCCTCGTTTGTCCATGCCTTCTGGATTTCGGCGCTGTGCATTATCGGATTTGGCTTTTTCGGTATTCAGGCCAACCTGCAAGGCGCTGAATACGAAGGGCAATTGCTGGGCACATGGGCGCAGATGTTCCCGCCCTTCATCTTTATTGCCTTGCTGCTATCTCTGCTGGTTTCGGCTCTGTCGACCTTGGATTCCGCACTGAGCTCGGCAGCCCGACTGGTGGTCGAAGAGCTCAAACTTGCGCCGCGCAGTTTGAATGGGGGCCGAGCCGCCATGGTGGTCTTTACCCTCGCGGGTACGGCACTGACCCTGTGGGGCAACCAGACGCTGTTTGACGCCGTCGCAGTCAGCGGCACGGCCTCAATGTTCCTGACACCGGTCCTGATCGTCGGGCTTGTTCTGGGGCGTCAGGTTGCGCTTTGGGCTTATCTGGTGGCGTGGTTCGCCGCCATGGCCGGAGCCTTTGCCTATTTTGCCCGTTCCTGGCCCACGATCGCAGCGGTCCTGCCCGAAGGCCATAAATACGAACAGCTCTTTGTGATCTGTGTGGTCGTGTTGGTGGTTGGCTTTGTCGCAGTGATCCTGGGCAGCCGCAGGGTTGCGAGCCCGCAGTAAGACTGGTACCTCTCGCGTCAATCCCGAGAAGAAGTATCGGAATTGACGCGAGGCCGGTTTGACCACATCCCCCCATCCCCGATTGGAAATTCGCGACCTCGTGCGCGTGTATGAAGGCAAGACCGTGGTTGATCACGTGTCATTGTCGATTGATCCGGGCAAGGTGATGTGCCTTTTGGGGCCATCGGGCTGCGGAAAATCCACGACCCTGCGTATGATCGCCGGGGTCGATATGCAAAACAGCGGCGAAATCTATGTGGATGGCAATCTGGTGTGCGACACGGTTTTTCGCGTGCCGCCCGAACGGCGTTCTATCGGGTTGATGTTCCAGGATTTTGCGCTGTTTCCGCATCTGACAGTGGGCGAGAATGTCGCCTTTGGTCTGACCTCCTCTACTGGGGCTGAGAAAAAAGCCCGCGCGAAGTCTTTGTTGGAACGTGTTGGCCTTGCGCATTTCATTGAGGAATACCCACACCAATTGTCCGGCGGCGAACAGCAACGGGTTGCGCTTGCGCGCGCCTTGGCACCGCGACCATCTATCATGCTGATGGATGAACCGTTCTCGGGCCTCGACAACCGGCTGCGCGACGGTATCCGTGACGAAACACTGGACCTGCTGAAGGAAGAAGGGACCTCGGTCCTTTTGGTCACGCATGAGCCAGAAGAAGCCATGCGCATGGCTGATGAAATCGCCCTCATGCGCGGTGGGCGCATTGTGCAACGTGGCGCACCGTATAACATCTATAACGCGCCGGTGGATCGCGAGGCGGTTTCATTTTTCAGTGATATCAATGTGTTGCGCGGGAAAGTTCAAGGGGCGCTGACCGATACTCCCTTTGGTCAGTTTCTGGCCCCCGGTCAACCTGACGGTGCCGAAGTGGAGATAGTTTTTCGCCCGCAACATGTCAGCATCGACTTTGACCGTGATGGCAAGGGGCCAAACCCAACGGCTTTGGCCGGAACACCGGCGCGGGGCATTGTGGAGCGTGCGCGCTTTATGGGGTCGGAAAGCCTGATTGAATTCCGCATGGATCATGATGGTCAGGTGCTTAAGGCGACCGTGCCTAATGTCTTTATGCCCAAGCCGGGAATGCCGCTCTGGCTAACCGTGCGTCGCGATCGCTGTTTTGTTTTTCCTGTGAAATAACAGATAGCTACAGGGCTAAGTTGAAGCTAGAGCTTCCCTAAGAATAAAAACCCGAATAGACGAGGCCAGCCCGACCTCTGGATCACGTTCTGCATCAATCTCGGCAGCGAGGGCGTTGATCGGCATGTTGCGCGCGGCGGCGATGCGACGAAATTCGCGCCAAAACTCCGCCTCTAATGAGACCGAGGTGCGGTGACCCTTCAATGTCAGCGAGTGCTTTTCGGGACGACCGCTCATTCCAGCTCGTGCCCGTCGAGATCGCGATCAGCCTTGGTTTGCTGCGCCTGATCCAACTCCTTTTCCGCCTTGCTGCGCCCGAACTTGACAGCGTTTTCATCCGCCTCTTGGCGTTTCTCAGCCCGGCGTTTGTTTTTGCGAAAGCGGTTCAGATTGATGATCTCGGCCATGGGGATACCATAGCCAAGACCGTTTTTCTTGCCAAGCTCAAGCCTGTTGCGTCGGCCGGGGGCGCAGATACCAATACCAGATGCGATAGGCTTCAAGCGCGATCAGCGGGCCAAAATGCACCATGGCTGGGGCAATGCTGTTCCAGTCATGCAGGCTTGCCCAATGCAGCAGGGTCAAAGCCGCCGCCGGGTAGGTCCAACGCTGCAATTGCTTCCAGGCCGGGCCCATCTTGCGCACAAAATAATCCATCGAGGTGACGCCAAGCGGGATGAAAATGGCAAAGGCCACCCAGCCAGTCCAAATGTAAAAGCGCGGCAGTTCGGTTATGACACGGTCCATCGATCCTTTGTCGATCAGGTAGAACACCGTATGGGCAATCGCATAGAAAAACGCGGCGACGCCAAAGTAACGTCGGTTTTTCTTAAGCCAAAGCGGCCCGCGCCAGCCCTTGAACAGCAACATCAATGGGGTGGCGAGCATTGCGATGATGGTAAAGCGCGCGGCGAATTCGCCGGTCGGATGAACCAAAATATGGTAAATGCGCGGGTTTGTGGTGGTGGCGAGCTCATAGGTCATACCAAGGGCTGGCAAGGCCAATACCAACCATAACCAATAAGGGGAAAGGCGTGACATTTTTCAATTCCTTTTGTCGTCATCACCCGTAGTACGCGCCAGCCTTTCAATCCCGTCGAAAAAAAATCACGCCCGGCGGAAAACCGGGCGTGTTCAAGTGGATTTATCGTGTCTTGGCGTTGCGCCAAGCGGTGAATGATCAGGCTTTCGGGCCGATCATCTGCTCTGGGCGCACCACCGCGTCAAAGGTTTCTTCATCGACAAAACCAAGCGCAATCGCCTCTTCCTTCAGGGTCGTGCCGTTTTTATGCGCGGTTTTGGCGACTTTGGTGGCGTTGTCATAGCCAATGGTCGGGGCCAGGGCAGTCACCAGCATCAGGCTTTCTTTCATCAGCTTGTCGATGCGTGGCTCATTGGCCTGAATGCCGTTCAGCATCCGGGTGGTAAAGCTGTCGGCAACGTCACCCAGCAGTTGGATGGATTGCAGCAGGTTGTAGCTCATCATCGGGTTATAGACGTTGAGCTCAAAATGACCTTGCGAGCCGGCAAATTTCATCGCCGCGTCATTGCCCATCACATGGGCGGCAACCTGGGTCATGGCTTCGGCCTGTGTCGGGTTCACCTTGCCAGGCATGATCGAAGAGCCGGGTTCGTTTTCAGGCAGGATCAGCTCGCCCAGACCGGAACGCGGGCCAGAGCCCAGGAAGCGGATATCGTTGGCGATCTTATACATGCTGCCCGCGACCGTCGCCAAAGCGCCGGACATAAAGACCATGGCGTCATGGGCGCTGAGCGCTTCGAATTTGTTGGGGGCGGTGACAAAGGGCAGGCCGGTGATCTCTGCCATATTGGCGGCCACCGCCTCGGCCCAGCCGGGCTGGGTGTTCAGACCGGTGCCAACGGCGGTGCCGCCCTGTGCCAGTTCGTAAATGCCAGGCAGTGTTGCCTCGACACGGGCGATGCCCTGGCGGATCATATGGGCGTAGCCCGAGAATTCCTGACCCAAAGTCAGCGGGGTCGCATCCTGGGTGTGGGTACGGCCGATCTTGATGATGTCCTTGAACTCTTCGGCTTTCGCCTCAAGCCCTTCGGCCAGTTTGATCAGGCCCGGCATCAACACGTCGCGCACAGACATCGCGGTGGCGATATGCATGGCGGTCGGGAAAGTGTCGTTGGAGGACTGACCCATATTGCAGTGGTCATTGGGGTGAACCGGATCTTTGGAGCCGATCACGCCGCCCAGGATTTCAATCGCGCGGTTGGCGATGACCTCGTTGGAATTCATGTTGGATTGGGTACCGGACCCGGTCTGCCAGACCGCGCAGGGGAAGTTATCGTCAAACTTGCCCTCAAAGACTTCGCCAGCGGCCTGAATAACCGCATCTGCGATCTTTTCATCCAGCTTGCCGGTCGCCTTGTTCTGCATGGCGCAGGCTTTTTTGATGGCACCCAACGCGCGCACGATGGAAACCGGCTGCTTTTCCCAGCCAATCGGAAAGTTCATGACCGAGCGCTGCGTCTGCGCGCCCCAATACTTGTCGGAGGGAACCTCCAACGGGCCAAAGCTGTCGGTCTCTGTACGGGTCTCGGACATCACGGTCTCCTCGCGTGGTATACAGTTGCATGCCGAATAAAGCCCCTTGGTTCAAAGGGCAACAGGCTACATGCGCGCAGGGCTTATACCATGTTGCTGCGGAAGGAATAGACCGTTGCAGGGGGGAGATTGCCCCAAATTCTGCGCGATTTTGTATAGGTTAGCGCTAGCTCCTGGGCGACCTGTTCATCAACCGGAGATTTCGGGCCATAGGTGAACTGGATATAGACGCCGCCAGCGCCCATCGCGCGAAACGCCGCGCCCAAAATCTCACGTTGAATCGCACCGGGAATCGACAAAAGCGGCAGCCCGGACACCACGGCGCGCACCTGGCCCAAGCCCAGTGTGCCCAGATCCTGGGCCGGTTTGTGATGCACATGGATGTCAGAGAAACTGCGTCGCAGCAATTGCACGAACTCTTCGTTTAACTCGAATGCATGTAGGTCCTGCGCCGCCACTCCGGCCTCAAGCAAGGCTTGTGTGATCTTTCCGGTTCCGGGACCAAATTCGACGACGGGGCCAGTGCGATTGCTTGGAAGTTCTGAAGCCATCTGCCGGGCCAAGGCCATGGACGAGGGGGCAATGGCCGAGATGTTTCTAGGAGAACGAATTAACTGGCCCAAAAACAAAGGCAAACCGGACTGTGATGACATATTGGAAACCGTCAATTGTTCATTTGTTGTTAAGATGCGGTTTACGAAGCTTGGAAACAAGATGGGAAACGGTCTTAACGTAAACTTTGATGCGCGGAAGCCCGCGCAAAGAAAAAGCCCCCAGGGCTTGGGGGCTTGTTTGACTGGGTTATTTGCGGAACCGGTCGAGGCTGACGACTTCGGCGTCGTGATGCTCTGGCTCGGGTTCGCCGCCATCTGGATCATCGTCTGGCGGTTCCGGGCCGTCATCATCCAGTTCATCCTGCGTTTCAAATCGCAAACCGAATTCAACCGATGGATCGACAAAAGTCTGGATTGCGTCAAAGGGAATCGTCAGGTTTTCCGGGGCACCGCCGAAATACAGGGTGATGGAAAACCCATCATCCGTAACCGTCAGGTCGTCATATTCGTGCTGCATCACCACGGTCATTTCTTCGGGGTAACGTTCCTTGATCCAATCCGCAGCCTTGGCCCCCTCATGACGGGTGTCAAAGGTGATAAAAAAGTGGTGGTCACCCGGAAGCCCGTTTTCTTTAACGTCTTCCAACACTGTTTGGATCAGCCCACGCATGGCGTGATGCATCAATTTGCCGTAATCAATTCCTGAGGACATGTCTTCGCCTTCATCTGTTGAAAATCAGCATATTGGATTCCGTGGCGAACGAAAGTCGGATTTTATCAGATTTGCCCGATACCCCAACTTAATGCTGCTGTGCAGAGCAAAGTCAGGGGCACGCCACGTTTTAACCGGCCAAGAAGCAGCCCAGCAAAAGCGATCAAAACCAGGGTCTCGAGGTGGAAGCTGGCGGGGTCAGGGACGGGCAGGGTGGCCAGACCGAATTCGGCCATGGTTACTGTGCCAAAAAGCACGTGCAGCGCAAACCAAAGTGACAAGTTCAAAATCACCCCAACCACGGCGGCTGTGATGGCGGAGAGGGCGTTATTGAGGCGTGGCCGATGTAGAAGGTTTTCCACATAAGGGGCCCCGGCAAAGATCCAGAGAAAACACGGTACAAAGGTCATCCAAAGCGCGATAACTCCGGCGATCATGGCACCGGCAACGCCGCCGTTGCTGTGACCCGTCAACATGGCAACAAACTGGGTGACAAGGATCAACGGCCCTGGTGTCGTCTCGGCCAGCCCCAGCGCGTCCACCATTTGGGTTGTGCTCAGCCAACCATGATGTTGCACAACGTCCTGAGCCATATAGGCCAGAACCGCGTAAGCCCCGCCAAAGGTCACGACGGCCAGTTTGGCAAAGAAGGCCGCGAGATCGAACAGGAGCGTTTGGCCCGTCAGAAACAGGACGGGCAAGGGCAGCAGCCACAGCACGGCCCATAGCAACAATATGCGTTTTCGTGTTGGGTGTGCCTGAGGTAGTTCGGGGGCAGGTTGATCAGTTGGTTTCGTACCCAAGACTCCGTAGATCGCGGCCCCCGCGATGATCACGGGAAAGGGGAGCGAGAAGGCAAAGATCAACAGGAATGACAGTGCCGCTAGCCAAAACGAGGCCTGAGACGTCAGCGTTTTCTGGGACAGGCGCAACAGTGCTTGCAGCACGATGACCACAACGCAGGCTTTGACCCCTTGTAACAAAACATCCGTTTCCGGGCGATTTCCGAATTCAGCGTAAAGCAAGGCCAGAGCCGCAATGACCATCGCGCCAGGAAGCACAAAAAGCAAACCGCCCAGCAATCCGCCCCAGATCCCGCGCAGCCGCCAGCCTGCATAGGTGGCCAATTGCATGGCTTCGGGACCGGGCAGCAACATGCAAAAGCTCAGTGCGCGCAAAAACTGCTCTTCGCTCAGCCATTTTTGCTCGTCCACCAAAGAGCGGTGCATCAATCCGATCTGCGCCGCTGGCCCTCCGAAAGAGAGTAGGCCGATGCGCCCGAAAATCCAGAAAAGTTGAGGGAAAGAAGTGTCGCTTTGCATGGATTGCAGGTGACAGGCAGATGGGGCGAGGTCAAATGAAACTTATGCGTCAGCGCGCCTGTTCAGGACAGAGGTGTGCCACCTAACATGATCAGCGTTGCATTATCTGGCAAGAAACCGGTGGTTTCGAAATAGGTCAACAGATCTGCATTTGCGTAGGATTGAATAACTTTGCCATCACATAGCTTGTCAAAAAACATCCCCATCAACTTCCCGGTCGCACCATTCATATGAGAGGTCAAATCAGCCCGGATAACATGAGCAAAATTTTCCTCATCCTCGGTAACTGTCAAGACGCGCTCAAAAGCCGTGATGGAGGCCATGGATTGAAACTGCGCCACCCAATCGCGAAACTCGCTCCGCGTCAGCGCGGTGTTGCGAATCCGCCCGTAAAACCGGGCATCGGGATGAAAATACGTGTCGATAGACTCCAAATCCTCCTTCACCCAGACATCGCGCATGATGTCATCGATGATATTGGGGATATGATTGGTCAGAGGTCGCATGAGTTTTGCATAGCAAAAAGGTCTTAATGGGCTTTGAAAGCCTGTGGGTAAATCTAGTCTGCCAATCATGTTGGAAAGTGCAGGTTTCTGTTGCCAGGTACCTGCGAACCCCGCCTTACGCGGCTAGGCGCAAGGGCTTAAAGTCGGTTCGACTCGAACTGCTTACGCAGCCAGAGCAACCGGAGCACGATTGTCGTTTGCAATTGTACTAGTTTCGCCGATAACGGTGGCAGACAGCCGAAACAAAGCTAACCCCTTTAGACGTTCGTCGATCCTATTTCGTCCCCCCAGATCCGATCACATCCCCAAACGAAGGACGCAGCCGGTGTGTATTTGGTGGAGACGCAGGGTACCGCCCCCTGGTCCGATCCGCTTATTACGAGCGCGTTTATGTCCATAGTTCCACAAGGGAACATGTTGAATATAGGGAGGGATTGGGGGGAATTGAAGGGGGAAATGGCGGGTTTGGCGAAAATAGGGGGCCAGCCCCCTCTGGAGCCCAAGGGCTCCATTCACCCCCGGGATATTTTGAGCCCAAAGAAACCCAAGGGCAGTTCTATGTGTCGCGTTTGCGGATTAAGTAGACATCCATGATCCAACCGTGATCGGCGCGGGCCTTGGCGCGAGTCTCGAGGATATGCGCCTGTACCTCAGAGAGCGGGCCGGCGATGCGGATCTCTTGGGGCATGCCGGCAAAGGCGCTCCACCAGATGTCGTAACCTTCTTTGTCGAGCACCTCGAAAGCGCCGCCAGCATCCAGCATGACCACCAGAGATTCGGTTTTAGGCGGCCAGCCAAAGTCGCGCAATTTGCGTCCGGTGGTGATGGTGACCGGCGCAGCCAGCGTGTTGAGGGGGATCGCGTGGCCGGCGGTCAGCGCCTGAATCGATGTGATACCGGGAATGACCGTTAACTGCAGGGCCAGCTTGCTTTGGACACGCTCGGCGATGCGCAGCGTGCTGTCATAAAGTGACGGATCGCCCCAGACCAGAAAGGCAACCCTGCCCGAGCTGCCAACCTGCGAGGTGATTGCCTCTTGCCAGGCGGTGGCGATGGCGTCGTGCCAATCATTGACCCGTTGCACATAATCAGGCGTGGCCGGATCGCGAACCGGCAGGTCGAATTCATGCTGGGGCGGGCCGCCATTGGTCAGGTAGTCGCGACAGATCACCCGGCGAAGCTCAGCCAGATCGTCTTTGCCTGCCCCTTTGCGCGGGATCAGGATCACATCGGCGCTGTTAAGTGCCTCAATCGCCTCAAGCGTTAGGTGCTTCGGATTTCCGGCGCCAATGCCGACAAGTAATAGGTCAATCATGGCGGCGGAGTTACTGCATGTCCGGGTCGGCGAGCGGGCCATAGAGGATCAAGGCAGGCGAGGGGCTGGGATGCCCATCGAGATCCTGGGCAAGCTCGGCCACGGTATGAAAGCTGATGGCTTGGTCCGGGGTTGAGACGGATTCGGCCAGCATGGCCGGGGTGTCGCCGGGCAGACCAGCTTCGATCAACATCGCGGCCATTTTGGTGAAGGTACGCCGCCCCATATAGACTACGGTGGTGGCCATCGCGTCTGCCAGAGCAGGCATGTTCAGGTTTTCCGGCAGGGCCCCGGTCACGTCATGGCCGGTTATGAACTGCACACGTCGCGCAGTGAGGCGGCGGGTTAAGGGGATACCGGCAGCGGCCGCGGCGGCATTGGCCGCAGTCACGCCGGGAATGATTTCATATGTGATCCCGGCCTCGCGCAGCGCCACCAACTCCTCCTCAAGACGGCCAAATACGCCTGAATCGCCGGATTTCAGACGTACGACCCGGTTGCCCGCCTTAGCGTAATCCACCAGCAACCGGCTGACATGTTCCTGTTTTGGCGAGGGGCGTCCGGCGCGTTTGCCAACACCAACCATATCCGCACCGTCGCGGGCATGGGCCAGGATCGGGCCAGAGCTGAGATCGTCAAACAGCACCGCATCGGCCTTTTGCAAACGATCCACGGCCTTCAATGTCAAAAGCTCGGGGTCACCGGGGCCCGAGGAGACAAAGCTGACGAAACCGCTCATGTGTTGGCCTCCGTGATCAGGTGAAAGAAGGTCCCGCTGGCACTGCCCCGCACGGACCCGGTTTCGGGCACTTCTGCGCCGTTCGCATCTCGGACGCAAGCCAAAGGCGCGTCGGGCTGATCCAGAATGGTTGAATAGTGGAATTCGTGACCGCGCAACTGTTTGCCTGCCGCAAAACCCGGCATCGGCTTGGCCAGTTCCGCCTGACGGTAGCCCAAATGCATCTTGCGTTTGGCATAAGAGGTCACGAGGCCCAACAGACCTGCCATCTGGTGGCGTGTGCCTTCTTTGTCGATCAATGCCTCACCCATGGCCATATAGCCCCCGCATTCTCCGTGAACCGGGCGGGTCGTGGCGAATTTTTGCAAGGCAGCGCGGAAATTGGCCGCTGACGCGATCTTGCCTGCATGCAATTCCGGGTAACCGCCAGGCAGCCAGCATATATCGGCGCTGTCATCTGGGGCCTGATCGGCAAGGGGCGAGAACGGAATGATCTCTGCGCCCGCCGCGCGCCAGGCCCGCACCAAATGTGGATAGACAAAGGAAAACGCGTCATCCTGAGCCAGGGCGATGCGTTGTCCGGGCGGCGTGATAAGAGGCGTATCACCTGGTGAGAGCTGACACGCCTGTGCCACCTCGCGCAGGCGTTCAAGATCAACATGCTCGGACACGAATGCGGCGGCGGCGTCCAGAATGCGCTGTAGGCCTTCTTGTTCCTGTGCCTGGACAAGGCCCAAATGCCGTTCAGGCATCTCAATCTCGCGCTTGCGGGGCAGGGCACCCAGAACCTCGATCCCCATGGCTTCCATGCCAACGCGGGTCAGCGCTTCGTGACGGGGGGAGGCGACGCGGTTCAACACCACACCGGCCAGTTTGACATTGGGGTTAAAGCTGGCAAATCCCTTAGCGGTGGCCGCTGCCGATTGCGCCTGGCCCGAGACATCGACGACCAAAACCACCGGCCAGCCGGTCATTTCGGAAACATCCGCGCTTGCACCATTGCCGGTCTCACCCTTGACGGCGACTCCGTCAAACAGGCCCATAGAGCCTTCGGCCAGGACGAGGTCTGCATCCGCAGCCGCCGACAAGTGCTGCGCGATCATGCCCTTGGGCATGGCCCAGCTATCAAGGTTGACCGAGGCGCGGCCCGATGCGGCGCGGTGAAAGGCCGGGTCGATATAATCTGGCCCGCTTTTGAAGGGTTGTACCGTCAATCCCTGCTGGGAAAAGGCGCGCAGCAGCCCGAGCATCAGCGTTGTCTTGCCCGTCCCCGAGGCCGGGGCGGAGATGATCAATCCGGGGGCGTTCATTCGACTCCCTCCGGGAAACGCGGATTGGTGCCGACGGGGCGGTAACGGCGGTCGTAATCGCCTGCATAAAGGCAGCTTTCGTCGAACTCTTCGGCACCGATGGCGCGGCCAACCATGATCAAGGCTGTGCGCCCGCGTTCACCTCCGGTGGCGTCTTCCAAGGTCTCCAAAGTGGCGCGCACGACGCGCTGATCGGGCCAAGTTGCCCGCCAGACCACCGCAACCGGACAATCGCCGCCATAATAGGGGGTCAACCGTGCAATCACGTCTTCGAGCACATGCACCGACAGGTGAATGGCCAAAGTCGCCCCGGTCTTCGCAAAATTCTCAAGCGTTTCGCCGTCCGGCATGGCCGAGGCGCGCCCCGAGGTTCGGGTCAAAACCAGCGATTGCGCCACGCCGGGCAGGGTGAATTCTGCGCCCAAGGCGGCCGAAGCAGCGGCAAAGGCAGGCACGCCGGGGGTGACATCATAGGGAATATCCAACTCGCGCAGGCGGCGGGTTTGTTCCCCGAGTGCTGACCAGACCGACAGATCGCCGGAATGCAGGCGGGCCACGTCATGTCCTGCGGCATGGGCCGCCTGAATTTCGGCCATGATCTCGTCCAGCGACAAAGGTGCCGTGTTGACGACCCGCGCCCCTTCGGGGCAATGGCTTAGCAACGCTTCGGGCACCAGCGACCCGGCATAAAGACAAACCGGGCAGGAGGCGATCAGGTCGCGCCCGCGCAAGGTGATCAGGTCTGCGGCTCCGGGGCCGGCACCGATGAAATGGACGGTCATTGGTTTTGTCCTTCTGCAATTGCGGCTGTGGCTCGACCACAAGGAGAGATGACGCGCGGCCCTTTTAGTATGGCCCCTGTTCCAGCCGCCGCCAAAGCGGCAGCCTCAGCCAAGGACCCGGTGCCAAACCGGGCCAATTGGGCTGGTGATTGCGTCAAAGTTTGTTGTTTGCGCAGTTCGTCTTGGCGAACCGAGATAAGAGGGATTTGCAACTGGCGCGCCAGGTCTGTTAGGGCCGCACGATCCGTCTTGTGATCGGAAACGGCCAGCGCATCGACCTGTACATCAAGCGCCTCAAGCGCCTGGCGCATGGCCGAAACGGGCGCGCCCGTGCGATATCCGATGCCAGCAACCCTCATAGGGATACGCTCCATTGAATGACCGGGCGGGCACGATCCCAGCCGCGCATGGTGCCAAGCGGTGCAGCCTGGGAAAGCTCCAGTTTGAGCAACTCGCCGCCCTTGCGCGCCTGCCAATCAACCAGCAGGCTTTCGGTTTCCAGCGTTACGGCATTGATGACCAAACGCGTCCCCGGTGCCAATTTCGCAAACAGCGCCTCAAGCAAGTCCTGGCGCGCGCCGCCGCCGATAAACACTGCGTCAGGATGGCCAAGCGCGCCCACGAGCAGGGTATCGATTTGCTCGATGGCGTTGCCGGTTACGATGTCAATGCGATGGGACAGACCGAACCGATTGGCGTTTGTCGTGATATTGGCGGCGCGGTCGGCGCGCGCCTCGACACAGACCGCGCGGGATTTCTCAGAGGTAAGCAGGAATTCAATCGAGACCGAGCCAGAGCCCGCCCCAAGATCCCAAAGCACATCGCCATAGCGCGGCTGCAATGCGGCGATGGTCATGGCGCGCACCGGGCTTTTGGTGATTTGCCCGTCATGGGCGAACTGATCTTCATCTCGTCCCGGAGCTTGTTGAAAACCGCCTTGCGTCTCAGTCTGCATGGTCAGGGCAACGGCAACCGGTGCCTGAATGTCTGTCAGGTCGAACCCCTCGGCCGGGCTGCTGCGATGCCGTTCCAATGGCCCACCCAGTCGCTCGAAAACGTCAAGCGTACTTTGTCCAAAGCCGTGTTCCGTCAACCACTTGGCCAGGTCCTTAGGTGCTTCGCCGTCGCGCAATGTGCAAATCACCCGCCGGTTTTGCCCGAGATGCCGGGTCAGCTGCTCAAAAGGGGCGGCGTGCAGGCCAAGGCACAGCGTTTCTTCGATCCGCCAGCCCTTGCACGCTGCGATGAGCGAAAAGCAAGACGGGGCCGGGTGTGTCACCCACTCATCAGGCTTTAGATGGCGAGCAATCGACGCCCCACCGCCATACCAGAACGGATCACCGGACACGAGAATAACGGTGCTTTGGCCACGGTTTTCCAGAACCGGTTGCACCGAAAACGGCACTGGCCAGGGCCGTCCGCGATCCTGGCAATTTGCCAGCTCCAGATGCCTCGGGCCGCCAAAGATAAAATCTGCCGCGTCCAACGCAGAACGGCTTGCAGAGTTCAGCCCGTTCAGGCCATCTTCGCCGATACCGATGATGGTCAACCAGGGCTCAAACATGGCGCGCACCCTTATTCTTGGCGGAACAACCGAGGCGAGCCGATTGGCCCGCGCTTTGGCCGAGCGCGGCCGTGATGCGGTGTTTTCCTATGCGGGGCGCACGAATAACCCGGTGGCTCAGCCTTTGCCGACGCGCGTCGGGGGCTTTGGCGGGATGGAGGGCCTTGTCGCCTATTTGCGCCAAGAGGCCATCACCCATGTGGTCGATGCCACCCATCCCTTTGCAGCGCAGATGAGCCGGAATGCGGTTGCGGCCTGTGCAGCGGCGGGTGTTGATTTGTGTGCGCTTGAACGCCCGGCGTGGCGTGCGATGGACGGCGACACATGGCAGAGCGTCGCCAGTATCGAACAGGCAGTTGCAGCGCTGCCCGACAGGCCCAAGCGTGTGTTTCTGGCGATTGGCAAACAAAACCTCTCGGAATTTGCCGCTGTCCCCCAGCATCACTATCTGTTGCGGTTGGTTGATCCGCCCTTGGGCGACCTGCCGCTGCCCGATACGAGTGTCGTGATCGCGCGCGGGCCTTTTGACACAGCGCAGGACACTGCTCTGTTGCAAAGCCACAAAATCGACCTGATCATCGCAAAAAACGCTGGCGGGCGTGGTGCCGAGGCCAAGATTTTGGCGGCCCGCGCGTTGAAGCTGCCGGTGATCATGATCAACCGACCACAGGTGCCCGAGCGTTTGGTTTTTGGCGAAGTGGATCAAGTCTTGGGCTGGCTTGGTCATTGAACCTGCCTTGGCGTGTAGACAAAACGCCCTATCTGGCGCGTATCCACATTTCCGACGATCACAACCGTGCGCATATCGGCCATCTCTGGCTCGGCTTCGGCAAGGGTGACGGTCACCAGTTTTTGCGTTGGCTTCGTAACATTTTTTGCAAATGAAATCAGTGTACTTGCGCCGCACTCTTCACGTAAAACCTCAAGTGCGCGGCCAAACTGATGCGGGCGTGATTTTGAGCGTGGATTGTAGAACGCCATGGCGAAGCCTGCCTGTCCCGCCAGTCGTAACCGCTTTTCAATCAAATCCCATGGTTTGAGATTGTCGCTGAGGTTGATAGCGCAGAAATCATGACCCAAAGGGGCGCCCAACTGTGCCGCTGCCGCCAGCATTGCCGTGATGCCGGGTAGAATGCGAATATCGAGGTCTTGCCAGGCTTTGGGGCCGCTCTCGACCGCCTCAAACAGCGCCGAGGCCATGGCAAAAACGCCGGGATCGCCCGACGATACCACGACAACACGTTTGCCTTGGCTGGCCATCTCCAAAGCATGTCGGGCGCGATCCAATTCAACCCGGTTGTCGCTTTCATGTAGGGTCAGCCCTGCGCGAGGTTCAACACGGCGCACATAGGGGATATATCCAACAATATCAGTGGCCTGAGAAATAGCCTCCTGAACTTCGGCAGTGACAAGCCTGTCATCGCCGGGGCCGAGTCCGGCCACCTGAACCCAACCGCTCATGGGCGGCGCCCCTGACCATGCACGACTGCGATGGTGAAATAGGGCCAGTCGCCCTCGGACTCGGCCAGCCGAGCAATGCGCTGGCCCTGCATGGTGCCCCGTTCGATTAACCAAGCGTCGTCCAAACGGCCAGCGGCTGCCAGAGCACGTTTGAGTTTGGGCAGGTTGCGGCCGATTTTCATGACCGCCAAAGCGTCTGTATCGGCGGCGCGGCGGGTCAACTCTTCCTCCGGAAGGGTGGCCATCATGACTGTTAGAATATCGTCACCCCAGGTGATCGGAATGCCAGTTGCGGTCCAACATCCAGACATGCCGGTGATGCCGGGAACGACCTCGATTTCTGCTTTGTCCTGTAAGCGGGAGTGCAGGTGCATAAAGGAGCCGTAAAAGAACGGATCACCTTCACAAAGTACGATAACATCTTGGCCCTGAACAAGTTTTGCAAGCTTGACGGCCCAGTCATCATAGAACTCGGCCAAGAGCCGGTTATATTCTGGGTCGCTGAAATGGATTTCGGTCGTGACCGGGTATTCCATCGGATATTCGGTGACACCCTCGGCCAACATGCCATTCACGATCTTGCGGGCCTGCCCGCTGCGACCGGCTTTGCGGAAATAGGCCACGTGCCCGGCAGACCGGATCAGACGATCTGCCTTGACGCTCATCAGTTCGGGGTCGCCGGGGCCCAGCCCGACGCAAATAACCTTGCCCATCTTATTCCTTCCAACTCGCCAAGGCGTTGACCGCCGCCACTGTAATGGCCGATCCGCCCAATCGCCCTTTGCAGATCATGGAGGGCACGGGCAAGTCTTGCATCAAAGCGTCTTTGCTTTCAGCGGCACCGACAAATCCGACCGGGCAGCCGATGATGGCCGCAGGGCGCGGGCATTCCGGGTCTTCGAGCATGTTCAGCAAGTGGAACAGGGCCGTGGGCGCGTTGCCAATGGCCACAACCGCGCCGTCCATATGGGGGCGCCACAGTTCGAGCGCGGCGGCAGAGCGGGTATTGCCCATTTCCTTGGCCATCTCGGGAACACGCGGGTCTTGCAGGGTACAGATGATCTGGTTGTCAGCAGGCAGGCGCGGGCGGGTGATGCCCTCGGACACCATGCGCACGTCGCAAAGGATCGGCGCGCCATCTTCCAGCGCTTTGCGTGCGATCGAGGCCATGCCCTCGGAAAACTGCACATGCTGCTCGAGCCCAACCATGCCAAGGGCGTGGATCATGCGCACGACGACCGGCTCTTCGTCACGGGTAAACCGCTCTAGCTCGGCTTCTCGGCGGATCGTGGCAAAGCTTTCTTTGTAGATCGCTGCGCCATTCTTTTCGTAGGTGTGGGGCATTTTGTTCTTCTAGGATAGGTATTTAGGTAACGCGCTGGCGGAGAGGTTTTCCATGACAGCGGTGTCGCTTGCCCGGCCATTGCGAATGAGGTCAAACCGGTCAGGCCCGGTGGCGCAAAGTGTCAGATCAGCCTTTCCGGGCAAGGCACAGCCTTTGGCACAGCCAGAGACATGCAGATTTTGGCCGGGCTCAAGCATTGAAACCAGCGACCTCGCAACGGGTCGCGTTGGGCCAAGAGCCTGCGGGCAATGCGGCGCGCCGGTGCAGGCAAAGGCGCGTTGCAAAGGAGACTCCGGGTCCAGATAAGTGTCGGGGATTTCGGCCGGTTTCGTGCAGGAAGTGACCAAAATCATGCGCCAAGGGGTCAAGCGCAGGGGCCCTAGCGTGGCCAAGGCGCGCAAGGTGTCACTGGTCAAAGCGCCAAATTCCAGACCAAAGAACACGCCCTTTTCAGACATTCCCGGGCATGGATGGGTCGCGCCAAGAGGGGCTGGCACCTCGGAAAACTTGTCTGGCAAAACAGCGCCCTTGGCCAGATGTGCGCGCATCCGTCCGCGGTTTTCTGGTGCTCCGCCGGTATCCAGAAACCATTGCGCCAGCTCCAAGGCCGTTTGTGCCGCCGAGCTTTCGGTGACCCAAGCACCAAATGCATGACCATCCGGACGACAAATCAACCGCCCACGCTCGCAACGCTCAATCCGGATATCGGCAGAACAATCGCCCAACACAGGTGCGTTGCTGCAATCCACCGCATATCCGAATTTACCCGGTGTTTGCGGCGCGGTCTCTGCTAGAAACGCGTTGTTCAATCGGGTTGCGATGCGAAAAGTTTCGTCGCCGATCTCCCAAAAAGGTGTCATGACAATGTTGCGCCGCGCCTCAACCTCTTGGGACGGATCAAGAAGGTTCAGTTCCCGCAAACCGGTCAAAAGATCAGGATGGTTTGCCTCGGAAACGCCGCGAAGCTGCAAATTTGCCCGCGCCGACAGATCCATTTGGCCCGAGCCGAAACGATCAGAGAGATCGGCAACGCCCATGGCCTGATCCTGAGACAAACAACCAAAGGGCGCGCGAATACGCACCACCAAACCGTCGCCCGACATCATCGGGCGCAGAGCACCGGGGCACCAGCCTTTGACAATCGGGGCGTTTGACGGGGCGCTCATGCGCTTTCCTCCAGCGTTGCAATGATCGAGTTGCGGCGGGTGGTCCAAAGACCGGCATCCTGCAAGGCGCGAAAGCGGTCGCGCATGGCCTGCAGGGCACCGGGATTTGCATCCGCCATAAACTCAACAAGGTCCGAGCGGCCCAATGTGGCATCAAAGAACAGATCAAACAGATGGGCCGGGACCACCTGCGCGAGATGGGCAAAGGCCGCCATGTGGTCCAAAGTCGCGCTGATCTCTGCCGCGCCGCGAAAGCCGTGGCGCATCATACCGTTGATCCAATCCGGATTGGCGGCTCGGGCGCGGGTCACGCGCGCGATTTCTTCGTTCAGGTTGCGCGCGGTGGGTTTGTCCGGACGGGTCGCGTCAAGATGGTAAAGGGCAGGGGCCTCGCCTCCGACGCGGGCGACTGCCGCGGCAAACCCGGCCTCATGGGCGGCATAGTCCGAGGCAAGCAGAATATCGGTTTCGGGCAGGTCCTGAAGATGCACAAAGGCATCAGCCGCTTTGACACGTTTCTCAATCGCCTGCCGGTCGGCCTTGATTTCGCCGGTCGCGTTGATGCTGTGACTGGAGGCGTTTAGCCAGGCCTCGCCTGCTGCTTGCCGCGCCTCATCTGTATAGGTGTCGAGATGCGGCCCCATGGACAAACCATATTGTCCCGGGCGTGGGCCAAAGACGCGTGGCTGTTGTTCCAGATACGGGTTGTCAGATGCTGTTTCGTCACGCTGTGACAAAACTTCAGCGGCTTTTTCAAACATCTGCGCGAGGCCGGGAAACACATCGCGGAACAAGCCGGACACGCGCAAGGTGATGTCGATACGCGGGCGACCGAGCAGCGCCAAGGGAATGACGTCAAACCCGCCAACGCGCTCTGACCCTTCATCCCATTTCGGCGACAGGCCCGCCAGATGCAGTGCCATGGCGAATTCTTCGCCCGCTGTGCGCATGGTGGCCGAGCCCCAAAGGTCGATCACCAGATTGCGCGGCCAATCGCCGTGATCTTGCAGGTGGCGACGCAGCAATTCTTCGGCCAGTTTGACCCCTTGCGCATGGGCCGACCGGGACGGAACCGCACGCGGGTCGGTGGTGAACAGGTTACGCCCCGTCGGCATGACATCCGTACGCCCGCGAAACGGAGAGCCAGACGGTCCAGGTGCCACGAGGCGGCCCATCAGGGCTGATGAGAGCCCGGCTCTTTCCTCGGCCCCGCAATCGCCGGTGCCAAAAACATGCAGCCCGTCGCCATATTGGCTTTCCTTGATGTCGCAAACAAAGGCATCAATCAGGGTGATGGCTTCGGCGGCAGAGGTGTCAGAGCTTAGCCCAAGGTCCTGCTCAACACCCGAAGCTTGCGCCTCAGATCTGATGTCACCGATCAGGCGATCCCGTCGCGCTGGGTCAAGGCCATCGGCTGTTGAGTACTCGTCCAGCAAGCTTTCCAAACGCCCCATGCCTTCGGGTAGTTTGGTCTGCGCCAGGGGCGGGGGTAGGTGGCCGATTGTGACCGCTGAAATGCGTCGCTTGGCTTGGGCCGCTTCGCCGGGATCGTTGACAATAAAGGGATAGATGACCGGCAAATCGCCGATCAGCGCCTCGGGCCAGCAGGCATGTGACAAGGCGACCGCCTTGCCCGGTAGCCATTCCAATGTGCCATGCGCGCCGATATGGATCAGTGCATCGATCTGGCGCCGGATCCAGAGATAGAAGGCAACATAAGAATGGCGCGGTGTGCGGTCGAGATCGTGATAATCATCGATGCGCAGGTCAACATCACCGCGCTCGGGTTGCAGGGCAATGAGAACGTCACCGGATTGGATCGCCGGAACATGAAAGGCACCGTCGCGCAGCAATGGGTCTTGCTCCGGCGCTCCCCAGGCGTCCTGTAAATCATCGCGCAGTTCTTGTGGCAGGTTTGCCAACTCCGACAGGTACTCGGAGAGCGGCCAGGCCAGTGTCTCCGTGGTCAAACGTGCGCCAATATCGACCGTTTCTGCACAGTTGATGCCTGAGGCGGATAATTCGCGCATGATTTCGGTACAAGACGCCAAAGCATCCAACCCCACCGCATGGGCCAGTTGGTGCTGCTTGCCGGGATAGGTGGACAGCACCAAGGCGAGCTTTTTCTCCTGCTGCGGTTTACTGGCAAGATTGTGCCAGCGCAGGACTTTGTCAGCGACCGCGTCAATTCGGGCGGGATCAGCGCGATGGGCAAAGCGGGAATATTCCAGCGCGTCGTCTTTGCGACTGGGCTGTTTGAAGCTGGCCACCCCGGTGAAAATGCGCCCGTCTACTTCGGGCAACACCACATGCATGGCTAAATCCGCCGGAGATAATCCGCGATCCGCCGTGGCCCAGTCTTTTTTGCGCGCTGTTGACAGGGCAACCTGAAACACCGGGCAGCCGGTTTCGTTAAGAGGCGAGGAAGCGCCATCTGTACCCTGCGCCGAAAAGGCGGTGGCGTTGACGATGGCGGCGGGGTTCAACAACGCCAGTTCATGCCGCAACCATGTACCCGCGCCTGGAGACTTGAGGCTGGGGGCGAACATGCCGACGGCGCAAAAACCGCGCTGCTCGAGCGCGTCGATCAGGGCGTCAACCGGCGAGGTGTCGGCAGATGTGAGATAGGAACGGTAAAAGGTGACGGGAACAACCGGGCGGTCGGAGGCAGGCTTGCCGCACACGCCAGATGCTGGGTGATAGTACCCCATATCCGGAACATGCTTTTCGCCAGTAACCGGCCCCGCATAAAGGCCCGCCGCCAAAGACAATTGCGCAAGGGCGGCCTGCGCTGCCACGGCTCCCCCGGCATCGCAGAGCTTTTGCAACTGTCGCAAAGTGGATACTGGAAGGGTCGAAACCTCGTCCAGCCGTGCGTCGGGGCGACCATCCGCCGGCAAGACTGCCAAGGCAAAGCCGTTGCGGCGCGCCATATCCTGCAACACCGCCAACCCATAAGGCCAATAGCTTTCGCCACCGATCAGGCGTACCAAAACCGCTTTGACCCCAACCAGGGTTTGTTCGGCATAGGTGTCGACCGATAGAGGATGTTTGAGCGCCACGATATTGGCCAGCCTAAGGCCGGGAAGCGCGCCATTGGCCCGATGCCAGCCTGCCGCAAAAGCCCCGAGGTCGCTGTCAGAAAAGGACAGCACCACCAGATCTGCGGGCGTCTGCCCGAGATCCTGCGGCGTATCCGTTTCCTCAAGCCCGTGGCTTTCGCGAAAGACGACATGCATTTTGGTTTAGGCCTCCAGAACCTGACGGATCGCGGTTTCGTCGATATCGTCGTGTTCTGCAATCACGACCAATTGCGTGCGACGTTCCTGCGCGCCCCAAGGTTGGTCAAATTGTGCACGAACGCGGGCACCTACGGCCTGAACCAGCATGCGCATGGGCTTTCCCTGCACAGCAACATAGCCTTTGACGCGCAGAATGTTCTGTTCCTTGGCCAGACGTTCGATGTTGTTTTGCAACTGGTCTGGGTTCGCGACCTCGCCCAATTCCACCACGATACTGTCAAAGTCATCATGGTCGTGGTCGTCATGATGGTGGTGATGATCGTGATGGCTGGGACGGTTGTTCAAATCATCCTCTGCTGCCGCCTCCAGCCCCAGGATCACTCGGGGGTCAACAACACCTTCGGTCATCGGAATGATCGGCAGTGTGCGGGGCGATTCCGTTTCGATCACCGCGCGCGCCTTGGCCAGACCCTCTTCGCCCGCGAGATCCGCCTTGGACATCAGGATGATATCGGCACAGGCAATCTGATCCTCGAAAACCTCCGACAGTGGTGTTTCATGATCCAGTGAGTCATCTGCCTCGCGTTGCGCATGAACCGCATCCAGGTCAGGGGCGAATTGCCCGGCGGCCACGGCCTCGGCATCCGCCAGCGCGATTACGCCGTCAACGGTGATACGCGATTTGATCGCAGGCCAGTCAAAGGCCTTGAGCAAAGGCTTGGGCAGTGCCAGTCCAGAGGTTTCGATCAGGATATGTTCGGGTGTTTCCGGCAGCGCCATCAGGGCTTCGATGGTCGGAATGAAATCATCGGCAACGGTGCAGCAAATACAGCCGTTGGACAGTTCCATGATGTTGTTTTCAGGACAGTTTTCATCTGCGCAGCTTTTGAGGATGTCGCCATCCACGCCCGCCGTGCCGAACTCATTGACCAAGACGGCCAGTCGTTTGCCTTGCGGGTTCTGCATCAGATGGCGAATAAGCGTGGTTTTCCCAGCGCCCAAAAAGCCGGTGATGACCGTGACGGGGATTTTGTTCAGGTTGGTCATTGCTCGTCGTCCTGCTCTTTTGAGATGATTGGGGGAATGCGGGCCACGGATTGCTTGCGAAACACAACAGGGCGTTCTCGCCAGGGGACCAGACCGTCCTCCGTTGCAGCATAGGCGCGGGCCCCGGCCAGGATGTCGTCAACATGCTCATCAGCCTTTAGATCGCCATAGACATAAGTCCAGCGTTCCGACCCACCGGACAATACCATAGAACAGCCGCGTGTGCAGGCCGACAGGCATTCGACAGGGCGCAAAGTGACCCCTTCGGGCAGATCCTGGGCGTTTAGTGCATCAAATAGCAGCTGCCCGGCACGTGGGCCTTCGGCATCGGTTGGCGCACCAGCGCGGCAAGTGGTGCATACTGTCAAGGTGACCTCGGCCATCCAGTTCGTCCTTTCCAGAACGACGAGGCATGCCAGCAAAGAGAGCCGAAACTCTGCCAAGCCGGTCGCGAAACACCCCGTTCGCCCGTTGCAATCAGTCTCGCTGGCAGGTCTCCCGGCTTGCGGATTCAGAGGCCGGATAGGCCTCAACGGATTGCTCACCTTCCCGGCGTTTTGGCCAGTGGCGCAGCATCCTTTCCGGTCACGGTCGCGGGGGCGGCTGTGCTTCGATCAATGACGATCTCACACATTCCCTCTTCGCCTGTGGTGAAACAGGAACCAGCCGGGCCAAATGATCCGTCGGGCCCGTATTTGTCAAGCGTCGCGAGGGGCGATTTGCGGGTGAAAAACGACATGTCGCAGCGGTTTTGGCCGGGATCTGTGCTTAGCGCTGCGGGTCGGTTGGAATGTTGTCGCTAACGGTGCTTCGTGGGTGGATTCGGCGAGCTGGCAACGAAAGCGAGCAAGCGAATGGTGGCAGGCGTTTTCGATCGCAACCAGAAACAGCCCCCATTGACAGGCCGGAAAGGCTGCGTTTCAACTCCGGGCCTGAGCCGAAACGAGGAGAGCCGGGATGAGTGCCGATTCAGAACGCCACGCAATGAAGATGGCCAAGAAGAAAGCCGCACGTGACAAGATCATGGCCAAGAAAGAGGGCGAAAAAGGTCTGATAATCGTCCATACCGGGCCGGGTAAGGGTAAATCTTCCTCTGGGTTCGGCATGATTTTGCGCTGTATCGCGCATGACATGCCCTGTGCTGTTGTGCAATTCATCAAAGGTGCCTGGCAAACCGGAGAGCGCAACCTGATCGAGGCAAACTTTTCCAACCTCTGCCAATTTTACGCGATGGGAGAAGGGTTTACCTGGGAAACTCAGGATAAAGAGCGCGACATTGCCGCCGCAAAAAAGGGTTGGGAAAAGGCCAAAGAATTGATCCGCGATCCTGAGATCAGTTTCGTTTTGCTTGATGAGATCAACATTGCCCTGCGTTATGATTATCTCGACATCGCAGAGGTGGTCGAATTCCTTAAGACCGAAAAACCGGAAATGACCCATGTTTGTTTGACCGGGCGTAACGCCAAGGAAGAGCTGATCGAAATTGCCGATCTTGTGACCGAGATGACCTTGGTCAAACATCCGTTCCGCTCGGGGATCAAAGGCCAAAAAGGGGTGGAATTCTGATGCCGCGCAAACGGTTGCTGACGGAATTTGGTTTTGGGTCATCGCTTCGGCGGCAGGACTACACACAGGCGGCCATGCGCGGTGTTGAAAACGCGCTTTGGCATAATTCGATCAATCTAGCCGAGCTTTTCGGGCGCGAAAAATCCGACATGTTGATCGACGTGGATGTGGCTGTCGCTGCCCCGGATCAGGTGGATGTGGAAAAAGTGGCGGGCGTGTTCCCCTACGGGCAGGTGCGTGTTCACGTGAGCAAAGGCGGCTTGGACATTCCGCGTCAGGATGGCGGCAAGCCGACCGTCATGGCGAATATCGCGATTTCCGTCAGTTTCGAGATGGAGGGATAGATGCAGCGGTTCATTATCGAAATGGGCAGCGGCAATGATCAATACGGTCAGAACTATACCAAGGCCGCCGCGCGCGCGATCGAGGATGCCATTCGCCATTCCTCGATCCCAATGTTCGATACATTGGGTGTAGACCACATGAAGATGTCCGTGCAAGTCACTGTCGGTGTTCAGGAACCGGATCAAGTCGATTGTGACGCGTTGCGTGAAAACCTGCCGAGGGGATCCGTGACCGTAAAGGCGGTCAGCGGCGGACTAAATGTGACCAACCCCGATACCGGCAATGTCATCGTCATTGCCTCGGCTGCGGTTGAGGCCTTTCTTGATCCAGAAGTCGTGCGGGGATGAGCAGGGCTTTGATGATCCAGGGGGCGGGCTCCAATGTGGGCAAGTCCATGTTGGTGGCGGGGTTGTGTCGCGTGGCGCGCAATCGGGGATTGTCTGTCGCTCCGTTCAAACCACAAAACATGTCCAACAATGCCGCTGTGACGGCGGATGGCGGCGAAATCGGGCGGGCGCAAGCCTTGCAGGCGCAGGCCTGCGGATTGGAACCGCATACGGATATGAACCCGATCCTTCTAAAGCCTGAAACCGATGTAGGTGCTCAGGTTGTGGTTCAAGGTCGCCGACTAACCACATGTAAGGCAAGAGAATACTCCAAGCTTAAGCCGCGGTTGATGGAGAGTGTCCTCGACAGCTTCAACCGGCTTCGTGATCAGCATGACCTCGTCCTGGTCGAAGGGGCCGGCAGCCCGGCTGAGGTCAATTTGCGGGCTGGCGACATTGCCAATATGGGGTTTGCCTGCGCTGCAAATGTGCCGGTCCTCTTGGCCGGAGATATTGATCGGGGCGGTGTCATTGCCCAGATCAAAGGCACACAAGCGGTCCTTGATGATCAGGATAACGCCCAGATCAAAGGGTTCTTGATCAACAAATTCCGCGGCGACCCGTCGCTTTTTGAGGATGGTTACAAGCTGATTGAGACCATCACTGGCTGGCAGGGCTACGGTGTTTTGCCCTTCTTTGCAGATGCTTACAAGCTCCCGGCAGAAGATGCGTTGGATTTGCCAAAACGTGCCAAAGGGCAGGGGCTGCGGGTGGTGTGCCTGCGCCTGTCGCGGATAGCCAATTTTGATGATCTTGATCCTCTGGCGCAGGAGCCGGATGTGGACCTAACAATGCTATCTCCGGGTGAGGCCATTCCCGGCGACACCGATCTTGTGATCCTTCCAGGAAGTAAATCCACCCGTGGAGACCTCGCGTTTCTGCGCGCCCAAGGATGGGATATCGACCTGCAGGCACATGTCCGGCGTGGCGGGCATGTTTTGGGAATTTGTGGCGGATATCAGATGCTTGGATCGGTTATCTCCGACCCGAAGGGGATCGAAGGGCCCGCCGGTCGGGATGCAGGTCTGGGGCTGCTACAGGTTGAAACGGAAATGACTGATGACAAGCGCCTGACCCGTGTCACCGCGCGCCATGCCGATTCTGGAACCGAAATGAGCGGTTACGAAATCCATATAGGTCGCAGTGATGGCCCTGATCGTGACCGGCCCTTTGCCTTTGTTGATGGCACCGCCGAGGGCGCACAATCAGGCGATGGCAAAATCATCGGTACATATTTGCACGGGTTGTTTTCCTCGGATCAATTTCGCAAGGCCTTTGTCGAAAGGCTGGGCGGGACATCCAGTGTCGCAAGCTATGCGCAAACCGTGGACGAGACCTTGGATGCCTTGGCTGATCATATGGGCCATCATATTGACGTAGATGGAATTTTGGCTATGGCCCGGTAGCGAAACTATCGCTTTTGCCACAGGGTCGGCGTGTTTTCCTGCCAGCCAGCGCGATGCAAGAGCGGCGTGTCATCGGTGAAACTGGGATAGCCGATGCAGAGATAGGCGTTGAACTGCCACGTCGCGGGGACGTCCAAAATATCGATCACGCGCTGCGGGTCGAGGATAGACACCATGCCAACCCCCAGATTGTGGCTCCGCGCGGTGAGCCAGAGGCTAAAGATCGCCATGGATGTGGATTGCGCCAGCGTTTCCGGCATGGTTTTGCGGCCCAAGCCACGGCCTTCTTCGGGGTCCGTTTCGGTAAAGATCGCCAATTGCACCGGTGCAATGTCCAAGCCAGCCAGCTTTAGAGCGTCGTATTTTTGACGGTCCTCCCCTTGGTAGCTTTGCGCGGCGTCGGCATTGCTGGCTTCGAATTCGTCGCGGATTTGCTGGCGAAGGGCAGGTGTTTCGATGCGTAAAACGCGCCAAGGGCGGGCATTTCCGACCGAAGGGGCCAGTTCCATGGCGTCTTTTAGCTTGTCGAGCAGGTGCTCTGGAACCGCGCGACCGTCAAAGTGACGCACATCGCGGCGCCACTCCAACAGGTCCTGAAGGCAGCTCTGATGAGGGGTGTTGAACTTCACGCCATAGCCTCCTGCAACCGCGCCCATTCATCCTGGCTACCCGGCAGGCCTAATCGAATGAAACTTGGCGACCAGGGGAAAATCCGGCTCCAGATATGGTGGCGGGCGAGATGCTCCTGCGCCTCTTTGGCATTCGGGGTTTTATAAAGACGGAACAATTCTGTCCCCCCGACCAAGGCCCAGCCTTTGCCTTTTGCCATACCGTCGATTTCGCCTGTTTCCGCCCGTAGGCGGGTGATGGTCTCTTGCGCCCAGACATCATCGCTCAGGGCTTTTTGACCAACCTCGATTGCGACGCCGGACACGGGCCATGGGCCTGAAATTTCGGCCAATTTTACTACATTGGCAGCACTGCAGAGGACGAAACCCAAGCGCAGCCCAGCCAGCCCGTAAAACTTGCCAAAGCTGCGCAGAATATAGAGATTCTCCGGGTGTGTGTCGACCGATGTAAGGCTCAGATCAGGGCGCGGATCGGCAAAGCTTTCATCCACCACAAGGTGGCCAATCTGATCGGCAAGCGCGATCAAATCGGATGGGGCAAAGCTCTGACCATCCGGATTGTTGGGGTTCACGACCACTGCCAGATCGGCTCCGGCCAGATCCCGCAATGTGGCAACTTCTTCAACCTGCCAACCAGCCGCCAATAGGCAGGCGGCGTGTTCATTATAGGTTGGGGCAAGGATGCGCGCGTTTCCCGGAGTGATAAGGCGGGGCAGAAGTTGAATGGCCGCTTGGGCCCCAGCCATGGGCAGGATCGACCCGGACCAGCGATAGGCGCGGGCAGCGGCCGCGATCAGTGCCTCAATACTGGCGCGGGTCGGCAGGGCCTGCGATGCGGCAGGAGAGACTGCAGGCATCGGGTAAGGCACCCGGTTGATCCCGGTCGACAGGTCGATCCAACGGCTCGGGTCGCCGCCAAAATGGGCCATGGCCCAATCGATATTGCCACCGTGATCGCGCATTTCTGTCCCCCTCAGAACAAGGCCCATAGAGCAAGCCCGAGGGTCAAAGCAAGCAGTGCAATCGTATAGAGACGCAATCCGCGACGTATCGCCATGGCGTCCGGATCCGGGCAAGAGCCGTTGACCCAGGGTTCATCGGACATGTGATCACCGTAGACGCGCGGGCCTGACAAGCGAATGCCCAAGGCTCCGGCAAGGGCGCTTTCGGGCCAGCCCGCATTGGGGGAACGGTGTTTGCTTGCATCTGCCAGGATGCAACGCAGCGCTGCACCGGGGCGCTTTGAGGGCAGAGCAAAAAGAAGGCCGGTCAGGCGCGACGGGAGCAAATTGACCAGATCGTCCAACCGCGCGGCGGTTTTGCCGAAATACTCATAGCGCTCATTGCGATGGCCGATCATCGAATCCAGCGTATTGATCGCCTTATAGGCGGCAATTCCGGGCAGGCCAAATAGCGCGCCCCAGAAAACCGGTGCAACGATTCCATCCGAACTGTTTTCGGCCAGGCTTTCCAGCGCGGCACGAGACACACCTGCAGAGTCCAGTTGAGACGGATCGCGGCCCACGATCATCGAAACTGCGTGTCGCGCTTGGGGCAAATCGCCCCGTTCTAAGGGGATGACCACGTCACGCACATGGGTATACATCGAGCGCGCCGCGACGAGGGGCCATGCAAGGAGGCCTGTGATCAAGGTGCCGAGCCAGTTTTCTGGAAGCGCAACGGTCAAGAGCATCGCGCAAAGGGTCGTTATGGCCAAGGTGATCAGTGTTGTCAGGCTGCCGGCGAGGAACCGTTTCGTTGGGCTGCCGACATTACCTTTTTGCTCTAACATGGAAATCAGGCGTCCAATCCAGGTCACCGGATGCCCAATGCGACGGAAAATCGGGTCTGGCCAACCAATCAGGGCGTCTAGGGCGAGGGCGATGATCATGGCAAGCGGCCAACTCATGATGCCCCTCCGGCGCGGAACATTGTGATCTGCCGCAATCCTGCCTCGCGCAGCAGTTCGGTGCCATGTTTGGGTGTGCCGCCGCGTGGAAAGATAAAGCCGCGTGCGGCCCCGGTATGTGCGATGACACAGCCGGCAGCACCCAGGGCTTTGGCCAAGTCTGGCGTCGGGTCTCGGGTCGCGCTGCGCAAAGCCATATTGCGGCGGGCAGATTCTGAGCTCAGCTCTGCCAATTCTTCCACGGGGGATTGCGGCGAAAGAGTTTTCCAGACCCCGACCAGGTCGCTGATATCGGCGAAATTCAGGTCGCTGGCCTTTGTTCTTTGGCAAGGCCCCCAGAATCCACCTAGGACCTCAAAGCGCGGCAAAGCGGGCAGTTGCGCGACTGTTTCGGCACGACGCGAGGCCCAAAGGAGACGTTCTGGGCTCGAAAACATCAGCGGATCAGTGGCGCCTTCAATCGCCAAGCAAGCCTTGGCCACGTCTTGCGGCGTTGCGGTTGAACCCGCAAGCCGTGCCAACGCGACAAGAGCGGCGGTCGACGCTCCGGCACCGCCGCCCGGTGGCATATCGGCCCGCAAGGTAAAGCGGAATTGCGCGGGGCTGTTGAGGTGGTTCAGAAAACGCCGTGCCGATACGGTGTCGGAAATCCGTTGCGCGCTGAACAGGTAGCATTGCGCGGCTAGGATCGCCCGGGCGTGAACTGCCAAACTCGGGCAGGGTAGGGTGACCAGGACCAACGGCCCGTCCTTGCCCAGACGCCCTTGCAAAAGCTCTCCGAAATGGCCCGCGACGGATGTGACCTTGGCCCCAGACGGTTTGAATACGGCTCTCATATGCAGCGATTGACGTCATTGATGCAGAAAACGCCCCCTTGTAGTTTCGTGACGCGGGTCACTGACAGGTTTGCAATATCAAAGCGCAGCGCTGTGGGCACACCGCCCAAGGCAACCGAAAGCGCGGCGCGGATACTGCCTGCATGGGCGACAATCGCGGTCTTGCCCGGGGGCAGATCGGCTAAAACCGGGTCTACCCGCGCACAGACATCCAGAAAGCTTTCGCCATTTGGGGGCGCAAATGATGCCAAGTCTGGTCCATCCATCGGTCCGAGATCGGGTAGGTTGGCATAGGGCTGCCCCTCCCAATCACCCAGATCCTGTTCCCACAAAGCCGGTTCCAACACGGGTTTTGCATCGGGCCAGATGGCAGCACTTGTTTCAATGCAACGTTGCGCCGGGCTGGAAAGAACGCGGTCCATGCTCGGTAAAGCAGAGCGCAGCCGCGCAAAATGATCGGAATCACTGCAATCCGCCGCAATATCGCGGCGACCATAAACACGACCATCCGGAATGACAGGCGCATGCCGTATCAAAAAGATCTCTGTCGCGACATGGTCTTGCACTGTCGTTATTCCTCTTTCGCTCGCGCTGTGTTTCTGCTTTTTCATAGCGCCATGAGCAAGTCGATACTGATAACCGGCGGGGCCCGATCAGGGAAAAGCGTCATTGCCGAGCGTATTACCGAACGTTTGGCCGCTGAAACCCGGTTGCCGCCGGTCTATATCGCCACGGCCCAAGCCTTTGACGCCGAGATGGAAGATCGCATCGCCTTGCATCAGGAACGGCGCGGGCCGGAATGGCGCACTGTGGCGGAACCTTTGAACGTTGCACAGGCCTTGCGCGACACAGACGGGCAGGGGCCGCGCCTGCTGGATTGCCTGACCCTATGGGTGTCCAACATGATGCATCATGAGCGTGAGATCGAGGCCGAGGCGCGCGCGCTTGCTCAGGTCATCACAACCCAAACCGCCCCTGTGGTCTTGGTCACAAACGAAGTGGGCGGCGGCATCGTCCCCGAAAACGCGCTGGCGCGCCGGTTTCGTGATGAGGCTGGCCGCGTCAATCAGATCATTGCCCAGGCCTGCGAGGAACTGTATCTCGCCGTGGCTGGCTATCCAATGAAGGTGAAACCCAATGACATCGAAATTTGAACTGACGGCGTTGGATGCGTTGAAAGACAAGGTTGCCGATCTGCCTCAGGTCGACAATGCCGCCGCTGACGCCGCCCGTGCGCGCCAGGATAGCCTGACCAAACCCCCCGGTGCCTTGGGTCGCCTTGAAGAATTGGCGATCTTTATGGCCGGTTGGCAAGGCGTCGAAAAGCCAGTAATCAACAAGGCGCAAGCGCTTGTTTTTGCGGGAAACCACGGCGTCTGTGCGCAAGGCGTAAACCCGTTCCCACAAGAGGTGACCGTGCAAATGGTCGCCAATTTCGAAGCCGGTGGCGCGGCGATCAACCAGCTTTGTCAGGCCAATGGCGCGGATTTGTCGGTCATCGCCTTGGACCTGGACAAGCCGACCCGGGATTTCACAGCGCATCCGGCCATGTCTGCCGAGGAGACACTGAGTGCGATCAATGCCGGGGCCGCTGCGGTGGATCTGGATGCTGACATTCTGATTCTTGGCGAGATGGGCATTGGGAATTCCACAGTGGCCGCGGCCTTGGCCCATGCGGTCTTTGGCGGGACCGCTCTGGACTGGGTGGGTCGCGGGACTGGGTCAGATGACGAAGGCGTCAAGCGTAAGGTGGATGTTGTTGAACGCGCTGTCGACTTGCATGGTGATGCCAATGGGCTGGAGATACTAAGCACCTTGGGCGGGCGCGAACAGGCCGCGATCTGCGGAGCGGTTCTTGCCGCGCGCGCCGCGCGCATTCCGGTTCTGCTGGATGGCTATATTTGCACGGCGGCGACCGCCCCACTTTTCGCTGTTGACCCAAGCTTGCTTGACCACTGCCTTGTCGGCCATCGCAGCGTTGAACCCGGCCATCAAAAGCTATTGTTTGCCATGAACAAAAGCCCTGTTCTGGACTTTGAAATGCGCCTTGGCGAAGGCTCTGGTGCCGCGTTGGCCTTGGGCATTTTGCGCAGCGCCCTGGCCTGCCACAACGGGATGGCCACCTTTGCCGAAGCCGGAGTGTCTGACGCATGACCCCCTTTGCCCGCCGCCTGCAAGAGCTGAGACTGGCGGGCATGTTGCTGACGCGTGTGCCAATGGGCACGCTGCGTGAGCCGTTTCCCAGCCTGCCTGATGCGCGATGGGCCTATCCGGTTATTGGTTTGGGGCTTGGTCTGGTGATGGCCTTGTTTGCCAGCGGCGCGGCGTTTCTGGGGTTTCACCCAGGCATCACCGCGCTTTTGGTGGTGGCGATTGGCGTGTTGTTGACCGGTGCCATGCACGAAGACGGCATGGCGGATCTGGCTGATGGGCTTGGCGGAGGGCGCGACAAAAAGCACCGTCTCGAAATCATGCGCGACAGCCGGATTGGCAGCTATGGCGTGCTGGCGCTTGGCCTGACATTGGCGCTCAAGGCGCAAGCGATGTTGGCGGTTTTTGCGGCGGGTCAGGTGCTTTGGCCTTTGCTGGCGATGATGGCCGCCAGCCGTGGCTGCATGTTGCTGGTTCAGGAAACGCTGTCACCGGCGCGCAGCGATGGCATGGGTCACAGCGCCCACGAACGCGGCGGATGGCGGCCACTGGTCGGATTCGCAATCGCCTTGGCCAGCGTTTTGACATTGGGAACACAGGGGTTCATCGTCCTGACCGCCATGCTATGCGCCGCGCTTGCCCTGAGATACCAAGCCAAACGTTTGATTGGCGGCCAAACCGGGGATGTGCTGGGCGCCGTACAACTGGCCGCCGAATGCGCTGGCTGGCTGGCTTTGTCTTTGCTTTTGTAAGACAAGGCTCAATTGCTGCTCCAATGAAAGTCGCGTTACGCGCGCTCCCGCCTTGCAACTATTTGCTGTCGTAAACTCTGTGGCAAAAGCCTTTTGGAGCAAATACGGGTTAGGGCCAGTTCGGGCATGATCCGAGGTTGGGCTTCGGCTGCATTGTCAAAGGCAGAGCGATTTCCATAGTCGCAAAAGCTCTCGGCCGGTGCGCCATTTGCAATCAAAACCTCATGAGCCTCCGTTTCTATGTGAAAAAACGTCCGCGAAGCGGGCGGAGCCCAATTGATGCCTGGCAGGCCGATAAGACAGCTCGCGTTGATCAGAAATTCCCCGACAACAAGCGCGTGGTCGGCTGTTATAGTAAGGTCTCGGTCAGGGAATTCCCCCAAAGCGTACGCGGATATCCTAACAGGCGCAACTGCAGGATCGAAGGCGCGGGCGGAGTTGATATGTTGGTAACCGATCCAAATAACAGGAACTGCCCGACCGTCCTGTGTTTCGACGAGGTCACCGACGGCTAGGTTCTCTACCAAACATGTACCCTCCAGCGTTTTGATCCAAGTTCCTTCGGCAAAGCAGCTTAGCTCGAACGCACCTGCATCGGCAAACCCCATGCCGTCATTTCCGACGCCTGCATAGTCAAACCTCGGATCGTCTCGCGCATCGTTGATGCCACTGACCGCAACATCAAGTGCTGGATTGGTTGGGCTGAGCAAGAGGGCAACGGTCTGAACCGGCCCGCCATTACTGGCCAAGGCCCCACCGCCGGTGCCGCCATCGACACTGGCAAAAACATCGCTGGCACTTCCGGACAGAACGTTCCCGCCATTGTCGATTATTGCTCCCCTATCATCGATTTCTACTCCGCCAGAATTTGTGTTGCCAACAACGATTGTTGTTCCAATGTTGATTGTCCCGAAATTCGTAATCCCGCCGTCGTTTCCGGTGATCGTTGTATGAAACAGAGTTGCGGTTCCGCCCAGAACGCTGAGGCCGACATCCGTTCCTCCTTCGATTGTCACATTGGTTAGGTTGGCTGTGCCACCTGAAACCGAAATGCCGGGGCCCGTTGTTACACCGGTAACAGTAGATTCGTTCAAAGTGGCTGTGCCAGAATTGACAGATACCTGAGCAGAGAATTCTGTGTCTGTCGCTGTAAACGTACCACTGTTCGACGTCACAGCGCCAAAAACGTCGCTGTTGTCGAGTGTGGTCGTTCCACTATTTCCCAGTGTCCCAGAAAGAGCGACTGAATCTGTTGAAAATGTCCCCGCGGCGTTCACCGTGATATCGGTTGAAACCGTCATACCTGACGTGCCGTCCAGATGAAGATCGCCGCCAGACGCCACTACAATATCGCTTGAACCAGATATCGTTGAACCGCCGCCCGCAAGGATTGTGATGTCGTTGCTGATGGTCAAATCACCCGCAGTCAGCGAATACGTGTCTCCAGCCAACTGAATTTCATCACCACTATTCGCCATTTGTACCGCTTCGCGCAGTGATGTCAGCCCGTCAGCTGCGACGGTGTCAGCCGTCGTCGTCACAACAATTGTTGCCATAATAAAAATCCCCCACTTCAATAATGAAAGTAATCATAGGATTTTGTTTTTTGTCAAATTGCGCAGGCAAAAAGTGTTATGCAGCGTGTCGGCTGTAGGTCTTTTGGGGGATTTCGATTTGTGAAAATCGGTGTTTGGAAAAGTCCGGTTCACAGTCCGTGCAGTGTCAGGGGCACCCATTTACTTACCATAGGAACAGGTCTGCCGGATCAGCGAGGAAATAGATACCCCGCAAAAAGTCCAGCAATATGAAAAAAAACTGGTAGGCCCGGAGGGACTTGAACCCCCAACCAAGGCGTTATGAGCACCCTGCTCTAACCAATTGAGCTACAGGCCCACCGTATCGCTTTACGTATCAGACCGGTAACCGGCGTCAAGCCGTCAACTTCGGCGCGAAGTGTGGGATAAATTCCGGTTGCGACATGGCCAGACATTGAAGTGTGGCGGCGGATGGGCTATCGCGGCGCAAAGCCTGCAAATGCGGGCGTTTCAGACGATATCTCGATCAAGGGGACCGCTATGAGCGATGGTAAGAACGGGCTGACCTATGCAGAGGCAGGCGTGGATATTGACGCAGGCAATGCCTTGGTCGAGCGGATCAAACCGGCTGCAAAACGCACCAACCGCTCCGGCGTGATGAGCGGACTTGGCGGCTTTGGCGCTCTCTTTGATCTCAAGGATGCCGGTTACAATGATCCGATCCTTGTTGGGGCCACCGATGGCGTCGGCACCAAGCTGCGGATTGCCATTGATACAGGTCATGTAGACGGGGTTGGCATCGATCTGGTTGCCATGTGCGTCAATGATCTGGTGTGCCAGGGCGCGGAACCACTGTTTTTCCTCGATTACTTTGCGACCGGCAAGCTGGATACAGACACCGCCGCGCGCGTCGTCGAAGGCATAGCCGAGGGCTGCGTTTTGTCCGGCTGTGCGCTGATTGGTGGCGAAACCGCGGAAATGCCGGGCATGTATCCGGCAGGGGATTTCGATCTGGCCGGGTTCTCGGTTGGCGCGATGGAGCGTGGCACCGCATTGCCCGCAGGTGTCAAAGAGGGCGACGTTTTGCTGGGCCTTGGATCTGACGGCGTTCATTCCAACGGCTACTCGCTTGTGCGTAAGCTGGTCGAGGTCTCGGGGCTTGGCTGGGATGCCGACTGCCCTTGGGGTGAAGGATCGCTGGGCGCAGCCTTGCTGACGCCTACACGACTTTATGTAAAACAATGCCTTGCGGCGATCCGCGCGGGCGGTGTGCATGCTTTGGCCCATATCACCGGCGGCGGGCTGACCGAAAACCTGCCGCGCGTTCTGCCCGAAGGTCTGGGGGCCGAGATAGATCTCAGCGCCTGGAGCCTGCCACCTGTTTTCAAGTGGATGCAAGAGACCGGCGGGATCGAAACCGCTGAAATGCTCAAGACATTCAATTGTGGTATGGGCATGGTCCTGGCCGTGGATGCCGAGCAGGCGGATGCGCTGGAAACTCTGCTGAGCGACGCAGGCGAAACCGTCGCGCGTCTGGGCCGCGTCGTTCCGGGCGAAGGGGTGTCCTATAGCGGAACCCTTGCATGAAGCGGGTCGCTATCCTGATTTCGGGGGGCGGATCCAATATGGTTCGCCTTGCCGAGGACATGCGCGATGATCATCCGGCGCGCCCGGTTTTGGTCTTGTCGAACAATCCCGATGCCGGTGGTCTGGCCAAGGCTGCGCAGATGGGAATTGCGACCGAAGTTGTTGATCATCGCAACTTTAAAGGCGACCGCGAAGGGTTTGAAAGAAAACTGATTTCGGTCATTGACCCTTACGCGCCCGACATTCTGGCGCTGGCCGGGTTCATGCGTATTCTGACCGAAGAATTCGTGACCCATTACGCCGGTCGCGTGCTGAACATTCACCCATCTTTACTGCCCAAATACAAAGGGCTGCACACCCATGCGCGCGCGATTGAGGCCGGGGACAAAGAGGCCGGTTGCAGCGTACACGAGGTCACGGCTGAACTTGATGGTGGCCCGATCCTTGGACAGGCGCGGGTGCCGATCACAGCAGGCGACACGCCTGATGATCTGGCCGCACGGGTTTTGGTGCAAGAACACAAACTCTATCCAGCGGTGCTGCGCCGCTTTGCGGTTGGCGATAAGACACCGGTTTTACTGCCTTAAATTCCGAATTGGCGCGCCGTTTGGGTTGTGTTTTCGCGCGCCACAGGGTTAGCTGTCTGAAAACTCGCGCCAAATAGAAAAGACAACAAAGAAAAGGCTGCGCATGCAGACGATCAGCACGACCCAGGACCTCGCCGCTTTTTGCGACCGCGCCAAAGGCCAACCCTATATTACGGTTGATACGGAGTTTCTTCGCGAACGCACGTATTACTCTAAACTCTGCCTGATCCAATTGGCTTTGCCGGGGGACAAGGTCGAGGATGCGGTGCTGGTGGATCCTTTGGTTGATGGCTTGTCACTGGATCCGCTGCTGGATCTGTTTCGCGATGAAAACACGGTCAAAGTCTTTCACGCCGCGCGTCAGGATCTAGAGATTTTCTATATTGATCATGGTGTTATTCCAAAACCTTTGTTCGATACGCAAGTGGCGGCCATGGTATGTGGTTTTGGCGAACAGGTCGGGTACGAGACACTGGTCAAACGTATCGCAAAACAGCAGCTCGACAAAAGCTCGCGCTTTACAGATTGGTCGCGGCGCCCGCTGACGGATGCGCAAAAGACCTATGCCTTGGCGGATGTAACCCATCTGCGGCAGATTTACGAGTTCCTCTCGCGCAAGTTGGAGGAAACTGGACGCGCCCGTTGGGTGGGCGAGGAAATCGCGACCCTGATCGATCCCGAAACCTATATCACACGCCCGGAAGAGGCCTGGAAACGGATCAAGACCCGCTCCAATTCGGTGCGCTTCCTTGCGGTTGTTCGGGCCTTGGCACAGTTTCGCGAATCCCATGCCCAATCCAGAAATATCCCGCGCAATCGAGTGTTTAAGGATGACGCCTTGGTCGAGCTGGCCTCCACGAAACCTGCCACAATGCAGGATTTGGGGCGGTCCCGGCTTTTGCTGCGCGAAGCCCGCAAGGGCGACATTGCCGAAGGTATTCTGGCAGCGATCAAAGCTGGCTTGAACTGCCCTCCAGATCAAATGCCGACGGTGCCCAAACAGCGGGACAAGCAACAGGTCAATCCAGCTTTGGCGGATTTGCTGCGGGTTCTGTTGAAGGCCAAAACCGAAAACTACGGCGTGGCGTCGAAACTGATTGCTCCAGCTTCAGACCTTGACTTGATCGCATCCGGCGAGCGAGACGTCGCAGCCCTGCGCGGATGGCGCCGCGAAGTCTTTGGGGAGGACGCATTGCGTCTCTGCCAAGGCGAAATTGCCTTGGCGGCCAAAGGCAAAAATGTCGTGGTGATTGAAACCTGACGGCAGGTGCGCCGGGTTACCGGCGCGACACGCGCGCGTTATTTGCCGCCACAACACGGATTTGGCGAATCCCGGCCAGCTGATTATCCGTCAGCCAGATCGCTGCAGTCACCGTCCGAGAAGCTTCGCTGCCAACTGGACCACGTGCCTGCAACGCTTTGAAAGCAAAGGTCAACGTGGTTTCGTTGCTTTGCTCCTTGACAGGCACAAGCTTGACGTCAAACGCGTTTTGCTGCGCTGTCACACCCGAAGCACGCACAATCGCGCCACCTGGGCGGCGTTCGACCAGAAGTTGTGTGACCTCGGCGATCTCCCAACCCTTATAGCTCTCATCCTTTTCCTTGCGGAAAATCGAAGCGCGCCGTTTCGGGATCAACGGATTGACATTGGCCTCAGTGACAACCGGCTCGGATTTGCTGCGCCCAAACCAGTTGAACGGATTGACCACCGAGTCGCGCACCGCGCCACAGCTGGTCAGAACCAGCATAGAAACAACAAGAACGGAAATCGGTTTTTTCATTTCAATCTGCCTCACCCTGCATGGATACCGGGTTAGCGCAATTTGTCGGGTTTGAAAAGCGCTTGCAGGGCTGGACCTTTGCCATGAGCGGGCTTAGGTCAGAAGGCGCAAGCGCAGAGTGGATAAGAGGAAGACAGGCATGGCCCAGGCTGCATTCGAAGAGGTGGTCGAAGATTTCGAATTCCTTGACGATTGGGAAGATCGCTATCGTATGGTGATCGAAATGGGCAAGGCTCTGCCGCCGCTTGATGATGCGCTCAAGGTTCCGGCGAAAAAGGTTGACGGCTGTGCCAGTCAGGTCTGGCTGCATATCACCCCCAAAGATGGCGTTTTCCATTTTCAGGGTGAAAGTGATGCGATGATCGTGCAGGGCCTGATTGCCCTGCTACATAAGCTTTATGACGGCTTGCCTATCTCCGAAGTTACCGCGGTCGAAGCCCGCGAAGAGCTTGGCCGCCTCGGCTTGCACGATCACCTATCGGCGCAACGATCCAACGGCTTGCGCTCGATGATCGAACGCATCCGCCTTGAGGCGCAGAACCAAGTTTGAAAACCGGCGGGGCCGCTTTGGTTTCTTTGGGCTAAAAATATCCCGGGGGTGCGGGGGCTGGCCCCCGCCCGAATCCGAAATCAGCTATTGCCGTTGCCAGTAAAGCGCGCCGCATCCGCAGCGGCTCGGCGGATTGCGTTGGATTTGTGCACGGTCTCTTGGTACTCCGCCTCGGGATCGCTGTCATAGACAACGCCGCCACCGGCCTGAATATATAGCTTTTGATCTTTCACAATGGCGGTGCGCAGCGCGATACACATATCCATATCGCCTCCAGCACTGAAATAACCAACACCGCCACCATATACGCCACGTTTCTCAGGCTCTAACTCGTCGATGATCTCCATCGCGCGCACCTTGGGGGCACCAGACACTGTCCCGGCGGGCATTCCGGCAAAGAAGGCGGACAGCGCGTCCTGATCCTCGTGCAACTCACCCACTACGTTTGACACGATATGCATCACATGGCTGTAACGCTCGATTATGAACTCTTCGGTCGGGCGCACAGTGCCGATCTTGGCCACGCGGCCGACATCATTGCGGCCAAGATCGAGCAGCATCAGATGCTCCGCCAGCTCTTTCTTGTCGGCCAGCAGATCCAATTCCAGCGCCTTGTCCTCTTCGGGGGTCGCGCCGCGTGGGCGGGTGCCTGCGATGGGGCGGATGGTCACCTCATTGCCAAAGACACGCACCAGAATTTCCGGGGATGCCCCAATGACCTGGAAGCCACCAAAGTTGAAATGGAACATAAAGGGCGATGGGTTGGTGCGCCGCAAAGAGCGATAGAGCGCAAAGGGCGGCAGAGGGAAATCCTGCGTCCAACGCTGGGCCGGAACAACCTGAAAGATATCGCCAGCCTTGATGTAATCCTTGGCCTTTTCCACCGCGTCCAAATAGCCTTGATGGCTGAAATTCGACTGAGGCACCCCCAGATCCGCCGCATCACCCAGATCGCGCGCCTGTTGGGGCAGGGCGCGTTCCAAATCGCGCACGGCGTCCATCACACGTTCTGCCGCCTGCGCATAGGCCGCGCGGGCGGACATTCCGTCCTGGACCCAAGCCGGGGAAACCACGGTGACTTCTCCCTTTGCTCCGTCCAGCACCGCAATAACCGACGGGCGCATCATGCAGGCATCCGGCAGGCCTAGCGGGTCCGGGTTGATGTTGGGCAGATGCTCCACCAACCGGATCATATCATAGCCAAGATAACCAAACAGACCGGCAGAGGCCTGTGGAAGCCCTTCGGGCAGGTCGATCCGGCTTTCGGCCAACAGCGCGCGCAGGTTGGTGAGCGGGTCACCATCCTGATCTTGGAACGTGTCCGGATCAAAGCGTGCCGCGCGATTGATCCGCGACTGTGTCCCGTGACATTGCCAGATCAGGTCAGGCTTCATCCCGATAATCGAATAGCGCCCGCGGATCTCTCCTCCGGTTACCGATTCCAGCATAAAGCTGTCACGGGCGGCACCGGTCAGTTTCAGCATCAGCGAAACCGGTGTATCCAGATCGGCGGCCAAACGGGTATAGACGACCTGATTTTGCCCCGCTTTGTAGGCGGTGGCGAAATCGTCAAAAGACGGGGTCAGAGCGGACATATCGGGTCTGGACCTTATTGGAAATTGGCGTGAACGGCGTTGATCGCTTGTTGATCAATCGACACGGTGGCGCGTTGTTGAATATCGGCAGACAGGGCGCGGAACAGATCCTGAGCGACATCTGCATTGGCTTGATCGCCAAACAGGTTCACCAACATCTGGGCGCTTTCATCTTCTTTGTCAGCTGGCAGGATCTCGTCCAACTGGATGATCACGGCACTGTCCAGCCCGTCGATCACACGGGTTTCACCCGGCTCCAGCTCAAACACCGCCTGCAGCACACCCGGGGCAAGCTCGGCACCAAAAGCGTTGCGCGTCAAAGCCTCTTCCTTGTTGGCGGTCAAACCAACCGCCTCAAAGGTTTTGCCTTCGCCCAACTGGCTGGCTTTCTCTTTGGCGATTGCGACCAGAGCATCCACGCGCTGTTTGGCTTCGTATTGGGTTTCAACCTGCGATTTCACCTCGGCAAAGGGGATCGGGGCAGGGGCCAGCACCTCTTCAAGGCGCATGGCAAAGATGCCGCCATCTCCCAGCTGAGCGACGGTTGGGTAATCGTCCCCCGAAATCGTCGCCGCGAGATTGCGGAAGCCTTCATAGGCGGCGATTTCACCATCGCCATCACGCCCCGTCCAGCCAATTGCGCCCAATTGCAGATCGGATGCCTCGGCCAGCTCTTCCAAAGTGGCACCGGCGGCAAGCTCATCATCAAAGCCCTGTGCCTGACCTTCGATCACGCGGCGGGCGCGGTCCAATGCCAGCGTGTCGCGCAGGGCCGGAATGGCTTCTTCAAAGCTGGTGGATTGCGCGGGCAGCACGGCGTTGACACGGAACAGAGCCGGGCCAAGATCAGATTGCGCCGGGCCTGCAACTGCGCCGACCTCAGCAGCAAAGACAACATCAGCGGCAGCGCCGAGATCGCCAACAGTGACATCGCCCATATCGGTGTCAGACAGGGTCAGGTCACGCTCGGCCACAAGATCCTCGAAGGTTGCTTCACCGGCAGTGATGCGATCCAGCGCGGTCTGCGCCGTTGCTTCGTCACCAAAGACCAAACGTTCCACAAGACGACGCTCTGGCAGGTTGAACTCGGCCTCGCGCTCTTCATAAGCGGCGCGCAGGCTGTCTTGGTCCACGTCAACGGAATCCAGAATCATCTCAGGGGTCAGCCAGACATAGGTGATGCGTTTGGTTTCCGGACGGGTAAAGCGGTCGATATTGTCGTCATACCATTTGGTCAGCTCTTCCTCCGAAGGGACCGGAAGGCCGGTTGTCAGTGCCTCGGCACCAAGTTCAGCCCAGGTAAAGGCGCGACGCTCACCGGCAAAGGCGGCCAAAGTGTCAACATAAGTTGCCGGCAGTTTGATACCAGCCAGAACCGAGCCCTGCAAAATCGTGCTGGCACTGTCAGCGCGCAACCCTTCCTCGAACTCGCTTTCGCTCAGGCCGGCATTGTCCAGCGTGTAGTCATAGGCTTCGCGGCTGAATTGACCATCGGGGCCGTGAAAGGCCTGGGTGTTGCGGATTTCTTCGGCCAGACGTTCGTCACCGATAGAAATACCAAGGCGGCGGGCTTCGTCCTCAAGCGCGGCATTCACCACCATCTGAGCCAAGACCTGGCTTGTTAGCCCCTGTTCCTGCGCCTGCTGAAAGGTGATCGGTTGACCGGCCTGCGCCTCGGCGGCGGAAATCTGGTTGCGCAGGGCGCGGAAATATTCCTGAACGCCAATTTCCGCCTCGCCGACCGAGCCGATGCTGCGCACATTACCCGAGAAATTGGTCGCGCCAAAGCCACCCAATCCTACAAACAGCAAGGCCATGAGACCGTAGACAAAAATCTTGCCCATGCTTGTTCTTTTCTCGGCCATTTTGTTCTCCGCAGGAATGAAGTGCTTTTTGTGTCGCAATGTCTACGACGCGTGTCAGGCCCCTGCAAGGGGCCAGTCGAGGCTGGCGAGCCGTTCTGTGAATTCTGCTATGCCAACCGCGTCAACATTGGCAAAGGCGACGCGGAAGGCGCGTGGTGCGTTTGGGTCGCCCTCAGGCATGAACATGGAGGCGGGCAGCAGCAAAACACCGGCCTCCGTCACCAGTTTCGGGGCAAGCGTATCTGCGCTTTCGGCAAAAGGATGTGTGACCCAGGCGAAATAGGCCCCAACGCCCCGTAACTGCCAGCCTTTGGCGGCGAGTTTGGGGAAATGGGTTTCGATGGCCGCGCGCCTGTCGATTAGGTCCTGACGTTGATCAGCCAACCAATTGGTCAAATTGCGCAATCCCCATTCGGCGGCGGTTTGCCCCAAGGTCGGCGCGCAAATGGTTGTTGTGTCAAGATATTTCTCGACCTCAGACAGGAAAGCCGCATTGGCAAAGATCGCCCCGGTGCGATGTCCGGTCATGCGAAAGCTTTTGGAGAAACTGTAAAGCTGGATCAGGGTTTGATCCCAATCTGCCTGTTTCAGCAGATCATGAACCGGGTCAGTTCCGCTGTGAAAATCGCGATAGGTTTCGTCAATGATCAGTTTTAACCCGTGATCTCGCGCCAGCTCAAAAAAGCTGTGCAACAGCGCGGGCGGGTATTCGACGCCGGTCGGGTTATTCGGAGAGATCAGCAAGATCGCCTTGGTGCGCGGCGAAATCAGACCCTTGGCGATGTCAGGGTCCGGCAGCAAATCCGCGCCCAAGTTCATGGGCTTGGCGATGACACCAGACATGTCCAAACACATTTTGTGATTGAAATACCAAGGCACCGGCAGGATGACCTTATCGCCAGCACCACAAAGCGCGGCAATCGTTGCGGTAAAGGCCTGATTGCAGCCCGCTGTGATGGCGATTTGATCTGGGTGGACGGGGGCCCCATAAAACCCCGACCAACTTTGGGCCAAGGTCTCTCGCAAGGACGGCAGGCCAAGAACCGGACCATAAAGATGGGTTTCGGGATATTTCAGCGCCTCGGCCATCACCTGTTGCAACGCCAAGGGCGGCGGGTCAGCCGGCACTGCCTGGCTGAGATTGATCAGAGGGCGGTCAGGCGAAAACGTCACCCCGTCCAGCCACTTGCGCGCGGCTGGAATTGGGGGCGCAAAAGTCAACTGGGTGGATGAATTCACTATATCTAGCCTTGATAAAACTGGTTTGCACGATAGGTAGAGTCGTTCTTGATTCGGTCCAGTTTTTATGTTAGCACTCACCTATGAGCACTGCTAATACGAAAGGGGGTGATTTTATTGGGTAAGAAACCAGGCGAAAACACTGGTCGAGATGGGGGAATTTTTCAGGAAGTTGGTCCAAGGGGCGGCGAAAAGCCGAACTACACGACAGTTCCAGACAACAAACCGATGCCGCCTACCAGCAAGCCGGGCCACACGTGGAAACCGGTTCGGCGTACACCAGACAGCAACCGCTGATCTCTCACAATAGCTAACGAACTGTGCCGGATTCCCGGCTCAGTTCTCTTGATGCCTAGGTACGCCTAGTTTGCAGATAACCTAAAAAAACACCGCCGCCTAGTCTTCATTTCAGGGCAATTGGCTTAATCTACGTCAGTCATCCTTGCCGGTATAGGGTTTGACATATTGCAGCGCCATATCCCATGGGAAGAAGATCCAGGTGTCCTGGCTCACCTCAGTGATATAGGAATTCACCTGCGGTTTGCCCATGGGTTTGGCGTAAACGGTGGCGACATGAGCCTTGGGCATATGTTTGCGCACCACTTCCAAGGTCTTGCCGGTATCCACGAGATCGTCGATCACCAGCACGCCTTCGCCATCGCCAACCAGATCGGCATTTGGCGATTTGATCACCTGCGGTTCCGATTGCGTCTGGTGATGGTAGCTTTTGACGCTGATCGTATCGACCATGCGAATGTCGAGCTCGCGCGCGATGATCATCGCTGGGGCCATGCCGCCGCGGGTGATGGCGACCACTGCCTTCCACGCCCCATCTTCGCCCGGACCTTGCCCTTGCAAACGCCACGCCAGTGCGCGGGCGTCGCGATGCAGCTGATCCCAGCTGACATGAAATCCTTTTTCATGGGGCAATCGGTCGGTCATTCTGGTCTCCTAGCGGTGTCTTGGCGATCCATTGGATCTGCTTGGTTCAGGTCAGGGCGATTTTCGCGCCAAAAGCGGCAATCATCGCGCCAAATACCCGATCTGTCCAGGTTTTCAAACGGGCATAAATCGCGCGTGGTTTTGGCAGCGAAAAGACCCGCGCCACGGTCAGATACCACAGGGTCTCGTTAAGCCCAATAACCAGCACCAGCAAAACCCGCGACAAGAGCGAGGCATCGGTGGGCAAGAGGCCAACAAAGACCGCGCCAAAGAAAATCGCAGGTTTAGGGTTGGTGGCAAAGGCCAGAAACCCCATGCGCATGGCGGCCATTTTACTGCGCGGCGCAACTTCGCCCAGTTGCGGCATTGGTGATTTGGCGTGTTTCCACATCATGTAGGCCACATAAAGCAGGAATAGCCCGCCGAGGATCTTGAGGCCGACAAACAGCGCTGGAACCAGTTCGAAAAGCACGGCAAGCCCGGCCATCGCCCCGGCGGCCCAAAGCATCGCACCGATTCCATAGCCAATCGACAGCATGGCCGCGGTGGGAAATCCTTCGCTCGCCGCGGTGCGCAGGCAAAGCACAAAGGTCGGCCCCGGGCTCATCGCCGCCATGAGGTGTATGAGCGCGATAGAGAGAAAGACGGAAAGCAGCATTTATTTCCCAACCAAAAGCTTCAGGCCCAGCAAGCCAAGGATCGCTCCGGCCACGCGGTCGAATACCGGTTTCAGCCGCAGATAGCCAGCCCGCGCCGGTGGGGTCGAGAGCAGGGCGGCAAAGGACCCGTAGGCGATAACCTCGACCAAGAGGTGGTTGGTCACGATAAGGGCCTTTTCGCTGAAGGTCAGTCCGGCGGGAAAGATCACGACCAGGACCGAGGCGGCGAACAGCACCGATTTCGGGTTGGCTAGGTTGACCAAGAGCCCGCCTAAAAACGCTTTGCGGCCTGGTGTTGCACTGTCGCTCAGCGGTTTCGAGGCGTCGCGCCACAACCCATACGCCACCCAGATCAGGTAAGCCGCGCCAAGTGTCTTGATCAACAGAAAGGCCCAGGGAAAAAGGGCAAAAACGGCCTCAAGCCCCAATAGGGCAGCGGCCGTCCAGGTGGCGGCCATCAGGGCAAGGCCAAGACCTGTGGCAAGCCCGACCCAAAACCCGCCTGTGATGGCTTGGCGCAAGGCAAACAGCAAAGCTGGGCCGGGGGCCGCGAGGGCCGCCAATAAGGTCAGGTTAAATGCCAGTAAATGTGTCCAATCCATAGATCGCCCCCGTGCCAATCACCGCCGAAAACCAGACGGTCGCCCGAGCACAGCGCAAAACGCGCGCAGGGGCAAGTCAGTTCAGGTGGTATTTCTCATCTTTGACGGAAACGGTGGGCACTTTCTTGGTTGCTTCAAAAGCTTGGTAGATCGGTCGCAGATCCTGCCAAAACCCATGCCAGGGCGATTGCGCCGCTTCTTTGAGACGGGTTTTTGTGAGGCGGAACGGAAAAGCGTGAACTGGCACACGGTCTTGGCCGTGCTCCAAGGCGAATTCGACCAGCACATAGATTTCCTCGATCAAGGGATCTGTCATGGCGTAGCACCCGATTGAGACGCAATTACCATGCACCATCAGGAAACTGCCTGTGCGACCCAAGGATTGATCATAGGCGTTGGGAAAGCCGAGGTTGAACGACAGGTGAAAGCTGGAATTCGGGTTCAGGGCCGATTTTGTGACATGATAAATGCCCTCTGGCGATTGCTTGTCGCCTTCGCGCAGTTTGGGGCCAAGATCACCTGAGAAATGACAGATTGGGTAGGTTTTGAAGAGGCTGAATGTGCCGTCATTCTCAACCCACAGTTCCAAGACACTCTCTTCTTTGAAAATCCGCAAGAACACTGGCGCTCCGAAGGTCAGCCCTTGCTGGTGGAGGGCGCGCGTCAGTAGCGGCACCTGTCTGGCACGAATGTCGGAAATATCCGCCCGCAGCCCAAGCGGCTCGGCGATACGCGCTGGCAAATGGGCGCGATACAGATAAGCCAAAACAGAAATGCCCGCCACAAGGGCGAGCATTCCAAGGTTAATAAAAAACCGACGCATCAGCCTTTGGAGATGTCTGGCGCGTCAACGGCCTTCATGCCAACCACGTGATAGCCTGCATCAACATGCAGGTTTTCCCCGGTCACACCGCTGCCCAGATCGCTGAGAAGGTAGAGCGCGGATTTGCCCACATCTTCGGTGGTGACATTGCGGCGCAGCGGCGAGTTGTATTCGTTCCACTTCATAATATAGCGGAAGTCACCAATGCCCGAGGCCGCCAGTGTCTTGATCGGTCCGGCCGAGATCGCGTTGACGCGGATGCCATCCTTGCCCAGATCTTCGGCCAGGTATTTGACCGAGGCCTCAAGCGCAGCTTTGGCGACGCCCATGACGTTATAATGCGGCATGACCTGCTCGGCACCGTAATAGGTCAGTGTCAGCGCGCTGCCACCCTCGGACATCAGCTTTTCTGCGCGCTGCATAACGGCGGTAAAGCTGTAGACCGAAATATCCATGGTCATAGAGAAGTTGCCGCGCGTGGTGTCGACGTAACGACCGCGCAACTCGCCCTTGTCAGAAAAGCCGATGGCGTGAACCACAAAATCCAGCTTGCCCCATTTTTCCTCAAGCGCGGCGAACAGGGCGTCGATCGAGGCCTCGTCATTCACATCGCAAGGCAGGACAATGTCACTGCCCAATTGCTCGGCCAGTGGCCCGACGCGTTTCATCAAGGCTTCGCCCTGATAAGAAAAGGCCAGTTCCGCGCCTGCATCTGCGCAAGCCTTGGCAATTCCCCAAGCAATGGATTTGTCATTGGCAAGACCCATGATCAGCCCACGTTTTCCAGCCATCAAACCATTCGACATCTTTGGCACTCCAACCCTGTCCGTATTCCTGCAAGGTCTTTATGTGATCACTTCTTTGGCATCAAGGGCGCAGCTTTAAAGGCTTGCACAAACATGAAAGCTGAGAAACACCTTGGGCAAAGCACAATGTCATATGCGCAGGAGGCTATGATGAGCGAGAGATCCGGTATTTTCGCGGGGGATGACCCGTTTGCCTTGTCGCAGGCATGGCTTGACGAGGCGGTGAAATCAGAAATCAACGACCCGAATGCCATAGCTTTGTCGACGGTGGATGCAGACGGCATGCCCAATGTGCGCATGGTCTTGCTTAAGGATATCGAGGCGGACGCCTTTGTCTTTTATACCAATTACGGGTCGGTCAAAGCGCAAGAGCTGGATGCGCAGGGCAAGGCAAGCTTTGTCATGCATTGGAAATCTCTGCGCCGCCAGATCCGGGTGCGGGGCCTGGTCGAACGCGAAGAGGGGCCGCAGGCGGATGAGTATTATGCCTCACGTTCGCTCAAAAGTCGGCTGGGGGCCTGGGCCTCGCATCAATCGCAGCCTCTGAGTTCACGCTCTGCCCTGATGGCAGAAGTTGCCAAAGTCACCGCAACCAAGGGGCCGAATCCCCCGCGTCCGGAATTTTGGGGCGGCTACAGGATTCGCCCGCTGGAAATCGAGTTCTGGGCAGATGGAGCCTTTAGATTGCATGACCGCTTTCGGTGGACACGGGCAGATTGTAAAGGTAAATGGAAGGTTAACAGACTGCATCCCTAGCAGGGATTGAATCATGCCCAAACGGATAGTTTTGGACCATTTGTTCAACTTTGCCTGTCGCCCTGACACAAAATAGGCCATTTTGTAGGCCTTGAAATCCGACTGTCATATGTATCAAGACAGACGGCGGGGATACGTCAGTACATCACTGGAAGGTGAGTTTGAAACAGAACGACAAAGAAGTGACGCGGCTGTTAGGCAAGGTTAAGTGGTTTGATCCTGTAAAAGGGTTCGGTTTTGTGGTTGCCGACGAAGGCGGGCCAGATATTTTGCTACACGCAAATGTCTTGCGCAATTTCGGGCAGAGCTCAGTAGCCGACGGAGCGCAGATCGAGATCGAGGTTCAAGAGACCGATCGCGGTGTGCAAGCAACAGAAGTGTTGCGGATCGAACCACCAGAGGTCACAGACAGTGCACCTTTGGCGGATTTTGAGCATTTGGACCCAGATACCATGGCGCAGGCTTCACTCGAGCCGGCACGCGTCAAATGGTTCGACAAGGCCAAAGGCTTTGGGTTTGCAAATGTCTTTGGAAAACCCGAAGATGTGTTCATTCATATCGAAGTTCTGCGCCGGTCGGGACTTGCGGATTTGCAGCCGGGCGAAGCCTTGGCAATCCGTGTGGTCGACGGCAAGCGTGGACGCATGGCGATGGAAGTGAACGCATGGGAAGCAGCCCTCACACGTTAAACCGTATTGTTAAAACCGTCGCATTCTCAGCAACGGTTTCACTCGTAACTGGTTTGCCAAGCACCACTTTGGCAGATGGGGACACATCAGAAGGGGCAGGGGCACCGATAGAAGGAGCCACTGCCCCTCTTATTGTTCCGGCCCCAGGAATTGCGCCTCCGGCCGAGCTATTGCCTTTGGTGCCGGATCAGCCGGTGACAGAGCCGGATGCGAACACGGTGGACGATCCCGAACAGGTCGAGACGCCAGATGCAGAGGGTGATGTCGTTTCAGCAGATGACGCGGCTGAGAAAATCGCGGATCAAAGCGAAACCCCAAAACCGACATGCCCCGAGGATGTGCTGTGGTTGCGCGGCGAGTTTGGCAAGGCGCGCTTTACGGTTGATGTGGCCAATACGCGCGATTCCCGCGCTCAGGGGTTGATGCATGTGGAAAGCATGCCCGCCAGCAAAGGGATGCTCTTTGTCTATGAGTTCCCGCGCGAAGTGGCCTTTTGGATGAAGAACACTCTGGTTCCGCTCGATATCATTTATGCGGATGAACGCGGCGTTGTGCAGTCAATTCATGCCAATGCGGTTCCTGGTGATCTGACGCCGCTCCCGGGTGAGGGGCTCATCCAATATGTGCTTGAGATCAATGGCGGCATGGCGAAAGCTCTGGGAATCCTGCCCGGAACGCAGATTCAGCACCCGGCAATTTCCAACCCTGCATGGCCCTGTTCATAAAACTTTTGCCTAAGTGAATTTTTCCGCGTTTTTGGGCTTTTCATCTGCTGAAAGGGTCGCTAAATACGCCTCCACGGTCGGGGTGTGGCGCAGTCTGGTAGCGCACCTGTTTTGGGTACAGGGGGTCGTGAGTTCGAATCTCGCCGCCCCGACCACTTCACTAAATCTAGATGAAACTGTCATGTTTCCGTCGCGGAGCGCCTATATCTGGTGTGTCCGCTTGTTTCGATTCGGCGAGTTCGACCTTGGTCGTGCCTCTTTGGCCACATCTTGGTTAACTTAACCATTATTAACAGATTTTGGGGTTATCCTTCAGGCTATTCTTCAACACCTGTGGATAACTCTGCCGCAACATTAGGTTTTTCCCAATAATCCAAGCAATGCCCAAATTAACCTTCTGTGGGTGAATCGGGGGAGTTCCACATCCCCTAGTGGGGGTAAATTTGGTCAACACAAAATATATGGAGAAACTGTGAAAAAACCCGTTGACCGGGCAGGCCAAAGACTTCAATTTGTGCGGGCCGGTCGGGAAGTCCACTAGATATAGTAGCCAAGGCCGCATGAGGGACAAAACGCTCTGACAAGCAATCTGCACCGGTTCCACGCCGGGATCAGCGCTGCCACGCGCGCTGACAGGGAAGATTTGTCTCTGATGCTTCGCAAGAAGGCATCACAACGGGGACAGCCAGAGTCACAAAGAGAGACAGGGGCAGCACAGATGAAAATCGAGCGCAAATTCACAAAAGCAGGCCAGGATGCGTATGAAAGCATCGAATTTGTCACCACCAGTTCCGAGATTCGGAACCCGGACGGGACGGTTGTTTTCTCCAATGACAATCTCGAAGTGCCGGCAAAGTGGTCTCAGGTCGCCAGCGATGTGATTGCGCAGAAATATTTCCGCAAAGCTGGTGTACCAGTCGCGCTGAAACGCGTTCCCGAAGATGGCGTGCCGGAATTCCTGTGGCGCTCGGTTCCAGCCAATGACAGCACCGAAAAAACAGGTGAAAGCTCGGCCAAGCAGGTGTTTGACCGTTTGGCAGGTGCCTGGTGCTATTGGGGTTGGAAAGGTGGCTATTTCAGCACCGAAGAAGACGCCCGCGCCTATTTTGACGAAATGCGCTTTATGCTGGCCACGCAGATGGCGGCCCCGAACTCTCCTCAATGGTTCAACACTGGTCTGCATTGGGCCTATGGCATCGACGGGCCGGGGCAGGGGCATCACTATGTCGATTATAAAACCGGCAAGCTGACCAAATCCAAAAGCGCCTATGAGCACCCTCAGCCGCATGCTTGCTTTATCCAGTCCGTTTCTGACGATCTGGTACAAGAGGGCGGCATCATGGATCTCTGGGTGCGTGAGGCGCGCCTGTTCAAATATGGGTCGGGCACCGGTACCAACTTCTCCAGCTTGCGGGCTGAAGGGGAATCCTTGTCCGGTGGCGGCAAATCCTCGGGCCTGATGGGTTTTCTCAAGATTGGCGACCGCGCAGCTGGCGCCATCAAGTCCGGCGGCACCACCCGTCGCGCCGCCAAGATGGTGATCTGTGACGCGGATCACCCCGATATCGAAGAATTCATCAACTGGAAGGTCAAGGAAGAGCAAAAGGTCGCCTCGATCGTTGCGGGCTCCAAAATGCATGAAAAGATGCTGAATGGCATTTTTGATGCGATCAAAGCCTGGGATGGTCTTGAGGCCGACGCCTATGACCCCAAAAAGAACGATGCGCTCAAAGGGGCGATCCGTGCCGCCAAGGGGACAATGATCCCTGAAACCTACATCAAGCGCGTGCTGGATTATGCCAAGCAGGGCTATGCCAGCATTGAGTTTCCAACCTATGACACTGATTGGGATAGTGAGGCCTATGCCAGCGTTTCCGGTCAGAATTCCAACAACTCGATCCGGGTCACCGATGCTTTCCTAAAGGCTGTCAAAGACGACAAGCCTTGGGAGCTAATCCGCCGCACGGATGGTTCTGTCGCCAAAACCATTTCCGCCAAAGAGCTGTGGGAACAGGTGGGCCATGCGGCCTGGGCCTGTGCTGATCCGGGCATTCAGTTCCATGACACGGTGAACGCGTGGCACACATGCCCCGAAGATGGCGAGATCCGCGGTTCAAACCCCTGTTCGGAATATATGTTCCTGGACGATACCGCCTGTAACCTCGCTTCGATGAACCTGTTGACCTTCCTTAAGGGTGACGCGTTTGATGCCGAAAGCTACATGCATGCCACGCGCCTTTGGACGCTGACCCTGGAAATCTCGGTCACCATGGCGCAGTTCCCATCCAAAGAGATTGCACAGCTGTCTTATGACTTCCGCACGCTGGGGCTGGGCTATGCCAATATTGGCGGTTTGCTGATGAATATGGGGCTTGGTTATGACAGCGTCGAAGGCCGCGCGCTGGGTGGTGTTCTGACCGCGATCATGACCGGTGTCTCTTATGCGACCTCGGCTGAGATCGCCGGTGAGCTGGGCCCATTCTCGGGCTACAAACGCAATAAGGATCACATGCTGAAAGTGATCCGCAACCATCGCAATGCGGCCTATGGTGCGACTTCAGGCTATGACAAGCTTGAGATCAAGCCAGTGCCGCTGGATCATGCTGGCTGCCCCGATGGCACGCTGGTTGAGCTGGCCATGTCTTGTTGGGACGAAGCGCTGCGTCTGGGTGAACAGAACGGTTATCGCAACGCGCAGGTGTCTGTGATCGCGCCGACCGGCACCATTGGCCTGGTGATGGATTGTGACACAACCGGGATCGAGCCTGACTTTGCACTGGTCAAATTCAAGAAACTCGCCGGGGGTGGTTATTTCAAGATCATCAACCGTTCTGTTCCGGCGGCGCTGGACAAGCTGGGTTACAGCTCCAGCCAGATCGAAGAGATCATCAGCTATGCGGTTGGCCATCAGACCCTGGGCAACGCGCCGGGGATCAACCATACATCGCTGATCGGCCATGGCTTTGGTCCGGCCCAGATCGAAAAGATCGAAACCGCGCTGGCCACGGCCTTTGACATTCGTTTCGTGTTCAACCAGTGGACGCTGGGTGAAGATTTCTGTCAGGACGTGCTGGGCATTCCGGCGGAAAAGCTGAACGATCCAACCTTCGACCTGCTGCGTCATCTGGGTTATGACAAGGCCGCGATTGATGCTGCCAATGACCATGTTTGCGGCACCATGACCCTGGAAGGCGCGCCGCATCTGCGCGTCGAAGACTACCCGGTCTTTGATTGTGCCAACCCATGCGGCAAGAAGGGCAAACGCTTCCTGTCGGTGAATGCCCATATCGATATGATGGCCGCGGCGCAGTCCTTTATCTCGGGCGCGATTTCCAAGACCATCAACATGCCCAACGATGCCACCATCGAGGATTGCCAGGCCGCCTATGAGCGCAGCTGGAAAATGGGTGTGAAAGCCAACGCGCTTTACCGTGATGGTTCCAAGCTGTCCCAGCCTTTGGCCGCGGCCCTGGTCGAGGATGACGAGGAGGCCGCCGAAGTCCTGGAAACCGGCGCACCTCAGGAAAAGGCGCAGGTACTGGCGGAAAAAATCGTCGAGAAAATCGTCGTCAAAGAGATCATCAAATCCGAACGCTCCAAAATGCCGGAACGCCGCAAGGGTTACACGCAAAAGGCAGTTGTGGGCGGTCACAAGGTCTATCTGCGTACCGGCGAATATTCGGATGGCTCCCTGGGCGAGATTTTTATCGACATGCACAAGGAAGGGGCGGGTTTCCGTGCCATGATGAACAACTTTGCCATCGCGGTTTCGGTTGGTCTGCAATATGGCGTGCCGCTTGAAGAGTTCGTCGATGCCTTCACCTTCACCAAGTTCGAACCGGCGGGCATGGTTCAGGGCAATGACAGCATCAAGAATGCGACCTCGATCCTTGACTATATCTTCCGTGAATTGGCGGTGTCCTATCTGGACCGCACCGATCTGGCCCATGTCAAACCCGAAGGCGCGTCGTTTGATGACCTTGGTCGTGGCGAAGAGGAAGGCGTTTCCAACGTCAAGGAGCTCAGCGAAACTGCGGCCAGCAAGTCCTTGGAAGTGCTGAAACAAATCAGCTCGACCGGCTACCTGCGCAAACGTCTGCCACAGGAATTGGTTGTGCTGCAGGGTGGGCAATCTGGCGGTGTGGCCCTGGGTCAGACAGGCACCGATCCGGTGCAGGCGTTGAACACGTTGGTGCCAGAGACCTCTGTGTCACCAGCCGCCGAAACATCCGTCATGGAAACAGCGGCAATGCCCACCATGTCAGCCGCCAGCCGCGCCAAGATGCAAGGCTATGAGGGCGAGGCCTGCGGAGATTGCGGCAACTACACATTGGTGCGCAACGGTACCTGCATGAAGTGCAACACCTGCGGATCAACATCCGGGTGTAGCTAAAGAGACAGGGGGTGGGCCAAGGCCTGCCCCCAATCGTTTCCGGGGCCGGTGCGCTGGCCCTGAACGCGGATAGGGCCGCAGGCAAAAACTCAAGGGCGGTGAATCATAGGAGCCTTATCAGCGAAACTGGCAAGGGCCCCGTATGGGGCCCTTTTTTCGCGCCCTTGTCTGGGATAGGTTGCGGCAAGGAGTGTGGGTGCTATGAAAATTGCCGCTTTGACAATGGTTTATCGCGATTACTGGGCGCTGTCGCGCTGGTACGCGCATCATGGCGCTCAGATCGGGTTTGAGAACCTGTTTGTCGTGGCGCATGGGGCTGATCCAAAGATCGCCAAGATATGCCCCAAGGCCAGCATCATCACCATCCCGCGCGACAGCTTGGACAATTTTGATCGGGTAAGGGCGACACTGTTGAATGGCATCCATTCCGGCTTAGCCGCGCTTTACGATTGGGTGTTGCGCACCGATGCGGATGAGCTGATTTGCTTTGACCCGAATTTATACGCCTCGCTACCAGATGCGATTTCCGCCAATGCCGATTCCCCCGTTTTGACCGCTCTGGGGTTTGAGCTGGTGGCGCAAGCGGGGGAGCCGGAAGTGAATGACGGACCCGTTTTTGCGTCCCGGCGCCATCTGGCCTTTAGCGGGCATTATTCCAAAGCCGTCGCGTCGCGCCGCGCGATGGATTTCTCACTACATGGCGTACGGGTGGCCCCGCGCCGGTTGGACAGTTTTCCTTTCACCATGCCACGCGGGCTCTACCTTGCGCATCTGAAATACGCCAATGCTGCGGCTTTGGCCGATGCAACGCAGGTGCGGATGCAAGTCGCCAATGGCGAAGGAAGCGGATTGCCCGGGGCAGGGTGGCAAGAGGCCGAGACTGATGCCACCCGTTTTTTGGCGGATTTTGAAGACAAGCCGGTTTTGCCCTGGGACAAGGCCGAGGCCAAAGCCTATGCAACGTTGTCGGTGAAACCCGCACGTTTGGAAAATCGCAACCTCGTCAAAACCCGCGCGCTGAAATTGCCCTATCGGACAGAATTGCCAGAGCGTTTCAGCGCGCAGGGCTAGGGCTGTTAGGCCACTTGCGCCGCCATTTGCATGTCAGACAGCGGCACAAAGGCGATGTCATCTGCTGGCAAGGCCGCCGGGTCGGTTTGGCCCATCACCACGGCAACCAGAACCTCACCGCCCGAGTCGTCCATCAAATAGACCTCAAGCGCATCGGTGCTGTTTGCAGATTCGCGCACGTCAATCGTGCTGGCATCCGGATCAATGAAATCGGGGTAGGCGAACAGCAACTGGTCTTCGGACGGATCAAAGTCCTGGATGAGTGAGGCGGTCGCATTGCCGACCTTGATCCAAACGGCGTCTGCCCCAGCACCAGTCGTGATCTCACTGCCGCCAAAGTCAATTATCGCATCAGCTCCGGCACCCGCGTCCAGGACAGACCCTTGGGTATCGGAAGACACAAGGATGTCATTACCATCGCCACCATAGAGTTGTTTATCGCCGACATACCCATCGCTCAGGATCAGGTCATCGCCAGAACCGCCATGCAGAGTGTGATCAGCCGAAATCGCATCAAGCGTGTCATCTCCCTCACCACCAAAGAACAGCGACGTGCCATCAGGGGAATAATCGCTGAGATGGTCTTTGCCAGACCCGCCATGCAGCGTGTCATTACCGCGATCTGCGATCAGCGTGTCATCACCGTGACCGCCACGCAATTCATCATCACCGGCCTCGCCATTGAGAAAGTCGTTTTCGCTGCCGCCGATCAGCAGGTCATTGCCGTTGCTGCCATAAAGCGAATCCTCACCGGCACCGCCCATAAGGGTATCGTCACCCGGATCGCTTTGGTGACTGCCCGAGGCTCCGCCCCAAAGGATGTCATTGCCGCCGCCGCCATTCAGGATATCGCTGCCAAAGCGGCCCATGATCGTGTCATTATCTGCGCCGCCAACGAGCGTATCCTCGCCGTAAGACCCATCCATATAGTCATTGCCGCTACCGCCATACGCAGTGAACCCGCCTGTTTCACCGTCGATGTTTTCGTCCTCGACCCAATCATCGCCTTCATTGCCGAAAATCGTGTCACCGGGCGAGGCGATGATGGAATCGTTTCCATGACCACCTTCGACGAAATCAGCCCCGGCATTGGTGTGAATAATGTCATTGCCGAGCTGACCAACCAGGTAGTCGTCACCCGCACCACCACCGATAAAGTCGTCACCGTGACCGCCCTGAACCAAGTCAACTCCATCGCCGGCAAGAAGGGTGTCATTGCCCGAACCGCCGCGCAGCGTGTCATTGCCGCCGTCTTCGTCGGTGACAAAGTCATTTCCGCGATCAGCTAGAATGTGATCATCACCGGCACCGCCATCAATGGTATCATCGCCTTGGCCGCCGCGGATCAGGTCATTATCGCCCTTGCCTTGAAGCAGGTCATTGCCGTCTTCGCCAAAGATGATGTCCTCACCATCGGTGCCGATCATGGTGTCGTTGCCATCTGTGCCTTCGGCATAAAGAACACCAACGCTGCCCGCCGCCGCCAAAAGAGCCAAATAGAAAAGCATATCTTAAATCCCCAAACTGATACTCGGCGTCAGATTAGGAAGTTAGAGAACAATCACAAGGATTTAGGCAAATTTGTGTCGCATTGGAAAATGATCGGAAACAGTCATGGGGTTGAGGTAACACTGTTTCAAAACAGGGGCCTAATAAGCCCCTGTTTGACAATCTAAAGCAGAATCACCCTGCAAGCGCTTTGTTCAGGTTCTCATCGAGTTTTTCAAGGAAACCCATGGTGGTCAGCCAGCCTTGGTCCGGGCCTACCAGCAGGGCTAAGTCCTTGGTCATGAAACCGGATTCCACAGTATTGATGATCACCTGCTCAAGCGTTTCTGCAAATTCCTTAAGCTTGGTGTTTTCATCCAGCTTGGCGCGATGCTTGAGCGCACCGGTCCACGCATAGATCGAGGCGATGGAGTTGGTCGAGGTCGCTTCGCCTGCTTGATGCTGGCGGTAGTGGCGCGTCACGGTGCCATGGGCGGCCTCAGCCTCAACAATCTTGCCATCAGGTGTCATCAGTTGCGAGGCCATCATGCCAAGCGAGCCGAAACCCTGTGCGACGGTGTCGGATTGCACATCGCCGTCATAGTTCTTGCAAGCCCAGACAAAGCCGCCATTCCATTTCAGCGCGCAGGCCACCATATCGTCGATCAGACGGTGCTGATATTCGATTCCGGCCTCTTTGAACTGCGCTTCGAACTCCTCTTCAAAGATCTCCTGAAAGATGTCCTTGAACCGCCCGTCATAGGCCTTGAGGATGGTGTTTTTAGTCGACAGATAGACCGGCCAGCCCAGATTCAAGCCGTAATTCATCGAGGCACGGGCAAAATCGCGGATCGAGTCATCGAGGTTATACATGCCCATGGTCACGCCCGCGCTTGGCGCGTCATAAACCTCTTTCTCGATCACGGTGCCGTCTTCGCCCTCAAACTTCATCGTGATCTTTCCCTTGCCGGGAAAGCGGAAGTCGGTGGCTTTGTATTGATCGCCAAAGGCATGGCGGCCCACCACAATCGGCTGGGTCCATCCGGGAACCAGACGCGGGACGTTTTTGCAGATGATCGGCTGGCGGAACACCACACCGCCCAGAATGTTGCGAATGGTGCCATTGGGGCTGCGCCACATCTTTTTCAGGCCAAACTCCTCAACCCGCTGCTCGTCAGGGGTAATGGTGGCGCATTTAACGGCGACGCCAACCTCTTTGGTCTTTTCGGCGGCGTCGATGGTGATCTGATCCTCGGTGCGATCACGCTCTTCGATGCCAAGGTCATAATAGAGCAGATCAATGTCCAAGTAGGGCAATATCAATTTGTCTTTGATGAACTGCCACATGATGCGGGTCATTTCATCGCCGTCCATTTCGACGATGGGGTTCTCTACCTTGATCTTGGTCATACTGGCCTCTTGGTTGGAGGGAGGTTTGGACCCTCTCTTAGCTGGATTTCGTTAAAGAATAAAGACTGTATGCGATGGTATACACTTCTTTTGCGCGTAAAACTAGGCCACTGCCGCAAAGTCAGGCAGACTCGTGGCTAAATGCGCTGCTCTGCGCGCGCCATGATGCGCATGCAGAGGATCGCGATTGCACAATAGGACAGAATGCCAACCACAAGCGGCAGGATCGAATTGTCAAAGTTGAGCGTCACGAGCGCTGCCAAAAGCACAGCAACAACCGTTGCAATCGAGCCCATGATTGAGGTGGCCAAACCGGCCACGTGACCCATCGGTTCCAATGCAATGGCGTTCAGGTTTCCAAGCGTCAGGCCAATCTGAAAGAACACCAGAGTTTGCCAGGCGACAAAAATATAGAACGCGGTCTCGCCACTTAGTCCGGACAGTGTCAAGGCCAGCATAACGGATGAGGCTGTCACCTGAACCCAAAGCATCGTGACAATCAGTTTTCTCATGCCAAGGCGCATAACCAAAGCGGCATTGACGAAGCCAGACAAACCGGCGACCAAAACGATGCCGCCAAACCAATAGGGGAATTCTTCGCCCCGGCCGAACACCCCGTCATAGATAGGCTGCACCGTGGAAATCATCGAAAACAGCACGCCAAAACAGAACCCTTGGGTCACAATTGACCAGAGCACAACGGGGTGGCGATACATCTCGACGGTTGCCGACCAGATGGCGCCAAGCGTGAAGGGGCGGCGGTTTTCGACGGGCAAGGTCTCGGGCATTCGGATGGAAAACCAAAGCGAGCAAATCAGCGCAAAGACGGCAAAGGCCCAGAAGACCGCCGGCCACCCGCCCCAATGAATCAGATAGGTGCCCACAAGCGGTGCAATGGCCGGAACCAGCGTGAAAATAATCATCACGAATGAGATGGTTCGCGCCATGTCGCGCCCGGAATAGAGGTCGCGCAAGATGGCCATGGTTGCCACGCGTGGTCCCGCGGCACCGATCCCCTGAATGACCCGCGCGATAAGCAAGCTTTCCAATGTTTGCGCCTGGCTGCCCCAAATTGCTGCAGCGACATAGATGGTGCACCCGCCGATGACCAGAGATCGACGCCCGAACCGGTCCGACAAAGGCCCGGCAAAAAGGGTGCCAATGCCCATACCGAATACAAAGCTCGTGACGATGAATTGCGCACGATTGACATCCTGCGACGTCATTTTGGCTGCGATCTCGGGCAAGGCAGGCAGCATGGCATCAATGGAAAACGCCAAAGTTGCCGTGAGCATCGCCATCAAGGCGATGATTTCGAGTCTTTTGGGGAGCGGGCGCATAAAACCTCTCAAACTATGGTTGAGCGCTATCAAGTTTGTTTTGGGATGAACAGGGCAAGCGGGCCGAATGGGTCAGTTTTTCTTGTCATGTTAACAATGCTGTACCACCGTCACAGGCGGCGCAGGAATTCGAAATTGTTCGGTTCATACTTAGTGCGAAGAAGAGCGGTCGTCCGATGGTTTTTCCTCGGAAAAATCATCATTGGCGGCAGTTTCTTCCTTGCCCAAACTCGCGACCAGGATTTCGGAATGCTGTTCGCGGCGGCGTATGGCGTAATGGCCAAACTGTTGGATCGCCACAGCAAAAATCCCAAGTCCGACAAAGATGAACACCGTGGTTCCGATCTTGCCAATCGGCGTGGCGGGAACCAATTCGCCATAGCCCACCGTGGATAGGGTGACGACGGTGAAAAAGTAGCTGTCGAGCCAAGACCACCCTTCGGCATAGTGGAAAAAGACGGTGCCAACGGCGACGACGCTGAACAGCATCCCCAATAGGGTCAGGGCGCGGTAATGGGTCATGCGGTCTCGACCGGGCCGTTGCGTATCTCTTCGATCACTTTGGCCCAGAGTTCGGGCGGCTGTGCCCCGGGAACGGCATGTTGCCCGGCGACGATGAACGTCGGGACAGAGTTGATGCCCATGCCCCGCGCCGCAGCATCGCGTTCGACAATTTCGCGGCGATCTTCGTCTGATTTCAACAGGCGCAGAACCACGCTGGCATCCATGGCGCATTCGTCAGCGATATCGGCCAGAACCTCGTGATCGGAAATATCGCGCCCCTCGACAAAATAGGCGCGGAACATTTTTGAAACGACCGCCGTTTGCGTGCCTTCCATGGCGGACCAATGGATCAGGCGGTGCGCGTCAACGGTGTTGGGCGTGCGCGTGATCTTGTCGAGATGGATCTCCAAACCCGCCGCTTCGGCATGTTGATGCACCGGCAGATAGGCCTGAACCGCCCCTTCCTGACCGCCAAACTTACCCTCAAGATATTCGCGCCGATCCATGCCATCCGCGGGCATGGCCGGGTTCAGCATGAAGGGCAGCCAGCGGATATTGAAGGGATGGTCCGGGATATCCGCCAGGGCGCGATCAAGATTGGCTTTGCCGATATAGCACCAGGGGCAGATCGGGTCGGAAAAAATATCGAGCTGGATCATAGGTCATGTCCTCTTTGCCCCAGTGTACCAAGCGTTTGTACCAAGCGGTGGGGCAGAAATACAGTTATTGGTTTTCCGCAAAGGCACGGAGCTTTTGCCGTTGGAGTTTGCCATTCGGATTCTTGGGCAGGGCGTCAAGTCGGATAAAGCTGCGGGGGCATTTGTATTTGGCCAAACACTCTTGGGCGTAGGTTAGCAATGCCTCTTGCTCCAGTTCTTGCTCAGCGGTGTAAAAGGCGGCGATCAGGCGGACATCCTGTTTCACGGCGATATCTGTGACAGCCAGTTCCGTGACGCCGGGAAGGTCAGCCAGAGCCGCCTCGACTTCAAGCGGCGAGACGCGAAACCCGCCCGCATTCATCATGTCGTCGGACCGCCCAAGATAGGTGATGTTGCAATCACCATCCATACGGGCGCGATCACCTGTCAGAAACCAATCGCCCTTGAATTTGTCCTGCGTCGCCTCAGCCGCCCCAACATATCCAAGCATCAGGCCGGGGTCAGAGCGGTGAATGGCGATGATACCGTCATCGCCCAATGTAACAGGCGCGCCAGCGTCATCGACTATGGCAATCTTGCGCCCGATCTGCGGTTTGCCAAGCGAGCCTTCGGCAGGTTGCGACCCTGGGGCGGAGGAAATGAAGGTCGAGCATTCCGACATGCCATAGGCCTCGTAAATGTCGCCGCCGGTTTTGACCTTCCAGGCGGTGCGAATGGAAGAGGACAGTTTTTCACCCGCGGCCAATCCGTGGCGCAGATGAGGGAGGTCAGGAATAGGAAACTTGAGAAGTTGGCGGTAAACACCTGGAGCTGCGGCAAAAATCGTCGCCTGATACTGGTGTAGCAAGGTGGCCAATTGCGCGGGGTCGCTGCCTTGATCCGGAATCAAAGCCGTCGCGCCCATGGTCCAAGGGTCCATCAATCCGGTGCCGAGCGTATAGGTCCAATTGAACGCCCCGGCATGCAAGAGCCGGTCATTAGCGCTCAGCCCATACCAGCCCTGCATCATCATCTGGCGCGCCCAAATCGCGCGATGGGCGTGGCCAACCGCGCGCGGCACGCCGGAGGTGCCCGATGTGTAAATGATATAGGCCAACCGGTTAGGATCACCGCGATTGAAGTTTACAGCGGGCAAACTGTGCCAAGATTCAAAGGTCGCCGTATCGAAAACCGGTAGTTCTGTGTCCGGGCAGGCTATGCCTTGGCCGCGCAGGATCGCAGCGGGTTTCAGGTGTTCTAGGATCTTGGCCACCTCAAACTCGGTCAGTTGCGAGGAGGTTGGGACCGGTACGATGCCTGCGGCAATGGCCCCAAGATAGGCAATGGGAAAATCCACCGTATTGCCAAGCCGCATCAAGAGGATGTCACCAGGGGCAAGGCCGGAGGCGAGCAAGCCATTTGCGGTGCCCAGAATGGCTGCGCGGATCTCGGCAAAGCTCCAATCCTTTGACACCGTCGGCGACAGGATCGACAAGGCTGGCTTGTCCGGCGTTTCCAACCCGGCAGCCAGCACATGTTCCGCCATATTGAACGGCGCAGGGCAGGGCGCGAATGCGCCTTTGTCAAAAATCGAAAGGGCCATGTCAGTTGCCTATGCCCGTCCTTTACCCGATGCAAGGGGCGGTTTCAGGATTGCTTGAAACAGGGGAAACTTGGCCCTATAGCAGGACGTTATGACGCGTGACCCCAAAAGCCTGATCCGTATCGCTCGTGAGAGCGGAGAAGAAGCCGTTGCTGAACCGTTGGACCTGGGCCAGCGGGTGCGTGACCTGCGCAAGGAAAAGAACTGGACCCTTGAACAGGCCGCAAAACAGGCGGGACTGGCGCGCTCGACCCTGTCCAAGATCGAAAACGGGCAAATGTCGCCAACCTATGAAGCGTTGAAAAAGCTTGCCGTAGGGTTGGAAATTTCGGTGCCGCAACTTTTCACCCAACCCCAGCAGGAAAAGGTGAATGGCCGTATGGCGATCAATCGCAGTGGTGAGGGGCAGCAACACCTCACCGCGACCTATGAACATGAGTTGCTCGCGGAAAACCTGTCTCGCAAAAAGATGTTGCCCTATCGCGCACGGGTTCGGGCCCGCTCCATGGAAGAGTTCGACGGCTGGGTGCGCCATGACGGTGAAGAGTTCCTGTATGTGCTGACCGGTGTGGTCAAGCTCATTACGGAATTCTACGAGCCCATCGAAATGCGGCGCGGGGACAGTGCTTATTATGACTCAACCATGGGGCATAATGTGATCTCGGTCTCGGATGAGGATGCAACGATCCTTTGGGTGACCTCGCTCAACTGACCTTTCGGCACATCGCTGTTAAAAGGTGCGCTACCGCGCGCTTATTTAGATGCGTGGCGAGGTGTTGGTTTAGCTCGTTGGTGTGCTGGGTGTGAAAGGTGGTGCATTTGGGTTCACCAAAAGAAAGACCTTTCTTTCAAAACCACCCCCCAGCAGCCTTTGCCTGACAGGTTTCGGTCTTTGCGCCAAGGAGAATAAACGTATCCCCGCAAGCGGGGCCCCGCGATGATTTTCCTTGTCCCAAAGCCCGCGAAACCTGTCCGGACATCGGCAAGCTGACGGGTGGCTCCGAAAGAAAGGTCAAGGTTTGGCGAAGAGGCGCGGCAGGGTCAGCGTGGCGAGCGCGGTTGCAACGAGTTGCATTGCAATGAAGGCGGGCGCATGCGTGGGTTGGATGCCCGCAAATGTGTCAGTAAAGCTGCGCGCGATGGTCACCGCCGGATTGGCAAAGCTGGTAGAGGCAGTGAACCAATAGGCACCGGTGATGTAGATTGAAACAAGGGCAGAGGCGTTGGCGGGCTTGCACCCAGTTATGACAAAGAGCAAGCCTAGCGTTGCCAGGATCTCGGAACTCCATTGCGCGTAACCGGTGCGGTGCGAGGTTGAGGAAAGCTGTAAGATCGACAGGTCAAACATCACATGGGTGAGCCAGACACCAAGGATACCGCCAGCGATTTGGACGCTGATATAGGGCAGGATTTGCGCCTTGGGGAATTGGTGCTGCGAAGCGAAAAACAGCGTAACGGCCGGGTTGAAATGCGCCCCGGAAACCGGCCCGAGTGTTGAGATGATAACGTAAAGCATACATCCGGTCGCCACCGCATTGGCGAGCAGCGCAATGGCCGTGTTTCCACCTGCCAGCGTATCGCCCATGATGCCCGACCCGACAACTGCGATCAGCAACATGGCTGTTCCGGTGAATTCAGCGACGAGTTTTTGCAGCATTGATCGGCCCTTACAAAAATGGTCCGCGCAGAGCTATGCGCGGACCATGACATCTTTGTAAAACTTCGCCGGATGGGCGGTGTTTATTTTTCCGGCAAAAGCCCGCGTGGGCTAAACCGCAGCACCAGCAACAGGATCACCCCCATGGTCAGCAGGCGCATATGTGCGACACTGTCGAGCAGGTGGGTTTTCAGGGCTGACCCTTCGGCCAATCCGCTGGTCAGGAAGATCATGATGGCCGGGCCGATCTGTTCCACCTGAACCCAGAGGAACCAGATGATGAACCCGCCTAAGATCGAGCCAAAGTTGTTGCCCGAGCCACCAACAATCACCATCACCCAGATCAGGAAGGTGTAGCGAAGAGGCTGGTACGAGGTCGGTACGAACAAGCCATCCAGCGTTGTCATCATCGCACCCGCGATGCCGCAGATGGCGGAGCCGAGGATGAAGACCTGCAAATGGCGGAAGGTGACGTCTTTGCCCATGGCGCGGGATGACACTTCGTTATCGCGGATCGCGCGCATCATCCGCCCCCAAGGGGAATTCAAGGCCAGCTGCGCTAGGACCAGGATGATCAGCAAGACGGCGGTGAACATCAGCGAGTAGCCGATTTTCACATAAAGGCTGGAGGCCAATGTCGCGTCCAGCCCGAACCCGGCGGCGCTTTCGACAAAGCCGGGGTCATTTTGCAGATCAACCTCGTAAGGAACCGGGCGCGGCAGGCCGGTGACGTTTTTGACGCCGCGGCTCAGCCAGTCTTCGTTCTTGATGATCGCGATGATGATTTCCGAGATTCCCAAGGTGGCGATGGCCAGATAGTCCGAACGCAGGCCCAGGGCTGTTTTGCCAATCACCCAAGCGGCCCCAGCGGCCAGCAATCCGCCCATGGGCCACGCCAGAACCACGGGCAGGCCAAATCCACCCAGAAAGCCGGTCGAGGCAGGATTGACGGCCTCAATAGCACCCACGGCAGGGTCGCGAACCCAGCGGTAGACGATAAAGCCGACCAGCAAGACCAAGGCGACGAGCCAACCCTTGCGGGTGCGTTTATACATCATGGCAGAGCCCGCCACCGTGCAAATGGCCAACAGGATGGCAAACCAGGCGCGCAGGCCCCCGGCTGACCAGGCCTCGGGCACTGGCGCGGTTGAGGTCAGGACCACGGCCAGACCACCCAGTGCGACAAAGCCCATGACGCCTACATTGAACAACCCGGCAATGCCCCATTGCAGGTTCACTCCCAGCGCCATGATGGCACTGACCAACCCCATATTCAGGATCACAAGCGCCAGGTTTGGACCTTGCAGGATGCCGGTACCGATGATCAGCACCGCCACCAGGGCGAAAAGCAGAATGGTTTTCATGGATTGTGTCATACCGCTTTCCCCTTGAAGATCCCGGTGGGTTTGATGAGCAAGACAATCACGAGGATCATGAAGCTGACGGCGAACTTGTATTCCGTCGCCATGAATTGCAGCAGGCTTGAGGGGGCCAGAGCCTCGGGCAGGGCGTAGGTCACAACCTTTTTCCAGGCATAGGTCACGGCGACCTCGGAAAAGGCGATGACAAAGCCCCCTGCGATGGCACCAACCGGGCTGCCGAGGCCACCGACGATGGCGGCAGCAAAGATTGGCAGCAGCAATTGGAAATAGGTGAAGGGTTTATAGCTTTTGTCGAGCCCGTAGAGAGTGCCCGCAATAGTCACCAGCGCAGCCACGATCAGCCAGGTCACCATGACAACGCGTTCCGGGTTGATACCCGACAACAGCGCCAAATCTTCGTTATCGGAAAAGGCGCGCATGGATTTGCCGGTGCGGGTTTTGTTTAGGAACCAGAACAGGGCGATCACCACAATCACAGCAGTGACAATGGTCAGGCCTTGGGTGGTTTTGAACGCCAGACCTTCGCGCAGGCCGGTCATTTCCTTGAAATCACGCGCCCGCATGATGAATCGTTCGCCATCCATAAAGCGTTGTTCATCCGCGCCCAGGATAAAGCGGGTCAACCCGTTATAGATGAACATGACGCCAAGCGAGACCATGACAACGATCACCGGTTTGGCCTTTTGCGCGCGGTAAAAGCGGTAAACGACGCGATCGGTACCCAACATCAATAGCGCTGTCACCGCGATACCAAAAGGAATGGCAACCAGTGCGGTCGGCAGTGGGTGCAGCGAGATCCCCATGGATTGAAACAGCCAGGTGAAGATGATCACCGACATGGTGCCAAAGGCCATGGTGTCGCCATGGGCAAAGTTTGAGAAGCGCAAGATCCCGTAAACCAGGGTCACACCCAAAGCCCCAAGTGCCAGCTGGCTGCCATAAGTCATGGCCGGGATCAGAACAAAGTTTGTTAGCGCCACAAGGGCGTTCAGGAAATCCATCAGGTATTTTCCTTTCGACAAGAGCGCGGCAGGCGGCCGAGGTCCTTGTTGTGAATGTCAGAGGTCAGGGCGGAGAGGCGAAGAATATTCATTGCGCCACCCGACATTGACCATCATAGGCGATCATCATGTGATTGCCGGAGTAATGAACGCTGAGCTTGGCCAGGCCCCCGGTGCTGCGAGACAAAAGGTAAGCGCCGTTAGCGTCCCGTGCGGAAAGGATAAACAGATCGCCCAGCATATCCGCCGTGCCCTCTGCCGGTCCTGTGTCGGGCAAAAGGGAACCTGTGCCAGGAAAGGTATCAGGCAGGGCAACATCCACCGCAAATTCGGCAAAGGTGCATTCCTCAAGCTCGTAACACTCGGTTGTAAAGCTGCAGGTCAGCGTGGTGCCTGCGAGGTCTTCGGCAGATACAACGCAGGGCATGGCCAGCATCCCGGCAATTGCCAGGCTATGTTTCATGACAAATCCCCCACGCAGCGCCCCATTCGGGTTTGCCCATCGAATGTGTCGCTGAACAGACCTTCGTCGGAAATTGTGAGATCGCGCCGCAAGCCAGAGGCCGTGTTGAGATAGGCCAGCGTCAGCGGATCATCAGACAGCTTCGCCAAAGGCAGGGTGCCCGAGGACGGTTTCGCCTGTTTGCCTTCGACAATCACCGTGGCCGAACCGCCAATCACCACCGAAGGGCTGTCGAGCCCCTGAACACTGGCCGGTCCGGGCAAAAGATCGTTGGGTTTGGTCCAGTTCAACCCTTCCTGCACCATCATTACACCCTCAGCCGAGGGGATCAGAACAAAGCCTGTGGCGTTTTCGCCCTCGGGCATGCAGGTCATCGCCGCCAAAGCCGGAGAGGTTAGCGCCAGGGCCAAAACCACCGTTAAACAAGGTGTTCGCATGGCTCAGCCCCCCAGGAAGGAGGCGCGCACCTCAGGATCAGCCATCAAGGATTTGCCGGTGCCGGTATGGGCATTACGCCCCTGCACCAGAACATAGCCTTTATCCGCGATTTCGAGCGCTTGCTTGGCGTTTTGTTCCACCATGAGGATGGAAATACCGCTGCGCGCCACTTCGATAATGCGGTCAAACAGCTCATCCATCACGATGGGGGAAACCCCTGCGGTCGGCTCGTCTAACAACAAGACCTTGGGCTGGGTCATCAGCGCGCGACCGACGGCGACTTGCTGACGTTGACCACCAGACAATTCGCCCGCCGGTTGGTTGCGCTTTTCTCGCAGGATCGGGAACAGCTCATAAACTTGTTCCATGGTCTCGCTGAAATCATCCGTGCGGATGAAAGCGCCCATTTCAAGATTTTCTTCCACGCTCATCGAGGTGAAAATATTGCTGGTCTGAGGCACAAACCCCATGCCTTTGCCGACGCGATCCTGCGGGGTGAGGTTGGTGATGTCGACACCGTCCAGGGTCACATGCCCCTCGCGCAGGTTCAACATGCCAAAGGTGGCCTTCATGGCGGTGGACTTGCCCGCGCCGTTCGGGCCGACGATCACGGCGATTTCACCCTTTTCGACGGCAATGGTGCAGTCATGCAGGATGTCCGGGCCGCCGCGGCCATAGCCGCCGGTCATATTGGCCCCGATCAAGAAAGGCTCACCGCTGGTCTGACTTGTCGGGCCACTTTTCTTGGTGGTGTCCATGGTGCCCATGCCGTCAGGATTGCCCAGCGAGCGATCCTTGTTGCCACGATCGTGCTGATAAGGATTGTCGCTCATTGTGATACCTCCACGGCATCCAGAAACTCCCGGTGTAGGACTGCATGAGTTTCGGTCAGAGATTGCGTTCCAATTTCGTAGGTTTGTATCTGCATGGTTCTCCGGGGAGTGACAAACATGGAGTTTATCATCACAAGTTTCACACGGCCGTCCACGACTGCGGAATATGAGATTCGTCTTCCCTTCAATGTCCCTAGCTCTATGGCCTGGGATTCCAAAATCGGGAGTTCGGAAGCCGGAACTCCTGACGCCTTGGCAGCGAATCCGACGGCTGCCTCACCAATGAGGTCCAAAGTAACCCCTTGGTCTGCGCCCAGTTCCTCGATCACAAATTGCGCGTATTGCGTGTCGGACGTTTGGAACTGCGCGTTGATCTGAGCGTTAGGAGAATTGGTGCGTGACCATTTGTTCGAGTCCCCGCAAAACCGAATGTCTTTGACGATCACGACGCAGGAAGATGAATCTGCATCATCGGGTTGGTCATACTGCCAGGTCCCATCGTCAAACAAAGACACGGATTTGCCCGCGATTACAGACGTGCCGACTTTGGATTGCGCGTGCAGTTGCATGGTCGATAGCAGGGTGCAGGCGACAGTCGTCAATACGAGAGGCTTCATCATTCCACGGCCTCTTTGTCTTTGTTTTTCAAGCCGGTGCCGAGATAGGCTTCGATCACCTGCTGGTTGGCCTTGATCTCATCCAGGGTGCCTTCGGCCAGGTGCTTGCCCTCAGCCATAACGATCACCGGATCGCAAAGCTTACCGATGAAATCCATGTCATGTTCAATGACGCAGAAGGTATAACCGCGCTCTTTGTTCAGGCGCAGGATCGCGTCGGCGATGGTCATCAGCAAGGTGCGGTTCACCCCGGCACCGACCTCGTCCAAGAACACGATCTTGGCGTCGACCATCATGGTGCGCCCCAGTTCGAGCAGCTTTTTCTGACCACCGGAAATCGCGCCAGCAGGATGATCGGCGAGATGAGAAATGGTTAGGAAATCAAGCACTTCATCGGCCTTGGCCCGCAAGGCGCGTTCCTCATCAGCGATGCGTTTGCGGCCAAACCATGTGTTCCACAGTTTTTCACCCGATTGCCCGCCGGGCACCATCATCAGGTTTTCGCGACACGACATGGAACTGAACTCATGCGCAATCTGAAAGGTGCGCAGCAGCCCCTTGTGAAACAGCTCATGCGGCGGCAGGCCGGTGATGTTTTCACCATCCATAAAGACTTGCCCCGAGGTCGGGGGCAACGCACCTGCGATGACATTGAAGAGCGTGGTTTTCCCGGCCCCGTTTGGACCGACAAGACCGGTGATCGAGCCGGTGGCGATTTCAAGCGAAGCGCCGTCAACAGCTCGGAAGCCGCCAAAATGGCGGTGAAGGTTTTCAACCCGGATCAAGGATGTTCCCCCTTTGATGGCGCTATCAGCTGCGCACACCAGAATACGGAAACAGCCCGGAAAAGACCGGGCTGTTCCAAGACATATCGAATTTTATTTGAATTCGACGGTTTCGTAGGCGGAGCCTTTGACTTCGTAGTGGCGGTATGTGCCCGCCGCTTCACCTGGGCCAATCAGCTCGACGCCGGAGGCACCGACATAATCGACATCACCACCAGCGGCGAGGATTTCGAGCGCTTTGCCCAGCTCGCCCGGCAGGATCGGCTCACCCGGGGCGTTGGCCACATCCATCAGGTTGGCTGCAACGGCTTCGGAAGTTGCTGCGCCACCTTTCATCATCGCCAGAGCGATCAGGGCCGCCGCGTCATAGCTTTCGCGGGTGAAGGAGGATTCACCGTTGACGCCAGCGGCGCTGGTGACTGCAGCAAAGGCATCTGCGCCATCGCCTTCGGCCCAAGGAACGGTGCCGAAGGTGCCTTCCATATCGCCACCCAGATCCGCCAGAAGTGCATCGCCATACATGCCGTCACCCATCAGGAAGGTATCAAAGGCACCGGTGTCGATGGAGGCTTGGATCATGCCCTTGCCGCCCTGGTCGGAATAGCCGAACACGGCCAGAAGCTCACCACCGGCAGAGGCCAGTGCGCCCACTTCGGCAGAATAGTCTGCTTTGCCGTCGTCATGCGGTGCAGACAGGGTGATGGTGCCGCCATAGGATGCGGCAAAGCTGTCTGCCAGGCCTTTGCCGTAGTCGTTGTTGGTGTAGGTGACTGCGATCTCGTTGATACCTTTTTCGGTCAGGATCTCAGCCAGAACCGCGCCCTGACGCGCATCGGATGGCGCGGTGCGGAAGAACAGGCCATTATCTTCGGCAGTCGACAAAGCAGGCGAAGTTGCGGAAGGCGATACCATTGGGATACCGTTTGGCACGGCCACGTTGGCCAGGATCGCGCCGGTCACACCAGAGCAATCCGCGCCCATGATGGCAACCACACCCTCGGCGGTGATCAGGCGTTCTGCGGCGGCGGTGGCAGCAGCGGCATCAACGCAAGTGGAGTCTGCGCGAACCGGGGCCAAGGTGATGCCGTCCAGGAATTTGCCACTCTCATTGATTTCGGTCATGGCCAGTTCGGCAGAGCCAGCCATATGTGGGGTCAAGGATTCAATCGGGCCGGTAAAGCCCAGAATGACGCCAACTTTGACCTCTTCAGCGGCGACAACGCCGGCGCTTAGTGCTGTTGCGGCAGTCGCCAGAAGCAGCTTTTTCATTTTATTCTCCCTCGTTGGATCTTTTGATCTCGCGGGAGCGTAAGCGGGCTTGGATCAAAAGAAAAGTGTATTTTGCTGGGTTTGTCGACATTATGTATAGCAGCGCTATACCTTTACCTAAGACCGGTGAAACAACCTCCGTACAAGAGGAGATTGAAATGACTTTTTTGAGGAAAAAGTATTTTCAGGCAGTATCTTGCGTGGCGATCTTGATGTCGCTCCCTGCGCCCGGCTTTGCCGAGACTTACACATTTGAGCCTGTTGTTGAGGGGCTGGACACGCCCTGGGCCTTTGGTTTTCTACCCGGAGGCGGCATTCTCATTACCGAACGCGATGGCAAACTATTGCTCTTTTCCGGTACCAGACGAGTCGAGATTGCGGGCCTCCCGGATATCAAAGCGGACGGTCAAGGCGGGTTGCTAGACATCCTGATCCCTCGCGACTTTGCCACCAGTCGTGAGGTGTATCTGACTTATGTAACCAAGCAGGGCTGGCGCGGGTCCGGCACGGCGTTGTTTCGGGGTGTTTTGTCCGAGGACGGGGCGCGTTTGACCCAAGGCAAAACCATCTTTGAAATGTCGAAAACCGGCACCGGCGGCCGCCACTTTGGCTCGCGCATTGTCGAAGGTCAGGATGGCACGATTTATATGACCATTGGCGATCGAGGTGATGATGAAAGCGCACAAGATCGCGCATCCCATAATGGCAGCGTTCTGCGATTGTCGCGGGAAGGTCAGCCGCTGGCATCAAATCCATTCACCAAGGACTCTGCGTTTCTCCCAGAGATTTTCAGCTATGGCCATCGCAACCCGCAAGGATTGGCCATTGATGGTCAAGGGCAGGTTTGGGCGGTGGAACATGGCGCGCGAGGTGGGGATGAGGTGAACTTGATCCAGCCCGGTGCCAATTACGGCTGGCCGGTGATTTCATACGGCACGCATTACAGTGGGGCCAAGATAGGAGAAGGCACCGCCAAAGCGGGGCTGGAGCAGCCAAAATTCTACTGGGATCCGTCCATCGCGCCATCAGGTATCGCCATTCATGATGGGCGTGGCAACCCGGAATGGAAGGGCGACATGTTCGTTGGATCGCTGAAGTATGACTATATAGCCCGGCTCGAAGGCGCGCCGCTTAGGGAAGTTGAGCAGATATCTGGCCCAGAAACCGAACGCGTGCGGGATGTCCGGCAAGGACCCGACGGAGCGATTTGGTTTCTCAGCGTCGGACAAGGGGCGCTGTATAAAATCGCGCAATAAGCCCCTTTGCGGTACAATCTTAGATTGCAGGTTTCTTCTGGCTTGGGATCGTGTCACACTCTGCCCAAGTTGAAGAAAACCAGTGGATTAAGATATGTTGAAGACGGCCATTCAATCGGTGCTGACGGCGATCGTTCTGACCTTGCCCCTACAGGCCCAAGCGCAGGACCCGGTCTTTGCGAGTTATGACGAAATGCGCGATGAAATGGACCGCATGATGGTCACGCGGGACATCCAGTCGCTCATGCTGCGTTTTGGCGGCAGTGACGAGATGACACCACAACAGTTGGACCAACTCGCTGCGCAGGTCGAACAGATTTACCCGACAGATTTTGAAAATGTCGTTGTGATCCGCAAGGGTGACCTTCAAGGCGGGTTTCAGCAAGAGTTGATCGCCTATTGGACAGGATTGTCCTATGTTTATGCTTATGTTCTGTACCACGATCTGGGGGATCGTGTTGTTGCGATCAACTTCCGTTTTAATTCTGATTTTTCAACACTGAATAGCTTGTTCTGACTTAAACCTCGGGCCTGGTCAGCGTGTAATAGGCGGTGTCACACAGCTCGGTTTCGCCATAGAGAAAGTTCTTTTCCTCAAAACCGGTTTGCACAAAACCCAGCTTTTCCAGCACCCGGCTTGATCCAACATTCCTTGGGTCAAGCTCTGCTGTAAGCACATCCGTTTCAGGGAAGCGCGCAAACACCCGTGGAATAATCGCCTCTAAAGCTTCGCTGACCAGGCCTTGCCCCCAGAGGTCGCGGCGCAGGATGTAGCCGATTTCATATCGTTTCCACATCCCGGCCTTTCCAACGCAAACGCCTTGAAAATCCAGAATATATTCCTCGCGATTGTTCATATCCTTGGACATGAAGTGATCAATGAAAGCCTGGGTTTTTGCGATTTCGGTATAGGCCGGTTGATCCCAATACCGCATGGTTTCGGGATCGGAGAATAACTGGTGCAGGGGCATCAGGTCTGTTTGCTGCGCGGCACGAAGGCGCAGACGTTTGGTCTCAATCACGTCTTGGTCGGTCATTTAAACGGATAACCGCGAGGCATGGGTGCCCCTTTCGCGATAGGGCGTGGTCTCGTAATGCGACCGGTAGCACTTGGAAAAATGCGACGGCGACGCGAACCCGCAAGCAAGGGCGACGTTGATGACGCTCATATCGGTTTGCATCAGCAGATTGCGCGCCTTTTGCAGGCGCAACTCCATGTAATAGCGTTTGGGGGATCGGTTGAGATAACGCCGAAATAATCGCTCAAGCTGGCGCGTCGACATGCCGACATCCTTGGCCAGGATCGACGGGCTGACCGGCTCTTCGATATTGGATTCCATCATCTGAATGACTTGGCTCAGCTTGGGGTGGCGCACCCCAATGCGGGTGGGAACAGACAGACGCTGTGTGTCCTGATCGGTGCGAATTGAGTTGTAGATCTGCTGGTCAGCTACGGCTGAGGCCAGTTCCTCACCATGGTCCGAGGCGATGATCTGCAAGAAAAGGTCAATCGACGACGTGCCGCCTGCGGTGGTCAGGCGATTGTTATCAATGGCAAATACCGATTTTGTCAGCTCGACCTCGTCAAATTCCTCGGAAAAACTGTCCTGGTTTTCCCAGTGGATCGTCGCCCGTTTTCCGTCCAGCAAACCGGCCTTGGCCAGCGTATAGGCAGCGGTGCACAACCCTCCGGCTGTCACGCCTTTCCGGGTTTCCCTGCGCACCCAGTTCAGCAGTTTTTTCGTCGTCGCGCCCTGAACATCGGCACCACCGCACAGGATCAACGAGTCATCGCGGTGCAATTCGCCCAGATCGCCATCTGTTTGGATGCCAATCCCGGTTGATCCCTGAACCGTTCCGCCGCCATCCGCAACGACCGTCCAGCAATAGAGTTCCTTATTGGCCATCCGGTTCGCAAGACGTAGGCAATCCACCGCTGCCGCAAAGCTGAGCATGGTGAAATTTTCCAGCAAAACAAAGACAAAGCGCTTGGGCTTGTCGGGAATGTTTTGCACGTCGAGCGTGGGTCGATTTTGCGACGGGAGCATTTGGCTGCATCCTTCTATATGCGGGCTACGAAAGGCGGGTGGGTGAGCTCTGTCTGAAACGAAGCCAGCCGAGTCGTTTTTGTCAGAAGGTCAGAATGTGCAAAACACGTCAAGTTCTGTCGTGCAAAAGCAGGCTAGTCAGCCCTGTTTTGATTGGTTAGAAGAGGCGCTGTTAACGCTGACTGTGACGGCGAAACGTATTTGAAGCGGAGAAAACCCATGACCGAGTGGCAGAAATCGAATTGGCGCAACAAGCCGCGGATTCAGATGCCGGACTATACGGACGCCGATGCCCTACACGCCGTCGAGGCGCAACTGTCGCAATTTCCGCCGCTGGTTTTTGCCGGTGAAGCCCGCCGCCTCAAGGAGGCTTTGGGGGCCGCATCACGTGGCGAGGCTTTCTTGCTTCAGGGCGGCGATTGCGCCGAAAGCTTTGAGCAATTCAGCGCGGATGGTATCCGCGACACGTTCAAGGTCATGCTGCAAATGGCGATGGTTTTGACCTATGGGGCCAAGGTTCCGGTGGTCAAAGTGGGTCGCATGGCGGGCCAGTTTGCCAAACCACGCAGCGCGCCAACTGAGACCGTGGATGGCGTGGAACTGCCCAGCTATCGTGGCGACATCATCAATGAGTTGGCCTTTACCCCCGAAGCCCGCATTCCCGACCCCAAGAAAATGCTGCAGGCTTATACGCAGGCAGCGGCAACGCTGAACCTGCTGCGCGCGTTTTCCACCGGGGGCTATGCCGATGTGCATCAGGTCCATGCCTGGACTTTGGGTTTCGTCGAAGGTGAAAAGGCTGCGCGCTATCGTGAAATGGCTGGTCGTATCAGCGACACGCTTGATTTCATGAAGGCGGCAGGCGTGACCTCGGATCGTTTGCATTCCTTGCAGACCGTCGATTTCTACACCAGCCATGAATCGCTGCTGTTGGAATATGAAGAGGCCCTGACCCGTCTTGATTCCACCTCTGGCAAGTGGCTGGCAGGCTCTGGTCACATGATCTGGATCGGCGACCGCACCCGTCAGCCCGATGGTGCCCATGTGGAATTTGCCAGCGGTGTGCTGAACCCGGTCGGCCTGAAATGTGGCCCGACCACCACCGCTGAAGACCTCAAGGTGCTGATGGCCAAGCTGAATCCAGAGAACGAAGAGGGCAAGCTGACACTGATCGCGCGTTTCGGGGCTGGCAAAGTGGCGGAACATCTGCCGCGTCTGGTCAAAGCCGTGCAGGAAGAAGGGGCCAATGTCACGTGGGTCTGTGATCCGATGCATGGCAACACGATCAAATCCGCCACCGGTTACAAGACCCGCCCATTCGATTCCGTTCTGCGCGAGGTTCAGGACTTCTTTGGTGTGCATAATGCCGAAGGCACCATCCCCGGCGGTGTGCATTTCGAAATGACCGGCTTGGATGTGACCGAATGCACCGGCGGCGTGCGTGACGTGACCGAAGAGAACCTCTCGGATCGTTATCACACCGCCTGTGATCCGCGCCTGAACGCGTCGCAATCGCTCGAACTCGCCTTCTTGGTTGGTGAAGAGCTTACCAAGCGCCGCGAGGCCGGTTTGGTGGCCGAATCGGCCTAAACCGATCTGAAACAGAATGTGATGACCCCATGGCGGTAAGCCGTGGGGTTTTTGCGTTTTTGGTCTGGATTTCAGTGAAACCCGCGCGCAAGACTTGGTCCCGACAGGTGCGGAGGGCATGTGGTATGGCGAAAAACAATTCTGAAAACGGTACGATTGAAACCCGTGTCACCTCCAGCCATTGGGGGGCAATGGAAATTGATGTTCAAAACGGTCAGATCATCGCCGCACGCCCTTTCCACAAAGACCCCAACCCCTCGGGAATACCGGCCGTTGTGCCCGCTGCTGTGCATCACGAATTGCGTGTCAAACAGCCCTCGATCCGTCGCGCCTGGTTGAACAATCGCGACCGGGCAGGGCGGGGTGATGGTGATTATGTGGAACTGCCCTGGGACGAAGCGCTCGACATCGCGGCCGCTGAGATCGACCGTATTCGGCAAGAGCATGGCAATCAGGCGATCTATGGCGGTTCCTATGGTTGGAGCTCAGCCGGTCGGTTCCACCATGCGCAAAGCCAGGTGCACCGGTTTCTGAACAAGATTGGCGGCTATGTGTCGTCCTTTGGCAGCTATTCCACCGGCTGCGCGCAGGCAATCATGCCCCATGTGCTGGGGATGCCGTTCCTTCAATACACCTATGATTGCCAGGAAAGCTGGCAATCGATTGGTGAAAATGCCGATACGATTGTGATGTTTGGCGGCATCAACACCAAGAACGCGCAGGTCAGTATGGGCGGGGTGACGGAACATGACACCGCCGATTGGTTCGCCAAATACGCCGACAAGGGCATTCGCTTTATCAATATTGGTCCGCAGCGCAGCGATGGAATCGCGGGGAGCGAATGGATCCCCTGCAAGCCCGCCGGCGACACGGCCCTGATGCTGGCCCTTGCCCATGTGCTGGAAAGCGAAGGGTTGAGCGACCGTGATTTCCTGAACAAATACACCACAGGATTCGAACGGTTTCGCCCGTACCTGATGGGCGAGCATGACGGGATCGCCAAAACGCCGGATTGGGCGGTGCCCCTATGTGGTGTTGATGCAGACACCATCCGCGATCTGGCGCGGCGCATGGCGCGTGGCCGGACGATGATCACCACGGCCTGGTCATTACAGCGCGCGGAACACGGCGAGCAACCCTATTGGATGTCAGCGGTTCTTGGCGCGATGATTGGGCAAATCGGCTTGCCCGGGCGTGGGATCGGCTATGGCTATGGCGCGATTGGCGGGATCGGCAAGGCGATGAAACCGATGCGAGGCATGACCTTTGATCAGGGGCAAAACCCGATCAAGGATTTCATCCCCGTTGCCCGTATCGGGGATATGCTGCGCAATCCCGGTGGTCGCTATGAATTCAACGGTGAAACAAAGACTTACCCGGATATCAAGCTGATCTACTGGGCGGGTGGCAACCCCTATCACCACCATCAGGATTTAAAGGAGTTGCACAAAGCCTGGCAGCATCCTGATTGTGTGATTGTGAACGAGCCCTGGTGGACGGCGACGGCGAAACGCGCCGATATCGTCTTTCCTGCCACAACACCATATGAGCGCGAGGATATCGGGCGCTCGGGCATGGATAACTACCTGTTTCACATGCCCGCTCTTGTGCCGCCTCAATATGGTGCGCGCGACGATTACGACATCTTTTGGGGGCTGGCGCAGCGATTGCAAGCTGGTGAGGCCTTTAGCGAAGGGCGCAGCAGTGGCGACTGGCTGGGGCACCTGTATCAGAGTTATGTCGAAAAGGCGCAAAGCGCGGGAATTGACGTGCCTGATTTGGATGAGTTGCGCGACCGCAATTGGGTCGAACTGCCCATCGTTCAAAAAGAATATGTCCCGACACTGCTGGCCAAATTCCGAGAAGATCCGGAGGCAAACCCGCTTGGCACACCTTCGGGCAAGATCGAGATCTTCTCAGAGACCATCGCCGGTTTTGGATACGCGGATTGCGCCGGTCACCCGAAATGGTTGCCACCGTCGGAGTGGATGGGATCAGCGGATGAGCAGGCACCGCTGCACATGGTCTCTCCTCAGCCGGGGGACAAATTGCACAGCCAGCTAGAGGCGGCGCTTCAGGACAATGAGGGTGCGCGCCCGGAAACACTTGTCATAAACGCGGTGGACGCCACCGCCCGAAACATTTCGAGCGGTGATTTGGTGCGCGTCTTTAACAGTCGCGGTGCCTGCCGGGCCCGCGCCAAGGTGAGTGACGACATTTTGCAGGGCGTTGTGGCGCTGCCGACTGGCGCGTGGTTTGGAGACGCTCAGGACAATATCGACCAAAACGGCAATCCAAATGTGCTGACCTTGGATGTGGGCACGTCACAATTGGGGCAGGGGTGCAGCGCCCATACGGCATTGGTCAATGTAGAACTGTTGACGGGTTAGGGGGAGACACTGGCAGAGAATTGCCAGTGTCCCTTAGACCATTTGCGGTGCGTTATGTGATACTATAACAAATCCTCACCTGTATTGGTTTCGGAGCATTCGCATGACCTTTAAAACTCTTCTGCTGTCCACGTCTCTGGCGCTTGTCCCTTTGGCGTCACAGGCAGACACCCAACGCGATCTCGATGCGCATGTGCATGGCGAGGGTAAGTTGAACATTGCCGTGGAAGGCTCTGAAATCGCATTAGAACTTGAGGTTCCAGGTTTTGATATTGTTGGCTTTGAACACGTGCCAGAATCCCAAAATGACAAGGATGCCATAGCAGCTGCATTGACCGCCTTGTCAGAGCCTTTGAACGTGTTTCAATTGCCCGAAGCCGCTGACTGCCTCGTCACCAAATCCGTGGCGGAGTTGCACAATGGCGAGCATGACGAGGATCACGAGGAACATGGGCACGGCGATCATGAGGACCATCATGATCACGAAGACTCGCATGATCATGCTGATCATGAAAATGCGCAGCACTCAGAGTTTCACGCCGAGTACGTGCTGACCTGTCAGAACACAGCAGCCATTGATGAGATCTCTTTGGGCTATTTTTCCGCCTTCAAAAATGCCAAGGAGTTACATGTCCAATTCATCGATGAGACGGGCGCCAAGCTGCTGGAAGCGTCCGCGGATCAGCCGGAACTCAAACTGAGGTAAATCATGTCTGAACCCAAGCCTGACACGTGTCCTGCGATCAGGCTTCGGGATATTGCCTTTGACTGGAAGGGCAAACATGGTTTTTCCCTCGATATTCCGCAATTCGAAATCACGACAGGAGAAAAGGTTTTTCTGTTCGGTGAAAGCGGGGCGGGCAAATCCACTTTGCTAAGCCTCATTTGCGGGATTGTGACGCCGGATGCGGGGCAATTAGAGGTCAATGGCACGGACTTAACCAGTTTATCCGCTCGTCAAAAAGACCGGCTGCGCGCCGATCAGATCGGGTTGATCTTTCAACAATTTAACCTGCTTCCCTATGCTTCCCCCTTGGAAAATATCCTATTGCCTCTGTCTTTCTCAGCCAAGCGGAGCCAGAGGGTGAGCGCCCCTCGGAAGGAAGCTTTGAGATTGTGCCAAGCTTTGGGGTTAAGCGAGGCGCAGGTAAGCAAAGCCGCAACCTCTGACCTCAGCACCGGACAACAGCAACGTGTTGCCGTTGCACGTGCTTTGATCGGCGGCCCAAGCGTGGTGATCGCGGATGAACCGACCTCAGCGCTGGACGCGGCCAGCCAATCCGCCTTTGTCGACCTGTTGATCGAACAGGTTGAGGCTGCGAATGCCACCTTGTTGATGGTCAGCCATGACACCCGCTTGGCGCAACACTTTGACCGCAGCATTTCCATGGCAGAGCTTTCTCAGAGAGGTGACATTGTATGATCCTCCTGCGACTCGCCGTTTTATCGCTGCTCAGCCGCCGTCTGACTGTTGGCCTGACGGTGTTCGCCATGGCGCTGTCGGTCGCTTTGTTCCTTGGTGTTGAAAAGGTCAGGACCGGGGCCAAGGACAGCTTTGCCGACACGATTTCCGGCACGGATCTTATCATCGGGGCGCGGTCAGGCAGCGTGCAATTGCTGCTTTATTCGGTCTTTCGCATTGGTAACGCCACCAACAATGTCAGTTGGGAAAGCTATCAGGATATTGCCGCGCGACCTGAGGTCGCCTGGAGCGTGCCGATGTCCCTTGGCGATAGCCATCGCGGTTTTCGCGTGCTGGGCACGACCACGGCCTTTTTTGACCGATACAAGTACCGCCGTGACCGATCATTGGAACTGGCCAAGGGGCAGCGGTTTGACGACCTGTTTGACGCCGTTATAGGGGCCGATGTGGCGAAATCGCTGGGTTATGAGGTTGGTCAATCCATCGTTGTTGCCCATGGCATTGCCTCATTTGTGCATCACGATGACAAACCATTTCGTGTGTCTGGGATTTTGGAAAAGACCGGAACGCCGGTCGATCGCTCCGTTTTTGTGAGCCTCGAAGCGATTGAAGCCATTCATGTGGATTGGCAAGGCGGCGCGCGGAGTGGTAATCCGATTTCCGCCGAAGACGTCCGAGCGATGGATCTGCGCCCCAAGGCGATCACGGCGGCGTTGGTCGGGCTTGAATCCCGTCTCCAAGTGTTTGGCATGCAACGCTGGGTTAACGATTATGCCCAAGAGCCTTTATTGGCCATCATACCCGGGGTGGCGCTGGCCGAATTGTGGGAGGTGATCAGCGTGGCCGAAACCGCACTGATGGGCGTTTCGGCCATGGTTGTTGTCACGGCCCTGATGGGCATGGTCGCCATGGTGTTTTCCGGGTTGAACGAGCGACGGCGCGAGATGGCGATTTTGCGAACCTTGGGGGCGGGGCCCCGGACCATCTTTGCCCTGTTGATGGCCGAGGCCGTATTCATGAGCCTCATGGCCGTGATCTTGGGCGTAATATTGCTTTATGCCGGGTTGTTTTGGGCACGCCCCTATGTGGATGCGCAATTTGGGTTATACTTGGACATATCGCCTTTGACGCGCGATGAGGGCATTCTCTTGGGTTGGGTCATAGTCGCCGCCATTTTGGCCAGCCTGGCCCCTGCGCTCCGGGCCTATCGTTTGTCATTGGCGGATGGGATGCAAATCAGGGTCTAAAAGTTTTGCGACGCCTCAAGAACAGTCTTCGAAACATGGGTTTGGCGCTTGCCTTGGCGGTGGTGGCACCACAGCAGATACATGCCTGCGCCTTTCACAGCTATGTGCCTGACCCAACGCTTGTCGATTTTCTGCTTGCCAGCGAACATGTGGTTCTGGCGCGCCCGACGGCGGACGGGCAGGGGGTGCGGGTGGTCTCTGGTCTGGTCGGCCCAAGCCAAGCTGTCGCCCTTCCAGCCGGCTTGGACAACGAAACCAAGGCGTTTCTGGCCCGCTCCCAGCGCGCCAAGCTCTTATACGCGCGCGACGGGGCCTATGGCCCTTGGACGCAATTGGCGGTTTTGGATCCTGGTTATGAAAAGCTGGTGAAACGGGTGATCGCGCAACGCGAAACTTGGCTTTACGACGGTGATCAAGGCCGGTTCCAGCTTTTTGCCAAACACCTGAACAGCAACAACCCGGATATTCGCCGCCTCGCATTGTTGGAGTTGGACCGGGCGGATTACGGTCTGCTGCGCAATCTTCGTCTGCCGCGGATGACGTTTTTGCAAACTGACAAGCTCAGCTCAGATGAGGATCTTGAGCCTATTCGCGTGCTAATGACGGGGTTGTCTGGCGATGCGTCTTATGCCGGCCGCCTTCAAGAAGGGCTGGCCAAAGGTATCACGCGCGATCTGCCCTATCTTGGGGCCTATGCAACGGCTTTGATTGAACTCAAAGGCGCGCAAGGGGTCGACATGGTCGTGCGTCAAATGGTGGATGCGAAACAATACCCGGTTACGCTGCGTGAGCGTATGATCGAAGCTTTGGCAATCCATGGGCAAACCGGTGACAAACGCGTTAAGCGCGCGATTGAGGCACAGGTGCCGGCGCTGCTGCAAACCAATCCAGACCTCGCGCCCGCCGTGGCGCGTCAATTTGGGGCGCGGGCTGATTGGCGCTATGCCAAAGATGTGAACCGCGCGATGCAGGTTTCCCGCCCCACAACCATTGCCGATGTCTTTGCCGCGAACCAATATATTGGTATCGCACAGAAATCTGGCTTGGCGATTGATTGAGATGGGACAAGCGATGAACCGCAGACAGGCTTTATTGACACTGCTTGCAACGTCTTTTGGCGTGGTTGCTGGGCGTGGATTGGCCAAGCCGGATGTGATCGCATTGGATTGGGGGGATTTGGTCCCTGACCCGGATTTCGCTTTGTTGATGAAAGACCTGCGCGAATTGGGTGTTATCAATCACGGTGAACTATCCAGCGGGTTTGAGCAAGAAAAGGCTGAGGCGGTGACGCAGAAGTTCAACGGCTCCGTGGTCCGCATTCCCGGCTTCGTTGTACCACTGGATCTGACGGGGCAGGGGATCACCATGTTCATTTTGGCCCCATTTGTTGGTGCCTGCATCCATGTGCCCCCGCCTCCGGCGAACCAATTGATCCTGGTTACGACAGAAACGCCCTATGAATATGACGGGCTGTTTGACCCGGTCGAAGTGACCGGGATCTTTGATACGGCGTCAGCGTCGACTCCGCTGGCGGATATCGGCTATATCATGACGGCGCAGGAAATTGCGCCGTTTGATGTGACCACATATTGAGCTAGGACACCAAAGCCTCGGGCTGGCGATACATCAGCTCCCAGCAATAGCGATCCACATCGTCGGATGAGATATAGCCATAGCCGCGCGCAATCGCGATCGGCAGCAAGTCGTCATCGTCGCGATCTGCGCTAAAGCCGAAACTGCCAAAGCTGTTGCGGAAGACAAACCAGCCTTTGCCAGTGGCTTCATCACGTTCATATCCAACGATACAAATCGCGTGACCGCCCGAGGGCCCCAGTTTTTCCTCGCGCACCAGTTTGTCAGACGGATAGTGAATGCCGCCAAACCTATAGGCGCGGAGGCCAAACCAGGCGGCTTTTCCCACCTGTGACAAGACGCCGAAACCGGCAACGACCGGGGCCCCTTGGGCCAGGGCAGAATAGATGATGTCAGAACAGGCCTGCGGCGCGCCGTCTTTTTCCAAGGGGGGTTCCCAGAATCTTTCCGGTCCGAAAAAGATCTGATCATCGCCCGGCACGACAATGTAATGTCTCAGATCCGCAGGGTTGGCGCGGCGGGTCGCGGCATCTGCCTCGGCTTCTTCGGAGAACTCTTTTTGATAGTGATTGATTGCCCCGCGCTGCGAATAAGGCGCGAGATCGGCGCGGCAGACACCGTTTTCAGCCAAAGCGATCACGGCCTGCGCAAGATAGGTTGCACCGCTCTTTTTCCGTTCCTCAAGCTGTCTTTTCGTCAGATCAAGGTTGAGGCGGTTATCCGTAAGGCTGATCCCACGCATCTTGGCATAGATATATTCTTCGGAAAGCGGGGTGATCGGTTGCGATTTGTCCCGCAGCCACTGGTCCAACTCCACCGCCGCATTCACGGCAAACGCATTACAGGTGCCGCGCGCACCTTGATATTTGACCGGCCAGAAATTCGGGTCAGACAGGTAATCTCCCAGCAGGTGAAAGCTTTGGCGCGGCGCTGTATCCGGCGCGCAGGCGACGCGTTGCACCACGCCGCCCTTTGCCGGTATCGAGCAGCCAAGCGCATCTCGGCATGCCTCGGTCATTCTGCGATCCCCAGCTCAAGAATGGCGCGCGCCATCAGGTCCTGGACCAGCGGTTGATCCGCGAGGTGGTCAATCAATGCCGTCGAAACCGCGTCACCCGCAGCGGTATCACTGGCGAAATGCAACCCGGCATATTCGCGGTTGCGGGCAATCCGCTCGGACATGGTCGCGACATGCTCTTCGGTTCCGGCGCGCTTGGTCTGGGTCAGGACACGGCCCAGAATTTTGGACACGCTATAGGCCTGAGTTGCGTGATTGCTGGGATAGGACGGATGCGGCGGCGTTGGTAAAACCGGGAAAAGGCCGGGCCAGACCTGAACAGGGCGGGCTCGCATGAAATGCAACTTCATCTTCATGCCAACGATGCCCGCAACTCCATAAACCAATGCGATCAGGCGCATGGTGGCCGGGAACTGACGGGAATTCAGCGACAGAAGGGAATGGTAATACCCCTGGAAATTTCCGGACTGGGACGAGATTTCGCCACCAAACACCCGCAGCGATTCCGAACGGCCATAAAGCGCGCGCTCAAGATCGTCTTTGATGACATCAGCCGGATCTTCCCCATCGACGGTGCTGCGTGCCTTCAGACCGTCCAGGATCGCCTGAAGCTCGGTCTTCATCCCGTCGAGCACTTCGGCAGGCAAGCCTTCGACCAGTGTCGGGATCTTGTCGAGCACCCAAAGGTCGGGATGCACTTCGATCTCAAGAAAGGGGCCGCTATCCACTGGGCCCAGAGTGTCGTCACCCACAAGCGGTTCAACGACCGGATGGGTCATTCCAGTGCCCGGCGCCGCCACAGCCATCGAATGACCGTGCGAATGACCATGGGAATGCCCATGTGAATGGCCATGTGAATGGCCGTGCGAATGACCATGTGAATTGCCCAAGATGCTCATAATGTCCTCTCCCAATATAATAACCTTTGAATAGGTTGGACGCGTAAAACATGCGTCAAAGAAACGTAAATCCAGCAGTCTCTGGCAAGTCAGGTATTCCAAACCTGTCCAGCTCAGCGACTGTGAGGCACTCAAAACTACGAACCCAATGCGAAACCGAGATCGCATTGTCGACGCAATGTCAGTTCGGCAATCCGGCTGAGATCAGTTTTTGCGCATAATCCGCCCGGTCGCGGGCATGGCGATACCCATGGTTGCCCTTGAAGGTTTCAACCGAGAATTCCGGCGCAATCGAGTTGTGATGCTCGACAAGAAAACGCGCATCATCGACACGATCCAGCGACACGAGCGAGGCAATCGTCGCACGGGTGTTCGAACTGTAATTCGGCGCGCGACGGAAACATGACAGGCCATATCGCGCCGCCTCTTCGTAGTTTTCGTTCACGTAATGCGCGACAGACAGGAAATGTTCATTTCGGAATAGGAATGGGTCTGCGGGTGAAAGGGAAAACGCCCGTTCTGCATGGTCCAAGGCCAATTCAGGCTCGCCCCCATAGGCCAGTGTCGGGACCGTCCAGATCAAGGTTTCGGAATCGTTGGGGGACAGGCGCACCGCACGTTCAAACAGGTTGAAGGAGCTGTCATAGTCGCGATCCAGCGTGATCTTGTTATGCCCCCACATCGCCAGGGCGCGCCCGTTCTGTGGCGTCAAAGCAACGGCGCGGCGCGAATGCTGTTCCAGGTGATGACGTTCGGCATCAGCATTGGCTGACCAGCCCTGCCAGAGGTTAATGGCATACCATTCCGCCAACACCGTATGGCCTGGCCCAAAATGCGGGTGTTTGGTTTGCACCACATCCAGAATGCGCTTGGCCTCGGAAAAATCACTGCGCCCAAGCGAGAACATCAGGTTCTTGGCGCGCAAGACATAGTGATGCGGTTCCAACTCTTCGAGCGGAAGAACCTCAGAGCGTTCCAATTCAGCTATGTTGAGCGAGGGTTCAATCGCAAGGCTGATTTGTTCAGCCAATGAGACGCTTTCAAGCAGCAAGGCCTCGGGATCAAGCGCCAAAGTCGTCGCCCACAGGATCCGCTCATCGTCAACGCCCACCATCTGCACCGAAAGCTGAACCTTGGGTCCGGCGGCCGTGATCGAGCCGGTCACAACGTAATGCGCGCCAAGGTCATGCTCGATATCCGAAATTCTGGGCGGGTTATCGATATAGTGGCGTGTGCTGTTGCTTGAAATCACGCCGGGCGATTTGAACGCCGCCAGATGGCAGGTGATCTGTTCAAGCAGCGCCAAAACCTGAAAGCGCGAAATATTGGTTGGTCCAAGCCGTTCAAACGGCAGCACCGCAACCATGGTCAGTTTGCGTTTTTCTGCCGGGCGGGCAGGGCGCTCGATCCTCTGGATCGTGTCGGGTGGACCGGACGTACCAGACAATTTGATTTTGGCCACAAGTTGCTGCGTCTCAGGCGAGGGTTCCCCGCCCAGTTCTGCATCCAGTTTGTCAAAGAAATCGCGATACACCCGCAAAGCGGTGGCATTGTCATTCATCGCGGCATGGCACGCCATTTGGGCCTGCACGGCCTTTTCGTTGTACTCATCCAAGGAAAGAACGGTTTCAGCCATGCGCAAACGTTGCTCAATCGCGATATTGGGTGCGGCAAACTGGCGTTCCAGCACCTCAACCAATTGCAGTTCTAGCTTGCCAAGCAGGCCATGTAACCAGTCGTCAAAGTCGTTGGAAACACCATCCAAGGGGCGCAACATTTCGCGCAGATTAGCAGCCCAGTCCTGATGGCTTTTCTCAAAAACGCCGTCGCGAATGGTATCAAACACCGTATCCGCATCGGTTCTGAGTACACAGTCGGCAAAGCCGATGGAACTGCCGTTCGTTTCCAGAACCGTGTCCGCAGCATCCCCCAACTGGCGTCTAAGTTGCGACAGTGCTTGGCGCAACGAGGCCCGGGCATTGGCCTGTGAGGTATCCGGCCACAGCAAGGCAGCGATCACATCGCGATGGTTATTAGAGTGTTTCTCAAACGCCAAATAGGTCACAAGGGCCATTGTCTTTTTGCCCTTGATCGTCAGCTCCTTGCCATCAAAGAAAGCGCTCCAAACAGGTTGAAGGTTTACCTCAAATAGCGTTCTGGTCACTGTATTCAGCTTCAATATTGCGTGTTCCCCTAAGCAAGTTTGCATGCAGACCGACCAATTGGTCAAGTTTTCCAATAGGAGCGTAGCGCACTAATGCACATGTGATGCAAAAACGCCTGCTGTTCGGTCAATCTGCAGCTGCAAGCGGCGATCCTCCGGTGGTCGAAACTGTCAACCTTCCTGAAATCTCAAAAGTCACGCTCACTAATAACAGTTTCTGCAATCACGCCTTTTCGCGCGAAAGTTTTCGCAAGCTGCCGGTCGCGGAATAGGGCTCCAACTCTTGTAACAAATAGGTCAAAAACTCCTTGCCCACTTGCGACAAAGGGCGTGTTGCCGACGTGATGACGGCCAGATCCATCGTGATACGGGGTTCAAAATCACGGGCGACAAAGCGGTCGTCGTAATCGAATTCCAGCCCGAACCGATCCAAGAGTGACACGCCCATGCCTTCTTTAACAAAGCTCAGCAAGTTTTTGAAAAGGTGCGAATTTACGCGTGTCTTGAGCGGAACGTCAGCCTTTTCAAACACATCCCGAAGCCGACGTTGGGTGATGTGATCGGGGCCCATAACGATAAAGGGCTCGCCGCGCAAAAGCTCTGGCGTGAGAACTTCATGTGCGGCCAATGGATTGTCGCGATGCAGGGCGACCTTGGTTTCCACATGCAGTGGATAAACATTCAGCGTGTCATACAGCATCGGCATTTCGCAGATCCCGATTTCGAACAACCCGGACAACACCCATTCCTGTATCTTTGAACTGTATTGCGACTGAAATGAAATATTCATATCCGGGCGCTTTCTGGCGAATTCGGCGATGGTTCGCGGCATAAATCCAAAGGACATGGAGTGTTGCGAGGCAACCTGCAATTGACCGGCTTGCTTGTTTTGCAAATCGACAACCGTCTGCGTCACGTGATCCAACCCGCGCACCACTGTGTCGACTTCGCGATACATCAACTCGGCTTCGGGTGTCGGGACGAGCCGCCCATGCAGACGCTCAAACAGCTTGAGGCCTGTCTGGCGTTCAAGCTCTGCTAAGAGGTTTGAAATACCCGGCTGCGAGATTCCCAGCGCCTCGGCGGCTCCGGTCACGGTTCCCACCTCGACAATGGCGTGAAAGGCCTGCAACTGTCTGAATCGAAGTCTCATTCGGGATGGATATCATTTTTCCTAATGGATGTTCCACAAATTTGTATTGGAAATGATATCGCACCCCTGCCAGACTTCGAATCTCAACAGGGGAAGCTGGTTAATGAATTCAAAGCATGTCGTCATTGTAGGGGCAGGGATCGTGGGTGCTGCCTCGGCCATTTGGCTGAGGCGCGCGGGATTCGATGTGACGCTCCTCGACAAAGGCACACCGGGCATGGGGGCCTCCTATGGAAATGGCTGCATTCTGGCACGTTGTTCTATTGTACCGGTGACGGGTCCGGGGCTTTTGGCCAAGGGGCCGGTTTACCTGGCCAATCCAGACTTCCCGCTGTTCATGCGTTGGAGCTATGCGCCCAAGCTGATCCCCTGGCTGGTAAAATACCTTGGCCATGCCAATACCGCAGATACGCGTCGCATCAGCCAAGGTTTGAACACCATTGTCGGTGACAGCCTTGAACAGCACCAGGCGCTGACAGCTGGAACAGATGCGGCCAAATGGGTGCAGGAAAGCCAATACAACTTTGCCTATGCGAACCGCGCTGCCTTTGAAGCGGATGCCTTTACCTGGCAATTGCGTGAAGAGGCGGGATTTGTTCCAGAGATCATTGAGGGCGCGGCAGTTCAGGAAGCAGAGCCGATCCTGGGCAAAAACACGCAGCTTTTGGCGATCATGAAGGACCATGGCTTTATCCATAACCCCGGCTCTTATGTGCAGGATCTTGTCAAACTGCTTGAGGCATTGGGCGGTAAGTTTATCCAGGCCGAAGTCAAAGATTTCGAAATGAGCGGCGGCCAGATCAGCGCTGTTGATACAAGCGAAGGCCGCATTCATTGTGATAAGGCGATTGTGTCATCCGGGGTCTGGTCAAAACCCCTTATGGAAAAACTGGGCCTTTCAGTCCCGCTTGAGGCGGAACGCGGCTATCACATTGTTTTCAAAGAGCCGAGCCAACGCCCCAACAACCCGATGATGTTGTCGGCAGGCAAATTTGTGGCCACATCTATGGACCAAGGGGTGCGTTGCGCGGGCATCGTCGAATTTGGTGGCCTAACCGAGAAACGGTCAAAAGCGCCGCTCAAACTTTTACGCCGCAAGGTTCAGGAGTTCTTTCCAGACCTCACCTATGAAAGCGCCGAAGAATGGCTTGGCTATCGCCCGGCGCCAACCGACAGCCTGCCATTGATCGGCGAAGTCAATAACAGCGGCGTCTTCACGGCCTTTGGCCATCATCATATCGGCTTGACGGGCGGGCCTAAGACGGGTCGTCTTGTGGCGGATATGATCGCGGGAAACCATTCAAACCAAGATTTGCGTCCCTTCGAACCCATGCGGTTCGCAGCGAAGTAATAACCAAGAAAAGTGCACCAATTCAGGGAGAAATCAAAATGAACGCACTGTCCAAAAAACTGAACACCGCCGCGGCGGCCGTCGCTCTCGCGATTGCCGGTAGCGCCGTTGCTGCTGAAAAGTGGGATATGCCAATGGCTTATGCCGCGACGAATTTCCATTCGGAAATGGGTGTGGTGTTCGCTGACAAGGTTCGGGAATATACCGGCGGGGAAATTGACATCACCGTCCATCCGGGCGGATCCCTGTTCAAGGGTGGCGAAATCAAGCGTGCCATTCAGACAGGTCAGGCTCCGATTGGCGAACGTTTCATGTCCGCTCATGCGAACGAAGCGCCGCTTTTGGGCTGGGACAACCTACCTTTCATTGCGACAACCTATGAAAACAACGAAAAACTTTGGGCCGCCGCCAAGGATAAGGTCAACGGGCAGCTTTCTGACCTGAACCTCGTTGCGCTTTACACCTGCCCATGGCCGGGCCAAGGCTTTTACTTCAAGAAAGAAGTCGGCTCTTCCAAGGATACTCAAGGGGTCAAGTTCCGCTCCTACAACACCGCCACTGCGACTTTTGCCGAAGAGCTGGGCATGATCCCGGTTCAGGTGGAAGCTGCGGAACTGAGCCAGGCTTTGGCGACTGGAGTGGCTGAATCCTTTATCTCTTCTGGGTCAACTGGTTACGACCGCAAGGTTTGGGAACACCTGTCTCACTATTACAAAGTGAACGCATGGCTGCCGCGCAACTATGTCATGGTCAACAAAGGCATCTGGGAAGGTCTCAGCGCCGACACCCAGGCCGCGATCCAGAAAGCAGCTGACGAAACCGGCGCGGCTTGCTCGGCGAAATCTGCGGAACTGGCGAACTGGTATTTCGAGCAGCTCGAAGCCAATGGCATGAAGGTGACGGATGCTGGCCCGGACTTCCTGGCAGAGCTGGAAGCCATCGGTGAAAAAATGACGGCTGACTGGCTTTCCGAAGTCGGAGCAGACGGTCAGGCAATCCTAGACGCCTATAACGCAAACTAAGCGAACAGGCGGCCCGTCTCATCCGCGGGCCGCTCTTACGACAGGGACAAATATATGCGAGATTGGCAACCTTTTCTGGGGCTGCCCTTATGGGTGTGGCTCTTTGTTTTTCCGACATGTCTGGCGCTTTACTGCTTTTGGCAGGGACCAAAAGCGGCCAATCAGTTGCAACCTGTCTGGCGGTTGTTGGACCGGGTTTACAAGGCCTCGGGTATTTTGGCCGCCATTTTCATGGTTGTGATCCTGTTGCTGATCATCGGGCAGATGGTTGCGCGCTGGTCCAATATGACCTTTCCGGGCTCAACGGAATATGCGGGTTATTCCATGGCCGCGACCTCGTTTTTTGCCTTGGCCTATACTTTGACCCAAGGGGGGCATATCCGGGTTTCGGTGCTGCTTAATCTCAACGAACATACCAAGTTCTGGCTGGACGCGGTCGCGATGTTCATCGCCGCTGTCACAGCCACCTATTTTGCGCGCTACGCGATCAAGACCAATATCATGTCCGAGATCCTGAACGACCGCACCCAAGGGCAGGACTTTGTTCCCGAATGGTTGCTCACCCTCTTTGCCATGTTCGCCAGTTCCCCCGCCAAATGGGGGGAAATGTGGGCCAAAACCGGATCCGAATGGGTCTATACCCCGGTCTGGTTGCCTCAACTGCCCATGTCGATCGGAACCATTCTCTTGGCGATCGCAATCTGGGATTATCTCACGCGGCTTCTGGCATTGCGTGAAAGTCAAATTCATTCGGAGGTGCTGGAATAATGAGCGAACTCTACGCAACAGTCATCTTCCTCTTCGTGCTCTTTGCACTCCTTGGCGGCTCCGTCTGGATCGGGCTTGCGCTTATGGGGGTAGCCTGGGTTGGCATGGAGCTTTTCACCTCGCGCCCAGCGGGCGACGCCATGATCACGACGATCTGGACCGGTGCCTCAAGCTGGACCCTCACCGCCTTGCCGCTGTTTATCTGGATGGGCGAGATCCTGTATCGAACCCGATTATCCGAGGACATGTTTCGCGGTCTCGCACCTTGGATGCGGTTCCTGCCCGGTGGGCTTTTGCACACCAACATTGCGGGCTGCACGATCTTTGCTGCGGTGTCCGGCTCGTCGGCGGCGACGCTCAACATGGTTGGCAAAATGTCGATCCCCGAGCTGCGCAAACGGGGCTATCCTGAGTTCATGATTATCGGCACCCTGGCCGGTGCGGCGACATTGGGCCTGATGATCCCTCCATCGCTGACGCTGATCGTGTATGGTGTGACGATCAATGAAAGCATCACCAAGCTGTTCATGGCCGGTGTCTTTCCCGGGCTCGTTCTGGCGGGGCTGTTCATGCTCTACATCATTGCTTGGCACTTTGCCTATAAAAGCCAGCGACCCGAGGCTGAACCGGCCATGTCGCTTGGAAAGATGTTTGCAGAAAGCCGCTTTTTGCTGCCGTTGTTTGGCTTGGTCTTTGTGGTCATCGGCTCGATGTATCTTGGCTATGCCACGGCGACCGAAGCGGCTGCTGTAGGCGTTGTCGGTGCCTTGGCCTTGTCTGCCTTGCAGGGGTCTTTGGGGTGGGAAACCTTTCGTGACAGCCTGATGGGCGCGACAAAAACCTCGGCGATGATCGCGTTCATTCTGATGGGGGCGGCGTTCCTGTCGCTGTCCATGGGCTTTACCGGCCTGCCGCGCGCCTTGGCTGAAATGATCGACGGATGGGGCCTGTCTCCGGTGGCACTGATCGCCGTGCTGACGATCTTTTACCTCATCCTTGGCATGTTCATGGACGGGCTTTCTTCGGTTGTTCTGACCATGGCGATTGTCGAGCCGATGATCCGTCAGGCCGGTATCGATGTGATCTGGTTCGGGATCTTCCTTGTTGTGGTGATTGAAACCGCGCAGGTGACACCGCCCATTGGCTTCAACCTGTTCGTGCTTCAGGGCATGACGCGCCACGAAATCGGATATATCGCCAAGACAGCGATCCCGATGGTGGGGCTGATGCTGGTGATGGTTGTGATCCTGGTGGTCTGGCCAGAGCTGGCCACATGGCTGCCCGACAATATTCGTCAGGGGCCAGGTGGCTAAGCCTTGCTTGGCTTACTGCGCCTCCTGGCGCGACACGGACGTTTTGTTTTGATTGCCGGACTTGTGGCGGGGGTGCTCCTGCCACAAGTTGCCTCGTTTCTGCGCCCCTGGCTAAGTGAGCTTGTTCTGGCTTTGCTTTGTCTCAACGCCCTTCGGATCGGTTTTCCGGATGCCTTGCGCGGATTGAGGATTTTCAAGAGTACGTTAACCCTCGTTTTGGCCTATCAATTGGGATTACCGCTGCTGCTTTTGTTGGCGGCATGGGCTGCTGGCCTACATCATTCACCGGTTGTCATCACAGGCCTTCTTGTCTTAGCCGCACCGCCCGTAACCGCGGCGCCGAACATGTCGGTCATGCTTGGGCATGCGCCTGAACCCGCCTTTCGCCTGCTGACATTGGGTACGCTGCTTATGCCGCTGACGATCTTGCCAATCTTTTGGGTCTCGCCGGCATTGGGGAATTGGCAAGCCGCTCTGGACGCCGCAGTCACCCTGGGCCTATCGCTGACCGCTGCCGTGGCGATTGGATTTGCAGGCCGCGCGGTGTTCAAACCAAAGATGTGCGCCGAAGAAACCCAAGTGCTTGATGGTGTCATCTCAGTGACGCTGGCGGTCATCGTCATTGGCTTGATGAGCGCCATAGCCCCCATGTTGTCCAAAGCCCCCGGTCAGGTAGTGGCCTGGCTCCTTTTCGCCTTTGCGCTCAATTTTGGGGCTCAAATTGCGGCGTTTTTAGTAATGAAAAGATGCGGATCCCAAAAGGAGCGCGTGCCCTTTGCAATCGTGGCAGGGAACCGAAACGTTGCGCTCTTCCTTGTGGCCTCCAGCTTTACTCAAACACCCGAGTTCTTGATCTTTCTCGGGTGTTACCAGTTTCCTATGTACCTCACGCCAATCCTGATGAGACCAATCTATTCATCGCAAAATGTGGGCTGATCCATCGGAGCGGGTAGGCGTTGCCAGAAGCTCTGGGGGCAACCCTGTACTCATCCAAAAGGGCCGACGTTTTTTCCAAAGCGTAAGGTCCAACGCAGGCAACAAAAAACACCCAAGCCTGAACCTGGGTGTTTTTCATTTGCTTCGAAATTCGGTTTAGAAGGACATGCTCAGCGACACGCCGACGCCAAAAGCAGAGTTACCTTCAAACTTGGTGCCGCTCGCATCTTCGGCATCACCGAGTTTCACATATTCCATCCCGCCGCGAAGCTTGATGTTGTCCTTGGAGTATTGGCCACCAATACCAAAGGCAAACATCCCGTCCGTAGGTGCCAAACGAGATGCTACGCCGCCGTTCGACTTTTCATAGCGAACCTGCGCAAAACCAGAGGTGTAATCTGTAAATTTGCGACCGACACCAAGGCGGTAGGTGATGGTGTCATTGTCAAACCCGGTGATTTCAGAACCGGTCAGATCAGAATACTCAGGCGGGCGTACTTCCCATTTGGACCATTCCGTCCATTTAATGCTGCCAAACACAAGAGTGTCTTTTGCAACGCCCGACTGAAAGTCGAGTGTCAAAGACTGGGGCATCTCAACTTCGGTTTTTGTATCGGCACCGATACCAAGGCCCGGCAAAGCTTCCCGTGTATCGAATGTGTGTGTGATCGCACTTTCATATGTCAAAGCGACACGAAGTGCGATTTCCTGCTTTTCGTACGCGGCACCTACAACATAGCCCCAATCGCCTGTCTTGTCGCCCTTGGCGGTGTAATCAAGAATGTTTGGAGCAGGGCCTGCGCCGCCGCCATATGCGGCCAATACGCCGTTCAGTTGCGCCGCCGTTCCAACCGCGGTCAAATACTGCGTGTGCAGCGGATGCAACGGATCTGCGGCCCCCAGCCCGGCCAAGGTATCAACGGCGGTTTGCGCTTCGTCGGCACCTGCTTGAACCCGAGGCGCAAAAAACTGGCCGGGAATTACGATATTGGCGTCGCTTTGAACGTAGCGAAAACCACCATAGACCGAGAAACGATCTGTTACGCCATAACGAAGGATGGCTGCGATCTGCTTACTGTCCCATTCTGCAGCCAATCCAGTATATGCCCCGGCGGTATATTTCGCGTCAGCCCCATAAGCATCGTTCAAGAAAAGCCCAAACGACAAACGTTCGCCAAAGTCACCCTTGTAGGATGCAGACATCGCGACGTAGTTTTTAGACATATTTCCTGTCGACCCACCGCCCACATAGTCGCCAGAAACGCTGGGGTTCACAAAGGTCGCCGAAACAGACGCCTGATGGCCATCCTGAAACAAAATACCGTAATCGTTGCTCGCGCGCTCAATGCCAGCGGCGGATGCGGCTGACGCTGTCGCAATGACCGCGCCTGCGGTCCAGAGTGTTTTTTTCATATCTTCCCTCGTCCCGGTTTTCGGGTTGTCTCCGGGCATTATGGTAAAAGCACCATTCAAGCCCGGTCAATTTTGACTATACGTAAAGGTGACGTGGTTCGACGCTGCGTCACGTTTTTGTAACACTCTATGAGGGCGCTTTTCGCGTCTCAAACCAGATATTGGTGTAATTGGCCGCAAAGATGATCAAAGCGCCAAGGAAAACAAAGCCATCCAACGGTTCCTGATACAGCAACATCCCGACCAAAGCGATCACCGGCAGGCGGGTGAAATCGATTGGGATCACGACGGTTGCGGGCGCAAGGCCCAGCGCTGTTGTCAGGCAGAAATGCGCAACAAGGCCCGCGACCGAGATCAAAACCACCCAAGGCAGAGATTCCAGCGAGGGCAGGGCAATATCGCCGTCATACCCAGCACAGATCAGCCCCATCCCTGCCTGCATCAGTGTCAGCCAGAACAGGATATTTGTGATCGAGGTTTTGCGTGTCAAAAGCCGTGTGAACACCGCTGAACCGGCAAAACCAATCGCGGCCAGCGCAGCCGCGAGTTGGCCAAAGCTGAGATTGTCTGCTTCGGGACGGGTGACGATCAGTATTCCGATAAAACCGATAAGGGCTGCGAGGACGCGGTTGAGGCTGAGCCGTTCTTGCAAGACCAAGGGGCTGAGCAGCAAAACCCAGATGGGTGAGGTGAATTCGAGTGCAAAGACCTGGGCGAGGGGGATGACCGTCAGGGCAAAGAACCACAGGTTTTGCCCGGTGAAATGTGCGAGGTTGCGCAGGAAATGCAGGCCCAAATTCGAGCGCTCGATTTGGCGGCGGGTACCAAGGATGTGCGAGACGCTTAAGACGATCATGATCCCGATCAGCGAGCGATACATCATGATCTCAAACGTATCGAGATCCAGGCTCACCGCCCGTCCGGCAATGGCCATGGAGGTAAAAGACAGGATCGCCCCGATCATCCAGAGGCTCGCCTTGAGAATGTTGCTCATGTGATGCCTCTATTCTGCGCGCTTGTCTGACAGAGCAGAGGGTCGCGGGAATGGCAAGCCCATCCGAGTGGATTTACGTGTGATCTTACCCGGTTTCACGCAGCTTCGTTTGACGGGGCACAGGTGCCGTTTCACCCGTGATCAAGGCGTCAACCTGCCAGCGTTCGGCGGTTGTGTAGGGGATGGCAGGTGGTCGCAACACGGTGCGCAAAATGTCCAGCGCGCAGATGATCAGCGCCATTTTGTTGGGTGCGGCCATGTATAGCGGCCGCCAGCGTGGCGCAAAGCTGGCTTTGAAACGGGTCAGACCGGGCGGCAAGCGTAGAAGCCTGGTAAGGTGCGGGTGTGGCACGGCGGCAAGGCAAACCTCTTCAATTCCTCGTTCCTGCGCCCATGTGATCATGTGATCTATCAACCCATGCATGGTTCCGTTTGGAATATCAGACCGATGGCGCATAAGGTCGAGGCTAAGGACACCCGGCGCGCTCAGCCCCGAGGTGAAGCCGATCAAGACGCCATTCTGATAGGCACCGAACAAAGGTTTGTCCCGAAGGTAAAGCGGGCAAAACCGGCCCATGGTCAAACCACGTTCCTGACCATGCTTTTCCTCCCATTCTTTGTGAATGGCATGCAAAACGGGCCAGTCAGGGGCCTCAATCGGCGCAAAGACGACTTTGGCCTTGCTGGCCTTACGCAAGAAACGCCGTAACTGGCGCCTTTCCGGGCCGGTTGTGCTGTAGCTGCGCGTATCGATGACCGCCTCTTGCGCTATGGCGGTGACGGTCCAACCGTTCTTGCGGGCCTGAACCGCATCTTGGGCGGTGACTTTGTAAAGGCAGGCATGGCGATTTTCCGCAAAGGCCTGGCGGCGCAGGGGCTTAAGGAGCTCTGCGATCTGGCCCCGGCTCGGTCCTAGAAATAGGGCCAGTGTCTGAGGTGTTTCCAGCAATTCGGCCTCAGCCGTTTTTTCGCGCAGGCCCTGTGTTCTGGATTGACGCGCGATAGCATGTTCCGCCCGCGGACCCTGCTGGACAAGGGGTTGCACGATGTCCAGGTCAGGTGCTTTAACCCGCCCCAAAGCCGCATAGGTCAATCCTGCGATGCAAGGAATAACGTAATAGACCAGCCGAAAGGCGATCAAGGCCGCTGCCAGCCCCGCGACATCAGAAGAGGGGATAAGCGCCAACAAGGCCAATTCAAACGGTCCAACGCCACCGGGGGTGCCGCCCATCATCCCGGCCCCTAGAGCCAAGGCAAAGGCGGCCACAAGGATTGGTAGGGAGGGCGCAATCTCTGGCGGCAGCAACAGGTGAAGCGCGAGACCGGCAAAGATCAGGTCGCACCCTGCGAGCAACGTCATCTGGGACATGGCGCGCAGGCTGGGGAGGTTGAGTTTGAACCCAAACAGCCTCAATTCCGGATAACACATCAAAGCGCCGCCGAAGCCAAGGGCCGCGATTGGAAACAACAGCAAGGCAAGCCAGGATTGCCTGATGAGCAAGGGCAGGGCGATTGTCGCGCTGAGCAGGGCCCAAGCGCTGAGAAAGCCAAGCGTGACGAATCCGGTGATACGGGCGATTTGGGCATGTCCCAGGGCGGGCATCAACCGCCAGCGAATGGCACCGCCGATGACCGGGCCAAAACCTGTGGTCTGACCAACGGCGATGGCGGCGGCTCCGGCGTGGCGGGCCGCGCGTGCCGACATACCTGTGCCGAAATGGCGATGCGCGATCACGTCATACTGCGCCACCGCCCAAAAGCTGATCACGCTTGCCAAAAGGGCTGCGGCCCAGCGCCAATGCGGGATTGCCTCAAACGCTTGCTGGACAGCGAACCAATCCAGGTCTTGGGTCTTGGTCCACAATAACCCCATAAAGCCCAGGCCAATCGCCAAGGGCAGCAGGCGTTTGACCACATCGCCCGATTGCAAGAGTTTTGATTTGACCACCACACCACTCCACTCAAGATGCCAAGGGTTTAGCAGTTAGAGTGCTTTGCGCGGGTTAATGCTACATTTTGAATATGTGGAATTGTTCACAAAAACAAAAGGCACCCGACCGGGTGCCTTTCAATTCGATCAGTTAAGAAGCCTAAATCAGACTTCGTTGACCATCTGCTCTTTGGCGACCAGCAGCAATTCCGCCATTTTTGCGCGAATTTCTTCGGCGGTCACATCGCCCATATCGCCAACAACCTTGCGCACGACATCTTCGTGACCGGCTTCTTCAAAGTCAGCAACGATGACTTCTTTGGCATAGGTTTCGGCTTCGTCACCGGTTTTGCCCATCTTTTCAGCGGCCCAGAGACCCAGCAGCTTGTTGGCGCGGGCCTGTGCCTTGAAGTTCATTTCTTCGTCATGCGCGAACTTGTTTTCGAATGCGTTTTCACGCTCGTCGAAGGTTGTCATTGATTTGGCTCCCTCGGGATGAATGTTTCCTTTTCGATATGTGACAACTTGCGCTTGGGTGCAAGTGCCGAAGCGCCGCAGATGCCACAATGCTTGCGGCTGAGCCCAGCTTGGCCTATGTGTGCGCCACCCGCAATGCAGGGCATTTGGCCCCTCTGCGACCTGATATGGAAAGGGCTCCGATGACACGGCGCAAAAAGATCTACGAAGGCAAGGCAAAAACCCTGTATGAAGGGCCTGAGCCGGGCACGATTGTGCAGTATTTCAAGGATGACGCCACCGCGTTCAACGCCGAAAAGAAAGATGTCATCGAGGGCAAAGGCGTGTTGAACAACATGCTGAGCGAATATTTCATGACCGGCCTTGGTGCTGTGGGCGTACCGACCCATTTCATCAAACGTCTGAACATGCGCGAACAACTGGTCCGTGCCTGTGAGATCGTGCCGCTTGAGGTGATCGTACGCAATTATGCGGCGGGCTCGATCTCTAAACGTCTGGGCATCGAAGAAGGCACCGCCATGCCGCGCCCGATCGTGGAATATTGCTATAAGGATGATGCGCTGGGGGATCCGCTGGTCACCGAAGAGCATATCGCCGCCTTTGGCTGGGCCAGCCAGCAGGATATGGACGATATCGTCGCGCTGGCTTTGCGGGTCAATGATTACCTGTCGGGCCTGATGTATGGAGTTGGCATCCGTCTGGTCGATTTCAAAATCGAAATTGGCCGCATATATGAGGGGGATTTCCAGCGCTTGGTCGTGGCTGATGAAATCAGCCCCGATAGCTGCCGCCTGTGGGATATTGAAACCGGTCAAAAGCTGGACAAGGACGTGTTCCGACGCGATCTCGGCAGCCTAACCGATGCTTATACCGAGGTGGCCAAACGTCTGGGTGTTATGCCCAAACAGGCAAACCCTGTCAGCAAGCCGACCCTGATCAATTAAGCAGCTTTGGCTAGCCCTCAAGATTGAACGCCTTCAAACCGCTGTGTTTGGAGGCGTTTTTTTGTTCCACGATAGATGTGCGGTATCTCAACCAGTTTACCCACCAAGTTTCAAAGAGCTGTTTTCAACCTCGACCCTAATTCACGTGAGCCAAAGTAACCTCGACGCGTGTTCCTTGATGGTTGTCTGCCAAAAAGCCCAGAGGCAAGGTATTCTTTACTTGGCGGAACCTTGGGGGCCGCGTTAGGCTCTGGGTAATCTATTTTCATCCGGGGACATTGCCATGCGTACTCTTAGAAACGCCGCTGCTGTTTTAACAAGTTCCGTTTTTCTTGCCGCTCCGCTGGCCGCTCAGGGCCCGGCAGAGTTTGATCCAAACGATTTTGGCAAGATTGTCATTCAACCACGTCAATTGGCCGGTGGGGCCGGGGGGCTGGTGTTTGAACAGGCTTTTGGTGACTACCAAAACGAGCCAATCATCGAATATGGCGAAAACAGCCCGGCGGTGCGCTTGGGTCGCCCCATCGGGCGACTGGACATGCTGTTTCAAAGCGGCAAGACCGGGTTTTGCACGGCGTTCATCGTGGATGAGCAGCATATCCTGACCAATCACCACTGTATTCCCGGCATGGATGGCGACGCCACCGGGCAGGTCAGCGGTGTTCAGGCGGCGCAGTTTGTCGCCGGTTTCATCAAACCGGGTCGCGCCGAAGGAACCGATCGCTACACCGTGTCGCCCCAGATCGTCGAAACCAATCGTGAGCTGGATTACACCGTGCTGCGCGTTTTTGGGAACCCATCGACCAAATATGGCAAGATGGAATTGGCCATGGCCGATCCAGAAGATGCCGAATTCCTCTGGATCATTGGCCACCCACAAGGGCAGTCTCAGCATATTTCGCGTGAAGGCTGCGCAGCCGCGACACCGGCGATTTCCGAAGAGGGCAAGCTGGTTCATAGCTGCGACACGCTGGGCGGTAATTCCGGCTCACCTGTGATCCGTCTCAGCGACAAGCGCGTGGTTGGGCTGCACCATGCCGGCGACAACCGCACCGGGTTCAATATGGCGATCCCGATGACGCGCATCCTGCCGCAAAGTAAGGTCTTGAAAGCCGCTGGCGGCGCTGTGGTTGCAACCGCTGCTCCGGCAATCGTGGCACCAACGCCTACAGCGCCGCCCAAAACGACACCGGTTGCCACACCGCCACCTGTGCAGGGCAATTCCTGTGCTGCGCTGTGGAATGAGGCCAAGGCCGTCGGCTGCGCCGGTTACGAAGCCTATGTCGAAGAGTGTGGCACACACACCTTTGCCTCCATGGCACGCCGGGTGATCGAGCGAGAATGTTCGGTGCCAACCGTGGCACCAGCGGAATCCGATGTCCCGGTCCTGACGGTCAAGGCCAATGGTGGTGGCGATTACTTTGAGATTGCCGATGCGGTTCAAGCCGCACCAGAAGGGGGCCGGGTCGAGGTTTTCCCCGGCACTTACACCAAAGGCATTGATGTCACCCGGTCGGTCGAAATTGTCGGCGTAGGCGCTGTCAAAGACATCGTTCTCAAGGTCTCCAATGACAATTTCGTCGAATGGACCGCAAGCTCGGGTCGTGTCTCGGGGCTGACCATGATCCAGGATGGTGGCGATTATTTCGGTTTCCACCTCGCAGGCGGCTCGGTCATCATTGAGGACAATGACATGACCTCCAAAGGGCTTGGTGTTATCGCTGTGCGTGGCAATGTGGGCGGCACCATCCGTCGCAACACGATCCATGACGGCCAGCAGGGCGGGATCTTTTTGTTCGAACAGGGTAAAGCGACGATCGAAGACAACACTATCTTTGGCAACCGCCTTGCCGGTATCGAGATCAAGGAGGGTGCAGCGCCAGTGGTCCGTGGCAACAGCCTGTATGACGGCAAAGGCAGTGGGATCTTTGTGAACGAGGGCGGCACAGGTCGCTATGAAAACAACACCGTTTACAACAATGGCTTGGCCGGGATCGAGATCAAAGCCGCCAAGGATCCGCTCTTTACCGGCAATATTGTTCGCAACGGCCAGCAGGGTGGCATTCTGGTGTCGGACAAATCCACGGCCCGGATCGAAAGCAACACGATCTATGCCAATACCTATGCCGGGATCGAAGTGACCTCAGGTGCAAACCCTGTGGTGTGGAACAACGTGTTGCGCGACGGTCAGCAAAGCGCGGTCTACATCCACAAAGAAGGCAAAGGCGTCTTTGAAAACAACAAGATCCACAACAACGCCTTTTACGGGATCTCGGTGCGCGACAACAGCAAGCCAATCGTGCGCGAGAATGAGATCTACGGCAATCTCTATGAAGGTATCCGCGTACGCCTTGGCGCTGGTGGTACCTATGAGAATAACGATCTGAGCCGGAACAAGCCCGGTGCCTTCCGGATCGAGTCGGATGCGGGCGACGTGCTGCGCATCGGCAATAAGGAATAACCGAGCCTTCAGGCAGGTTTTGAAACGCCCCGGGCTGCTGTCCGGGGCGTTTTTTGTTTCAAGCGCGGATGGGCGTGCCTTTCGGGTTGCAATTTGGTGCGGAATGGGGTTCTACGCCCCCAAGTGATCAAACAGACTTCAGCGCGTCAGACAGGAGGACGGAACATGAAGGTTCGGGTGCATGTAATGCTCAAGACAGGTGTTCTGGATCCACAGGGCGAAGCGGTGCGTCACGCCTTGGGCGCATTGGGCTTTGAGGGTGTGTCTTCGGTGCGTCAGGGCAAAGTCATCGAGCTGGAGCTGGCCGAAGGAACGTTGGACGAAACCATCCGTGAAATGTGTGAAAAGCTCTTGGCCAATACAGTCATCGAAAGCTATCGCATCGAACATATCTAAGCGCAGTCTTCATCGGGCCTGATGGCCCGCCTTAGGACTGTGCTGGTTGGGCGTCTAGCGTCCGAACCGCTGAAACTGGGATTGGCGCGGCAAGGGGCCGCGCGGATCACCCCAAATCGGACAGGAGCCCCGCCATGAAAGCCGCCGTCATCGTGTTTCCCGGATCCAATTGCGACCGCGACATGGCTGTCGCCTTTGAGCAAGCGGGGTTTGATGTCGAGATGGTCTGGCACAAGGACACGTCCTTGCCCACCGGCATCGACATGGTCGGCGTTCCCGGCGGGTTTTCCTTTGGTGACTATCTGCGCTGCGGGGCGATTGCCGCCAATGCACCGATTGTGAAAGACGTCAAAACCTTTGCCGACAAGGGCGGCTATGTCCTGGGCGTTTGCAACGGGTTCCAGGTCTTGACCGAAACCGGCCTTCTGCCGGGCGCATTGCTGCGCAATGCCGAACTGAAATATATCTGCCGCACCGTTGGTCTGAAGGTCGAAGGCGAAAGCGTCTTTACCGACAGCTACACCAAAGGCGAAGAAATCGCGCTGCCGATTGCGCATCATGATGGCAATTACCACGCTGACGATGCGACGCTTGATATGCTCGAAGCTGAGGGGCGTGTGGCCTTCCGTTACACCAACAACCCCAACGGCTCTGCGCGTGACATCGCGGGCATCCTGTCGGGCAATCGCCGGGTGCTGGGGATGATGCCTCACCCGGAACGTGCGTCAGAAGCCGCTCATGGCAACGAAGATGGTGCGCGTCTTTTTGCCAATCTGACCTCACAACTGGTTAACGCCTGATCAGCATGGCTTGAGGCCGGGGCAGGGCGCGCGTATCCTGCCTCATATGTCAGACGCCACACCCAATCCAACAGTCCAGCCCAGACGGACCGGCCCGCTATCGGCCCGGGTGCGTTTGGCGTTGGTGTTGTTGGTGCTGGTTGCCATCGCAACCGTTTGGTTCACCAACCGCCTTCTGACACAACGTTTTACCGAAACCACCCAGAACCGGGCCGAGCTGCGACTGGCGCTTTACTCGGGCAACCTGATTTCCGAATTGCGCCGCAACGCGATTGTGCCGCAGCTTTTGGCGCGTGACCCGGCCCTGATTGGGGCGCTGAATTCCGGTGACTTTACCCAAAGTTCGCAGCGGCTGATCTCTTTTGTTGATGAAATCGGGGCCGCCTCGCTGATGCTGATGGATCGCGACGGGCGCACGGTGGCGGCGACAGATCGGTCGCGTCTGGGTGAGGCGCACCGTTCGGACGGGTATTTTGTCGACGCCATTCGGTCCAACTCCACCGTGTTCACCGTGAGCGAACGTGAGGCAGGCGGTTTCAGCTTTACCTATTCGCGTCAGGTCGAAAGTGGCAATGAAACCGTCGGCGTGATCATGGTCGAGGTGGATCTGGCCAAATTCGAACGCGCCTGGGCCGGGATTTCCGATGCCGTTCTGGTCACCAATTCCGAAGGCACCATTGTTCTTGCCACCGAACCACGTTGGCGTGGCCTGACGGCCGAAGTCGCCTTGGAACGCCAGCCTCCCAGTGGCGCGATTGAGCGTGCTATTCAGGTCACCACCGATTGGACCTCGCAAGAGGCGGATGCCTATCTCAAGGGCGAGGCGGTGATGCGCGTGGATGGGCGCATTCCCTTTCGAGGCTGGTCGTTGACCACCTTCACCACCTATTCCTCGGTTCGGGAACGTGTGAACGCGTTTCTAGCGCTTGAGATTATGGGCTTTGCGATCTTGGCTGCCCTGGTGTTCTACGCCTTGTCGCGCAAATCAGCGGACCGCATGGCTCTGTTCCAACGGGAATCCGCGGAACTGCGCGCGCTGAACGCCCGGTTGTCGCGTGAAATGGCAGAGCGGGAGCGGGTACAAAAGAACCTGGATGTGGCAGAACAATCCTTGGCGCAAAGTTCAAAACTGGCCGCATTGGGCGAAATGTCGGCAGCTGTCAGCCATGAGTTGAACCAACCGCTGGCCGCGATGAAGACCTATCTGGCCGGTGCGCGGCTGCTCCTGCGCCGCAATCGCCCAGACGAAGCGCTGAGCGCCTTTCACCGGATTGATGACCTGATCGAGCGCATGGGTGCGATCACCAAACAGCTGAAATCCTATGCCCGCAAAGGTCAGGAAAGCTTTAGCCCGGTCAATATGGGCGACGCGCTTGGTAGTGCCATGTCGATGATGGAACCCCAGCTCAAGGTGCGGCGCGTGCGCATCTCTCGCATCCTGCCGGATGAGCCGGTTTTGGTCATGGGTGACCGGATGCGGATCGAACAGGTTTTGGTCAACCTCTTGCGCAACGCGCTTGATGCTACCAAATCAGTCGACGACCCGCAGGTCGAAATCCTTTTGGCTGCGGGCGAGACCGCCACGCTCAGCGTGCGCGACAATGGGCATGGAATTAAGGACCTGGATGCACTGTTTGAGCCATTCTACACAACCAAACAACCTGGTGACGGGGTTGGCTTGGGCTTGGCGATTTCATCCGGGATCGTTTCGGAACTAGGTGGGCGGTTAACCGCCCGTAACGCAGAAAACGGGGGCGCAGTGTTTGAAATGCAGCTTCCGGTCCTCAATGATAATACGCAGGCAGCGGAGTAATAGTCTTATGGCAAACGCAATGAAAATCGCCATCGTGGATGACGAACAGGATATGCGGCAGTCCATTTCGCAATGGTTGGCTCTCTCGGGCTATGACACGGAAACCTTCGCCTCTGCCGAAGAGGCGCTTGGCACGCTTGGGCCGGAATATCCGGGCATTGTGATTTCGGACATCAAGATGCCGGGCATGGATGGGATCCAGCTGCTGAAAAAGCTGATGGGGGCGGACAGTTCGCTGCCTGTGATCATGATCACCGGGCATGGTGATGTCCCGATTGCGGTTGAGGCGATGCGCATTGGTGCATTTGATTTTCTTGAAAAGCCGTTTAATCCCGACCGGATGAGCGAGCTGGCCAAAAAGGCCACCAATGCCCGCCGTCTGACTTTGGACACCCGTGCGCTGCGTCGGGAGCTGTCGGATGGTGGCCAGATCATGAGCAAGCTGATCGGCGCCAGCCCGATCATGGAACGCCTGCGCGAGGATATTCTCGACCTGGGGCAGGCAGATGGCCACGTGCTGATCGAAGGCGAAACCGGCACCGGCAAGACCTTGGTCGCCCATGCTTTGCATTCCGTGGGTACCCGCGCGGGCAAAAAGTTTGTCCTGATCTCTTGCGGGGCCCATGACGAAGATGCGCTGATGCAGCGGCTCTTTGGCCCGATGCAGCCCGACGACACCCGGTTGCCAGCGATCGAAGAAGCGCGCGGCGGGACGCTGGTGCTCGAGGACATCGAAGCGCTGTCGGATGCTGCGCAGGCGCGCCTGCTCTCGGTGATCAATGATCAGGGCAACCCGCCGGAAACCCGCATCGTGGCAATCTGCAATCTGCAGGACGAAGGGCGCACCTGTGAAAGCGCGCTGCGTTCCGACCTCTATTACCGCCTCGCAGCTTTAAAGATCGTTGTGCCGCCGCTGCGCTCGCGCGGCGAAGATATCCTCACGCTCTTCACCCGTCTGTCTGAACAATTCTCTGAGGAATATGGCTGCGATGCACCCAAAGTCTCTGCCCAAGAGGCCGCGCAGCTATTGCAAGCGCCATGGCCGGGCAATGTGCGCCAGCTGATCAATCTGGCGGAACGCGCAGTGCTGCAAGCGCGGCGCGGGCAGGGGACCATTGCCTCGCTCTTGATGTCGGATCATGACCAGATGCAGCCGGTGATGACGACTGAGGGCAAGCCGCTCAAGGAATATGTCGAGGCGTTTGAGCGTATGTTGATCGACAACACCATGCGGCGCCACAAGGGCTCGATAGCATCGGTGATGGAAGAACTCTGTTTGCCGCGCCGTACGCTGAACGAAAAGATGGCCAAATACGGCTTGGCGCGGGCAGACTACCTTTAAGCCTAGCTTTTATCGCGATCAAAGATGGTTCGGTGAGGCAGCTCTAACAAATTTGCTTCATCGTCGTGAAAACCAGCAGTTACCTTGCCCGAAAATCTGTCCTGCAGCCCTTTCATCACATGGGAGGCAAATGGCGCAAAGGACTTGCTGAGATCGGCACCGTCAATGGGTTGCTCAAGCGCCTCTTGACGCCCGGTTTCGGTTTCTTCCCAGACGATGAAACGATCCCGGTCTTCCTGGTTTAGCAAGGGCGGCATGCTGTCAATCTCGGCATTCACCCGTTCCAGTTCATCCACCTGATCGGATTCATCAAAAACCTCGTTCCACTCATCGTCAAAGGCAAAGAGGCGCATTTCGAAATCCGGCACAAAGATCTCCAGATGCAGATGTTTGGTGCCATCCGGTAGGCGGGACAGATCCAAACTATCGACGCTGGCGCGAAAATTCGGTGCGGCCTGAGCCAGTTGTGTTTGCAGTAAGAGTTGATAGCCCTGAACACGGCCGTAATCGGATAGTGATTGGTCCTTGGCGATGGATTCGCCAAAGAGTGAGGAAACGAGTTTGCGCAAAAGGCCCATGGAAACACCCTGAATGAAAAACACCGCGAGCTTGGGACAGCCACGCGGTGTTTTCAAGGTGATGTTTTTGGCTAAATGCCGGGCAGCGCTTAGTGCAGCAGGCGGCCTATGTGACCGGCAACATCGGCCATACGCGCCGAAAATCCCCATTCATTGTCGTACCAGGCCAGAACGCGGACCATGCGCGACCCGATGACCTTGGTCTGATCCGGTGCAAAGATCGAGCTGGCTGTGGTGTGGTTGAAGTCGATGGAGACTTTCTGCTCGGGATCAAAGTCCAGAACCATGCCCATGTGACCCGCTGCCGCTTCGGCCATGATTTCGTTCACATCTGCAACGGTCACATCTTTCTTGGCGTAGAATGTCAGGTCGACAGCAGACACGTTCGGCGTTGGCACGCGAACGGCAGACCCGTCCAGCTTGCCCTTGAGGTTTGGCAGAACTTCACCCAGGGCCTTGGCCGCGCCGGTTGAGGTCGGGATCATCGCCATGGCCGCGGCGCGCGCGCGGTACAGATCCTTGTGGCGGCGGTCCAGGGTAGGCTGGTCGCCGGTGTAGCTGTGGATCGTGGTCATGATGCCGCTTTCGATCCCGATGGCTTCGTCCAGGACCTTGGCCAGTGGTGCCAGGCAGTTTGTGGTGCAGGAACCGTTAGAGATCATGGTCTCGCCCTTGACCAGATCGCGATGGTTCACGCCATAAACAACGGTACGCTGAACGTTCTTGGCAGGGGCTGAAATCAGAACCGATTTGGCGCCTTGCTTGAGGTGCTGATTGGCTTTCTCGCCATCATTGAACTGGCCGGTGCATTCCAGAACCACGTCACAGCCAGTCCAGTCAAGCTCGTCCATGTTATAGGTGGACATAACATCAATCGGGCCGCGACCCAGATCCAGGCTGCTGCCATTCACGGCGATATTGCCCGGGAAACGGCCATGGACACTGTCATAGCGCAGCAGATGCGCAGCGGTTTCAATCGGCCCGGTGGCATTGATTTTCACAACCTGCACGTCATTGCGGGCGGATTCCGCGATGTGAGAGAGGGTGCAGCGGCCAATGCGGCCAAATCCGTTGATACCGATTGTTACAGTCATGAGGGCGTCTCCTGGCTCGTAGGTCTTGGTCTGATCCTTGCGCAGGGATATAGGGTGGCAATGCTGCAGGTGCCAAGTAAAAACTGTTTTTTGGCAGTATGTTAGCGGTAAACTTGCCGATGGGTGTGGTGGTGGCGCTAACGATTTGGAAAGGTTTGCGGTAACGGCTGATCAATGCTGTGGGAAATGACAGAATCGTTTCCCTGTTAACACCTGCCGTGACAGCGGTTACTGTCTGGAAAAGCGACGAACACAGGACCGGGCCAAGCCCGGACAAAAACGGGGGCATAGAGATGAGCGGATTGCTGGCTCTGCTGGATGACGTATCGGCCATCGCCAAAGTGGCGGCGGCCTCGGTTGATGATATTGGCGCGGCCGCGATGAAAGCAGGCTCCAAGACTGCCGGGGTCATTATAGACGATGCGGCGGTAACGCCGAAATATGTGCAGGGCTTTGCACCGGCGCGGGAATTGCCAATCATTTGGCGGATCGCGCGCGGGTCCTTGATCAACAAGCTTGTTTTGCTGATGCCTGCGGTTCTGCTGATGGCCGCCTTTGCCCCTTGGATGGTCTGGCCTTTGCTGATCCTGGGGGGCGGCTACCTGTGCTATGAAGGGGCCGAAAAGATCGTCCATGTCCTCATGCCGCACGACCAGCACAGCGGTGGACCTGATGGCAGCCATGACGTGAAGGATCCCGAACATCTCGAAGAGGAAAAGATTCAGGGTGCGATCAAGACTGACTTTATTCTGTCTGCCGAGATCATGGTGATCTCTCTATCCGCCATTGATGCCCCGAATTTCTGGATGCAGGCCGCGACTCTGGCGGTTGTTGCCGTGCTGATCACGGCGGTTGTTTACGGCGCCGTGGCAGTGATCGTCAAAATGGACGATGTCGGCATGTGGATGAACCAGAACGGTTCCGTCGCTGCAGTGCGCGGGTTGGGACGCTTGATTGTTCGTTTCATGCCGTGGTTGCTCTTGGCGTTGACCGTGATTGGCACGGCGGCGATGCTTTGGGTTGGGGGCTCGATCATTGTGCATTCACTGCACGAGATGGGATGGCATATGCCCGAAGAGGAAATCCACCACATTGCCGTCGCTTATGGTCAGCAAAACCCGGGGCTGGAATGGGGCATCACGGCAGCTATCGACTTTGTTCTCGGCTTTGTGGTTGGCTTGTTCCTGATCCCGATCGGGACCAAGGTTATCGCCCCGATTTGGGGGGCGTTGTTTGGCAAAAAGAAGGAGGCGCATTAACTGCGCCTCCCCTGACTAATCTGCTAAAGCGTCCGTCGGGGCGCTTTATTGTTGGATGAAGGACGCAGCCTTGTAAGCGGCTGTGAAGCCTTTCAAGGACATTTCAACGGTGACTTTCTTATCCGGTGCAATCGCAGGCACGATGGAGACTTGCGCAACCGCACCAGCCTTGAAACGGTTGATGTCTTCGTTGGTCAGGCCAACACGGGCATAACAGCCGATCTGGCTGCAGAAGGAATAGTCATAGCGACGCGCGCCGCCACCATCGACGGTGATGGTCAGTTTTTGTGGTAGCAAGGTTTCCAGAGGCACGATGAAAGTGCCGCCAGCAACGGCTTGGCCGCCATCCTTGATCTTGAAGATGTTGACTTCTGCAACGCTTGAGCCTGCTTCGTCTTTCAAGAGTTGGTACATTTGGCAAACATCAGTTCCCTCTGGAACCTCAAGGCAACGCAGGACCCAATCGTCGAAACCATCTTGGGTATAGGTGCGCGGGCCTGTGGGTTTGGGAGCATTGGGATCTTCGCCCATATCCAGCTCTGGCACATCGGCATTGACAACTGCACCTTCGGCAACATCTGCTGCCGGGTCTGCGGCTGGTTCTTCGCTTTGAGCAAAAGCCGGAGCAGCTGTCATGGCCGCAATCAACGACATGGTAAGAAGCGGTTTGTTCATCGAAATCCCCTGAACCCGATTTTTTCTGAAGGATCGCTTAACACGGGACGGGCGCGCTGTCAGGGGAGAAATTCCTGACCCCCACCCGGAATGGGCAATTACCTGCCCGTTTTCTAAGCATCTGTAAGAAAGGCGGAAAACCAGCGGCTTAGACCGGAAAAAAGGAAAGGGGCCAGACGGCCCCTTTCCATTTCACTCCCTGTCGGACTGGCCGACTTTGTCATTGAGTGGGACGCTACGAAAGTCTTGGCGTGTGGTCAACAGGCTTTTCCCAATTAATTTCGCGAGATAGCAGAAAAAAATTGCCGCGCCCTAGGGCGCGGCCAGTCTGACAGGGAGGAAGTCTGTTCAAGGCAGGAGAGGACATGTTGCCTCGAACGGAAATGACACTGGCAGCTATTAGTTAAGGATGTATGTTTGGCACCGTACGCTTGTGGAGAACTTTGATGACAAATGGAATCTTTCTGGGTGGCGGTGGCAAGGGTTACGCCGACAAACAATGGCTCAATCAGAAATATGCCAATCGCCATGGATTGATTGCCGGGGCAACCGGAACCGGGAAAACCGTGACCCTGCAAATCCTGGCCGAAGGGTTCTCCAATGCAGGCGTTCCAGTCTTTATGGCCGATGTCAAAGGGGACCTGTCGGGGCTGGCTATATCAGGCTCGCCCGATCACAAACTGCACCAGCCGTTCATGGATCGCGCAGCCAAGATCGGCTTTGACGATTATACCTATGAAGGGTTCCCAGTCACTTTCTGGGACCTGTTTGGCAAACAGGGCCATCCGGTGCGCACCACAGTTGCGGAAATGGGTCCGCTGCTGCTGTCGCGCCTGTTGGAACTGTCCGAGGCCCAAGAAGGCATTCTGAACATCGCCTTCCGTTTGGCGGATGAAGAGGGGCTGCCGCTGCTCGATCTGGACGATATCCGCGCCATGCTGGTCTGGATGGGCGAGAATCGCAAAGACCTGTCGCTGCGCTATGGCAATATCTCAACCGCCTCAATCGGTGCCATTCAACGTCGCCTGCTGGTGATTGAGAATCAGGGCGGGGCGAATTTCTTTGGCGAACCGGCCCTGGCCCTGGCCGATTTGATGCGAGTCGATGCGGATGGGCGCGGGCAGGTGAATGTTCTGGCGGCCAATGAATTGATGTCCTCGCCGCGGCTTTATTCGACTTTCCTCCTATGGCTGCTGTCGGAATTGTTCGAAGAATTGCCCGAGGTCGGCGACCCTGAGAAACCTAAGCTGGTATTCTTCTTTGACGAGGCGCATTTGCTCTTTGATGGCGCGCCCAAGGCGCTGGTCGACAAGGTGGAACAAGTGGCGCGTCTGATCCGCTCCAAGGGGGTTGGGGTTTATTTCATCACCCAGAACCCGGACGACATCCCCGAGGACATTCTGGGCCAACTCGGCAACCGCATTCAGCACGCTCTGCGCGCCTTTACTGCGCGGGACAAAAAAGCCCTGCGCCTTGCGGCAGAAACCTACCGCCCGAATCCTGATTTTGACACGGAAACAGCCATTCGAGAGGTCGGTGTTGGCGAGGCGGTGACCTCGATGTTGCAAAAGAAAGGCGTGCCGGGGATTGTTCAGCGGACATTGATCCGCCCACCATCTTCGCAATTGGGGCCGATCACAGCCGGTCAGCGAAAATCCGTTATTCTTTCCTCTGATTTGGCCGGAAAATACGAGGAACGGCTGGATCGAAAATCGGCCTATGAGATCCTTAAGGCTCAGGCCGAGGCAGCGGCAAAGGCCGCAGAACAAGCCGAGGCCGAAGAAGAGGAAATGGAAACCGCGCAGCGAGAGTATCGGGCAGGGCGACGCTATTCAGGAACCCGCGTGTCACGCTCAACATCACGCCGCACCCGTCAAACCGAAAGCTTTGGCGACGCAATGACCAAAATGGTTGTCAAGGAATTGACCGGAACAACCGGACGTCGCATTGTTCGGGGCATTCTCGGGGGGCTTTTTAAAGGTCGGTAGAACCATTTCAATCCGTATATAAAAAAGCGTTCCCGGGATCTGGGAACGCTTTTTTTGATTAGAAACTGCAATGACTTAGCCACACAGATGTAGACGCAGTACAAGTATAGACGACCTGCTCGATCTAGGCGCGCCAAATTCCGTCGAAGGAATTTGCAAAAGTTTTGAAAAACTTTTGGCAAGACATGAAGTTGGTGGCGTTTTTTGCTGTTTGAGAAAAGCGAGATGTAGGTCCTACACCCTTAGTCCTATTGGACCTGTCAGCGCCTGCGCCTAGTCTCGTAGCCAACGAAGAGGACTATCCATGCATATGAATGATTCCCAAGAGATCAACGCCCCTGTGGAACAAGTTTGGGCCGCGATCCTGGACGCTGAGATTTTAAAGCAATGCGTGCCCGGCTGTACCGAAATGGCGGGCAATGCAGAGGAAGGTTTTGACGCGACCGTTGTGCAAAAAGTTGGCCCTGTCAAAGCAACCTTCAAGGGGCATGTATCCCTGTCCGACATGAACGCCCCCAACAGCTTGCACCTGTCTGGTGAGGGCAAGGGCGGCGCTGCCGGTTTTGCCAAAGGTGGGGCAGATGTCAGTCTGAGCGTTACGGAAAACGGTGGCACATTGCTCGAATACTCGGTCGAGGCCAAGGTTGGCGGTAAGCTGGCGCAGCTTGGCAGTCGCATCGTTGACGGCTTTGCCAAGAAAATGGCTGATCAGTTCTTTGCCAACTTCAAGACCGCCATCGAAGGACCGTCTGAAGACGCGGATACCGACGGCGAAGCCAGCGGTGAAAAGAAAGGCTGGTTCAAGCGGATCGTCAGCTGATCCGTGAACCAATCCCCATCAAAGTACCAAACAACAGTACCAAGAATGAAGAATTTCAAGGGAGGAGAGAAATGACAGAAGTGACCATGGTGGTGAACGGGAAGTCCGTCACCAAATCGGTCAAGGGCAATACGCTCATGTCCGAGTTCTTGCGCGAAGAGCTGCGCCTGACCGGTACCCATGTGGGCTGTGACACCTCGCAATGCGGGGCTTGCGTCGTTCATGTGAATGGCGAAGCGGTCAAAAGTTGCACCATGTTCGCAGCCGAGGCCAACGGCTCTGAGGTCAAGACCATCGAAGGCATGGAAAACCCGGACGGGTCTTTGGGTGTCATCCAGCAGGCCTTTCAGGATCATCACGGCTTGCAATGCGGGTTCTGCACGCCGGGCATGGTGATGTCCGCAGCGGCGCTGCTCAAGGACAATCCAAAGCCGACTGAGGCTGAGATCCGTGATTACCTCGAAGGCAATATCTGCCGCTGCACCGGCTACCACAATATCGTCAAGGCGATCATGGCAGCCAGCGGTCAGGACGTGACCAGCATCGCAGCCGAATAATCTGATTTGAGACGCGGCGGGGAGGCCCGCCAAGGAATTTTCCGAAAACGATGGCCGAGAACTGCCATCGACCCAAGGGAGGAACAGGACCATGCCGAAGGATCATGGCATTGGCGCAAGCCCGAAGCGACGCGAAGACGTCCGCTTTCTGACCGGCGCCGGCAATTATACAGATGACATCAACGTTCAAGGGCAGGCTTATGTGCATTTCCTGCGCTCGGACGTGGCTCATGGTAAGATCAACAATATCGATACGGCTGCTGCGGCGGCCATGCCGGGAGTTGTGCGCATTTTCACCGGGGCCGACTTCGAAGGCGTCGGCGGCATTCCTTGCGGTTGGCAGGTGACCGATAAACATGGCGAGCCTATGAAAGAGCCGGCCCACCCGGTTCTGGCACAGGGCAAAGCGCGCCATGTTGGTGATCCGATTGCCGCCGTTGTCGCCGACAGCCTCGAAGAAGCGCGCAATGCGGCTGAGGCGATTGAGCTGGATATCGAAGAACTGCCAGCGGTGGTCGACATGAAGGCCGCGCTGGAAAGCGGGGCGACAAAGGTTCATGACGATCTGGATGACAACCTTTGCTATGACTGGCAGTTCGGCAGCCCGGCGGATGAAACAGACGCAGTGTTTGCCAATGCGGCGCATGTCACCACGTTGGAGCTGATCAACAACCGTCTGGTTGCCAACCCGATGGAGCCTCGTGTGGCTGTGGGCGATTATTCCCGCGCCAATGACGAATCCAAGCTCTACACCACCTCGCAAAACCCGCATGTGATCCGGTTGCTGATGGGTGCCTTTGTTCTGGGCATTCCAGAGCACAAGCTGACCGTTATTGCGCCTGATGTGGGTGGCGGGTTTGGTACCAAGATCTTCCACTATGCCGAAGAAGCCTTTTGCACCTTTGCCGCCAAGGCCTGTAACCGTCCGGTGAAATGGACCTCGACACGGTCCGAAGCCTTCATGTCGGATGCGCATGGACGCGATCACGTGTCCAAGATCGAGTTGGCGCTGGATGCCGATAATAACTTTATTGGTCTGCGCACAGATACTTACGCCAATATGGGCGCATATCTGTCGACCTTTGCCTCATCGGTTCCAACCTGGCTGCATGGCACGCTGATGGCGGGCAACTACAAGACGCCAAATGTTACCGTGAACGTCAAAGCCGTGTTCACCAACACCGTGCCGGTTGACGCTTATCGCGGGGCAGGGCGCCCTGAAGCGACCTATCAGCTTGAGCGTGTGATTGACAAAGCGGCCCGCGAAGTGGGTGTCGATCCAATCGCCTTGCGCCGTCAGAACTTTATCACGCAATTCCCTTATGCCACGCCTGTTGCCGTCGAATATGACACCGGCGATTACGAAGCGACCATGGCCAAGATGGAAGAGCTGATGGATCTGCCTGGTTTTGCAGCCCGTCGTGCGGCCTCTGAGGCCAATGGCAAGCTGCGTGGTTTTGGTGTGAACTGCTTTATCGAGGCCTGCGGTATTGCTCCGTCCAACCTGGTTGGACAGCTGGGCGCTCGTGCCGGTCTTTATGATGCGGCAACGGTACGTGTGAACGCCACCGGCTCGATCTCGGTTATGGTCGGGGCACATAGCCACGGTCAGGGCCACGAAACCGTGTTCCCACAGGTCGTTGCCGAGATGCTGGGCATTGATGAGAGCATGGTCGACATCGTGCATGGTGACACCTCCAAGATCCCCTTTGGCATGGGCACCTATGGCTCGCGGTCTTTGGCGGTCTGTGGTTCGGCCATGGTACGGGCAACCGAAAAGATCATCAACAAGGCCAAGAAAATCGCGGCCCACCTGCTTGAGGCGTCCGAGGGCGATATCGAGCTGAAGGATGGACAATTCTCCATCGCGGGCACCGACAAATCGGTGGCCTGGGGCGATGTGACCCTGGCGGCCTATGTGCCACATAACTATCCGCTCGAGGATATTGAGCCTGGTTTGGAAGAGACGGCGTTTTATGATCCGGCCAACTTCACCTATCCGGCGGGTGCCTATGCCTGTGAGGTCGAGGTTGATCCGGATACCGGCAAAGTCACTGTTGAAAAATTCGTCTCGGCAGATGATTTCGGCAATGTGGTCAACCCGATGATCGTTGAAGGTCAGGTTCATGGCGGGATCGCGCAGGGGATCGGTCAGGCATTGTTGGAAAACTGTGCTTATGACGAAAATGGTCAGCTGCTGAGCGCCTCCTATATGGATTACGCCATGCCACGCGCTGATGATCTGCCGCATATGGAAAACTATACGGTTGACCATTCCTGCCAGACCCCTTGTACCCATAACCCTCTTGGGGTGAAGGGCTGTGGTGAGGCCGGTGCGATCGGCTCGCCTCCGACCATTGTGAACGCGGTGATTGATGCGCTGCAATCGGGTGGCCATAATGTGGAACACATCGACATGCCCGTATCGCCATCGCGCGTTTGGGAGGCCATGCAAGGCTAAGAGGAGAGCGCTGGGGGCTGTCGGCCCCCAGACCCCCGAGGATATTTTTGGCCCAAAGAAACCTGAAGGTGGCATGGGTCGAAGGAGGAAAGAATGTATTCTTTTGATGTAGAAAACCCGGAAACGGTTGCTGATGCAGTGGCGGCCCTGGGTCAGGACGAGGCGCAGGCGCTGGGTGGTGGTCAAACGCTGATCCCGACGCTCAAACAGCGACTGGCTGCGCCGTCGGTTCTGGTGAGCCTGAGTGGCATCGCCGAGATCAAGGGTGTGTCCGCTGATGGCGGGGCGGTTGTGATTGGTGGCGGCACCACGCATGGCGCTGTCGCAAATGAGGCCGGGGCCTATGCGGCGCTGGCGGCTTTGGCGGGCAATATAGGAGACCCAGCGGTTCGTAATCGTGGCACGATTGGCGGGTCATTGGCCAATAACGACCCATCCGCCTGTTATCCGGCGGCGGCTTTGGGCTCGGGTGCGACCATCACGACCAACACCCGTTCGATTGCCGCGGATGACTATTTCCAGGGCATGTTTGAAACAGCTCTGGAAGAGGGTGAGATCATCACCTCGGTCAGCTTCCCGATCCCGGAGGCGGCGAATTATCAGAAGTTCGAACAGCCTGCATCGCGCTTTGCCTTGGTTGGCGTCTTTGTTGCCAAATATGCTGAAGGTGTGCGGGTTGCTGTGACAGGAGCCTCCGAAGAGGGTGTGTTCCGTTGGAATGAGGCCGAGGCGGCGCTGAGCAGCAATTTCAGTGCCGAGGCGTTGAACGGTTTGTCTGTCTCTGCTGATGGCATGATCAGCGATCTGCATGGCTCGGGTGCTTATCGTGCGCATTTGATTGGTGTCTTGACCAAACGCGCCGTTGCTGCGGCAAGCTAAATCAGCCACATGTAAAAGAGACGCCCCGCAGTTTTTGCGGGGCGTTTTTTGTTGTGCGCGTTGAAAGGCCTTGAAACGAAAAACACCCGCAGCGCTGGCAGCGGGTGTTTTGGATGGCCTGTTGGTCGGCCTTGTCGTCTTCCTGTCAGCCTGGCCTTTCAGCGGTTAATCATCGTTAGAGACGACCAGACGTAAATGCCCGCGTTTGATGCTGGGCTTTTCAGATTTGTCGCGCACTGTCTTGGCGATATCGCGCGAGGCGGTCTGGTCAGACTTGGTGCTGAGCTTGCCACGAAACGGGGTCGCGGGTTCTTCAAAGGCGCGCGGCTTGGGCTCTGGCTCGGTCACCTTGACCGGGCGGCGGTCTTTGATGCCCGATGGTACGGCCTGCTTTACCTCGATATTGGTGATGGTAAAGCGGCGCGGGGTGCGACCGATTTTGCCATTGCTGACAAAGACACCCAAGGCGCGGCTCAGATCGCCGAAATCGGAACGCAGCGGCAAAAGCAGCATGTGACCTTCGAGGTCAGGCTTGCCAAAACCACCCTCGGCCTTGAGCTCAATCTTGATGATCGACGGTTCGCCAAAGAGTTTCGACACGGCCTCGCCAAAACGATCACGATCAGAGGGCGCGATCAGGCTGGACAGGGGCATGCCTGCGATCTGCATACCCATCAGGTCAGAAAGATGTGACCCAGCGACCCGGATCTTGGCCATGGACGGGGCGATACGCTCCATCAAAAAGGCATATTCCAGCGCATTTTCCATGCCGCGCGGGTCAATCTGGCTGCGTAAGGGCACCTGATTTTCCTGACACAAGCCATGCCAATAGGCCTCTACACTGCGCAGAGGTGCCAATATCCGATTTTTATTACGTTCAGACATCTGCACGACATCCCGACCGTTTCCACCATTGCCCAACATGTTTCCGCTCCTAAGTCTGGCGCGGCGTTGGAGGGCCCCCGTCCACCAAGCCTGCGTAATCTTCGTTACTGAATTATTACTAGCAGAGCTTTGTCTTAAAATCGCCCCAATTGTAGATGCAAGGTTAACACAACCTTCAGAGACTTGCCATGAAGGCGAGGAGCCGATAGGCCATTTCAAACACAGATGGAAGGCTCCAGCATGCGACAGTCAATGACGGGATTTGCCAGCAAACAAGGCTCGGGTCATGGGTTTGACTGGGGTCTTGAGATGCGCGGCGTCAATGGCAAAGGGCTGGATTTACGCCTGCGTTTGCCCGACTGGATTGACGGGTTGGAACAAGAGGTTCGCAAACGCATCTCGGCCAAGCTAAGTCGCGGAAATATACAGGTTTCTTTGCGATTGACCGCCGGTGGAGAAGAGGGTGGTTTGCGTCTGGATCAGCCCCAGATGCAGGCCGTCCTGACCGCCATGTCCGAGATCGAGACCGAGGCGATGAATCAAGGCCTGTCATTGGCCCCCTCTACCGCAGCTGAAATCGTCGCTTTGCGGGGTGTTTTGACCAGCGATGCGGGCGAAATTGACCAAAATGCGTTGCGTGCCACAATTCTGTCAGATTTCGACGCGGCCCTGTCCGATTTCATCGAAATGAGGGTGTCGGAGGGCGGCAAATTGGGCGAAATCTTGACGCGCCAATTGGCTGAGATCGAGTCTTTGGTGGCAGAATCCGAAGATTTGGCCAATCAGCGGGCCCCTCAACAGGCCGAAAGGTTAAGAACCCAACTGGCCCGTGTGCTGGAAAACGCCGATGGCATCGATGAAACCCGTCTTGCGCAGGAATTGGCGGTTTTGGCGGTCAAGGCAGACGTTACCGAAGAGATTGACCGCTTGCGCGCCCATATCGCGGCGGCGCGCGAATTGCTTGAGACCAAGGGCAGCATTGGCCGCAAGTTTGACTTTCTCATGCAGGAGTTCAATCGCGAGGCCAACACGCTGTGTTCGAAATCCGGCGATGCGGAATTGACGCGGGTCGGGCTGTCGCTCAAAACCCTGATCGATCAAATGCGCGAACAGGTTCAGAATGTGGAGTAAGACATGAGCAGCCAAACCCCCGACCGTCGGGGTCTTCTTATTATCCTGTCCAGCCCATCGGGGGCGGGCAAATCAACCCTGTCGCGCCGTTTATTGGAATGGGATCCCTCGCTGAGCTTTTCGGTTTCCGCCACCACGCGCTCTGCGCGTCCGGGTGAGGTGGATGGCGAGCATTATCATTTCCTCGCCGAAGAGACGTTCAAACGGCAAGTGGCCGAAGATGGCATGTTGGAACATGCCCACGTGTTCGGCAATTTCTACGGCTCGCCCAAGGCGCCGGTTCAATCGGCGATCAATCAGGGGCGCGATGTGCTCTTTGATATCGATTGGCAGGGCGCGCAGCAGATTGTGAATTCCTCGCTTGGGCAACACACTTTGTCGGTGTTTATCCTGCCGCCTTCCATCGCCGAGTTACGGCGCCGTCTGATCAGCCGCGGGCAGGACAGTGATGATGTGATTTCCAAGCGTATGCAAAAAAGCTGGGATGAGATCAGCCATTGGGGCAGCTATGATTATGTGCTGGTCAATGATGATTTGGACCGGACCTTCGCCGATTTGCAAACCATCGTGACCGCCACGCGCCTGCGCCGCCTGCAACAGCCCAGCCTGGTGGAACATGTGCGCGCGCTTCAAACCGAGTTCGAGGATCTGTCATGACGCTTTATTCTCTTGCGGGCGTGTCGCCTGAAGTGGCCGAAACGGCCTGGGTTGCCCCGGATGCCAATGTCATCGGGCGTGTTGTGCTTGAGGACAAGGCCAGCGTCTGGTTCGGATGCACTCTGCGCGGCGACAATGAGGAAATGCGCGTCGGGGCAGGCAGCAACATTCAAGAGAATGTTGTCTGTCACACTGATCTGGGATTTCCTCTGACCATTGGCGCGGGCTGTACCATTGGTCACAAGGTCATGCTGCATGGCTGCTCGATTGGCGAAAACACCTTGGTCGGAATGGGTGCCACCATTTTGAACGGGGCCAAGATTGGCAAGAACTGCCTGATTGGCGCCGGGGCCTTGGTGACTGAGGGTAAGGAAATTCCCGATGGTAGCCTTGTCATGGGGATGCCCGGCAAGGTGGTGCGCCAACTGGACGAGGCCGCCATTGAGAAAAACAAGTGGTCTGCGCTTCATTACCAGCAAAACGCAGCCCTGTTCGCCAAAGAGCTCAAGGCTCTTTGATATTTCGCGTGTTCGGTTCGATCGTTTTCGTTTGAATTGAACACGTCCTGAGCGCCAGACATCAGTCTGTTACATTTTGGATTTAAGGCCGTTTGCGGCCCAAAGAGAAGGTCACGGTATGAAACCCACCCTGCAACGTCCCGTCGTATTCAAAGACAGCCTGTCGGCCCCGGTTGTTTCGCCGATTATGCCGTCGGTTGTATATGCATCCAAAACGCCTGACGAGCTGGATTCGCAATATGCCGGCGAGGCGCATGGCTACACCTATGCACGCGAAGGGCACCCCAACGCCGATATTCTGGCCCAGCGTATTGCCATGATGGAAGGCATGCAGGGCGGTATTATCACCGGGTCTGGCATGGCGGCGGTCAGCGCCGCCTTGATGGGGCTCTGCGAAAACGGCGATCACGTTGTTGGCGGCAACCAGCTTTATGGTCGATCCTTGCGGCTGATGTCCGAGGATCTGCCCCGTTACGGTATCGAAACCTCATTGGCCGATACAACAAATGCCCAAGCCGTGGCAGAGGCGATCAAACCGAATACCAAACTGGTCCTGATCGAGATCGTGTCGAACCCGACCATCCGCATTGCCGATCTCGATGGTATCGCCGAGGTTTGCAAGGAAAAGGGTGTTCTGCTGGTGGTGGATAACACCTTTACCACGCCGGCGGCGCTAAAGCCTGTCGAACATGGAGCCGATATCGTTTTGCATTCGGTGACCAAGCTTCTGGCCGGGCATGCGGATGTAACCCTGGGCTGGGTCTGTGCCAAAGACCCGGCTTTGATGGAGCGTATGACCATATATGCCGTGACCCACGGATTGACCGCCAGCCCGTTTGAGTGCTGGCTGGCCGAGCGTGGCTTGGCAACATTTGACTTGCGGTATCAGCGCGCGCAGCAGACGGCGCAGCGCCTGGCGGATGCCTTGGCGGAGATGCCCAATGTCAAACGGGTTGTCTATCCAACCCGCCAGGACCACCCCGAAGCGGCCCGCGCACAAAGCCTGTTGCAAGGGCGCGGGGCCAATATGGTCAGCTTTGAGATCGAGGGCGGGCGGGCGCAGGCCAATGCCTTTACCGAGGCGGCAAGCGAATTGGCCTTTGCTCCGACGCTTGGCGATGTTGGCACCACTATTTCGCACCCCAATTCCTCCTCGCACCGCAATGTGCCCGAGGCAGATCGTTTGGCCAATGGCATCACCGAAGGGTTCTTTCGCGTGTCCGTTGGTCTCGAAGATCCGGACGCTATGATTGCCGCCTTCACCAAGGGCCTCAAGGCCGCCCAAGAGGTTTCGGAGTAACCCCATGCAATGTTCCGCCGCGCAATTCGTGAATGCCATTCCCTGGCCAGCTCTGCTGATCCGGCGCAATGAGCGGATTGAGGCGGCGAATGAACCCGCGCTGACATTGCTTGGCGCGGGGATTGAGGGGCGGCATTTTATTACTGCCCTGCGGCAACCCATGCTGATCGAAGCCATCGAAAGGGCATTGGAAGACGCAAAGCCGCGACGCAGCGAATATCTGACAAATGATGGCCAGCAGGACACGACCTACAAGGTCTCGGTCCGCGCGATTGAGAACGGTGGCGAGCATGTTGTTCTAGTCTGCTTTGAGGACGTCACGGCCTTTGAACAGGCAGGGCAGATGCGGCGGGACTTTGTTGCCAATGTCAGCCACGAGTTGCGCACGCCTCTGACAGCCTTGATCGGTTTCATCGAAACGCTGAAAGGACCCGCGCGCAATGACGACGCCGCGAGGTTGCGGTTTCTGGATATCATGGAAGATGAATCCAAGCGGATGAACCGCTTGGTCGGCGATCTATTGTCCCTGTCCCGGGTGGAATCGCAGGAACGCGTGCGGCCTACGGAAATCATGTCACCTAATGACATCATCCGAACAACCGTGCATAGCTTGACCCCGCTGGCCGAAGAGGCAGGCGTGACAATCGAAACTGACTTGCCCGAAAACGAAGTCTCGATGGTTGGGGATCGAGATCAGGTGCGTCAGGTCATGACCAATCTCACCGAGAATGGGATCAAGTATTCCGGCAGTGGATCAACCGTCACGCTGTCTTTGACCGGGCCAAGCTATGAGCCGCGCCTGCGTGCGCAGGCCATTCGTTTGGTCGTGTGCGACACGGGACAGGGGATCGAACCGCACCACATCCCGCGCCTGACGGAACGCTTTTACCGGGTCGATAGCCACCGCTCGCGTGAGATGGGCGGCACGGGTCTGGGCCTTGCGATTGTCAAACATATCGTCAATCGCCATCGCGGCCGTTTGGAAGTCGACAGTGAAAAGGGCAAGGGCACCTGTTTCACGGTCATTTTACCGGTGACCTAGGGTCCATTTCTTCCCGTTTGATTCCTTTGTGACGGAAATCTGTTACATTTGTCAGGGTAGAGGGGGCACCGGTGCGCCCTTCGGCATGAAATTTGCCCTGATTTTTGAAATTGGTCGCTTTATTTTATGAAGCGATTTCAGTGCAGTAACTTAATACCCGCCGTCGCTGTCTAGCTGTTTCATAAAACTGTTACATAGCTGTCACAAAAGCATTGCGTGACGTTAATATTTCCGGCCCCGGAGATCATCACAGGGATGATCTAATCCGTAACTTTCAGGAGTTCACCATGACCGTGAAACTGACCGCCTCCGTGCTGGCAATCGCCGCCGTTTCTGCTTCCGCCGCTTTTGCCCGTGACAACGTGCAGGTTGCCGGTTCCTCGACCGTTCTGCCTTATGCTTCCATCGTTGCCGAAGCGTTTGGCGAAAACTTTGACTTCCCGACACCTGTTGTTGAATCCGGTGGTTCCTCTGCAGGCCTGAAGCGTTTCTGCGAAGGTGTTGGCGAAAACACCATCGACGTTGCAAACGCATCGCGCAAAATCAAAGACAAAGAAATCAAAGCCTGTGCCGAAGCTGGTGTCACCGACATCATCGAAGTTCGCATCGGTTATGACGGCATCGTATTTGCCTCGCAAATCGACGGCCCTGCCTACACCGCATTCCAGCCTGTCGACATCTTCAACGCACTGGCGGCCAAAGTCGTTGTTGACGGTGCTCTGGTTGAAAACACCAACAAGCAGTGGGCAGATTTCAACGCCGACCTGCCAGCCGCTGACATCGCAGCCTTCATCCCAGGCACCAAGCACGGCACCCGTGAAGTGTTCGAAGAAAAAGTAATGGTTGCAGGCTGTAAAGCCTCCGGCGCTTATGACCTGTACCTGGCAACTGCCACCGGCGACAGCGACAAGGCCAAAGCCAAAGCAGCGAAAAAACACTGCTACGAAGTGCGCACCGATGGCGTTTCCGTGGACATCGACGGCGACTACACCGAGACCCTGGCACGCGTTGACGCGAACCCGAACGGTATCGGCGTATTCGGTCTGGCGTTCTACGAGAACAACACCGACAAGCTGAAAGTTGCGACCATGGGTGGCGTTGCGCCTTCCACCGAATCCATCGCGACCGGTGAATACCCTGTATCCCGCCCGCTGTTCTTCTACGTGAAGAAAGCCCACATTGGCGTGATCCCAGGTCTGCAGGAATATGCTGACTTCTTCATCTCCGACGAGATCGCCGGTGGTGATGGCCCTCTGGCCGAATACGGTCTGGTTTCCGATCCTGAGCTGGAAGCAACTCAGGCCGCGGTTGCTGCAGGCACCACAATGGCAGAAGGCATGTAAGCCATTCTTCCAAAGGGGCGGTATATTTCGCCGCCCCTTACCCCTTTTAGGACCTTTTCCAAATACAACCCGCGGGGGGCTTGATGCCTGTTTTCTGGCTCATTTTGATCGTGCTGGGGTTAGCGGCGGTCGGCTATATCATTGGCCGCCAACGTGCCTTGGCTAGTGCGGGGGGCGACAGTCGCCATCTGCATTCACTTCCATCCTATTACGGCTCGAACGTCTCCATCAAAGTGATGGTTCCGGCGTTCTTCCTGATGATCGTCTGGCTGCTCGCGCAGCCCTTTGTCATCGAAGGCCGAGTTTCGGGCATGATCCCGGACAGCGAAATTCGCGAAGGCTCGAGCGCCAGTCTGCTGATGGCCGAAGTGCGCCGCGCCTCGGAAGGGTTGGAAAACGCAGTTCAGGGCGGTTTCATGACCGATGAGGACGCCCGTAACGCACGCGCGGATTTCACGGATATGACCCAGCGCCTTAAGGATGCGGGGCAGGTGGTGACCAACACAATCACACAGCCGATCCTGAAAGCCGCGCAAGCGCACCGCGCCATGGTGAAATCCAGCAACCTCTATATGTCCATCGCGGTGATCGCGATTGCTGTGGCCGGGGTGTTCTGGGGCTTGGCCGGGGCCAAGGCAGATTTTCGCGCCCGCAATGTGGTTGAACGGTCGATCCGCTGGTTGCTGGTTGCTGCTGCCTCTATCGCGATCCTGACCACGATTGGCATCGTGCTGTCACTGATCTTTAATACGGTCGAGTTTTTCCGCCTCTATCCAGCATCCCAATTCTTTTTCAATCCGACCTGGCTGCCGTCCTTTGGCGGCGGCACAGACGCGGATGGCAACCCGCTCTCAAAGCTGGGCATCATCCCACTGCTTTGGGGCACGCTCTATATCTCTTTGATTGCCTTGGCGGTTGCCGTGCCAATCGGTCTCTTCGCCGCGATCTTTTTGTCTGAATATGCCGGACCCAAGACACGCGCGATTGCCAAGCCGATGCTCGAGGTTCTGGCCGGTATCCCGACCATTGTTTACGGTCTCTTCGCGCTGTTGACAGTTGGTCCGCTGCTGATCGGTGTCTTTGGCGATGACGGGCTGGGCTGGATGCAGGCCGGAACCGCCGTGATGACCGCCGGTCTGGTCATGGGCATCATGCTGATCCCATTTGTCAGCTCGCTGTCTGACGACATCATCAACGCCGTGCCTCAGGCCATGCGTGATGGCTCTTATGGGCTGGGGGCCACCAAGTCCGAAACCATCAAGCAGGTTGTTCTGCCTGCGGCCTTGCCCGGCATCGTCGGTGCAATCCTGCTGGCGGCGTCTCGCGCCATTGGCGAAACCATGATCGTGGTTCTTGGGGCAGGGGCCGCGGCCCGTCTGAGCCTGAACCCGTTCGAAGCCATGACCACTGTGACCGCCAAGATCGTGTCGCAGCTGACCGGTGACGCTGACTTTGCCTCGCCCGAGGCACTGGTGGCCTTTGCCCTGGGCATGACCCTCTTCATCATTACGCTAGGGCTGAATGTTTTCGCCCTCTACATCGTGCGCAAATATCGGGAGCAGTACGACTAATGACCGATGCAAGCATTCACAGCCCGGCATCCGGTGGCAAGAGCTCTCTTCTTGCGCTGGACGCCCGCACCAAACGCCGCAACGCTGCCGAAGCCCGCTTTCGCATGTATGGCATTGCCGCCGTTGCCGCTGGCGTGTTCTTTCTGGTGGTCCTGCTGGGGGCGATCCTGTCCAACGGGGTAGGGGCGTTTCAACAAACCTTCCTGACGGTTGAGGTCTATCTTGATCCTGCCAAACTGGACAAGAAAGGCCAGCGTGATATCGCCGATATCAAAAAGGTGTCGACCTTTGGCTATACGCCCCTGGTGCAACAGGGGTTGTTTGACCAGATCGAAGCCAATGGGATCGAAACACCTCTGGCCAAGCGTAAGGATATGAAGGCGCTGATCTCGGCCTCTGCTGCTGCGCAGGTACGAGATTTCGTCATCGCCAACCCGGATCGCATTGGTGACAAGGTCGAATTCCGCATGCTCACATCGTCCCGCGTCGATGGCTACCTCAAGGGCCGCGTGACTCGTGAAAGCGTTGCCCGTGACAAGAACATCAAGCCGGTGCATCTGGATCTGGTCGACAGCTTCACGGATTTGGGCATCATCAAGAAAGAGTTCAACTGGTCCTTTATCACCGGTGCCGATGCCTCTGAAAGCCGCGCTGAACAGGCGGGCATGGGCGTGTCGATCCTTGGCTCCTTCTTTATGACCCTTGTGGTGCTCGCCCTGGCGCTGCCCATTGGCGTGGCCGCCTCGATCTATCTTGAGGAATTCGCCCCTCAGAACCGCTTCACTGACCTGATCGAAGTGAACATCTCTAACCTGGCGGCGGTCCCCTCTATCGTGTTTGGTATCCTTGGCCTGGCGGTGTTCATCCAATTCGCGCATCTGCCGCAATCAGCCCCGCTGGTCGGTGGTCTGGTTCTGACGCTGATGACCTTGCCAACCATCATCATCTCGACCCGCGCTTCGTTGAAATCGGTGCCGCCCAGCATTCGTGACGCGGCCTTGGGCATTGGCGCCTCCAAGATGCAGGCTGTGTTCCACCACGTGCTGCCCTTGGCCATGCCGGGCATCCTGACCGGGACCATCATTGGCCTGGCTCAGGCCTTGGGTGAAACCGCGCCGCTTCTGCTGATCGGTATGGTGGGCTATATTGCCACCAACTACCCCGAAGGCATCGCATCGGGCTTTATGGATCCGAACTCGGCCATGCCGGCGCAGATCTATGAATGGGCCAAACGTGCCGACCCGGCCTATTACGAACGCGCCTGGGGTGGCATCATCATCTTGCTGGTGTTCCTGCTGACCATGAACATCATCGCAATCATCCTGCGCCGCCGCTTTGAGCGCCGGTGGTAAAAGGGAGACGACAATCATGTACGACGTACACACACATCGCGCGGAGACGAACGTGGACGACATTAAAATCAGCGCCAATGATGTACAGGTCTATTATGGCGACACCCATGCCATCAAAGACGTCAGCATCGAGATTGAAGCCAAATGTGTGACGGCCTTTATCGGCCCGTCTGGCTGCGGCAAGTCCACCTTTCTGCGCTGTCTGAACCGCATGAATGACACGATTGATATCTGCCGTGTCGAAGGCCAGATCCTGCTCGACGAAGAAGATATCTATGACAAGCGGGTCGATCCTGTTCAATTGCGCGCCAAGGTCGGGATGGTGTTTCAAAAGCCCAACCCGTTCCCAAAGTCGATCTATGACAATATCGCCTATGGTCCGCGCATCCACGGGCTGGCCAATTCCAAGGCTGATCTGGACGTGATCGTCGAAAAATCCCTGCGCCGCGGTGCCATCTGGGATGAGGTCAAAGATCGTCTGCACGCCCCCGGCACCGGGTTGTCTGGTGGTCAGCAACAGCGTCTGTGCATTGCCCGCGCCGTTGCCACGGAGCCCGAAGTGCTGCTGATGGATGAACCCTGCTCGGCGCTTGACCCGATTGCGACTGCACAGGTCGAAGAGCTGATCGACGAGTTGCGTCAGGACTATTCGGTTGTGATCGTGACCCACTCGATGCAGCAGGCCGCGCGCGTCAGCCAAAAAACTGCCTTCTTCCACTTGGGCAACCTGGTTGAATTCGGCGAGACCGGCAAGATTTTCACAAACCCCGAAGACCCACGCACTGAAAGCTATATCACAGGACGGATTGGTTGATGACCGAGCTTAACAATCACATTGTCAGCGCCTTTGATCGCGACCTGGAAGGCATTCAGGCCCAGATCATGAAAATGGGTGGCCTGGTCGAAGCCGCCATCATGGAGGCGGCCACGTCCTTGGAAACCCGCGACGTCGAAAAGGCGGAGCGTGTTCGCAATGGCGACAAACTGATCGACGCCTTGGAAGAAACGCTGAACGACGAGGCCGCCCGGGTGATCGCCTTGCGCGCGCCCACGGCCTCTGACCTGCGCGTTGTCCTGTCGGTGATGCGAATGTCGTCCAATCTGGAACGTATCGGCGATCTGGCGAAAAACATTGCCAAGCGCACGGATGTTCTTGTCCAGATGCCACAGGTCGGCGACACGCCCACCTCGCTGCGTCGCATGGCGCGTGAAGTTGAGCTGATGCTCAAGGACGCCCTTGATGCCTATATCCAGCGCGATGATGCGCTTGCTTTGGATGTCATCGCGCGCGACGAAGACGTGGACAAGATGCACAACGCCTTGTTCCGCGAATTCCTGACCTTCATGCTGGAAGATCCAAGCAACATCACCGCATGCATGCATCTGCACTTTATCGCCAAGAATATCGAGCGGATGGGGGATCACGTCACGTCGATCGCGGAACAAGTCGTGTTCCTGGCCACTGGCGAAAAACCCGAAGAAGCCCGCCAAAAGGGCGACGAAACGGCTGCTGAACTTGGTCAGCACAGTGCGAGCAACGGGAGCTAACCCATGTCTTCTGATCAACCGACAGTGCTTGTGGTTGAGGATGAAGCGGCACAGCGCGAAATCCTCAGCTATAATCTGGAGGCCGAAGGGTTTCGCGTCGTTCGTGCCGAAAATGGCGAAGACGCTCTGGTCATGGTCTCCGAAGAAAGCCCGGATATCATCGTGCTGGACTGGATGATGCCCAATGTGTCGGGCATCGAGGTCTGCCGCCAGATCAAGACCCGGCCTGATACGCGCAATGTGCCGATCATCATGTTGTCGGCGCGTTCCGAAGAGGTGGACCGCGTCCGGGGGCTGGAAACCGGTGCGGATGACTATGTGGTCAAACCCTATTCGGTGGTCGAATTGATGGCACGGGTGCGCGCCCAACTGCGCCGGACCCGTCCGGCAGCGGTGGGTGTGCAACTGGATTACGAGGATATCTCGCTGGATCCCGAAACGCACCGCGTAACCCGCAGCGGTCAGACCCTGAAACTGGGTCCAACCGAGTTTCGCCTGCTCTCGACCTTCATGGAAAAACCGGGCCGAGTATGGTCACGCGACCAACTTCTCGACCGGGTTTGGGGGCGCGATATCTATGTGGATACACGCACCGTTGACGTTCATATCGGACGCCTGCGCAAGGCTTTGTGCCAGCATGGCGGCGGTGACCCTCTGCGCACAGTGCGCGGGGCCGGCTATGCTCTGGGCTGAAGAAGAAAAATCCGTGAACGGATTCTAAGGGGCGTTGCCCCTCTGGAGCCAAAAGGCTCCATTCTCCCCAGGATACTTTTAGCCCAAAGAAGCCTTAGCACCTCGCCCCAGGTTTCTTTGGGCCAAAAATATCCCGGGGAGTCCCGAGCTTGCTCGGGGCGGGGCAGAGCCCCAATGCCGCCAGTCAGGTGACATTGCAGATTTCAAGAAAAATCGCTTGTGTTCGTTTTTTCCTCATTGTAAGGCACGCGCACGAACCCCACAGGCGGGGGCGGGCATTTGGGGGAGACATCCCCATACGTCCACCGGTTGGCCATTTGGCTGATCCCCCGCTCGAGGATATGAAACCGGAAAGGATAAGAAGCATGGCTCTTCCTGAGTTCACCATGCGTCAGCTGCTCGAGGCTGGCGTTCACTTTGGTCACCAAACCCAGCGCTGGAACCCACGTATGGGCGAGTTCATCTACGGCTCGCGCAATGGCATCCACATCATGGACCTGACCCAAACCGTTCCTATGCTGGACCAGGCTCTGACCGCAATTCGCGACTGTGTTGCCAAAGGTGGTCGAGTACTTTTCGTCGGCACCAAGCGTCAGGCCGCTGGCCCGGTTGCTGAAGCCGCTGAAAAAGCCGCCCAGTACTACATGAACCACCGCTGGCTCGGCGGCACTCTGACCAACTGGCAGACCGTTTCCCAGTCCATCAACCGCCTGCGTGCGATCGATGAGCAGATGGAAACCGGTGCCGAAGGTCTGACCAAAAAAGAGCGCCTGAACATGGAACGCGACCAGGCGAAGCTGCAGGCCTCTCTGGGCGGTATCCGCGAGATGGGTGGCGTGCCTGACATGCTCTTCGTCATCGACGTGAAAAAAGAAGCTCTGGCCGTTGCCGAAGCCAACAAGCTGGGCATCCCGGTTGTTGCTGTTGTCGACACCAACTGCTCGCCTGATGGCGTTGACTACATCATCCCGGGCAATGACGACGCATCCCGCGCCATCGCTCTTTACTGCGATCTGGCGTCGCGCGCTGCTCTGGACGGTATGACTGGTCAGATGGAAGCTGCAGGCATCGATCTGGGTGCTCTGGAAGACGCACCAGCAGAAGAAGTTCTGGCAGAAGAAGCCCCTGCAGAGGCTTGATCGGAGCTGTCGCAAAAGCGACATCCGAATGTGACATAGGCGGGTGGCCGGACTGAAAGACTTCAGGCCACCCGAACAGCATTTAAGACAGATGAGGAGAGCCAAATCATGGCGATCACTGCTGCACTCGTAAAAGAACTGCGTGAAATGACTGCCGCTGGCATGATGGATGCCAAAAAAGCGTTGGTTGAAACTGATGGCGACATGGAAGCTGCTGTCGACTGGCTGCGCACCAAAGGTCTCGCCAAAGCGGCGAAGAAATCTGGCCGTACCGCAGCCGAAGGTCTGGTGGCCGTTTCCGTTGATGGCGGCAAAGGTGTCGCTGTTGAGGTGAACTCGGAAACCGACTTCGTTGCCAAAAACGCTGAGTTCCAGGAAATGGTTGGCGGTATCGCCAAGGCCGCTCTGGGCGTTGCCGACGTAGAATCTCTGACAGCTGCTGACCTGGGTGGCAAATCCGTTGCAGACACCATCACCGACAAGATCGCCACCATCGGCGAAAACATGTCCGTACGCCGCATGGCGTCCGTTGAAGGTGACGTTGTTGCAGCCTATGTGCACAACGCAGCCACCGCTGGCATGGGCCAGATCGGTGTTCTGGTTGCGCTGAAAGGCGGCGACGAAGCATTCGGCAAGCAAGTTGCCATGCACATCGCAGCAGCCAACCCGCAGTCGCTGGGTGAGGCAGACCTGGATCCGGCCGTTGTTGAAAAAGAGCGTCAGGTTCAAATCGACATCGCCAAGGAATCCGGCAAGCCAGACGCCGTGATCGAGAAAATGATCGTTGGCCGCATGAAGAAATTCCTGGCCGAAGTGACCCTGCTAGGCCAGCAGTTCGTCATGGACACTGACAAAACCGTTGAGCAGGCCGCCAAAGACGCTGGCGCTGAGATCGTTGGCTTTGTCCGTATGCAGGTTGGCGAAGGCATCGAAAAGAAAGAAGAAGATTTCGCAGCAGAGGTTGCGAAAGCGGTTCAAGGCTAAGCCCTTGTCCTCTTCTGGATCAAACGGATGGCGCGGGATACTCTCCCGCGCCATTTTGCGTTTTTGGGGCGCGCGCCGCCCGGTCGAAGGGGTGGGTGCGCTCGACGATGGACGCAAAGCCTATAACATTGGACGGGCCGAACTCCTCAAAGGGAGCGTGCTGAACTCACGTAAAACCCGGGGCAAGCTGTGGCTTCCTCTTGGGCTCGTGTTGCATCGCGCTATGGAGCGCGGTGACACACTGGCTGATTTCTCGGCACCTCCGACATGGGACTCGCTGGCGCTTTATGAACAGCGAGCTTTAACAATTTGCTGGCGGTTCTATGGGCGCGGCACCTTGGACGAGGCGGTTAGCGGCGATGCCTTCTTTCTCTTGGAAGAGTTCTTGCGGTTTCGCACCTGTTGGCGTTCGGATGTCACCGAAGTCATTGACCAAGCCTTGAAACCCGGTTTCTTTCAAAAGGACCAAATTCGCTCAGTCGATATTGCAAAACAGCTTTGGCAGGCAAATGCAGCGCAACCCTTTCACTGCATCGCCTTTATTTTGGCGGCAAGCGCAGGCGCAGAGGCGAAGTTCGGTCACTTGCGTCGCACTCTCCCAGATCCATACGGATATACCGTTTCGCGTGATCAAATCGACATCACCTGGTTGGAGCAGAACCGCGATCCGGCATTCTGGCACGAATACGCGGCGGACTTTTGTGACAAAGAGCATTTTGGCCCCCGTGAGTGGGTCGAATGGATCGTTGCGCAGCCAGATTGTGATTTGGCCACTGCGGCAACCATCTTTATGCGGTGTGATGGCCCAAGGCATCTGGGCGGGCCAAGGCAACCGCATGAACACGGTATTTGTCGGAAAGCGGAGGATGGCCCAGGAAGCTATCAACGCGATGATCACGATGTTCAGCTATGCGAGGATATAGTTCGTCGTGCCGAGGAAGGCTTTTACGCCTCTAACCGGTTTAAGCCACTCGACGCGATCACCGATTTGGACGGTCTTGATCCAAAGGCATATCCGCGCGCCTTGCTACGCTTGTCCGGTCAGGAAACGGCGGAATCGGTTTGGTTGATGATTGACGAAGATACATTCATGCTGCGGCTCGTCTGATCACAGGCAAAAGGGCAGGGCGGGCGCGCCGGGACCCCAACCAGAGACATTGGGGATGAAGGTTGAGGCCCCGACGGTTTGCAAGCTGGAAGATGCTTGAAAACACATCCCCAACCCACTCGGCAAAAGCCGAAGAAAAGCAGAGCCCGATAATCGACGGGGTACCATTCCCTTGGTGTTCCATGGCCTAAATCGGCCACCACTCACGGAACAAAGCCAAACTCGCAAGAATGGCCAGAATCCGTAAGTCTGGATTTCCAGACCTTACGTCACTTTTGGACCAAAACTTAGATAAGGCGCTGAATTTAGGCGTGAATCACATACATCTGATTGTGGAACGCCGCCTTGGCCACCGCCTGGGCTGTGGTTTCCACATTCAGTGTTTCGCGGGCAAGGCGCAGATGTTTTTCAATCGTCGCCTGGGTTAGCCCCATGATCTGGGCAATATCCTGCATGGTCTTGCCATCACCCACCCATTCCAGCGCCTCACGCTGGCGTGGAGTCAGGTTCTGGTTTTGCAGCGGAATGGGCAAGGTCATGATTTTCAGATGAACAAGGTTGTTCATCAGAACAATATCGCCACCATGATCGGCCCACATCTCGTCAATCTGATCCTGATTGATATCGGCCGCCGCACAAAGCGAAATCGCCCCTTTGGCGCGGCTGGAAACCGATTTGAAGCTGACGGTGTAGCCGGCATTCACCTTGTGGGTGAGATTAAAGGCAATGACCTTTTGCACCTTCTCGTCAATCTCACCTTGCGAAATCCGCTCGGCCATCACACGCCAGCTGGCATGACCTTCGTTTTCGAGCGCCCAACGCACCATGGGCGCATCGCGGTACAAGCCATCCTCGACAAAGCCCTTGCGGTATTCCGCAGTGTGGTTGCTGAGAACCACAAAGTCATTTGGATCGCCAAAGGAGGTCGGCGTCATGAATTGGGTAAACCCGTAAATAAGCCGGTCAAAGCCGAACTCTGCCATCTTGTCACAATGCAAAGACCAAAGAGCTTCGACATTGTCGACATTGGTCAGTTCGGTCAGGTATGTGCGCAAATTGGCTTTCACGATCCGGTCTCCAAATGGTTGTTAAGCGCATCCATGGCCAGAATATAACCATGCGCTCCAAACCCACATATCAGACCTATGGCGACAGGTGAGATATAAGATTTGTGTCGAAAGCTTTCACGGGCGTGAATATTGGACAAATGCAGCTCAATAACCTTGGCGTCACAGCCTTTGATCGCATCCAGCAAAGCAATCGAGGTATGCGTGTAGGCACCCGCATTCAGAACGATTCCATCATGCGTGCCGCGCGCCTTGTGGATTTCGTCGACAAGGTCGCCCTCGTGGTTCGACTGAACGCAGCTGACCGTCACGCCAATCTTGTCCGCATGGGCCGCGCACATGGCTTCGACATCGGGCAAAGTGGTGTGGCCGTAGATTTCCGGCTGTCGCGTGCCAAGCAGGTTCAGATTGGGACCGTTCAGGATCAGGAAGGAGCGCATGGTTTTCTCCGAATTTCTGATCATCTGGTAAAGGGCAGGGCGTGGCCCTGTCCAGTGTTTCCTGATTTTTCCTGATCTTTAACGGTTTTACTGTGCTTTCTGCACCTGCAACCTATGTGGACGGCTGGCCGCTTGTTGGAACCTGAATATCTTGCGGAGCCTGCCCCGCGCGCCAAAGCTCATGCGCCATATCAAACCCGGTTTCGAGATCGCGTGTATAGCCTTCGGTGTCGAACAAGGGGGCCGTCGCGCGTGTGCCTTCCAGATGGGTTTTCAATTGCGCGCGCCTGTCCGGATCCTGCGCCAAGGCCAGGATCAAAGCTTCGTAATCAGCCTCGGAGTCGGTGATCAATTCGGGCAAACCAACAGCCTTCAGCAAACTGCCGCAAACGCGCGCAGCGAACTGGTCACCCAAGAGGGTCACAATCGGCACACCCATCCACAAAGCATCGCTGCCCGTGGTGTGGGCGTTATAGGCAAAGGTATCGAGGAACAGATCCGCGTGCTGGTGACGGGCCAAGTGCTCGCGATTGCTTGCGCGCGGCGCGAATACCAACCGGTCCGACGCAATCCCGACCTTTACCGCTTGCGCTTTTAAATTGGCCTGCGCCCAGTCATTGGATTCCAGCAGCCACAGCACCGCATTGGGCACCTGTTCGAGAACACGCATCCAGATGACAAACTCGCGCGGCGTGATTTTATACGTGCTGTTGAAACAGCACAGCACAAGCGCATCCTCAGGCAGCCCATGCTCTGCGCGCGTTTTGCTGTCCTTGGGCACGTCGCGACGGTTGTCATTGGGCTGGTAACAGTGGGGCAAGCTCAATAGCGCTTCGCTGACATGGTTGCGATGGGTTGATGGAACCAAAGTGGGATCAACCACGATGTAATCCATGAAAGGAGCGCCAGAGGTTCCCGGATAGCCAAGATAGTTCATTTGCACCGGCGCAAGACGTTTGGCGAAAAGCGCAGTGCGCGAATGCTGCGTATAGCTTGTCAGATCGATGGCGATATCAAGTTTGTCGCCCTTAACAAGTTGCGCCGCCTCACTGTCACTGATGGCGCGAATATCACGAAAAGTCGAAAACTCCTGGCTGAGTTCATCGCGTAAGGCGTCTTTCTGGTTGGGACCAAAGGAATAGCCGATCAGCTCGAACCGGTTGCGATCATGCGCTTTCAGAGTGCCGGCGATCAGCCTTGCGACCGGGTGACTGCGATAATCAGCCGAGAAATAGCCAATACGCAGTTTCGCGGGGCGTTGGGAGCTTTGGGGTGGCTGGGGCAGGGGGGCAATATCTGGAAAAGACGTTTGAGCATAATTGCTTGCCCTGGCAAGTTGACGTTCCGCATGATCCTCCATCGCCAACAAAGTCAGCGGCGGAACAGCATCACCATCAATGCCCAAGGTATCGGTCACATCAGCGAAATCCGCATAGGCCCGGAAATCGCACATATGGGCCATTTGATGCAATCGTTGTGCGCTGGCCATGGCGTGATTGTCATCTGCACGCAAGGCCGCGTCATAGGCTGCAACAGCCTCATCCAATCGGCCAAGACGTTGAAGCAAAGTGCCATAGGAGTTTTGCGCATTGGCGTCTTTGGGGGCGAGGTCCACAGCCTTTTTCAGGATCGTTTCCGCCTGAGCCAAGCGACCGAGCGATTGCAATACATTGCCCAGATTGATGTAGGCCGCGGCAAATTTCGGGCTGGCTGAAATGGCCTTTTCGTAATGCTCTGCGGAAGCTTCCAGTTGTCCGGTGGCCTTCAGTGCAAGGCCAAGGTTGAAATGCGCCCCAGCAAAACGCGGATGGGCTTTGAGGGCGCGGTGGTACAAATTGACAGCTTCGGTTAAATCCCCGGTTTTCTGAAACATATTCCCAAGATTGGTTAGAAATTCCGGGTTATCTGCGTTCAATTCGGTGGCACGGGTAAAAGCGGCCAAAGCCTCTGAAATCTGCCCAGACTCCTGCAACACTGCACCCAGCGAATTCCAACCCTCTGCATAGGTCGGAGCCAGGTTCAAAGCCTTTCGAAACGCGCGCTCTGCATCTGTCATCCGACCTTGGGCGCGCAAGGCCAATCCGAGATTGTTATGGCTTGCAGGTTTGTCCGGTGCGAGCATCAAAGACTTACGAAAAGCGTCTTCCGCACCCTTAAAATTACCCAGCTGCATCTGAGACGCACCCAAAAGCGTAACAACACCAGGTGCGTTTTGTTGCGGTGTTGGCAGAGCAGAGATTGCGCGGACGACCTGCTGAAATTTTCCTTGTTGATAAAGCGTCTGAATCAACAGGGCTGGATTGCTCTTGGACGAGTTCAACCGTCGCAGTCCATTTTGCGCATCTTTGTTATTGGGGTTCTTGGCCAACAGTTGCACATAGATCTTTGCAGCCTGCGCAGGATTTCCTTGAGTCTCCATGAGCTTTGCAGCTCTGAGGGCTTTTTGGTCGCTTTGGGTCACACAGGGTACCGGGGAATTGGGTCGCTACACTGACACCTGAGAACGGCGTTACCAGCGCAACGATTGGTTTAAAATCGTTGTGTGGTATTTAGGAATTCTCTGACGAACTACCAGTGCAAAACGGCGAATTTGATAGCTCTATTGGCAAAGGGTTCAATCTGTCGCGGGCAGCGTATCCGTGCGACATTAATTTTTACATAATACGGATTATGGGATAATTGCATTGCCAGAGCTAGCGCTTCGGCTCTTGCCCCTTTTGCCAATCCGCTGCAAAACCGCATCATGACAAAGACTCCACATATCCTATGTATTGGTTCGGTCCTGTGGGACATCATTGGCAGATCCGCCAGCGTTATGCGCGCCGGGTCTGATGTTCCCGGACGGATCATCAGGTTGCCCGGCGGCGTTGCGATGAACATCGCCATGGCCCTGTCGCGTTTTGGTTTAAAGGCGGATCTGTTATCTGCCATTGGCCAGGACGCCGAAGGCAACGAATTGGTCAGCGAATGTGCGCGGCGTGGGCTTGGCACGGATCACCTCTATCGCTCAGCTGACCTCCCAACGGATCGTTACATGGCGATTGAAGGTGCTAACGGGTTGATCGCAGCAATCGCAGACGCCCATTCCTTGGAAGCTGCGGGCGACAAGATACTGAATCCACTGAACTTTGGCCCGTTGGGGAATCCGGAAAAACCCTTTGACGGTCTGATCGCACTTGATGGCAATCTCACCGCTGCTTTGCTCGAGAAAATCGCGGTCAGCGACTCTTTTTCTGCCGCTGATCTGCGCGTTGCGCCTGCCAGTCCGGGCAAGGCTGAGCGCCTCTTGCCCTTTGTTCGCGAAGGACGCGGGACGCTTTACGTGAACCTCGAAGAAGCTGGAATTCTGTGTCAGGCCTCTTTTGAAACCGCTTCAGAAGCAGCGGCTAAATTATTGGAAAGAGGAGCGTCTCGGGTTTTGGTGACCAATGGCGGTGATAGCTGTTGTGACGCCACCCAGGATGGTTTGATCAGTCAGTCGCCGCCCGAAGTGTTGGTCACCCGTGTGACCGGTGCCGGTGATACCTTTATGGCGGCCCATATCGCCGCAGAATGTGACGGCGCAAATCGTGCCGACGCCCTGAGTCGCGCCTTGCACGCCGCTGCATCCTACGTTTCCGGAGAAGTCGCAATATGACCATCTTTACCCCCTCGCCCGCCGTTGCCCAGGCTCTGCAAGACGGTCGGCCCGTTGTTGCGCTGGAAAGCACAATCATCACCCATGGCATGCCCTGGCCGCAAAACCTTGAGGTAGCGCGCCAGGTCGAGGCCACGGTTCGTGAAAACGGAGCAGAACCGGCAACGATTGCGGTTATTGGCGGCACTCTGCATGTCGGGCTGACCGATGAGCAGTTGGAAAAGCTGGCGCAGACCAAAGGTGTCGCCAAGCTGAGCCGCGCCGATATGGCCGTTTGCATGGCGCAAGGCCGCACAGGTGCAACCACTGTCGCAGCGACTATGATTGCCGCCAAACTTGCCGGTATCTCGGTCTTTGCGACCGGAGGCATTGGGGGCGTGCATAAAGGCGCCGAAAACAGTTTTGACATCTCCGCCGACCTTCAAGAGCTAGGTCAAACCGCAGTGACTGTTGTCGCAGCGGGTGCCAAGGCGATCCTCGACCTGCCAAAAACGTTGGAAGTGCTTGAAACTCTAGGCGTTCCGGTCATTGCCTATGGCCAGGATCAGCTGCCCGCCTTCTGGTCGCGCGAGGTTGGGTTGCGCGCGCCTCTGCGCATGGATTCCGCGGCTGAGATCGCCGCAGCTCAGGTGATGCGGGCCAAGCTGGGTCTGCCGGGTGGTCAATTGGTGACCAATCCGATTCCACAAGATGCTGAAATTGCACGCGAAACCCTTGCTCCGATTATTGCCGAGGCAACCAAGGACGCCGAAACTCATGGGATCCAAGGCAAGGATGTAACGCCCTATTTGTTGCAGCGGATCTATGAGCTGACCGAGGGCCGTTCGCTGGAGGCAAATATCGCGTTGGTTCTGAACAACGCACGACTAGCCTCTGAAATCGCGCAAGAATTGTGCAAAATAGAAGCATGACGACACAGAAATGACCTCCGACCATTGTCGCGAGGTGAATCAGACCTTAATTTCCCTGTGACCACTACTCAAAGTACACCGGACCATGACAACACCATTTGACCCGGAAACCAAGCGCCCCGGCTTTATCGCCAGATTGCGCAATTCCTTTTTGACGGGGATCATCGTCATTGCTCCGGTTGGCCTGACTGTCTGGTTGATCTGGACAGTTATTGGCTGGGTGGACAGTTTTGTCTGGCCTTTCGTCCCGGACGCCTATCACCCGGCTGAAATTCTGAATCGTTGGTTTGAACTTGAGGGCGAAAACCGGATCGAGGTGAATGTCCGCGGTCTGGGCGTTGTCGTCTTTTTGATCTTTACCATTCTGGTTGGCTGGATCGCCAAGGGGCTGATTGGTCGCTCAATGATCAATTTTGGTGAAACTCTGGTGGATCGCACACCTGTGGTGCGCTCGATCTATTCGGGGATCAAACAGCTTGCCGAGACGGTTTTTGCCCAATCCGAGCGCAGTTTTGAAAAGGCCTGTTTGATCCAATATCCGCGCAAGGGGATCTGGGCCATCGGCTTCATTTCAACCGTCGCCAGGGGCGAAGTCGCTGAAAAGGCAGAGAATATGGGCGATTTGATTTCAGTTTTCGTTCCGACGACGCCCAACCCGACCTCTGGTTTTTTGCTGTTTTTCCCCCGCGAGGATGTGATCGAGCTGGACATGAATATCGAAGACGCCGCGAAATTGGTGATCTCGGCTGGCTTGGTCTACCCCAATGGCGAAAAGGCCAAGGAAGCGATCGAGGAACAGTTGCGCAGGGCGTCCTGATACAGGTCAGTCTCGACTCCCTGCCCCTGATCTCTTAACCAAACATAGCGCGCAAATCAGCGGTCTGGGCTTTGCCCAGATCCTTTTTATGCGCGTCGATAAAGCCGCCAGCAGCGCGGCGCCCAGCCTTTTTCAACTGCGCCAGAACGGATGGCACGGGCAGGGTTTTCGTCGCCACAGAGAGATCATTCATCAGGTCATCATCAGCGATCATATGCACGCGAACATCCTTCATACTCCCGGCCTGCAATGATCCCTGTTTTAACAGCCGTTGAACAAATTCGATGGCACGCAATTCACGCAGCAGCGAAGAGTTAAAGCTGATCTCATTGATTCTGTTCTGAATTTCTGGTGGCGTCACCGGAACCTGACTGCGAAACATCGGGTTGATGTTCACGACGATAATATCATCTGGCAAAGCGCTGTCGAAAAACGGGAAAAGCGGCGGGTTGCCTGTGTATCCGCCATCCCAAAAGGCTTCGATCACACCGGTTTCCGGGTCTTCCAGTTCAACCGCTTGAAACAGGGTTGGCAGGCAGGCCGAGGCCAAAATGGCCTTGGTCGTGATCCGTTTGCCGGTAAAGACCCGAATCTTACCTTCGCGCACCTGCGTGGCCCCGACATAGAATCTTGGCCCGTCCTCTGCGCAGATTGTGTCAAAGTCAAAACGATCAACGATCTTTTCCAGCGGATTGCGATAGGCTGGCCCCCAGGCATAGGGCGACATCATGCGCCCCATCGTCTCGCCCCAGATATAGGGCAGCGAATATTCGACAGCCTTGGACACGATGCCGGGATTGGGCAGCCAGGGATGCATCCATTGCGGGGTGGTGCTTTCCCCTGCCCCAAGCTGCGACCAAAGCCAGTCGAGGTTCTCACGTGCGCCCTCGCGCCCGCCATGGATCAGGCCGGATTTCAGCGCAGCACCGTTCAGTGCCCCGGCAGAGGTGCCGGAAATGGCGGAAATTTCGATCTCGTCATCTTCGAGAAGCCGGTCCAGGACACCCCAGGTAAAAGCCCCATGCGCACCGCCGCCCTGCAGGGCCAGGTTGATCTTTACCATTACGTGTCCTCTCTATCGGCCTGTTCAAGGTAATCGCCGCCGCGCAGAATTGCCAGAAACAGTCGTCGAAAAACGTGACAGGGATATTTCATGCCATGTGACGTGACGGAGTGCCCGGGAAACGGCAACTTGTTCTTTTCAGACCGGTTTTCTCGGGGAATACCTGTGGCACGACATTCCACATAAGAGGCCACCATGACTGAAACCGTTCTGCTCAAACGCAATGATCACGTGGCCGAAGTGTGGTTAAACCGCCCCGAGAAACACAATGCCGTGGATCTTTCGGTCTTCGAAGGGCTGGCCCGCATTGGAGAGGAGATCAAGGCAGACCCAAGCATTCGCTCGGTCGTGTTGGCGGGAACCGGCGACAATTTCTGTTCCGGCATCGATACCGGCTTTTTCACCGGAGCGATGAACCCGGCCAAACTGGTTGAACAGATACAGACATTCCCTGACGGCGAAGTGGCCAATATGTTCCAAAAGCCGGGCTATGTCTGGCAAGAAATCAACGTTCCAGTGATCGCCGCGCTTCAGGGCGTGACCTATGGCGCGGGTACACAGATCGCTTTGGGTGCCGATATCCGAGTGGCCGCGCCGAATACGCGGATGTCGGTGATGGAAATCAAATGGGGTTTGATCCCGGATATGAGCATCACCCAGACCCTACCGCGTCTGGTGCGCATGGATGTGGCCAAAGAGTTGGTCTTTACCGGTCGTATCGTCGAGGCCGAGGAATGCGCGCAGCTTGGACTGGTGACTCGCGTTGTCGACGACCCATTGGCCGAAGCCCGCGCCCTAGCCGAAGTGATTGCGGGCAAAAACCCGGATGCGATCCGACGCGATAAGCAATTGTTGAAAGATTGCTGGCTTGGCGATGCAGAAATCACCCTGCGGCGCGAGGCGGAATTGCAAGCCGAGGTAATCGGACAGCCCAACCAGCTTGAAGCGATTTTTGCGCAGATGCAAAAACGCGCCCCGGTTTTCAAATGAAACCGCGCTGTAAAGGGCCCCGATGAGGGGCCCTGATTACCCGTGGGTTTTATCCCAAAGGGCAATCAGATCAGACAGTTTGATCCCGTCAATCGTCATGTCGGTGATGTTGGCATCCGAGATTGCGACCCCTTGCAGGTTCGCATTCTTGATCGAGACATCCGACATGTTGACGTTGTGAAAACATGCGGCTGACAGGTTGACGTTTTCAACCTTCAACCCTTGCGCGTTCACATCATCAAGCGTGGCCTCGATCAAATGCGCATCTTTGAACACAGCATCCTTGAGGCTCACGCGGGTAAAGCGCGAGCCGCACAGGTACATGTTATCAATTTCGAGCTTGTCGCGCCCTGCCTCTTTTTCGCTCATAGCGCGGTCCAGCCGCCATCGACGCTGATGGTTGTGCCGGTGATCTGCGCCGCTGCGTTAGAGCACAGGAAGACCGCGGTGCCGCCCATTTGTTCCACGGTCGCGAACTCCTTCGATGGTTGGCGCGTTAGCATGACGTTCTTGACCACCTCTTCACGCGACATGTTGTATTCTTTCATCGTGTCGGGGATCTGCGCCTCGACCAATGGGGTCAGAACATAGCCTGGGCAGATCGCATTGGCAGTGATTGGCTCTTGGGCGGTTTCCAGCGCCACAACCTTGGTCATGCCGACGACACCGTGTTTTGCCGCGACATAGGCGGATTTGTAGGGCGAGGCGGTCAACCCATGGGCCGAAGCGATGTTGATCACCCTGCCCCACCCGGCGGCGCGCATCTTGGGCAAAGCGGCGGCAGTGGTGTGAAAGGCCGAGTTCATGTTGATCGCGATGATGGCATCCCATTTCTCAACCGGGAATTCGTCGATCGCGGTCACATGCTGAATCCCGGCATTGTTGATCAGGATATCGCAGCTGCCAGCCTTTTCGATCAGGTCACGGCATTGATCGCCTTTGGACATATCCGCCTGAATATAGCGCGCGGTCACGCCGGTTTCCTTGGCAATCTCGGCGGCGATGGCGTGGTCTTCTTCTCGGTCGGTGAAGGAGTTGATCACCACGTCGGCACCTGCCTTGGCCATTTCCCAAGCGATTCCCAAACCGATTCCCGAATTGGATCCGGTGATGACGGCCGTTTTTCCCTGAAGCGACATGTGCTCTTCCCTTTTACGTGAATGACTTTGCTTGTGCGGCATAACATGCTGCATCGCCAATATTTGCAAGGGAAAGCGTACATTTTCAGCGCAGCATGCCCAAGAGACCATCATCCAAGCACGCAGAAAAAAACCCCGGCGCAAGGCCGGGGTTCAGTCATTGAGGCAGGTTTCATACAGGCAAGAAACCTATCGAGCAGTGACTTCGTTATAAGCGTTTCCTCGCCCGAGTCCAAGCTAAAAGTTTGAAAAGGCGTAAAAGCACCGGTAGGCTGCGGATCAATAAAACAAGGGTTAACAGGGATTGTTGCCAAAATGAGCGTAAACTTTTTCCGAAATTCGAGACTGACCGCAGGCGTCATTTCTCTGATTCTCTCCAGTGGGTTAGCGGTTGCCGAGCCCCAGCATGGCATAGCTATGTATGGTGAACCCGTACTTCCACCGGATTTTGTGTCCCTGCCCTATGTGAACATCGACGCGCCCAAAGGCGGCGTGATCGCCGCGGGTGAGGTTGGCAGCTTTGACAGCCTGAACCCTTTTATCCAGAAGGGCCGAGTGCCCTGGCAATTGCGTTTCCTCGGAGTCGAAAGCCTGATGGGGCGCAATTGGGACGAACCTTTCTCGCTTTATGGCCTTTTGGCCGAATCGATTGAGGTCGGCCGGAATCGCGAATGGGTTGAATTCACCCTGCGCGATGAGGCGCGCTTTTCCGATGGCAGCCCGGTCACCGTCGAGGATGTGATGTGGAGCTATGAGACCCTTGGGACCAAGGGGCATGGCCGCTACCGTGGGTTGTGGGGCAAAATCGGCAGCATGGAACAGACCGGCCCCAACAAGGTCAAGTTCACGTTTAATGTCGAAGATCGCGAGCTGGCCCTGATCGTCGGCATGCGCCCGATCCTAAAAAAGGCGCAATGGGAAGGTGTGGATTTTGAAACCTCACGCCTGGATCAAATCCCGATCACCTCGTCACCCTATGTCGTAGACGATTATGAGGCGGGCCGTTTCGTTACCCTGAAACGCAATCCCGACTATTGGGGCAACAACCTACCCTTTCGTCGCGGCACCATGAACTTTGATGAAATCCGCATGGAATTCTTTGGCGATGAAACTGCCATGTTTGAGGCCTTCAAAGCTGGAATTCTAAACACAAACCGTGAATTCAACATTGAAAAATGGCGCACTCAGTACGACTTCCCAGCGCTTGACGCAGGAGAAGTTGTCAAATCGATCATCCCTCATGCCCGCCCATCCGGCATGACTGGCTTTGTGATGAACACACGCCGGGAGAAGTTCAAGGATTGGCGTGTACGCGAAGCGATGCTTCACGCGTTTAACTTTGAATATATCAACGAGACTGTGACCAGATCCGGTCAACCGAGAATTACCTCCTACTTCTCTAACTCCGCCCTCTCGATGCAGCCGGGCGAAGCGGAGGGCAAGGTGAAAGATCTGCTCGAGCCGTTCAAAGCCGACCTGTTGCCTGGCACTTTGGAAGGATATGAATTGCCAGTTTCGGACGGGTCGGTTCGAAATCGCAAGGGTATTCGTAAGGCTATCGCGCTTATGAATGAGGCTGGTTTCTCAATTCAGAACGGCATCATGCAGGACTCTGACGGCACACCCTTCACCTTCGAAATCCTCCTCAGGAAAGGTAGTTCGGAAGACGGTTCCATAGCCGATATCTTTGTTGAAACTCTGGATCGTATGGGGATTGAAGCGTCGGTCCAGGTATTGGATTCGGCGGCATATCGTGGCCGTATCAATGAGTTCGATTTCGACATGACACGGACGCGTCGCGGAGCGTCCCTTAGCCCAGGCAACGAACAATACAAAAACTGGAGTTCAAATGCAGCGGGGGCAGAAGGTAGCAACAATTTGTCAGGTATGCAGTCTAAAGCCGCAGACGCAATGATCGGAAAGTTGGTTACAGCCACCAACGAAGAAGAGCTCATTGTCGCAGCACGGGCTTTGGATCGTATCATTATGGCTGGGCGTTATTATTTGCCATTCTACAACTTTACTGACGGCCGTCTCGCCCATGCCAAAGAGCTTAGCTATCCCGAGCGTATTCCGGTCTATGGCGATTGGATCACCTGGCAATCCGACGTGTGGTGGTGGGAAGACAAATAAGCCCGTACAGGACGATCAAACGAAAAAGCGGCGGGGGGTTCCCCGCCGTTTTGCTGTCTTAGGGTCTGGTCCTTATGCGACTTTTCGGTAAGAGACCTGAGCGCCAGACCGTTATAGTCTGATCTTGAAACCTCAAAAGACAACATAAAGACAAGGCGACATGACCCCGCAAACAGCATCCGACCAGCGAGACGAACCCACCACAGCCCTGGTTGTCGATGATCACCCGTTGTTTTGCGATGCGCTTACCCTGACCCTACAATCCATTGCCGATTTTTCGGAAATTCGCACTGCAGGCACGCTTGAAAAAGCGCTTCAAATCGTGGGTCAGGACAGCAGCATTGGGTTGATCATCCTTGATCTGAACTTGCCCGATGTGAACGGCTTGGACGGGGTTGTACGGTTGCGGACCGCCGCGCCGGATGCCTTGATCATCATCGCCTCATCCATGGCGGATAACCGAATGATCAGTCACGCGCTCAAGGCCGGTGCTAATGGCTTTGTGCCCAAACACTCACAGCGCTCGGTCTTCCGTCGCGCTTATGAGGCCGTGGTGGCGGGACAGAGCTATGTTCCCGACGACTATATCGATCCCCAGGGTGGGCAAGAAGGCTCTCCCGACGAGGCGCTGACCCGGCTGGCATCACTGACCAACCAGCAGGCCCGGATCTTGCATCTGATTTGCGAGGGCAAGCTGAACAAGCAAATCGCCTTTGATCTTTCAATCGCAGAAACAACTGTCAAAGCGCATGTCACCGCGATTATGCGCAAACTGGGGGTGCAATCGCGCACCCAAGCCGTGCTGGTCGCGCAAGAGGCACGGTTTTCGCGGGTCTTGCCAAGCGACGGCTAGGCCCCCTATCCTTGGACGACAACTGAGGACTTAAAAGAGTGGACGGAGCGAATAACAGCTCCGCTCGGGAGGAGATGACACGATTGCCGGCCTTGCGCATTGCGCAGGTCCAAGCTGATGCGCCAAATCCGGCGCAAAGCCTGTGCAATCAATTGGGGGACGGGCCATTTTCAATGGTCTGTCTATTTGTCAGCCCAGAAGCGGATTTTGCTGCCCTGACAAGCGCAGCCCAAACCCTGTTCGCGGGGGCCGATGTGCTGTCTTGTACGACCGCAGGTGAGCTTGGGGAGAATGGCTATGAAGATGGGCAAATCATCGCCATAGGCTTTCCCGAAGAAAACTTTGCGACCTCTACCTATGTCATTGACGACATAAGCAAAATGGATGAGCAAAGCGTGGTCGACACGCTCATTCAGCAACGCATCGAATTAAACCAGCGCGCCGACACGATGGAGTCGGAATTTGCCTTTCTGCTGGTTGATGGGCTGTCCTTGTGTGAGGAAAAGCTGACCGGCGTTTTGGCCTCTGGGCTGGGGACCATGCCACTTTTCGGGGGCTCTTCGGGCGACGGAACCGAGTTTGGTCAGACATGGCTGGCCTATAATGGGGCCATTCGTCAGGATGCGGCCGTTGTCGCTCTGGTGCGCAGCCATTGCCCGGTTCGCGTCTTCAGCCTTGATCATCTCATTCCGACCGAAACGCGTATGGTGGTGACTGGCGCAGATCCGGCCAATCGTCTTGTGACAGAGATAAATGCCGAACCGGCGGCCAAGGAATATGCCCGTCTGACCGGGAAAGACCCCTATCAACTCTCGGCCTTTACCTTTGCCTCTCATCCGGTTGTTGTGCGCTTGGGCGATACCCATCATGTGCGCGCCATTCAGCGGGTCAACGAAAACGGTGAACTCGTTTTCTTTTCCGCCGTGAACGAGGGCATGGTGCTGACGCTGGCTCAGCATCAGGACATGGCAACCCATCTTGAAGCGGGCCTGTCCAAATTCAGCGAAGATGTCGCGCCGGATCACATTCTGGGCTGTGACTGTCTCTTGCGTCGGATTGAGGCAGAGCAAACTCAGAAAAATCACGAGATTTCAAACATATTGAAACGCCACAACGTTGTCGGCTTTTCAACCTATGGCGAACAGATCGGGGGGCTGCATGTCAATCAGACCCTGACCGGAGTCGCCATCTTTCCGCCCGTCGCCCGTGAGGATGGATAGGCATGTCACTTGTTGATCCGACCGACAGCCTCGAACGTCAAAATGAAAAGCTGCTGAAAATCGCCGACGCGTTGATGCAGCGTGTCGAATACGGGACCGAACAATCAAGCGCCGCCTATGTTCAATTCGAACGTGCCGCCCTGTTGGAAAAGCGGGTGCGCGAGCGGACAAATGAATTGGAACGCACGCTTGATCTGTTGCATCAGTCCAATTCGCAACTGGCGCAAGCGAACGAAGAAACCGAAGCCGCGCGCCGCAACCTGGCAGATGCAATCGAAACCGTTTCCGAGGGGTTTGCTCTTTTTGATCCGCTCGACATACTCGTGATGTGCAATTCCCGTTTTTGCCGTGATTTTAAAGACATAACAGAAGTTCTTCACCCCGGCCTTCCTTTTGACACCTATGTCCAAGAAATCAGCCATTCGACATACTTGGCTTTGCCCGACGGCATGACATCCGACAAATGGGCGGAACAGAGGCTCAAAAGCCACCGTGACCGGCATGTCATGTTCAACGTCCGCTTGGTGCAAGATCGCTGGTTGCAAGTGTCAGAGCATCGCACATCAAATGGTGGCACGGTTGTGTTGCAAACCGATGTGACCGACCTCATCCGTCTGGAGCGTCAAGAGCGTGACCGCCTCAAGGACAAACAAACCCGTATGATCCGCGCGACCCTGGATCATTTGAACCAAGGGGTTTGTGTTTTTGACGAAAACGCCCGTCTGGTTGGATGGAACCGAAAAATTGGTACGTTGTTGGCTCTGCCCGCCCGTCGGCTGCAATTGGGGGCGTCTTTCTCCAGCCTGTTGCAGCAGCTTGATGACCAGATCGTTTTCACTCGTGGCATTGGACCGGACGGGTTTCGCGACTGGGCCTATTCTGGCCGCCCGCAAGGTCCGATCAGTTTCGAGATCAAACACGGCACGACCATGACCTTGCAAGTCTTTGGTCGCGGCATGCCGGATCAGGGTTTTGTCATTTCGGTGACGGATGTCACCGCCGAACGCGAAGCGGCGCAGAAACTCGCGGAAATCAACGAAATCCTGGAACGTCGTGTGGTCGAACGGACCATGGAGCTTGAGGACGCGTTGGCAGCTGCGGAACGCGCCAATGCATCTAAATCCCGTTTTGTGGCAGCAGCCAGCCATGATTTGCTGCAACCCTTATCGGCGGCCAAGCTCTTTATTGCTTCGCTGGCGGACCGTGACCAACCCGGCACCGATCGCGCGGTTCTGAGCAAGGCCGAGGCGGCCCTGGGCAGTGCCGAGCAGATCATTGACGCCTTGCTGGACATCTCCAAGCTGGATTCAGATGAAGGGATTTCCTTTGACGTGCGCCCGGTTGCCTTGGACGATGTGCTTGGTCCCCTTTGTGATGAAGGCGACGTGTTGGCGCGCGACCATGGGTTGGAACTGCGATATGTGCCAAGCTCGGTCATCGTCGATACCGATCCGGCCTATTTCCGCCGTATCGTGCAAAACCTGGTCTCCAATGCCATCCGCTATACTCAGACAGGCAAGGTTCTGGTTGGCGCGCGCCGCATCGCCGATTCCGCGCGGATCGAGGTATGGGACACCGGCCCCGGTATCAGTGAAGAGGATCAGCTGGCCATTTTTGAGGAATTCCGTCGGTTGGACCCAAATGCCAGCGATAACGAAGGGCTTGGGCTTGGGCTGGCGATTGTTGAACGTGCCTGCACACGGCTTGGGCACGCCTTGGATCTGCGCTCCAGCCTTGGCGCGGGCAGTTGTTTCAAGGTGACCGTTCCCCTGTCAGGCCGGTCCGTGCGCAACAAACAGGTCAGCCGACGCATTGCCGCCCCTGTGGGATTGGCGCAGGCCGGCCTTGTGGTTTTGCTGGTCGAAAACGAAACTCAACTGCGCCGGGCATTGACCGTAATGCTGGAATCTTGGGGCGTGCATGTGATCGAGGCCGAGGATGCGGCCTCGGCGCTCAGCCTGCTCGAAGACCTGGATCTCAAGCCCGACCTGTTATTGCTCGACTATCAACTCGGGCCAGGGCCGTCCGGGCTCGATCTGTTTTCCGAGATCAAGTCGCGCCTTGGCCCCCTACCCTGCGCCATCATTTCCGCCGACCGAACCGATGCACTGAAAGAGGCTTGCAAAAAGCAAACGGTCGAGCTGCTGCCAAAGCCGCTCGACCGTCATAAACTTGGTGCCTTTCTGGACGCGATTGCCGACGGCTCAGAAAGGTTTTGATCCCTACATCATGCCACGGCAGCCTTTGGGTGGCTTGGGCAGGCCCAGTCGTTGCGGGTTCACCACCAAAATCCAACGCGGCGGATGTCCCGGAGCTTGGGTTTTACGATAGGTGCAGCCCTTGGCCGTCGTCATGTAATCACCGCGCGGCACGGCGATCCCTTGCGTGGAAATAAACGGATTGGCCTGTGCCAACACCTCTCCGGTTGGAGCGGTGGATGGCACAGAGGCAAGGCCAAGCGAAGCGAGCGTGACAAGTGTTGTAATACCCATTGGATCGGGGCTCCCATGATCTGAATTCCGGTGCCGCATCAGCAGCTCATGGGACGGTTCTCGCCTCTCAAAGACGCGCTGAGGTGTTTGGTTCGTGGCCAAAATTGGGCGAAAGTCGCGGATTTTATTAAACAAGTCCGCGAGTGAGACCTCAAATGCGACTTGGATCACAGCCCGATAACAATATCCGCGCGCAACCCGCCAAGCGCATCGCTTTCGCCCAGCCGCAGAACGCCGCCATGGGCGCGGGCGATATCCGCCGCAATCGCCAGCCCCAAACCAACGCCCGAACCGCGATCCTGATTTCGCGCCGGATCCAGTCGCACAAAGGGGCGCAGAGCGCGGTCGCGATCTTCAACGGCGATTCCCGGTCCGTCATCCTCGACCCGAATGCGCAAGGCCTTACCCGACAGGTTCACCGAGACATGACAGGTCTTGCCATAGCGACCAGCATTCCCGACCAGATTTTCAATCGCCCGCCGCAAGGCTTTGGGACGCAAAGGAACCTCTCCACTGCCTTGGGTCTCGGTCAAGGTCACATCCTGACCAGCGCGTGTGGCATCCTCTACCACGTCAGCCACCAATTGCGTTGGGTCCACAGGCTCCGCGTCGCCTGCCTCGGCCTCGCCCCGTGCGAAATCCAGGAAAGCGTCGATCAAGCGCTGCATTTCTTCAACGTCTTTTTCGAGCGGTTCGCGGTCTTCGGGTTCCAGTAGCGACAGGCCCAATCGCAGGCGCGTAATCGGTGTGCGCAGATCGTGGCTTACGCCCGACAACATCATCGTGCGCTGTTCAATATGGCGCTCAATCCGCGCGCGCATATCCAGAAACGCATGACCGGCCGCCCGGACTTCAACAGCACCGGAGGGTGAATAACTCACGTGGCGCCCTTTCCCAAAAGCTTCGGCAGCGGCGGCGAGACGGGTAATGGGGCGCAACTGGTTGCGCAGATAAAGAAACGCAATCAACGTCATCAGCATTCCAAAGAAAACCATGTTGACCAAAAGCTGATGCGGATTGGACGCCGAAACGCGGCCCCTGTTCACCGTGAGCTGCAAAAGCTCATCGCCGCGCTGAACATATAACAGAACCCGGCCATCATCGGGCAGTTGCACACGTTGTAGATTCGGGATGAATTTGTTCAATTCGCGGATCACGACCAGGCCGGTAAAGTCATACCATCGGCGAAAATTCTCGGCTGGTAGATCGGTTTCAGGAATGGTCGTCAGTTTCAGGTCCAGCCCGCGCAGAGTTTCGGGCGACGCTTCGGCCCGCTCCAAAGCAAGATTGGTCGACCGCGCCAACTCCCGGCTCATCTGTTGGGTGACGCCCTCGAAATGGCGTTGAATGAATATGACTGAGATCAACAGTTGCAGCGTGACAACCGGCAAGACCAGAATCAAAGCCGCCCGCCCGTACAGGCTGCGCGGCATATAGTGTTTGAGCCATTTGAAAGACATGGTCTAAGCCTAAACAAAGCAATACCGCAGTGCCATTCGAAAAGGACAGGCCATGCAAGATCCACAACCGGAGTTCCGCCCGGTCGCCGGAGTACCAGAAGAAGTTGCACCAGGGGTTCGCCGCCTTCTGGCCCCCAACCCCTCGCCCATGACCTATCGCGGCACCAATACCTATCTGATTGGCGACAGCGATCTCGCCATCATTGATCCGGGCCCGGATGACGCGGCTCATTTTCAGGCGCTTCTGACTACATTGGGTGAAGGTCAGACAATTACCCATATTCTGGTCACCCATGCACATCTCGATCACTCACCCCTGTCGAAACGGTTGTCCCAACACTTTGACGCGCCAATCTACGGATTTGGCCCCGCTGAGGCAGGTCGCAGTGCCGCCATGCAAGCTTTGGCCGATTCCGGTTGCGTGGGTGGCGGCGAAGGGGTCGATTCAGAGTTCAATCCCGATATCCCCCTTGCTGATGGTGATCAGGTGTCGGGAAGCGGGTGGAGCTTAACCGCTCTGCACACGCCTGGGCATATGGCCAACCATCTCGCCTTTTCCTTGCGCGATGATCTTTTGTTCTCTGGGGATCTTGTCATGGGATGGGCCAGTTCTTTGGTGTCACCACCGGATGGCGACCTCGGGGCTTTCATGGCCTCCCTGCGCCGGTTGTCGAAAATGAGTTGGTCTCGGTTCTTTCCAGGGCACGGTGCCCCGGTTGAGAATCCGCAGGAGCGGATCGAATTTCTGTTGAATCACCGCCTGGCTCGCGAAGACGGGATTCTGAAGGCCCTGCACCAGGGGCCTGCCAGTGCCCGCATGATTGCCGAGATGGTCTATACCGATACGCCCGCCGCGCTCTTGCCTGCAGCCTCTCGCAATGTTCTTGCGCATCTCATTGATCTGATGGAACAATCTCGCGTTTCACCCACCGGAGATCTTGACGAAGAGGCGGTTTTCAAACTGAATTAAGCGCCCGCGAAAAAAATCTGCATTTTTGTTACAAACCCTCTGGACGCCCGGAATCCACATGGCTATACACCCCCTCACACGAGATGATGACAATCATCGACACAGTGTTCCGGCGTAGCTCAGCGGTAGAGCAGTTGACTGTTAATCAATTGGTCGTAGGTTCGATCCCTACCGCCGGAGCCATAAAAAGCCCTTAAGCTGAACAGCTTAAGGGCTTTTTATGGTTCTGCAGCGCGGCTTTAGCCATCACCGGTTTCGTTGACATGTTTACGGGCCTAGTAATCAGAAAACACGTCATATTTGACCTCTTGCTCCGACCCGCGTAATCCAATTCTGAGATTGCGGCAGAAGAGGGCAGGCATGCGGTACAACACGGAACAGGAATGGCATCAGGCTGCGCAAAAGCGCGTCGTGCTGTTTGCCATGTCGGGTCTTGGCAAAACCACTGTGTCCAATGTGTTGCGCGACAGTGGTGATTGGTTCCACTATTCCATCGATTACCGCATCGGCACGCGCTATATGGGCGAATATATCGCGGACAACGCCAAGCGCGAAGCGATGAAGAACCCGTTTCTGCGCGAATTGCTCATGACGGATTCGATCTATATCGGCTCCAACATCAGCTTTGAAAACCTCTCGCCGGTGGCGGCCTATCTGGGCAAGCCGGGCAATGTGGAACGCGGCGGCGTGCCGATTGACGAATATAAACGTCGCCAGGCGCAGTTCGAACGCGCCGAACGGCAGGCTTTGCTGGACACGGAATATTTCATTGATCGCGCCCAGGATCTCTATGGCTACCCGCATTTTATCTGTGACACCGGCGGGTCAATTTGCGAATGGGTCGATCCGCAAAACCCCAATGACGCGATCCTGAAACCTCTGTCAGATCAGGCGCTTATGGTTTGGATCAAGGGCAGCGAAGATCACACCCAGGAATTGATCCGCCGCTTTGACAAAGCGCCAAAACCGATGGCCTATCAGCCGCAATTCCTGGCCAAGGCCTGGTCGGATTACCTGGAAGAATCCGGCCAGAGCGCCGAGGATGTCGACCCGGATACCTTTATTCGCTGGACCTATGCCAAGGCGCTGGCCCATCGTCAGCCGCTATATGAGGCCATGGCGACAAACTGGGGCATCACGATTGAGGCCTCGGATATGGCCGAAGTCCGCGACCAGCAAGATTTCACAGATGTGATCGGCAAAGGCCTTGCAAATCGCGGCTAAATCCTTGCCCTCTACCAAACGCTTACTTATTTAACCCATCCTCAAATCAGGATCGTATCATGCCTATCAAACTGCCCTCTGACCTGCCCGCCTATGACGTTCTTTCGAACGAAGGCGTGATGGTCATGTCCGAGGATGCAGCCTCGCGGCAGGATATTCGCCCCCTGCGCATCGGTTTGCTGAACCTGATGCCGAAAAAGATCCAAACCGAGAACCAGTTTGCCCGGCTGATTGGTGCGACCCCCTTGCAGATCGAGCTGTCTTTGATCCGCATGAGCGAACACAAAACCAAGAACACCGCCGCCGACCATATGGAAACCTTTTATCGGCCGTTTTCCGATGTTTTGGCGACCGGTGAAAAGTTTGATGGCCTGATCATCACCGGGGCCCCTATCGAACATCTGCCTTTCGAGGACGTCACCTATTGGGACGAGTTGAAACAGGTCTTTGAGTGGACCCAAACCCATGTGCATTCCACCTTTGGCGTATGCTGGGGTGGCATGGCGATGATTTACTATTTCCACAATGTGGCCAAACACATTCTAGATGCCAAAGCCTTTGGCTGTGTGCGCCACCGCAACAATGCGCCTGCCTCGCCCTATCTGCGCGGGTTCTCGGATGATATGGTCATTCCGGTGTCGCGCTGGACCGAATTGCTGCGCGAAGAGATCACCGATGCCGGTCTGCCGATCCTGATCGATTCCGAGGAAACCGGCCCGTGTCTGGTCGAAGATCCCGACCATCGCGCGCTCTATATCTTTAACCATCTGGAATATGACAGCGGCACTCTGAAGGAAGAATATGACCGGGATGTTTTCGAAAACAAACCGATCAATGTGCCCGCCAATTATTACCCGGATGACGACCCGAGCCAGGAACCACAGAACAGATGGCGCAGCCATGCCCATCTGCTTTATGGCAATTGGATCAATGAGATCTATCAGACCACGCCGTTCAAGCGCTCTGATATCGGGCTCAAGGTCAAAGATCGTCGCGCGCCCGGCTCATAACCCTCAGGATTTGCGTTAAGCCTGTTAACATCACATAGTGACCCCCATATGTGATTGGGCCTAGGCCCGCTGACCAGAGAGGATTTGCCATGCCCCTGCCCTTTGATGGTGCCATATCCGCGTTCTACGACAAAGACGCGCCCAAAGAGGTGCGCGACGCCATCGCCAAGGCAGACAAGGATGACGTGCTGGATCAAGGCTACCCCTATGATCAGCAGATGAAGCGCAAGGCATACGAGCGTGACATGGACGCCTTGCAGATTGAGCTGGTCAAGTTGCAGGCCTGGGTCAAGGAGACCGGCGAACGGGTTGCGATTGTCTTTGAAGGTCGCGACGCCGCCGGTAAGGGCGGAACCATCAGCCGGTTTCGCATGAACCTCAACCCGCGTGGCGCGCGGGTTGTGGCCTTGTCCAAACCGACGGAAACCGAGGCCACACAATGGTATTTCCAGCGCTATATCGATCATCTTCCCGCCGGGGGCGAGATCGTTTTCTTTGATCGCAGCTGGTACAATCGCGGTGTTGTGGAACATGTTTTTGGCTTTTGCGAGCCGGAACAGCGGGCGCATTTTTTCACGCAAACCCCTGATTTTGAACGCATGTTGGTGGATGAGGGCATTCACCTGTTCAAGTTCTGGCTCAATGTCGGTCGTGCCGAACAATTGCGTCGCTTTCTGAAACGCGAAAGCGATCCGTTGAAACAGTGGAAGCTGAGCTGGATTGATGTTGAGGGGTTGAAGAAATGGGATGCCTATTCAGAGGCCATTGCAGAAACGCTAAAGCGCAGCCATTCCGAAGCCGCCCCTTGGACCGTGATCAAAACCGATGACAAGAAGCGCGCGCGATTGGCCGCCATTCGCCATGTTCTGCACAAGCTCGATTATGCCCGCAAAGACGCCAAAGCCATTGGGGAGATCGACAGCAAGATCTGCGGCGGTCCGGAAATTTGGGGGGCGTGACAGGTGAAGCGGAACTTTAAGAAACATGCCTAAACGCGGCTATCATCACGGAAATCTCCGTCAGGCTCTTGTCGAATCTGCCTTGACGCTAATCGAGGAAAAGGGCCCGACAGGCTTTACCCTGTCTGAGGCGGCCAAGCTGGCGGGCGTGACACCGGCCGCGGTCTATCGCCATTTTGCGGGCCGTGAGGATCTCATTGCAGAAGCCGCTCGGCAAGGCTATGAGATTTTCGCAGATGTCATGCAATTTGCCTATGACAGCGGCCAACCTTCGGCTTTGGCTGCGTTTGAGGCCACTGGTCGCGCATATCTCGCCTTTGCGCGCAAATATCCCGGTCATTATATCGCAATGTTCGAAAGCGGCATCAGCGTCCAGCACTCGCCGGAACTGGCCGCGGTGTCGGCCAAGGCGCGTGGCGTTTTGGAACGGGCCGCCACCGAGCTGTCAGAACATATCCCACCCGAAAAACGTCCACCTCCGGCGATGTTCTCTGCCCATATCTGGGCGATGAGCCACGGGGTTGTCGAGCTATTCGCCCGAAACTCCCCCGGCACCCAGGCCCCCTTCCCGCCCGAAGATCTGCTTGAGACCGGGATTGGCGTCTATCTACGAGGGCTTGGGCTGATTGAGCCGGATAGTTAATCCTGAGCCTCACCCTTGGTTAGCAAAGCGACCAGGCTCATCGCGATTTGCTGATTGCTCACCTGCTGGCGGATATCTTCCATACGTTCAAGCGCACGCGCCCAAACCGGGCCGCCAAAGCTTTGTTTAGCAAAATCAATGGCTTTTACGATTGCCTCCGGCGTCGGCTCGTCAACATAAAATGGATAATCCTCGCCTAAGAAACGATGCGCCTCGACATCACCCCGCCATGCGAGAACCGGCGCGCCAACATGGGCAGCAAGAAAGCCCTTGGTAAAGGGTTTGCGGACATTGCCTTTGTACTTTGCATTCGGGTTGCGCACGCAGATATGAAAATTCGTGTCTTCGATGACTTTCTCAACATCAGATATCTCGGTCGCGCGCTCAAACGGGACATAGCGAACAAGCCCGTCCAATTCGGCCCCATGAACAGTATTGGCCAGATCACCGATATAGACCGGCGAAAGGCGTTCCGCTGGCTTGACCCGAGCATGCTCGAGACGCGTGTCGGTGTTGTGATGCAGCAGGCCTACGTTTTCGCCGACACCCTCATTCTTACCAAAGATGATCCGCTCTAACTCTTCTTTCGCCTCAAAGGAGCAAGCTAAATGAAGGTCCGGCGCAAGGTCGCGGGCATTGTCCAAATCCCCGTCCACATAATCCATGATCGTCTTACAGCGGCGCCTTTTGCAAAGCGCCAAAATAGACGGTTTCAACACTTTCAAACAGGACTTTGAAAACAGCAGGACCGAGCCCTTGGGCCGTGTCATGGCCCAAATCAACTGACGAATCCGCCATTTGGACGGATAAGTGACCAGCTTGACCGACACAGCCCCTTTGGTGTGCTGTTCGATAATCCTGGCCAGTTGAAACACCCGCAACTCGACACTGCCGTAATTCTTTTGTCTGGAGAGATAAACCAGTTCCAAATTGATAGTGTGATCGGACATCTGGGACGGCTTCCTCGCGCGAGAATGACTTGGGCGGTTCAGGTGACTTAACCTCTTCGGTCTCAAAAGAAAACCACAGCTCGGCCTCGCCCAAACGAAAGGCCACATAAGAAAAGGGCCCGTGAAACACGGGCCCTTTCGCAAATTCTGGCCAAGGGCCAAAAATTAACGCTTGGAGAACTGGAAGGAACGGCGGGCTTTGCGCTTACCGTATTTCTTACGTTCAACAACACGGCTGTCGCGTGTCAGGAAGCCAGCGGCTTTCAGAGGCGCGCGCAGCGCGGGTTCGTACAGCTGCAGAGCTTTCGAAATACCGTGCTTGACCGCACCGGCCTGACCGGTCAGGCCGCCGCCTTTGACGGTTGCGTAGACGTCGAATTCACCTTCGACACCAGCAACCTGGAACGGCTGGCGCAGGATCAGCTGCAGAACGGGACGCGCGAAATACTTGTCCTGGTCTTTGCCGTTTACGACAACCTTGCCGGAGCCTGGCTTGATCCAAACGCGGGCAACAGCGTCTTTACGCTTACCGGTGGCATAGGAACGGCCCAGCTCGTCACGAACCGGCTCACGCGGTGCAACAACTTCAGCCTCGGGGGCGTCGACGCCTGCAACGCCGGCCAGCTCTTCCAAAGAATTGATCTGATCAGACATTGTTTATACCCGGGTGTTTTTCTTGTTCATCGACTTGACGTCGAGCGCCTCGGGGCTCTGGGCCTCGTGGGGGTGCTCGGAACCGGCGTAAACACGCAGGTTTGTCATGATCTGGCGGGACAGGCGGTTGCCTGGCAGCATGCGCTTGACCGCCTGGACCACAACGCGCTCAGGATGCGCGCCTTCCAGGATTTCGGCCTTGGTGCGGGACTTGATGCCGCCGGGATGACCGGTGTGCCAGTAGTAGTTTTCTTCGCGCTTCTTGCCGGTCAGCTGAACTTTGTCAGCGTTGATGACAATAACGTTGTCGCCGCAATCCATATGAGGCGTGAAGGACGGCTTGTGCTTGCCACGCAGGCGCATGGCAATGATCGAGGCAAGACGGCCCAGCACCACGCCTTCGGCGTCGATGATGATCCACTTCTTCTCGATGTCTGCCGGTGTAGCAGAGAAGGTTTTCATGGGTCTGTTTCCATTTCGAGTAGCAAGGGCCGCGCCATATCTGGCCCGGCCCAAAATCCGATAGCGGGGTTATAAACATGTCATATTCGCAGTCAATGACAGTTTTGCCGATTTAAACGTTGAAAAACAACACTTTACAAATATGGTATTATCTTACCCCATAAATTTTAACGCAATCAAACAGTAAACCCAGCCGGAGGATTATCCAAAAGCGCCCGCAAACGCGCCATGGCCGACTCAAAACTGCGCAAACTGACGCCCGCATTGATCGCCATACGTACAGCATGGGGCGCAAAACCGGTACGGGGCACGAAATCTTCGGCGGTGCGCACTTGCACCCCCTGCGCCTCGGCCGCCTGTGCAAAGGCTGAGGCCCGCCAGCCCTCGGGCAGACGCAACCAAATATAGGGCACATCATCCTGCCAAGTTATGTCAAAGCCCCCCAGCGCATTCACGGCGGCATGTACATAGCGCCGCATCTCGGCGCGAATGGCATCCATCACGTCAAAAGTCTCTTGTCGTGACAACAAATCCTCGGTCGCATAGACCAATGGTTGCGCCATACCGAAATGCCCGTGCACCGTGGTCTGCCGGATCGCTTGCCGAAACGGGCGCGGCGAGATGACAAAGCCGACGCGCAATGCAGGTGTGAGTGATTTGGAAATCGAGGTGATGAACCAGCCAAGATCGGGCAGCAAAGCGCGATAGGTTGGGCAATTCGCCTCGGGCAGACGATAGGATTCATCTTCGATTATATGGAGGCCACTCCGCCGGGCCACATCGGCAATTTCGCGGCGCCGAAACAGCGGTGTTGTCAGCCCCGTCGGATTGTGCGCATCCGGACAGGTACAAAGCACCTGCGCGTCATATTTGCGGGCAAGCCGGTCAAGCTCCGCTGGTACAATCCCGTGATCATCCATTGGAACCGCCACAATCTCGGCGCGTAACAAGCGTGCGGCGCGCCGAAACCCTGGGTAAGACAGCTCCTCGACCAGGATCACAGGCTTCGGCCCCTTCAAAATCGTTTGCAAAATCAAGGACAAACCGTTCTGACTGCCAAAAGACAGCACCATATCCTGCTCTTGCACCGGCCCCAAGTCCGTATCCGACAACCAACGCAGGGCCGCACGATGCGCCCGTGTTTCCGCCTGCAAACCCGGATAAGAGATCAGATCGACATTGGGATCCGTTGCCATCCTGGCATAGCTTTCATGGATCAAAGCGACCTGCCCAAGGTCCGGAAGCACCGGAGAAAACAGGCTGACACTATCCGTTTCAAGCGGGGCGATGTGGCGTTCCCATTGGCGATCACGGTTCAGATCCCGTTGAGATAAATGGGTTTTCTCACCCGAGACAAAGGTGCCACGCCCCACTTCGGCATATAGAACCCCCTCTTCTGTCAGGATGCTATAGGCGCGCGCCACAGTGCCCGGCGTGATTTGCAAACGCCAGGCAAGGTCACGCACTGGCGGCAGCTTTTCATGTTCAGCCAAGACTTTGACATCCACCGCCTGACGGATGGATTGCGCGACGGCCTTGTATTTCGGACCATCTGTCTGCGCCGCATAAAGAGTCTCAATTGTATCCATTACAATGTTTCTCTCGACCAGTGTATCAAGAATCTGTATCAGAACAATTACTGCAAGACATTGCATTGTGTCAATACAATTGAAAGGATTTTCCCATGGCACAGCCTGCGCTGAAACCCGCCCTCTCCCTTCTTGATGCTGCACCAACCGTGCCGGCTCTGGCTGGCGTTGCGGTTCGTTTCGCGGCGGCGCTGACCAAATGGGGACAACGCCACTCGACGCGCAATGAGTTGCGCCATCTGAGCGATTATCAATTGTATGATATCGGCATTGATCGCGAAGCCGCGCGCGCCGAAATCGAAAAACGTTTCTGGCAGGGGTAACTCCAGTTCTCCTGCCACGGGTATCCGCCCCTGTTGACCCCATGCTGCGACGCGACAGGCGTCTCGGCACAAGGGCGGATGCCCATAGCGCCGCCATCCCCGGCGCGTCACTCCGGGTGCAGCCCCCGCTGCATCCGGTTTTTTGCCAGTGTTGCGAAAAACTTCTTGATCGACTCAGACCAAGACCCTAAGTGACCCCCACTTTCGGAACCGATCCCAACCTGAAGTCTTTCGGGGGGCGCTAAGGGACCGACTGGAACGAACTGCTGGTAACGAAGGGGCGCGTCATGACCGATGCCAACCTCTTCCAACTGGGGTACGGTCTGGCAACAGGCGCCCAAGAGGAAGACAAACAGGGGGACTCCCCCATCACCGCTGTGTGCGATGTTCTGAACGAAGATCGCCATGACCACTTCATCCGTGAAGGGGACAGCATCTATGCGGGCAACCATGTGATCATTGAGGTGGTCAATGGTCACGGGCTGGATGACGAACAGCGCATCCAAAACGCCTTTCGCAAGATCATCGAGGTCTGCGGTGCCACCCTGCTGCATATCCACACTCACAAGTTCAGCCCTCAGGGCGTGAGCGGCGTGGCCGTGCTCAGCGAAAGCCATATCTCCGTCCACACCTGGCCGGAAATCGGCTATGGCGCGTTTGACGTCTTTATGTGCGGCGATGCCAAGCCATGGCTGGCCGTCGATGTCCTGAAAGAAGCCTTTGGCACCCATGATGTGCGCACCAAATCCCTGCGCCGTGGCGAGGGCCTGATCACCGAAGTGGTGGCGGCATGAGTACGGACACATCTGACTGGATTCGCGAACCGCTGCATGCCGATTACGGCCAGGGTTTGAAGGTCGAAGAGGTCTTTTACGACAGCAAGACCGAGCATCAGCGCCTGCGTGTATTCCGCAACAACACGTTCGGGCGCATCCTGACGCTGGATGACGTGGTGCAAACCACCGAGGGCGACAACTTCATCTATCACGAGATGCTGACCCATGTGCCGATCCTCGCCCATGGCGCGGCAAAACATGTGCTGATCATCGGCGGCGGCGATGGTGGCATGGCGCGCGAAGTGCTGAAACATCAATCGGTTGACCATGTTACCATGGTCGAGATCGATGCCGGCGTGGTGGAATTCTCCAAGGAGCACCTGCCAACCCTGTCACAAGGGGCCTTTGACGATCCGCGCCTGAACCTGGTGATCAATGACGGCGCACTCTTCATGAAAGAGACCGCCGACAAGTTCGACGTAATCATCGTCGACAGCACCGATCCCATAGGCCCGGGCGAAGTGCTGTTCACCGACACTTTCTATGGTCACGCAAAACGCGCCCTGACCCCGGGCGGTATTCTGGTGACCCAAAACGGCGTGCCCTTCATGCAAGGGGACGAGCTGACCAACACCATGCGCGCCTTTCAGGCGCTCTTCGCCGACGCGACCTGCTATATGGCCACCATCCCCACCTATGCCGGGGGTCCAATGGCCTTTGGCTGGGGCACGGATAGCGACGCACGTCATGTGGCATTGGAAACGCTGCAAACCCGGTTCCAAGCCGCAAACCTGACCCCGGATTACTACACCCCCGAGGTCCATCAAGGCGCATTCGCCCTGCCCGGCTATGTTCTGAAACTGATGCCCTAAACACCCTGGTTTCTCTGGGCTCAAAATATCCCGGGGGAGTCGCCCTTGGCGACGGGGGCAGCGCCCCCTACCCTCGCTTTGGCGGAATTGAATAGGTCAATGAGGCATGGGCCACCGGCTCCGCCTCACCTTCGCTGAACAGCAAAACATCCGTCACGCTCAGCGCCTTGCCAAGCTTCAACACCCGCGCTTCCGCCAGAATATCCGCTCCGGCTTTGGGTTTGCGCATGAAATCAATGCTACAATGGGTCGTCACCGCAAGCGCCTCGCGCCCGACCCGCGCCATGGTCGCCACATAAGCCGCGACATCGACCAGCGAAAACATCGCCGGCCCCGAGACCGTGCCGCCAGGGCGCAAATGCCGCTCATGGGCGTGTAGGCGCATGACCAGCAACTCCTCATCCAGCCGATCAATGCCAAACATGCCATCGACCTGAGGGAACACCTCGGCCAAAAACGCCATCATCTCATCCGCTGGTACGACTATTTGCACGCTTCCCTCCCTGCTCACTTGTGATTACGCTGGCGAGAGGTTGACGAAAGGGCAAGACGGAAATGTTGGAACGTCACGACACAAATGGCATTGCGCATCTGCGCATGAACGCGCCGCAACGGCTGAACGCCCTTTCGGACGGCATGTTGGCCGCGCTACAAACCCAGATCGACAGTCTCAAAACTGACCCCTCCATTCGTGTTGTCATCCTGTCCGGCGCGGGCAAGGCGTTTTGCGCGGGCCATGATCTTAAGGAAATGCAGGCCGGGCGTGCTTCGGACGATAAGGGCCGCGCCTATTTCATTGATCTTTTTCAACGCTGCTCCAAGGTGATGACCGGCCTGCAACGCCTGCCCCAGCCGGTGATCGCGCAGGTGCATGGCATTGCCACAGCGGCTGGCTGCCAATTGGTCGCCAGTTGCGATATGGCTGTGGCCGCAGAGGATTGCAAATTCGGTGTGAATGGCGTGAATATTGGGCTGTTTTGCTCAACGCCGATGGTCGCGCTCAGCCGAAATATCCCACGCAAGAAAGCCTTTGAAATGCTGACGACCGGGCGGTTTCTATCTGCCCAACAGGCCGAAGAGTTGGGCCTGATCAATCGCGCGGTCCCAGCAGAGCAATTAGAGCAAGAAACGCAGGACCTGGCGGAAACCGTGGCCAGCAAGCTTGGCGCGGCGGTGGCCATCGGTAAAGAGGCGTTTTACGAGCAGCTGCAAATGCCGCTGGATCAGGCCTATGCCTTTACCGGCGAAGTCATGGTCGAAAACATGCTGTGGCGCGACACCAACGAAGGCATCACGGCGTTTCTTGAAAAACGCAAACCCGATTGGGACTGAAACACCGCTAGACACCTTGGCAGGCGGGCGCGGTTGGATTACATCCGCGCCATGACAGATAAGCTACATATCGTTGGCGGCGGAATGGCCGGATCCGAGGCCGCCTGGCAAGCGGCTGAAAAAGGTGTTCACGTGGTTCTGCACGAGATGCGACCCAAGGTCAAAACCTTTGCCCATCGTACTGAGATGTTTGGGGAAATGGTTTGCTCCAACTCCTTCCGCAGTGATGATGATGAACAAAACGCGGTCGGGCTGTTGCATTGGGAAATGCGCGCGGCTGACAGTTTGATCATGACCAGCGCCAGCACCCATCGCCTGCCCGCCGGCGGTGCTTTGGCCGTGGATCGTGATCCTTTTGCCGAAACGATCACACAAAAGCTGAAATCCCACCCAAATGTGCAGGTGTCCTATGAAGAGGTCACCGAGCTGCCGGATCAGGGTCAGTGGATCTTTGCCACCGGGCCTTTGACATCCGAAGCCTTGGGAGCCGCGATCCAAAAGGAAACCGGCGCTGATCGCCTGGCGTTTTTCGATGCTATTGCCCCCATTGTCTATGCGGAAAGCATCGATATGTCAGTGGCTTGGATGCAGTCGCGCTATGACAAAGGTGAGACCGAGGAAGAGCGCAAAGCCTATCTCAACTGCCCGATGACCAAAGATCAGTATGAGGCGTTCATCGACGCGCTTTTAGCCGCTGACAAGACCGAGTTCCATGACGGCGAAACCGCCGGGTATTTTGACGGGTGCCTACCGATTGAGGTGATGGCCGAACGCGGGCGCGAGACCCTGCGCCACGGACCGATGAAACCGGTTGGCCTGACCAACCCGCATAAACCCGAGGAAAAGGCCTATGCGGTTGTGCAACTGCGTCGCGACAATGCCCTGGGCACTTTGTTCAACATTGTCGGCTTCCAGACCAAGATGAAGTATGGCGCGCAAACTTCTGTTTTAAAAATGATTCCAGGTTTGGAAGATGCGTCCTTTGCGCGCCTTGGCGGCATTCATCGCAACACCTTCCTGAACTCGCCCACCTTGCTGGACAATCAGATGCGATTGAAAAGCAAGCCCAATATCCGCTTTGCCGGACAGGTCACCGGTGTTGAGGGATATGTTGAATCCGCCTCTATGGGCTTGTTGGCGGGTCGCATGTCAGCTGCAGATATCCTGGGGGCAGAGCTGCCACTAGTGCCTCAGGACAGCGCCCATGGTGCCTTGATCCATCACATAACCGACGGTGCCGAAGCCAAGACCTTTCAACCGATGAACGTCAACTTTGGCTTGTTCCGCCCGGTTGACGGGCTCAAAGGTGGCCGACGCGGACGCAAGGATCGCTACAAAGCCTATACGGATCGGGCAAAATCCGTCTGGTCGGAGTGGCTGTCGGGTCAATGATCACCCGCTTTGCCCCCTCTCCAACCGGGCCATTGCATCTGGGCCATGCCTATTCGGCGCTCTTGGCCCATGACATGGCCCGCGCCTGTGGGGGCAAGTTTCTTTTGCGGATCGAGGATATCGACAGCACCCGATCACGCCCGGAATGGGAAGGGCAGATTTATGATGACCTGCAATGGCTTGGAATCACATGGGACGCCGAACCAATCCGCCAATCCGACCGCCTGCCCGCCTATAAATCCAGCTTGCAGGAGCTTTGGAACCGCCAATTGCTTTACCCCTGCACCTGCAATCGCAAAGACATTTTAGCCGCACTCGACGCACCGCAAGAAGGTGTCGAACCTGCCTATGGGCCAGATGGTCTGATCTATCCTGGAACATGCCGGGACAAGACCAACCGCAACACGGCTTATCCCGATGGCAGTGTATTAAGGTTGGACATGGCCAAGGCAATTGCCGCAATCGAACAAGAGCAATTGCAATTTTTTGAAACCGGCGAGCCGGTTTGTCACAAAGCGCAGTTCATCACGGCCCCCACCTCAGAGATCACATCAACAATCAGCGACATCATACTGTCTCGCAAAGATTTTCCCGGGTCTTACCACCTTTCGGTCGTTCTCGACGATGCAGCGCAAGGGATCACCGATGTCATTCGCGGCGCTGATCTATTCGAGGCCACACAAATCCATGTCGCTCTGCAAGTTTTGCTCGACCTTCCAACACCGCGCTATCACCACCACCACCTGATCCGCGACGAAAATGGCAAGCGCCTCGCCAAACGGGACGATGCGCGCGCCATATCCAAATACCGGGCCGAAGGCGCGACGCCGGAAGACATCCGGCGCTTGGTCGGGCTTTGAACGTGCGCGCAACCAGTCCTTATTTCATCGGCTTCATCAGCTCGACCTCTTCACCATCGGTGACCGAGGTGTAAAAGCACGAGCGACGATTGGTGTGGCAGGCAGGCCCCTCTTGGTTCACAACCGCCAGCAGGCAATCCTGATCACAATCTACGCGCAGATCGATCAATTCCTGCGTATGCCCCGAGGTTTCCCCCTTGATCCAGAAAGACTGGCGCGAGCGCGACCAATAGGTGACTCGCTTGGTTTCAAGGGTTTTTGCGACGGCGTCAGCGTTCATCCAGGCCATCATCAGGATCTCGCCAGTCCCGTCTTGCTGCGCAATACAAGGGATCAGGCCATTCGCATCATAGACCAAGGTCGCAGGATCAAAGGACATGGGAATAAAAACCTTTTTCTTGGGTTACGATGATCCTATCTATGGGGAACAGAGGAAAAGGAAAACCCATGTCCGGCGAAAATGACCTGATCAAACTCTATTCCGGCAAGATCTTGGAACTTGCTGCGGATATTCCGCGTTTGGGTCGTCTTGAGGCCCCGGAAGCCAGTGTCAAGAAACGCTCACCTCTGTGTGGATCGACGGTCACCGTTGACATTAGTCTCAAGGATGGCGTGGTGTCGGACTACGCGCAGGATGTGAAGGCCTGTGCGCTGGGACAAGCGTCAGCCTCTGTCGTCGGAGCAGCCATTGTTGGGCAATCCGCTGAACAAATCCAGGCGGCGCGCGATGCGTTAAAGGCGATGTTGAAAGAGGACGGGCCCACCCCAGCCGCGCCATTTGACGGGCTTGAGGTCCTGCGCCCTGCCGCGACCTACAAAAACCGCCATGCCTCGATCCTGTTGGCTTTGGATGCCGCCTGCGAGGCAGCCTCTCAGGCTAAAGAAAGTCAGTCTGCTTAATCTTCCATTCGCGAGTTTCGGCTAAAAAAGGCGAAACACGTGAAATGGAACAGCTTTATGCAACATGATCGAGATCTGGCTGCGCCCGATACGACAGATGAACTTGGCAAATTAACCAAGGCTGCGACCGGCCTTGGCCGCGAAACTGTGGATATTGGCGGCTTCTTGCAGGATCTGGACGATCGCTGTCACGCTCAGTTGGATAATCTGGGGGGTGTGAAAACCCACACGAACAACCTGGCAACCGTGTCCGAACGCATGGTTGATGCCGTTAAGCGGATGACCACCGCTGCGGACGATGCTATTGGAAGCATTGGGAAATCTACCGATCTGATTGCTCAGAATGGCCAGAATGCACAGGACTTGGCGGAATGGGTCCGGTCGGTTAATGCCGAAAGCACCACGGTCGAGGAAATGCTTCAGGCGGTCCGCAGTTCGAACACCGAAATTTCCGACATCGCTTGGCAGGTCCACATTCTGGCCGTGAACGCCAAGATCGAAGCCGCGCGCGCAGGTCCGGCAGGTAAGGGGTTTTCAATCGTGGCCGATTCGGTGTCCGAACTTAGCCAAAAGACGGCTGACGCCGCGGATACAATTTCTGCCACGGTCAAACGCCTGTCAGAATGGATGGCGCGACTTCATCAAGGGGCGCAAACGACGTCGGAAAAGGCAAATCAGGTGTTGGATCACAGCAGCGACGCCGACCAGGCACTGAATGAAATCAAGCAATATATGGGCACATTGCGCGATGATGCCCATGGGCTTAGCGATGAAACCAGCGCGGCGCAAAACGCCGTTCATCAGGTCGGCGATGTTGTCACTGGCCTTATCTCCTCGGTCACGGATGTGGCCACTGGGGTTGATGAAGCAACGCGGCGCTGTGACTCGCTCGTCGATACCTCGGAAAACATCCTTCAACACGCTGTCGCGCTTGGCGGCAATGGCGACGATTCCGGGATGATCACCTTGGTACAGGACACCGCCGGGCGCATTAGCGAAGTGTTTGAGACCGCGATCAAAAGCGGGAAGATCTCGCTCAATCAAATGTTTGATGAGACCTATCAACCCATTGCGAACACCGATCCACAGCAGGTGCAAACCGCATTTACGCGGTTAACCGATAATGTGCTTCCAGCGATCCAGGAACCTTTGCTAAAGGCGGATGACAACATCGTTTTCTGCGCTGCTATTGACCGGAACGGCTACTTGCCAACACACAATAAGAAATTCTCGCAACCACAAAGCAGCGATCCCGTCTGGAATGCCGGAAACTGTCGCAACCGGCGCATTTTCGACGACCGCGTTGGGCTGAAAGCCGGGCAAAGTGAGGCTCCTTTCCTGTTGCAGGTCTATCGGCGTGATATGGGCGGCGGCAACTTTGTCCTGATGAAGGACCTATCGGCCCCTATTCGTATCCAGGGCCGCCATTGGGGTGGGTTCCGCATCGGATACAAGATCTAAAGCGAAGCCTTTGGCGAAAGGCACTAAAAGCTGATCCAATAAAAACTGAAAACGCTCAAAAAAAACCGCCGCTCTCTGGTCAGAGGCGGCGGCAAGGCATGCGTATCTTTCGTGACCGTGACCGGTTTCGGCGTCAGGCAGGATACCGAAGGGGACAGGCAGGCATCGGGACAGGTGATGCAGTCAGGCCAGTGTCACGAAACGCAGGCAGAAACTCAAAGCATGGGCAGATGCAGGGCACCATAGAGGATCACAACCAGAGAAACGGCCCCAAGCCCATCCTTCCAAAGCGTGTGTTGCTGGCGGGTCAAGGCGGTTTTGACTGTCTCCAACATGGCGCGTCCTCCGTGTGTTCCATCTTGTTGCCTCTTTGTTCTCACATTTTTAACCCTGTGTAAAGAATAAAATGAGAACAAAGTGGAACAAAACTAGATTACCCCACTTGGATTAGCCGAATGGCCTCGTCCTGACGCATCAACCAAAGCAGGGTGCGGGCCGCCTGCCCTCTGGCTGAGGTCAGGTCCGGATCCTCGGCCAAGAGCTTGCGTGCGTCGGATTGTGCTATCGCCATCAGGCTGGATTGTTTTTCAAGATCTGCAATCCGAAACTTAGGCAAACCTGATTGCGCCACGCCAATCAGGTCACCAGCACCGCGCATTTCCAGATCCACCTCGGATATCCGAAACCCGTCTTCGGTCTCGCGCATCGTGGTCAAACGCTGCGTTCCGGTTTCCGACAAAGGCGGTTGATACATCAGAAGGCAGGTCGAATCCGCGTCCCCCCGGCCAACCCGCCCGCGCAATTGGTGCAGTTGCGCCAAACCAAAAATCTCGGCCCGTTCGATCACCATGATTGTGGCATTGGGAACGTTAACGCCCACTTCGATCACTGTTGTCGCCACCAGAACCTTGGTCTCACCGGCAACGAAAAGGGCCATAGCCGCATCTTTTTCTGCCGGTGGCATTTGCCCGTGGACCAGGCCAACTTGCCCTTCCCCCAGATCAGCCCGCAAGCGGCGAAAACGATCTTCGGCGGCTGTCAGATCGCTGTTTTCGCTCTCTTCCACCAAGGGACAAACCCAATAGGCCTGCCGCCCTTCAGCAACTGCGCGCCTCAGATGATAGGTCACGTCATCCAGCCGTTCCGTTGAAATCAGCGCCGTCTTGATCGGTTTGCGACCTGGCGGTTTCTCATCGAGGATTGACACATCCATATCGCCATATTGCGCCAATGCCAGCGAGCGCGGGATCGGCGTGGCGGTCATGACCAAAACATCGGCCCGCTGCCCCTTTTTCCCAAGTTCAAGCCGCTGGCGGACACCAAACCGGTGTTGTTCATCCACGATGGCAAGGCGAAGGTCCTGAAACACAACGTCTTTCTGGAAAACCGCATGTGTGCCCACAAGGATTTGGATGTTTCCCTGTTCCAGCGCCGTCAACTTGGCCGCACGCTCGGCCCCTTTGTCACGCCCGGTTAACAATTCAAGGACAACGCCCGCGTCTTCGGCAAGCGGTTGCAGACTTTCCAGATGCTGGCGCGCCAGAATTTCCGTCGGGGCCATCATCACCCCCTGCCCGCCAGATTCGACCGCGATCAAAAGGGCCATAAAAGCGACCAGAGTTTTGCCCGCGCCAACATCGCCCTGCAACAATCGGTTCATCCGATCCGCAGAGGCCATATCGCTGGCAATTTCCTCCATCGCGCGTTGCTGCGCCCCGGTTGGACGGTAGGGCAGATTGCCCAAGACCTTGGCACGCAAAGCACCGGTTCCACTGCTTTGCACGCCCGCTATCTTGCGTCGGTCTGCACGGGCCAAGGCCAGAGTGATCTGATGGGCCAGCAATTCATCATAGGCCAATCGCGCTCGATTTTTGTCCGTTGCAGCAAGATCGCCAAGGTTTTGGGGATGATGCGCGCTCAAAAGCGCCTCTTTCCAACTTGGCCAGCCTTCCTGCGCAATCAGAGCAGCATCCGCCCATTCCGGCAGATCGGGCACCCGGGTCAAGGCGTCGGTCATGGCCCGATTCATCAATTTCTGCGTCACACCGGATGTCAGTGGGTAGACCGGTTCGAATTCTGGGAGGGTATCGATCTCATCCGGGCTCAGAATGTGATCCGGGTGCACCATCTGTGCTACGCCATCGAACAATTCCACCTTCCCGGACACCAGACGCTGCGCGCCCATGGGAAGGACTTTTTTCAAGTAATCCGAGCGGCCATGGAAAAACACCAGTTGAAACCGGGTTTTCTGATCATTTGCTTCGATACGGTAGGCTCCGCCACGGTTGCGGGCTGGACGATGAACGCCAACCTCAACCTCGACCGTGACGACACCGGGTAAATCGCCATCCAGAACACTGTCTTTGACCCGCCGATCAATTCCAGAATAAGGTAGTGAAAACAGCAGGTCACGCGGCGTGGTGACGTCGATTTGCTCAAAGGCCTGCGCCGTTTTCGGGCCAATGCCAGCAAGCCCTTCGAGATCCGCAAAGAGCGGCCAGAGAATTTCCGGCCGTCCGCTCATTCTGCGATCAACTCCAGCCAGGCGTCTTCATCCATCAAGGTGATCCCAAGCTCTTGCGCCTTCTTTTCCTTGCTACCCGCACCGGGGCCCGCGACGACAATGTCGGTCTTTTTCGAAACAGAGCCGGACACCTTGGCCCCAAGAGCTTCGGCTCGCGCCTTGGCCTCCGCGCGGGTCATGCGTTCGAGGCTTCCGGTGAAGACCACAGTTTTACCCGCGACAGGGCTGTCAGCCGTGTCAGGCTTTTCAGCATCCTGAATGTCCAATTGCGCAATCAATCGGTCGATTGATGCACGTTCGGCCGGTTGGTTCATGGCGTTGATCAAGGATTGCGCCATGACTGCACCGACGCCGTCAATTGAAAGCAAATCACCATAGGCCGCGCTTTCGGGATCGTTTGCAGCGACAACCGCAGCCTCAAAAGCGTTCCAACTGCCGTAATGCCGGGCAAGCAGGTTTGACGCGCTTTCGCCAACATGACGAATACCGAGGGAAAAAATCACCCGTCCCAGCGGGACTTTGGCCGCGTCGCGGATCGCAGCAAACAGGTTTTGCGCAGATTTCTCGCCCCAACCTTCGCGGTTTTGCAATTGCTGCAACCCGCTGCCGAACCGATCTTCTAGGGTGAAAATATCTGCCGGCTCCTTGATCCACTCATCGGCGTAGAACTGTTCAACCTGCTTGGCCCCCATCCCGTCAATGTCAAAAACCGACCGCGACACGAAATGGCGCAAACGCTCAACCGCCTGGGCCGGGCAGATCATGCCGCCGGTGCAGCGCCGCACCGCGTCGCCCTCCTCCCGAATGGCCAGGGACCGACATTCTGGGCAGGTTTTAGGAAAAACAAACGGAGCGGCGTCGCTGGGGCGTTTCGACAGGTCAACATCGGCGACTTTTGGAATCACGTCGCCGGCGCGATAGATCTGAACCCAATCCCCAACGCGAATATCTTTGCCGTCCCGAATGTCGTTGCCGTTGGAATCGCGACCGGCAATGTAATCTTCGTTGTGCAACGTGGCGTTCGACACCACGACGCCGCCAACCGTGACCGGGCTCAGCCGCGCCACCGGAGACAAGGCACCGGTGCGACCAACCTGAATGTCGATGGCTTCGAGCCGCGTCCAGGCGAGTTCCGCTGCGAATTTATGTGCAATTGCCCAACGCGGCGTTGTCGAGCGAAAGCCAAGCCGGGCCTGCAGCGCCAAATCATTCACTTTGTAGACCACACCATCAATGTCGTAACCAAGCGTGGCGCGCTGTTCTTCGATCGCGTTGTAATGGTCAATAAGATCTTGGGGCGTTGCGCAAAGCTTGGTCAGCGGATTGGTTTGAAACCCAAACGCTTTCATCCGCGCAATCGCGTCGATTTGTGTGTCCGCCAGAGGCGCTGACAGCTCCCCCCAACTATAGGCAAAGAACTTCAACGGTCGCGAGCGCGTTATCTTTGCATCCAATTGCCGCAAAGATCCGGCGGCAGCGTTACGCGGATTGGCAAAGATCTTGTCCCCCTTGGCCTCTTGCCGCTCATTCAAGGCGGTGAAATCCGCGTGGCTCATATAAACTTCACCGCGAATTTCCAGAATGTCCGGAGCATTGTCGATCCGCTGTGGAATGTCGGAAATCGTCAAAGCGTTTTCGGTGACGTTTTCGCCAACCTCACCATCGCCGCGGGTCGCGGCCTGTGTGAGCACACCATTTTCATAGCGCAATGACAGGGACAACCCGTCGATTTTGGGTTCAGCTGTAAAGGCCAAAGGCACATCCTCTGCCAGCCCCAGATAGCGGCGCAACGAGTCGTCAAAGGCAGACACATCTTCGCTGTCAAAAGCGTTGGACAAGGATAACATACGCACCGCGTGGCGAATTTTCCCAAACCCGTCAGCCGGTTGCGCGCCCACCTTTTCGCTTGGGCTATCGGCGCGTTTCAACGCGGGAAAACGCGCCTCTATCTCACCATTGCGGCGTTTCAGCTGGTCATATTCCGCATCACTCAGCTGAGGCGCATCCTTGGAATGATAGTCTTGGTTGGCCTCACCCAGAATCACCGAAAGGCGCGCCAGCTCGGCGCGCGCTTCTGTTTCATTGAGTTGATCGACTGGTTTCTCTGCCATGACCCTGCCCTATTCGCTCGCTCACATGATCTGTGATAGGCGGGGGCAATGGCAAGGTCCAGCGCCAGAATTACCCGTTGGCGGCCAGCGCCTTTGGTTCATCTGCAGAGGGTTCCGGATCGCGCAGAACATAGCCACGCCCCCAGACCGTTTCGATGTAATTATCATCACCGGTGGCTTCGGAAAGCTTCTTGCGCAATTTGCAGATAAAGACGTCGATAATCTTCAATTCCGGCTCATCCATGCCGCCATATAGATGGTTCAGGAACATTTCCTTGGTCAGGGTTGTGCCCTTGCGCAGGGACAACAATTCGAGCATCTGGTATTCTTTACCGGTCAAATGTACCGGTTTTCCAGCGACTTCGACGGTTTTGGCATCCAGATTGACCGAGATCTTGCCCGTGCGGATGATCGATTGCGAATGCCCTTTGGAACGGCGGATAATGGCATGGATGCGTGCGACCAGTTCATCCCTATGAAAGGGTTTGGTCATATAGTCGTCGGCCCCAAATCCAAAACCTTTGATCTTGCTCTGGGTGTCATCGTCACCTGACAGGATCAAAATCGGAGTTTCGATACGCGCTACGCGCAGTTGGCGCAGCACTTCATGCCCATTGATGTCAGGAAGGTTCAGGTCAAGCAAAATAAGATCGTAATCGTAAAGCTTGGCCAGATCGATCCCTTCCTCACCCAGATCCGTCGAATAGACGTTCAGGTTCGCATGGCTCAGCATCAACTCGATGCTTTTGGAGGTTGTTGGATCGTCTTCAACCAACAGAATTCGCATGTCCCGTCTCCGAAAATTAGTACGTGTTAAGATTACTCTGAGGTAAAAAGGTTAACGCACAACTAACATAGATCGGTTCTTGGGATTTGCAACTTATGGTTGCCGATATTGCTGCACGCGCGTGACCTTGAGCGCGTCTTCGCCATGTTCGGTGGCCGCGCGCACCCATTCCAACAATTCTTCCTCACTCAAACCATATCGCTCAAGTGCTTGATCTGGCGTCAAAAGTCCGTTTTGCACGGCCTTGACGACCAATGCTTTGCGCGATGCCACCCACCGGCGCGTTTCTGCCGGGGGCAGGTCAGCCCGGGTCATCATGCTTCCATCCGGAAGCTTAACAGCTCGGGGCCCCTCAATTTTTTTCAGAAACATTGTTAACTCCACGTCTCGATTTGCGCCCATCAAGACACGCGCTGTTTAACGAGGGCTAAAGCGCCCCCTTGAGAGTATTTCAGATTTTCCTATATTCTTGCGCGTCTTCAGGAGATTCAGAATGCCGCTTGATCCAAGCCCGCTCAATTCGCTGGGCCTGCCCAAACCGCCGTCAGAAACCCGCGTTGTCGTTGCCATGTCCGGTGGCGTCGACAGCTCTGTTGTGGCCGCGATGCTCAAGGAAGAGGGCTATGACGTGGTGGGCGTAACGCTGCAATTATATGACCATGGCGCGGCTTTGGCCAAGAAAGGTGCCTGTTGCGCGGGCATCGATATTCATGACGCGCGCCGCGTCGCCGAAGAGATGGGTTTCCCGCATTACGTCTTGGATTATGAGAATATTTTCCAGGAAGCGGTGATCGAAGAATTCGCCGATAGCTACCTCGGCGGGGCCACACCGGTGCCCTGCATTCGTTGTAATGAAAGGGTCAAATTTAAAGATCTTTTGGAAACGGCCAAGGATCTGGACGCCGATTGCATGGCCACCGGTCACTACATCCAGCGCAAAATCGGCCCAAACGGAGCCGAGCTGCATTCCGCCACCGATTCGAATCGCGATCAAAGTTACTTTTTGTTCTCAACCACGCCGGAGCAGCTGGATTTCCTGCGCTTTCCCCTGGGCCACCTGCCATCCAAAGAGGCAACGCGCGAACTGGCTGCGAAATACGGGCTGGCTGTCGCGGACAAGCCCGATAGCCAGGATATCTGCTTTGTGCCGGATGGGAATTATGCCGGTGTGATCGAGAAATTGCGCCCGGGTTCAGCGGAACCGGGGGAGATTGTGCATGCGGATGGGCGCGTGTTGGGTCAGCATAATGGTGTGATCCATTACACGATTGGTCAGCGGCGCGGGCTTGGCATTGGTGGGCTGAGCGAGCCGCTCTATGTGGTGCGCCTCGATGTGGATAAGAAAGAGGTCGTTGTCGGCCCCAAAGAGATGCTGGCAACCCGTACCATTCCCGTGCGCGAAATCAACTGGCTAGGCGATAAACCTCTGACATCGCAAAGGGAATGGCATGTGGCAGTCAAAGTCCGCTCGACCCGCCCACCGCGCGAAGCCATCATCCGACCAATCTCGGACACCGAGGCCGAAGTTGAATTGATCACGCCCGAAGAAGGTGTCAGCCCCGGCCAGGCCTGTGTTTTCTATGATCCAGACAGCTCGCGCATCTTTGGCGGCGGCTGGATCTGGCGCGGGTATTAAGCGAATTCAACCTCTAGCTGCGCAACCCGGGCCAAGTATTCCCCACCAACCGCACCGCCCGCGCAACAGGCAACAGAGGCAATCGGTACAAAACACAGCGAGTTTCGGAGAGATTGCCTCGCACCTCACAGGGGGGCTTGATGAGGTGAAAGCGACCCTCTTGCCGCAAGCGGCAATTCACCCCGGGATATTTGCCACCAAGAAGAAACACGAACACCTTTGGTTTCTTTGGGCCCAAAATATCCTGGGGGAGTCTGCCTGCAGACGGGGGCAAAGCCCCCTGCCCGCTCCCGTCAAATGACTAGGGTCGCGCCAAAGCGATAACCGCGTTCAGCCCGCCAAAAGCAAAGGCGTTGGACATGACCACATCGACCTCGGCTTCACGCGCCTCATTGGGGACCACGTCCAGGGCGCATTCGGGATCTGGTTCTTCGTAATTGATGGTTGGCGCGATCACCCCGTCCCGCAGCGCCATCAAACAGGCGAGCAGCTCCACCGCGCCGGTGCCGCCGATCAGGTGGCCATGCATCGATTTGGTCGAGGAGATCATCAGATTATCCGCATGGGCACCAAACACATCCGCAACCGCGGCGCATTCGGTTTTGTCATTGGCTGCCGTCCCGGTGCCATGGGCGTTGATATAGCCAACGCGCTCTTTGGCGATCTTTCCGTCGTTCAACGCACCTGAAATCGCGCGCGCCGCGCCAGCCTTGGAGGGCATGACAATGTCAGCGGCATCCGAGCTCATGGCAAAGCCGATGATTTCCGCCAGAATATCAGCGCCACGGGCACGGGCGTGTTCGTATTCCTCAAAGACAAAGACACCGGCGCCTTCGCCCTGCACCATGCCGTTGCGGGTAGCAGAGAACGGGCGGCAGGCCTTTTTGGACATGACACGCAGCCCTTCCCAGGCCTTCACACCGCCAAAACACAACATCGCCTCGGACCCGCCGGTGATCATCGCCGGGGCCATGCCCGAGCGCACCATCTGATAGGCCTGCCCCATGGCGTGATTGGAACTGGCGCAGGCGGTGGACACGGTAAAGGTCGGGCCGCGCAGGTTGAACTCCATGCTGACATGGCTGGCAGCGGCGTTGTTCATCAGCTTGGGCACCACAAAGGGATGCACTCTGTTCTTGCCCTCTTCATAGACGGCGCGAAAGTTTTCGTCCTGCGTGGTCAGCCCGCCGCCGGAATTGCCCAGGATCACGCCAGAGCGATCCGCAAGCTCGCCGTGAAATTCAAGCCCCGATTGCGCCAGTGCCTGACGGGCAGCCAAAAGCGTGAACTGAGTAAAGCGATCATAGAGCGAGAGCTGTTGGCGGTTGAAATAAGTGTCCGCCTCATAGCCCTGAACCTGCCCGCCGATCTTGATCGCCAGACGGTCCACATCTTGAAAATCCAACGGACCAATGCCGCATGTGCCCTCGCGCATGGCGGCATAGGTGGCCGGGACATCAAAGCCGAGCGCATTGATGGTTCCCGCGCCGGTAATGACAACCCGTTTCACGAGGCTTGCTCGGCAATCAGTTTTTCGATGCCTGCGATGATTTTGGCGACCGAGGAGATGTCGAAATCGCTCTCGCTGGGATCGTTGGCGTTGAAGGGCACCGAGATATCAAAGGCTTCTTCGATGGCGAAAATCGCTTCGACCAATCCGAGGCTGTCGATTCCGAGATCTTCTGGTGAGCTGTCCAATGTCACATCCGAAGGCTCGAGCAGAGCCTGTTCAGCAACAATTGCGATGACCTGGTCTTTGACGTTCATCTTCCCCGTCCTGTAACCGTTTCGCCTTCGCAGTGATTTAGTGCGTCCCAGTGAGTTTTGAAACAGCTTTTTTCAACTCCGCAACGTCGCGGAACAGGCGTGGCAGGCGGCGCAGGCCTTTGTAGCTTTCAACATGAGTGTCCATTTTGACCGCCGGATAGCCCAGCATGACGCGGCCCGCAGGCACGTTGGACAAAACCACCGAGGCCCCGCCCAGAATCGCCCGATCGCCGATGGAGATATTGTCAGACACGCCCGATTGCCCGCCCAAGACCACGTTGTTGCCGATCACGCTGGAGCCGGCAACGCCGACCTGCGAACAGAGCAGACAATCATTGCCGATCACGACATTATGGCCCACCTGCACCAGATTATCGAGCTTGCAGCCATTGCCGATGCGTGTGTCGCGCACGGTGCCGCGGTCGATGCAGGAATTGGCCCCGATCTCAAGATCGTCGCCAATGCTCACCCCGCCCAGCGAATGAATGCGAGCCCAGGTCTGGGCGCTGTCGGTGCCCTCTTCGCCCAAGGAGGCGCGGGCCTTTTCGACACCGGAGGGTTCGGGGGTCACAAAGGAAAAGCCGTCTGCCCCAATGCAGGCCCCGCTATGGGCAATCAAACGATCACCAATGGTGACGCGGTGGCAGACGCGAACGCCCGCATGCAGTAAAGCCCCCTGCCCGATCCGCGCCTGGGTGCCAATATAGCACTGCGGGCCGATCAGGGAGTTATCACCAATCTCTGCCCCGGCCTCGATCACGGCAAAAGCTCCGACCGAGACATTTTCGCCAAGGTTCGCCTCGGGTGAGATGACCGCAGATGGGTGAATGCCGGTGGGGTATTCCGGCCCCGGATCCAACATGGCGGACAGGCCCGACATGGCATAGCGTGGGCGGGGGGCCAGCAACACCGCCTTGAGCCCAAAGCCCTGCCAATCTGCGTCTTGCCACATCATCGCTGCCTGAGCGCTGCCCTGTGCCAGCCCTTTGGCGAATTCCGGCTTCATCGCCATGGCCAGCTGATCTGCCGCAGCGTCGGCAGGTTCTGCCACAGAGGTGATCCGCAGATCGCCGTCACCTTCATAGGCAATGCTGAGCGTCTGCGCGATTTCTGCGATGGAATAGGACATGAAGGCTCCGCATTGCTGTGTCGTGGCACAGGTGTAAGCCTTGCGCGGGCAAGAGAAAACCCCTCTGGCGGCCTGCCAAAGGGGTTTGCTCATTGTCTTGGTTATGCGTTCAGATCGCGCCGGTGCGCAGATTGACCCCGGCATTGACCAGCGCGTTCCAGATCTTGGCATCGCGGCCATAGACATCGGGGCGATAGTTCATCTGCCCTTTGGCCTTGGTAAAGGCGGTGCGATAGATCAGGTGCACGGGCACATCCACCTCAAGATCGACATGGGTTTCCTGGCGCGAATTCAGGATGCGTTTGAAGTAGTTGACCGGATCATCATGCTGCTTGGCCAATAGAGCATAGGCAAAGTCATGCGGATCATCCAAGCGGATGCAGCCATGGCTAAAGGTGCGCACTTCGCGCGCAAAGAGGTGCTGCGACGGGGTGTCGTGCAGATAGATGTTGTATTTGTTCGGGAACATGAATTTCACCGATCCCAGCGCATTGCGCGGCCCCGGAGGCTGGCGCATGGAGAAGGGGAAGGTGCGTGCGCTGTATTTGGCAAAGCCATGACCACGGCTGACCACCCGACCCCGCGCATCGATGATCTCAAGATGGCCAACGGCACCGGGATTGCCACGCAGCAGCGGCAGATATTCATTCACGATGATCGACCGCGGCACATACCAGGACGGGTTGATGACCATGTGTTCCATCACATCGGAGAATTCCGGCGTGCGGCGGTCAAGGTCCTGATGACCAATCACAGATTTGGTTTCATAGGTCAGTTTGTTGTCGTCAAAGATTTGCGCGTGGTAATTGACCAGGTTCACTTTGACATGACGTTTGCCCAGACCTTCGGGCAGGTTGATCCAACGCTCGCGCTCCATGGCGACCATGATGGATTTCAAACGCTGTTCCGGCGAGGTGTTGATCTGGCGCATGGTGCCAGAGCCAGCAACGCCGTCGGCTTTGAGTCCATGATCCTCTTGGAATTCCTGAACGGCGGCCTGCAAGGCATCATCATAGCGCGACGACAAGGAGCGGCGCATATAGCCCATTTTGGTCAGGCGATTGCGCAGCGCCACCACGGACCCGCCGCTTTGCCCCGGTTTCAGGCTGCCCGATGGCACAACCGGCCCCCAACCACCATGGGCGATGCGATGTTCCAGCTTGAGCTTGGCCCGCATGAGGCGGGCATATTCCGGGCTGTTGGGCGCAAGGCTGCGCAGCACGGCGCGCGGGTCTTCGTCGACAAGGCGTTGCAGCAGCATCTGACCGTCGCGATGCGGCAGCTTGCGTTTGATGCCGGAATCGATGCGCGCCGGGACAAGCATCCCAGATTGCAGATCGCGGGCAAAGCGCAGGTAGATCTGCGACAGTTCCACTTCGAGCAAGCCACGCTCGCGCCCGGTTTGCACCTGGGCGAGTTTGGCCATCAGCATGTCTTTATTATAACGGCTCACCGGAAGCCCGTGATCATCGGCCATGGAAAAGGCTTCGATCAAAGCCAGACGGCGGGCGCGATCTTCGGGGGCGTCGCTGGTCCAGATCGGTTCGAATCCACGGGCGCGGTAAAAGGCGGCCATCTGTTCATCATCGCCAAGCTGTTCGGCCACGGCCTGTTTGTAGGCGGTGACCTGAAAGGAGAACCCATCATTTTCCTGTGCCTGCGCCGTTCCCGCCGCGAGCCAGATCGCCCCGGCTGCAATCAATGCGGTTGTCCAGCTTTTCCTGCGATGCATTGCTGAAAATTTCATTCAAAAACCCCTGTCACACGCGCCTTTTTATCTATTCTCTTTGTATTCAAAAACCTGTCCCTGTCCACTCACATTTGTGACAGAAGGTAAAAGGGTTTGAACGCGGGGCCGCCAGAACACGGCCAAGCTGTTGATTGCACATTCTCGCCACAGTTCATGGGGAATTTGGCAGAAAACTGCCCATTTCCCCTTGATCCTCGCAAAGCGGCCAAATCTTACTTTTTTAGCAACCCGATTCGTGCCATACCAATGTCGACATCTGGGGATAGATGGCAGGTTGTGATCCGCAACATGCAGGAAAGCATGGCGGGACACGCGAAACAAGGAATGGCGACGGGACAGGCGCTTAAACATGGCAGATTTCAATTCAGGCAGCGTTTCGCGGCGGGGTGTACTTGGCGCATTTGCAGCGACGGCAGTGGCAGCAGCCCCAACATATACAAATGCCGCAGGATTCCTGCGCGGCGGTGGCGATATTCGCCGTATCCGCATGTATAGCGGGCGCACCGGCGAACGGATCGACATGATTTACTGGATCGAGGGCAAGTACCTTGCCGACGCGGTCAAGGAAATCAACTACTTCATGCGCGACTGGCGCACCAATGACGTCAAAAAGATGGACCTGCGCACGGTCGACATCATGGCGGCGGCGCATAACCTGATGGATGTGTCGGAACCTTATATGCTGATTTCCGGCTATCGCAGCCCGAAAACCAACGCGATGCTGCGCTCTCGCTCCAGCGGCGTTGCCAAGAATTCCCGCCATTTGCGCGGTCAGGCGGCTGACCTGCGTCTTGCCTCGCGGTCGGTCAACCAAATGTACAAAGCGGCCGTATCCTGCGGCGGCGGCGGCGTGGGCCGATATTCCAGATCCAACTTTGTCCATATGGATTGCGGCCCTGTTCGCAGCTGGGGTCGCTAAACCCCTGTTTCCTTTACACATATCTGTCCCATCAAGCGCCTCGATCACTCGGGGCGCTTTTGTTTTGGCATTAGGGTGCAGTCAGATTCTGCGGGACATAGAAACTAACGCGCATAAATGCGCCAAAACCGGCCTGTCTGGTAAAAGTGAGGATAGTGGCAGCAGACAGTAAGGGGATGTTAACCCGCCCTGCCCCGAAAAAGACAGTCAGGGATTCCCTGCCTTTTGTGCAAGTTTTAATGAATGGTGACTGTGTCAGCAGAGGCCGACCGAAAAACGGCATCCCGGAAAAACAAAAGCGCCCCGAAACGGAGCGCTTTGTTCTACTGCCGCTTTACTTGGCGTTCCAAGTAAAAGTGGCGCGGTTGACGGGGCTCGAACCCGCGACCCCCGGCGTGACAGGCCGGTACTCTAACCATCTGAGCTACAACCGCGTATGACACACAGGCCTAGGTTTCGGTGGGCAGCGGTGGCGCGGTTGACGGGGCTCGAACCCGCGACCCCCGGCGTGACAGGCCGGTACTCTAACCATCTGAGCTACAACCGCTCGCTGCCGCCCGAGCCATATTGGCCGTGGCGTGAGAGGCCTTTTATGGGTAGGTGCCGGGGTCGTCAAGCGAATTTCCAAACCTTTTTGCAGCATTTTTCACCGGGCCTATTTTTACCATAAGACAACCGTGTCTTAGCGGTCACTGAGGGGGTGTTTCAGCCCGTTGAAGCCACGATTCAGCTTGCTTTGACGCAAGGCGACGGGCTTGTTCTTAACATCTGCTTAATTTGCCATTTTCTGCCAAGGATGGCCCCCTATGACTACTTTTTCCCGCCGGACGTTCCTGTCCGCAGGATCGGCTGCGTGTGTTTTGGCGCAGCCCCAGATGGCCCAGGCCGCTGCCCCGGCTATTTCCTTGCCAAAGGATGCATCGCGCCGTGATTCCGCGACCGTGATGGCCGTCAAAACCAGCACACCTGTGGTTGCCATGACCTTTGATGACGGGCCCCATCCCAGCCTGACGCCAAAGCTTTTGGATATGCTCAAGGCCCGCAACCTGCGCGCCACGTTCTATCTGATTGGCAATCGCGTGGTGACATGGCCCGATATTGTCAAACGGATCGCAGATGAGGGGCATGAGATTGGCAATCACAGCTGGTCACACCCGAATCTGGCCAAGCATTCCAATGCTTCGGTTCTGTCGCAGATCGATCGGACCACCGATGCAATCTATAAGGTCACGGGCCGCCCGCCGGTAACCTTCCGCCCGCCTTATGGATCTTTCACCAAGCGCCAGCGCCTGATGCTGTATAAAGAGCGCAACCTGCCGACGATTCTGTGGTCGGTGGATCCGCAGGACTGGCGTCGCCCCGGTGCCAGCGTGGTGGCCAAGCGAATCCTCAAACATTCGCGCCCCGGTGCCATTATTCTCAGCCATGACATTCAAAGCGGCACGGTCAAAGCCATGCCGAACACCTTTGACGGGCTTACCGCGCGCGGGCTGCATTTTGGCACGGTGAGCCAGATGATGGGCTGGCCCTTGTGGCAGAAACGCAATTTCCGCCGGGTGGCGCAGAAAAAGGGCTGAGCCCTGCTCTGCGCCTTTCCGGAGAGCTAGGGTCAGGATGCATTGATTTGACGTCACTGGTTTGCCTGACTTAGGCTCTGACAAGGCACATCAACGCTGAAATACTGGTTGTATTTCAAGGTGATGTAACGCAGCTCAGGGGCTAAGTCAGGCAAATCCGTCGCACCGGAGGTGCGCACTTTAGTTGGCTCCCCTTTGGGGAGACGGACGCAGGAAGCGCTGCAAAGCAGCGGCTTTGACCGCTTGAAATTGACTCCGCCAGTTCCTGCGCGCTCACAACCACTGCTTTATTGCCCTTCCTGCGCCAGTGACGTCCAATCAATGCATCCTGACCCTAAAACAACCGCTGTTCGTATTTCCATTCATCCGCATCCGGGGTGACGGAATCGAGGTCGAAATCGTTGTCGATCAGGTGCTGGGCACTGGTATCACCCATTTCTGCGGCTTTGCGGATCATGGCTTCGCCTGCCTGTTGATCCTGCGCAACCCCGCGCCCGCGCAGCAGATCGAGCCCATAGTTGAACGCCGCTACCTCTGAGCCAAGCTCCATAGCGCGGCGATCAAGCTCGGCGGCGGCATCGGGGTCTTCGGGGCCGCCCAGCCCGTTATCATGCATCCAGGACAGCCAGGTCATGCCCTGAACGTTGCCTTCACGTGTGATGCGCTCAAAGATCTCGCGCGCGACTTTGTGATTCCCCTCTTTGGCCGCGCCATAGCCGAGCACCCCCATCATCGGATGAGATTCGCCATAACGCATCCGATCCAAGGCACCGCGCAGGGAAAGCTCTTCGGGGTTCAATACGCCCTGATCGTCGCCCGGGTTATAACCTTCGGTTGTGTATGTCTGCGCGCCAAGGCCCGGTGCGGCCAAATACAGGGCAAGGCCCATCATCAAAGCGGTTGGTTTCATGCTGGATCTCCTCTTGGGGTCCTTGAACTGTCTCAAGGATTCTCAGGTCACCAGAACAAAGACCGCCCTGTCATGTGTCAGAATGGCGTGAGAGACTTGCAAGAAACTTGCAAAATCGTGGCGGCGCAGGGGGTTATCCCGGAATGCGGTAACCTTGCCCATAGACGGTCTCGATCAGGGCGGTATCGCCAAGCTTGCGCCGGAGCGCCAGCATATGCTGATCGAGCGCGCGGGAATTGGGCATATAATCCCGCCCCCAGGCGGCATCATAAAGCGAATCCTTGCTAACAACCTCTCCCTGATGGGTATGAAGATGGCGCAGAATGGCAATGTCGCGAGCGCCCAAGGGGTGCTCTTGCCCGTCGATCACACAGGTGCTGCGTCGGGGATTGATCTGCACCGCCCCAATGGCAAAGCTTTCGGGATCGCTGGGCGTGGTGGGACGGCGGCGCAAAAGCAGAAAGAAGGCCGCAACCCCGACAATGGCAAGGGCGATGGTAAGGTAGAACCAGGTCAGGGCGCGCTGGAAATAGGCAAAGCCTGAAGCAACCGGCTCTGGTTGCGCGCCCAAGAGTTCCGCATCCAGCACAAGACAAATCGCCGGGGTGCTGCGGCAATGAAACAGCCGGTCCGGGGACAAGGCGCTGGTCACGGTTTTGCCCGATCCGGCCTGTTGCTGCAGCGCGCGCAGCTCGTCCTGGTTGTCCAACACCAGCGAGTCGCTGTGAAATGCCAGGGTGTTGGCGGGGGGAAAGATCACCTCCCCAGCCGCATCCCATTTGATCACGCCCAGAATCTCGGGCGTTTTTGCAATATGCAGGCGCAGCTCTTGGTCGGTATCGGGCAATCGCGCCAGCATGTCCTGAAACACGCTGGCAGACCCAATCGCAGGTGCCAGCATGAGCATTGCAGAAATTGCCACGACTTGTTTCATCTGACCTATATCCACCCAATGGCGACCCTTGGTGTCAGACCCTAAAAGGTCGCAGGGGTAAAAACCATGCGGCAAAGGTCGGCCCTTTACCCCGGCCCATGAGTTTCCTATATGTTTTTATCAAGAATAACGTGGAAGGACCGGCAATGACTGATGCCAGCCCCCAAATGGAAGGCGCACCGCTGATCGCGCCCTCTAGCACTGATCACGCGCTTTACGACTCGGTCGTTGAGGCCTGTCGCACCGTGTTTGACCCGGAAATCCCGGTGAATATCTATGATCTGGGCCTGATCTATACAATTGATATTTCTGATGAAAACATCGTCAGCGTCATCATGACCCTGACCGCGCCGGGCTGCCCGGTGGCCGGGGATATGCCGGGCTGGGTGCAAGAGGCGATTGAACCGGTGGCCGGTATCCAGCAGGTCAAAGTAGACCTGACCTGGGAACCGCCCTGGGGCATGGAAATGATGTCGGACGAGGCGCGGCTGGAATTGGGCTTTATGTAAGATAGCGTTTAAGCTTCCTTTTTGACAAAGGAAGTGGTATAGCTTTCTTATGAAGCTCACCGTTCTCACCGGCGATATTGTCGGATCAACGAAATTGCCAAAAGCAGTTCTGGATGAGGCCATGGCGGCCTTGGCTGGGGCTGCTTCTTTTGTGTCTGGCTGGGATGAGCGCCCTGCCCTGTTTGGGCGCCGTGGCGGCGATGGCTGGCAATTGGCGCTGGGCGCACCGCAATACGGGTTGCGCGCGGCGCTTTTCCTTCAGGCCAATCTGCGCAAACTCGACAAATCCCTGTCGACCCGCATCGCCTTGGCCAGTGGCGCTGGTGATTTGCCCAAGGATGGCGATATCAACAGCGCCCATGGGGCCGCCTTTGTCGCCTCGGGCCGTTTTCTTGACAGTATTTCCGGGCATATCCGCATGGGTCATGCGGAAAATGCCCTTTTTGATGCCGTAACCGTCCTGGCCGATCAGATCGCCCAAGGCTGGACACAGGCTCAGGCGCGATCCATGGCCGAAGTCCTGCCCCCCACCGCCCCCAACCGCGCCGAGATTGCCACGCGGCTGGGCATCTCCCGCCCTGCGGTCAATCAAGCCCTGTGGTCCGCGGGCTATCCGGGCCTGGAACGGGCCATTGCCCAGTGGGAAAGCCTGGATTGGTGAGTGTGATGAAAGCAAAACCGATTTCTTCCCGCAAAAGGAAGCTCTCATGCCATCTTTGATGATTGACCCCGCCGTGGCGCAAAGCTTTGCCGCGCTGCTTTTGGCCCATGTGCTGGCGGATTTCACCTTTCAAGCCGATTGGATGGTGCGGCGCAAACAGCAACCTCTGGTGCTGCTCTGCCATATTGCCGTGGTCTTTGCCCTGACAACGCTGCTGCTGGGCGGCATCTGGCAAGTGGCGCTGGTGGTCTCGCTTGCACATCTGATCATCGACGCGATCAAGACCTGGGCCCTGCCTGACCACATCCGCACGGGGTTGCGCGCCTTTCTGATTGATCAGGCCGCCCATATCCTGACGCTGGTTTGCGCGGCGATCTGGTGGCCCGGAGCGATCACCCAAGGGATCTGGGCCGATTACGCCGCCCTCGCCCTGCCCCCGGCCATTCTGCTGACCGGATTTGTTTTATCTGTCACCGCAGGCGGTTACGTGGTCGGCATGCTAACGGCGCGCTGGGCCAATGTGGTCGATGATCAGGAACCGGGCCTGCCCGATGCGGGCAAATTGATCGGACAATTGGAACGCAGCATGATTTTTCTGCTGGTCGTCATTGGCCAGCCCGGTGGTGTCGGCTTCCTGATCGCCGCCAAATCGGTTCTGCGTCTGGACACCGCAAAACAAGGGCGTCAGGCCAGCGAATATGTAATCATCGGCACCATGGCCTCTTTCGCCTGGGCGCTGGGAAGCACATATGCGATGATCGGCCTTCTTGAGATCGCAACCAAAGCGCCCTAGATAGGGAATGCACCAAAGAGGTATTCCATGTTCAACATTCCGGGCAAAAACGCCGTGACCATGACTCCGGCAGCGATCAAACAGATCACCAAGCTGATGGAACGTGACGGCCGTCACGGTTTGCGTATCGGCGTCAAAAAGGGCGGCTGCGCGGGCATGGAATATACCATGGATTACGTCGATGCCGCCGATCCCAATGATGAGGTCGTCGAACAAGATGGCGCACGGGTGCTGATCGCCCCTATGGCGCAGATGTTCCTGTTTGGCACAGAAATCGACTATGAGACCTCGCTGCTGGAAAGCGGGTTCAAGTTTCGCAACCCAAATGTGACAGATGCCTGCGGCTGCGGGGAATCGATCAAATTCAAAGATGTCGAAGAGCTGCGCGCCGAACAGCAGGGCTAAGCCATAGCGATTTCCGAAGATGAAATCGCTTTTGCTTTGGAATTGTTCGAAGGGCTTGGCCCGCTGACCACCCGCAAAATGTTTGGCGGGCTGGCGATTTATTGCGACGGCGTGATCTTTGCCATTGTCATGTCGGGCGGTGTGATCCGCCTGAAAGGTCAGGGTGAGATGGTCGCGCGGTTTGAGTCGCTGGGCCTGGAGCATTGGACCTATCAGCGCCCCGGTCAGAAACCTGCCGCCATGCCCTATTGGACGCTGCCCGACAGCGCGCTGGAAGATCCCGATGAGGCCTGTGATCTGGCGCGCGCGGCGCTGCACCATCTCTGACTTTCCCTTGGCCGCGCTTCGTGGCAAGACACACGCGACGGGCCGACGCCTTGCGCGCGGCGGTAAATTGGCGATGATAGCGCCAACATTCTATTGGGGAGAGAGTCATGCGACGCAAACTGGCCGCAGGCAATTGGAAAATGAACGGAACACAAGCATCGCTGGCCGAGTTGGCAGCAATGCGAACCGCCGTGACCGGCGCGATTGACGTTTTGATCTGCCCTCCGGCGACTTTGGTCGCGGCTGCGGCGGCACAGTCCGGTGATATCGCCATTGGCGGTCAGGATTGCCACGCCAATGTCTCGGGCGCGCATACTGGTGATATCTCCGCCGACATGCTTAAGGATGCCGGCGCAGGATATGTGCTGACCGGGCATTCCGAGCGCCGCACCGACCATGCAGAAAGTGACGCTGATGTTGCCGCAAAGTCCAAAGCTGTATGGGATGCGGGACTGATTGCGGTGATCTGCATCGGTGAAACCCTGGAAGAACGCGAAAGCGGCGAAACCCTGCGAGTTATTGGCCGCCAATTGGCTGAATCGATCCCGGATGGGGCCAGCGCTGCCAACACTGTCGTCGCCTATGAGCCGGTCTGGGCCATTGGCACCGGCAAGGTCCCCACACCAGCATTGATCGCCGAGGTGCATGACTTCATGCGCTCTGAACTGACCAAACGCTTTGGGGCCGAGATCGCAGATGGCATCCGCCTGCTCTATGGCGGCTCGGTCAAAGCGTCTAACGCGGTTGAGATCTTTGCCACCTCTAATGTCGATGGGGCGCTGGTGGGCGGCGCATCGCTGAAAGCTGCAGATTTCAACCCGATCATCGAGGCCCTCTCGACAACCGCCTAAACGATGGCGGATGCGAGGGGCCAGCCCCTCGCGCTCCCCGGGATATTTTTGGCCCAAAGAAACATAAGGCGCTTCTTCTTGGTCTAGAGCGTTTCCAGTTTACCTTGGATCAGCTTTCGCTGCCTTTCACCAAAGGTTCAAACGCAGAAATCTGATGCCTTGCCTCAACAAAAACTGGAAACGCTTTAAAAATTCAAATTCCAACCTCACAACGTAAAACGACGCCCCGGATGGAGCGTCGTTTTCCATGTTTCGTAAATTATGAGCGCGGAAGCGCATAATTTAATAGCGTTTACTTGGTCACGATCTCGGGTCCCATGAAGGTTGTCGGAAGGTAGGTCGACAGCCAGGGGATATAGGTCACCATGATCAGGAAGACGAAAAGCACCGCGAGGAAAGGCAGGGCGGCGCGCACGACTCGCATCATTGGCATCCCGGCCACGCCCGAGGTCACAAAGAGGTTGAGACCAACCGGCGGTGTGATCATACCGATTTCCATATTCACCACCATGATGATGCCAAGATGGATCGGATCGATCCCAAGTTCGATGGCAATTGGGAAGACCAGCGGTGCCACGATCACGATCAGGCCCGAAGGTTCCATGAACTGACCACCAATCAGCAGGATGATGTTGACGATCACCAGGAACATCACCGCACCAAAACCAACATTGATCATCGCGCCAGCAATTTGCTGCGGTATTTGTTCGTCGGTCAGAACATGCTTGAGGATCAAGGCATTGGCGATGATGAACATCAGGGTGATGGTCAGCTTGCCCGCTTCGAACAGCGTGTCTTTGGTGTCTTTGTGGAAGAAGGCGGTGATGATGGCGATGGGCTTGCGGGCCAGCGACAGGTTCTTGCCGCCCTCTTTATTGGCCAGAGGCCCCATATCGCGATAGATGAAGTTCGCAATGAAGAAGGCATAGACCGCGGCCACAGCCGCCGCTTCGGTTGGGGTAAAGATACCGCCATAGATGCCACCTAGGATGATGACGATCAGGAACAGGCCCCAGATCGCTTCAAAGCCGGAGTCGAACACCTCGCGCCAGCCGCGCCATTCGCCTTTGGGCAGGTTCTTGAACCGGGCGATCACATAGATGGTGATCATCAGCATGGTGCCCGCCATCAGACCCGGAATCACACCGGCAAGGAACATGCGACCAACCGAAACCTCGACCGCGGAAGCGTAGACAACCATCACGATGGAGGGTGGGATCAGGATGCCCAGGGTGCCCGCATTGGCGATGACACCAGCGGCAAAATCCTTGGAATAGCCCACCTGACGCATCCCGGCGATGACGATGGAACCGATGGCAACAACAGTGGCCGGGCTGGAGCCGGACAGGGCTGCGAACAGCATACAGGCAAAGACGCCCGCAATCGCCAACCCACCGTGGAAATGACCCACAATCGCGATGGAAAAGCGGATGATCCGCCGCGCCACACCGCCGGTGGACATAAAGCTGGAGGCAAGGATGAAGAAGGGAATGGCCAGCAGGGTATAATGCCCCGCCATCGCCTGAAAGAAGCTTTGCGCAACAGAGCCAAGCGAGGTGTCAGACAGGACCAACAGGAAGATGATCGAAGAGAAGCCAAGGGAGACCGCGATCGGCACACCGATCAGCATCAGGCCAATGACCATCATAAAGAGAATGGCGACGTCCATTTTGCTTAGTCCTCTTTGTTAAGATGGGCGACGTCATCGACCGCATCTTCGGCTTCGTGGCTGACGATCAGGCTGTCTTCGGCACCGGTCCAGATTTTCCAGGTGGCCTGCAGAAAGCGATAGAGCAACAGCGCTGCCCCAAAGGGCAGAATGGCATAGGGAATGAAGCGCGGGATCTTTTCATAGGTCTCGCCCTGATTGAAGATCGGCTCGATAAAGCGCAGCCATTCCGGCATGATGATATCGCCAACCTCATACCAGGCCTGATCGCGGCTATTGGCAAAGCCGGTCGGGAACCAGCGGCCTGATGTGGCGTCAAACCCGGCAAAGGGGGCCCAGTAATCCCAGGAACCTTTGAGCAACAAAAAGGCATAGGCGACACAGATCGCCGCCGCTGTCAGGCCCAGAACACGCCGCGCTGTGGGGGAGACCATGTTCAGCACCACGTCAACGCCCAGATTGGCGGTCTTTTTCACCGCATAGCTGATGCCGAACAGCACGAGCCAGGCAAAGAGAAAGCTGGTCAGTTCAAGCGCCGAGATCATCGAGCGTGGCATCTCGATACCAATCACGCCTTCAAAGGAGCGCCACCAGGACGAATTGAAGACATAGCGCACGATCACATTCACGAAGGTGATCAATGTCATCGCCCCCAGGATGATCGCAATAAAGGTTTCCTCAAGCTCGTCGATGAACCCGCCGATCAATGAGGTGTTCGGGGATTTTTCAGACATCCCACCCTCCGTTCTCCAGAATTGGATAGTTCTGCGTTTTGCCAAAACTGACACAGCAAAGCCTAGCACGCCAAATGGCGTCCATGAACGTTGATCATGTCAGAAGAAACAGGTTTGCCGAGTGCTGTGACCATACGCTCGGAAAAACCCGGCCCGAAACGCGGCGGGCCGGGTCAGTTCAGGCCCGAAGGCTTAGAACATTTGGTTGGTTTTTTGTGCTGCGTCGATGTTTTCCTGGCCTACATCGTCTTTGAACTGGTCCCAAACCGGCTTCATGGTTTCAACCCATGCTGCGCGCTGTTCCGGGGTCAGCTGACGCACAACGCCACCGGCGTCGATAACCGACTGTTTGGCCGCCTGGTTCACGGTATAGGCTTCGCTGTTCCGTGTCTCGGTGACTTCGTTGATGATTGTGGCTAGCTGGGTCTGAACATCTTCAGGCAGGCTGTCCCAGAAATCGGTCGAGGTCACGAGGAGGTAGTCGATGATACCGTGGTTGGTTTCGGTGATACCGTCCTGAACTTCAAAGAACTTTTTGCCGTAGATGTTGGACCAGGTGTTTTCCTGACCATCCACAACGCCGGTCTGCAGCGCGCCGTAGACTTCGGAGAATGCCATGGGCTGCGGAGACCCACCCAGGGCCGCCATTTGTGCCTTGAGAACTTCGGAGTTTTGAACGCGGAATTTCAGACCTTCGGCATCCGATGGGTTTTCCAGCGGCTTGTTCGCCGACATCTGCTTCATGCCATTGTGCCAAAAGGCCAGGCCCAGCAGACCGCGACGGGTCATGGATTCTTTCATCGCCTGACCGGTCTCAGAATTCTGGAACGCGTTCACAGCATCCATGTTCTTGAACATGAAAGGCAGGTCAAAGATGCGGAACTGTTTGGTGAACTGCTCGAATTTCGACAAGGAAGGCGCGGCCAGTTGAACGTCGCCGTTCAGCATCGCTTCGAGAACCTGGTTGTCGTTATAAAGAGTGGAGTTCGGGAACACCTCGAGGCAGACCTTGCCGTTCATCTCTTCGTTGACGCGCTGTTCCAGCAGGCTGGCAGCGATGCCTTTGGGGTGCTTGTCGGTGTTGGTGACGTGGCTGAACTTGATGACGATTTCACCTTCGTCACAGGCCGCCATGGCGGTGGTGGCGCTGGTCATCAAGGCGGTGGCCGCAACGGCGGACATCAGAAACTTCTTCATGGGTATCCTCCCCAAAATTGTCATTTTCGTTGGCGTCCCCTCCTCGGGTTGCCGACGGGTTAACAAAACCGGGGCAAGAGAATCGGATCAAGCGCGGGGTTTGAAATTCTGTCTTGGGGGAATTTTTGTCGCAAAAACCGAGTGTTGCCGCAAAATCAGGCAGAGGGTGACCAGAGGTGTGAGCAAAGTTGTGCGAATTCTCGCACAACTGTTAGCGATGGTTGTGCGGATTTCCGCACAAGTTTCACGAATCGCGATTCGATTCTTGGGACGGCTTGAAATCTTCGGGCTTGAGCCCATATTTTGCCAGCTTGTCATAAAAGGTCTTGCGCGGCAATTTGAGCGCTTCGGCAGCTGCACGCGCCTGTCCCTGCGCCTTGCCAAGCGCCTCGGCCAACAGGGAGCGTTCGACTTGCGCCAATCTGTCAGCCAGGCCCAGCCCTTCGCCTGTTTGAGGGGCCTCGCCGCCAACCCCAAGCACCAAACGCATCGCCTCGGACATCAGGGCACGGGCATTGCCGGGCCAATCACGCGCCATCAGGTCGGCTAATTGATCCTCTGACACCTCCGGCACCGGCTGGCCTGCTTGTTCCGCGGCCTGCGAGACGTAGTGACGGAAAATAACCGGGATGTCCTCGGGCCGCTCGCTCAGCGCTGGAATGCGCAATTGCATCACATCCAGCCGGTAATACAGTTCGAACGAGAATTCGCCCGCCTCCACCTGTTTGCTCAGATCACGGGTGGTGCCGCCGATCAGGGTTGCCCCGCCCTGCTCTACCAGATCCAGCAGTGCCAGTTGCGCGTCTTTGGAGAGCGCACCGATTTCATCAAGGAAAAGCGTGCCATTGGCGCAGGCCTCCCAGATTTGCGTCAAATCACTGCGGGTTAACCCCGCGGCTGCGCGCTTTTCAAAGGGGGCTTTGGCGCGCATGGAACATAAATGCACGACCTCGGCAATTTTGGAGATACCCGATCCGGGCGCGCCTGATATCAACACATCCGTATCGGCCTGCGCCGCTGCGCGTGCCTTTTTACGCAGTGCATCAGCTTTGGACGAAACGCCAAAGATCATCCTAGCCGCCGGGTCGCCATCTTCCATTTGCGCCTTGAGGTGACGGTTCTCAAGAACCAACCCGCGCGTATGAAGCGCCCTGTTAACAATGGACAGCAAGTCATTAGTTCCACAAGGTTTTTCAAGAAAACCAAACGCACCTTGCGACATGGCCCGTACAGCCATGGGAATGTCGCCTTCGCCCGTCAACAGGATCACCGGAAGATCGGTATCCTGCGCGCGCGCATGGTCCAGCAGGTGAAACCCATCACGACCCGGCATGCGAATATCGGAGACGATCACCCCGTCAAAGGCGGGCGTGATGTGATCCTTGGCCTCAAGGAACGACCCGGCGGTCAGCGTGTCGATATCCGCAAGTTCAAGAGTTTGCGACAGGGCCTGGCGCACCTCGAAGTCATCATCGACCAATAAAACCTTCATCCTTGCTGGCTCCCATCCCCTGTATCCGAGCTCCAATATTCGAGTTCCACGGTGAACATCGCGCCATGTTCGGCATTGCTGCCGCGGATCTGGCCGCCAAAGCTTTGAACCAGCCCGTAAGAAATGGAAAGCCCCAGACCCATGCCTTCGCCAACTTCCTTGGTGGAGTAAAAGGGTTCAAAGATGCGATCCGGGTCCTCGATACCAGGGCCGGAATCAGAAACATTTACAGAGAGTTGATCGCCGTTGTTAATCTCGATCCTGATGCCCTTCTGCTCAAGGCCCGCCATGGCATCTGCGGCATTGTTGATCAGATTGACAAAGACCTGGCTTAGCCGAACCTCACCGCCACGGGCATAAACCGGGCCTTTGGTGGCCTTTGGGTCCCAATCAAGGGTGACGCCGTCGCTGGCCAAGCGCGCCTCGGTCAATTCGACGGCGGATTGGATCACCCCGACAAGGTCAACCTTGCCCATCGGTTCATTTTCATTACGGGCAAAGGCGCGCAGATTGGTGATGATACGCGCCGCGCGCGTTGCCAATTGCGAGATGCGAGAGAGGTTTTCACCGGCCTTTTCAGGACGCCCGCGCGTCAGAAAAGACTCTCCGTTTTCAGCATATTGCCGGATAGCCATAAGAGGTTGGTTTAACTCATGACTGATCCCCGCCGACATTTGCCCCAGCGCTGACAATTTGCCAGCCTGCACCAGATCGGCCTGTGCCTTGCGCAAGGCGGCCTCGGCATCTTGGCGCTCTTTGACCTCATGGCGCAGGGCGCCATTGGCTTGTTCCAAATCCTGCGTGCGGTCCTTGACCCGGGTTTCCAGGATCACATTGGCGCGGGCCAAGGTGCGCCGACGAATGTCAGCCACAACCAGAACCGCCCCCAAGACCAGCCCAAGCACCGCGACAATCCCAGTCTGCAACCCCGCCAAACGCTGGGCAGGACCAACATCCAAAAGCGCCTCACCGGTCATGCCGATCACTGGCAAGGGTTGTTTCAGGTAGAGAGCGGTGGAGGGCACATAGGGGCTGAGCGACTGGTGCCAAAAATCATGACCACTTTCGGTCTCAATCCGAACCTCATGCAACTCACCTTCTGGATCAACAAACCCCCGCAACCCTTTTTTCCAAAACAAGAGTTCTGAACGGCTGGTCACGAATATTTGGCCAAGATCATCGGAAAAGAACACCGCCGGACGCGAGGCGCGCCATTCCTGTTCCAGCCGGTCGATATCCACCGCGACCACCAGAATGCCACGCACACCACCCGTTTCTTCGAAACTGGGAGAGGCGAAGTAGTAGGCGCGGCGACCAAACTGATCGCTGATACCATGGCTGGCCCCAAGCGCCCCATCGCTGGCCCGCAGGAACACGGGCGCGATGGACCGCTCGCGATCGTCACCCTGGTGTGATGCTGCCAAAACCTGCCCGTCGCGATCAAGATAAAGCGCCATCATCGCGCCGGTCTTGTCCACGGTTTCCAGCAACAGATTATCCGCAGCCGCGCGCGGACCGCCGGAATGCAGGTCCGCCAAAGCGGGATGATCGGACAAAAGCACGGCGGTTGAGCGGTAGCGCAGCAACCCCGCCACCAATCGGTCAGAAGCCAAAGCCAGGTCGGATTCCCCGCGCGCTGCGATCTGACCCAGGGCCTGCGCATAGGAATAGCTCCACGCGCCCCAGGTCACAGCAGCCACGCAAAGAAGATACAGCGCGATGCCAAGCGTTCTGAGGGGTGAGCGGTGTGTCATAAGGGTTTGTACCATCCAAGCGGCGCGGGCTGCCAGCCTGTCCTGTCGCAGCTCAGAGCGGCAATGCGGTTGTCGCCTTGATCTCTTCCATCGAGAGAAGCGCCGTCACATTGTGGACTTTGACCTCGGAAATCAGCGCCTGGTAGAAGACGTCATAGGCGCGGGCGTTTTCGACGCGGACCTTGAGGATGTAATCGATATCCCCGGCCAAACGATGCGCCTCTTGCACTTCGGGGCGCGCGCGCAAGGCAGCAAGGAATTTCTGTTGCCAGTCTGCCTCGTGCTCAGACGTGCGGATCAGAACAAAGAAAGTTGCCTCAAAACCAAGGGCTTCGGCATCAAGGACAACGGTCTGCGCACCTATGATCCCGGCCTCGCGCATCTTGCGAATGCGATTCCAAACCGGGGTCTTGGAAGAGCCCACTTCGCGGGCAATTTCATCCAAGGATTGCGCTGCGTCGCGTTGCAGCGAAATGAGGATTTTCCGGTCTGTGTCGTCGATCTTCATTTTTGTTCCTGTTTTCGCCAATTCGAGGAACCTGGCTCCCCCGCCCGCGGAAACTTAGAACAGCTTTCCTTATTTGCCCAGAGATATAGCGAAGATGTGGGAAAATTTCCTATATTGCAGTGCAGAAACACAAAGGTTCACACCCATGCTGGCTCAGCTGTTCAAATCGTCGCGCAACGCACGCCCTGCCCCGACATCGGGAAAAGTGCGTTTTGTTGGAGCGGGTCCGGGTGATCCGGATCTGCTGACGCTCAAGGCGTTGGATGCTTTGCAGGCGGCAGATGTGGTGATCCATGACGGGTTGGTGCCAAACCAGATTGTCCTGCTGGCACGCAAGGCGGTCAAGATCATTCCGGTCGGCAAAAAGGGCTTTGGCCACCATACCCCACAGGACGAAATCAATGCCCGCATCGTCGAAAACGCCTTGCAAGGGCATACCGTCGTGCGCCTGAAGGGCGGTGATCCGACCGTGTTCGCACGTCTGGATGAAGAAATCGAAGCCGTTGAGGCCGCTGATCTGACCTATGACATCGTGCCAGGCATCACCGCTGCCTCGGCCAGCCTGTCGGCCATTGGTCAATCGCTGACCAAGCGGGGCCGCAATGCCTCGGCCCGTATTCTGACCGGTCACGACATGAAGGGGTTTGCCGATCACGATTGGCGTGCCCTCGCCCAGTCTGGCGAAGTTGCCGCCATCTATATGGGCAAGCGCGCCGCGCGCTTTATCCAAGGCCGGTTGCTGATGCATGGGGCCGCGCCCGACACAGCCGTTACCTTGGTGGAAAATGCCAGCCGCGCCGATCAGCGCATCCTGGCCACCACCCTGACCCAATTGCCTGACCTCGTGGATCAGGCTGACCCGAAAGGCCCGGCGCTGATGCTGTGGGGATTGTCCCCGCGCGACGCTGCCGCCCAAGACATTCTCGTACAGGAGCTAGCCTGATGCCCAAGGCGTTTACCCCCAAAGTGATCACCGCCAATGCCTTGATCGAAGGTGATGTGGTCTATTTCACCGAAAGCAATGACTGGGTGCGCGATCTGGCCCAGGCCGAGCTGCTGACCGATGAGGCCGTGGCAGATGCCCGCCTGATCGAGGCCAGCGCGCAGCAAGACAAGATCGTCGGGGCCTATCTGACCGATATGGCCGCAGGTGACAACGGCCCGAAGCCGGTGCATTTCCGCGAAGATTTTCGCGCCACCGGCCCCTCCAACTATTTCCACGGCAAACAAGCCGCTCACTGACATCGCAACACGCGCCCAAATTCCATCCATGGAATTTGCAAATTCCGTAGACGGAATTTGGACCGCCAAGCCCAGAGGAAACGAGCCATGTATAGCTATTCCGACTTTGACCACGCCTTTGTCGCCGAACGCAATCGTCAGTTCCGCAACCAGGTCGAACGCCGCATCTCTGGCGCGCTGACCGAGGATGAATTCCGCCCGCTGCGCCTGATGAACGGGTTGTACCTGCAGCTGCACGCCTACATGCTGCGCGTTGCCATTCCTTATGGCACTCTCAGCTCGCGCCAGATGCACAAGCTGGCCGATATCGCCGATAAATGGGACAAGGGCTATGGCCATTTCACCACCCGTCAGAACATCCAGTATAACTGGCCCAAGCTGAGCGATGTTCCGGATATGCTGGATGCGTTGGGTGAGGTGCAGATGCACGCCATTCAGACCTCGGGCAACACGATCCGTAACGTGACCGCCGACCATTTCGCCGGTGCCGCCGCGGATGAGATCGCCGATCCGCGCCCGGTGGCCGAGCTGCTGCGCCAGTGGTCGACCGACCACCCGGAATTCCAGTTCATGCCGCGCAAGTTCAAGATCGCCGTGTCGGGTTCCGAGGCGGATCGCGCTGTGCTGCGCGCCCATGACCTCGCCTTCCAGATCGTCAAGAATGAGTCGGGTGAGATCGGCTATAAGGTTATCGTGGGTGGCGGTCTGGGCCGCACGCCGATGATCGGCAAAGTGCTGCGTGACTTCCTGCCTCAGGCGGATCTGCTGCCCTATGCCGAAGCCATCGTGTCTGTCTGGAACGTGCTGGGCCGCCGCGACAATAAATACAAAGCCCGCATCAAGATCACCGTGCATGAGCACGGCATCGAAGAGATCAGCCGCCTGGTGGAAGAGCGCTTTGAATTTACCAAGCCTTTGTTCAACGGGACCGATCAGGACCAGTTGAAGGCGATTGAAGCACAGTTTGCCGCGCCTGACTTTGTTTCCAAAGGCACCGAGAACTTTGACCGCGCCTATGACAGCGACCCGGTCTTCCGGTCTTGGGCCGATACCAACCTGTCTGCGCATAAGGCAGATGGTTATGCGATTGCTCAGATCTCGATCAAGAAACACGGGCAAACGCCGGGCGATGCCAGCAGCGCGCAAATGCGCGTTATGGCTGATATCGCCAAGGAGTTTGGTCATAATGAGCTGCGCATCAGCCATGAGCAAAACGTGGTTCTGCCGCATGTCCACAAAGATGACCTGCCCGAGATCCATGCCCGCCTGAAAGCGCATGATCTGGCCACCGCCAATATCGGTCAGATCTCTGACATCATCGCCTGCCCCGGCATGGATTACTGTGCGCTGGCCACGGCCCGCTCGATCCCGGTTGCGCAACAGATCGCGACCCGTTTCGACGAGCTGAAGCTTGAGCATGATATCGGCCACCTGCAAATCAAGATCTCGGGCTGCATCAACGCCTGCGGTCACCACCATGTGGCCCATATCGGCATCCTGGGTCTCGACCGGGCCGGCGTTGAAAACTACCAGATCACGCTGGGCGGTGACGCCACGCAGACTGCGGCCATCGGCACCCGCACCGGCCCGGGCTTTGCCTATGACGAGATCGTTCCAGCGGTCGAGCGTCTGGTTGCGGCCTATCTGGAGTTGCGTCTGAACGAGGACGAAACCTTCCTCGAGACCTATCGCCGTGTTGGCATGCCTCCGTTCAAAGAGGCGCTGTATGGCGAAGCGGCAACCAAACGCGTAAAGGCGGCCTGAGCCATGAAAGACACCTCAGCCGGGTTTCCCGGCCGCAATACCGGGGCGGTGCCCGATTGGGACGCCCTCAAGGATCGCGTGGACGCTCTGAACAACCGCTATCGCCATCACTCCGCGACAGCTGTGTTGGAAGGTGCTCTGCGCGACCCCGAAGCTGGGCGCATCGCCATGGTGTCAAGCTTTGGGGCTGAATCCGTGGCGCTGCTGCATTTGGTGGCGATGGTGGACCGGAAAACCCCGGTCTTGTTCATCGACACGCGGCTGCTTTTCGCGGAAACGCTGGTTTACCAACAGGAGATCGCCGAAAGGCTGCACCTGGAAAACCTGCAGATCATTCGGGCCGAACAGGCTGTGCTGGACCAGCATGACCCTTACGGAGCCCTGAAATTGTCTGACAAGGATCGCTGCTGTGATCTGCGCAAGACCCAGCCACTGGAAAACGCGCTCAAGGGCTATGATGGCTGGATCACCGGGCGCAAACGCTATCAAAGCGCGTCGCGTGCCAATCTCGAGTTCTTTGAGCTCGAAGAGGCGACAGGCCGGATCAAGGTGAACCCGCTGGCCTTTTGGGGCCCGGATGATGTGCGGGTTTATATGGAAGAAAACCGGCTGCCCAAGCATCCGCTGGTGGCACAGGGTTATCCCAGCATTGGCTGCCTGCCCTGCACCAGCAAGGTAAAGCCCGGCGAAGATCCCCGTGCGGGGCGCTGGCGCGGTGAACAGAAAGAAGAGTGCGGCATTCATTTTGTGAATGGGCGCGCAGTGCGACCCGGGCAAGAGCCCGACGCAAGAAAAGGAGAAACGGCATGAGCGTGATCGTGACCGATAGCGGCTTTGCCGCAGATGACTGGACCAAAGGCTTTGAGGCCGAGGGTGTGTTGGATCTGGCGTCGGATGCCGATCCGGTGACCGTGGACATTGACGGGGTCGAGATGATCCGCGTTGATTTCCCAAGCTTTGCCGATGGGCGCGGCTTTTCCATTGCCCGCCATCTGCGCCTGCGCGGCTACAAAGGTCGGCTGCGGGCCAAGGGCCATGTGATCAACGAACAATATGCCATGGCGCGCCGTTGTGGTTTTGACGAGGTCGAGATCAGCGAGGAACTGGCCGCGCGTCAGCCCGCCGACCTTTGGGCCAGCCGCGCCAATTGGCAAGAGAACGATTATCAGGCGCGTATGCGCGGCTGAGGCCATAGATGTTCAGGCTTTTGGCCGCCGATCGGGTGTCTCCCCCCTTTCGGCGGCTTTTACCTGACATATATCAAAGCTAAATCTGAGTTACCGGTTTAGACACCGGGCAAAGGAATCATAAAGAGATGACCGCAGTGACCGACGCACCCGCACCCGTTAAAGAAGCCAAGAAACCGGCGATGCCGGATGCCCAGACCGTGACCGAGGTCAAGCATTACACTGACCGGCTGTTTTCCTTCCGCTGCACCCGCCCGGCCTCCATGCGGTTCCGTTCCGGCGAATTCGTGATGATCGGGTTGATGGCGATGAACGAAAAGACCGGCAAGGAAAAGCCGCTGCTGCGCGCATATTCCATTGCCTCGCCCAGCTGGGACGAAGAGCTGGAGTTTTATTCGATCAAGGTGCCGGACGGCCCGCTGACCTCGAAATTGCAGCATATCAAAGAAGGCGACGAGATCATCCTGCGCCCGAAACCCGTCGGCACCCTGGTGCATGACGCGCTGCTGCCGGGCAAACGCATCTGGTTCTTTGCCACCGGCACCGGCTTTGCGCCTTTTGCCTCGCTGCTGCGCGAACCGCAGACCTATGAGGATTACGATGAGGTCATCATCACCCATACCTGCCGCGAAGTGGGCGAACTGACCTATGGTCGTGACCTGATCGAAGCGTTGAAATCTGATGAACTTTTGAACGAAGTGATCGGCGAAGGCTTCTGGAAAAAGATCAAATATTATCCAACCACCACCCGCGAAGAGAGCCCAAAGATGGGTCGGATCACCGATCTGATGCGTTCGGGCGAGGCGTTTGCTGATCTGGGCGTGCCCGGGATCGACAAAAACAATGACCGCGCCATGGTTTGCGGCAACCTGGCTTTCAACCTTGAAATCAAGGACATGCTCGAAGGTTACGGGCTGGAAGAAGGGGCCAATTCGGACCCGAAACATTATGTGGTCGAGAAAGCATTTCTTGACTGATCAAGGCAAGCGCGCGGATTTTCTGCGCGCTTAACCATATTTGCACGGATTTCTGGCCTCTTATGCTCCAAACATATTGGAGGCCAGAATGGACACCACACCACATCGTACCACCCCCGCCAGCAAGGCTCCGCCCCCTGGTATCACCGCGACCGAGGCTGAGAAAACCGCCTCTGCCGCCTTTTCAGAGATCAAGGCCAAGAGCATTCAGCTCGACCAGGTGATGGCCAAATATGATGTCTGCAAGATTTCCCCACGCGAAATTGACGCCCTGATCGAGGGCATGCTGATGATCGGTCAGCCGCTGAATGCCGACATTCTGATGCTGTCGAGCTTTGGCGAAGATTTCCTGGATCACCTCGCCGAGATGACCGGGCAACCCTATGATGCCTCTGTGCAGGTGGACATGATCGCTGTGGCCAATGATCAGCGCGGGGTGGCCATTCGGGCCGGGGATACAACCGAAAATTGGGATGATTTCATCGCATTCCTGGAAAAGTTCCAGTCCCGCGTTGAAGCCTATCTGAGCGGGTCCAAAACCGCCTATGGTCCTCAACAGCCAGAATAAAAGCCGCAGGATGACCTGCGGCTTTGTTGTTTGATTTGTTTAGAGCGAGGGGAAACTCTCGCTCTAATCTCAGAGACCCAGAGCGCCTTTGAGCTGGTCCAGAATGCCTGGCAGCCCGTCCGGGTTGGATTTGGCTTGCTCCAGCAGCGCCTTGGCACCGGTTTTGGCAATCGCGTTCAGCTCGGAACCATCAATGTATTCGGCCACTTTGTCATAGTCGAACCCGTCAACGGTCAGCAGCTCGGTGATGGCAGGGCCGTCGGTGGCCGCATCTGCCGCAGCTTCAGCCGTGTCGGCAGCCACATCAGCGGTTTCTTCGGCAGTTTCAACAGCTTCTTCGGCGGTATCAACAGCCGCATCAGCCGCTTCTTCCGCTGTCTCCACAGCTTCTTCGGCAGTGTCAGCAGCCGCATCGGCGGTTTCTTCTGCTGTTTCCACTGCTTCCTCAGCTGCTGCGTCAGCGGCCTCTTCTGCAGTCTCAACAGCAGTGTCAGCGGCATCCGCTGCGGCGTCAGCAGTTTCTTCTGCCGTCTCAACAGCTGTCTCGGCTGCGTCTGCTGCGGCATCAGCGGTCTCTTCTGCCGTTTCAACCGCCTCTTCTGCCGTGTCGGCAGCCGCAACAGCGGTTTCTTCTACGGTCTCAACCGCATCATCGGCTGCGCCTTCTGCTGCTTCGACCACGCCGTCAGCCGCGTCTTTGGCCATATCAGCCGCGCCATCCACCGCATCGGCCACGGTGTCAGCCGCCGCATCAGCCGCGTTTTCGGCGGCGCCAACAACGGCATCACCCAAGGCACCTGTGCCTTCAACCGCATCAGCAACAGCATCAACTGCCGCATCAGCCGCGCCCTCGGCCACGTCTTTTACGGCATCTGCCGCGCCTTCAGCGGTGTCGACAGCCGCGTCAGCTGCGCCTTCGACTGCCTCAACAGCGTCGCCCGCCGTATCCGCAACATCCTCAACAGCCTCTTCAACCGCGTCGGCAACGGAATCTGCAACATCAGCAGCGCCATCCGCCACAGAGTCGACCGCATCCGCAGCCTCATCAACAACAGCTTCGCCGCCCTCAACAACAGCATCCGCCGCGTCTTTGACAACTTCTTCGGTGGCAGCTGCCGCATCTTTGGCGACCTCTTGGGGGGACTGCCCCGTATACCAGAAATAACCACCCACCGCTGCAGCAGCGGCAACCAGGACCAGGATCAAGTTCTTCATGTCGAACTCCTTGCGAACACGTCTTAACCTGCGCGAGCGACTCCCCCACGCGCTTCCACCTAGGGGTTTGACGCTCCCTTAACCTATCCGCAAGGGGGAAAGAGCTGTCACATAACGCAAACAGGCGCTAACATATTGCAGCTTGCGCGATTTGCCGCTTGAACAAGCACGAGGTCAAGTTTACCTTGCCCCCCTGATTGACACAGCAAATCGGAGCAAACCCATAGCCCGCCGTCCACATAACGCGCCTCCACAGCGCGACACTGGCCCCCGCGTGAATGACCGCATTCGCGCCCCTGAAATCCGCCTTATCGGTGCCGAAGGTGAAAACGTCGGCGTTGTTACGCCCGCACGCGCCATGGATATGGCCGAACAGGCCGGATTGGATCTCGTTGAGATTTCGCCAAACGCCAATCCGCCGGTCTGCAAGATCATGGATTACGGCAAGTTCAAATATGAACAGCAAAAGCGCGAATCCGAGGCCCGCAAAAAGCAAAAGACCATTGAAGTCAAAGAAGTGAAATTCCGTCCCGGCACGGATAAGCACGATTATGACGTGAAAATGCGCAATGTTTTCAAGTTCCTGGAAGGTGGCGACAAGGTCAAGGTGACTTTGCGTTTCCGGGGTCGTGAAATGGCGCACCAACAGCTGGGTCGCGAGCTTTTGGAGCGTGTGGCCGAAGACGTCAAGGAATTGGGCAAGATCGAGAACATGCCCAAGATGGAAGGCCGTCAAATGGTCATGATGATCGGCCCACTGAGCAAATAAGCCGATCTAGCGCTGATTAAAGCGCCCGACCTTAAACTTGAGGCATGAATACCCTGTCATGCCTGCGGCATTCTCGGGATATTCGTGCCTTATGATGATTCAGGTTATAGGTCGGACGCTGTGAACAAAGAAACCCGCCTTTTGAGGCGGGTTTTTCTTTGCTTGCAGTTTTCTTCTCAAAGGATCAGCCGTCGCGCAAACGCCCGCGTTGCGGGATCTCTTTGAGCAAACCGCCCACACCCATGCCAGCAATGTCACCGGAGCTGACCGGAACGCCACACAGCAGGCGTTCCAACACCCAATCCGCGCCATTCATCGCCGGAGATTTCGCGCATCCCGGCAGCCCAATCACCGGACGTCCGCTAAGGTCACCAAAGAACAGCAGATTTCCAGGATCAACCGGCATGCCAAAATGGGTGACCGTTCCTCCGGCCCGGCGCAGAGCCTCGGGGGCGGTATCGAATGCATCTGATGTGGCCGACCCGGTCAGGATCAGCAAAATATCCGCCTCCGAGGCTTGCAGGGCTGTGGCAAGCGGATCGATTTCATGCGGGACCATCTGCAATGGTTCCAGCGAAACCCCCATACGCGACAGGCGCGCCGCAGTTACGGAATGGCCTTTCTCGCCGCTATCCTTTTCATCAACACGAGTCTGGATCAGGCTGGCCCGTTGGCAGGTAACGCCACGCACCCGCAAACCCGTTTGCCCGGCAAGGCAAGCCGCCTCAAGCGCCGCTTGGGGCACCGCATAAGAGATGATCTTGACCGTGGCCACCATATCGCCGACTGCAACGCGCTGCCATTTCGGAACGGTGGCAGTTGTGATCATCGGGTGCAGGGCGTTTAGGGCGTCAATCCGGTCGGCCAGGACCTCAACCACGCCGGTGCGATCGGCATAGATGTTCACCCGGCCCGTTGACGCAACGCCAAGGCGCAGCCCTGCCCGCGTGGCATCCGGAACCAGGGCGCGCGCCAGACGCTCAGCGGCCGGATCTTCGCCAATGTCACCCTCTTCCAACAGGGCGACCGTCACGTCGGAAATACCCGCAGCGCTCAGCTGTTGAACATCTTCGCGGCTCAGCACCCGGCCCTTGCGCAGCCGCCCCTTGGCAAGTTTCAGGGAATGGGCAAGGATCGCGCCCTCAGCCTCGTCAACCGGAACCGGGCCAAACTTCATGCGCCTTTCCTCAGCACTTGTGTCATCTCAGCCATGATCGCCACAGCAATCTCCGCCGGCCCCGCCGCGCCAAGGTCAAGCCCGACCGGCCCGTGAATGCGGGCAATTTCTGCGTCGCCAAACCCGGCCTCGCTCAATCGGGCGACCCGTTTGGCATGGGTGCGGGTTGAGCCCAACGCACCAATATAGAAACAGCCCGAGGCCAAGGCGCGCTCCAAGGCGGGATCGTCCAGTTTCGGATCATGGGTCAGCAAAACCAAAGCTGTGCGCCCATCCAGACCCAGAGCATCCACCGCCTCATCCGGCCAATCATGCATCAGGGTTTCACCGGGAAAGCGCGCCTCGGAGCCAAAGGTTTCGCGCGGATCGATGATCACCGGATCATAACCCGCAATACGCGCCATTGGGATCAGGGCCTGGGTAATATGAACCGCGCCGACAACGATCAGGCGCAAAGGCGGGTTGTGAATGGCGACAAATACCCGGCTTTCGGGCTCAAACCCGGATCGATCCATGCGAAACCGGTCAGCATGTCCAGTGGCATCAATGCGGCGCTGGCCGCTGTCGAGATCGACCACATAAGCCACCGCGCGGCGCTCCTGCCGGGCCTGGACCAATTGCGCCAGCATGTCCTCGGACAACACCGCACCGATGGGTTCCAGCAACACCCGGATCGTGCCGCCACAGGCCAGTCCCACGGCAAAAGCATCTTGATCCGAGACGCCAAACTCCAGCTCACGCGCCTCGCCTTCCTCCAGCGCTTCCATCGCCTCAACGATGACGGCCCCCTCGACGCAGCCGCCGGAAACCGAGCCCTCGATCTGGCCACTGGCGGAAATCACCAATTGTGACCCGACGCGGCGCGGGGCTGATCCCCAGGTTTCGATCACCGTGGCCAAAACAGCGCCCTGCCCGGCCCGATGCCAGGCCAAAGCCGTTTCCGGAATCCCGTCAAAGCGTTCCATCTCAATTTCCTCCCCACCGGCAGCCTAACATGGGCACCAACAATGTCGCCCCCTCCTAAAGTCTTGCAAGTTGGGCTGATTTCAAGGGGTCGGCTGAGTCTTTCTCCCTTCCCCCGAGTACGGGGGAAGGACAGGATGGGGGCTGGCCCTAAGACGTGCGTCAGCACGACCGCTAGGTAACAACCCCGCCTAACGCGCGGCGGTCACGTCATGTTTGTAGATCCAGTCAAATTGGCTCAGCATTTTGCCGGGTGCCAAGCGCCCCATCATCCCCAGCCCCAAATGCGCGGCCGAGCGCATCAAGGGATTGCTGAGGTGGTATTTCCAGGCATTTCCATTGGCCGTTTCAACCACTTTCACAACCCGATCCCGACGGGTGTTTTGATAATCAGCCAGCCCCTGCGCCACGTCTTCGGCACGATCCAGACGATCCGCCAGAACCCAGGCATCCTCCATCGCCATCACCGCCCCTTGCGCCATGAAAGGCAAGGTCGGATGGGCGGCATCGCCCAGCAGCGCGACATTCTCACCAAACCAGTGCCGCGCCACATTGTGGCGGAACAGGCCCCAAACGCCGGGCCGATCCGCGGCATGCAACATTTCCGGCACCATGCCGCCAAAATCGGCGAATGCCGCGCGCAACTGCGCCGGATCACCGATATGAGACCAGCCTTCGGCCTGCCAGTCCCGGCGCTCTTCTACAGCGACCAAGTTCACCGCCTCGCCACCACGCAGCGGGTAGCTGACCACATGCCGCCCCGGCCCCATATGCACGCGAGCCTCGGGCGGGTGCCCCATCAGGTTGGGCACCACGGCGCGCCAGGCCACCTGACCGGTAAAAAACGGCGCGGCAACGCCGTTCAACACTGGCCGCAGCACAGAATGCAGCCCGTCCGCGCCGATGATCAGGTCATCCTCAACATGATCGCCATTGGCAAGTTCCACCCGCGGGCGCGGCCCCGGAACCACGGTTTCGGCCTTTTGCAACAGGCGCAGGGTCACGCCAGCTTCGCGCACGGATGTGGCCAGAAGCTCTATCAAATCAGCGCGATGCACAAAGCGATAGCTTTGCGGGTCGGGCAACCCGGTCAGATCCAAGCGCGTCACTTCGCGCCCCGCTTTATAATCGCGCAAAGACACCGCCTGTCCGGTCACGCTGATTTTGGCAAAGGCGTCGCCCAGCCCCAAGGCGTTCAGAACAGCAAAGCCGTTTGGGCTGACCTGAATGCCGGCCCCGACCTCGCGAATGGCGTCCGCTTGTTCAAGAACCCGGACCTCAGCGCCCTTGGCACGCAAGGCCAAAGCCAGTGTCAGCCCGCCAATACCGCCGCCAATGATCGTGATCCCCTGACCGGCAATCGCCATGTCCGCCCCCCTTGAAATAGCAACGCCGAGACCTGGTCAGGCCTCGGCGCTCAGTCTTGTCATCCGTTCTGCCATGCACATTGCTGGACAGGTATTGGATCAATCGTCGCGATGGACTTTCTCGCGCCGCTCATGCTGTTCCTGCGCTTCGAGCGTCATGGTTGCAATCGGACGCGCGTCCAGACGCTTCAGGCTGATCGGCTCACCGGTTTTTTCGCAATAGCCATATTCACCCTCATCAATGCGACGCAGGGCGGCATCGATCTTGTTCACCAGCTTGCGCTGGCGGTCGCGAGTGCGCAGCTCGAGGGCGCGGTCGGTTTCTTCCGATGCGCGGTCATTCACATCAGGAATGTTGCGCGTGCCCTCTTGCAAAGTTTCGATGGTATCGCGGCTATCGGCCAGCAATTCGGTTTTCCATGCCAAGAGCTTGCGTCGGAAATACTCGACCTGGCGCTCGTTCATGAAAGGTTCGTCTTCGACCGGACGATAATCCTCCGGCAGGAAGTTTTCAGGTTTCATCGTTCCCCCGTGTTCTCCGCCAACATCCGTCATGTCAAAATTCTCTCCAGACTATTGGGGCCCCTCGGCGCTGCATCTACCGCATGGCCGGGGGGATGTCACTAGGCAAAAATCACCCATGTCGGACGCGGCTGTTTCCGCCCCCGCTGTGCCATGTCGAGGCTTGGATAATCACGCCAAGACTTGGAGATAAGGTTAATTTTGCCTCAGAAGGCTGTTAAATTTCAGGCACAAGACCCAAGTCGCGCTTAAAAAAACATCGAAATGCAAAGGGGTTGGCAGGGAAATCCCGTGTTCCTCTTTGGATAAGCCTAACGCTGAGCAAAGACTCATGTCACCCAAGGCGTTACCAGCACGCAGGCCAGCCGAAACCCAAGTGGCTTTGCGCAAAAGACGTTACGGCGTGACTTGCAAAGGCTGCGGCGGCGCTCTACCCCTGCCCTGAAACCTTGCGTAAGGCCCAATCAGGATTTTACGCAACGCGCCCCGAGGAAGCAGGAGTTTGTGATGCGTTTTGAAGGCACTGAAACCTATGTGGCCACCGATGATCTGACCATGGCGGTGAACGCGGCGGTGACCTTGGAACGGCCGCTTTTGGTCAAGGGCGAACCCGGCACCGGCAAGACCGAGCTGGCCCGTCAGGTGGCGCAGGCGCTTGGGGCTCCGATGATCGAATGGAACATCAAATCCACCACCAAGGCGCAGCAGGGTCTATATGAATATGATGCGGTCAGCCGTTTGCGCGACAGCCAACTGGGTGATGAGCGCGTCAATGACGTGAAAAACTACATCCGCAAGGGCAAGCTGTGGCAGGCCTTTGAGGCGGATCAAAAGGTGGTTTTGTTGATTGATGAAATCGACAAGGCTGACATCGAGTTTCCAAATGACCTGCTGCAAGAGCTCGATAAGATGGAATTTCACGTCTACGAGACCGGCGAAACCATCAAGGCGGTCAACCGCCCGATCGTGATCATCACTTCGAATAATGAAAAGGAACTGCCGGACGCGTTTCTGCGCCGCTGCTTCTTTCACTATATCAAATTCCCCGATCACGACACGTTGCGCCAGATCGTCGAAGTGCATCATCCCGGAATCAAAGACGCCCTGCTGACCACCGCCCTAACGCAATTTTATGAATTGCGCGAACAGCCTGGCCTGAAAAAGAAGCCGTCAACTTCTGAGGTTCTGGATTGGCTGAAACTGCTTTTGGCCGAAGACCTGACAGCGGATGATCTGAAACGCGACGGGGCCAATGCCCTGCCCCGCTTGCATGGTGCCTTGCTCAAAAACGAACAGGATGTGCATCTGTTTGAGCGCCTGGCCTTTATGGCGCGGCGCGAACGCTAAGGTTGTATCCCGATCCCCCTGCCGGATTTGGCGGGTGGATCAATCCACGGCTTTGCCGCCTTTATCCCCTTTGTGACAAAACCAAGGTTCTGCCCTTACGTCACCCACCCCAAAAGAGGCGGTTTCGACATGTTTGAACCGCCCATTGCCCGCCATAGTTGCGCCGATTGTTGCAAGGTTGCACTGCGCAACCCCCTTAATTTCATAGAAAATTAACCATTTCCCGCTGCCGGGAAAAAATTTGGGCACAAGGTAATTATCCCCCTGTCCACAAACCCTGTTTTTGCCCTATAGTCTCCCTACAGAGGACAGAAAAACATCGGATGTCTTGAACATCTGAGTACAACAACGAGCAGGCAGGCTTCTAAAAGTGTCCCAAACGAAGGCTTTGACCGTGCGCGCTTTGCGTGCCGAGGACGGTCCCGCGTGGCAAGAGTTGTGGAAGGCGTATCTCGCTTTCTACGAGACATCTTTGCCGCAAGAGATCTACACCTCGACTTTTGCGCGCCTTTTGGGCGACGATCCCCGCGATTTCAACGGGTTCGTGGCTGAGGTCGATGGCAAGCTTGTCGGTTTGGTGCATTACCTGTTCCATCGCCATGGCTGGAAAATCGAAGAGGTCTGCTATCTGCAGGACCTTTACGCTGATCCCTCCGTGCGTGGCATGGGGATTGGGCGCGCGTTGATCGAAGCGGTTTACAAGGCCGCGGATGAGCATGGTGCGCCAAACGTCTACTGGTTGTCTCAGGACTTCAATGACACCGCCCGGCAGCTTTATGACCGGATTGGCGTTGTCACACCCTTCGTCAAATACCAGAGGTCGTGATGCGCAGAACTCGTCGTCTTCTCCTTCCGCTTTATCTGATGCTGGGCGCTTGTATGCCGGTGTCACATTCGGACACACCGACCCGGGCCGCCAATAATATCGAAAGCGGCCTGCCCCCGATGAAGGTGTTTTCGGTGCCGCGCCCGCAGGCCCCTGTGGCGTCCAATTCGGACATGGCGCGTGACTTCCTTGACCTGGCGTTTTCGCTGGAATCGGGCCGCACGCTGAGCACGCTGACCCGGTTCGAGGGACCGATCACCGTGACCGTCACCGGTGCCCCGCCGCCCTCGCTTGGCTCGGATCTGACTCGCCTACTGCATCGGCTGCGCAATGAGGCCGGCATCAATATCAGCGCCAAATCAGGCGGCCCGGCCAATATCACCATCCAGGCCGTGACCCGCGCCGATATTCGCAAATACCTGCCGCAGGCTGCGTGCTTTGTGGTGCCCAACGTGTCGTCGCTTGCGGAGTACAAGGCCCATCGCCGCACGCCCAAGACCAGTTGGTCGCGCCTGACCAAGCGCGAGAAACTGGCAATCTTTATTCCAAATGATGCCAGCGCCCAGGAAATCCGCGATTGCCTGCACGAAGAGCTGGCCCAGGCGCTTGGCCCGTTGAACGATCTTTACCGCCTGCCTGACAGCGTCTTTAACGATGATAACGTGCATACGGTTCTGACCGGCTATGACATGACGGTGCTGCGCGCCTATTATGATCCATCGCTGAAAACCGGCATGACCCGCAGCGAGGTCGCGGATCGCATTCCTGGCATTCTCGCCCGGATCAACCCGCAGGGCCAAAACGTCGCCCCGCGCCGTTTGAACAAGACCCCGCGCGTCTGGATCGATGCGGTGCAAACCGCGCTTGGCCCCGGTGCCAACCCGGCCCAACGCCGCCAAGCGGCCACCGAAGCCTTGCAAGTGGCGCAGGCCATGGGCTGGCGTGATCATCGCCTTGCCTTTTCCCATTACGCCATGGGTCGCCTGTTGCAAGCGGTTGATCCCGAATCCGCACAGGATCACTTTGTTCTGTCGCAGCGCTATTTCGGCAGCAGCCGCGACACGGCCCTGCACCGCGCCTATGTGGCCTCGCAGCTCTCGGCCTATGCGATCAGTGCCGGGCGTGGTGATGATGCGCTTTATCTGCTGACGCCACATCTGGACACGGCCATGCGCCATGAAAACGCCGCCCTGCTGGCAACCCTGATGATGCTGCGCGCCGAAGCACTGGAAATGACCGGCCGCACCACCGAAGGACGCCAAGTGCGACTGGACTCGCTGGGCTGGGCGCGATACGGGTTCGGCTCTGACTGGGCCGTCCGCGCCAAACTGCGCGAAATCGGCTCGCTCAACCCCATCAGACGGAGAAATGGCGGGTTATGATAGTTATCCTGGGCGCAGTGATCGGCGCGTTGATCGGCGGGTTCACAGCGAAAAAACGCAATGGAAACACCGCTGACATAGCACAATACGCGACCGGATTTGCGATCGCCTTTGCCCTGGCGGGCATGGTGCTGACCATCCTTCTTGAAAAGCTGCTCGCCTGAGCAGCTTTTTTTTGACGTTACGACACTTGTGAACGGCGTTCATTTTTATTGACGCTGATCGCATTGTGTCCTATCCATTTGTGAACGTCGTTCAAAAATGGATTAGACATGGCAATTCTCACCGATCCCGACAAATTAATTGCCCAAGGCTATATCACCCAGGACATTGCCGAAGTCATGCGCCAGCAGGCGCGCGGCCTGATGGCAACAATGGCCATCAATGTCATTCTGTGCTTTGGCATCCTTTGCGCCACGGGCGGCCTGATCTTTTGGCTGGCCTCCCCGGCTTCGGTCGCACTGGTTGGCGGGTTCCTGTTGGGCGCGGGGTTTCTGATCCGTCTCAAGGGCTATGAATCAACCGCCATGTTCGGCAGCTCCGCCATTCTGATCGGCTCTGGCATGATCATCGGTGGTGCCGGACTTGAACTGGTCGACAAATACCCAGACATCGCCGCATTCATCATGGTTCCGGCCGGGGCCGTCGTCGCCGCTATCGCTGCCCGCGCCTTGGTCAAGGGCGGGTTGACCGGGCCTTTTGTGCAAGGGTCCATTCTGCTCATGGGCGTTGCGCTGCACCTGTCGGGCCTCGCCTTTTATCTGGCAGAACAGGATATTTCCGGCGCGGCGATCACGGCATTCTACCTCTATGCCACGGGTTTGATCGCCCTGTCCGGTTGGGTCACCGATGTGCGCTTCATCACGGCTTTGGCGATCCTCCCATTCGCGCAAGCGCTTGAAACCGGAACGTTCTATTTCCACGCCATGTATGCGTTCTACTCCCCGGAATCGACGCTTTCGATCTTGCAGATGAGCCTGTTGATTATCGCGATGCTGTGGCTGGCCAGCCGCTTGCCCGAGCGCAGTGCGCGTCATGCACGCATCCTGTCGCTGATGGGGTTCATTGTTGCCAATCTCTGTGCGCTGGTCGGCAGCCTGTGGGGGGATCGGATTGGCGAAACTCTCTGGGGGCCTCAACGCGGCGATCTGAGCTGGGACGAGTACAAACCACTGCGCGATGCCTTTCAGGAAAGCGCCGTGTTCATCACGCCTGAGCTCTATTCCATCCTTTGGGCGCTGGCCCTGGTGGCGATCATCGCTTGGACCGCATTCTCGGGCCGTCGCGGGCTGTTCAACACCGCGCTGACCTTTGCCGGCATCCATGCCTATACCCAATTGTTCGAAACCTTTGGTGACGAGCCGCTGGCCTATGTCATTGGCGGTCTGGCGGCAATCCCGCTGGCCTGGGGCTTGTGGCGGCTGGATGGTTGGTTGTCGCAACGGCAAAACGCAGGCTAAGCCCCTGCCCCGTTGCACCCCGTGCGCGCGCGTCTTAGACAAGTCACATGTTTGTACCCTTCTTTGAAAATCTGCGCAGCGCCGGGGTGCCGGTCTCCCTTCGTGAATACCTTGCCTTTCTCGAAGGTATGAAGGCCGGATTGGCGACCTATGATGTTGAAAGCTTTTACTTTCTCGGTCGCAGCGCCATGGTCAAGGATGAACGCCACCTCGACCGCTTTGACCGCGCCTTTTCCGCCAGTTTCAAAGGGTTGGAAAGCATCAGCCCTGAACAGGTGCTGGAGGCCGTCGATCTGCCCGCCGATTGGCTCGAGAAGATGGCCGAAAAGCATCTAACACCCGAAGAACGGGCCGAGATCGAAGCGCTGGGTGGCTTTGACAAGCTGATGGAGACGCTGAAAGAGCGGCTCAAGGAACAGCAAGGTCGCCATCAGGGCGGCAATAAATGGATTGGCACCGCGGGTACTTCACCCTTTGGGGCCTATGGCTATAACCCCGAAGGCGTGCGGATTGGGCAGGACAAATCCCGCCATCAGCGCGCGGTCAAGGTCTGGGACAAGCGCGAATTCAAGAACCTGGATGACTCGGTTGAGCTGGGCACGCGCAATATCAAGGTCGCGCTGAAACGCCTGCGCCGCTGGGTTCGTGACGGTGCTGATGATGAGCTGGATCTAGACGGCACCATTCGCGCCACCGCCGAACATGGTTATCTTGACGTGCAAACCCGGCCCGAAAAACGCAATGCGGTCAAAGTGTTGCTGTTCCTCGATGCAGGCGGGTCGATGGACCCCTATGTGAAAATCGTGGAAGAGCTGTTTTCAGCCGCGCGGGTCGAGTTCAAACATCTCGAACACTTCTATTTCCACAATTGCGTTTATGAGGGCCTGTGGCGCGATAATCGCCGCCGATGGGATGCACAAACCCCGACCTGGGAGGTGCTGAACACCTATGGTGCCGACTACAAATGCATCTTTGTCGGTGACGCCTCGATGTCGCCCTATGAAATCGCTTATCCCGGCGGGGCCAATGAGCACTGGAATCAGGAGGCCGGGCAAGTCTGGCTGGAACGCATGCGCCATCAATGGGCTGACCACCTGTGGATCAACCCGGTGCCCGAACGCCATTGGCAATACACCCAGTCGATCCAGATGATCCGCGAGATTTTTGATCATCGCATGGTGCCGATGACACTGGACGGAATCGATCGTGGTATGCGGCTTTTGGGGCGTTAAGCCCCCTTTTGCATTGCAACCTAGCAGCGGCATGACGTGAACACGCCGTGATCGTCGACTGGCCGCCGCTTACAACAGAGTCTCTGGGGGAATGGTGGGTGATGAGAGACTCGAACTCCCGACATCTTCGGTGTAAACGAAGCGCTCTACCAACTGAGCTAATCACCCGTGAGGCGCTATTTAGCCAAGCTGGCGGAGGGGTGCAAGAGCTTTGTCGCAAGATTTTCATGTTTTTTGCCCCGCACCGCAAAAAACTTGAAAAACCGTTTAAAAACATGCGCTTAAAAAGGAAACGCGCCCCAAGGTGGAGCGCGTTTTCGAGAAACCTGGTGGGTGATAAGAGATTTGAACTCCTGACATCTTCGATGTGAACGAAGCGCTCTACCACTGAGCTAATCACCCGGTTCGGGCGTCTTACCCTTACTCGGCGGCCTGTGCAAGCGGATCTGTGTCGATTGTGCCATCAGGATCATCGCTGGGTTCGGCGGCTTCGGGCTGACGGATGCGGGCATTGATCACCTGGCCGTTCACGACCTTTTTCATGCGCGACACCTTGATCTTGCCCATGGGACGCATGTTGATTTCGCGCCCTTCTGCCAGGGCTTCGCCCAGCACAGCCAGAGCCGCCTCGATCGCTGGTTTCGCATCGCGTTTCTTAATGCCACTACGCTCAACCGCGAGGTCGATCAGCTCTTTCTTCTTCATTTCTTCACGAGAGGATAGCGGCAGTTCCTGCACGCTCGTCTCTTCCGCGACATCTACCGGCGCGGGTTTTGGCGCGGTTTTACGTTTTGTGGTCGTGGTTTTGGACGCCGTAGGTGTACGGGTCGTCTTACGGGTCGTTGTAGCCATTGTACCTGTCTCTGCTCATTGTTATGCGCTTTTGCGCTTTGACTCGCGCTTATGTTGCGCTGGGGCGTTTACCCTCTGCAACAAGGTTAGCGCAAATTCGTTAACAATGCCAGTATTGCTTGACACAATATGGGTGACGCTTCAGGGTCTTTGGCGATTGGTACTTTTCTGGGGAAGAAAAATGAAAAAAATTGCCGTCGGTGTCACGTTCTTGATTGCAGCAAGCGCAGCAAATGCAGGGGCTCTGAATGATCCTATCGTTGAAACACCTCCAGCCGTGATCGTGCAAGAAACCGCTGACAGCAGCGCACCTTCTGCATCCTTGATCATGGCCCTGTCCGTTATCACGGTATTTGGCGCCGCATTGTCTCACTAACAGCTTTCGCTGAGACAAGAAAAAACCCCGCGATTTTCGCGGGGTTTTCTGTTTTAGGCTCTTTTTAGTGTGCGACTGCGCCAGTCGCAGATTCCCCGGCTTTCAGGGCGGCGGCGGCGGCCTCTTCGGCTTCTTCGTCCCATTCAATCGGATCGGGTGTGGCGACCAAGGCCTGCTCCAACACTTCAGAAACATGCTTGACCGGGATGATTTTTAGCCCGTCTTTGACATTGTCCGGCAGTTCGGCCAGGTCTTTTTCATTCTCTTGCGGAATGAAAACGGTCGAAATACCACCGCGCAGCGCGGCCAGGAGCTTTTCTTTCAAGCCACCAATCGGCATCGCATTGCCGCGCAGAGAGACCTCGCCGGTCATGGCGATGTCATTGCGCACAGGAATGCCGGTCAGAACCGAAACGATCGAGGTCACCATAGCCAAACCCGCTGACGGACCATCCTTGGGCGTCGCCCCGTCCGGCACGTGGACGTGAATGTCGATCTTGTCGAATTTCGGCGGCTTCACCCCGATTTCCGGAGAGATCGAACGCACATAGCTGCTGGCAGCTTCGATGGATTCCTTCATCACGTCGCCAAGCTTACCAGTGGTTTTCATCCGCCCTTTGCCAGGCAGTTTCAACGCTTCGATATGCAAGAGGTCACCACCGACCGAGGTATAGGCCAACCCGGTGACAACACCGACCTGGTTTTCCTCTTCGGCAAGGCCGTAGCGATATTTCTTCACGCCGAGGAAATCGTCGATATTGTCGGCAGTTACGACAACTTTTTCATCCTCTTTCTTGACGATCTTGGTCACCGCTTTACGCGCCAGTTTCGCCACTTCACGCTCAAGATTCCGCACGCCAGCCTCGCGGGTGTAATAGCGCACGATGGCGGTCAGAGCGTCATCCTTGACCTCAAACTCACCTTTCTTGAGCCCGTGGTTCTTGACCTGCTTGTCCAGCAAGTGACGCTTGGCAATTTCCAGCTTTTCATCCTCGGTATAGCCAGAAAGCGGGATGATCTCCATCCGGTCCAGCAGCGGTCCAGGCATGTTGTAGCTGTTCGAGGTGGTCACGAACATCACGTTTGAAAGGTCATATTCGACCTCCAAATAGTGATCGACAAAGGTCGCGTTCTGTTCGGGGTCCAGAACCTCAAGCATGGCCGACGCCGGGTCACCACGGAAATCCTGCCCCATCTTGTCAATTTCATCGAGCAAGATCAGCGGGTTGGTGGTTTTCGCCTTTTTTAGCGCCTGGATGATCTTACCGGGCATGGAGCCGATATAGGTGCGGCGGTGGCCGCGGATCTCGGATTCATCACGCACGCCGCCAAGCGAAATGCGAATGAATTCACGACCGGTGGCCTTGGCCATGGATTTGCCAAGCGATGTTTTACCCACACCGGGAGGCCCAACAAGGCAGAGGATCGGCCCCTTGAGCTTGGTCGAGCGCGCCTGAACGGCGAGATATTCAACGATACGCTCTTTGACCTTTTCCAGGGAATAGTGATCCTTATCAAGGATTTCCTGCGCTTTATTCAGGTCCTTTTTTACGCGTGACTTGGTGCCCCACGGGATCGACAACATCCAGTCGAGATAGTTGCGCACCACGGTGGCCTCGGCCGACATGGGCGACATGTTTTTCAGCTTTTTCAGCTCGGCATCGGCCTTTTCCTTGGCCTCTTTGCTCAGCTTTGTATCACCGATTTTCTCTTCGAGTTCGGCGATTTCATTGCTGCCATCCTCGCCATCGCCCAGCTCCTTCTGAATGGCTTTCATTTGCTCATTCAGATAGTATTCGCGCTGGGTTTTCTCCATCTGGGTTTTGACGCGGGTCTTGATCTTTTTCTCGACCTGCAGCACGGACATTTCGCCCTGCATCAGGCCATAGACCTTTTCCAGACGCTCGGAAATCGACAGGGTTTCCAGCAGCTCTTGTTTCTGCGGCACTTCTATTCCGAGATGGCCGGCAACCAGATCCGCCAGTTGCGCCGGTTCGGTCGCTTCGCCAACGGCAGAAAGCGCCTCTTCGGGGATGTTCTTTTTGACCTTGGCGTAACGCTCAAACTCTTCGGCGACGGTGTGAACCAGCGCCTCAAGCGCGGCGGGATCGCCGGGCATTTCGGTCAGGTGGTCACAGCTCGCCTCGAAAAAGCTATCGTTTTCAAGGTATTCTGTGATGCGCACACGTGTCTGGCCCTCGACCAGCACCTTGACAGTGCCATCGGGCAGTTTCAGCAGTTGCAGCACATTGGCCAGCACACCGGCCTTGTAAATGCCATCTGTATCAGGGTCGTCGACCGACGGGTCGATCTGTGAGGCAAGCAGGATCTGCTTGTCATCATTCATCACCTCTTCGAGTGCGCGCACCGATTTGTCGCGCCCGACGAAAAGCGGCACGATCATATGCGGGAACACCACGATGTCACGCAGCGGCAGCACGGGGTAAGAGGGATTGAGAGGCTGTTTCATGCTCGTTTCCTGTTTTTGGCAAGACGGAACTGGCCCCGCTCGGCGGCAACGCTTGTCCATCTCCGGTCTCGGAGGCTTAATCTGGGGTTAATGGCAAAGGAATTCAAGCGCGCGCTGTGGCGATTGCCCTTTGGCGACTCCCCCAATGCGCCACCTTTGAGGGGTAGAATGAACCTCTGCCCGCCGAGGCGCAAGTGGGGTTTTGCCGCGGATTGGAGCGAATTCGCTTACTCTTCTTTGGCTTTCGCGGCGCTATCAGCCCGCGTCAAAAGAGCGGTTTCCGTCAGGAACAAAACCGTCTCATCACTTTTTAGCGTCAATTCAGACAGTTCCAGAATGCGGTCGTCAAAATAGGCGATATAGGTGATGGTGCCGGTTGCACTCATGCCTTTGGTTTCAGGCAAATCCATCACCAATTGCGGCAGATTTTCCGGGCCGCATTTTGTGTCAGACAGGATATCGGCCAGATCAAACCGGTCGGTGCTGTCCAGCACGTCATCCACCCTATCCACATCATAAGGGCGCGGGTCAGCAAGCCTCAGGTCCTGGGCCGCGCCCAAAAGGTTGTCGACAAAATCGCTGGTGCCGGTGCCGTCAGCGCTCAAGGTAACTAGATAGTCTGACGAGGGTTTCACGATCTCGGTCACCGCATTGTCGATCACCATCGTCCCCTCGCGCTGCCATTCCCCCGCGAGGCGTGCCAGAATGTCCTGCTTGTCCGTGACTTCACAGAATCCATCGGCAAGGGCAGACGCAGGTAAGGCCAGCGCGACAAGAATCGGGATAAAACGCATCTTAACTCTCCTGATGATCACAGCGGCTCGATATCGCCCTGGGCCCTTTGCGCATGAAATTCGGCCTCCCAGGCATCAAATGTCCCTGCGGCGATGGCATCGCGCATTTCCTGCATGATCTGCTGGAAGTAATGCAGGTTGTGCCAGGTCAGCAACATACCGGCGATCATTTCGTTGCTTTTGAACACATGATGCAGATAGGCGCGGCTGTAATTGCGGCAGGCTGGGCAGGTGCAGTTTTCGTCCAGCGGCCGCGGATCTTCGGCGTGGCGGGCATTCTTGATATTGACCTGTCCGCGGCGCGTCCAGGCTTGGCCGGTACGCCCCGAACGCGATGGCAGCACACAATCCATCATATCGATGCCGCGTTTCACGGCACCGACAATGTCATCGGGCTTGCCAACGCCCATCAGATAGCGCGGCTTGTCCTGAGGCAAGAAACCAGGCGCATAATCGAGGCAGCCAAACATCGCCTCCTGCCCTTCGCCCACCGCAAGACCGCCAACGGCATATCCGTCAAAGCCAATATCAATCAGAGCCTTAGCGCTTTCTTCGCGCAGATCTTGTTCAAGCCCACCCTGCATGATCCCAAACAACATATGGCCGGGACGATCCCCAAAGGCATCACGCGAGCGTTGCGCCCATCGCATCGACAGACGCATGCTGTCGGCGATGCGTTTGCGATCGGCAGGCAGCGCCGGGCATTCGTCAAAAGCCATCACAATGTCAGATCCCAACAGCTTTTGGATCTCCATCGAGCGTTCCGGCGTCAGATGGTGTTTGGAACCGTCGATATGGGATTTGAATGTCACGCCCTCTTCGGTTAGCTTGCGCAGATCTGACAGGCTCATCACCTGAAACCCGCCGCTATCGGTCAGGATCGGGCGTTCCCAATTCATGAATTTGTGCAAACCACCCAGACGGTCAATCCGTTCAGCTCCGGGGCGCAGCATCAGATGATAAGTATTGCCCAACAGAATATCAGCGCCGGTCTCGCGCACGCTTTCGGGCATCATGCCTTTGACCGTGGCGGCAGTGCCGACGGGCATGAAAGCGGGGGTTCGGATCTCGCCGCGCGGGGTTGAAACCACACCGGTGCGGGCCTGCCCATCTTGGGCGTGAAGGGTAAAGGATGTCTGTGCCATTGCGCCGGTTTGGCGCAAAGCTGCGCGCTTGCCAAGCCCCGAAATCCCGGCCTGAATTGTGCACGCGACCCGGCGGCCACATTTTACCCTGCTTTCCCCCGAAAAGTGCCGAACCGGCCTTGTTCCTGCCACCTGCAATCGTGATGATATGCCAATGAGCAGAGAACCAACCTATAAGGGCGGAATGCCCGCGCTTTTGGCCCAATATGAAGGGCGGCGCGATATGTTTAACTATGCGCCCGGCGAAGGCCTGCCGCCGCTGGATGTCGATCTGGCGGCGATGAGCACGCAGATCGTGCCCGATCCTGCGGAGATTGCCGAAGAGACCGGGCCGTTTCGCTCCTCCTTTCATCGCAAGCGGTTTCAGCTGCGCCAAGAGCTGATGGGCCTTTCTGAACTCGCCTATCTCAACGGTATGCTGATTGCCCATCTGCGCAAGCGGGACTGGCCAGATCGCGCCCCTGCCCTGTTTCAACGGCTTTGGGCCGAACATGGCGCGCAATTGCTGCGCGAGCTGGATCAACGCTGGCTGGTCTCTGCCATCACCACCTTTGGTGATCACGGTTCCAACGTGACGCAGCGCGCGACGGGCCTGTCGATGACGGCGCTGTTTGGCATGATGAAGCTTTATGAAAGCGAACGGCTTTATTCCGGGCACGCGCCGGACAGGCCGTTCACTCTTGATGGCAAGATCCGGGAAAAACTTCCCTTGCAGATGGACAGCTATTCCATCGTTGGCGGCGGGTTGGATGTGAACCTGATCGCGCGCCTCTGGCAAGAGGCCGAGGCTGACCCGGTCATCGCCCCCCTCGCCCATCACCTGCTGGATCTGCTGATCCATGATGATCGCACCCTGTTCCGCCGCCTGCGCACCATGCGCCAGCGCAAGGAACGCCAGACCAAGAGCAAAGCCAAGGCGAAATCCAACATCGCGCCGGTCCCGGTGGATCGGTTGCAACTGGATGCAGACACTTTGCGTTGGGGTCTTGTCAGCACGATCAAGGCCCCTTTGCGCATGATTGCCCGCTTTGCCGCCCATCATCTTGAGCTTGGCGCACATGCGCTGCACATCTATCTGGATGCGCCTGACGCCGAAACGGCGGCATATCTGTCGCGTCACTCCAAGATCCATGTGACCCTATGTGACGATGCCTATTGGCAGTCCTCGGGACGGGATCGGATGGAGGCGCATCAGATGCGCCAGGCCTTTAACGCCACGCGCTGCCTCCGCATGGTCGAGGGCGATCTGGACTGGCTTGGCCATATCGATGTGGATGAATTCATCCTGACCGACGCCCCGGTGGCGCAAAAACTGGCCTCGGTCGGGCCGGCCTGCGCCATGGCTCGTATTCCCCCGGCCGAGGCGCTGGCCAATGACACGGGCGAGCCGCAGCACTTCAAGCTGACCCACAAACAGGCAGGGGTGAAAAAGTCCGACCTCCAAGAGATCTATCCCACCTTTGGCCTGCACCTTTATGGTGGGTTCCTGTCGCATACCACGGGCAAGGTCTTTGCCCGTACCGGCATTCCTGACACGCGGCTGGGCATCCATACGCTGAAGCACAAGGGCGAGGACGCCACCAATCGTGAAAAGCCCGACGGGTTCTATCTGGCGCATTTCCACGCCCGTAGCTGGGATCATTTCCGCGCCCATATGGACTTTCGCCAAACCAAGGGCAGCTATCGCCCACGTTCGGACCGCCCGGAACTCGGTCAGGCAGAGCTGTTGAAGTTCCTGTCTGACGAAGACGGAGACGACGGCCTGCGCGCGTTCTTTGACGAGGTTTGCGCCGATACGCCCGAGCTGCGGCAGCGTTTGGCGGCACGCAAGATGTTGATTCGCCATGAGTTTGACTTTGACGCCTCGGTCCAGCGCGTCTTTGGGAGAGTGCCATGAGCGAGTCGGTAAAATGGGGCCTCGTCTCAACCATCAAGGCCCCCCTGCCCGAGATCCTGAGATTCGCGGCCTGGCATTTGGAGCTTGGCGCACATCGGCTCTATATCTATCTCGACGAGGATGCGCCTGAGACCCTGACCGCGCTGTCTGCCCATCCGAAAATCAAGGTGATGCACACCGATGACGCTTATTGGGCAAAGCGCAACGGGCGTCCGGCGAAACATCAGGTCCGCCAATGCAAAAACGCCCGTCACGCCAATAACCGCCGGGTTGAGGTCGACTGGCTGGCGCATATCGACGTGGACGAGTTCCTGCTGCCCAGCTCTCCGGTCGCCGATGTTCTGGCGGCTTTGCCACAGGACAGCAAATGCGCCCGCCTGCGCCCGGTCGAGGCGCTGGCCCCCGGCGATGCCAATGAGCCGGGTGAAACCCTGTTCAAGGCGTTTCACCTGAACCAAAAGCAGCGTCAGGCCGCCGCGCAATACTGCTTTCCAACCTGGGGCACGCAATTATCGGGTGGGTTTCTGTCCCATGTCGCGGGTAAACTGTTCTTTCGCACCGGGCTGAAACATCTCGATATCAAAATCCACAACATCACCTTGGACGGCCTTCAAAACCCCGGTCAGGTTGAGCTTTCGGATATCGAGTTGGGCCATTTTCATGCCGATAGTTGGGATCATTTCATGCGGGCCTATCGTTTTCGCCTGTCGAAAGGATCCTATCGATCTGAGTTGAAACCCCAGGCCCGCCAGCCCGGCGCGCTCAACCTGCATGACTTGTTTCAAGCCATCGAATCCGAAGGCGGAGAGACAGCCTTGCGGGCGTTTTTTGACGAGGTTTGCGTGGCCGATATGGATTTGTGCCTGCGTCTGAAATCGCAAGGCTTACTAAGACGACATACTCTGAACACCGATGTTTTGGTCCAGCAGCATTTTCCTTGGACCCACCACGGCTGAAAAGCACATATCAAAAACAACTTATACTTGACGAAATAAGACCGGTGAGGCCACCTAAGATTGCACAATCAAAAGGTGAGTAATAATGAGCCAAAAGTTGTTTTCCAAATCCCTGATGATCGCCGTAGCCTTTCTGGCCAACGCGGCATCTGCCCAGCATTGTGACCATGGCGGGCACGACATGGTGACGCAGATCAACGGCCATGTTCCCCCGGGCAAAGTCGCCTCGTTGGTTGATGTTACCGTGATGCTGGACACCATTTTGCCAGACGGCAACCGTATGCTCGTCACCAAAGGAACCCGGCGCGCCGGGACACGCGTTGGTATCCATATTCACGAATATGGCGGCCATACCTGTGTCATGTCCGGCAGCATCACAGATTTTGTTGAAGGGCATGACCCCGGCCTGTTCCCCGCCGACAGTTGCTATTACATGCCCGCAAACACCCCGATGACGGCCGCCAATCTCGGAACCCAAGACGCAGTCTTGATTGATACATTTGTCCTGCCGCCGGATGCCGAGCCCATCACGATCATTGAGACCTGTGCGACGGAATAACGCCCGCTTTGGCAAAATCGGAAACAAACCGGGGAAAATCTCCGGTTTGCGCGTATTTAGGCGACAATAAAGGCAACACTCGCCCGACCTATCCCAGCGGTTTGTTGACCTTTGCAGGTTTCTTGCTTATGGGGGCGTCAAGGGAAAGACGCGACATGAACGCCGGGCCGCAAGGGCCTGTTCCCAGACAAGACGCGCGGGCCAAGATCGTGTCCGCATCAGATACGGACCCGTATGACAAAATTCAGTGACCTGAACCTGAGCCCTAAAGTTTTGAAAGCCGTGGATGAGGCGGGCTATGAAAGCCCGACGCCAATCCAGGCGGGGGCCATTCCCCCTGCCCTAGAGGGCAAAGATGTTTTGGGCATCGCACAGACTGGCACCGGCAAAACCGCCAGTTTCACCCTTCCAATGATTTCCATGCTGGCCCGCGGACGTGCCCGGGCTCGGATGCCACGCTCCTTGGTGCTTTGCCCGACCCGCGAATTGGCGGCACAGGTGGCTGAAAACTTCGACACCTATTCAAAACATGTCAAACTGACCAAGGCCCTGCTGATCGGCGGCGTGTCGTTCAAAGAACAAGATGCGCTGATCGACAAAGGCGTCGACGTGCTGATCGCCACACCGGGCCGTCTGCTGGATCATTTCGAGCGCGGCAAATTGCTTTTGACCGGTGTGCAGGTCATGGTGGTCGATGAGGCTGACCGTATGCTCGATATGGGCTTTATCCCTGATATCGAACGCATTTTCAGCCTGACCCCCTTTACCCGTCAGACGCTGTTCTTCTCTGCCACCATGGCGCCGGAGATCGAGCGGATCACCAACACCTTCCTCTCTGCGCCGGCACGGATCGAGGTTGCCCGTCAGGCCACCGCCTCGGAAACCATCGAACAGGGTGCCGTGATCTTCAAAGCCTCGCGTCGCGATCGCGAAGGCAGCGAAAAACGCAAAGTGCTGCGCGCCCTGATCGATGCCGAGGGCGAGAAATGCACAAACGCCATCATCTTCTGCAACCGCAAGGTTGATGTAGACATCACAGCCAAGTCCCTGAAAAAATACGGCTATAACGCTGCCGCGATCCATGGTGACCTGGATCAGAAACAACGCATGGCCACGCTGGATTCCTTCCGCGAAGGCACCCTTCGCATTCTCGTGGCCTCTGACGTGGCGGCGCGCGGGCTTGATGTGCCTTCGGTCAGTCATGTGTTCAATTTCGACGTGCCCAGCCATGCCGAGGATTACGTTCATCGGATTGGCCGCACCGGGCGCGCCGGTCGTGAAGGTAAGGCCTTTACCATCGTGGTGCCGCGCGATGAAAAATACTTCGACGCGGTGGAAGCCCTGATCCAAAAGGAAATTCCGCGCATCGAAAACCCGGTAAAACCGGTTGAAAAGCCAAAACGTGCCGAAAAGCCAACCGAGGAACGCCCTTCTCGTTCGCAGGAGCGTCCCAAAGGTGACGAAAAGCGCGACAGCAAACCGCGTGGCCGCAACCGCAATGAGGATCGGGGCCGCCGCTCGGGCGGTGGACGTGATCACAATGTTGTCGGCATGGGCGACCACCTGCCGGAATTCATCGCGCTCAGCTTTGAAGAACGCCGGGCGAGCTAAGCCAAAAAATCCAAAATAAAAAAACGCCTGCCAAAAATCGGCAGGCGTTTTTCTATTCTCAATCCCAATGGTTTCTTTGGGCCCCAAATATCCCGGGGTGAATTGGCGCTTGCGCCAAGAGGGGCAGCGCCCCTCTCCCTAACGTCAAGACAGGCGCGACACCACAATCGTCACTTCCGGCTTCTTGCCAATCTCGTTCAGCGCCGATTGCCGCGTCACCCGCCGCAACCCTTCTTCGAGCTTGGCATCATCCGTCAACGTCTTGGCACCCGCGCGACCAATGAATTGCGACAGATCTTCCTCCAGCACATCCACCAGCGGCGCATGGCTGCGGCCCTGTTCCGGCAGGCCCATGACCTCGCACCAGGGATCGCCTAGCAATTCGTCATCTTCATCAAGAATAACCGTGACGAGCACATGCCCGTTCAGCGCCATGCGGATACGATCACGCACCACCCCGTCCAAGGCACCAATCTGGACCGAGCCATCGAGATAAGTGCGCCCGGTTTCCACATATTCGCAGACCTTGGGCTCATTGCCCGACAGGTCAATCATCATGCCATTCACAGCCAAGACGCCTTTGCGGCCCAGGCTCTCAGACAGTTTCACATGCTCGCGCAGGTGGCGATGTTCGCCATGCATCGGCACAACAATCTGAGGTTTTACAATGTCTTGCATGGTCTGCAGATCGGGTCGGTTGGCATGACCGGACACGTGATAATCGCCATCACCATCATCGACAATATCAACACCAATCTCAGAGAACTGGTTCATTATGCGGATCACACCGCGCTCATTGCCTGGAATGGTCTTGGAGGAAAACAGGAACAGATCGCCCTCTTTCAAGGTGATGCCATTATACTTGCCCCGCGCCAATTGCGCGCTGGCCGCGCGGCGCTCGCCCTGCGACCCGGTGACCAGCAGCATGACGTTGTCACGCGGCATGTTCACCGCATCCTCCGCGCCGATCACCGGCGGGAAGTCCTTGAGCACACCGGTTTCTACCGAGGCCTCGATCATGCGGCGCATGGCCCGTCCCAACAGACAGATCGAGCGACCAGCCTTGGCACCCGCTTCGGCCAGGGACCGCACCCGCGCCACGTTTGAGGCAAAGGTCGTCGCCACAACCATATTTTCAGCCTCAGCCACCAGCTTTTCCACCGCCGGGGTCACAATCGCCTCGGATCGACCGGGATGTTTGGCAAACACATTGGTGGAATCCACCACCAGCGCCTTGACCCCATCCTTGGATACCTCGGCCCAAAGTTCCGGATCCCAGGGCTCTCCGACCAGCGGCGTGGTATCCAGTTTGAAATCACCCGTATGGATCACGCGGCCCTTGGGGCTGTCGATCACCAGCGCGCTGCTTTCAGGAATAGAGTGCGAGATCGGCAAGAACCCGATGGTAAAGGGCCCAACCTGCACGGTTTCGGGCCATTTAGAGCAGGTTTGCACAGCATTGCCCTCAATCCCGTATTCATTCAGCTTGTGCCGCGCGATGTTCGAGGTAAAGGCACGGGCATAGATCTTGGCCCCCAGATCATTGAACAGATGGCCAACCGCGCCGATGTGATCCTCATGGGCATGGGTGATAAACACCCCATCAATGCGATTGCGGTTTTCCTTGAGCCAGGTGATGTCGGGCATGATGATATCCACCCCCGGTGTGCTGTCCATATCCGGGAAAGTCACGCCAAGATCGACAATGATCAAGCGTTCCTCGCCAGGTTTGCCGTAGCCATAGACATAGCAATTCATGCCGATTTCACCGGCACCGCCCAAAGGTAGATAGATCAACCGCTCCGTACTCATGCGCGTTTAGCCCCTGTTCTTGTTATAATTGTAGATGACAGTGAGCCCATGCATGGTCAGATCATCTTCGATAGTGTCAAATAGCATGTCGCCCGTGGCAAACAAGGGGGCAAGCCCGCCTGTGCCAACCACTTTCATCGGGCGGCCATATTCGTCTTTGATCCGGGCGATGATGCCCTGGATCAGACCGACATAGCCCCAGAACACCCCGGATTGGATGCAGCCCACCGTATTGGTGCCGATCACCTTATCAGGTTGAGTGATGTCCACATGGGGCAAAGCCGCGGCACCCTGGTGCAGGGCCTCAAGGCTCAGGTTCACCCCCGGTGCAATCACCCCACCAACATAGGCGCCATCCTCGGCAACCACATCGAAATTGGTCGCAGTGCCGAAATCAACCACAACCACGTCACCACCGTGCCGATCAAAGGCACCGGCCGCGTTGGCCAAACGATCCGGCCCAACCCCCGTCCCGGCATCCACACGCGGCAGGATCGGCAGATCACAGCCCGGTTTGCCCACCACGTAAGGACGACAGTCAAAGAAGCGATCCGCAAAGACCCGAAGATTGAAGACCACGCGCGGCACGGTGGAACTGATGATCACATCGGTGATGTCCACATCCAGCCCGTAATGTTTCACCAAGGTCGAATACCAGGTGAAATAGGCATCGGCCGTACGTGAATGGTGGGTCGAGGTGCGCAGCGTACACAAGAACTTTTCCCCATCCCAGATCGAGAAAACCGTGTTGGTATTGCCGCAATCAATTGTCAAAAGCATCGCTGCGCCTTTCAGAAGAACACATCCGCCGCGGCGATTTCCTCGCGGCCTTTGGCGGTCATTAAGACAAGATTGCCCTTTGCGTCCACCTCTTCAAAGGTCCCTGTGACGTCTCGTCCGGGCAACCGCGCCGTCACGACCTCGCCCAATCGGGCGGCGCGCTCCATCCAGGCCTGACGGATCGGGGCAAATCCATAGGTGACAAAACTGGCCTCGCGTTCGGCATAGGCGCTGGCCAGGGCTTCCAACATCTGTTCCGGACTGACCCGTTTGCCGGTTTCCGCCAGCAAGGAAACAGGTGCGACCGCTCGGGCTTCGACCTGATTGGCCTCTGGTGCTGCAATGAGGTTGATGCCAATGCCAATGGCTAAATGCCCGCCAGGTCCGCCAATCCCCTCAAGAAGAATACCAGCCACCTTGCCGCCATTCAGCAAAACGTCATTGGGCCACTTCAAAGCCAGCCCCGCGCTGGTGCCCGTCAACCGTTCAAAAGCATCATACAAGGCCAAGGCGGCTACAAAGCTGCGCAGCGCCACAACATCCGGCGTCTCGGACGGGCGCATAACCAGCGTAGCGGCAAAATTGCCCAATGGGTTCACCCAAGCCCGGCCACGCCGCCCCCGCGCCGCGGTTTGCGTCAGGCCCAGGATCCATTCCGGCCCGCTCAAATCCGCCGCAATGCGGGTCGCTTCGGCATTGGTGCTGTCCACCTCAGCCAACACCCGCTTTCCATACCCTTCCGGCCAAGCCATGCGCACCTCCCTAACCGACTGCATTTTGTTTCTCTGGGCTGCAAATATCCCGGGGGAGTCTGCTTGCAGACGGGGGCAGCGCCCCCACTCCCCTTTATGCAAAATGACGCGCCCAATCGGACGCGTCACTTCATTTCAGCGGTTCAACTAAGGATCACTGAACCAAAGTCTCGGCGGCCAGCGCAGCTATTCCCTCAACCCCAAAGAGGTTGATCACACCTGCAACCATGATCACAGCCGACGCCATAAGGAAGCCCGACAGGATGGTGGATTTGCCGGTCTCCAGCCCCTCTTCCTGTTCCTCGCCGAAATACATAAAGAAGACGATACGCAGGTAATAAAAGGCACCGATCACAGAAGCGATCACGCCAGCTACTGCCAGCCAAACCAGCCCAGCCTCATAGGCGGCGCGCAGCACATAGAACTTGCCAAAGAAACCCACCAGCGGCGGCACACCGGCCAGCGAGAAGAGCAGAACCAGCATCGCCAGCGCCTTGCCCGGTGCGCGGGTCGACAACATGCCAAGGCTGTTGATGTCGGTCACTGGCTGGCCATCGCGCTCCATCGACATGATAAAAGCAAAGGTGCCGATATTCATGGTCACATAGATCGCCATATAGATCAGCATCGCCTGCACACCCAGATGTGTGCCCGCCGCAAGACCCATCAGCGCATAGCCCATATGGGCGATCGAGGAATAAGCCATCAGGCGTTTGATGTCTTTTTGGCCAATCGCAGCAATTGCCCCCAGGAACATGGACAGCAGCGAGAGCAGTGCCACAACCTGGCTCCAATCCGCAATCGCCTGACCAAAGGCGTCAAACATCACCCGGGCAAACATCGCCATGGCCGCAACCTTGGGCGCGGTGGCGAAAAAGGCTGTGACCGGAGTGGGCGAGCCTTCATAGACGTCCGGGGTCCACATGTGGAACGGCACGGCAGAGACCTTGAACGCCAGACCGGCAATCAGCAGCACCAGACCGATCAGCAGACCCACGGTCACATGACCATGTTGCGCGGCTGCGATGATACCCTCAAAGCTGGTGGTGCCGGCAAAGCCATAGGTCAGCGAGGCCCCGTAAAGCAGCAGGCCCGAGCTGAGCGCGCCGAGCACGAAATATTTCATGCCTGCTTCGGTGGATTTCACACTGTCACGGCGCAGGGACGCCACAACGTAAAGCGACAGCGACTGCAGTTCGAGCCCCATATAGAGCGTGATCAGATCCGCTGCAGACACCATGACCATCATGCCAACGACCGACAGTGCCACCAGCATCGGGAATTCAAAGATCAACATGCCGCGGCGGCTCATATAGCCTTCGCTCATCAGCAGCACACAGGCAGCCGAGGCGAGGATCACCACTTTGGCAAAGCGGGCAAAGCCGTCGACAACCAGCAAACCGCCAAAGGCGACATTCGTGCCCTCACCGGTGGTGCCGATCCAGAGCGCCAGCACCAGGAACACCGCCGCCGTGGCCCAGGTCAGGGTCGAGGCGAGTTTGTCCTTGCCGGTATAGACCGCGCCGACCAGCGCGCCCATGGCGAATACCGAAAGCAGGATTTCCGGCAGGATGATATTGAGATCAGCCGAGTTCATTCCCCCGCCCCCTTAATGATGGTCTGCTTCGGCAGTTTTCACCGGCGCATTAAAATCCGCCGCTGCAACTGCCGTGTCATAATGTTCTACCAGCGCCGCCACCGACGGGCCGATACGATCCAGGATCGGAGCCGGATAGACGCCCATCCAGATGGTCATGATCACCAGCGGCGCAAAGATCGCCTTTTCGCGGGTGGTCATGTCGGTGATGGTCTTCAGGCTTTCCTTGATCAGCTGGCCCATAACCACGCGGCGATAGAGCCACAGCGCATAGGCTGCCGACAGGATCACACCTGTGGTCGCACCAGCGGCAACCCAAGTGTTTTTCTGGAAGATCCCCATCAGAACCAGGAATTCACCGATAAAGCCCGACGTACCCGGCAGGCCAACATTGGCCATGGTGAAGAGCATGAAGATCAGCGCATAGGCCGGCATCCGGTTCACAAGGCCGCCATAGGCGTCAATCTCGCGCGTGTGCATCCGGTCATAAATGACCCCGACACAGAGGAAGAGCGCACCAGAGATAAAGCCGTGGCTGATCATCTGGAAGATCGCGCCATCCACACCCTGTTGGTTGGCTGCAAAGATCCCCATGGTCACATAGCCCATATGCGCAACCGAGGAATAAGCAATCAGCTTTTTCATGTCTTCCTGCACCAGCGCCACCAGCGAGGTGTAAATGATCGCCACCACAGAGAGGGTGAAAACCAGCGTCGACAGGACTTCGGAGCCAACCGGGAACATCGGCAGGCTAAAGCGCAAGAAGCCATAGCCGCCCATTTTCAGCAGAATCGCCGCCAGAACCACGGACCCCGCGGTTGGGGCCTGAACGTGGGCTTCGGGCAGCCAGGTATGCACCGGCCACATCGGCATCTTGACCGCAAAGCTGGCAAAGAAGGCCAGGAACAACATAGTCTGCAAACCGCCAATGACCTGTATGCCGAGGATCGAGAAGCTTTCCGAAGCAAAGTTATGCTTGAGCAGCGCGGTGATATCTGTTGTGCCCGCATCCGCATACATCGCCACCATCGCCACCAGCATCAGCACCGAGCCAAAGAAGGTGTAGAGGAAGAACTTGAAGGAGGCATAGATACGATCTTTGCCGCCCCAGATCCCAATGATCAGGAACATCGGGATCAGCCCCGCCTCAAAGAAGAGGTAGAACAGCACCAGATCCAGCGCCATGAACACGCCCAGCATCAGCGTTTCCAGCAGAAGGAAGGCGATCATGTATTCCTTGACGCGGTGGCTGACATCCCAGGACGCCGCAATCACCAGCGGCATCATGAAGGTGGTCAGCATCACAAACAGGACCGAGATCCCGTCAACACCCATCTTGTATTTCAGGCCCAGCAGCCAATCGCGGTCTTCGACCATCTGAAAGCCGGTGTCGGACGCGTCAAACTGGAACAGGATAAAGAGCGAGATCAGGAAGGTGACAGATGTCGCAATCAGCGCCAGCCATTTGGCATTGCGGTCAACCGCCTCGCCCTGCCCGCGCAGGAACACGGCCATGATCAGCGCCGCCAGCAGCGGCAGGAAGGTTACAATGGAGAGCAAGTTACCCATTAGTGCGCTCCTCCGGAGAACGTCATCCAGGTGATGAGAACGGCCATGCCGATCACCATGGCAAAGGCATAGGTGAAGATGTAGCCAGACTGGGCCTTACCGGCCAGTTTGGTAAAGAAAGGCACAACGCCCATGGCCAAACCGTTCAAACCGCCTTTGATGACAGCCTCATCGCCCTGTTTCCACAGGAATCGGCCAAGCCATTTGGCAGGTTGCACAAAGATGAAATCGTAGATCTCGTCAAAGTACCATTTGTTCAGCAGGAAGTTGTAAAGCGGACGCTGGGTTTCGGCCAGTTTGACCGGCAGCGACGGGTTGACGATGTAGAACCAGAAGGCTGTCACAAAGCCGATGATCATCGCGATGAACGGGCTCAGCTTGACCCAGGTCGGGACATAATGCGCCTCATGCAGCACGGTGTTTTCCGGCTTGATGTAAATCGCTGCCTCACCCGGCGCATCGGCCATGACATATTTCAGCTTGGACGCCTTCGGATTGGCTTCGGCAACGGCTTCGGCCAGCTCTTTTGCAGGTTCTTCATAATGACCGCCAAAGAATTTCACCACCTGATTGGTTTTGCCAAAGAAGGAGCCATACCAGAGTGCCCCGGCAAAGACCGCACCGACCGCCAGCACACCCAGCGGGATCAACATGACATTCGGGCTTTCATGGGCGTGCTCATGGGTGTGTTTGTCACCGCGCGGCTTGCCGTAGAAGGTCAGGAACATCAGGCGCCAGCTGTAGAAGCTGGTAAACAGCGCAGCAATGACCAACATCCAGAAGGCATAGCCACCCTGGCTGCCGACAAAGGCGCTTTCGATCACGGCATCCTTAGACGCGAACCCAGCAAATCCGATCCAACCGGTCAGCGGAATGCCGACACCGGTGATGGCCAGCGTGCCGATCATCATCGCCCAGAAAGTCAGCGGCAGTTTCTTACGCAGACCGCCGTAATTGCGCATGTCCTGTTCGTGATGCATGCCATGGATCACAGACCCGGCCCCGAGGAACAGCATCGCCTTAAAGAAGGCGTGGGTGAACAGATGGAACATCGCAACCGAATAGACGCCAACACCCGCGGCCACAAACATGTAACCAAGCTGCGAACAGGTCGAATAAGCGATCACGCGCTTGATATCGTTCTGAACCAGACCAACAGTCGCGGCAAAGAAGGCCGTTGTCGCACCGAGGAAGGTGATGAACGCGGTGGCGTTGGGCGCAAACTCCATCAGCGGCGACATGCGGCAAACCAGGAAGACACCGGCGGTAACCATGGTCGCGGCGTGGATCAGAGCCGACACAGGTGTCGGGCCTTCCATCGCGTCAGGCAGCCAGGTGTGCAGGATCAGCTGAGCTGATTTACCCATGGCACCGACAAAGAGCAGAACCGCGCAAACCTCGGCCGCATTCCAGCTGCCCCAGAGGAAGGAAATTTGTGTCTCTGCCAGCGCAGGCGCGGCGGCAAAGATGTCATCCATCACAATGCTGTCGGTCAGGAAGAACAGCGCAAAGATCCCCAGCGCAAAGCCAAAGTCACCGACACGGTTGACCACAAAGGCCTTGATCGCCGCGGCATTGGCGCTCGGCTTTTTGTAGTAGAAACCGATCAGAAGGTAAGAGGCAACGCCCACACCTTCCCAGCCAAAGAACATCTGGACCAGATTGTCCGATGTCACCAGCATAAGCATCGCGAAGGTGAAGAAGCTCAGATAAGCAAAGAAGCGGGCGCGATAGCTTTCTTCGCCCTCGCCGCCGAACTGTTCGTCATGGGCCATGTAGCCAAAGCTATAAAGGTGGACCAGAGCGGAAACCGTGGTCACGACGATCAGCATAATCGAGGTCAGACGGTCCAGCCGGATCGACCAATCGGTGCTGAGCGTACCGGATTCAATCCAACGCAGGATCTGGATATGCTGGGTTTCCGGCCCATGGGTCAGAAAGACGATCCAGCTGAGTGCACAGGCCAGGAACAACAACCCGGTTGTGACCCATTGTGCGCCACGGATGGAGATGAACTTCCACCCGAACCCGGCAATCAGGGACCCGACAAGCGGGGCGAATAGGATGATGCTTTCCATGAGTTACCGCCCTTTCCCGGATTCATTGCGCTTGCTTCGTTGCAGCCACACGACGATGGCCCCGACGACGGCTCCGAGCAGTGCGATCATGATGTAGTTTTCGCTCGACATCCGGTTCAGCCTTTCATCACGTTAACGTCTTCCACGGCAATGGTGCCGCGGTTGCGGAAGAAGCAGACCAGGATCGCCAGGCCAATCGCCGCCTCAGCCGCCGCAACGGTGAGAACGAAGAGCGTGAACACCTGCCCGACCAGGTCGCCCAGATGGGTCGAAAAGGCCACGAGGTTGATATTCACCGCAAGCAACATAAGTTCGATCGACATCAACAGGATGATGACGTTCTTACGGTTTAGGAAGAGCCCGAAAATCCCGATGACGAACAGCACCGCTGCCACCGTCAGGTAATGTTCCAATCCGATCATATCCCTCGTCCTTTTTGCAGCATCTGCCGCCTCGTCCAATTCCGTAGCGGGCAGTTCTGCCCGTCGTTTCGTACCATTTGCCCCGCTTTCAGGGCCTGTTTTCAAGCAGCGCGGTTGCGTCCGCGCAGGCCCAGCCGGGCCAATGTCACTTGCGTCTTACGCCGGGCCTTCACCGGCAAAAACGCAATCATCTTGCCAATCACCCAGCCGCCAAACATCAGCTTTAAAATCCAAAAGCCCACATAAAGCGCCAGCCCATAGGGCGACAGGATGATGTCCCAAAGCTCGGTCAAAGGCCCTGCCCCGGCTTCACGTCTTTCAGCTCCATCGCGGTGGCCGGATCGCGGTAGATCTGGGCCAGGATGTCTTGGCGTTTGACGTCCTTGCGGTGGCGCAGGGTCAGAACAATCGCGCCGATCATCGCAACCAGCAGGATCAGGCCAGCCAGTTGGAAGGCCAGGAAGTATTGATCATAAAGGATCAGGCCAAGGGCTTGGGTGTTATGGATCTCATCCGCATTTGGAGTTGGCGCGGCGAGTTGCGATTTGGCGACCTCAGCGAAATCCCAAGCACCAAAGGCCATGGCCAGCTGCATCAGGATCATCAAGCCAATCAGCAGCGCCAAAGGCAGGTATTTCGCCATCTCGGCCTTAAGCTCGGCAAAATCGATGTCCAGCATCATCACCACGAACAGGAACAGCACCGCGACCGCGCCCACATAAACGATGATCAGCAGCATCGCGACAAATTCAGCACCCATCAGCACGAATAGCCCCGCCGACGAGATAAAGGCCAGGATCAGCCAAAGCACCGAATGCACCGGGTTGCGGCTGATCACGGTGAACAGCCCGCCCGCAATGGCACCAAGAGCAAACAGATAGAAAGCAAAGGCGATCATGTTTCATCATCCTTATTTTCAGCCATGACGGATTTGGCCAGTTCCATGGCCCGTGTCATGGCGGGAATTCCTGCGAACATCGACATTTGTGCGATGGTTTCGGCAATTTCTTCTTCGGTTGCACCCGCTTCCAAAGCGTGGCGCACGGTCAGGCGGATCGGCGCTTCGGCCTGGGCACCTTGCATGGTCAGGCCCGCTAGGGTCAGCAAAAGGCGCGTCTTGGCGTCGAGCCCGTTCTTGGACATGCCCTTGCCAAAGAACATTTCCATCGCGTCCTTGCCCATGGTTGGCCAGAGCTTTTCAAAACCGCTGGGATCAAAGGAGGCCATGGCCGGGTTAAAGGCCTTGGTCATCTCCTGGGCTTGTTCCATCATCAATTCAAACGGGGTTTTACTGGTCATTCACTACCCTCCCCTTGAATAACCCCTGCCTGACAGGGGCCAAAGACAGACGCGCGCGCGGCGAGCCAGTTCTCATCGTTGAAAACGCGTGGCTCGAGGATCGACACCACCTCTTGGTCACCAAACTGAAACGGCGCGACGGCGGAAAGCCCGGTATTGGGGCCGCTGAAGGCTGCGCCGTGGTCTTGCATCAACTGGCCATGGATCGCGCCGATCATTGCTTCGCTATCAGGGGCCTGCATGGTCATGAAACAGCTGCAAAACCCGTCATGCTCCAACACATCGACCAGAATTTCCGGGGCCATGTGCCAACCATTGTCGGTTTCGCTCAGACCGGCCCTGGCCGCCTTGGCACCCACATCTGCAAAAGACGGCGCGCTGCCCATGCAGACCTGAGAAAAGATCTGCGCGCGCATGGCCAACCAGGCGGCGCTGCCCTTTTCGTCGCTTACCCCATCCGCCGCCACAGCCGAATTGACCGATGGCGCATGCAGCGCCACGGTCACAAGGGCAATAAGGGTGGAACGAAAGAGCATCAGTCAGGCCTGTTCAGATCACTTAGCGGTACGGGGCATCCAGTTCGAGATTGCGGGCGATTTCCGCCTCCCAGCGATCGCCGTTCTCAAGCAGTTTTGCCTTGTCATAGAACAGTTCTTCGCGGGATTCGGTGGCGAATTCGAAATTCGGACCTTCGACAATCGCATCCACCGGGCAGGCCTCTTGGCAGAAGCCGCAATAGATGCACTTGGTCATGTCGATGTCATAGCGCGTGGTGCGGCGAGAGCCGTCTTCGCGGGGTTCGGCATCGATTGTGATGGCCTGCGCCGGGCAGATCGCTTCGCAGAGTTTGCAGGCGATGCAGCGCTCTTCGCCGTTGGGATACCGGCGAAGGGCGTGCTCACCACGGAAACGCGGGCTCAGCGGGCCCTTTTCATGCGGGTAGTTCACGGTCGCTTTGGGGGCAAAAAAGTATTTGAACCCCAGCTGGAACCCCTTCACGAAATCCGCCAACAAGAAATACTTGGCAGCGCGGCCATAATCGATGTTTGCCATCAACTGGTCTCCTCGGCTTGGGCCTTCAACTCGGCCTCTCGCTGTTCGGCTTCTTCCACGCTCAACACGGGATCGCCGTTTTCGTCATATTCATCGATATCCGCTTCATCGGCATCTGTAGCCTCTTCCGCATCGTCGTTTTTCTCATCACCCGCCTCGGTGGCCGGCTCGGGTGCAGGCATCGCCTCGGCCCCAGCGGCCCAACGGAACAGGGCTGCGGCGATCTCATTCGCCTGGGGCAGCAGGTTCCCGTCTTCATCCGCATCCGGCAAACCGCAATCGCGCACGACAAAATCCGCAAGCGAGACCATGTCGATATATTTCGCGTCCAGCAGGGCTTGTTTCAGATCACTCATAAGTACCTCCCATTGGCATAGGGTTGCGCAACGCGCGCAACTCGCCGTGGAAACTAACACGTCCCGGCAGATCAGAGGTGACAAGTCGCCCCTGATTAACCATTGAAACAGTGTGTTTCCAGATCAGCACCAATCAGCCCCCCACGGTCCAGCGGGCATAGAGGCCCCAGAACCAGCCAAACTTGGCGGCAAAGGCCACGAATACGACCCAAACCAGCGACATTGGCAGGAACACTTTCCAACCCAGGCGCATCAACTGGTCGTAGCGGTAGCGTGGTGTGATCGCCTTCACCATCGAGAAGAAGAAGAAGACGATGATCATCTTGATGACCATCCAGAACAATCCGTCTGGCAGCGCCTCGATCGGGGACAACCAGCCGCCAAAGAACATCAGCGAGATCAGCGCACACATCAGCACAACAGCCGTCAATTCGCCGATCATGAACAGCAGGAACGGGGTCGAGCTGTATTCGACCTGATACCCGGCCACCAGTTCCGATTCCGCCTCGGGCAAGTCAAACGGTGGGCGGTTGGTTTCCGCCAGAGCCGAGACAAAGAACAGGATCAGCATTGGGAAATGCGGGATCCAGTACCAGCTCAGCATGCCCATGCCCTCTTGGGCGGCAACGATTTCGCCAAAGTTCAGCGAGCCCGAGGAAATGACCACACCAATGATGATCAAGCCGATGGAGACCTCGTAAGAGACCATTTGCGCCGCCGAGCGCAGCGAACCAAGGAATGGGTATTTCGAGTTTGACGCCCAGCCGCCCATGATCACGCCGTAGACTTCCAAAGAGGAAATCGCAAAGACGTAAAGGATCGCGACGTTGATGTCGGAGATCACCCAACCATCATTGAACGGGATCACCGCCCAGGCGATGAATGCCATGATGAGTGAGATCATCGGAGCCAGGAAATAGACAAAGCGGTCGGCACCGGCGGGCACCACAACCTCTTTGACCAGGTATTTCAGGAAATCCGCGAAACTCTGGGCAAGGCCAAAGAAACCCACCACATTGGGGCCTTTGCGCATCTGGACAGCCGCCCAGATTTTGCGGTCGCCCCACATCAGAAAGGCCAGGGCCACCAGCAGCGGCACAAGAACCGCCAGAATCTGGGCCACAACAACCAGGCCGATGCCTAGGTAGGTGTTGGAAAAGAAGTCAGCCATCGGGTCCTCACACCATCGGTATTCCGTTCTCAGCGCAGGCGGAAACGACAACTTCGGCGTCAATCGTTTTCAACCCACGGGGCAGCGCCGGCGAGATGGTGTAAACCGCATCTCCCTGCCAGAGGCCACCCTCTTCGTTTATTGTCGTGCGCAAATGACGCGCAAAGCCATAGCCGCGGATCAGCGCATATTGTGCTGCCGCGCATTCGGCGTAATCGTCCACATCCGCGGCAAAGCGCGCCCCGCGCATTGCCACGTGAAAATTCACCAGATCCCCATCCAAAAGACGGGTTTCAACGCCCTTGTAGTCTGGTGCAAACGGCGCGTCGGCCTGCGCGGATTGCTCCGTGCAGGCGCTGAGACCGCTGGCCAGGCCAAGCAGAGATATGAGGGCGAAGCGACGCACGCTTATTCGGCAGCCATAGGCGCGTCGGCGCGCTCTTTCGCGGCGCGGGCAAGTTCGCCCATCAGCGAAGACGCACGAGCAATCGGGTTGGTCAGGTAGAAATAGCGGAAGGCGTTGCGGAAAGTGGCACTGCCCAGCTTGCCCGCCTCAAGCGCAACCCAGTCGTTTTCCGGAACCTCGTCGATCTTGGCCAGATGCGGGACTGCCGCAACCATGGCCTGACGCAGACCGGCCAGGCTGTCCCAAGGCTGGGTCGCGTCCAGCTCGGCGCTGAGCGCACGCAGAATCGCCCAGTTTTCCTTGGCCTCGCCCGGTGCAAACCCGGCGCGCATGGCCAGCTGCGGACGGCCTTCGGTGTTCACGAACAACCCGTTTTCTTCGGTATAAGCCGCCCCCGGCAGGATAACATCAGCGCGGTTGGCACCACGATCACCATGCGAGCCCTGGTAGATCACAAACGGGCCTTCGCCGATTTCGACCTCGTCCGAGCCGAGATTGTAAATCACGTCACATTCAGACACCGCATTGCGGCCGCCTTCGTTGACTGCGCCCACATCCATGGCACCCACGCGACCCGCGGCGGTGTGCAGGACAAGCAGCTTGCTTTCGGTGGCTTCGGCAAATTTCTGAGCGGCGGCCAGAACAGCCTCACCATCCGCTTCGGAAATCGCACCCTGACCGATGATCACCAGCGTCTCTTTGCCAAGAGCACCCTCATGACCACCCGCAAGCAGCTTTTCCAAAGCCGCGCGGTCGGTGCCGAGATGTGTGTAGTCAAAAGTCAGGTCAACCGCTTCGCCAACAAGGCCGATTGTGGCCCCGGCCGCCCAGGCCTTGCGCAGGCGGGCGTTCAAAACAGGGGCTTCATCACGTGGGTTGGTGCCGATCAGCATGATCGCTTTGGCGCTGTCGATATCTTCGATCTTGGCGGTGCCGACATAGGCAGACCGGTTGCCAATGGGCAGACGCGCGCCGTCGGTGCGGCATTCGATGACACCCTCTTGGGCCTCAACCAGTTGTTTCAGGCTGAACGCCGCTTCGGTAGAAGCCAGGTCACCGACCAGAGCGCCAAGCTTGGTCGCACCTTTGATCGCACTTGCTGCCTTGCCCAGAGCTTCGGGCCAGGTGGCGGGACGGAGTTTCCCGTCTTCCCGGATATAAGGCCTGTCCAGCCGCTGTCGCCGCAACCCGTCCCAGACAAAACGGGACTTGTCGCTCAGCCATTCTTCGTTCACGCCGTCATGGTTGCGCGGCATGATGCGTTTGACTTCGCGCCCCTTAGTGTCGACCCGGATATTCGAGCCAAGCGCATCCATCACATCGATGGTTTCGGTTTTGGTCAGTTCCCAAGGGCGGGCGGTAAAGGCATAAGGTTTCGAAACCAGCGCGCCAACCGGGCAGAGGTCAATGATATTGCCCTGCAGGTTCGAATCGAGCGTCTGGTTCAGATAAGAGGTGATTTCGGCATCTTCGCCGCGCCCGGTCTGCCCCATCTGGCTGACACCGGCCACTTCGGTGGTGAAACGGACACAGCGCGTGCAGCTGATGCAGCGGGTCATATGGGTTTCAACCAGCGGGCCAAGATCAAGATCATCCACCGCGCGTTTGGATTCGTTGAAACGCGAGCCGGACAAACCATAGGCCATGGCCTGATCCTGCAAATCACATTCGCCGCCCTGGTCACAGATTGGACAATCCAGCGGGTGGTTGATCAGCATGAATTCCATCACGCCTTCACGCGCCTTTTTCACCATAGGCGAATTGGTTTTCACCACAGGTGGCTGGCCTTCGGGTCCGGGGCGCAGATCGCGCACCTGCATCGCGCAAGAGGCCGCAGGCTTGGGCGGGCCGCCGACAACCTCAACCAGACACATCCGGCAGTTGCCCGCGATGGAGAGACGTTCGTGATAGCAGAATCGCGGCACCTCGATCCCGGCCTCTTCACAGGCCTGGATGAGCGTCAACGCCCCATCTACTTCTACTTCATGGTCATCAATGATGATCTTGCGCAAATCGGACATGCCCGGCCTTTCCACGTTCTTGGCTGGCACAGTGCACCTTAGTAGCACACCGCGGTCGTTCGCGTTCTAGCGTGTGTCGCGGCGCGGTACCAGTCGTTAGAGCACGGAATTGCGGGAAAAATCGACGCGGTCCCCTTGTTTTTCCAGAAATGAAAAGGAGGGCCGCGCCAATGTGTTCACAAAAAAACCCGCTTTCTTAAGAATGGTTAACGAAAGCGGGTTTTTCATTAAGAGGCTGGGATCAGCGCAACAGGGTGCCGATTCCACTCTTTCGTTTGATCTCGGCTTTGCCAAAGGCGCATAATTGGTCGGTATTGCCCGACTCAACGCCCTTGCTTTCCAGATAGGCAGCTGCCTTGGCGCGCATGCGGCGTTTCTCGGATTTCGAGGTCACGTAATCGTCGATCTCGTCCTTGCTATAGCCCATGGCCTTGGCCTTGTCCTGCAAGTCATCCAGACGTGACAGCGCACGCAACATGCGGGCCCGGATGCCGTCACAGCTCTTGCGAATTTCATCGGCAATGGCGATTTCCATCAAGGCGTCGTCAATGACCGCCACCTGGCTAAGCGGTGTTTTTGCCCAGGCTGTCTGCGTCAGCGACAAGGAAATCAGGATTACGGGAATCAGGCGCATAGATGGCCCTCCATGGTTACTCATTGCCAAACACTTGGGGGTTTTCGCATCTGATATTCAATATCACCCGCCTAATCCCTTGAGAATCGGCAGTTTTCCACCGCGTTTCGACCCCCTGCCCTAACCTTCGTCGCGGCAAGATCCCATGAATGTCAGCGTATCGTTTTCAACAACCAGGGCATCGGGGTTGGTGTCAGGGCCAACCTCCCAGTCGATATCAGAGGTGCCATAATACTCGATGCAATGGCGAATGCCCTCGTGCTCGGCGGCCTCAATGGCACCAGCCTTGGATTTGGAGACATTGCGCACCGTGGCGACAAAATGTTGGCGATCGCTGCGCGCGGCCTTTACCCCGCCGCGAAACCGTTCGCCATCAAAGACCGGGTCAGAGGCGCGCGCGAACCCAAGTTTAGAACACCCAGTGACCGCCACTGCCACCATCAGCAAAACCGCAATACGTCCCATTTTGACCTCCTGTTCGGGGCTTTTCCCCGCTTGCCTGTCCAACTGCTTGGCCGGACAGGGCTTGAAAACACTGTGACAAAATTCGTTCAAACAAAGAATTAGTCATTTGTTTCAGTTTCGCCCGTGCCGCCGAACAGGTCAAGTCACGAGAACTTACGTCAGCACGAACACGTACAAAGCTGTACTGCCGAAAACCAAAACAAACAAAATGAGGAGTGCAACAAGTATAAACCCGATACTTGCAGGCTCATCCTCACGCGCCTTGCGTCCCTCGCCGATATAGCCGCAGCTGCACTGAATTCCTGATGGATAGGGAGTGGAACCACATCGGGGGCAAGAGTTGGGGTGGCTATCCACGCCGCCAGAAATCATGACATTACTCCCAGAAAAAACCGGATCAGAGCAGTCTCTGACCCGGTTTTTAAATCACTCGGCCGCAATCGCGCTCATCTTGCCGGATTTCTGCGCCTTGATGCGATCTTCGATCTCGTCGCGGAAGTTGCGGATCAGGCCCTGAATCGGCCAGGCCGCCGCGTCGCCAAGGGCGCAAATGGTGTGGCCTTCGACCTGCTTGGTCACGTCCCACAGCATGTCGATCTCTTCGATCTCAGCCTCGCCACGCACCAGACGATCCATGACGCGCATCATCCAACCGGTGCCTTCGCGGCATGGGGTGCATTGTCCACAGCTTTCATGCTTGTAGAATTTCGACAGGCGCCAGATCGCTTTGATGATATCGGTCTGCTTGTCCATGACGATCACCGCCGCCGTGCCAAGGCCCGAACCCAGCTCGCCGCGCAGATAGTCGAAATCCATGATGGCGTCTTTCATGTTCTCACCGCGCACGCAGGGAACAGAGGACCCACCCGGAATCACCGCCAGCAGATTGTCCCATCCGCCGCGAATGCCGCCGCAGTGTTTTTCGATGAGCTCTTCGAAAGAGATCGACATCGCCTCTTCGACGACACAGGGGTTGTTCACATGGCCCGAGACCGCAAACAGCTTGGTGCCGGCATTGTTCTGACGACCAAAGCCCGCGAACCATTCCGGGCCACGGCGCAGGATGGTCGGCACAACCGCAATCGATTCGACATTGTTCACCGTGGTCGGGCAGCCATAAAGACCCGCGCCCGCCGGGAATGGCGGCTTCATGCGCGGCATGCCCTTTTTGCCTTCAAGGCTTTCGAGCAGCGCAGTTTCTTCACCGCAGATATAGGCCCCGGCCCCGTGATGCAGGAACAAATCAAAGTCCCAGCCGGAACCAGCAGCATTGCGCCCCAGAAGCCCGGCATCATAAGCCTCGTCAATCGCGGCCTGCAGCGCCTCACGTTCGCGGATATACTCGCCGCGAATGTAGATGTAACAGGTGTTGGCCTGCATGGCGAAAGAGGCGATCAAGCAGCCCTCGATCAGCGTATGCGGATCGTGGCGCATGATTTCGCGGTCTTTGCAGGTGCCCGGCTCTGATTCGTCGGCATTCACAACCAGATAGGACGGGCGGCCATCGCTTTCCTTGGGCATAAAGGACCATTTCAACCCGGTCGGAAAACCCGCGCCACCACGACCACGCAGGCCCGAGGCCTTCATCTGGTCGATGATCCAGTCACGCCCCTTTTGAATGATCCCCGCCGTGCCATCCCAATGGCCGCGCTTCTTGGCACCGGCCAGAGTGCGGTCGTGCATTCCGTAGAGGTTGGTAAAGATCCGATCCTGATCAGCTAGCATGCCTACCTAGTCCTTGTTTTTCTGGCGGTCCCGCCAGAGCCCGTAAATCATCCAGACGGCCATTGCAAACCCGACCAGCGCGAGCAGGTCAAACAACAGTCGCGTGCGCTGGCTCCATTCCAGCGCAGATCCAAGGGCGGTGAGCGCAATCCAGGCCAAAGCGACACCGGCAATGACAAGCGAAATCACCCGTCCCTGCCGTGCCTGATCCTGTTCATTGCGCATCACCAAACCTCAGACCTTATCTTTTCGCCAGCGATTGGGCTTGTTTCACCCAACCATCACGAGACGCCCGGCCCCGCACACCAGCGATATTTTCGTCAACCCAAGCGGTCTGGTCCGCTGACCATGCCGCGACTTGGTCGTAATGATAAATCCCTGCCTCCTGCAAGGCCACGGCCAATTTCGGGCCAACTCCTTGCAATTTGGTTAGGTCGTCCGCCTTGCCGCCACGCGCCGCCTTGAGCAGCTCAGGCTTGGCTAGTGTGGGCTTGCTGGCTGGCTTTTTAGCCTCTTGTGCCTTAGGCGCGGCTTTGGCTGCCGGGGCTGCCTTGACTGGCTCGGCTTTCTTGGCCTCTGGCTTTTTCTCGACGGTCTTGGGGGCCGCCGCTTTTTGAGGGGCTTTTACCGGTGCGCTAACCTTGACCTCAGCCTTGGCAGCCGCCTCAGGCTTCGAAGCGGGCTTTGTGGCAGGTTTTGCCGGAGCAGCAGGCGCTTTGGCGGCAACCTTGGCCGCGGGGGCCGATTTGGCCGCCTCTTTGACGGGTGCAGCGGGTTTCTCGGCGGTTTTCGCAGCCGGTTTGGCCGCAGGAGCCGCGACTGCTTTCTTCTCAACGGCTTTCGGAGCAGCAGGATTCTTTTCAACCGGGGCCGGTTTCGCTTCGGCCTTTTTGGCGACCGGAGCCGCCTTGGCTTCCGTCTTTTTCACCGCTGTCTTTTTGGCCTCTACCGGTTTCACCTTGGCCGCAGCGGGTGCTGCTTTGGGGGTCTCGACCTTGGATTTGGTCACAGACACCACTTTCGCGGCGGTCTTAGGCGCTTTCGCCTTGGCGACAACTTTCTTGTCGACTTTGGTCTCTTCGCCGGCGGCCAGGTTCAAAGAACCACAGCTTGCGCTAAAGCTTTTCCACGGCAAATAGGCCAGGCGCATCATCGCCTCGCTCGACTGTGTCGCAAGGCGTGTTTGCATCGCCATCATGCGAACAACCGGCGTGAAATCAGGGGTTAGGGGAAAAAGTGGGGTCGTCTTGGTCACGTCATCGCTCCAAAATAGGCACCGAAATCGGCAGTGCGCGGAACAGCCCGCGCGGTTTCAGCCCCGTTCCTCCCCAACGTTGCCACGTCAGGCCTCGCATACTGCGCTGCAGCATGCAAGACCAACTGGTGTCGCAGGGTCTAGTAGACCCCGCCCTTGTCGACGCGCTTGGAGAATTCGGTTTCTCCGCCCGCTGCCAGGATTTTGGCCTGCTCAACCCAGTTGTCGCGCGAAACACGGCCCTTGAAACCGACCAGATTGGCATTGGCCCAGGCAACTTCATCCTCGCTCCAGGCGGCGATCTGGTCAAAGTGATAGATACCAAGGCTGTGGCAGACCTTTTCCAGCTTGGGTCCGATGCCTTTGATTTCTTTCAGATTATCAGGCCCACCCTCGCGCGGAGCTTCAAGCAGGGACGGGCGAGAGCCCTCATCCGTGCCTTCCTTGACACCGTCGCGATCATAATCTTCGCCCAGATCGTCAGAGGCATCCGCCTTTGGTGCATTTTCGTAGGCCGGAGTGGCGGCTACGACTGTCTCTGCTGCTGCCTCTTCAGCGGTTGCATCAGCCGCAGCAGCGCCGCTGCTGGAATCAGAGGCATCTTTGCTGTCAGTAGCGGCAGATTGCGTATCCGCCTCGGCTGCCGGGGCTTCGTATTTCCAAGTGCCCTTGCGCTCCGCCAAATCAGCCTCACCTGCCAGGGCGGTCGATGGTTTGATCACTGGCTCGGCGCTGGCTGAATCACTGGCCTCGACATCATCTGCACCGCCAGCCGTGGCGGCATCACCTTCGGCCTGACCAGCCTCCGCCGCAGGGGCATCGGCAGCGGCGTCATCACCGCCAGCATCCGCAACATCCGCATCCCCGGCGCTGTCATTTCCGCTGGACTCTGCAGTATCAGAACCGTCGGCACCAGCGGCGTCACCTTCATATTTCCAACTGCCTTTGCGCTCGGCCAGCTCAGCCTCGCCCTCAAGAACAGTGGACGGTTTGACGGCAGCATCCGCACCGGCAGCATCGTCTTCAGATGCAGCAACAGCGTCCTCGGCCGTTGTGTCAGCAGCGGCGGCGTCACTTTCTGCCGCTTTTGCGTCCGCGCCAGAAGGTTTCGCCGCGCTCGCCGCCGCACCAGCCGCAACACCCGCAGCGGCCCCAGCTGCGACCGGAGCCGCAGCGGTTCCAGCACCGCCCGAACCCGCGCTTGCAGCGCCATCATCCTTGGATCCGCTGGCACCGATTGCAGGCACATCTGCGCAGAACAACCAAATGAAAAGAAGCCCCAACAGGATCGCGGCCAGGAGGCCAAGAAAGATCCCTGCAATGATCCCTTTGCCCGCCACCGCAATGGCCATCAGAGCAACAAAGAGGCCAATTGCCCCGGCAACTGTCCAGCATTTTATGCGGCAGCCCTGCCCGTCACTTGCGTTGTTCATTCCCAAAACTCCCTATTCGCTTATCGGGTCGCTGTAGTCTACAACGCCCGTCCCCTTATTTCAGGGGTAGCAAATTAGGATTCTTCCCCAGAAGCAAGAGTTTTGGCTTGTGCAACCCATTCGTCCCGTGTGGCGCGACCTTTGAACCCTTCCAGATTCTGGTCAACCCAGGCCAGTTCCTTATCCGTCCAGGCCGCAACCTGGTCAAAATGGAAGAAACCCATAGAATTCAGAAGCTTTTCAAGTTTCGGGCCCACGCCTTTGATCTTTTTCAGATCATCCGGCTGATCGTTTCGGGCCGCTTCCAACGCCGCTGGCTTGTCCTCATCCGAGACTTCGATCTCGTCTGAGACATTGGTCGTATCTTCGGCTTTTTCAGGTTTTGCAGGGGCTTCCTCCGCTGCCTCGGGCTTGGCTGCCGGGGCTTTGTCATCATTGGCCGCAACGCCTGTGGCCTTGGCCGCCCCGCCATTTGACTGATCTTCCCAGCCCTGAACCAGCGGCACTTCGGTGCCGTCGATGCGTTTGATGGTATCGCCAAACTCATCCGCCAATTGCGCCGAGGCGTTGAGTTTGATCGCGCCGTTGACGAAATCGGTCAACGAGGAAATGCCCGATTTCGGTTCAGAGGCGAAACGCCCGTTCTGCGGACCGACCTGAGGCACCTTGCCCGCCGCCATGTCATCCAGCATCTGCGCCAGTTTCTCTTCGGTCAGATCCTCGTAGTAATCCTTGCCGATCTGAGCCATGGGCGCGTTGGTGCAGGCCCCGAGGCATTCGACCTCTTCCCAGGAAAACTTACCATCCGCAGAAAGCGCATGCGGCTTGTCCGCGATCTTTTCGCGGCAAACCTTGATCAGGTCTTCGGCCCCGCAAATCATGCAGGATGTGGTGCCGCAAATCTGAATATGCGCAACAGAACCAACCGGTTGCAGCTGAAACATAAAGTAGAACGAGGCCACTTCCAAAGCGCGGATATAGGCCATGCCCAGCATATCAGCGACATATTCAATCGCCGGGCGGGTCAGCCAGCCCTCTTGCTCCTGCGCGCGCCACAGCAGCGGGATGATCGCGCTGGCCTGACGACCCTCTGGGTATTTGCTGATCTGATTTTGCGCCCAGGCCAGGTTGGCCGGCGCGAATTCAAAGCTTTCAGGTTGCTCAGAGTGCAAACGACGCAGCATATCTTCGCTCTTTCGGTTGGCTAACCGGAAGGGCACGCCCGCCCGGTCACTGTTTTCTAGGTCCCGGCCATAGGTGGCCAGGCATGCTTTCGTGCCCTATCACGCGTCTTCTTTTGGCGTGCAAGCCCCGGTCAACAGACGCATCCCGCCACCTTCCAAGGCGACTGCCTCTTCTCGCTGGATGCGGAACCCGGCCACTTCCTGGATTTTCTCCCGCGTCAGGCCTGTTTGCAGCTCGACCGGCAGGTAGTGGCGTTCATTGACCAGATCACAGCCAATTGAGGCAACAGCCGCATCAAACGAAACCAGATCTTCGTCGGTAACGTCCTTGGGCTTCATCACACAAGCAGTGGGAAGCGCGGCCGCGGCAGCCATTGCAATAATCAGTTTTGTCATCTTCAAGCCTTTCTGGGCAGGTCATACCATAAGGAGCGCGCCCGCCCCGTCACTTACAATCCTTCAACCGAGCCGTTCTGGCCGCCCGGTCCACGATCACATTGCCATTCTCCATCATGGAGTCGATGGCATCCTCGCCGAGATCATCCACCACATCGATGGATTTTTGGCTGATTGCGCCCGTGTAGCCAAGTGTTGCCGCCAGATGGGTCGCGACGGACTTGATCAAAGGATCTTCGCCCGCGCTGAAATCATAGACGCAACCGCTCTCTTTGAAGGCCGCTTCGATCGATGCGGTAAAAGCCGCGTTCGGAAGCTTTTCCAACTCTGCGATAAATGCGTCCTCGCTCGCCGGGGCGGCTTGAACACAGACGCCCGCAGTACAGAAAACAGCAATCAGCGCAGAGTGTCGGATCATCGGTCGATTTCTCCGAACACGATGTCCATGGTGCCGATGATCGCGGCGACGTCGGCCAATTGGTGGCCTTTGGCGACGTGATCCATGCTTTGCAGATGCAAGAAACCCGGCGCGCGCAGCTTGGCGCGGTAGGGTTTGTTAGAGCCATCCGCCACCATGTAGACGCCAAACTCGCCTTTGGGCGCTTCGACCGCGGCATAAACCTCACCCTCGGGGACTTTGAACCCTTCGGTGTAAAGCTTGAAATGGTGGATCAGCCCCTCCATCGAGGTCTTCATCTCCGAGCGCTTCGGCGGGGTCAGCTTGCCACGGGCCAGAACATCGCCCTGCCCCTCTGGGGCGCGCAGTTTCTCTATGGCTTGCAGGATGATACTGGTCGATTGACGCATTTCTTCCATGCGGACGAGATAGCGATCATAGCAATCGCCATTCTTGCCCACTGGGATCTGGAAATCGAATTCGTCATAGCATTCATAGGGTTGCGCACGGCGCAAATCCCAGGCGAGGCCAGAGCCACGCACCATGACACCGGAATAGCCCCAATCAAGGATCTCTTCCTCAGAGATCACACCGATATCGCAGTTACGTTGCTTAAAGATCCGGTTTTCGGTCAGCAGACCGTCGATATCGTCCAGAACATTCGGGAAATGCTCGGCCCATTCGATGATATCGTCCAGCAGCGCCTCGGGCAGATCCTGATGGACACCACCGGGGCGGAAATAGTTGGCGTGCAAGCGGGCACCACAAGCACGCTCGTAAAAGATCATGAGCTTTTCGCGCTCTTCAAAACCCCAAAGCGGCGGGGTCAGCGCGCCGACATCCATCGCCTGTGTGGTGACGTTGAGCAGGTGGTTCAGCACGCGGCCAATTTCCGAGAACAGCACCCGGATCAAAGAGCCGCGGCGGGGGACTTCGACACTGGTCAGCTTTTCAATCGCCAGACACCAGGCATGTTCCTGGTTCATCGGGGCGACGTAATCGAGCCGGTCGAGATAGGGCAGGTTTTGCAGGTAAGTCCGGCTCTCCATGAGCTTTTCCGTGCCGCGATGCAGCAGCCCGATATGCGGGTCTGCACGTTCGACAATCTCACCATCCAGTTCCAGCACCATGCGCAACACGCCGTGCGCCGCCGGGTGCTGAGGCCCGAAGTTGATGTTGAAATTGCGGATTTTCTGTTCGCCGGTCAGGGCGTCATCGAAACCTTTGGAGCCGTCCATCAGTGTCTCCTTTTTCCGGTTTTAGCAGCCACAAGCTGCTGATATCCGGTCTTTCCATAATGCAGCGAAAACAACTGTTCGTCATTTTCGATCATGTCCAAACTCATATAGGCCGCCAACTCATCGAGTGACATCCGGCTCTTTTCCGGACCGCATTCATAATTGTGGCCTTCTTTTTCCTTTGACCAGGCTACTTTGCAGTAGAACCCAATCAAAGCAGGGTTATAGAGTTCGGGTTCATCGCTTTTGGCGCATCGTTCAGCGAATTGAAATGCTCTGAGCTTGAACTCCTCAGTTGCATTTTCGCCTAGCTTTGCAGTCAAGTCCCAAATTAAGCCCCGCGGTGTACCCTTCTCAGCGAAGAAGCCCATTCGAATGTCCAATTTCGACAGGTCAATCATGTCGGGTATCAGTTCATAAGCCCAGTTGATCCAATCCCCACCCAGCTGAAGCGCAGAAAGTGCTTCTGTCGGAGTGTCTTCCCACTCCTCCAGTTTTAACTCTTCAACACTAGTAGGGACCGAATTCACTTCGCAGCCTCTTCCTGTTTCTCATCCCCGGGTAGCACATATTGCGCGCCTTCCCATGGGGACATGAAATCAAACTGGCGGTATTCCTGAACCAGCGACACGGGTTCGTAAACCACGCGCTTCAGCTCTTCGTCATAACGCACTTCGGTGTAACCGGTGGTCGGGAAGTCCTTGCGCAGTGGGTGGCCGCGGAAACCATAATCCGTCAGCAAACGGCGCAGGTCCGGGTGGCCCGAGAACAGGATGCCGTACATGTCGAATGTCTCACGCTCGAACCAATTGGCCGACGGGTGGATATCAACAATCGAGGGCACCATTTCGTCTTCGCGTACCGAAACCCGCAGGCGAATGCGCTGGTTCTGATACATCGACAGGAAATGATAGACCACGTCAAACCGCTTGGCCCGCTCGGGGTAATCGACGCCTGAGAGGTCCACCAAGGTCGAGAATTTGCAGTTCGGATCGGTTTTCAGAAACTCGACAAAGCCTTTGATATTCGCCGGTGCGACATCAATGTTCAGCTCGTCATAGGCAACATCCCAGCCCAGCACGCAATCGGGGCGCTTGGTGGCGATGATGGTGCCAAGTTCGTTCAATGCTTCACTCATGCTGGCATCTCCCTTTCGTGCTTAACGCACGAGTGTCCCGGTGCGGCGGATTTTGCGTTGCAGCGCCATCAGACCATAAAGCAGCGCCTCAGCGGTCGGAGGGCAGCCCGGCACATAGACATCAACCGGCACGATGCGGTCACAGCCACGCACAACCGAATAGCTGTAGTGGTAATAGCCACCACCATTGGCACAGGAGCCCATGGAAATCACATAGCGCGGCTCTGGCATCTGGTCATAAACCTTGCGCAACGCCGGGGCCATTTTGTTGGTCAACGTACCCGCGACGATCATAAGGTCGGACTGACGTGGGGAGGCGCGCGGCGCAATCCCGAACCGTTCCGCATCATAGCGCGGCATCGAGGTGTGCATCATCTCAACCGCGCAACAGGCCAGACCAAAGGTCATCCAGTGCAAGGACCCGGTGCGCGCCCAGTTGATGATGTCTTCGGTAGAGGTGAGCAGGAAACCCTTATCCTGCAGCTCGCGATTGATGGCCTGGGTTACGACCTCTTTGTCACTCCCAGCGGTGTTTGCACCCGTCATCACTCCCATTCGAGCGCCCCTTTCTTCCATTCATAGGCAAAGCCGATTGTCAGCACCGCCAGGAAAACCATCATCGACCAGAAACCCACCATGCTCACATCCTTGAAGGCGACAGCCCAAGGGAAGAGGAATGCGATTTCGAGGTCAAAAATGATGAACAGGATGGCGACGAGGTAGAAACGCACGTCAAACTTCATCCGGGCATCATCGAATGCGTTGAACCCGCATTCATAGGCCGAGACCTTTTCAGGGTCCGGATTGCGCACGGCAATCAGGATGGCGGCCAAGAGGAAAACGAGACCAATCGCAGTTGCAATGGCCACGAAGACGAGGATGGGAAGGTATTCCCGCAGCATCTCTTCCACGAGGTGGCTCCTTCTGAGGCGCGCCGGGGCGCGCAGATAGGTTCAGGCATGCCTTAGCCCTATGGGCAGGCAGGGTCAACACAGCCGGTAGATATTCAAGAGAAGGAAATCAACCGTAAACAGGTTTGATACTCGGCGAATTTTCCATGGTTTTCAAGCGGCTGAGCGCCAAGTTTTGCACGAGCCCCCAACAAAGCCGCGCGCATGGGTCGCGGGAAAATCTGTTGCGTTCAATTCTGCCCGAGGGTGGCGATCATCACATGGGCGGCGAAACCCGCCATAACCAGCATAATCGGCCCCCAAACCGCCCTCTCCTTGGCGGATGGGGTGATCCAATTCAAAATCGCGCTGATGATCATAACGCCAAGGCCAACCCATCCGGTCCAGCGCGGCCAGTCCAAGCCGGGAAACCCGGCGGCGGACAGGATCGACAGACCACAAAACAACAAAATGGGAATCGAAATCGCCGCGATCACCCGCCCCGAAGGCGGCAAAGCCCCTTTGTGCTGCCCACCTTGGGTGTATTCCCCCAATGGCAGCCCAACAATCAAAGCGATCTGAAAGAAAACAATAGCGACGCAGCCGAGCGCAAACAAATGCGCGATTTGAACAGTCATACCGTCCCCTCAAACTCTATTTGATCTAACCAAATTCAAGACGTTAAGTCGTATGCCCTGTCAACCGTTGCAACACCCAAAACACTTGGTCGACCAGCTCACATCCCCTGCAAGAACCGCAGGCAGAAACGCTCAATACATATCCCCTGACCCACTCTTCTCTGGGCTAAAAATATCCCGGGGGGAATTGCTCGTTCACGAGCAAGGGGGGCAGCGCCCCCTAACCCTGCGCCCAACTGGGATTACGTTTGTCGAAGAACGCAGCGATTCCCTCTTGCGATTCTGCGCTTTCCCACCGCTCCACAAGGCCTTGGATGGTCTGATCGATCACCTCCTCGGTTATCGGCATACCCAACCAGCGGGTAAAACGCTTGGCCTCGGCCACGGCACCCGGCGCGCAATTCAGATAGGGGGCAACCTCGGCCTCAACGGCGCTGTCCAACGCATCTGCAGCCACTGATTTTGCCAAAAGCCCCAGTTTCACAGCCTCATCCGCGTCAAAGATCCGCGCTGACATAAAGACACGGCGCGCCATCGCCTCACCCAACCGCGCCAGCACATAGGGGCCGATGGTGGCTGGGATCAGGCCCAGACGCGTCTCGGTCAGACCAAACTTGGCCCCGTCCACGCCAATCGCCACATCACAGACCGAGGCCATGCCAACCCCACCACCAAAGGCCTGCCCCTGAATCCGTCCGATCAAGGGCTTTGGCATCTCGTTCAAGGCCTTGAGCATCATGGCCAGCTTTTTGGCCTCGACAAAGCGGGTCGCGGCATCGGCGGCCATCTGGTCCTGCATCCAACGCAGATCCCCACCCGCGCAAAAGCTGCGCCCTGCCCCGGTCAAAATGACGACTCGCACGCTCTCATCCTGACCCAAGACCTGTGCCGCCTCAGTCAGGTCAGCAATCATCTGCGCCGAAAGCGCATTATGTTTCTCAGCCCGGTTCAGGGTCAGCGTGGCGACCCCGCGCGTATCTGTTTCGATAACCAAAGTTTCAAACATCGCTCTGTCCCTTTCCCCGCTCATGCCAACCGCATGGCGCGCGCCATATCGGCGGCCTGTTCCAACACATCTCGGTCAAGGCCCGTCTGATATCCCAGGGCGATCAAGCGATCATGCACCGCCTCGGTCGCAACATTGCCCGCAGCACCCGGCGCATAGGGGCAACCGCCAAGCCCACCAACCGCCGCGTCAAAGACGCGAAGACCATGCGACAAAGCCACTTCGATATTATCCAATGCCAAACCGCCCGTGTCGTGGAAGTGACCAGCAAGCTTTTCGGCGGGCATCTCCCGCACAACGGCTTTCAGCATTGCATCGACCAAAGCCGGGCTGCCCCGTCCAATGGTGTCGCCCAAGGAAATCTCGTAACAGCCCATTTCGCGCAAAGCCGCGACGACCTCGGCGACCTGAGACGGGTCCACCGCCCCGTCATAGGGGCATTCCACCACGCAAGACACATAGCCGCGCACTGGCAGGCCAGCTTCTTGCGCGGCTTTGGCGACGGGCGCAAAACGGTCAAGGCTTTCCGCGATTGTGGCGTTGATATTGGCCTTGCTGAACCCTTCGGAGGCCGAGCCAAAAATCGCCACCTCATCAGCCTTGGCCGCAATCGCGCCCTCAAGCCCGCGCATGTTCGGCGTTAACGCGGCATAGGAAATCCCAGTCTTGCGCGCAATTCCTGCCAGAACCTCGGCACTATCCCCCATTTGCGGCACCCATTTCGGGCTGACAAAACTAGCGCATTCAATGCGTTTGAATCCGGCCATGCTCAGGCAGTCGACCAACGCGATTTTATCAGCGGTCGGGATCTGACGTTTTTCGTTTTGCAACCCGTCGCGCGGCCCGACCTCAAAAATCTCAACAAAGTCACTCATGATCACACCTCGGGCACCGGATAGAAATCTTGGGCGTAAAAGCGTTGCTCCCCCTCGCGCGCGCAGGCCCGCTGGTAAGCGGCCCGCGTCTCCATCCGGGCTTTGTAAGCTTGCAGTTTTGGAAACTCATCGAGAGGAACGTAATATGGGGCGGCAAACAGGTTGAAGCCCATCATCATGTCAGCCCCGCTAAAGCCGCCGGGAAGGAGCCACTCATGATCGCCCATGCGCGCCTCCATCCCGGCCAAGGCCCCGCGCAACCGCGCCACGGTCAGTTTGACAACCACCGGGCTGGGTTTGGCAGGCGGGCGCAGGAACACCATCTGCAGGTTCAGGTTTTCGATCAAGCTGGCCATGGTTTCGGAATAGTGGATCCATTGCAGGTAATCGGCACGCTCCGCATGTCCCGGCGCGCGGCCAAACTCCGGGGCCTCAGTTTCGATCAGATATTCCATGATCGCCCCGGATTCCGCCATTTCCAGACCGTCAATCTCAATCGCCGGAATGCGCATGGCCGGTGAGAGCTGAGGCAGCGCGCCTTCGCGCATGGATTTGGACCCGATCTGGTATTCGACGATCTCTAGCGGCCCCAGCTTGGCCTCAAGCCCAGCCTCTTCGATCAGCCACAAAATCCGAAAGGATCGCCCATATTGCACATGGTGAAGTTTGATCATCCCTGCCCCTCCCAAAGCAAACCTATGTCGACATGGCACACGACATCAGCGGCACGCGCATCCAAATTCCGTCCACGGAATTTGCAAAAGTTTTGCAAAACTTTTGACCCGCCTGCCGCGCTGGAGACGTTCATGCCGTCTCCTCATCTTCCAGACGTACCAATGGCGCGCCCGCTTCGACCTGATCGCCTGCATCTACCAAAAGCTCGGCAATGCGCCCGGCCCGGCCCGCGACCATGGTGTGTTCCATCTTCATCGCCTCAAGCACGACCAGCCTGTCCCCTTCGGCGACCTCCTGCCCCGAAGACACATGGACCGAGACCACACGCCCCGGCATCGGGGCGAGGGTCAGCGTCGCATCCACGGCGGATTGGTCGGCCTGATCCAACAGGTCAACCACATGAAAGCTGCGGCCATAATCGGCGAAAATGGTGATGACATTGCCGGTTTGCGCATGGTTCGGGGCCTTTTGTCCGTCAAAGGTCCAGCCCGAAGCCGTCCGCACAGCCCCAACCTTCTGCTCCCCGTCCATAATCAAACAGCGATCAGCGCCCATCATCTGCAGTTTGATCTCGTTGCGCTCACCGGCCTCTTCGATCCAGATCGTGCGCAGCAATCCGTCCCAAAGCGAAAAGCCAGTCTCCGCGCCCATTTCGCCCATAAGCCCAGATGCCACCAGCGCCGCCATGGCGCGTGCCTGCCCCATGCTCTGCGGCACCGTCACCAACGCGTCGAGATCGCGGGCAATCAGCCCAGTATCTACATCACCGCGCCCAAAACCTTCATGTTCCGCCAAAGCGCCAAGGAAAGACAGGTTGGTCACCGTGCCTGCAACCTCGGTATCGCGCAGCCCTTTGGACAATTGGCGCAGGGCCACGGCGCGAGTCGGGCCATGCACGATCAACTTGGCAATCATCGGGTCATAATTGGGGCTGATCTCATCCCCGGCGCGCACGCCACTATCGGCGCGCAGATCAGCTGGGAATTGCAAATGCGTCAGCCGACCCGTTGCAGGCAAAAAGCCTGCTGGCACATCCTCGGCATAAAGGCGCGCCTCAAAGGCGTGGCCATTGATCGAAAGATCGGATTGCTGCGCCGGCAGTGGTTCACCACAGGCCACACGGATTTGCCATTCCACCAGATCGACACCTGTGATCAGTTCCGAAACCGGGTGTTCCACCTGAAGGCGTGTGTTCATTTCCATGAACCAGAACCCATCCTCGCGCAGCCCTTGCGAGCCATCGACGATGAACTCCACCGTGCCAGCGCCTTTATAGCCAATCGCTTCAGCGGCGCGCACGGCTGCAGCCCCCATCGCGTCTCGCACCGCTTTGGGCATGTCAGGGGCCGGGGCTTCCTCGATCACCTTCTGGTGGCGACGTTGCAGGGAACAATCGCGTTCAAACAAATGAACCGCTTGGGTACCATCGCCGAAAACCTGGACCTCGATATGGCGCGGTTTTGAGATGTATTTCTCGATCAGCACATGATCATTGCCAAAGGCGGTGCGCGCTTCGGATTGCGCGCTGACCAGGGCATCGGCGAAATCCTCGGGTCGTTCAACAAGGCGCATACCTTTGCCCCCGCCACCGGCAACTGCCTTGATCAAGACTGGATAGCCAATCGCCTGCGCCTCGACCTCGAGATGGCCGGGGTCCTGATCTTCGCCCATATAACCGGGCACCACGGGCACGCCCGCCTCTTGCATCAGCTTTTTCGCGGCATCCTTCAGGCCCATGGCGCGGATTGCCTTGGCCGAAGGGCCGACAAAGGTCAGGCCCGCCTCTTCTACCTGATCAACGAAATCAGGGTTTTCCGAAAGGAATCCATAACCCGGATGGATCAGTTGCGCGCCGGTCTTCTGAGCCGCCGCAATGATCCGGTCGCCCCGAAGGTAGCTTTGAGCCGGTGCCGCTTCGCCAATGCAAACAGCGACATCGGCCATGGCCACATGTTTGGCATTTGCATCGACGTCAGAATGTACTGCTACACAGCGCATCCCCATCTTGCGAGCCGTTTCAATGACGCGGCAGGCGATTTCACCGCGATTGGCGATCAGGATTGTGTCAATCATCTGTTTTGTCCTTTTTGCGGTTGCGCCGCGGGCGGCCTGCCCGTCGCCAGTGTCGTCCGAGCAATGGCGCAGTCATCGCGACACCCAAGGAGAGTATTTGAACCAAGAAGAAACACCGGGATGGTCTTACATCCTAAAGACGCCAAACTGGGTGTCTTCGATTGGAGCATTCAAGGCCGCGCGCAGAGACAGGGCCAACACGTCACGTGATTTGCGCGGGTCAATGATGCCATCATCCCAAAGCCGCGCCGAAGCATAAAGCGGATGCGCTTGCTCTTCGAACATCTCAATCGTGGGGCGTTTGAACTCGGCCTCTTCTTCCGCCGACCAGGTGCCGCCCTTGCGCTCGATCCCGTCGCGTTTCACCGTTGCCAGGACCCCGGCGGCCTGTTCACCGCCCATGACGGAGATGCGGCTATTGGGCCAGGTCCACAGGAAACGCGGCTGATAGGCGCGCCCCGACATGCCGTAATTGCCCGCCCCAAATGAACCGCCAACCAGCATGGTAATCTTGGGCACATTGGTGGTTGCCACTGCGGTCACCATTTTGGCCCCGTGGCGCGCAATGCCTTCGTTTTCATATTTGCGCCCGACCATGAATCCGGTGATATTTTGCAGGAAAACCAGCGGGATATGGCGCTGGCTGCAGAGTTGCACAAAATGCGCGCCCTTTTGCGCGGCCTCTGAGAACAACACACCATTATTGGCGATAATCCCGACAGGCATGCCCATCACGTGGGCAAAGCCCGTGACCAGAGTTTCGCCAAAACGCGGTTTGAATTCATCAAAGCGCGACCCATCCACAAGCCGGGCGATGACTTCGCGAATGTCATAAGGCGTGCGCAGATCCGCCGGAACAACGCCCAGGATCTCTGCTGGGTCATAGGCCGGGTCTTCGGGGGATTGCAGGTTTAGCTGCGCGCCTTTGACCGGGCCGAGGGAGCCAACCGCGCGGCGCGCAAGCGCCAGGGCGTGGCTGTCATCCTCGGCCAGGTAATCCGCAACGCCTGACAGCCGGGTATGCACGTCGCCTCCGCCAAGGTCCTCGGCGCTGACAACCTCACCCGTTGCAGCCTTGACCAAGGGCGGACCAGCGAGAAAAATCGTGCCCTGCTCTTTGACGATGATGGTCACGTCGGACATGGCCGGCACATAGGCCCCACCCGCCGTGCAAGAGCCCATGACAACGGCAATTTGCGCAATGCCTTTGGCGGACATGCGGGCCTGATTGTAAAAAATCCGGCCAAAGTGATCGCGATCGGGAAAGACTTCGTCCTGATTGGGCAAGTTCGCGCCGCCGCTATCAACCAAATAGATGCAAGGCAGGTGGTTTTCCTCTGCGATTTCCTGGGCGCGCAGGTGCTTTTTCACCGTCATCGGATAATAAGTGCCGCCTTTGACCGTGGCATCGTTGCAGACCACCATGACCTGACGCCCCTGCACCAGACCAATCCCGGCCACAACCCCGGCACAAGGCGCGGCACCATCATACATGCCATGGGCTGCGGTTGCTCCGACCTCAAGGAAGGGAGAGCCGGGATCAAGCAGGTTGGCAACCCGTTCACGGGGCAACATCTTGCCCCGGCTGACATGGCGGTCGCGCGACCTTTCACCACCGCCCGCCGCTGCGCTCTTTGCGGCCTCGGCGATTTGCGCCAAGGCGTCGAGATGGGCCGCCTTGTTGGCCTTGAATTGTTCAGAGGACGCAATGGCTTGCGATTGGAGTTTCATGTGCTCTCCTGCTCTTGCGAGGGGTCTTGTTCAGCTTCGGCAATGGCCAAAGCCTTGAGGTCTTTGCGAATGACTTTGCCCGTGACAGTCATGGGTAAGGCATCAAGAAAGGTGATTTCCCTTGGGTATGAATAGCTTGCCAGCCGTTCCTTGACCCAGGACTGAAGATCCGTTGCCGAAACCTCAACGCCATGCTTGGCCACGACATAGGCTTTGACGATCTCAGTGCGCAGCGGATCAGGTTTGCCGACAACCCCCACCGTGGCGACGCCGGGATGGGTAAGCAGGCAATCTTCGATCTCGGCGGGACCAATCCGATAGCCTGCGGAGGTGATCACATCATCCTCGCGCCCGACAAAACGGATATAGCCTTCTTCGATACAGCCGCGATCCCCGGTCAGCATCCAGTCACCGCGAAATTTGCGTTCCGTTTCCGACGGGTTTTGCCAATATTCCAACATCATAGAAGGCGCACCGCGTCGAAGGGCGATATCACCTTCGCCGGTCGTTTCTTGGCCATCCCCATTGATCACCGCAACCTCGAAACCCGGCACAGCCTTGCCAAGGCAGCCCGGTTTTGGGCTGAAAAGGGCCGCGCAGGAACTCGCGACCATATTGCATTCGGTCTGGCCATAAAATTCGTTGATCGTGACGCCAAGCGCCTCTTGCCCCCAGGCCAGCATCTCAGCCCCCAATGGCTCGCCCCCGGATGCGACGCTGCGCAGCCCGGTGATCCTGGCCTGCTCCGCTTTGAGCATCCGCAAAGCGGTTGGCGGGAAAAACACATTACGGACAGTGGCTTCTCGGATGATTTCAATGCATTGCGCGACGTCAAACCGGGCCATGCGCGCAGCAACCACTGGCACGCCCAAGGCCAGCCCGGGCATAAGCACGTCAAACAATCCCCCGATCCAGGCCCAATCCGCAGGCGTCCACAGCACGTCTCCGTCTTGCCCAAGAAAATCATGGCTCATCTCGACGCCCGGCAAATGGCCATTCAACACGCGATGCGCGTGCAGCGCGCCTTTAGGTTTGCCGGTTGTGCCAGAGGTATAGATCAAGACGGCCGGATCTTCGGGCTCGGTCTGCAAGACAGGTTGCGGGACCGGTGGTCTCAAATCCGCCTCTTGCACCAAGCGCAAATCGAACCCTGCCAGCATGTCGGCGCCATCAACATCCGTCACGACGATCTTGGCACCGCTATCAGCCAGCCGAGTTTCCAAGGCGTCATGACGGAACAGCTTAAACAAGGGGACGGAAATCGCCCCTATTGCCCAAGCTGCGATATGGGCCGCGGCGCATAGCGGAGATTGCCCCAGCAAAACGCCAACCCGGTCGCCCTGCCGCACGCCACGCTCACGCAGAGCCGCCTGCACCTGCCAGACCAGCTCTTGTAATTGCCCATAGGTGACATCCCGCCGGGTGTCACCGCTAAGGTCGATGATCGCCACACGATCCGGGTCTTTGCGCGCCCAATCAAAGCAGGTTTGCGCCGCCATGTTGAGCTGTTCCGGCTCTTCATGGCGCAACGCGGCGCGCAAAGCATCATATGTGGCGACCCGAGGCAACATCAGTCGCCAGCACCATAGCCAAGGGTAATCGCCTGGCGCGCGGTTTCCGTCATCAGGCAGTTAAGCTGCGCCGGGCTGCCGCCGGTGCCGCCCCCCCACAAACTACGCTCGTAGTCACAAGAGGCATCGCGAAACGGAATCCAGGCGCGTTGCATCGTTTTCAAGGCCTCGGCCTGGGATGGCCCAAACCCTTCGTTCAGGCGGTCATTTTCCTTGGCTTGGGCCATTTTGGCACGATAATTGACGTTTAAGAGCCGATCCCAATATTGCAACTCACGATCATAACACCCGGCTTCGACCACCGTGGCATACCCCGTATCTTCCATACATTGTGCCGCCGACAGGCCAATGCAGCCCATTGGGTCCTGTGCGCTTTGGTAACACAGATCGGTGTCGCGGTCGGAATAGACCAAATCCTGTGCCATCGCAGACGAGGCGATCAGAGAAAATGAGAGTGCTAAAAGGCGCATCGGCCAAACTCCTATTGTTGAAAAGGACGGCGGGCCCTGCCCGCCCCGTGCGATATCAGAGCATTTTGCCCATCAATTCGCGCCCCACCAACATACGACGGATTTCGCTTGTGCCAGCCCCAATTTCCATCAGCTTGGCATCGCGGAACAGCCGTGATACCGGCGCATCCGCCAGGAACCCGGCCCCACCCAGCGCCTGAACCGCCTGATGCGCCTGCACCATAGCCTGTTCCGAGGCATAAAGGCAGCAAGCCGCTGCATCCTGGCGCGTAACCTTGCCGCTGTCGCAAGCCTTGGCGACCTCGTACACATAGGCGCGCGCCGAATTCATCGCTGTATACATGTCAGCAATCTTGCCCTGCATCAGCTGGAAATTCCCGATCGGTTGACCAAATTGCTTGCGCTCGGCCAGGTATGGCATGACCTCATCCATACAGGCGGCCATGATCCCGGTGCCGATCCCGGCCAGAACCACACGTTCGTAATCCAAGCCCGACATCAACACGCGCACGCCCTTGCCCTCTTCGCCAAGGATGTTTTCGAACGGCACTTCGACATTGTCGAAAATCAGCTCAGCGGTGTTCGACCCGCGCATGCCCAGCTTGTCGAAATGCGGGCTGGTGGAAAAACCTGCCATGTCTTTTTCGATGATAAAGGCCGTGATCCCCTTGGCTCCGGCATCCGGGTCGGTCTTGGCATAGACCACCAGCGTATCGGCGTCGGGGCCATTGGTGATCCAGTATTTGTTGCCATTCAAAACAAAGCGATCATTGCGTTTTTCGGCGCGCAGTTTCATCGACACCACATCTGATCCTGCCCCAGGCTCTGACATAGCCAAAGCGCCGACATGCTCACCTGAAATCAGCCCCGGCAGGTATTTCTGTTTTTGCTCCTCATTGCCATTCAGCTTGATCTGGTTGACGCACAGGTTGGAATGCGCGCCATAAGACAGAGAGACCGAGGCACTGGCGCGCGCGATCTCTTCGACCGCGATCACATGCGCGAGATAGGACATGCCCGCGCCGCCATATTCCTCAGGCGTGGTGATGCCCAGCAGGCCAAGTTCGCCCATTTCGGTCCAAAGCTCATTTGGGAAACTGTTAGAGCTGTCGATGTCAGCCGCCATCGGCTTCACCCGCTCTTGTGCCCATTTATGCACCATATCGCGCAGGGCGTTCACATCTTCACCCAAATCGAAAACCATGCTGGCCATGAACATGATGAGCGCCTCCTTACGCTTATTGAACACTTGTTCATTTCATTTGCAGATAAATCGAGTCGGGTCAAGCGACCCGTTGAAAAAGCCGTCGCGTCATTCCCAACTGGCCAAGTTCCCCCTCAGCGGTTGCAACACACCCGGGCCATGATCAATAATGCAGCCACGCCTCACCGCCTGTCATTTTGTGCAAACCCTTTTGGATCGCCTATGTCCGTTCAGTATTCATTTCTTGCGGAGCCGCATGTCGTTCTGATCCGCTATTTCGGGCGCTCGACGCAGCGCCAGCAGGACAAGTTGCGCAAAGTGATCATCAGGGATTTTGGCAAGGGGCAGATGTTGGACAGTGTTTCCGACCTGACGCGTCTCACGTCCACCACGCTGACTAGTCTGGACCGCGTTGCGCGGATAAAGGATTTCAACAGCTTGTTGGTCAATCTCAAACACCCGGTCAAACACGCCCTGGTGGCGAACACCCCTATGACCATTGGGATTTGTCGCATGTATATGGCCTATGCAGAGGGGGCACCGAAACTCGATATGCGCTTGTTCAGTGACCTAAGCGCGGCGACAAGCTGGGTTGGTCTGCCGGGTGATGGGCAGGCCATTTTTGATCAAGCCGATTGGACGGAAATTGCGGATTAAATGCGCGGCAGGCAGGCTTTAGTCGCAAGCCGCACCAGATTGCCAGACCGCCCCAACCTCGGCCCGAATGATGCGGGCAATCAGCGCGCAATCGTCCAGGCTAAAGGTCAGCGGCAGCCGCATATCGACAATCCCGGCCAGAATTCTGTCACTCTTGGGCATAGGGGTGCTGGCTGCATAGCGCCAGCTGTCATAGCGCGAGGTAAAGCCGGCCGGCTCGGCCCCGCCAAACCATTTCAGTTCGACGCCGCGTGCGGCGCAACGGGTGATGACCTCTTGGACGGCCTTGGCGCTCCAATCCAAGAGCAAAAACTGAATGGATGACCCGACCGGGCGCGCCTTGTCAGGGCGAGTAATCTGGGTCAAACCCGGCGTGTCGCGCAAGCCCACCGCAACTGTGTCATAGCGTTGGTTCCAACGTATGGCCTGAGCCTCCAACTCGCGTAATTGCGGGCGCAGAATGGCGGCGCGCAGATTGTCCATACGGCCCGAGACATTGGGCGTGTCATACTTCACCCGCTCAAACACCTCTGGCCCAGGGGCGGCCAGATGGCGTTCATACAGCATATATGAGCCGGATAAGATCGTCGCACGCGCGGCGATCTCTTCGTCATCGGTGATGAACAGCCCGCCTTCACCGGAATTGACATGTTTATAAGTTTGCGTCGAATAGCAGCCGATGATCCCCTGCCGCCCCGACGGCACACCGTTCCACAGCGCCCCCATCGTATGGGCGCAATCCTCGATCACCTTGACGCCGGCTGCGTCACACATTGCGATCAGGCGATCCATATCGCAGAGATGCCCGCGCATATGGGACAGCATCAGCACTTTGGACTGAGGCAGCTTGGTTTCGAGATCGTCGAGATCAATCACCAGATCCTCGGTCACTCCGACAAAAACCGGTGTCGCCCCCATGCTGGCAATGGCCCCTGGAACCGGGGCAAGGGTAAAGGCATTGGTCAACACCGCATCACCAGGTTTGACCCCAACCGCGCGCAAAGCCGTTGCCAAAGCGTATCCACCAGAGGCAACTGCCAGACAGTATTTCGCCCCCATCTGAGCGGCGAATTCCTGTTCCAATAAGGCCGTTTCCGACAATTCACCTTCGACAACATTGTAGCGATGCAGCCGCCCGTGCTGCAAAACCGCCATGGCCGCGTCGATGCCATCCTGGGGGATCGGCTCTTGCTGGGTGAAGCTTCCGGTGAAGATCTCTGTCATGTTTCGCCCCCGACGAATGGTCTTTGCTGCACGATTACGGTCCTTTCAGGACGCAAACTGCGATTTCTACCCAATGAGCTGCACGATTTTGGTCTGTAGCTCATCAAAATGATCAATAACGGCTTCGGGTTGCAAGGCATGCACATCCGCGCCCCCAACCGCAAAAGTCACCAGGATCGACGGAACACCCGCTGCGGCCGAGGTTTTGCGATCCGTCACGGAATCGCCAACCAGCAAGGAGGCGTCGCGCCGTCCCCCCGCCTGATCCACCGCCGTCCAATAGGGCAACACATCCGGCTTGCGCGCCGCCGTGGTATCTGCACCAATCATCGAGCCGAACAAATCGCGCACCCCTAGGCTGCGCAGCAGTTTTTCGGCCAAGGCCTCGGGTTTGTTGGTGCAAATCCCCACAGCGTAATCATCGCGCAACAGCGCCTCGACCGCGGAAACCGCGCCGGGATACATGGTTGTATGCACGTCAATTGCTGCATCATAGGCGGAAAGCAGCTCGGGATACCACTTGCTCACGCGCGCTTCATCCATCAGTCCGGCGCGGGTCAACCCCAGGGTCAACATCGCCCGACCACCGCGCACCGCCGTGCCCGCATCCGCAATCGGATCAAGACGTTCGTCAATGCCCATTGCCTCAAAACAATGATTGGCCGCAGCGATCAAATCGCCACTGGTATCGGCCAAAGTGCCATCCAGATCAAAAATCACACAACGCTTCATGCCCCGCCCCTTTTGTCATAACCGGAAACCAAGCGTGACCAGTCTGCGCTTGCCCTATTTGGTCAAAGCGATAAAACGACCGCAAGAAAAAGACAAATGGGATTGAGTTCTTGAGCGTTGCTTTGATTGTTCTTGCCGCCGGCAAGGGAACCCGTATGCAGTCGGATTTGCCAAAGGTGCTGCACCCGATCGCCCATGCCCCGATGCTGTGGCACGCGCTGCGCGCCGGGCAGGTTTTGGAACCTGAAAAGACAGTTGTAGTGGCCGGGCATGGGGCGGATCTGGTCGAGGCGTCGTGCAAAGACTACGACCCTGAGATCGAGATTGCCTTGCAGACCGAACAGCTGGGCACAGGCCATGCGGTGGCCCAAGCCCGCGAAGCGTTGGCCGGTTTTGAAGGTGACGCGCTGATTTTGTATGGTGATACCCCGTTTATCGACGAAACCACCCTGCAACGCATGACCGAAGCACGTCAGACTCATGACGTGGTGGTTCTGGGCTTTGAGGCGGCAGTTCCTGGTCAATATGGGCGTTTGGTGACCAAAAACGAGACTTTGCTGCGCATTGTTGAGTTCAAAGACGCCAATGAGACCGAACGCGCCATCACGCTGTGTAACTCAGGCGTTGTCGCGGCCAAGGCGGATGTGTTGTTTGATTTGATCGATGCGGTCGACAACAACAATGCCTCTGGTGAGTATTACCTGACCGACATCGTGGGCATTGCCCGTGAACGTGGATTGTCCGCCACGGTTGTACGCTGCGACGAAGCTGAAACACTGGGTGTGAACTCGCGTTCGGAATTGGCTGCTGCCGAGGCGCTGTTTCAAACCAAGGCCCGTCAGGCGCTGATCGAAAACGGTGTCACTCTGCTGGCACCTGACACTGTTTTCCTGTCCTGGGACACGGTGATCGGACGTGATGCCGAAGTTGAACAGAACGTTGTCTTTGCCCCAGGCGTGACCGTGGAGTCCGGCGCACGTATCCGGGCCTTTTCCCATCTTGAGGGTGCGCATGTCAGCCGTGGAGCCATCGTTGGCCCCTATGCCCGCTTGCGCCCCGGCGCGGAACTGGCGGAAAACACCCATGTGGGCAATTTTGTTGAGATCAAGAATGCCGTCCTGCATGAAGGGGCCAAGGCCAATCACCTGACCTATATCGGTGATGCAGAGGTGGGCGAAAAGACCAATATTGGTGCAGGAACAATCACTTGCAACTATGATGGCGTCTTTAAACACAAAACCACCATTGGCAAGCAGGCCTTTATTGGGTCAAACACAATGCTGGTGGCCCCTGTGACCATTGGTGACGAAGCCATGACCGCCAGCGGTTCGGTCGTGACCGAAGATGTGCCGGATGGGGCGCTGGCACTGGGGCGCAGCAAACAAGTCAACAAACCGAATTTGGCGCAGAAATTATTTGCCAAACTTCGTGCACAAAAGGCCCGCAAGCAGGCCTGATTGGACAAAAGTGCCCCGCCCAAGGGCGGCGGATCGAGGATGTGAGAGGAAGAGCCCATGTGTGGAATTGTAGGCGTTTTGGGACAGCATGAAGTCGCACCAATCCTTGTGGATGCGCTGCGCCGGTTGGAATATCGCGGCTATGACAGCGCCGGGATCGCGACAGTAAACAATGGCAAGCTGGCCCGCCGCCGTGCGGTTGGCAAGCTGGTCAACCTGTCGGACCTGCTGGTGCATGACCCGCTGCCGGGTAAGTCAGGCATTGGTCACACCCGTTGGGCCACCCATGGCGCGCCAACCACCGATAACGCCCACCCCCACCGTGCCGGAGACGTGGCGGTGGTCCATAACGGAATTATCGAAAACTACAAAGAGCTGCGCGCCGAACTGGCCGAGGCCGGGATTGAGCCGCAGACCGAAACCGACACGGAAACCATCGCCCTGCTGACCCAGCATTTTCTGTCGCAGGGCAAAACCCCGGTCGAGGCGGCCTATGCCACGCTTGAGCGCTTGGATGGGGCCTTTGCGCTGGCCTTTCTTTTTGATGGCGAAGAGGATCTGATGATCGCAGCGCGCAAAGGGTCTCCTTTGGCAATCGGTCATGGCGATGATGAGATGTATGTCGGCTCGGACGCCTTTGCGCTGGCCCCGATGACCGATCAGATCACCTATCTCGAAGAAGGTGACAGCGCTGTTTTGACCCGCACCAGCGTTGAAATACGCGACGAGGCCGGGCGCCTGGTCAATCGCGAGAAAAAAACCATTCAGGTCGACGCGGCCCGCGTGGACAAGGGCGGTTACAAGCATTTCATGGCCAAGGAAATTGCCGAACAACCATCTGTTCTGTCCAATGCCCTGTCCGCCTATGTCACCGAACACGGCATCGCCCTGCCCGATCCCGGCATTGATTTTACCAAGATTGACCGGCTGGTGATGGTGGCCTGTGGCACCGCCTATTACGCCTGTTTCACCGCCAAATACTGGTTTGAGCGGCTGGCGAAATTGCCGGTTGAGGTCGATATCGCCTCGGAATTCCGCTATCGCGAACCGCCGATTTCCAAGGGAACGGCGGCGCTGTTTGTCAGCCAATCCGGCGAAACCGCCGATACTCTGGCCGCGCTGCGCTATTGCGAGGGCAAGGCGGACAAGATCTATTCCGTGGTGAACGTTCAGGAAAGCAGCATCGCGCGGGAAAGCGATCTGGCCCTGCCCATTCACGCCGGGGCCGAGATTGGCGTTGCTTCGACCAAAGCTTTCACCTGTCAGCTTAACGTCTTGCTTTTACTGGCCCTTAAGGCTGCGGTCGAACGCAGAACCCTGTCCCAAGAAGAGCTGGAACAGATCCTGTCCGACCTGCGTTCCCTGCCCGGAACACTGAACGCGGCTATGGATCGCGATGCGGATTTCGCCAATGTTTCCAAGAAGCTGTCCGAGGCACGTGATGTTCTCTTCCTTGGGCGCGGACTGATGTATCCGCTCGCCCATGAGGGTGCGCTAAAGCTGAAAGAAATCAGCTACATACACGCCGAAGCTTATGCATCAGGCGAACTGAAACATGGCCCCATTGCCTTGATCGACAAACATGTCCCTGTCGTGGTGTTCGCCCCCAAGGACAGCCTGTTTGAAAAAACCGTCTCCAATATGCAAGAGGTCATGGCGCGCGGCGGCAAGGTCTTGTTGGTGACGGACAGTGCCGGTGCCGAGGCTGCCGGGGCTGAGGCTTGGCGCACAATCACCATGCCACAAGTGCCTGAGATCCTGACGCCGCTGCTCTATGCCTTGCCCGCGCAATTGCTCGCCTATCACACCGCTGTTGCCAAGGGGACAGATGTGGACCAACCGCGTAACCTCGCGAAATCCGTGACTGTGGAATAACGACCCTCAAAGCCAAAGGAGGCCGCGGCCGATATGGGAAAGCAGTTTGACAGCCTAAGCGACGATCACCGCAATTTCATTGCCGAGCAGAAGATCTTTTTCGTGGGATCGGCGGCAGAAAGCGGCAAGGTCAATATCTCACCCAAGGGTGGCGATAGCCTGCGGATCCTGGGCGATAACCGGATCATCTGGCGCAATCTGACCGGGTCGGGCAATGAAACCGCCGGGCATCTGGCGCGGGTCAATCGCATGACCTTGATGTGGTGCGGCTTTGAAACCCGCCCGATGATCCTGCGCTGCTATGGCACGGCCAAGGTGTTTCACGCCCGCGACCCGGAATTTGACGATTTGAACGGCGTCTTTGATGAACATGTCGGGGCGCGTCAGATCTATGATATGACTGTGGACATGGTGCAAACCTCTTGCGGCTATGCCGTGCCCTTTTATGACTATCGCGAAGATCGCAAGGTTTTGGACAAATGGGCCGAGGGCAAGGGGCGCGACGGCGTTGGCGACTATTGGCGCGACCGCAATCAGGAAACCTTGGATGGCTTCCCGACGCATGTGATCGCTGATGACGCTTGATGACGCCCTTGATGCGCTGCGCGCGGCGACGGTTCCCGGTCGGGCTGAGGGCAGCGCCAAATACCACAAGGTCGATCGCACCTATCTCGGCACGCCAAACCCGGCAATCAATGATCTGACCCGGGATTGGCGGCGCAATCTGGATCTGGACGCGCGTCTTGATCTGGCCGCCGCCCTTTGGAACAGCAATATTCACGAGGCGCGTGTTGCGGCGGCGAAATTGCTGACACAGGCCCGTATTCGCCCGGATGATCAGGTTTGGGCTTTGATCGCCTCTTGGGTTCCGGAGTTTGATGCCTGGGCGATTGCCGATCATGCCTGTTCCGCCGGTTCAAAACGCCTGATTGCCGATCCGTCGCGCCTGGACGAGGTCGAGGCCTGGACGAAAAGCGAACATATGTGGACCCGTCGCGCGGCGCTGGTGATCACCCTGCCCTGGACCAAACAAAACTTTCCCAGCGAACAAGATCTGGAGATCCGCGACCGTGTGTTGGGTTGGGCTGCCAGCTATGTGCCGGACCGCGATTGGTTCATTCAGAAAGCCATTGCCTGGTGGGTGCGCGATCTATCCAAACACGATCCAGACCGCAGCCGCGCCTTTCTGGAGGCGCATGGCGACGATCTGAAAGCCTTTGCACGAAAAGAGGCTGGTAAGTATCTACGCTGAGTTATTATTCCAACAAGGCCTGCAAATCGCGAAGATGATCCTCAAACTCGCGGCACATCACAATTTCCGAGACCTCGGGGTCGTAAAACGCATTCGCCTCGCCACAAGGTTCAACAATAATGCGCAGGGGTTGGGCAAACTGAAACTCACCATTCAGCGCCTCAACCTCGGACAGGATGAGCTGCGCCGTCAGGCTGTCCTCATCCGCGACGAATTCCAGCGATACACCGTCCTGACGCGCGGCCATCTTGTCTAACACCGGGGCCCAACTGCCATAGGCCTGATCAAACTCTTCCGGGCAGTAATCAGCGCGCTCTTGCGGCAGTTCCATATCAGCGGCAAACCCGCCACGTTGATCGGGATCAGCGCCGTAAAACAGGCAGACCGTGTTATAAAACCTCTGCTCATCCGGCCCGTGCACATCCCACCAGGCCACATCAATATCATCCCGATCCCGCGCCAAAGCCTCGCCCCAGAACCCATCCGAGACGTCATAAGCCAGCGCCAAAGCACTGTCTTCTTCGTAAAGCGCGTCGATCAGCAGGATCGAAAATACATCGGCAGCGTCTTCTTCCTGACCCAAGACCTGCAACCCTTCGGTGTCGATCAGGGCATGGCCAAGCTCGTGGTAAAAGATGCCAAGCAGGTTGGATTCAACGAAAGGTTCTTCGGCCTGCGCGACTGTCCCCAAGGCGCATAAGGCAAAAACGCCGAGTTTAGTCATTGCTGTAGACTTCGATGGTTGGCAGATCGGTCAAAGGGGCCTCGATCAGGCGCATGGCGGCCAGTGAGATGCGGCTGCCGGCTGTGTCCGGGCCTTCGATTGGGATCAGGTCCACCTGGGCAGACTTACCCGAACCTGTATACATCACGCGCCCTTGTTTAGGCGAGGACACCAAGGGGGTTTCCAACCAAAATCCCGGCTTTGTCGGATCTCCCAGGCTCGCCACGGTCTCGCCCAGGAATTTCTCGCCACCGGTCTCGACTGGGGCAACTGCTGCCGCTTCGCGTTCCTCGGGCGTGGTGGTGTCGAATTGCTCAACCGTGCGTGCACCTGCGGGAGGTTTACGTTCCGGCGCAACAGTGGCCGAGACATCCAACTCTCCAGGGCGGGCCTTTGGCCGAGTTTGCTGGGTCAGATCCGCCCCCGCCGGAGCCTCGGGGCGCGTGGCCTCTGCGGGCTTCTGGGCAAACGGAAAGGACGCGCAACCCGACAAGATCAAAGCGAAACAGAGAGGAACAGTGACTTTCATACAGATACCCTACGACTTTGGTCCGTGTCTGACAATTCGATGCGCAGACTTGCCCAAATCCCCGCTGAAGGCTATCTGTTTTTCATGAGCCAGCCGCTAATCGACCCGTTTCACCGCCCGATCTCTTACCTGCGCGTCTCGGTCACTGACCGATGTGACTTCAGATGTGTCTATTGCATGTCTGAAAACATGAATTTCCTGCCGAAAAAGGAGCTTTTGACGCTGGAAGAGCTGGATCGCATGTGTTCGACCTTTATTCGGCTGGGCGTGGAAAAGCTGCGGATCACCGGCGGAGAACCGCTGGTGCGGCGCGATATCATGACTTTCTTCCAAAGCATGACCCGGCATTTGGACAGCGGCGCGCTGAAAGAGTTGACGCTGACCACCAACGGATCACAACTGGCGCGCTTTGCTGATGGGCTTTATGCGGCGGGTGTGCGCCGGGTGAATGTTTCGCTTGATACGATGGATGATCAGAAATTCGCCGACATCACCCGGTGGGGTCGGTTGAAACAGGTCATGGAAGGGATCGATGCCGCGCAAAAGGCTGGGCTGCGGGTCAAGATCAATGCGGTTGCGCTCAAGGGCTTCAACGAGGATGAGCTTTTCGCGATGACCGAATGGTGCGCCGAGCGTGACATGGATCTGACCTGGATCGAGGTCATGCCCATGGGCGATATCGGCAATGAAAACCGTCTGGATCAGTATTGGAAGCTGAGCGATCTACGCGACCGACTGCGCGAGCAATATACCGTAACCGATCTGCCCGATAGCACCGGCGGCCCGGCGCGCTATGTGCGTCTTGAGGAAACCGGCCAACGGATCGGCTTTATCACGCCTCTGACGCATAATTTCTGCGAAAGCTGTAACCGGGTGCGCCTGACCTGCACCGGCGAATTGTTCATGTGTCTGGGGCAAGAGGATAATGCAGACCTGCGCGCCGCCCTGCGCAACCACCCCGATAGCGAAGAACCGCTTGAGGAAGCGATCCGCGCGGCGATCCTGCTCAAGCCAAAGGGCCATGATTTTGACTATTCCCGCCAAAAGATCGACGGGCAAATGTCGCGCCATATGAGCCATACAGGCGGATAAAACGTCGCAAAGGGGGCCAGCCCCCTTGCCAGCCAAGGCTGGCCACCCCCGGGATATTTCTGGCCCGAAGAAACACGGGATAAAGCTTTTCCGTTTCCGACAGAGCTTTCGCAAGGCCCTATTTCTCTGGGCTGAAAATATCCCCGCCGGAGGCTTGCGCCTTTAGGCGCAAATTGACGCTCATATCAATTCAGGACGGCTGATTTGCCCACCACCCACGGGCGCGGCCACCCCGGTGGTCATCGGCGCAGACGTGGGCAAGCCACGCGCGACACGCACAGCGAGAAAGGCAAAGGCCTGCGCCTCGAGCATATCGCCATCCAGGCCGACGGATTCGACGGGTTCAACCGGGCAATCGAGACTGGCGCGCAGCATCTTCATCATCACCGGGTTTTTGCGCCCACCACCCGTGACCAGAACCTTGGAGGGCGGTTTAGGGCAATGCTCCATCCCCAGCATCACGGCAGTCGCCGCCATGCCGGTCATGGTGGCCGCGGCATCGGCATCACCCAACTCGCGCACCAGATCCAACATCAGGGAAAAGTCGTCTCGATCCAGTGATTTGGGCGGCATACGCCGAAAAAACGCCTCTTCCAGGAACAGTTCCAACGCGCCATCCTCAACCTGCCCGCGCGCAGCGAGTTTGCCGTCACGGTCGCAATCCTGGCCGAGACGCTGGGCGACCAGATCATTGATCGGCGCATTGGCAGGGCCGGTATCAAAAGCCAGCAAGGCCCCGTCCTCTTCGGGTTTGGTTTTGCCAGGGTCCACCCAGGTCAGATTGCCGACACCTCCGAGATTTAAGAAGGCGATTGGTTCTGTAACCCCGATCCATTTGGCGCAGGCGAAATGGAAGAACGGTGCCAACGGAGCCCCCTCGCCGCCCATGGCGACATCGGCTGAACGGAAATCCCAGACAACCGGCAGGCCCAAGGCCTCGGCCAAGGCCGCCCCGTCACCCAACTGATGCGTGCCGCGCCCCTTTGGGTCATGGGCCAGGGTTTGACCATGAAAACCGACCAGCTCGATGTTATGGAAACCCGCCAGGGCGTCGCGATGCGCGTTGATGACAACCTCATGCGCGGCGGAACAATCGTCTTCCTGCCATTTGCCCAAAGCGGCCCGCAGAACGTCACGTTCCCCATCGGAATAGGCACGATACCCTGTCGCACCAAATTCCAGAATCTCCTCGCCATCGGTCAGCAAAACCGCCGCATCCACCCCATCCAGGGATGTTCCCGACATTGCCCCCAGCGCTTTCACCGCTTTTGCCGCCAACATGCTCTTTCCCTCGGCTCAAACCTTACTTATAGCTTTGCGCGCAATATTAAGAGGCTGAGACATGACCTACCATCCCAAATCGGACTTCATGCGTGTGATGATCGAGCGCGGCTTTCTGGCCGACTGCACCGACTATCAGTCGCTCGACGAAGCTTTGGTCGAAGGGGTTGTGCCCGCCTATATCGGCTTTGATGCCACGGCCAAGTCGTTGCATGTGGGCAGCCTTATCCAGATCATGATGCTGCGCTGGTTGCAAAAGACCGGTCACCAGCCGATCACCCTGATGGGCGGCGGCACCACCAAGGTGGGTGATCCGTCTTTCCGCGCCGATGAACGCCCGCTGCTGACACCCGAGGCGATTGACGCCAATATTGACGGGATCAAGCAGGTTTTTGCCAAATACCTTGATTACGCGGATGAGACCGACCAGTCCTCAAGTAGCGAAACGGTAGGACAAAACAATAAGGCCCTGATGCTGAACAATGCCGAATGGCTGGACGGGTTGAATTACCTCGATTTCCTGCGCGACATTGGTCGCCATTTCAGCGTCAATCGCATGCTGAGCTTTGAATCGGTAAAATCGCGTCTGGACCGCGAGCAATCGCTGTCTTTCCTAGAATTCAACTACATGATCCTGCAGGCCTATGACTTCCTTGAGTTGAACCGCCGCTATGGCTGTCTGCTGCAAATGGGGGGCTCGGATCAGTGGGGCAATATCGTCAACGGGATCGACCTGACCCGCCGGGTTCTGGATCACGAAATTTACGGGCTGACCTCGCCTTTGCTCACCACCTCGGATGGCAAGAAAATGGGCAAATCGCAGAATGGCGCGGTTTGGCTGAATGGGGATATGTGCGCGCCTTATGAGTTCTGGCAATTCTGGCGCAACACCACGGATGCCGATGTGGGCCGTTTCCTCAAGCTCTATACCGAGCTTCCGATTGAGGAATGCGAGCGTTTGGGCGCTTTGGAAGGCTCGGAAATCAACGACGCCAAGATCGTCCTCGCCAATGAGGTGACAACCCTCTGCCACGGGGCCGAAGCAGCAGCAGCAGCCGAAGCCACCGCGCGCGAGGTGTTTGAAAAAGGTGGCGTTGGTGATGATCTGCCCACCCTGGAGTTGACGGCGGATGAGATTGGCGATGGCATTTCCATCGTTCAGTTGATCGTGCGCTCTGGCCTGGCGAAATCCGGCAAGGAGGCCAAGCGCCTGATTGCAGAAAACGGGGCCAAGATGGATGACGCCCCGCTGAGTGAGGCAGGTCTGGTGCTCGACGCCGCGGCACTAAGCACACCGATCAAGCTAAGCGCAGGCAAAAAGCGCCATGCGCTGGTGAAGCTGGCCTAAAGGCTTAGCTGCACCACGGCCAAAACCATGAATGGAACCGAAAGCAGCGTTGCCAAAAGCAGCGCTGCTGCCGCTGTGGGCTTGGGGCGCGACAAGGCCGGGGCCTGAGATTTCAGCACCCCATGCGACGGGAATTGCGCAGAATCATGTTTCATGGCCGGTATTAACGTGTTCGAAACTTTCTATATCGTTAACTCAGCCCATGTCTGCGTTGCGATTGCCCCTGCCCCAATCTCCGGAATACGCCAAGACCTGCGCGGCCCTTGGCCGTCCAACACGGCTGTGCACCCGAGAGGCCAAGGGCAAGGTTCGGCTGTCATGGCAGATTCAATCTCGGAAATTTGGACCTTTTGGGAGGGTTGATATGGTGTCACGCGGCCCGGTTGCCGCCAGCGATGCGGATCGCCAAACCTGGCTAGAGCGTTGGCAAAACTGGCATGACGGGCGGCCATTGCTGTTGAATGCCGAGGGTATGGAGGCGTCTGATTTGCGCCGCGCCGGGTTTTGGCCGCTGATGACACCGGCCACCCTGGCCATGCTACCCCTTGGTTCCGAGCCTGAGATGCGCGCCGGGTTGAAACAGAAATGGCGCAACCGTTTGAACCGCGCCGAAAGCGAAAAGATCAAGGTCACAAGGCATGTGCTGTCGCGCGATCACTGGCTGTTAAAGGCGGAACTGGATCAGGCGCGCGCCAAGGGCTATCGCGGTTTGCCCCCGGCCTTTTCAGCCGCCTTTTCCGCCGCCAATCCCGGTCAGGCTTTGGTCTTCGAAGCCCGGTATCGCAACACCCCCGTTGCCGCAGCGCTGATCCTGCGGCACGGGCTGATGGCAACATGGCAGATGGGGCATTCGAATGACACCGGGCGCAAGCTGAACGCCATGAACCTGCTGCTCTGGCGCGCCATGGTTTACCTGTCGCAAAACGGGCATCAGGAACTCGATCTAGGAATATTAAACCGCGATGACGCGCGCGGGCTCACACATTTCAAACTGGGCACCGGGGCCGAGGCGCGCGCGCAAAGCGGCACCTGGCTGCATCAAGGAGCGCTTGCCCCCTTAGCCAGACGTCTGCCTTTGGGGCTTGCGGCATAATTAACCGCCACGCATCCATTTTCCATCGGGCCAAAAGGCGTGGAAGGCAAAGGCAAACATCACATCATGCACCAAATCGCGCCCCTGCTTGTCCTTAACCCGAACCGATCCAACATCGCGCCCTTTCGAGATCACACCGTGATCCAGCGCTGATGCCTGACCTTCTTCCCAGGTCAGCGTCACACCCGCCTCAGTGATCTTGCGCTCTTGGGCCAGCCGGTCCATCGGCCAGGCCCTATCCCCGACCCGCACCACGCGCATCAAGGGCGGAATACCGTGGGGCGGCATTTCCCCGGAATAAAGGAATGGCCGGTGCGAACTATCATAGCCGCGATAGGGATTGCGCCCATATGAGCGGTTCCAGGGCGGCTCCGCCATGACGATCCCATCGGGATTGCGCGCCTTGAACTGGTCCCAGCTTTCCATCCAGCTGGCCACCTGTTTCAGCTCAACCCCATTCATCTCTCCGACAATCCCGGTGCCAATGGCCTGCTGCCACCAGCTTTGGGTTTCGCGGTCATACATGACCATATCGGAATTGCGCAGCTTGCCCGACACGCCAAAACTCAGCACCTTGCCCTTGACGCGACGATCAAAGGTCAGACCGGAATTGCAGAGCGGGCAAAAGGTGACGGCGACGGGCACATTGCCGATCTTGTCATTCACAATCTCATGCCAGGTAAGATAGCGGATCGGATAGGCCCGCGGCTTGGCTCCGGGCAATTCCACGGTGATCACCGGCTCAATCCCGTCGATCTTGCTTTCATCGGCAACGCGCAGAAATTGCGGATCACTCAGCGCCGGGATGCCATCCTTGGGCGGGCCGCCTGACATGATCTCAACCCAATTGGTGATACTGGTGTTCTTGAAATCCGTATCCGGCCATTCGTGACGCCAGAAACTCGGGTCAGCCGCAACCGCCGTCGCCAGAAAACAGGCCGCAAAGACAGATAAGAAACGCATGAGCCATCCTCCTGCCTATACCATGGCGAAGAAACCCGGCCCTGCCCAGAGACCTTACGCAGATGTGATCCCCTGTCAGCACGTCTTGCCGGGGTCTGGGGCCTGCCCCAGGGCCTACGTGGCCTGAACGTAAAACAAAGTGAGCGCGCCAATCGGCGCGCCCCTGTAGCGAGATCCTGCGAGTAAGGTCTTTACAGGATTATTCGGTCACAGTGACCTTGACCATGCGATCAGGCTCACCCAGGACCGAGCCGTTGCGACCTTCGCCACGTTTGATCATGTCCAGCACGTCCAGCCCTTCGGTGACCTTGCCGACAACCGTGTATTGGCCATCCAGAAAGGTGCCGGGCGCAAACATGATAAAGAATTGCGAATTGGCCGAGTTCGGGTTTTGCGACCGGGCCATGCCGACCACACCGCGCTCAAAGCTGACATCGGAGAATTCCGCGTCCAGATCCGACAGATCCGAGCCACCCATGCCAGCCATGCGCATGTCGAACTTATCGGCGGTGGAATTGCCGAATTGCACGTCACCGGTCTGGGCCATGAAGCCTTCGATCACGCGGTGGAACACCACCCCGTCATATTTGCCCTCAGAAGCGAGCGCGGTGATCTGGGCCACGTGATTGGGGGCGATGTCTTCCAACAGGTCGATCTTGATCACACCGTTGGCTTCGCCTGCGACCTCGATCTCAATACCCGACGCCAAGGCCGGGCTGCCCAGCAGGGCCAGGGCCAAAGCAAGCTTACGCATCTGCGGCCACCTTGACGCTGATCATCTTGTCAGGGTTCGCGGGCGGCTCGCCTTTGACGATCGCATCCACATGTTCCATGCCCGACGTGACTTGACCGTAAACGGTGTATTGACCGTTGAGGAAGTCGTTGTCTTTGAAATTGATGAAGAATTGCGAGTTGGCCGAATTCGGGTTGGCCGAACGCGCCGCACCCAAAGACCCGCGCGCATGCGGGATCTTGGAGAATTCGGCAGGCAGATCGGGCAGGTCAGAGCCACCAGTGCCGCAACGGCGCGGTTCGTAATTCTCACCGTCCATATTGCCATACGCAACGTCACCGGTCTGGGCCATGAACCCGTCGATCACACGGTGAAAGGCCACGCCATCATAGGCACCCGAGCGCGCCAGTTCCTTCATGCGCTCCACATGTTTCGGGGCCACATCGGGCAGCAATTCGATGGTGACGGTGCCACCTTTAAGCTCCATCAGGATGGTGTTTTCCGGGTCCTTGATATCGGCCATGTTTCTCACTCCGTGAAATTTCCTGACATTGACCTAGCCCGGTTGCGCGCCAATGCCAAGCAGGCGTTGACCTTGTGGGCAGAAAGGGGCAGACCAAGGCCAATTGGTTTGGGAGCAAAACATGGCCTGGAAAACCCTTGATGACATGGATCTGGCGGGCAAACGCGTTTTGACGCGCGTTGATATCAACGTCCCCGTTGAGAATGGCAAAGTCACAGACACAACCCGTATTGAGCGCATCGCAGCCACCGTTCAGGACATCCTGGATCGCGGCGGCAAGCCGGTTCTGCTGGCGCATTTTGGCCGCCCCAAGGGCGAGCGCAACCCGGATATGAGCCTGCAACCGCTGATCCCGGCGCTGGAGGCTGTTTTTGGCACATCGGTTGTTTTTGCTGCCGATTGCGCCGGACCGGCGGCGGCCGCCGTTGTCGATGCGTTGCAAGAGGGTCAGGTTGCCCTGCTGGAAAACACCCGTTTTCATGCAGGAGAGACCAAGAATGATGCCGATTTGGCCGCTGAGATGGCCAAGCTGGGTGACATTTATTGCAACGACGCTTTCTCGGCGGCGCACCGTGCCCACGCCTCGACCGAAGGGCTGGCGCGTTTGCTGCCCGCCTGCGCCGGTCGTTTGATGCAGGCCGAACTCTCCGCGCTGGAAAGCGCGCTTGGCACGCCGGAACGTCCGGTTCTGGCGGTTGTGGGTGGGGCCAAAGTCTCGACCAAGCTGGAGTTGCTCGGCAATCTGGTCAGCAAGGTCGACATGCTGGTGATCGGCGGCGGCATGGCCAACACCTTTTTGGCCGCGCAGGGCATCGATGTGGGCAAATCCTTGTGCGAACATGACATGACCGACACCGCAAGCGAGATCCTCGGCAAGGCCAAAGAGGCAGGCTGCGAGATTATCCTGCCTAGCGATGTTGTTGTGGCGCGGGAATTCAAAGAAGGGGCCGAAAACGAAACAGTCGCCGCCAATGCCTGCCCGGCAGACGCGATGATCCTGGATGCAGGGCCCGAGGCGGTCAAAGCAGTGCAGGCGGCCATTGAATCGGCCAAGACCTTGATCTGGAACGGCCCATTGGGGGCGTTTGAAATCGCACCCTTTGACACGGCCACGAATGCCGCCGCGAAATACGCCGCCGAGCGTAGCGAGGGTGGTCAGTTGGTTTCGGTTGCCGGTGGCGGTGACACGGTCGCCGCTCTGAACAAAGCCGAAGCGGCCGGCGACTTTACCTATATATCTACCGCAGGCGGTGCTTTCCTGGAATGGATGGAAGGCAAAGAACTGCCCGGCGTCGCCGCACTGGGGTAACTTTGCCAGAGCTCTAAGAGACAGGGGCCGCCCGTCTGGGCCGCCCCTTTTTTATTGCAGGCGCCGCAGCAGTCGAATGGCGGCGGGCGCAGTAAAGGCCGTGGCATGCCCTGCCCGATCCCCGCCTTCCACGTCGCTGAGATCAATCACCTCAACAGGAAGGTTTTCGCTGACCCGCGCCGGATCACTGATCGAACCAAGCCGCGCTTGCTTACCGGTCAAAAACGCCGAAAGGCCCAAAGCCCGGTCACGGGTGTTGACCATCAGGGTAAAGGGCTGCGGAAACGGTTTGATCCGCTGCGCCTGTTGCAGGAACACATCCTCGTCGATATCCGGACTGATCAAAGCCACGCCAGCCAGTTGGTTCAGAGACTTTTGCTTGCCCGAAATCGACATCTGGCGCAGCGTTTCCATCACCAGCTGACTGCCCATGGAATGGGCAACAATAAAGACTTTGCGATTGTCCTGGATCAGCACGCTCAGCAGTTTTTCCAAACCGTCGCGTGAAAAAATCACGCTGTCACGATCATAGACATAACCGCGCGGATTGCCCGCAGAGGGCCAGGAAAAAGCGATAACCGGCAATCGCGCCTCGTAATCATGCGCGATTTGGGCCAGGCGATACACGGCTTCGGCATTATTGACATTGAACCCATGCACAAAGACAAACACATCGCGGCTTGGGCTGCTGTCATTGAGATTATCCAAGAATGAGGATGGCCCGGAAAATAACACCTCATCCTTGACGACAAAATGCTCAGAGGGTATCACCACCCCCTGCCCCGGCCATTCGATTTCACCCAATTCATGGCTCGGCGGGATCGAGACATCCATGCGTGCAAATTGCAGCTTGGGATGGCGAACCTCGCCAAATTCCTGTGAAAACCAGCTGCGATTTTCAGCCTCGGCGCGCACCCGGTTGGTGGCGATAAAAACCGGCTGAACCGCGCTTTCAATGCCAGCCAGATCGCTGGCAAACTGGATCACTCCGCGCGGCGTGCAGGCCGTCAGAAACACCGTGATCGTTAAACAAAGTATCAATCGCATCCAAACGCGCCCGCCGTGAAAGCCCAGTCCAAGCCCAAAGTTTGGCAGGAATGCAACGGTTTTCAAACCGATTCGCAGCGATCCTTTGCACGCTCTTTTCCCCTTGCGCGCCATATGTCACAACCAACACACGCATCCATTCAAGAGATGCGATTTAGGGCAGTTCTGTATGAAACTTCGCGCATCGCGCCCCTCTTTGGGCGTTTTGATCTTCTTTGCTGTGACGCTGAGCCTGTCGGCTTATTTCACCTTTGCCGCTGTGCAGGGGGATTTTGGCCTGTTTCGTCGCGCCGAGATTGTCGTCGAAGGTGAAAAGCTGGAACAAGAGGTCGAAGAACTGCGCGCCGAGGTTGCGCGGATGGAAAACTTGACCCTGCGCCTGTCTGACGAATTCCTCGATCTTGATCTACTTGATCAACAGGCACGTGATGTTCTGGGCCTGCTGCGCGCCGACGAAATCGTCGTGAACTAAACCTGACGTGGCTTTGGGCGAGCCAGCCCAAACACCCTCAACAACATAAGCGTTAAACTGTGCCTATTCCGCGCGCATTATTATTGCGCACGCACTTTACGAACCTCATTCCGCGCGCTACGCTGACGCAAACCACAAGATGGTTTAGCGTTAAACAATTATTGGGGAGGAGACGGCCATGGCCGCGCGCAAAACGACTGCCAAGCCCAATGTGTCCGCTGATGAGCTGAAAAGCTATTACAAGGACATGCTGCTGATCCGCCGTTTCGAGGAAAAAGCCGGCCAGCTTTACGGTATGGGGCTAATTGGCGGCTTCTGTCACCTCTATATTGGTCAAGAGGCCGTTGTTGTCGGGCTTGAGGCCGCCGCAGAAGAGGGCGACAAACGCATCACCTCTTACCGCGATCACGGTCATATGCTGGCCTGCGGCATGGATCCCGGCGGCGTCATGGCCGAATTGACCGGCCGCATTGGTGGCCTGTCCAAGGGCAAAGGCGGCTCCATGCATATGTTCTCGAAAGAGAAGCATTTCTATGGCGGTCACGGCATTGTCGGCGCTCAGGTGCCATTGGGCGCAGGCCTCGCCTTTTCCGACAAATACAAAGGCAATGGCCGTGTGACCTTTACCTATTTTGGCGATGGCGCTGCCAATCAGGGCCAGGTTTACGAGACCTTTAACATGGCCGCCCTCTGGGATCTGCCGGTGGTCTTTGTCATTGAAAACAACCAATACGCCATGGGCACAGCGCAAAACCGCTCCACCTCAACGCCCGAGCTTTACACACGCGGCGAGGCCTTTGGAATCAAAGGCGAAGTCGTCGACGGAATGGATGTGTTGGCGGTCAAGGCGGCTGGCGAAAAGGCGGTCAAACACTGCCGCGCGGGCAAAGGCCCGTATATTTTAGAAATCAAGACCTACCGCTATCGCGGCCATTCCATGTCGGACCCGGCCAAATATCGCACCCGCGAAGAGGTGCAGAAAATGCGCGAAGAACGCGACCCAATCGATCACGTGCGTGACCTTTTGCTGACCGGGAAACACGCCACCGAAGATGACCTGAAGGCCATCGACAAAGAGATCAAGGCCGTGGTCTCAGCGGCCGCCGATTTCAGCCGCGAAAGCCCGGAACCGCCGCTCGAAGAGCTGTGGACCGATATTTATGCTGACGCCTAAGCAAGCGGGATATGGAGTAGAAAAAGATGGCAACTGAAATCCTGATGCCCGCCCTTTCCCCCACCATGGAAGAAGGCACCCTGGCCAAATGGCTGGTCAAAGAAGGCGATAGCGTGCAATCCGGCGACATCCTCGCCGAAATCGAAACCGACAAGGCGACGATGGAATTCGAGGCAGTGGATGAGGGCGTGATCGGCAAGATCCTGATCGCCGAGGGCACTGCCGACGTCAAAGTCAACACCGCCATCGCCATTCTGGTCGAAGAGGGCGAGGATATCCCGGCGACCGCAGCCCCGGAATCGCCTGTGACGCAACCGGTCGCCGCGGTTGCGGAGGCGGCCCCTTCCGGGGGCTCCGACAAAACCGCCCCCCTCGCCCCAGTCAAAGCCGAAGCGCCCTGGCCCGAGGGCACAAAGACCAAAAAGCAAACCGTGCGAGAAGCCCTGCGCGACGCCATGGCCGAAGAAATGCGCAGCACCGAAGAGGTCTTCCTCATGGGGGAAGAGGTCGCTGAATACCAAGGTGCCTACAAGATTTCCCAAGGCTTGCTCGATGAATTCGGCAGCAAACGTGTGATCGACACCCCAATCACCGAACATGGGTTTGCTGGCATTGGGGTTGGCGCAGCCTTTGGCGGGCTGAAGCCCATCGTGGAGTTCATGACGTTCAACTTCGCCATGCAAGCCATTGACCAAATTATCAATTCCGCCGCCAAAACGCTCTATATGTCCGGCGGACAAATGGGCTGCCCCATCGTCTTCCGCGGCCCCAATGGCGCGGCGGCACGGGTCGGTGCGCAGCACTCTCAGGACTATGCCGCCTGGTATACGCATATCCCCGGTCTCAAAGTTGTCATGCCCTACAGCGCCTCAGATGCCAAAGGCCTGCTCAAAACCGCGATCCGCGATCCCAATCCGGTGATATTCCTGGAAAACGAAATCCTCTATGGCCGCAGTTTCGACGTGCCTGATCTAGACGATTACAGCATACCTTTCGGCAAGGCTCGGATCTGGCGCGAGGGCGCGGATGTCACGCTCGTTTCCTTTGGCATCGGCATGGCCCACACGCTCGAGGCCGCCGACAAACTCGCCGAAGAGGGCATCAGCGCCGAAGTTATTGACCTGCGCACCCTGCGCCCGATGGATACTGACGCGATCATCGCCTCGGTGCAAAAGACCAATCGCTGCGTGACCGTCGAAGAGGGCTTTCCAACCGCCTCTATCGGCAACCATATCAGCGCGGTTCTGATGGAACAGGCTTTTGACTATCTGGATGCGCCCGTAATCAATTGCACCGGCAAGGATGTCCCGATGCCCTATGCCGCCAATCTGGAAAAACACGCGCTGATCACCGCTGATGAGGTCGTCGCCGCGGTCAAACAGGTGACCTACCGCTAATTTCTCTGGGCTAGAAATATCCTGGGGAGCGCGAGGGGCCAGCCCCTCGCACCACACCATATCCAAACGTGCTTCGCCCAAAGGAGCTCACCATGCCGATTGAAATCCTGATGCCCGCCCTCTCCCCGACAATGGAGGAAGGCACGCTTGCCAAATGGTTGGTCAAAGAGGGTGACACCGTGCAATCGGGCGATGTCATCGCCGAAATCGAAACCGACAAGGCGACGATGGAATTCGAAGCGGTTGATGAAGGGGTGATCGGCAAGATCCTGATCGATGAGGGCAGCGCCGATGTCAGGGTCAACACCCCCATCGCGGTTCTGCTCGAAGACGGCGAAAGCGCGGATGATATCACCGCCAGCGCGCCCCAGGCTCCGGCAGTGGCCCCGCCATCTGCCGCGGGTGCAGAGGCGGCCCCCACCGGGGGCTCCGATAAACCCGCCCCTGCCCCGGTCGCACAGGACGGAACGCGTGTTTTCGCCTCACCACTGGCGCGCCGCATTGCCGCGCAAAAAGGGCTCGATCTCAACCAGATCACCGGCTCTGGCCCACGTGGGCGCATCGTCAAGTCCGATGTTGAATCTGCCACGGTCGCTCCGACAGCCGCCCCTCAGGCATCGGCCCCAGCGCCAACAGCGGCACCTGCGGCCCCTGCCCAAGCGACAGCACCCGCGCCATCGGCGGACGCCATTGCGCGCATGTATGAAGGGCGCGACTATGTGGAGGTGCCGCTAGATGGCATGCGCAAGACCATCGCCGCGCGCCTGACCGAAGCCAAACAAAGCATCCCGCATTTCTACCTGCGCCGCGACATCAAACTCGACGCGCTTCTCGCTTTCCGCAGCAAATTGAACAAGCAATTGGCGGCTCGCGAAATCAAGCTCAGCGTCAATGATTTCATCATCAAGGCCTGCGCCAACGCTTTGCAATCGGTCCCGGCAGCCAATGCTGTCTGGGCGGGCGACCGTGTTTTGCAACTGACCCCCTCTGATGTCGCCGTTGCGGTGGCCATCGAGGGCGGGCTGTTCACCCCGGTCTTGCAAGACGCCCATATGAAAACCTTGTCAGCCCTGTCTGCTGAGATGAAGGACCTAGCCAGCCGCGCACGGGATCGCAAACTTGCGCCGCATGAATATCAGGGCGGCAGTTTCGCAATCTCCAATCTTGGCATGTTCGGGATCGACAATTTCGACGCGGTCATCAATCCGCCCCATGGCGCAATCCTTGCGGTCGGCGCGGGTGTGAAAAAGCCCGTTGTTGATGAAAATGGCGAGCTCTCCGTGGCCACAGTCATGTCCGTGACCCTCAGCGTGGATCACCGGGTCATCGACGGGGCCTTGGGGGCCGAGCTGTTACAAGCCATTGTCGACAATTTGGAAAATCCAATGGTGATGTTGGCCTAAAACCGTAGTCCATTCACTGAGGATACTCAGACCCAGGCCCTTTGTCGGCTTTCTCGGGACATGCGTGTCACAAAGTACTGAAAGTCAAAGATAGACCGCGGCAAATAAAAAACCCCGGGCCAAATCTGGTCCGGGGATTTCATTTTTCGATGTTCGAACAATCAGGCCTTGCCGTGCAGCAATTGATCCATTTCGATTGAGGGCTGGTCGCAGCCGGCCTTCCCGACGATCCGCGCCGGAACACCCGCAACTGTTGTGCAGGGCGGGACTTCTTCCAAAACAACGGAGCCTGCGGCCACGCGCGAGCAGTGACCCACGCTGATATTGCCAAGCACCTTGGCCCCGGCCCCAATCAGCACACCATTGCCAATTTTAGGATGGCGATCCTCTTCCTCTTTGCCGGTTCCGCCCAAGGTCACCGAATGCAGCATCGACACGTTGTCACCAACAACCGCCGTTTCACCAATCACGATGGAATGGGCATGGTCGATCATGATGCCACGGCCGATCCGCGCGGCCGGATGAATATCGATGCCAAAGACTTCAGAGCTGCGCATCTGAAAGAAATAGGCCAGATCCTTGCGGTCCTGTTTCCACAGCCAATGCGCCACGCGATGCGCCTGAATGGCTTGGAATCCTTTAAAAAACAGCAAAGGTTGCAGGAAGCGGTGGCAGGCCGGATCGCGTTCATACGTCGCCGTGATATCCGCGCGCGCCGCCATGGCCAAGTCCGGGTCGGCCCCATGTGCCTCGTCACAGATTTCACGCAGGATCTGCTCGGACATCTCGCCATTGGCAAGTTTGAGCGACACGCGATAGCTTAGCGCGCGTTCCAAGTTAGGGTGGTGCAGGATCGAATAATGAACCAACCCGCCCAGCAGGGGTTCCTCGCGCACGGCATCCTCAGCTTCGGTCAGAATGCGCGCCCAGACCGGGTCGATCTCTCTCAGTTTTGCACGTGTCTCTGCCATCACAGATCTCCTTTGATCTTGGTAAGATAGCAGATAGTGTTTCTGATGCGAAACGCAAATCCGTGATTAAACCGTTCAAGAATTTAAATCTGTTCAGGAAACCGGGCGGTGCTGATCCATCAGCGCCTGAAAAATATGGAACCGGCAGTCCAGGTAATCCGGGTCATCCAGACGCGGTTCGCACGCCAACGGGCGCATCATTGCCGCCGCCATGAGCGTGCCATTGCCGAACAAGGCATGGGCTTTGCGAAATTTTTTGCGGTAGCGATCAGCGGCCTGCGCCTCTTTGATGAGGCGCAAAGCCACTGATTTTCGGCTGCCCGGCGGCAGGGGCAACAAGGCCCGCGCCGCCGCACTTATATCTCCGGGAAGAACCGGTCTCATGCGGTGTGACCGATCCGAGCAAAAGGCCCTGGCCCGAAACGCGCCGAGAGTTGCGCAACATGCAGGCTGTAAGCACCGGAGATGCCATCCTCGATTTGCATTTCCGCCGTGTAGAGCCATTCCGGCTGCGGAACCTGTGTTTCGCGCAAAACAGTCTCGCCTTGCTGGACGCGCACCAGGTAAGCCTCGCTGTCTTCTCCCAACGGGATTTCCAACCCGTCCCAATCATCGCCGTCAATGCGGCTGCGGCGGATCCAGGACAGCGCGACATCGCCAGCTGCGTCCTGCACGGCCAGATGGACAGGGCTATAGGGGCGCAGACCGATGCCATCAAAGGCTTGTTCCGTGTGCACATAGGTCGAGTCGTCCAAAGACCGCTGTGCCGGCCCAATGCGGTAGTGGCGCGAGACACGCCGCTGCGCCGCAGCCAATTCGATCTGCGAAGGAGCCCCGTCCAGCATGACGACAATCGAGCCGGCGGGCCATTCGCTTGGCATGATGCCGTCAGACCCGGCTTGCCCCCGTAAACGGTGCGAAATTTGCCACCGGTTCTCGTCCAGCAAGGCTACATCGCGGAACTGAATAACCTCCCAGTTGCCCGAACTGCCATCGCCAATTGCCATCAGATTGGCCCCAGAAAGGAGCGCCTCATCGGTGACAGATTGCAATTCGCCCGAGATCAATCGGATGTCCAAAGGCGCACCGCGATCGATCACACCGGCCTGCGCGGCGGTCAAGGGCGTTTCGGTTACACCAATGATCGACTGGGCAGCCAGAATGCTGTTCAAACCATAATCGGCATCGATTGAGCTGTCATAAACCGCCACGGATCCCGGCCAGTTCTGCGCGGTTGCAGCCAGATGCGGCGCATGTTCGACCTCGTTACCAGACAGCAAAGGCAGATCCAGGAACACAGGCGTGACCGGACCGACCGCTGTGTAGGGTCGCAGACCCGAGCTTTCATCGGTGTAATCCGCAGGCTCGTAAATGTCCGGCTCGATCCGAACCGCATCAACGATTTGATGATCCATCACGTCAACCCGGTCAATCCGTGCCAAGGTCGGGCCAGATTTCGATGGCAGGCGCACAATGTCACCAGCCCCCAATTCCAGCTTGGATGGTGGCAGAGCAAAACGCAGCGTGTCACGGGCGACGCGCGCCTCAGACAACCAGCGTTCAGCAGTGCGCAAACCTTCACCCCGAGTCATGGCCTGGGCCAGCTCTGTCTCAGCAACAGCATGGGTTTCATCATCCGGCAGGATCGCCTCTTCGGTCGCAACCTGGTGGTCTCCGTCAGTCTCGATAAATCGCACCCGAACACGCCCGGACATTTCAGCTTCGCCTGCGCGGGTTTCGCTCAGGTCTCCTTCGATCTCCGAGCTGATCACCAGATCGGAATAATCGATATCGACCGGCTTCAACCCGTTGCGCATCCGGAACACCAGAACACCATCGCGCTCAATCGCATCGAAACCATGGGACAGCATCAAGGATTGCAGAGACCGCCGCGCATCTGTCACATTCGGCTCGACAAAGCCGCGCACGACGCCGTGAAGTTCGGTTGTATCGATACGATGCAGATCCGCACGAGCACAGATTTCCGCAACGACCGAGGCCAAAGACCGCGCCGCCATTCGGCCGTTGAGCCAGTGGCCACGGCGATAGTTTGGCCCGTCGCTCCACAACTCGCTATTGCCTGGGAACCAGGGGAACGGGCGAGCATCCCATGCCCAAACAAAGGCATGATCCATGTCCAACATGGGCGCGTCATAGACCTCAGAGACCGGGTTATTATCGGTCTCGGACCAATAGCCGATCATCGCCTTCAGGTATTGGCGCTGGATATATTCGTCCCGCAACCCATTGGAATAATGCGGCAATGAGGATTCCGACGATTTCGGATCAAGGAATTTGTTGGGCTGGTTGGTGCCTTTGTCTATCGCAGCGCAGCCCAGTTCGGTGAACCAGATCGGTTTGGATTGCGGCAACCACGCGGTGGGCGTCGCGTTGCGCACGCCGCCGACACGCTCGTGATGGGCATTGCCCCACCAGTTGCGAATATCCTTGTAGCGCCAGACCCAAGGCTCACCATGTGCGCCATCGGTGATGGGTTCGCGCCGCTGCACCTCGCGCGCTTCGGGCGAGTCATAATACCAGTCATAGCCTTCACCGCCTTCGATATTGGCGCGCAAGTAGTCAAGGTTATAGGTGGTTCCCCAATCCGCATCCGCGTGATCATCACCCTCGCGCCAATCCGCGATTGGCATGTAGTTGTCGATGCCGATAAAGTCGATGTTCACATCCGCCCAAAGCGGATCAAGATGGAAATACAGATCGCCTGACCCATCCTGCGGATGGTAGCCGAAATACTCTGACCAATCTGCTGCATAGCCGATTTTCACCTCTGACCCGAGGATAGCACGACATTCCGCCGCCAGCGAAATCAGCTGCGCAACCGCAGGGAAACCGCTCGCGCCGCGGATCTGAGTCAGCGCACGCATTTCGGAACCGATACAGAAAGACTCCACATTGCCCGCCACCTGACACAGCATCGCCTGATGCAGGATAAAGCGGCGGTAGCTCCACTCCGCTGGGCCGGAATAAGTGATGGTTTCACCGTCGGTTCCAAAATCAGACGCACTGGCCGTGCCAAAGAATGCCGCAACCTCAGAATCTGCCACGGCCGTCTGATCCGGTGAGCCATCCTGGCCCGGTGCTTTGGACAGTGTGATGCGCCCGCGCCAAGGCAGAACGGCCTGATCATCCGCATCAGACCATGGGTCAGGCAGACCATTTCCTGCCAGCTGATCCATCAGGATAAAGGGATAATACATCACCTTTTGACCCTGAGCCGCCATGCGTCGAATGGATTGAATAACCGATTGATCGGTTGGTGTGCCGCCATAAACGACTTTGTCATCGACTTGCGGCACCAGCTGCGCCGACGCACGGGTGGCCCCGCTGACGCGCCACGGCATGTCCTCGGAATCAAATTCGTTTTGTTCAACCTTTGGCTGGATTTCACATTGGCCACAACGCAAATCGCTGCCAAACCAGCTCACCACCAAAGACGCGGCTCCGCAATTGGGGAGGTCATCCTCAAGCTGCGCCAAGGCGGTGTTGAAATCCGGCTCGTCAGAGGGCGAATTCACATTCACCACACCTTTGGAAGAAGGAGCCGGCAACCCGCCAAATGGCCCAGAACCACCCTCCCAATAGGTCAAATAAACCGGATCAGTGGCCAAAGCGTATTCACCGGTTCCCGGAATCATAGCGACGCCTTTGATCGCCAAAGGCACATCCGCCTCGTCCTGCAATTCCGAACGAGTGACCTCGAAGCTGAATTGTGGAACGCGGTTGCCAAAGCGGCTCAGCTGCAGATCCTGGAACACGACATAGGCGGTGCCGCGATAGGCGGGCACCTGCCCCGCGCCTTCAACGGCCTCCATGGTTGGGTCCGGCATTTGATCATCGGACCCGGTATAGACCTGCATGTTCAGATCCTTGAGGGCAACCTCTGCCCCATCCGCCCAAACGCGGTTAACACCGGTAATCTCACCCTCGCACAGCGCGACGGCCAGACTCAGGGAATAGCTATACTCCTTGACCTCAGGCTGAGGAGGCGCGCCTTTGCCGCCGCCACCGGATTTCTTGACATGCTCTTTGAACTCGGTCGACCAGATCACATGGCCACCAACCCGCATCCGGCCATAGACCTGTGCGATCGGAGCGCCATCACCCGCACCGCTAAGACGGAATCGTTCAATCCGCCCCATTTCAATGGCTTCAGACCCCTGCCCCAACAGCCGTTGGTCAATGCGGCGCCCGATAGAGGCCCCGAGAAAGCGACCAACCGCCGTCATGGACAGCCCCAGAACAGAGCCACCGATTGAGCTGCCAATTGCCGCGCCCGCGGCAGAGAGAAGAATTGTCGCCATTACTCGATCTCCGTAGGTAGGGCAAAGCGCGCAACAATGCGCCTTTCCCAGGATGCGCCAAGGGCGCTTTCAACCACCCCATGCCCGCTATAGGCATGGATAAATGAGGCACGTTCGCTGCTCTCGGTTTTCACATCGGCCTGAATGCCAACATGTTTGGCCACGCTGCCTTCGCGCATGCGAAACAGCAAAATATCACCGGGTGCAGCATCCTGTTTGTGCTTGGGTTTCAAATGGCGCAGGGCGGCCTGCCAAAGCCGCTCTTCGCCCTGTGGCTCCGACCAATCCATGGAATAGGCGGGAACCTGTTCCGGCTCGTCCCCAATGACATCTCGCCAAACACCGCGCAAAAGGCCCAGGCAATCGCTGCCTGCCCCCTTGCACGAGGCCTGGTGAACGTAGGGGGTTCCAATCCATTCTCTGGCAGTCGCCACGATCTTGTTCATCGTCTGCTCCCACCGGCCGTGTTTTTGGCAGCTGTAGGATGAACTGTGATCCAGTCCTCTTCGGGAATGTCCGGAAACCCCTGATAGTTCAGCAGGTTGTTGAACTTGAGGCGGCAAGTCTCCATGCGCTTGTCGCACCCGGCCGTGATCCGCACCGTATCACCAGCACTGACAGCAAGGCGCAGCGGCTCCCAAATGTCGAGCATACGTTGATCCCCGACTTGCCGATCGCGCTTGATCGAACCGCTCAAACCGGCAGCTTCGCCAGTGAGGATCTCGATCCGACCACGTTGAAACCAGTTCGCCTCAAACCCCGTCATGCCCTCAAGGGCAAAGACACGGTTGTCTTCGCTTGAAACCAGGGTTCCCTCAAAGAAATAGCCTGGCGTATCCAGATCAAAGGTGCAGCCCTGCCCGCCCAAAACGGCAGAACACGGTTTTTGATAGCTGCGGCCAATCGGGCGGCCCAAGGCTTCGGTCAAACCACGCAATTCGGCATGAAAGGCACCGCTTCCGCGTTGGATCTCACCGATCTCACCGCGAAACATGATGCGACGGGCCGATACATCCGCCCAGTTGACCAACCAGGCGATGACCTCGGCTCCGTCGAACCGGCCAGCCGCAATGTCCTCTTCCTTGATGGCGGCATCGCTCAGGCCGCCCATGGCCTCGGTATTGTCCACGGACAGACCGGTCGCCTGTTGCAACGCCTTGGCAGACAGGCCGGTATCCGCTTTGAAAGTATACCCATCAAAGGCAAGATCACGGTCATGATCCGTAAAGCCAAAGATCGTGCCATCTTTGCGGATCACTGCCCAGGTCCGGCAGACAGAGCCGACCCCAGTTTGCAAATGTTCATGAAGTGCATCAGCGCCAGACATCAGACCCGCACCTCCACAACCGGCACATCCGGCACCTGCCCCGCCTTAAAGCTTGCGACCGAGACATTGATCCGGTCCGTGTCAAAGCGCACAGGCACGTCGAACTCGAATCCGGCAGAGATTTCGACACCGTCCAGCGGAACCTCGTCAAAGGTGATGATCCCGGTATCCACGTCGATCTCGAAATGAACGCCTTCGCGACGCTCCACATCCTGAACGGCGGCAATCACTGAACCGGCAACGGGTTTCGTGATCGGGCGCGCATAGGTCACGCCACCCGAGGTATAGTTCTTGATCAGCTGAAAGCTGCGCGAGACACCGTCGCCATAGGCAATCACCTGATCCCCCATCGCAACAGGGCGCGACGGAGCCGAGGATTTGTAATCCGCCCAGTCTTTCCAGCGAAAGCCATAGACCTGCCCCTGACGCGCTTCAAAGAAAGCGATCAGCGCTTCGACATCATCCAAGGACCGCAGCCCCAGACCAGCGTCGTAACGACGGCGCGAATGCGCCCAGGGTGTGTTGCGCTCTTCGTGACCGCTGGTCAGTTGAACGATATCCGTGCGGCGTTCCGGTCCGCCAATGGACCCAAAGCTCAGATCCGCCGGAAAACGAATTTCATGAAACGACATTTTACCCTCCAATCAGCGATTACGAGCGCCATGGCTCAGCACGCGGCCCATCTGGGCAGCAATCTGGCTTTGGCTGCGTTGGAACCCCTGCACATCCGGGGTTTGAATATTCATGACGATGCTGACCGGCTGACCACCGCCCTGCGCACGCACGCCCAGTTTGCCATCGGCACCACGTGTCAGCGGCATGATTGCTTCGGGTCCAGCTTCGCCCATCAACCCCATGCCACCCCGCATCGGAAAGGACACCGGACCGCTGACAATGCCACCATTGGCAAAGGGCATAACGCGCCCCTGCGCAAAGCTGCCACCATCTGCAAATGGGGAATAGGTGCCAAACAAGGCAGATGCGCCTTGGGCAATCATCCCGCCGATGTGATCAGAGACCGGACGCACAGCCGCTTTCCATGCCGCATCAATCATGGAATTGGCAACCACGCGCAGCGCGTCAGACAGTTTCATCCCATCCAGCACAACCCCGTCGATCGCCTTGGCAACGCCAGAACTCAACGAGCGTTCAAGCTTGGCAGCGCCCTGCCCCACTTGCCCAAAGCTGTTTTGAACCCGACGCAGCTCCTGATCAAACTGCGCCGCGACGCCAATCGCCCCGCCAAGCGAGTTTTCCAAGGCATCGACCTGTTCCTGCAAGCCATCGATCATCTCAATCTCGCTCATTTCGGAGCATCTCCTTTTCCTGCGGCACGGTCACATCCGGGAACGCATCCATCAGCTTGTTCAGCTGTGACCGCCCCATCGGTTGTCCGCCCTCACCCTCACCCAGCAGCATTTGCAATTCCGCCGGGGTCAGGTCCCAAAACTCTCGGGGGCGCAGGCCAAGCCCGCGCATCCCAGCACGCATCAATACCGGCCAGTCAAACCCCTTCATCCGCCTGCTCCGGCATCATGAAGGCCCGCGCGAGCAGCTCTGCCGCTGCTTTGGTAGCTGCCATAGGCCCACCAGCAATCTCGGCATTGACGAGATCTCTGGCTTGCCCCTGCCAACCGCCACCGCGCAATCCGGCCACGATCAGCGCCAGCACGTCGCGCGTGCTGAAGCCGCCTTGTTCAAACCGCTGCACCAGATCCACCAAAGATCCGCTCTCCAGCTGGGCTTCGAGCTCTGCCAAAGCCCCCAGTGTCAGCCGCATGAGGTGACGCTCGCCATCTATGGTCAGCGCCACCTCCCCCCTCCACGGATTGCCCATCAGACCACAGGCACCGCGATAAAGTTCAGCTCGCCAGCCGAGGCCAAAGAGACCTCGTAGGTGGCTTCGCCGTTATGCGATCCAGCATATTCGATGCTGGTCACCTGGAACGCGCCTTCGACCGTGCCAAAGTCAGGAATGATCACCTGGAAATCGGGCGTTTCGCCGTCAAAAAAGATCTGGCGCGCACGCTCGTCGGTTTGGGCATCCTTGAAGACGCCAGAGCCTGAGATATTGGCAGATTTGACACCAGCACCCGCCAGCAGTTCACGCCAGCCGCCTTGGCTTTCCAGCGTGGTCACATCGACCTGCTCAGCGTTGAAGCTGACACGGGTGGCACGCAGCCCCGCCATTGTTTCGAACGAACCGTCACCAGTCAGATCCACTTTGACCAAAAGGTCCTTGCCGTTTTGAGCACCCATTGCACTACTCCGTTTTGAAAAGGGTCAATTGTCTTCCACGCGGGCGCGGAAAGTGAGGTCGATCCGGCGCAGCCCGCCGGTCTCGCGTGTTGCCTTGGCCTTGCGGAACCACATCCCGACAAGCTGGCCACGGGTCAGGGTCAGCTCCGCTTCATGCAGAACATCACTGATCGCACCTGCCGCTTGTTTGGCCGTGAGAAAGCCGGCGATTTCAGTCACAACCGAGATGACGAATTCATGCCAGGCTCCGGCATCCGTCCCATCCCCGGCCTCTGTCGCCGTTTCCGGGCCAAGCGCCACATAGGTCTGTGGCAAGGTCCCAGTGGGCAGCGCGTCAAAGATATTGTCGCCGACCAGGGTCTCCAGGGTCATATCAGCCTGCAGAGCTGCATAAACAGCTGTCTGCAAAGCCCCAGATACTGCGTAACTCATGTGGCTAGTTCCTCTTCACAATGACAAATCAGGTAGAAACCCTTGGGTTCGTCTTCGGTCACCGCTTCGATGCGAAACACTCGCGCGCCCGAGCGGAACCTTTGACCAGCGGTCGGGCGATTGGATTGCCCCTGCGGCGCACCGCGCACCTTGATGACAAAGGCATGGACCGAGACCGCTCCGGCTTCACCTTCGCGCACCCGACCGGTACGGGGTTTGATCTGCCCCCAAAGCGTGCCGACCGGCTGCCAGGTTTCCTCGAAACCGCCCGAGCCATCATCGACCCGCACAATGGTTTCCAGCACCAGCTGTCTGTTCAAATGGGGCCGTCTCATCCGCCGATCCCCACGCGCACCGGACGGTAGCGGGCAATCAGGCTGGACACGCCAAAGGGCATGCATCCCTGCGCCAACGCGGTTTCGTCGCGGTATTCATAGTAATGGGCCGCCAGCAGAAACACCGCTTGGGCCAGATCGCTCGGGATGCTTTCAAAGGTCGGACCATAGCCCGCATCAAAGCGCACATGCACCGATCCGTTTGTCGGAATGCGCGGCAAAGCCACCGCAGTCGGCATGAGGCGCGGGTCAAAATTGTCTTGCTCCAGGTGGTAATCTTCGACCGGAACGATCTCGACATTGCCCAGCCGGTCTACCAGAAGAACATCGGAAATATGGGTGACAGGTGCCAGCGGCAGGATCTGCCCTTCGGGGTTCTGCCAACGTGGATACTTGGCCGTATAGGCGCGGGTGATCAAAGACTTGCCTGTCTGGGATTCAATCGCAGCCATGGCCGCCCGCAGGAACGAGCCCAACACGGCGTCTTGCACATCGTCTTCGGCAAAGCCGCTGCCCAGACGCAAATGCCGTTTCAGGGCGTCAATTGGCAACGCCGCTTCGGCGACCTGAGTTTCTTCCACCAACATCATGTTTCTTCTCCGAAATCGCTAGGCTATTCCCAACCCCTTGCCCAAGTCCCCCGCATGTGACGGGCGCGCGCCGCCCACGCTGCACGGGCGGAGGGGGACTGCTGGACACCATCGGCTGCGCGCGCCCTGTGAACGGCGGGGTGACCCCGCCGCTCATCTCGTGGCTACGCTCAGACCGCGCAACGCAGCAGCTTGATCGCTGCAAAGTCGCTGACATCGCCGCCAACGCGCTTGGAGGCATAGAACAGCACATGCGGCTTGGCGCTGAACGGATCACGCAGCACGCGCAGATCAGGACGCTCGGCAATGGTGTAACCGGCACCAAAGTCACCAAAGGCAACAGGTGTGGTGTCGGCACCAATGTCAGGCATGTCCTCGGAAATCAGAACAGGGTAGCCCAGCAGACGCGCAGGTTCCTGAGCAGCCAGGCCATCGGCCCACAGATGGCGGCCATCCGCATCCTTCAGCTTGCGCAGCGCACCGGCGGTCTTGGAGTTCAGGACAAAGCTCGCACCAGCGCGGTATTCCGCACCCAGCGCATAGACCAGGTCAATCAGCGCATCGCCATCACCGATGGTGTCTGCAACACCAGATACCACGTAACCCAGATTGCCCCAGGCCCAGCTGTCATCAGCGACAATGGTGTGGTTCAGAAAACCGCGCGGCTTGTCGACACCGTCACCGTTCACAAAGGCCGACGCTTCGGCGCGGGCGAATTTATCGGCAACACGACCGGCCAGCCAGGTTTCCACGTCAAAGGCGGAATCGTCCAGCAGGCGCTGAGAGATCTTTGGCATCGCGTTCAGCTCATAGAGCGGGATCGAGATACGCTCGATGGTCGGCGTGCCGGTTTCGGCGGTCGACGACACTTCATCAGCCCAGCCAGCGCCGGTGTCATTCTGGTCGATCAGAACGTCAAAGGATGTCGCTTCAACATTCACAACGTTAGAGATCGCACGGATCGACGCGGTGGCGTCCAGCGTGGATTTGATGGTTTCCGATGTCACCGGATCAACCAGATAACCACCATCGGAATTCACGGCCGTGGACATGGCCTTGCCTTCCAGCTCCAGGCCGCGCAGGCCGTCATCTTCGCCAGAACGCAGATAGGCGTCGAAAGCCTTCTGATGGGGGGCGTCAACCTCTGCATGGGTCGACAATACGGGACGTGCCGCAACGGCAGATTTGTGATCAAGCATGGTCAGTCGCTCTTCCTGTTTGTGAAGCTTCTCTTGAAGGTCGGCCTGCAAGGCCTTGAAATCCCCAATCAGTCCCGCCATCGCGGCACTCACCCGGGCGACCGGAGGCATATCTTCCCCGGTCCGAGACTTGGTCTCGGCTGTACTCATGTGTTTCATCCTCATGAGTGGCGCGGCTCAACCGCCCGCCAGGTTACGACGGGCATCCTCAAGGACATCCGCCAACTCTCCCCAATGATCGGCTTCCGGCTCCTCGGCCTTGGCCGCCACTCGGGCACTGGGCAGCATCGGGAATGTCACCAGCGACACTTCCCAAAGCTCCAGTTCGTTCAAGAGCCGCTGGCCCTTGTCATTCTTGCTCGCCTTTACTGTGCGATAGCCAATGGACAGCCCGTCAATTGCGCCCGCTTCGATCAGCGCAGCCGCCTCGCGGCCCTTTTCTACGCTGTCCAGCAAACGGCCTTTGACATAGAGCCCGCGCTCATCTTCGCGCACCTCGTCCCAGATCCCGATGGGTTGGGCCGGGTCATGCTGCCACAGCATTTTCACCGCGCGGTTATCCGCTTCGAGCTTTTTCAAGGACCGCCCATAGGCCCCTTTGCTCACCACATCGCCCCCCTGGTCACAGGCTCCAAACAACGAGGCATAGCCCTCGATTTTGGTGCCCTCGACCACGGTGATATCCGCGTCAAAGCGGCAGAACTTGTGTTCCAAATCCATGTTCTGTCCTTTCATCTCGCGCTCAGGGCGCCGTATTGATCAAACTCTGGAAAGCCTCGGCCAGGATCACCCCGGCAACGCCGTAAACCGTCAACCAAAGCCGCTTTTCCAACCGCTCCATCAGCAGCTCGATCCGGGCGAATTTGTCGTTCATCGCATCGATCTGCAGCTTGCTGACCCGCTCATGCGCCTCCAGCCGCATGGCCGGTGCGCAGGCAAAGGGCTCCTTTGCACGCATCTCACTCACCCGCATCGCCCTCAGGCAGCGCTGGCAGACCCAGCAACTGGCGCTTCTCTGCATGTGTCAGGAAATCAGCCGCAGCCACGCGGTTCCATTGCGCATCGCGCTCACTGGCAAGTGCGGGAACCTGATCCATATCCGGTTTCAGCTGCAATTCTTCACCAACAAAACTGGACAGCCAACGCCCGACCGAAGCCGAAACCTTGCTCGCCAATGGCAGGACGGTCTGGCGATAAAATGCCCGCTGCGCCTCGGCGTAATTGGCAAAGGTCGCCTCGCCTGGAATGCCAAGCAGCATCGGCGGCACACCAAAGGCGGTGGCGATCTCGCGCGCGGCGGCTTCCTTGGTTTTCAGGAATTCCATATCACTGGGCGAAAAGCCCATGGGTTTCCAATCCAAGCCACCTTCCAGCAACATCGGACGTCCCGCATTGCGCGCGCCTTGATGCATGCTTTCCATTTCATGGGTCAGGCGGTCGAACTGTTCCGGGCTCAACTGCCCCTGCCCTTCGGCCCCCTTCCAGACAATCGCCCCGCTCGGACGCGCAGCATTGTCCAGCAAACCCTTGGTCCAGCGGCTGGCAGAATTGTGCACATCCACCGCCTGGGCCGCCGCTTGCAGCGGGGACAAGCCGTAATGGTCATCCTGCGGGTGGAAATTCTTGATATGGCAGACCTGAGACACCGGCCCAGTCACATTGAAACGATGTTTGCGCCCGCCAACACTGTATTCATAAGCCACCGGCCAACCATCGGCCCCCGGCACCACGCGCATCCGATCCGAACGCAGCACATGCAACTCAAAAGGCACTCCTTGCTCGCCCGACACGGCCTCGACATAGCCATCCCCCGACAACAACATCTGGCCATAGAGCGCCTCAAAGAAATCCGCGCGCCCCTGAGCGGGGTTCGGCCCGGCAATCAGTTTGAGCACCGGATGTTCCGCATAGCGCATATCCGCGTCCTGCAGCACCAGAGGCAGGGCAGCCGCGGCTTCGGCAATCAGCTTGACCGCGCGAAACCCGACCGGGTTCCCGGCAAAGGCCTGCTTGGTCAGCGATACCGTGTCCCGTGGCGACCAGGCCACGCGCCCACCGCTCATCTGTGCAACCAGACGACCTGTGGCCGAAGCCTTGGCTTCTGGTGCCGCAGTCTGAGCCGCATTCGGGGCCTGCGCCCGCCGCAGAAAATCGAATACCATGCTGTTAGCTCCTTTTCCTTGGCGGACATGGGCCGGGCAAGCCGTCTTTGATCAGGAAAACGCCTCGCGCCGCCCTGTGCCCGGTCATTGCCCGGTGTCACGTCCAGTGAATCTCGTTTTTCAAAGGTTGCCCTTCGTCTTGAAAAGCAACTTAGGTTTTTAGGTTTAAAGCCTTCTGACGACACCGTGCGCTGCTTGCGCAACGCTCAAATCATTGGTTCAAGAGGCTTTTCGGTGAACATCAAAACCGAATGGCGCGAATCTTTGGCTCTTGCTGTTTAGATCCCTCCAGCATCAACTCGCTCAACGCCCACACGCAGGCATCCACACGGTCCGGACTGCCCGAGCCTTCAAAACCGGCATGGGTCATAAGGCACATCTGCGCCTCAAGCTGGTCCAAGCCGCGCGCATGCCTCACCCGACCCTGTTCATAAAGCGCAGCGATGGGCTCCGCCCGCGCAACCTTGCCGCGCGACGCATGAACCGATTTCACCGGCAGCATCGGATCAACCTGGCGCAGCATCTCCGCAACCATGTCTCCCCCCTGATTGACCTCCGCGACCACCCGGTCCGCCTCCCAAAGCTTGGCCGCATCAACCACCGCCTGCGCCCATTGTAAGGGTGACGCCCCTTGAACACTGGCATCCTCCAACACATAAGCGCGCCAATCCTTGGGCGGACCATCCTGCACGACGCCAGCCACAACAATCCCGCATTCATCGCTGCTCTTGCTGGATTTCGCCGGCGGGTCGACCGCTACGATGATCCGCGTCATCTCGGGCGTCTTGCCCATGCGCGCTTCGTCAAACATCTCACGGGTCCACAACGCGCCATCAATCTCTTCCACAAGGATACCGTCCAATTCCTGCAACCCCATGGCGGACCCAGCATAGCGCGCGCGCACCTCTTCCAGGAAAGACTTGGCCAGATTGGCTGCGTTCGCCTCGGTCGCCGCGCGAGTCACCACGGTCGAGGGCAGCTCCAGCAACTCCTTCAACACCTCGACATTCCTCGGCGTCGTGGTCACGCAAACCTGCGGATGCTCCCCCAACCGCAAACCAAATTGCAGCATGTCCCAGGTTTCCCGCGCCTTCTTCCACTTTGCCAGCTCATCCACCCAGGCCCCATCAAATTGCGGCCCGCGCAACCCTTCGGCGTCATGGGCCGAAAACGCCATCGCCTCCGCGCCATTGGGCCAGACCAGACACCGCCGCGAGGCCACCCATTTCGGTTTCCGATCCGGCGGCGTACAGGCCATGATCCCGCTATCGCCATAGATCATCACCTCGCGCACCTGATCAAAGGTCTCCCCCACCAGAGCCAATCGTCGGCATTTGCCTTTGCTCAAGGGCCGCGATCCCTCGACCATGCTGCGCACCCATTCCGCCCCGGCGCGCGTCTTACCAGCACCGCGCCCACCCAAAATAACCCAGGACCGCCAATCGCCCTCCGGCGGCAATTGATGCTCATGCGCCCAGAACTCAAACAAAAAGGGGAGCGCAATGCGCTCCCCGATCGATAGCTCATTCAGAAACCTCTTCCTCACATCCACAGGGGCGGAGGCGAGCCAGACGGCACCCGATTTCATGTCTTGCGGCATCAAGGTCGAGTCCGTACTCGCCTGTGATTTCGCTTTCCTTTCGCCTGATCGCTTCAATTTCACACTCCGTTTCACGGGCTGCCCTGAGCCAATATTTCACATCCCCCAGCACCTTGCCGGAGTTGCCTTTCCTATCTGGGTCTCCTTCCCTGACTCTGGCCCTGAGCTCGTGCAGCTCGGTGGTCAAGTCATTGAGCGTTGCCGCGATTTCATCGCGTTGTTGTTTGAGCCGCTCAATCTCTGCTCTGGCCCGGATAAGCACCGGATCGTCTTTATCATTTTCCATGCTCGACACCTTTCTTGCCTGTAAGGTTGCCCCCTCCAGGGTGCAGGGCATGAAAAAACGGCCACCGGCTTTGACCGGGGCCGCTGTCATACCTCGTCCAGCATGTCATAAACACTACTTTGGACCGTTCGCTGGGTCAATCGGGGCACCGAACGCTGCCCCCTCACAGTCTTCATATCCGTAAACAAAGTGTAACCAATACAATACGATGCTTGCGCCGGGAACCAATGCTCTGCCATCACTAGGACAGGATACATTGATTTGGCGTCACCGGCGTTAAATCAATGTATCCTCCCCCTACCTGAGTTAAAAAACGGAGAGCCTGATGGCGAAATTGTCAGACCGTATCACCTCCATCACCGGCGGCGGTTCCGATGGTTGGGAGGTGTTTTACCGCGCCCGTCGCATGGTTGCGGCTGGCGAGACCGTGACCGAACTCACCATTGGTGAACATGACGTTCTGACCGATGAAACAATCCTCGACGCCATGCATCGCTCCGCCAAAGGTGGACACACCGGATACGCCATGGTGCCCGGCGTGGCTGCGCTCCGCCAGGCCGTTGCCGATCGGCTTACCAAACGCACTGGCGTTCCAACCAAACCTGACAACATCCTGATTACGCCCGGCGGTCAATCGGCGCTGTTCTCGGCCCATATGGCCGTTTGCAACCCCGGCGACACAGCGCTTTATGTTGACCCCTATTACGCCACTTATCCTGGCACCATCCGCGCCGCCTCCGCCATTCCACATGCGATTGAAACCCGCTCAAGCGATGCGTTCCTCCCAAATCCCGCGCTTGTTTCCGAAACCGCGCGCACCCACAAGGCGCGCTCGCTTCTGATCAACTCCCCCAATAACCCAACCGGCACCGTCTACCCCCGCACCACATTAGAAGGCATCGCCAAGGCCTGTATCGAAAATGACATGTGGCTGATTTCGGACGAGGTATACGACACGCAAATCTGGCAAGGCGACCATCTCAGCCCGCGCGCCCTGCCTAGTATGGTTGAACGCACGTTGATGATCGGGTCCTTTTCCAAAAGCCATGCGATGACCGGCTCTCGGATCGGCTGGATTGCCGCGCCCGAAGAGGTTATCACCAAGCTCATCGACCTGGCGACCTCCACCACCTATGGCGTGCCCGGCTATATCCAAGACGCCGCGCTTTTCGCATTGCAACAGGGCGAGCCGCTTGAGGAAAAAATCGCCGCCCCCTTCCGGCGTCGCCGCGATCTCATGCGCGAGATTCTCGCCGAGCAAAGCGCGGTCAAAGCGATCCCGTCTAACGGAGCGATGTATACAATGCTGGATATACGCGCGACGGGCCTCTCTGGCCTCGACTTCGCCCAAGCACTTCTGACCAAACACAAAATCGCCGTGATGCCGGGCGAGAGCTTTGGCATTTCAGCTGCGGGCCATGTGCGCGTCGCCTTGACCGTCGCTGACGACAAACTGTCAGAATCCGTCAGGACCCTCTGTCAGTTTGCGCATGATCTATCCAAGGAGACTTCCTGTGCCTCATGATCCCGGCCCCGCCTTTCGCGCCCTGCATATCCCCGGCGATCCGTTCATCCTGGCCAATGCCTGGGATATCGGCTCCGCCAAGATGCTGGCGGCCCTCGGCGCACAAGCTATAGCAACATCCTCTGCCGCCCATGCCTTTACGCTTGGCCGCCCGGATATGGGCACCGTCACCCGCGACGAAGCGCTTTCCCACGCCTCAGACCTGGTTGCGGCCGTCTCCGTGCCAGTGTCGGGCGATTTTGAAAACGGATTTGGCGAAGCGCCGGAAACATGCGCCGAGACAGTGCGCCTGTCTTGCGAGGCGGGTTTGGCAGGGATCTCCATCGAAGACACCGCACTACCAGACGAAACCCCATACGAATTTGACCTTTCAGTCGACCGCATTCGCGCCGCTGCCGCCGCCGCGCGCGCCTTGCCCCGCGACTTCGTCCTGGTCGCGCGCGCCGATGGTGTCATGAACGGACAATACGACCTAACCGAGGCTATCAAACGCATCCAAGCCTACGAGGCCGCTGGTGCCGATTGCGTCTATGTTCCCCTCCCGCCTAAATTCGGCGACCTCGCAACCATTTGCGCCGCTACCTCTCTCCCGGTTAATGCGCTGGCCGCTGGTCCCTTCGCCGCGCATAGCCGGACCGAATTTGCCAAATCAGGCGTGGCGCGGATTTCCTTGGGCTCCGCCCTCGCCCGTGCCACCCACAAAGTCATTCACGACGCCGCAACACAAATGTTCACCGACGGAGATTTCACGTCTTTGACCAAAGGCATATCAGGAGATGTCATCGACGCCTTGTTAACCAAATGACCGGAACGCCGATCACTAGCATTCGCAATCTTGGCCCCGCCGTGGAGCAAGCCTTGCACCGGGCGGGCATTCCAGATGCCGAAACCCTGCGCAATACTGGCGCACATGAGGCCTATCGCCGTTTGCTGAAAACCGGAACGAAACCGCATTTTATCGGGTACTACGTCCTGCATATGGGACTTCAAGGTCGTCCTTGGAACGATTGTAAAGGCAAGGAAAAATCCGATTTACGCAAGCAGTTCGACGCTCTGAAATCCGAAGTCAAACCAAACGTTCTTATCGGAATTGAAAGAGAATTGGATTTAATTGGCGTAATTCCGCGTCGCAGACCAAAGGCTCCTTAACCGCTCTTTAGGTCGCCCTGCGCCATGGTCGCCTCAATCTACATTGAGGTTCGCCACATGACACTTCGCATGAATATGGTGGTTATTCTGCTGCCGATGATTTTGCTGATTGGTTTCTTTTCTTACGTGGAAATCGATAACCTTCGCGCACAAAAACGCCAGATTGAAACAAGCATTCACGAGCTTTATCTGTCTGATCTTGTTAATGACGCCGTTCACGAATTGCAAAAAGAGCGCGGACAATCAGCGGGTTACACGGCATCCAAGGGGGCTAACTTCGCCACATCGCTCCCTGAACTGCGTAAGTCGACAGACGCGGCGCTGGTCCAGTTAGAGGAACATTACTTCTCAGGCCAAACCGTCCCAGAGTCCGCGTTACAAGCACAGCGCACCCTCAAAGAGTTACAAGAAACCAGGCAGAACATCACCGCCTTGAACCTCACCGTGCCAGAGCTCGCCGGGTGGTATACGGGCATCATTACGAACCTTCTGGATGCAACGGCAAACATTGATGGTCAAAGGGCTGACAACGGCATTATTCACCTGGTCGAATCTCGCATCCTCACCGGATATGCCAAAGAAAACGCGGGGTTAGAGCGTGCAACCGGGGCAGTCATGCTTGGCAGCGGGGCCGCCAAGCCAAAGGTTCATGAGCGATTTCTGGAATTAGGAAGCGGACAATTTACTCTACTGGGCCTCGCTGCAAAAACAGCGCATCTCCCCGAGATGATGCAAAAGGTTGAACAGGCCGCGACAGATATTGGCGTTGCCAAAATGCGGTTGGACTTAACAGCTTGGGGATATGGTGGGGCCAAGCCCCGGTTTAGCGGGCCGGAATGGTTCGCCGCTTCGACCCAATGGATTGATTTCCTAAGGGAGAAAGAGCTGGAGTTTGCCCAGAGCATTCGCGAAATCGCTCAGTCTCAATTGACCGCCACCGCGCAGCAATTGAACACACTAGTAACAGTTGTCGGGCTCATTGTCGTCAGTTCCGTCCTCGTGTCGCTCTTTGTATTCGAACGCATGATTTCAAAATTCCGCGCCCTGATCAAAATCATGGCGCAATTCCGGGATGGCGATTTCGACGTGCATGTTCCCTTTATCAAGGGCAAGGCGGAAATCAATGTGATGGCGGAGTCCATCTATCGCTTCAAACAGCAAACCCTATCCATGCAAGAGGAAAACAGGCGCATCAAAGCCGAAGACGAAGCGGCCCTGCAATCCAAGGCCTCCGCCGCGGTTGCCTTGATCACCGAGGGGCTCAGCGCTTTGGCACAGGCCGATCTGTCCTTGCGTTTCGATGACGCGCTGGACCCCGAATATGATCAGCTACGAGAGGATTTCAACACCGCCTCCAGCAGGCTGCGCGGTGTCTTGCGTGAACTGGCCACGACCGTTCAGACAATGACGGAAAAGGCCAGCGACATGGCCACCGCCTCAGATAACTTGGCGTCTCGGACAGAACAGCAAAGCGACACGATCCTGTCTACGGCAAATAGCGTCGGACAGGTTGCGCAGCATGTTGTCGACGATCTCGACCAATTGGTTTCAGCGAATGAAGCAGCGCAATCCGCGCGCCACACTGCTGACCGCTCTGGTGAAATCGTCAGCCAAGCTGTGTCTGCCATGGATCGCATCGCGCAAAGCTCGGATGAAATCTCGCAAATCATTTCCATGATCGAAGAAATTTCCTTCCAAACCAATCTCTTGGCTCTCAACGCGCGGGTAGAAGCAGCGCGCGCAGGCGAAAGCGGCCGCGGCTTTGCCGTGGTCGCGCAAGAGGTGCGCGAATTGGCCAAACGCTCCTCGCAGGCCGCCATGGACATCAAATCGCTGATCAATGAAAGCGGCCAGCAAGTGGATGAGGGCGTCAAGCTTGTCCACAGCGCTGGTTCCGCGCTCGAAGATATCATCACCCGCGTGCAATCCGTGGATGACGCCCTGCAATCGGTCTCCCGCTCAGCCCAGCGTCAGGCTGATGACCTGACCCAGGTCAATCAATCCATGTCACTGCTGCGGGAACTGACCGATGCCAACACGCATATGGTCTCAGATGGCCGCACGGTCAGCGGTGATATGGCGACCATGGCGAAACGCCTCACCAGCCTGTTGGACGAATTTGAGCTGGGTGATCGTGCTGGGCAAAAACAAAACGCCCTAATGCAAAACGTCGCCTAAAAACAAAAAGGGGCCCAACGGCCCCTTTTCACGTCTCAGTAAACTGATCAGGCTTAGCCCACCAGCTCCAAACCCGAGAAGAAATACGCGATTTCAACCGCTGCGGTTTCCGGTGCGTCGGAACCGTGGACCGAGTTTTCGCCAACAGATTCAGCGAACTCAGCACGGATGGTGCCCGGTGCAGCGTCGGCTGGGTTGGTTGCGCCCATAACTTCGCGGTTTTTCAGGATGGCACCTTCGCCTTCCAGAACCTGAGCAACGATTGGCGCAGAGGCCATGAATTCGCACAGCTCGTCATAGAAAGGGCGCTCTTTGTGCACGGCATAGAACTCACCCGCTTGCGCTTTGGTCAGGTGAATACGCTTTTGTGCAACGATGCGCAGGCCAGCTTCTTCGAACTTGGCGTTGATCGCGCCAGTCAGGTTGCGGCGGGTGGCATCAGGTTTGATGATCGAAAATGTGCGCTCAAGGGCCATTGTCTTGCTCCGTCAAATTCCGGGCACCCTGCCCGGCTGTTTCTATTGCGCGGGCGTTAGCACGGGCCGGATTTTTTGAAAACCCCTCGCGTAGGCCCGAAACGAATTCTTGTCCCGCAAATGCCTTTCAAACGATTGACAGGCACCGTTCGCACTGGCACTGCGACCCTCATGTTACGTATCCAAGATATCGCCTATTCCGTCGAAGGTCGCCCTCTTTTCGAAGGGGCCAGCGCCACCATTCCTGCGGGCCACAAAGTTGGTCTGGTCGGCCCCAATGGTGCGGGCAAGACCACTCTGTTTCGCTTGATCAAGGGTGAGCTGACGCTGGACAATGGCGACATCTCTTTGCCGCCCCGTGCCCGGATCGGCGGCATCGCGCAGGAAGTGCCGTCATCCGACACCTCCTTGATCGACACCGTGCTTGAGGCCGATACCGAACGCGCCGCGCTCATGGCCGAATCCGAGACCGCCACGGACAGCAACCGCATTGCTGAAATCCAAACTCGGCTGGCCGATATTGATGCCTGGAGCGCCGAGAGCCGTGCCTCATCTATCCTCAAAGGCCTTGGATTTGACGCTGAGGCCCAAAAACACCCCTGCTCCGATTTCTCCGGCGGCTGGCGGATGCGTGTTGCCTTGGCAGGTGTGCTCTTTGCCCAGCCCGATCTGCTGCTGCTCGACGAACCGACCAACTATCTCGACCTTGAAGGCGCGCTTTGGCTGGAATCCTACCTGACCAAATACCCCCATACGGTCATCGTCATCAGCCATGACCGCGGATTGCTGAACCGCGCGGTTGGCTCGATCCTGCATCTCGAAGACAAGCGGCTCACCTATTACGGCACGCCCTATGACGGCTTTACCAAGCTGCGGGCTGAAAAACGCGCGCAAGCCACAGCGCAAGCCAAAAAACAAGAAGAACGCCGCGCCCATCTGCAAAGCTTTGTCGATCGATTCCGCGCCAAAGCCACAAAAGCCAAGCAGGCGCAATCGCGTCTAAAAATGATTGAACGCATGGACATGATCGCCGCCCCCGAAGAGGCGGCCAAGCGCGTGTTCAATTTCCCACAACCGGATGAGCTTTCGCCGCCGATCATCAATATCGAAAACGGTGCCACCGGTTACGGCGATGTCACCATCCTGAAAAAGCTCAACCTGCGCATTGATCAGGATGACCGCATCGCGCTGCTGGGGCGCAATGGTCAGGGCAAATCGACCCTGTCAAAACTGCTTTCCGACCGCCTGCCCCTACAAGCGGGTCGGATGAGCAAAAGTTCAAAACTGCGCATTGGCTATTTTGCCCAGCATCAGGTGGATGAGCTGCATCTGGACGAAACGCCGTTGCAGCATGTGCAGCGCGAACGCCCGGACACGCTGCCCCCTAAACTGCGCGCGCTTCTGGCCGGGTTTGGCCTTGGCGCGGATCAGGCCGATACCGAAGTTGCCCGCCTGTCCGGGGGTCAAAAGGCCCGCCTGTCGCTTCTGCTCGCCACCTTGGACGCGCCCCATCTGCTGATCCTGGACGAACCGACCAACCACCTCGATATCGAAAGCCGCGAAGCGCTGGTCGAGGCGCTCACCGCCTATAGCGGCGCGGTGATCCTGGTCAGCCACGACATGCACCTGCTTGGCATGGTGGCAGACCGGCTGTGGCTGGTCGGCGATGGCACGGTGAAACCCTATGAGGATGACCTTGATGCTTATCGCAGCCTGCTGCTGACCCAGGACAAGTCTGCGAAACCCAATAAGAAAGAGACACCCAAACCCAAACGCGCCTCTCGCGATGAACTCCTCGCGCTGCGGTCTGACGTGCGCAAATGCGAGGACCGCATCGGCAAGCTTGAGGAAATGGCCGAAAAGCTGTCCGCGAAGCTGGCTGATCCAGAACTCTACGAAGACGGTCGCGCCGGGGATCTGGCGGTTTGGAACAAGAAATATGCCGAAGTTCGCGATGGCCTGTCCCGCGCTGAAGAGCTTTGGGAAAAGGCGGTGGAAAAGCTTGAGACGGCAGAGGCCGGTTAAAGACTTGATCGTGATGCGTATTCTTCTAGGCTAAACCAATGGACACCACCTTTCTCATCACCGTCTTTGCCACGCTGTTTGTGGTGATCGACCCGATTGGGTTGACGACGGTATTTATTGCTCTGACCCAAGGCACCAGTGTCGCCCATCGCCGTTCGGTGGCCATTCGCGCCTGTCTGGTGGCGGCGGCGATCCTGACGCTGTTTGCGTTTTTGGGCGAAAACGTGCTGGGCTTTATTGGCATTTCCATGCCGGCCTTTCGCATTTCCGGTGGCATCCTGTTGTTTCTGACCGCGCTCGACATGTTGTTCGAACGTCGCACCAAACGCCGCGAGGACCGCGCTGACGAAGAAGAGTTTCCCGACCCGTCAGTCTTTCCCATCGCGATCCCTTTGCTAGCAGGCCCGGGGTCTATCGCGACGATGATCCTTTTGGCCGGGCAGGCCAATGGCGCTATGGAAATGGCAGGCATTCTTGCGATCATGGTCGGCGTTTTGGTGATTGGCCTCGTGTTTTTTCTTTTGGCGGGCAGTATTGAGCGTGCCTTGGGCCGCACGGGCATTGTTGTGACAACCCGGCTTTTGGGCATGCTTTTGGCGGCTTTGTCGGTGCAATTCGTATTGGACGGGTTGCGCGATTTTGGCATTGGGTTGTCCTGATCCCTGTCAACGCAGGCCGGGGCTCCCTATGTAACATGTGATTGAGTAGGAGTTTGCCATGCAGGGCGATGATCTCGGCAATATGATCTATCTTGGTGCGCTCGGCGCGGTGCTGGTCAGCTGGTATGTGGTGCAAAACCATGGCGGGCTGAGCAAACTGGTGCGCGATGCCGCCGCTTGGGTGTTCATTTTCATTGCTGTCATGGCCGCCATTGGGCTTTGGGGGGATCTGAAGCACGATCTCATGCCGCGCCAGACAGTTTTCGAGGATCAGGGCCGCGTTGAGCTGCCCCGCGCCGAAGATGGGCATTACTATGTTGACCTTGAGATCAATGGGCGAACGGTGCCCTTCGTCGTGGATACCGGGGCAACATCGGTTGTGCTGACACAGCGCGATGCTGAGCGTATTGGGCTGGATTTGAACAATCTGGTGTTTCTCACGCAGGCAATGACCGCCAATGGAGCAGTGGATACAGCCCCTGTTTCATTGGACATTGTGGAGTTGGGGCCGTTCACTGACAAAAACCTTCCCGCCTATGTGAATGGCGGTGAGATGGACACATCATTGCTGGGGATGACCTATCTGGATCGTTTTGAAAGCATTCAGATTTCAGGGCAAAAGATGGTGCTCGAGAGGTAGGGGGATTAGGGGCGCTGCCCCGCCCCAAGCAAGCTTGGGCCTCCCCGGGATATTAATAGCGTTTGACGAAAGCCCTGAAACCCCAGGCATAACGCATTTGGCCCAAAGAAACCTCGGATGTCTCACGTTTCGGCTTTCTTTTCCCAACGCCCGGATTCCTCTGACCAGTATTGGGCTGAACAGCCCGCCCCGGTCAGGGATTTCCATTGCGTGCGGGCGTGTTGAACTGCCTCTTGGTCATGGCCATCAAAGAGGATGCAAACCCGTTCCAGATCTTGAACTTCGTCCGCAGTGACCGCGGCACCATCCACGCTCATCAAGCAGGAGGGATCGTTCGGGCTTTCCGGGCCGCAAGTCAAAAGCACCGGTTGCAGCGCGTCATGCGCCCCGCCGATTTGGCCATGGGGCAGAAAACCGTCTTCCCGCCCCAGCCAGAGTTTTTGATCCAGCCAGTCCATGCGGCCCGGATCGGTTCCGCGCACCGCCACTTTCCACCCAGCCCCCAAGGCCTTGCCCAGCAACATGGGCAAGGTGTCCTCAAGCGAGGCGCGGGTCAGATGGTAGAAAAAGACGGCCCCCATTGCGGTTTACTCGGCCTCGAACTTGTCGCGCACAAGGCGGTCAAGCGCCATGACGCCCCAGCCGGTCGCGCCCTTGGGGGCCAGCGCGGTTTCCTTGGTGTCCTGGGCCACGCCCGCAATGTCGAGATGGATCCAAGGCAGCCCGTCTTTGACAAAACGTTGCAGGAACTGCGCCGCTGTGATCGAACCCGCCGCGCGACCACCGATATTCTTGATGTCGGCCTTGCCGCCATCCAGCAGCTTGTCATAGACTGGGGCCAGTGGCATCTGCCATGCGCCCTCACCCTCGGCCTTGGCTGCCTTGAGGAAGTCATTGGCAAAGTTGTCATCATTGGAAAACACGCCCGCATTGTCATGACCCAGCGCAATGATGATCGCACCGGTCAAAGTGGCGAGGTCGATCATCGCCGCCGGTTCCTCGGAGATTTGCGCGTGCCACATGACATCCGCCAGCACCAAACGCCCTTCGGCATCTGTGTTGAGAACCTCGATCGTGTCGCCTTTCATCGATGTGACGATATCGCCCGGGCGCTGCGCGGTGCTGGAGGGCATGTTTTCCACCAGCCCAACCAGGCCGACGACATTGGCCTTGGCCTTGCGCAGGGCCAGTGTCTTCATGACGCCGGACACAACACCAGCCCCGCCCATATCCATGGTCATATCTTCCATGCCAGGGGCCGGTTTCAGGCTGATCCCACCCGTGTCAAACACAACGCCCTTGCCGATCAGAGCCAAAGGCGCGCCCTGGCCACCTTTCCAGCGCATGACAACAACCTTGGACGGCATGGCCGAGCCCTGCCCCACGCCCAGCAATGCGCCCATGCCCAGCTCGGCCAGCTTGTCCTCTTCTAGAACCTCGACCTCGACGCCAAGCTCCTTTAGCGCCACAAGACGATCAGCGAATTCTGTTGTGCTCAGCACATTGGCAGGCTCGGACACGAGATCGCGGGTGAATGTCACGCCTTCTGCCACAGCGCGGGTTGCCACGGCGGCTTCTTCTGCGACCTCGGGCTCTTTGCACATCACCAGCGCCGGCTTGGTCTCTTTCTTTTCGGCGGTCTTGCGCGCGTCAAAAGCATAGCCGCGCAGCGCCAGCCCCATGGCGAATTCTGCCGGGTGCTTCACATTCTCGGCCAACACCGTCAGCGCCGCTTTGCCCGCTGCCTTGGCCAGCTTGGCCCCCGCCTTGCGCGCCTCAACAGTCGAGGGGCGGCGTTCCAGACAGATGATATCAACCGCCTCGGCCTTCATGCCAACGGGATAGGCCAGGCTCACCACATCGCCGGATTTCTTGTCACCCCAGGCCTCATCCTCGACCACACGTGCCACGGCTCCTTTGGTCAGGCGATTCAAACGGCGCGCGCCGGGGCTCATCGTGCCCTCGGACGGGATCAAAACCGCCACCCGGCCCTCGGCCTCGGCCAATGCGTCCAGATCAACAGAAGCGAAAGAAAAAGCGCGCAGCTCGGTCATCATCATATCCTTTGGCTAAACCTTGCTTATGACCTAGCCTTGTGCGCCCCGATTGACCAGAGCCACCTTTCCCCCGAGACCAATCCCCACTAGAGTGTTCGCAAGTGTCACATCGTGGGGGTATGGCGAGCTTGCAGAGATTCGACAGATATGTCCTGTCGCAACTTATGGTGTTGTTCGGCTTTTTTGCCCTAGTGCTGGTGTCAGTCTACTGGGTCAACAAGGCTGTGGATCTGTTTGACCAGCTCATCGCTGACGGTCATTCCGCCGGTATTTTCCTGGAGTTTTCCGCACTCAGCCTGCCTGCCGTCATCGCGCTGGTCCTGCCTATGTCTGCCTTTGCGGCGGCGGTTTATGTCACCAATCGCATGTCGGGCGATAGTGAATTGACAGTAGTTCAGTCCACCGGATATTCGCCCTGGCGGCTGGTGCGCCCCTTCTTTTTCTTTGGGCTGATCGTTTGCCTGATGATGGTTGTGCTGACAAATTTCCTGGTCCCGCGTTCCTTGGAACAGCTGCAATTGCGCCAGCAAGAGATCTCAAGCTCTGTCACTGCACGCCTGCTGCGCGAGGGCAGCTTTCTGCACCCCTCCAAGGGCGTAACCTTTTATATTCGTGACATTTCTCATGATGGAGAACTGCGCGATGTGTTTTTATCAGACCGCCGTCAGGCGGGCAGCGAAACCATCTACACCGCCGACACGGCCTATTTGGTGCGCGATGATGCCGGTCCCAAATTGGTGATGTTGTCCGGCATGGCGCAAACCATGGATCTGGTGGAACAACGTCTTTCCACAACCAATTTCAGCGACTTGACCTATGATATCTCCGGTTTGATTAGCGGCGCGTCTGCCAAAAGACGCAAATTGAATTTTGTTCCAACTCAAGAGCTGCTTTTTGACAGCGAGGCGGTCGCGCAGGAAACTGGAAAACCACGCGCCGAAGTCCTCGAAAAAGGCCATTCGCGCTTTCAGCAACCTTTGTTGGCTCTCGTGGCCTCATTGATCGGGTTTTCAGCCCTGATCGTTGGCGGTTTTTCGCGCTTTGGGGTGACGCGTCAGATCATCATGGCGATCCTCCTGCTTGTGGTCGTCAAACTGGTCGAAAGCGGCATCACCGAACCGGCCCGCAATGACACCGCGCTGTGGCCGCTGGTCTACCTGCCCAGCCTGGTCGGCCTTGCCATGGTGCTGTTCATGCTGTGGCGCGCGGCGAAGCCGTTTCGCCCCCGTCGCCCCAAAGGTCAGGAGGTAACTGCATGACGCTTCACCTCTACTATGCGCGGCGGTTTTTGATGATCTTCCTGTCGGTTCTGGCCGTCCTGGCGCTGTTTCAAGCGCTGCTGGATCTGATCGAGCAGCTTCGCTTTCTCGACAAGGGGGCGAGCTTTGCCCAGGTCGTGCAAATGGTCGGGCTGAAACTGCCCGATGGCATGTATCAAATCATGCCGTTGGTGGTGATCCTGTCCACCATTGCGATGTTTGTCAGCATGTCACGATCCTCAGAACTGGTGGTAACGCGGGCTGTGGGGCGGTCCGGGTTGTCGCTGTTGGTAGCGCCCTTGATCGTGGCACTGTTGATAGGCGCGCTGATCGTCGCCGTGATGAACCCAATCGTGGCCGCCACGGGAAAACGCTATGTCGATATGGCCGAGTCCTTTGAAAATGGTGGCACCTCAGCGATTTCCATCGGCCCCGAGGGGCTGTGGCTGCGCCAAGGCGGGCCACAGGGCCAAGCGGTCATCCGCGCCGCCCGTGCCAATCCCGAAGCGACCGAGCTTTATGACGTTTCTATCGTGGCCTATGCACCGGACGGTGGCCCAATGCAGCGGATCAGCGCTAAGTCCGCCAGCCTTCGCGAAGGGGCCTGGCATTTGCGCGATGCCAAGGCCTGGCCCCTATCCGCCGGGCTGAACCCAGAGGCCGGAGCGCGCCAGCACGAGACGCTTGAACTGACATCCACCCTGACCCGCGACAGCATTCGCGACCGGTTTGGCAAACCCTCTTCGGTCGCCATTTGGGATTTGCCCAGCTTTATCTCGGATCTGGATCAGGCGGGTTTCTCGGCGCGTCGCCATGTGGTCTGGTTCAATATGGAACTGGCCCGCCCGCTGTTTCTTGTGGCTATGGTGCTTGTCGGAGCCGCCTTTACCATGCGCCCAGCCCGATTGGGGCGCACCGGCCTGGCGGTTTTGTCAGCGGTTCTTTTGGGCTTCGGCCTGTACTATGTTCGAAATTTTGCTCAGATCATGGGTGAAAGTGGTCAGTTATCGCCAATTCTGGCGGCTTGGGTTCCCCCTATCGCGTCGATATTGCTTGCGCTCGGGCTGGTCCTGCATATGGAGGACGGATGATGCGCCTTTCCACCCTCGCCCTTTGTGCCCTGTTGGCCTTGCCTTCGCTGCCTGACGCGCAAGAAGCGAGCACCGCCGCGCCCGCGCTTTTGGTGGCCGATAGTGTGTTTGTGGAAAGTCAGGACAGGCTTGTCGCCACGGGCAATGTCGAAGCTCTGCATGACGGCTCGCATCTGACGGCGACGCAGATCATCTATGATCGCGCCACGGATACGTTGGAAATCATCGGCCCCATTCGCATCGTCGATCCCCAGGGCACGATCCTTGTTGCGGATTACGCCACTCTGGATCAGGAGTTCAAAAACGGGCTGCTGAAAGGCGCGCGCATGGTGCTGGATCAGCAGTTGCAACTGGCAGCAGTCGAAGCGCGGCGCGCCAATGGTCGCTATACTCAACTGAGCAAGGTCGCCGTGACCTCGTGCCAGGTCTGCGGGGATCAGGCCGTTCCGCTTTGGCAAATTCGCGCCAAGCGGGTTGTCCATGATCAACAAGAACGTCAGCTCTATTTTGACGAGGCGCAGTTGCGTGTGTTGGACGTTCCGATCATGTATCTGCCGCATCTGCGCTTGCCTGATCCAACCCTGAAACGCGCCCGCGGCTTTCTCGTCCCGTCTTTGCGCAGCTCCACATTGCTTGGGGCTGGTATCCGCGTCCCCTATTTCATTCCGTTTGGCGATCACAAAGACCTGACGCTGACGCCCTACCTATCGCCCAAAACCCGTACGCTGGAATTTCGCTATCGCCAAGCCTTTGCCAATGGCGACATCACTATTGCCGGTGCCGCGTCTTACGACACGCTGATTTCCAACGTTTTGCGCGGCTATGTGTTTGCCGATGGGCAATTCGACCTGCCCAAGGATTACAAACTGTCCTTTAGCGCCAATGCCGTTCTCGATGCATCTTACCTGAACGATTATAACATCTCCGATCAGGACAGGCTCCAAAGCCGAATTGGCGTCGAACGCGTGAAACCGTTGGAATATAGCTGGGCTGAGCTCACACATTTCGAAACGCTCCGTGCGCTGGAGGATAACGACACCCAACCGGCGATTGCGCTTAGCTTTGGTCGGGAAAAGCGTTTCTTTCCCAACATGTTGGGCGGCGAACTTCGTGTTGGCGCTGAGGTGCATGGCCATTACCGCTATTCCTCGATCCCGATTGACAGCGCCGATCTCGATCTGGTCGTCGATGGCCGCGATGTCGCGCGTTTCAATGGCGAGATCAGTTGGCGTGACCATTGGACCTCTGGCTTTGGGCTTCAAGCGGGCGTTTCAACGCATCTTTGGCTCGACCACTATGTCACCCGCCAGGACAATACGTCTGACGACAATGTCACTCGTCTGACCCCCGGTGTCTCGGTTGATCTGCGCTGGCCCTTCCAAAGCCGATCCGGCAATGGTGGCCGCACCTTGCTGGAACCCATTGTGCAATATGGCTGGGTTGGCGGTGAACGCCCGAAAAACCCGAATGACGAGAGCACCCGTGTCGAATTTGACGAGGGCAATTTGCTCTCCCTGTCGCGCTTTCCGGCGGCGGATCGGCGTGAACACGGCCATCAACTGGCCGCCGGTTTGCGTTGGCGTCATATTTCGCCCCAGGGATGGGACGCGGCTTTGACCTTGGGCCGGGTGTGGCGACAGGACCAAGACCCTGACTTCAGCCGATCCTCTGGCTTGCAGGGCAAGGATTCCGATTGGCTGGTTTCTGGGCAATTTACCCATCCCTCTGGCCTGACGCTCAGCGCGCGGGGATTGCTGGACGATACCGGGCGCACCAACAAGGCAGAAGCCAGCGCCGCCTGGAGCAATGACCGCCTCGACCTGACCGCCTCCTACCTGTTGCTGGTCACGGATTCCGCCGAAGAACGCGACCGCGCCCAGTCCGAATGGACCTTTGACAGCACCATTCGCATGACCCAACACTGGAGCAGTTCCTATGAGGCTCGGTATGATCTTGCCGATCAACGGCTTGACCGTCTCGGGCTTGGGCTGCAATACCGGAATGAATGTGTTCAGGTGGATTTCAAGGCCACGCGGAAATATGCTTCGGCAACCAACCTGGAACCGTCAACCGATTTCGACCTGACTGTCGCGCTGAAAGGGTTCAGCACCGGCGGCAGCGCCAAGGAGTATCGACGCACATGCGCCCATTGACCCGTTTTCTCAGCTCTTTTGCCCCTATTGCCTTTGCAGCGGCCATGTCCCTGACACCGGCCACTTTGCCTGCGCAAGGATTGTTTTCCCCCGCGATTATCGTGAATGAGCAAGTGGTGACCGGCTACGAACTCCAGCAGCGTGCCACGATGCTAAAGCTGCTGCGCGCGCCCGGTGACCCGCAGAAACTGGCGCGTGAACAATTGATTGACGACCGCCTGCGCCTGCAAGCAGCCAGCGACGCCGGGATCCGTCCAACCCGTGAGGAAATACTCGACGGTATGGAAGAATTCGCCGGGCGCGCCAATCTCAGCCGCGAAGAGTTTGTCCAGGCTCTGGGCTCCGCCGGTGTCGAAGAACAGACTTTCCGCGATTTTGTCTTGGCCGGGTTGTCCTGGCGGATGTTGGTGCAACAGCGTTTTGCCGGTCGTGCCACCGTGTCCGAGGCCGAAGTGGATCGCGCCCTGTCCTCTGGCGGCTCGAACAATGTCCGGGTGTTGATTTCTGAAATCATCATGCCTGTGCCCCCCCGGCAAGAGGCGCAGATTCAGGAACGCGCACGTCGTATTTCGGAACTGACATCGCCGTCAGCCTTTTCGGCGCAAGCCCGCCGTTTTTCGGCGACGTCAACCCGTGGCAATGGCGGTCGGATGCCCTGGCGCGATCTGTCCGAACTCCCCGCGCCCCTGCGCCCGCTGCTTCTGGGGCTGAAACCGGGTGAAGTGACCGACCCAATCCCATTGCAGGGCGCGATTGCCCTGTTCCAACTTCGCGATATCGAAGAAGGGGCCTATTCCGCGCCGGAAATCGCCTCCGTCGAATATGCGGCCTATTACATGCCCGGCGGTCGCTCGGATGACACATTGGCCAAGGCGCGTGTGCTGAAAAGCAAGGTGGATCGCTGCGATGACCTCTATGGCATTGCCAAAGGCCAGCCCGAAGAGGTTCTGCAACGCGACACCCTGCCCCCATCGGAAATTCCCACTGATGTGGCATATGAATTGTCCAAACTCGATCCCGGCGAGGTGTCTACCGCCTTGACCCGCGCCGATGGGCAAACCCTTGTCTTCCTGATGCTCTGCGGGCGCACCAACAAAATTTCCGAGGATGCGGATCGCGATCAGGTTACACTTGGCTTGCGCAACAAACGCGTGGCCAATCTGGCGGATGGTTACCTCGCGCAATTGCGCGCTGATGCACGCATCATCGAGAAATGATCCAGAAAACACCTGTTTTGCCGGTCGCCGTCAGCTGCGGCGAACCGGCAGGCATTGGACCGGAACTGATCGAAGCCGCATGGCAGGAGATCGGGCAGGATGTGCCATTTTTCTGGGTCGGCGACCCGGCGCATTTGCCGGGTTCCGTGCCCCATGCCGTGCTGGATGATCCGCGCGACGCGCTCCAGGCCTGCGCAACCGGTCTGCCGATCTTGCCCATGCCCTTCAACGGCCCGCGTGTGGCTGGGCAGGCGCAACCGCGCCATGCCAAAGGGGTGATCGCGTCGATCGAAAGCGGTGTCGATCTGGTGATGCACGGCTTGGCCTCAGCGCTCTGCACCCTGCCCATCCACAAACAGGCTTTGGCCGAAGGGGCCAATTTCCGCTTTCCGGGTCATACCGAGTTTCTGGCCCACCTGGCCGGGGCGGATGAGGTTGTGATGATGCTGGCCTCTGAGCAATTGCGCGTTGTGCCTGCGACAATCCACATCGCCATTTCCGAGGTGCCTGACGCACTGACCGAAGAGCTACTGGAAAAGCGTATTCGCATCACGACCACCGCTCTGAAAGAGCAATTCGGCATTGCCACACCGCGCATCGCCGTGGCCGGTCTGAACCCGCATGCGGGCGAAGGTGGCCGTATGGGGCACGAAGACGCCACCCTGATCGCGCCGGTCTTGGACAGGTTGCGGGCCGAGGGGCTGAACCTCTCTGGCCCCCTGCCCGCCGATACGATGTTCCACGCCCGCGCCCGTGGCAATTACGATGTGGCGATCTGCATGTATCACGATCAGGCGCTGATCCCGATCAAGACGCTGGATTTTGACCGCGGCGTCAACGTGACGCTTGGCCTGCCCTTTATCCGCACCTCGCCTGACCATGGCACCGCCTTTGACATCGCAGGCAAAGGGCTGGCCAATCCAACCTCAACGGTTGAGGCCTTGAAACTGGCCCATCATCTGGCGCAAAACGGGTCGAACGAAGCGTGACCAAATTCCATCCATGGAATTTGCAAATTTCGTCGACGAAATTTGGACCGACCGCCGCAAGGGACTGACATGAGCCAAATCGATTCACTGCCGCCTTTGCGGGACGTCATCGCCACCCATCAGCTCAAGGCGAAAAAGGCGCTGGGGCAGAATTTTCTGCTCGACTTGAATCTGACCTCCCGCATTGCCCGCATCGCCGGAGATCTGTCCAACACCGATGTGATCGAAGTCGGCCCCGGCCCCGGTGGTCTGACCCGCGGCTTGCTGGCCGAAGGGGCGCGCAAAGTGCTCGCCATCGAAAAAGACAGCCGCTGCCTGCCAGCCCTTCAGCAGATCCAGGACCTCTATCCTGACCGGTTTTCCTTTGTCGAAGGCGACGCGCTCCAGATTGACCCGCTGGCTCATCTGACCCCGCCCATCGCGATCTGCGCCAACCTGCCCTACAATGTCGGGACTGAATTACTGGTGCGTTGGTTGACCCCAAAGGACTGGCCGCCTTTCTGGTCCTCACTCACGCTGATGTTCCAAAAAGAAGTGGCCGAGCGCATTACAGCGCAGCCCGGCTCCAAAGCCTATGGTCGCCTTGCCATCCTGTCGCAATGGCGCGCCAACCCGCGCATCGCGCTCACACTACCGCCCGAGGCGTTTTCGCCGCCCCCCAAGATCCATTCCGCCGTAGTGCACCTGACCGCCCTGCCCGAACCGCGCTTTCCGGCCCGTGCGGATCTGTTGGAAAAGGTCGTCGCCACCGCATTCAATCAACGGCGCAAGATGCTGCGCTCGGCGTTGAAACCTCTGGGCGCTGATGTCGAAGACCGTCTGACCGCTGCCGGAATCAAACCAACCGAACGCGCTGAACAGGTGCCATTGGAAGCCTTCTGCGCCCTGGCGCGGCAGTTTGAAGAATAAGGTCAGGACCCAGGTTCAAACCCCATAGCGCGCCATGATCATCTCGACACTGCTTTCGATCAGCGCGCTCATATCGTCCTGAGACAAAACAGGCGCGCCGAAAACAACCGGCCAAAACGCTTTGCCCTTGATCAGCGAAATGAACTCTTCCGCCGCCTGTTCGGCATCGGCAACCTGTAACTTTCCATCCGCGCTGGCCGCGCGCAGCATGGCTTCGATCCCGGCGCGGTAGTTGGTTTTTTCCTCGTTCTGTTCGACCAGTTCCGGGCTGCGCAACACTTCGCTCATCACCAACCGAGTCGTGGCCATCACTTCGGGTGAGGTCAAAAGCCGCCCTTCTTCGCGGCCAAATTCCCGCAATTGGTCACGTATATCGCGGCTGGGATCATAGCGCACATCATAGACTTCGACGAAACGCGCCCAGTGACGGCGCATCAATTCACGAAACAAATTCTCTTTGCTTTCAAAGTGCTTATAGACCGTTCTTTTGGATGCACCGGCGCGCGCAGAAATCCCATCCATGCTGGTGGCATGAAATCCGCGTTCCTGAAATTCGGCAACTGCCGCCCTGTAAATGTCTTCTCTCTTTTCCGACACGGGTCCGGGTTCTGCTCTTGGAGTTTGTCAAACACCTTAATATGGGTCATGTTGGGGTAAACGCAAGGGTTTACACCTCGCTTGATTAACGCTTAGTGTAAACTACATGGTTTACACCACCAAACGCGCGCTAATCTAACAGGGCACCTCTCATGACAATCACTCTCAAGCTAAATGGCGTCGAGCATTCCGTCGACGCCGATCCAGGGACCCCGCTTTTGTGGGTTATCCGGGACGAACTGAAACTGACCGGCACCAAATTTGGCTGCGGTGTTGCGTCTTGTGGCGCATGCACCGTTCATGTTGACGGCGAACCGGCTCGCTCTTGCCAGACTTTTATCGAAGATGTCGAAGGGGCCGAAATCACCACCATCGAAACCATTGGCGACACACCCGAAGGGGCCGCGATCCAGCAAGCCTGGAAAGAGCTGGATGTCGTGCAATGTGGCTATTGCCAGTCTGGTCAGATCATGTCGGCCGTTGGTCTTTTGCAGGAAAATCCCAAGCCATCGGTTGAAGAGATCAACGACTATATGAATGGCAATGCCTGCCGCTGCGCCACCTATCAACGCATCCGCGCCGGTATTCAGCGCGCGTCTGAAATCCTGGAGGCTTGATCATGACACTCAAGACATCTCGCCGTGGTTTCCTGAAATCCGCCGCCGCTGCTGGTGCCGTTCTGATGGTCGGTCTACGCCCCGATGGCGCTTTGGCCGCCGGGTCTGAGACCGCCCAGTTGAACCCGTTCGTGAAGATTAACGATCAGGGCCGCGTCGTTGCCATCATCAAGCATTTTGAAAAGGGCCAGGGCCCTGCAACCGGTCTGAGCACCCTGATCGCCGAAGAAATCGGCGTGACCATGGATCAGATCGACTACGAATTCGCCCCGTCCAATGCCGAGCTTTATGCCAACCTGTTCTTTGGCGGTTTCCAGGGCACCGGTGGGTCGACCGCCATGGCGAACTCCTTCATGCAATACCGCCAGGCCGGTGCGGCGGCCCGAGCCGTGATCCTAGAGGCCGCGGCCCAAGCTTGGGGCGTTGAGGCAGGCAGCTTGGACATTGTTGACGGCATGGTCATCGGCGGCGGGCAATCCGCGCCACTGGGCGACTTTGTCGCGGCGGCAGCGCAGCTTGAGGCCCCGGCGGAACCGGTGCTGAAGACGCCTGAGCAATGGCGCCTGATCGGCAATCCGCAGGTGCGTCGTCTGGACAGCGAAATCAAGGGCAATGGCACGGCCATGTACGCCATGGATGTGCATCTGCCCAACCAGATGGTCGTCATGTTGGCCCGTCCCGAACAATCCGGCGGTCTGGTCGCCAGCTTTGACGACAGCGAGGCCAAATCAATCAAAGGGTTCATCCGCGCTGCAACCCTGCCCAATAATGCCGCTGTGGCGGTTTATGCTGAAAACACCTGGGCCGCCATGCAGGCCCGGGATGCGCTCAGCGTCGAATGGGATCTGTCTGCCGCCGAAACCCGAGACAGTGCGCAAATCAAAGAGGAAATCCTTGCAGCACTAGAAGGTGACGCAGAGTACAACGTGACCAAGACCGAGGCAGGCCCCATGGATCAGGCCGCCAAGGTTATTGAAAAGACGTTCTATTTCCCCCTGCTCGCCCATGCCCCGATGGAACCGCTGACCTGCACCATCGAGGCCAATGAGGATGGCGGCGTGACCCTGCATGACGGGGCGCAAATGCCAACGGGGCCGCAAATGGCTCTGGCGCAGATCCTGCAACTGCCCATGGACAAGGTGCGTATCAACACCATGTTGGCGGGCGGCTCATTCGGTCGCCGCGCCACTCCTAATGCCGATTATCAGGTTGAGGCGGCGCTGGCCTTTGCCATCACTGACCGGACCCGCCCGGTGAAACTGGTCTGGAGCCGCGAGGACGATGTGCGCGGTGGCATGTATCGCCCGGCCTTTGGTCACAAGGTCAAGGTTGGCCTCTCCGCCGAGGGCGAGATCCTGGCATGGGAGCACCGCATCGCCGGGCAATCCATCATGAAGGGCACCGCCTTTGAATCCATGATGGTCCATGACGGCATCGACCATTCCTCGGTCGAGGGTGTATCTGACACGCCTTACACCCTGCCCGGTTTCCGCGTGGGATTGACCGACACCAAAAAGGCCACCTCGACCCTGTGGTGGCGTTCGGTTGGTCACACCCACACCGGTTATGCGATGGAGGCTATGATGGATCTCGTGGCCAAGGCCGCAGATCGGGACCCGGTCGAATTCCGACTGGCCCATCTGGGCGACAGTGCCGATGCCAAACGCAAGGCAGCGGTTCTGAAACTAGCCGCCGAGAAAGGCAATTGGGGCAACGCCCCCGAAGGTCGCAGCCAGGGAATTGCCGTGCACAAATCCTTTGGCAGTTTTGTCGCCGAAGTGGTTGAAATCTCGGGCAACCCCGATGATGGCGTCCAGATTGAAAAGGTCACCTGCGCCGTGGATTGCGGCATCGCGGTGAACCCGGATGTGGTCAAAGCGCAGATCGAGGGCGGTGTTGGCTATGGGCTCGGCCATGTGATGCGTGATGAGATCACGCTGACCGGCGGCGTCGTGGATCAATCCAACTTCCCGGATTACGAACCGTTGCGCATTGGCGATATCGGGGCGATTGAAACCCATATCATCCCCTCCGCCGAAGCCCCAAGCGGCATTGGCGAACCGGGCACGCCCCCCTCAGCTCCGGCCTTGGCAAACGCGATTGCCAATACCGGCGTGATCGTGGCCAACCTGCCGATGATCAATGACGGTGTTGAATTCGCCTAAAGCGATTTCCCTCATGATAGCACACCGCCCAAAACCTCTTTGGGCGGTGTTTTTGTTGCAATCCAGTCGTGAGGGTCAGGCCCACACAGGGCAAAAACAAAAGCCCGCACCATCTCTGGTACGGGCTTTCTCATTCACAAAGAGTACAGCTTACTCCGCCGCGGGGGCTTCGCCTTCTTTAGCGGCTGGCTTGGCATCAGCAGGTTCAGCCTCGGCTGGTGCTTCTTCTTTTGGGGCCGCTTCGGCCTTGGGCTTGCGCGGGGCGCGAGGTTTGCGGGGCGCGCGCGGTTTCTTGGGCTTTTCTGCCTTGGGCTTTTCCTCAGCCGCGGCTGGCTCTTCGGCGGGCTCAGCCACGGGCTGCGCTTCGGCTTTGGCTTCGGGCGTGTCGACAACCAAATCAGACTCGTCCCCGGTTGGTGTCACCACCTCAAGCACATCTGGCTGATCCGCCTCGGATGGGTCCATTTGCGGGCCTGGCTGATGCTGAGGCTGATTTTGGGGCTGCTGCTGCGCCTGCTGACGTTCCGCCTGCTGCGCCTCACGCTGGGCGCGGTCACGGTCGCGCTGCGCCTGACGTTCGCGGTTTTCTTTTTCCTGCTGTTCGCGGCGCGCTTCTTGTTCTTTCTGCGCTTCGCTCAGCAGACGCATGTAATGCTCTGCGTGTTGTTGGAAATTCTCTGCCGCAACCCGGTCATTGCTCAGCGTGGCGTCGCGGGCCAGCTGGTTATACTTGTCGATGATCTGCTGGGGCGTGCCGCGCACCTTGCCCTCGGGGCCAGAGCTGTCAAAGACCCGATTGACCACATTGCCAAGATTGTTGTTGCGGTTGCGGTTGTTCTTGTTCCGCGAACGAGATTTGGAAGATCGCATAATGTTTTGATACTCAGCCTGATTTTCGACTGTTGAGGGACCGAGACAGGCGCATCCTGCGCCCCAGAATAACCGATCACCGTTATGTTTGGCTTACCGTCGGGCCGGACATGCTGCATGCCATCCGTCGTCCCGACGCCATATGAATAACCACAGGATGTGCCCCAAAACAAGAGGGAAACCTGACAGTTCCCGGCGTTTTTTCATGCAATGCGGCCTATTCGGTGGATTTTCGCCCCAGAACGACGCGGTCGCGCCCATCCATATCAGGAATCGTTTCAACACCGGTTAACCCCGCCTGTTGCATCAGCTTTGTGACGTCACTGGCCTGGGTCGGACCTATTTCAACCATGACGCGCCCGCCGGGGGCTAGAAACGCCTGAACAACAGCAAGAATATCGCGATAGGCCTGCAGCCCGTCCCCCTCATCGGTCAGGGCAAGCCTTGGCTCATAGTCACGCACCTCCGGTTCCAGATCCGCCATTTCCGACAGTGCGATATAGGGCGGGTTGGAAAGGATAAGATCAAAGGGGGGGCAGTTGGCGGGCACAGCGCCAAACCAGTTGCCTTGGTACAACTCTGCCCGATCCGTCAGTTGCAGCGCATCCCGATTGGCTTTTGCGACCTCCAGCGCCTCGGCGCTGAGATCGACGCCCACGCCACTGGCCTCTGTCCGCTCAGCGAGAAGCGTGAGCAAAATGCACCCTGTTCCCGTGCCAAGGTCCAAAACCCGTGAAAACGGCTGTGTCAAAGCGGCCTCGATCAAACTTTCTGTCTCGGGTCGCGGGTCGAGCGCATTGGGCGACACATGAAAACTGCGCCCATAGAACAGACGCGTTCCGGTCAGATGGCTGACCGGCTCACGCGCGGCGCGCCTCTCGATCAGGTTTTGAAACGCCTCAGCTTGCTCGTCGGACACATCCTCAGGCAGAACCAACGTCAAACGCGACGGATCGATTTGCAAGGCAAAGGCCAACAGCTTGCGCGCATCGCGGTTGGCGTCTGGAATGCCCGCTCCATTCAAACGTCGCGCGGCCTGAACCAGCAGGTCAGACGCGCGCATAACGGCCCCTTTGCACCACAACAGACCGTCCGGATGCTCCCAAATTCCATCGATGGAATTTGCAAATTCCGTGCACGGAATTTCTCCCGCGGCTCATGTCTCCATCTCCGCCAGCAGCGTGGCTTGATGTTCCGCAGTCAGCGCATCCACGATCTCATCCAGATCACCGCCCATGATCTGATCAAGCTTATAGAGCGTCAGGCCAATGCGGTGATCGGTCATCCGCCCTTGCGGGAAGTTATAAGTCCGAATCCGTTCCGAGCGATCCCCTGACCCGACTTGAGATTTCCGATCAGCCGAGCGTTCATCTGCAACCTTCTGCCGCTCCAGATCAAACAGACGCGCGCGCAGAACCTGCATGGCAATCTCGCGGTTGCGGTGTTGGGATTTTTCCGAGCTCGTGACCACAATTCCCGACGGGATATGAGTGATACGAACAGCGGAATCCGTGGTGTTCACATGCTGACCACCAGCACCAGAGGCGCGCATGGTGTCGATGCGGATCTCATTGGGGTCAATGTTGATATCCACCTCTTCGGCCTCAGGCAGAACCGCCACCGTCGCCGCCGAGGTGTGAATGCGCCCGCCGGATTCCGTCTCGGGCACGCGTTGCACACGGTGCACACCGGATTCAAATTTCATCCGGGCAAAGACACTGTCCCCTTCGATGCGCACCACCAGTTCACGCACACCGCCAAGTTCCGACATCGCCTCTTCGATGACCTCCCAACGCCAGCCTCGCGCCTCGCAATATCGTTGATACATACGCGCTAGATCACCGGCAAACAGCGCCGCCTCATCCCCGCCCGTACCGGGGCGAATTTCCAGCATGGCCGGACGCCCGTCAGCGGCATCCTTGGGCAAGAGGCTCAGCTGAACCGCATGTTCCAGCTCGGGCAAGCGCGCCCGCATTTCGGGCAGCTCTTCTTCGGCCAATTCGCGCATTTCCGGGTCATCAAGCATGGCCTCGGCTTCGGCAATATCCTCGACCAGCTGTTCCCAGTCGCGGATCTGATCCACGACCGGCTTCAGGTCAGAATATTCACGGCCCAGCTGCGCAATGTCACCTTCGCCGGTCGACATACGCGCCTCGACATATTCCAGGCGTTCTTTGATCTGTTGTAAACGGTCTCTTGGGATCATTCAGGTTGAATTGCCCATTGCACCGCCCGGGTCAAGGGGTCAGGTGCCCATCTGCGCCAATGCGTTGAGCCATCCATCAACCCGCGCCTTGTTCACGCCAAGATCCGAACTGCCAAATCGCAAGCGCGCCCAGATTTCCAAAACGTCACCATCACGTTGCACGGTGGTGTAGTCGGGAAAGCCAAACCACAGGCTGCGCGTGACATAGGTCACATGCCCATCGGCGGCGCTGCCAGCCAAGACTGTGGTGCGTGGCGTGTTCATGATCAGGTCATTCAATTTGGTGAAAACAGCCTCATCGCCGGCCAAACGCCTGCGCACCCCATCTTTCAGGTCCTGATCGGTGGTTACTTTTGGATCGACATGCCAATAGGCGGCATCGGATGGGGCAAAGCGAATCCAGCCCAGCCCGCCCAAGACGACGATCAGAATCGCGAAAAAAACCATGCGCACGATGGCCCTCTGCTCTTATTGTTTTGGTTATGCGCATGGTTGCACCCGGACGGGCGATTCTAAAAGCCTCACGTGATCACAAAGGCGGTTATCCACCGGTTTCTTTGCCGTGCCCCAAACCCGACTAAGGTCAGCGCCGCGTCCAGGCCCACAGGCTGAGCAACTCCGTCGCCACATGCGCCGCCGCAATGGCCGTGGCCCCGGTCGTGTCAAAGGGCGGCGAGACCTCGACCACATCGCCGCCAACCAGATTGATCCCGGCAAGGTCACGCAAGGCAACCGCCGCCTGATGGCTGGTGAGCCCGCCCCAAACCGGCGTTCCCGTGCCCGGGGCAAAGGCCGGGTCAAGTGCATCAATGTCAAAGGTCAGGTAACAGGGATGATCACCAACAATCTCTTTGACCTTCTGCGCAATCGCCTCTGGCCCAAGGCGGTGCACATCTCGCGCATCGAGAATATTGAACCCGATCGTGTCGGGATTATCCGTCCGAATGCCAATCTGAACCGAGCGCCCGGCAATGACCGTCCCTTCTTTGGCGGCCTTATACATAAAGGTACCATGATCGACCCGGCTTAGATCATCGTCCGCCCAGGTGTCTGTATGGGCGTCAAACTGGATCACGCTCAGGGGACCGTGTTTTTCCGCATGGGCACGCAGACAGCCCAGCGTCACCGAATGATCGCCGCCAAGCGCAATGCAGGCCGCCCCCTGCCCCAAAATCCCGGCAACATGGCTCTGGATCAAGCCGGGCACCAGATCGGGGCGCGCATAGTCAAAGGCCATATCGCCATAATCCGCGATGGCAAATTCGCTCAACACATCAAAACCCCAGCCATAAGGCGCATCGCAGGGCTGCAAAAGCGAAGCTTCGCGGATAGCCCGCGGGCCAAGCCGGGTACCGGGCCGATTGGTGACCGCCTGGTCAAAAGGCAAACCGGTGACAGCCATATCAACGCCGCTCAAATCCTTGCTATAGCGGCGGCGCAGAAAAGATGGGGCCCCGGCAAATACATTTTCAAAGGATGGGCCTTTGAAATCCGCTCGGGTGAAAGCGTGATCCACTTCGGTTTTGGCGTCTTCCAAACTCATCTCTCAGGCCCTTTGCGGTGTCGGGGTGGGCGGG